>NZ_CP114784.1:0-1200000 GCF_027359575.1 Prochlorococcus marinus str. MIT 0917 | reverse complement strand
CTACAGCATTGATAATTAAGATTTAAAATCTTTTATTTTATAGCTAATTTAATTATTCCTTTTTAGTTCTATTTCACTTATCGATAATCAGAAATATATTGTTTTTTTTAGTTCTTTTATTGTATTTACGTTCTCTAATTTTAGATTCTTTCAAACTAATAAGTCGAATATTCTTATTTTTAAAACATACTTATCTTTTTAAATGAGATACAATCTGATTAAAGAGATTTTAATGAATTAGCTTTATCAGTAAATTTGTTTAAAAATAATTGAAGGTAGGTTACTTTTCTGAGTTTTATATTAGCTGTTAAACTCATACCTGGTTTCAGGCTCAGCTTTTGTCCTGACTTTAATTCCAAATGTTGATCATAAAGCTCTACCTTCGCTGGGAACCTATACCCTTTATTTTCAGATGGTTTAGGCTCTAGGGCATCCGAGCCTATGCTAGTTAATACACCTTCAATTACTCCAAAGTCACTTGCTGGAAATGAATCTATACTTATTTCTGCCTTTTTCCCTTTCCTAACAAAGCCTATGGTTCTACTATCTATTTCTATTTTTGCTATCAAATTATCTTCAGGTACTATTTTTAGGAGTACTTCACTTGCTCTTGCTACATATCCTTCACCTTTAGGCTTTAGATCAAACACTTTTCCTTCTACTGGAGCTAATATCTCTTGATATTTGAGCCTTACTTGATTTATTTTTAATTGACTTTCCAGATCTTCAATTTTTTCCTTTTGCTGCATATATTGCAGCTCAGAGACAGCACCTTGTTCTACTAATACGCTAAGCCTATTGAGCACATCTTTGTTTATTTTAAGGTTATTCTTCAGTGATAAATTTTGTACTTTAGTAGCTTCAGTATCTAAACGTATTAATAGTTGTTCTTTTGATACGTAGTCTCCATCTTTTATCAAGATTTCTTCTACTACTCCTTCTAATGGCATTTGAACATCAACGACTCCTCTCTTTGGTATTAATTTTCCCCTGGCTATAACGATCTCATCTGTTTCTGCTATTGAAATCCATCCTATTGCAAATGCTGTACTGCCCATTAATACCCAAGTAATCGCACTTGCCCAAAATCTGGATTGTTTTAATACAACTTGATTTGTATCACTTCTAGCTGTTTGCTCAAGCTTGTCTTGTAATTTTTGTAGATAAATAGATGGGTTTGGAATTCTTAAATTTATTTTTTTCTTGACTGTGTTTTTTATGCTTGAAGTTAACTCTTTTCGATCAAGTGCTGAGAATCTTTCTTTTAATGAGGACATCCATATAGATTTTTTTTTGTGAAAATTGTTTAAATTTTCACTTATCTTATTTGTCCAATTAAAAGGTTGTTTGTTTTTTAAATTATTCATTTCCTGTAGACTCTTGCTGTCTGTAAAGGGCAAAATATCTTCCTCTTAGCTCCATTAGCTCCTTATGACTTCCTTTCTCAACTATAGAACCTTGATGAAGCATCACAATTAAATCTGCATTTTTTACTGTACTGAGTCGATGAGTAATAAAAAATACTGTAGAGTTTTGACATGAGCCTTTAAGCCCTTCACAAACTTTTCTTTCAGTTTGATAATCTAAAGCACTGGTTGCTTCATCCATTATTAATAATTTTGGATTACTTAGTAAGGTTCTTGCTATTGCAATTCTCTGTTTTTGACCTCCAGATAATCCAGCTCCTCGTTCCCCAATATTTGTACTGTACCCATCTTCAAGTCCCATAATAAAATCATGAGCATTGGCAATTTTTGAAACTTTTACAATTTCATCACTTGATGAATCAGGATCAGTTAATGAAATATTGTCAGTAATACTGCCAGCAAATAGCAGAGGTTCTTGAGGCACAATTCCAATTTGTCTTCTTAAAGAATATAACTCAACCTTGTTAATATCATATCCATCAATCATTAATTTACCTGAGTTTGGATTGTACAGTCTGGGTAAAAGTTTCATAAGTGTACTTTTTCCGCTTCCACTTTGTCCTACTACACCAACAAATTGTCCAGGTTTTATATTTAGATTGATTTTGTCAAGCACAAGTGGTTTTCCAATATCGAAAGCAAAAGAAACATCCTCAAATTCTACTTTACCCTCAATGCTTGGTAATGGAATCTTCCCTCTATCCAGCTCACTTGCTTCTTGCGGAGTATCAATAATATCGGATAATCTCTCGAATGAAACTCTTAATTCTTGAATGTTTTGCCAAATTGTACTTAGCCTTAAAAGTGGTTGAGTTACGTAACCAGATATTATTCTAAATGCTATAAGTTGCCCTAATGTTAGTTCACCTTTTAGTACTAATGTTGCTCCAACCCATAAAACTAAAAGCTGAGATAGCTGTTGCAGCACTTGACTTGTTTCACCTAAGGCAGTTCCTGTAAGGGTCTTTTGAAAAGTCTTAGAAATATATTTGCCATATAATTCTTGCCACTTCCATCGACTTACTCTTTCAACATTTTGTGCTTTTACTGTTTGTATTCCAGTTAACACTTCTACTAAATGACTTTGTGTTTTTGCATTTTCTTGTGCTATCTCTCTGATTTGTCTGCGGATCAATGGTGTACCTATAACGGTAATTAGTATTTGTATTGGTACTACAGCTAAGGCTAATAATGTTAATAACCAACTATAAATCACCATGACAATAATATATATTATTGAAAAAGCGGCATCTAATATTGTTGTTAATGCTTGTCCAGTTAAAAAGTTTCTAACTGTTTCTAGTTCTGCAATCCTGCTGCCAAGCTCTCCAACTGGTCGACGATCAAAATAATTTAGAGGTAATCGAAGTAAATGATCAATGACTTCTGATCCAAGTCTCGTATCGATTCTATTTGTTGTTTCAGTGAATAAGAATGTACGTAGACTACTTATGATCCCACCAAGTATTGTTACAACTACCAGTGCTACTCCTAAAATTTGAAGAGTGTCTAGGCTTCTTTGACTTATTACTTTATCAATAATTACTTGTATCATTAAAGGATTAACTAAGCCAAATAATTGAACAACAAAAGAGGCTAATAAAACTTGAATAAGTATAACTTTATATCTATTTATTGATGGTAATAACCATTGAAGTCCAAATTTTGCTTCTGGGGTTTGCTCATGTTTTTCAACTAAAAGTAACTCGATAAAATCTTTATCAAAACTCTCTAATAATTGATCCTTAGATAATCTAATTATGCCCTGGCTTGGCGATATGATCTCTAGGAAATTTGAATTACTTTCTTTTACAAATGCAAAACTTTCACCCCAACTAATTAAAGATGGATATGGGAGCCGAGTTCCGTTTTTAGCCTCAACTTTGGCTGTGGATGAATGTAAACCCATCATGGAGGTTATGCCTCCTAACAATTGGATTGTTGGCTTTTTACCTCTTTTAAAAGAGTCTCTAAGTATTTTTTCAATTGAATCAACTCTATATGGAAGATCTAATTCGGCTGCTAACATTTGAAGGCATGCCAGTGTCTCTCTCATCACACCGGTAGCTTTAATGATTTTTAATTTTTTGGTAGGAGAATATTGACCTGTTTTCTCACTACTTTGATATAGCGTTCCTATACCTTCTTGAATATCTAGATTTTCAAGATCATAGGAATCTATGTCTTTATCTTGATTCTTACCTGAAATATTAGATTCATATATCTGGTTATAAACTGATTTTGGGAAAGTATAAATTCTTGCTGGAAGCGGACCTCTAGTATTGATTTTCTGCCTGTTTATAACGTTTGATCCAATTTCTAAATCAATAACATTTGCACTTGCAAGAAAACCTATATATTCTTGATCTAATGATATTTTATTATCATTATTAATTATTTTTAGACTTGCACTATTGAATAATAAATCAAAAATTTGCTTAATATTTAAATGACTTTTTGCTAAATCACGGTAGAGCTGAAGTGTTATATCAAATACTTCCCCAACTTGAATAGATGTATTGCAAAATTTTCTAAAATACTCTTCTTCCTTGTATAACTTTAATATTAGATTATCTGATAAAGCCAGTGTTACAACATCACTACTTGCTGAAAAAGATTCACATCCCTCAGCTCTTAATATAGAAGATAGACCAATAAAGTTATCTGTACCTAATTTACATATGGTTATTGCTTTTTGACTAGTACCATGTATAAACCTTACCTCTCCACTTATGATAATTTGTATTTTATTTGGTATCAGTTGTTTATTACAAATTGGATAACCTAGAGGATATTTTAAGTACTCTGCCTCACGTTCTATGAGTTTTAAATTTTGATCACTAATCTCACTAAATGCTTTTATTGATCTAAAATTAATATTCATTTTGCTACACCTTTGTTTTTTATTTCATTTTTTAGTAAAAAATTATCTGAAATGTTGCTTACTTCTGCTTCTATCCATTTGTCGAATAACTCCAATACCATTTTTTCTTTCATAAAACTATCAAATTGAGCTGAATCGTAAGATTCGACTCTTACTACTAAATGTGATCCTTGAATCTCTATAGGTGGTTGCGTTACCCCTGGTTTACTATTGGTTAATAAGGTCACAAGTCTTGGATGTGCTTGCTTCAAAGGAATTGGACCAATTATACCGCGAGTTCTATTCTCTAAACCTTCTGAGTAAAGTGTAGCTAAATCTCCAAAATCACTTTCTCCTTCTATAATCCTTAAGTAAAACTCCTTTGCTTTAAAAATATCTTTTACTCTTATTAAGCTATATACAACTATATCTAACTCTTCCTTCCTCTCAATAAATCTTGACTCAGCCTTGTGACTGAAGTTTGTTATGCAATATTTCGTTAATCTAAATTCTTTATTTGCTCTTTCTTGTAAATCACTTTCAGTCAATTTATTAGTTGTTATCCATTTCTCTAAGGCTTTTGAATCGGTTATACCTAGTTTTTTTATAAAACGTTGAAGTGCATTTTCCTCCTCTTCCTTGCTAAGAGCGATCTTTGACAGCAATTCTTTAATTAATTCTCCTTTAATAAGAGGTTTAATTAATTTATTTTCTTGCAATACTGTTATGCATTCTTCAGGGAAGAGATCTATTGATTTCATTAAGAACCTATAAATTTAACAGAATGATTGATAATTAAAAGTTTGCTTAATAGATTTTTTGTTTTGTATTTTTTTATTTTGCAATATCTTATTCCTCAATCTCAGATTTAAGTGCTGAGGTATAAGCAGCATATGCAGTTTTATATACTGCTATTTGACCCTCTAGTTTTTTTATTTCACCTTGAACAAATTGTATACTTGCTAGCTGTTCTTTAGCTTGATTACTTAAGTCATCAAGATTGTATTCTTTATCATCTATAGTAATGGTTGGCATTTTGAAATTGTTATAATTAATCAATATACATTAACACAAGAAAAGTGTCCAAATAGTTTCCTAGAAATGCAATCAAATAATGTTTGTTTCATTTAAGAAAACTGACTTGTTTTCTGAGGACTCAGAAAACCCAATAAGTAAATCACTTCTATCCTCCAATCCTGTCTCGATTTGATTGTACCAATATTCAAAACCCTCTATATCAGGCGTTCTATTTAGAACATTGCTGTAAAGATTTGTAATATAGTCATGATTGCTGGAATCGGTTCCATATGTATTCTTGAATTCTTCTGATATTAAAAATGAATTAGCTGTTTGTTTGTACGTGTTTTCACCAGAAACATTTTTTTCTATCCAATATTGTAAACCACTATTATCTGGAAATCTAGAAAAAGCCGCATTATAAAGTCTATATATTTTACCCGAAATATCATCTTCTGATTTAATTAGGTTAAATACGCCAACAATATCTGTTTCAACATTAATTGATTTATCAGTAAATTTTAGAGTATTAATTTCCGTGATATTTTCATATCCTATATCCGTTTTAATAAAATAATTTTTATTTTTAGACTGTTTGAATTTATAATTAGAACTATTATCTTTATAGTCTATAAATCCTAGATCATCTTCTCTACCCCACATTTTTATTAGTGCATTTAAGTCAACTTCTGAGAACCATGTGTTCCAATCATTAGCCCCTTTGTTATATGACATTATAGTATCCCATGAATCCCATAGAGGATTAGTTGGATCATTAAATGGATGCCCTAATCCAAGTGAGTGTCCAATTTCATGCAATATAGTATTAAGATTAGCTTTTTGATTATTTTGAGTAGTTGAAGGATTATCTTTCCAAAGTATTTCCCACCAGTACCCTGCATTAGATTTTTGTTGAATTACTTGACCTATGACATTTTCCTTGAATCCTGAAGAGTAGTTTACATGGTAAATATCAAGCATAGATCCATTATTTGTAGACATTGGAGCGAAATCAATATCAATAATTTCATCAATTTTATTCAATGATTCTTCTATGAAATTCTTATACTGTTGACTATGGCCTAAGTTAAAAGTAGTAATTTTATCTGTAATTATTGTATTACTACTTCCTGATATATTATATAGTGAAAGATCATTCCATCCATATGTATTATCAATATAATAAGTTATTATTTCTTTATTTGATAACGTTATTTCTGTATGAGATTTAAATTCATTATTTATAACGGCACTGTAAATTAGATCCATTTAATTAATTATAAGTTCTGATGTTTTAATATTTCATTCATTATAGATATTCTTAAAGCTAAGAAGATAATTCTTGTAAAGTTAATTTTCGATCATGATTAATCATTTCTCTGATCAAATCTTTGATTGTTGTTTTAGCTTTCCATGAAAGTTTCGATTGTGCCTTTTGGGCATCTCCTAGAAGATTATGTACTTCGCATGGTCTGAAGTATTTAGGATTTATTTTGATAACTATTTTACCATTATCCTTTCTTTTCCCAACTTCATTGAGGCCTTCACCTTCCCATATAATTCCTCCCCAATTCAATTCTTCAGCTGACATCTCAATGAATTTTCTAACAGAAGTCATTTGACCTGTCGCGATAACATAGTCTTCTGGAATATCTTGTTGAAGCATTCTCCATTGCATCTCAACATAATCTTTGGCATGACCCCAATCACGTAAAGCATCAATATTGCCCATTGATAAATAGTCTTGAGTTCCAGCATCAATTCGGCACAGCCCTAGAGTGATTTTTCTAGTTACAAAATCCTCTCCTCGTCTTGGTGATTCATGATTAAATAAAATGCCGTTGCATGCAAAAATTCCATATGATTCTCGATAGTTAATAGTTATCCAATAGGCGTATAACTTTGCAACTCCGTATGGGCTTCTAGGGTAAAATGGAGTGTTTTCTGATTGGGGACTTTCTCTTACAAGACCGTAAAGTTCAGAAGTGCTTGCTTGGTAAATCTTTGTTTTCTTTGTTAGGCCTAATATTCTAATAGATTCTAAAATCCTTAGTGGTCCAAGTGCATTGGTTTGAGCGCTATATTCAGGTAAATCAAAACTAACTTTTACGTGACTTTGTGCTGCTAGATTATATATTTCATCAGGTTTGATTTCACCGATAATTCTCAGAATATTTGTGCTTTGACTAATGTCACCGTAATGAAAATGCAAGTTATTTTTGCTTTGATCATTGATTAAATGTTTAAGTAAATTTGTATTGACTTGACTGGATCGTCTTATGAGACCATGTACTTCGTAACCTTTACTCAAAAGTAATTCAGCAAGGTAGCTACCATCCTGCCCTGTAATTCCTGTGATCAGTGCGATTTTGCTTTGAGGCACTATTTTTCATTGTGTTTAATACAAGATCTTACTTCATTGGCGATTTGTCAAAAAAATATTATCCTTTACTGATTAATTATTTTAAAATGAGTAGACTTAAATGTTTATAAATTGTGCTTGTAAATATAAATAATATTATTTTTATATTAATTTCATTTGATTCTTTACTATTGCTTGTTGAGTTAACAATATAATATAATTTTCTAACCAATATAAACATATATGTTTGCGAAATTATTAGGTGACCCAAATACAAGAAAAATTAAACGATATGCTCCTCTCGTCTCAGATATAAATTTGTTTGAAGAAGAATTGGTTCTTTTGAGTGATGACGATCTGAGAGCACGTACAAGTGATTTTAAGATCAAGCTGAAAAAAGTTTCATCATTTAAAGAACAGCTTTCTTTGCTGGATCATCTGCTCCCAGAAGCATTTGCGATTGTGAGAGAGGCTTCTAAAAGAGTATTGGGAATGAGACATTTTGATGTTCAACTTATTGGAGGGATGGTACTTCATGAAGGACAAATTGCCGAGATGAAAACAGGAGAGGGTAAGACATTGGTTGCAACATTGCCAAGCTATCTAAATGCCTTGACTGGCAGGGGGGTCCATGTGGTTACTGTTAATGATTATTTAGCTAAAAGAGATGCTGAATGGATGGGACAAATTCATAGATTTCTTGGTCTTAGTGTTGGATTGGTCCAGCAGGATATGAATCCACAACAAAGAAGAGAAAATTACAATTGTGACATAACATACGCTACTAATTCTGAATTGGGTTTCGATTATCTAAGAGATAATATGGCTGCTGATAAATCAGAAATAGTCCATAGAGATTTTCAGTTTTGTGTTATTGATGAAGTTGATTCGATTTTGATAGATGAAGCAAGAACACCTCTAATTATTTCTGGACAAGTAGAAAGATCTCAGGAAAAATATCAAAAAGCTGCTGAAGTAGTAAATAACTTATTAAGAGCAAAAGAATTAAGTAAAGAGGGAATTGATCCAGAGGGAGACTACGAAGTAGATGAAAAACAAAGGAGTTGTATATTGACAGATGAAGGATTTGCTAAGACTGAAAAGTTTTTACAAGTGCAAGATTTGTACGATCCAAAAGATCCATGGGCTCACTACGTTACCAATGCTTTAAAGGCAAAAGAGCTTTTTATTAAAGATGTTAATTACATAGTTAGAAATAAAGAAGCTGTAATTGTTGATGAATTTACTGGCAGAGTTATGCCTGGTAGAAGGTGGAGTGATGGACAGCATCAAGCTATTGAAGCAAAAGAAAATCTACCAATACAACCAGAAACTCAAACACTGGCTTCAATTACATATCAAAATTTCTTTCTTTTATATCCCAGACTTTCAGGAATGACCGGAACTGCAAAAACTGAGGAAGTTGAATTTGAAAAAACTTATAAATTAGAGACTACAGTTGTTCCAACTAATAGGAAGATTTCCAGAGCAGATTGGGTTGACCAAGTTTTTAAAACTGAATCTGCTAAATGGAGAGCAGTTGCAAAAGAAACTGCTGATATTCATCAAAAAGGCAGACCTGTACTTGTTGGAACTACAAGTGTTGAAAAGAGTGAGTTGTTAAGTACTCTTTTGTCAGAGCAGCAAATACCTCACAACTTATTAAATGCAAAACCTGAAAACGTTGAGAGAGAAGCTGAAATAGTCGCACAAGCAGGGAGAGAGGGCGCTGTAACTATTGCGACTAATATGGCTGGAAGGGGAACGGATATTATCCTGGGTGGAAATAGCGATTACATGGCTCGATTGAAAATAAAGGAAATTCTTAGTCATCGTTTAGTCAAGCCAGAAGAAGATCATAAGCCACCTATTCCTCTACAAAGAAAGACTAATTCAGAGGGATTTTTGGAAGCTGCAAATTCGAGTACTTTTAGTTCAAAAAAAATTCAATCTGAATCTTTAAAAAATATCTATCCTGCTTTGTTGACTGAAGACACAGATAAAAAACTAGCTTCTTTGTCTGCCAAATTGGTTAAAGAATGGGGAGATAGAGCTTTAAGTTCCATTGAGCTAGATGATTACATTGCTACTGCGGCTGAAAAAACGCCTACTAAGGATAAAAATATTGAGGAATTAAGAAGTGCAATACAAATAATCAAAACAGAGTATGAGGAGGTTTTGTCGAGTGAAGAGGAAAGAGTAAGAGAGGCAGGTGGCCTTCATGTGATTGGAACTGAGCGTCATGAGTCTAGGAGAGTGGACAATCAGTTAAGAGGTAGATCTGGTAGGCAAGGAGATTTAGGAAGTACTCGTTTCTTTTTATCGTTAGAAGACAACCTTCTTCGTATTTTTGGAGGGGATAGAGTTGCAGGCCTTATGAATGCTTTTAGGGTAGAGGAAGATATGCCTATTGAGTCGGGTATGCTTACTCGTTCTTTAGAAGGTGCTCAAAAAAAAGTTGAAACTTATTATTATGATATTAGAAAACAAATATTTGAATACGATGAAGTAATGAATAATCAGAGAAAAGCTGTTTACTCAGAAAGAAGAAGGGTATTAGATGGTAGAGAGTTGAAACTTCAAGTTATAGGTTATGGACAAAGAACTATGGAGGAAATAGTTGAAGCATATGTTAACGAAGATTTACCACCTGAAGAGTGGGACTTAACTAATTTAGTTTCTAAAGTGAAAGAATTTATATATTTATTGGATGATCTTAAACCTGAAGATTTACTTGGACTAAATAAAAGTGAATTAAAAGATTTTTTGAAAGAGCAGCTTAGAAATGCTTACGATATGAAGGAAGCTCAATTAGAACAAACTCATCCAGGAATAATGAGACAAGCTGAAAGATTCTTTATTCTTCAGCAATTAGATACCCTTTGGAGAGAGCATTTGCAGGCTATGGATTCACTAAGAGAATCAGTTGGATTAAGAGGATATGGACAAAAAGATCCTTTAATTGAATACAAAAATGAGGGCTACGATATGTTTTTAGATATGATGATAAACATGAGAAGAAATGTAATTTATTCCATGTTTATGTTTCAACCTACTCAAAAGAAAATAGAAGAATAATTTCAACCATTTAATTGACTGAAATGATTAATATTGATTCCAATGAATTGCAAAAATTATACATAGCATATTTTGGAAGACCTGGAGATCCATCTGGAATAAATTATTGGCTTTCACGAGTTAATGAATCAATTACTATTAGAGAAATATCTCATGAATTATCTAGACAGGATGAATATAAACAATCTATTTCTCAAGATAAATCTATTGATTTTAAAATTAATAAATTATATTTAAACTTATTTAATAGAAAAGCAGATTTTGAAGGTTTGAATTATTGGATGGATAGGATTAATGTTGAAGACTATCAAATTGCAGATGTAGTATTTGAACTTTTGTATTCAACTAATAAGTCTTACTCTATTAATTCTGAACAAGAATTAAATGATATAAATATTTTACAAAATAAGATTTCTGCTGCAGAATTATTTACTAAACAAATTAGTAAGAGCATTACTTTGATTAATTTATATAAGCCTGCTTCAATATCCCCTTGGCTGTCAGGTAATGCTTTCGCTAGAGTATCAAATTTTCTAAGTAATATAACTTTTCAGAAAGTCAACATTGAGCAGATAAGGGATGTTGTTTTCTCGTTATCCGATGATTCAATAAATATGCTTAATAATCCAGCTATAGAAATTAGAGATTTATCTATTTCTATACCTATTTATCATTTAGAAAACAGGTCTCTTACCAAGAGATTTACAAAGAAAGTTATTAACTTTACAGGTGGTGCCTTAGATCAATCTAAAAATAGAACTAATGTAATCGCACTAAATAATATAAATTTGACTATCATGAAAGGAGAAAGAGTAGGGCTAATTGGTCATAACGGTTCTGGTAAAAGTAGTTTTCTAAGATTGATATCAGGCATTTATTTACCTACAAAAGGAAATATCAATGTTTTAGTAGATGTTTATCCTATGCTCCAAAAGACCTTTTTAACTAGTTCAGAACTTTCTGGAATTGATGCATGTAAAGCACATTATTTACTTAAAAATCACAGTCTAAAAGGCTTCGAACCTTTCTTAAATGAAATAATAGAATTTTCAGGTCTAGGTTCCTATATTTCTTTGCCTATAAAAACTTATAGCGATGGAATGTCTGCAAGATTAATTTTTTCTATTCTTACCTCAAGTCCTCATGATTGTTTGGCTATAGACGAAGGGTTTGGAACAGGTGATGCTGACTTTTACGATAAAGCTGAAGAGAGAATGAAAGAATTTATGGAATCCGCAGCAACTTTATTTTTAGCGAGTCATTCTGAAGAACTTTTAAAGCAATTTTGTAATAGAGGCATTGTTTTTAGCCATGGATCAATTGCATATGACGGCCCTTTAGATGCTGCATTGAATTACTATCATACTCATGACTATTATCGTAAAAATGTTGTTGGGTAATTTTAAATTTGCTTTTAAAAGTAGGAAGGCATGGTGGTATACAGCTACCTCAAGATCAAGAGCAAGATTTGCTAGAACTACTCTTGGAAGCTTTTGGTTAGGTTTTTCTAATTTATTATCTATCGGGACTTTAGGGATTGTTTATGGTACTGTTTTTTCCGTAGAAGACTTTAGGTCTTATTTTATATATTTAGGATTTGGTCTACTCATTTGGAATACAATTAGTTCATCTATCTCGAATTCACCTAATCTGTTTGCATGTAATTCATCGAATATTAAGAATATGAATCTGAAGCCTATTTTTTATACTTTAGAAGAATGGGCTTTTCAGATACAAACTTTTATTCAATCTTTTGTATTAGTGTTTTTTGTATTTCTTTTTTTAAAAATTACATTAATAAGTAATTTATTAACTTATTCATGGATACCATTGTTAAATTTATTTATCTTCATATATTGGTTCCCGGTAATTGTTTGCTTGATTTGTGTTCGGTTCACAGATATTGCTCAATTAGTCCCTATAGTTCTCCAGTTAGTTTTTTTAACTTCCCCAATATTATATAGAAAAGAAAGTTTAGGTTCTTTAGATTGGATTACAAATTTAAACTTTATATATCAGATTTTAGATCCTCTTAGAATTAGTATAATTAGTGGATATATAAATTATCAGCATTCAATTTTAATTTTGGGCATTAATATAGTAGGTCTTTTTTGTACAATTAAATTGCTTGATTTTGAGAGTAAGAGATTACCCTTCTTGCTTTAAATAGAGGGTGAGAAAGATATAAATTTATTCAATTAACTATTTCACATCATCGCCAATAAATTCTATAATTTCCTTATCTCTTATGTTTTGTGATTCTCCAAAGATGATATCTTCATTCTTTTTATTATTTTGAATATTAACTACTAGATCTTGTAATCCTAAAATATCAGTTTCTAATTGATCAATTCTTTCCATAAGATTTCGTAAAACATTGGCTTCTGTATCTGGGAGTGCAGAATGTGCCAACGGATTTATTTTGACTCCACTTTGATGAACTATTCGGCCAGGAATGCCGACAACAGTACAATTTGATTCAACATTTTTTACTACCACTGAACCTGCACCAATTCTCGTATTGGTGCCTACGCGAATCCCTCCAAGCACTTTCGCTCCTGCACCCACTACGACATTGTCTTCTAGAGTTGGGTGTCTTTTTCCACTCCCTTTACCAGTACCGCCTAAAGTTACTCCTTGATATAGCAAGCATCTATCGCCTATTTCACTTGTTTCTCCAATTACCACGCCCATTCCATGATCTATAAATACACCTTTACCAATCCTGGCACCTGGATGAATTTCTACACCTGTTAAAAACCTAGTGAAGTGACTCATTAACCTTGGTATGAGAGGAAGTTTGATTTTCCATAACTTGTGACTAATTCTGTGTATTGATAAAGCTTGAAATCCTGGATAACAAAAGAGTATTTCCCAGACACCTCTCGCTGCGGGATCTCTTTCTTTAATGATTGCTATATCTGAACTGAGTGATCGAAACATTGATTTAAATGCAATGCAATGTTTACTCGAGAAGGCCAATCTCTTTACTTAACTCTTCAATTGTAGAGTCACTAAGGTATTTTTGTGCGCAATGAATTTGTGGCATTCTCATTAGTTGAGATCTATTTTGCCTAAGGGTATGTTCTATAACGGGTAGGCTAGGGCTATCACAAATTACGTGACTTGCCGCTCTTAATAAAGCTATTAAACGGCTACCTACATCGGGATTTGCAGTCATTAAAAGTAGTTCATTGCCACGCATGCTGTGTAAGATAACTTCTGCAGCTCTTAGAATGCCTGGGCTAATACTCACGATTCCTACACAACTACCTGAGCGAAGTTTTTTTAATATTGTTAGTTCTTTTTGAAAATCACTGAGATCTACAGCTACTGCTCTAACTTTATGAAGTTTGGCTAATTCTTCTAAAGGTTGTAAGAAATATCTGCTTGTGACTACGGTTCCTTTGCTTGAACTTTCTAAGACGCTTTCAAGTTCCTCCATGGGAACAACCTCCACTGGGACATCTAAATGAGGAGCCAATTCTTCAGCAATAAGTAATGATGCCCCAATATCTTCTCTCGGAGTACTAACGAGTAAGCGAGCTCCACATCTAAGTCTCCAATCAATTTCACGTGTAAATAATTCTCTCGTTTGCTGCAAGGTACATCCTGCATCTAAAAGTTGATCAATACTTTTACGAACCTCATGGTCTACATCCTGAATACCTTTTTTTCGTATTGAATGAGAGCTATCTCTTAAATCTTTTTGTTTTTGCTGATCTCGAACATAAATCCCTGATCCTGCAATAGCTTCAACGACCCCATCTGTTTCTAGCTGTCTATATACTTTACTTATAGTGTTCCGATGTAAACCTGTTTGCATTGCCAGTTGTCTAGTACTTGGCAATCTGTGCCCAGGAGGGTAATGCCTGGCTGCAATGGCAAAGCATATTTGATTATGTAATTGACTAGATGCAGGGATTTCACTTTCCTGTTGAATATGGAATCTCACGCGTTATGTATGACAGGTGTGAATGTGGCTAGATTAATAAATATAAGGGCTAGTGACAATTATTTGTTTGTCTAATGTCAAGTTTGTTTAAATTAACTGATTGTTCTCATCACTTTCTTTGGTTCAGTTTCATCTACTTCTTTCTTTAATAAAGGAGTTTTACGAGGAGTTAAAAACATAATCATATTTCTTCCCTCTCTTTTAGGAGATTGCTGAACTTCTGCTTTTTCTTCAAGATCTGTGGCCATCCTTTTCAACAGAGTTTCTGCTAGAGCAGTATGTTGGATTTCACGACCTCTAAAAATAACAGTACATTTGACTTTATCTCCAGCTTTTAAGAATCTCGTGGCCTGACTAATACGCACTAGATAATCATGTTGATCTATTTTGTACCTCATTTTTACTTCTTTTACTTCTGTTTGATGTGATTTTTTCTTAGCTTCTTTAGCTTTTTTTTCTTGCTCAAACTTAAATTTGCCGTAATTCATTATTCTGCACACCGGAGGAGTAGCTTTTTCGCTGACTAAAACAAGATCAAGTTCTCTTTCCTTAGCGACTTCAAGAGCTTCTTCTCGGCTAATGACACCAAGTTGGGTGCCATCTGAATCAACAACTCTTAAGTTTGCATAGCTGATTCTTTCATTAATGTTGGGGAGCTCTCTTTCAGGAGCGCGACGATCAAAACGGGGACGAGGTGGCATTCAGTGAATAATTATGTGGGAAGTACCTGTTGTATTAATTCTAATCATATATAAGAAAATCAACCTAGAACCTTATAGATAGAAGATAAAGCTTCGTGTAATGCACTTTCATCATTTAGCCACTTGGAATTATGTTTATTTCTAAACCAAGTTTTTTGCCTTTTGGCTAATTGGCAAGTTCGTTTAATTGTTATTTCTAAAGCCTCCTCATAATTAATATTTCCATTAATGATAGACCTTGCTTCACCATATCCAATTGTTTTAAGCAACTCTAAATTATTTCCGTATTTAATAATCAAATCTTCGGTTTCTTCTATTAATCCGTTCCTATACATTTCTTGAGTTCTAAATTGGATTCTTTCGATTAAATTGCCAGGGTTTAATCCAAGTTCCAAGACTCTCCACGGATTAGGAAGCAGGTTTTTTTGTTTAGAAAACATATTCCCAGTAGCATAAAAAACCTCCAGAGCACGAATTACTCTTAATGAGTCTTCTGGATGAATTTTATCTGCAGATACAGGATCGCAAAATTTTAATAGATTATGTCTTTCTTCTTTTTCGATTTTATAAAGCTGATCTCTTAAGAATTTTTGAGGTGGTACCGCTGGTGGAGTAAGCCCGCTGGTTAATGCTTGCAGATATAAGCCACTACCTCCTACAAGTATAGTTACCTTATTTTTTTTCAATTCTTTCTCTATTGATAATTTTGCTATTGATTGAAAATCATGGAGATTGATAGGGTTAGATGGCGCGCAAAGATCAATTAGAAAATGAGGTACTTGTTTTCGTTGCTCTGCAGTTGGCTTTGCCGTGCCAATGTTCATATCAATGTAAATTTGACGTGAATCGATATTATGAATATTAGAATTGATTTTTTTTGCAATATTAATTGCAAGTTCAGTTTTTCCGCTTGCGGTTGGCCCCATAATTGCTATTACAAGAGGTTTATTGGTTTGCATGATTGCCTTGCAGGGGTTTTATTAGAGGTAATTGCATAAAATTAATTTTTTTGATTAGGTTTTGAAATTTTTCCTAAGACTTTCTTTATTACCAATGTTAAATTGAAATTTCGGGAAAGGTTTCGGCTAATGCTCGTATCAAAGACAACATTGCCTGTTTGCTGTTATCCGAATGAGTAAAGATTCAAAAGTCCAAGCAGCTTACGGTGCTGAGCAGATCCAAGTACTAGAGGGCTTGGAGCCAGTAAGAAAGCGGCCTGGAATGTATATAGGATCAACCGGGTCTAAAGGGCTTCATCATCTTGTATATGAAGTTGTAGATAATGCTGTAGACGAGGCGCTCGCTGGGCATTGTGATCAAATTACAATTTTACTTTGTGAGGATGGATCAGCATCTATCTCGGATAATGGCCGTGGAATTCCAACTGACATACATCCTCGAACTGGCAAGAGTGCATTGGAAACAGTTTTAACTGTTTTGCATGCAGGTGGAAAATTTGGAAGCGGAGGTTATAAGGTTTCTGGAGGGTTGCATGGCGTTGGTATTTCGGTTGTAAATGCTTTAAGTGAATGGGTTGAAGTAACTGTACGTAGGCAGCAAAAAGTACATTTTCAGAGATTCGAAAGAGGCTCATCTATTGGTAGCTTAAAGTCTGAGAATCTTTCTAAATCAGATAAAAACCTTACTGGCACGACCGTTTGTTTTAAGCCCGATCATCAGATTTTTACGGATGGAATATCTTTTGAATATGGAATTTTATCTTCGAGACTTAGAGAACTAGCATATTTAAATGGTGGAGTACGAATCGTATTTCGTGACGAGAGAAAGAAGTTTTTAGATTCTGATCAACAACCTCATGAGGAAGTTTATTTTTATGAGGGCGGTATTAAAGAATATGTTGACTATATGACTAAGGAAAAAGATTCCTTACATCCAGAAATTATTTATGTTAATTCTGAAAAAGATGGAGTTCAGGTTGAAGCAGCAATGCAGTGGTGCATTGATGCCTATTCAGATAGCATTCTGGGATTTGCTAATAATATTCGAACAATTGATGGTGGAACTCATATTGAAGGACTAAAAACTGTATTAACTAGAACTTTAAATTCTTTTGCTAAAAAAAGAGGCAAAAGAAAAGATGGAGACTCGAACTTAGCAGGAGAAAATATTAGAGAGGGATTAACAGCTGTTTTATCAGTTAAAGTTCCAGATCCGGAATTTGAAGGTCAAACAAAAACTAAATTAGGAAATACTGAAGTACGCGGAATTGTCGATAGTTTGGTTGGTGAGTCTCTTAGTCAATATTTAGAATTCAATCCAGGTGTGATTGACTTGATCTTAGAGAAAGCAATTCAAGCTTTTAATGCTGCCGAGGCAGCCAGAAGAGCTAGGGAACTTGTTCGTAGAAAAAGTGTTTTAGAAAGCTCTACATTGCCGGGTAAATTGGCAGATTGCAGTTCTAGAGATCCATCGGAATCAGAAATATATATTGTTGAGGGCGATTCTGCTGGTGGTTCAGCTAAGCAAGGAAGAGATAGAAAATTTCAGGCAATTTTACCTTTGAGAGGAAAAATTTTAAATATTGAAAAAACTGATGATGCAAAAATATATAAAAATACTGAGATTCAATCTTTAATAACAGCGCTAGGTTTAGGTATCAAAGGAGAAGATTTTCAAGTTCAGAATTTAAGGTATCACAGAGTAGTAATCATGACTGATGCTGATGTTGATGGTGCACACATTAGAACTTTGCTTTTGACTTTTTTCTATAGGTATCAAAAAGCCCTTGTAGAGGGTGGATATATTTATATTGCTTGTCCTCCTCTATACAAGGTTGAAAGAGGAAAGAATCATACTTATTGCTATAACGAATCAGATTTGCAAAAAACTCTTTCAAGTTTTGGCGAAAAGGCTAATTATACAATTCAAAGATTTAAAGGATTAGGAGAAATGATGCCAAAACAATTATGGGAAACAACTATGGACCCTACAACAAGAATGATGAAAAGGGTTGAGATAG
Organism: Prochlorococcus marinus str. MIT 0917; assembly: GCF_027359575.1. Classification (NCBI taxonomy): domain Bacteria; kingdom Bacillati; phylum Cyanobacteriota; class Cyanophyceae; order Synechococcales; family Prochlorococcaceae; genus Prochlorococcus; species Prochlorococcus marinus. The sequence continues at coordinate 1,181,617 of NZ_CP114784.1, read as the reverse complement.
AAGATGCTCTTGAAGCTGATAGGATATTTACAATTTTAATGGGAGATAAAGTTGCACCAAGAAGAGAGTTCATTGAAACTCATAGTGTTGAAATGGATCTTGCTGCTTTAGATATTTGATGAATTTAATTGGTACTTTTATACTTTGGATTTGGCTTTTAGGTATTGCTTTGGTAGTCCCAACTACATTGCCTGCTGGAGGTGCTCAAAAATCAAATATTCAGCATAGAGAAAAAAATATTAGATCGCCCCTAATTGCATTGAAAGAATTCAATTTGCTTTCTTCAGCTTCTAACAATGCATCTATTTTAACTAGTGTTAAAGCAGGAACTCCTGTAAATATAATGAAGGTTTGGAATAGTAATGATAATGGAAAGTGGTTATTAGTAAATGTTATTAGTCAGGATTTTTATCAATTTTTTTATATAAAAGGATGGGTAAATATTAGCAAAACCTAATTAATTGCAGGATATCTTATTAGTCTCTTTAGGAGCAGTATTGGGAGCAAATTTAAGATTTATAATTTATAAAAAACTTAAAACATGTAAATCAATTAAGTATTTTAGGATTCTAATCATTAATACTTTTTCTTCTTTTTTCCTTGGTTTATTCATTTCTTTAATGCCTCAGATTAGCTCTTTGAATTATTCTTATACATTAGTACTTTTTATATTAATTGGATTCTTAGGTAGCTTAAGCACTTTTTCTACATTTGTTTATGAATTATTTGAGATGTTTCGACAATTATATTTTTTTAGAGCATTAAAATTATTGATGATTTCTTTGTCACTAGGAATAATTGCTTTAGCATTAGGACTATTTTTAGGTAATTAATAAATGAAATATTTATTTAGCAATAATTTTTTTTTGATTGCGATTGGAGCAGTCCCAGCTGCTATATTTCGATGGCAAATTGATCAAATTTGGATAGTAAATATTATTGGTTGTTTTTTATTAGGTTTTGTCAATGCAATGCCTATCTCTAGGAGATATAAATTGATTTTTGGATTTGGATTTTGTGGGTCTTTAACTACATTTAGTGGATGGTCTTTTCAACTATTTAAACTAATCAGTCACGGTTTTTACAAATTATTTTTTCTTAATTCAATCCTAACAGTAATAATTGGATTATTGGCTGTTTGTTTAGGACACTTTTTTGCTAAGAAAATAAAAGCCTAATCAAGCAATTGTTCAATTGCTTTTGTGATTTCAATACTGTTGGGCTCTATTGAGCTTTTAAATCTTGCGATTGCATCTCCCTTTCTATTGATTAGAAATTTTTCAAAATTCCATTCAACGTCTCCGGCTGGATCTAGTTTATTCAAAGAAGTAAAAGGTTCTGTTGTGTCGCCTTTAGCATGAACTTTTTGGAAAAGTTGGAAATTTACTCCATAAGTTATTGAACAGAATTTTTTTATTTCTTCCAATTCACCAGGTTCTTGGTTCCCAAAGTCATTACAAGGAAAAGCTAAAACATGGAAGCCTTGTGATTGATACTTATCTTGAAGATTTTGAAGCGCTTTGTATTGCTTAGTAAATCCACACTTGCTTGCGACGTTGACAACCAATAAGACATTTCCTTTGTAATGATCAAAAGTGATTTTCTTATTGTCAAAAGAGATGACCTCAACTTTACTGATATTTACGGACATGGATATGGAAGTAATAAAAATTGTGGGTTAGCCATAAAATAATAAAGGCTTGCTGCTCCAAATATGAACGAACAAAAAGGGGCATCTCGTGAGACTCAATCATTGGCAAATGGCAGTTTGGTCGCTGAGGCGGTTGCTCAGCAATTAGAGGCTATGCTTTCTGCTGGTAATTACGATGGGGTCAAATTACTGCTCAGTCCTGTCCAGCCTGTAGATATAGCTCAGGCTATTGGAACATTGCCGATGATTTTGCAAGCCTTGGCTTTCAGGCTTTTGAGTAAAAACGAAGCAATTGAGGTTTACGAATATTTAGACCCTTCCGTACAACAAAATCTTTTAGATCGCTTGAGGTCAAACGAAGTACTCGATTTAGTGGAGGAAATGTCACCCGATGATCGTGTTCGACTGTTTGATGAATTGCCTGCAAAAGTCGTCAGGCGTTTACTTTCAGAGCTAAGTCCTGAAGAAAGGCGTGTAACTGCTCAGCTGTTGGGGTATGAGTCTGAAACGGCTGGCAGACTCATGACTACGGAATTTATAGATCTTAAAGAATTTCTTAGTGTCTCTCAAGCTTTGAAACTAGTTAGACAAAGAGCTACTTTTTCTGAGACAATTTACAGCCTTTATGTGACTGATAAAGAGAGGCATTTAACCGGAATTTTATCTTTAAGGGATTTAGTAGTTGCTGATCCTGAATCACTTATTGGGGAGGTGATGACAAGAGAGGTTGTCAATGTCAGAACTGATACTGATCAAGAGGAGGTTGCAAGAGCAATTCAAAGATATGATTTTTTAGCTTTACCGGTTGTAGATCTTGAGAAAAGACTAGTTGGCATTGTAACTGTTGATGATGTGATTGATGTCATAGAACAGGAGGCAACTAGGGATATTTATGCGGCTGGAGCTGTTCAAGCTGGGGACGAAGATGATTACTTTCAAAGCAACTTATTCATAGTGGCCAGACGGCGCATTGTCTGGCTTGCCGTTTTGGTTGTAGCAAATGGACTAACAACTCAAGTTATTGCTATGAATGACGAGGTTTTAAAGCAAGTAGTTTTATTGACTGCTTTTATTCCTTTGTTGATTGGCGCGGGGGGCAATGTTGGAGCTCAAAGTTCAACTGTTGTTATTCGAGGTTTAAGTACTCAACGAATACAAAGACTTGGCCTTTTTAGGGCTATTGCAAAAGAAGCCTTGGCAGGGGCTTTGCTGGGAGTTTTGATGGCTTTATTTGTTGTACCTTTCGCTTGGTGGCAAGGTCAGGGACCTTTGGTCGCAACTGCTGTAGGAATAAGCCTGATTGCTATTACAACCCTTGCCGCTACTGCAGGGGCCTCATTACCTTTGCTTTTTGATCGGATGGGTTTAGACCCTGCCTTAATGTCTGCTCCATTTATCACTACCGCAACAGATGTTGCAGGGGTGTTGATTTATCTGAAAACAGCTTCTTGGCTTTTAGGCAGACTGGCGTAGAACCCGAATAAGTGTTTTTACTCAAAGTGTGGGAAGCCGAGCTGTTCTTAATTGATCTTTACAATTCTTAGTAGTAAGCTTAACAAAACTCAATAAACAAATGACAGCGGTAGCAGATCCTGTTCAGGCTAAAAACTCATCCTTTCCTACTGCTGCAAGATCTGTAACAGACATCGACTTAGTTCGTTCTTATCTAAGGGATATCGGAAGAGTTCCCTTGTTGTCACACGAGCAGGAAATAACCTTGGGAAGACAAGTTCAAGATCTTATGGTTCTTGAAAATCTTGAAACCGAACTCGAAAGTGATCTAGGGGAAAAACCAGATATAAATTTTTTCGCTGATAAGGCTGGAATTTCTCCTTTCCAGCTAAAAAAGAAATTGAAAAGTGGTAAAAGAGCAAAAGAGAGAATGGTTGCAGCCAATCTTCGTTTGGTTGTAAGTGTTGCGAAGAAATATACAAAAAGAAATATGGAATTACTCGATTTAATTCAAGAAGGAACTATCGGCTTAGTTCGGGGAGTTGAAAAATTTGATCCCACTCGTGGATATAAGTTTTCAACCTATGCATATTGGTGGATTCGCCAAGGTATTACAAGAGCAATTGCTGAAAAGAGTAGATCTATAAGACTTCCCATTCACATAACTGAAATGCTCAATAAACTGAAGAAAGGTCAAAGAGAATTAAGTCAAGAACTTTCTAGAACTCCAACGTTAAAGGAATTGTCTGAGTATGTTGATTTGCCTGAAAATGAAGTTAAAGATTTAATGAGTAGGGCTGGTCAGCCAGTTAGCTTGGAAACTAAAATTGGCGATGGTGAAGATACTATTTTACTTGACTTATTATCTAACGAAATTGATATGCCCTCTGAGCAAATTGAAAGTGATTGCATGAAAGGTGACTTAGAAACATTACTTGAACAATTACCTGAATTACAAAATCGTGTTTTAAGAATGAGATATGGAATGGATGGTGATGATCCTATGAGTCTTACTGGAATTGGAAGAGTTTTGGGTATCAGTAGAGATAGAGTAAGAAATTTAGAAAGAGATGGATTGAGAGGTCTTAGAAAATCAGGTGAATCGGTAGAAGCCTATATGGCTTCTTGAATAATTTTTTCAAGAATGGGATTTACCTTTTCAGGCATTTCATCATGAGGGCAATGTCCAGCATTTTGAATAACATTTAAACTTTGAATACACTGAAAAGTTTTAAACCATTTTTCAGCCTCTTCAACTGGTTCCCATGGATCTTTTTCTCCCCAAATTAGATGTACTGGATGTTCACAATATCTAAGTAAATCGGGAGCAAGATAATCATCAAATAAATTAATAAATCCCCTGAAAGCTTCTGGAGCTCCTTCGCCTTGAGTTGGCTTTAGAAGTATATTTATTAGTTCTTCATTAACATTATTTCCAGTTGGATAAGCAACTTTTAGGATTTTTTCAATGAAAGTTGGATTTGCTGCATTTTTGAAAAGATTAGCACTTAGGAATCTTTGCCTTACTAATGTTTTAATAATTGGTCTAAGAAAACGCATCAATAAAGATTGCTCTGCTAATCGTTTATCATCCATTGTTCTTTGTGCACAATCAATTAAGATTACACCCAAGCATTTTTCAGATAATCTTTTTGAGGTATTTAATGCAATAACTCCTCCAATAGAATTTCCTATCAAGAAAACAGGCTTTTTAACTATTTCGTTACAGAAATCAAAAATTTGCTGGCTCCAACTATCAAAGCAATAATTAAAATTGTTACTGCTTTTCTTCTCATATAATAACTGTGAATTTGGTTGACTACTTTCTCCAAAACCAACTAAATCTAGAGCATAGCAAGATGCTAATGAACTAATATTTTTTTGATTAAATCTCCAATGATCTTTACATGCGCCGAAACCATGAATTAAAACTATTCCTATTCCATCATTATTAGCATTTTTCTCTACTTGCCATGCAATTTGATAATTTTGCCAATTCCAAAATTGTTTCATCAGTCTCCAATGATTTATTCTATTGTATATTCATTAGCAAAGAATATGTGCTTATGAAATAATTATGCTATAAATAAAAAGAAGACAATGATTTTTTAAGTAAGTATTTTGTTTTAAATATATTTAGAGATTATTTAATTTTTTAGATCTCGTTTTAATTATGAATTTTGATGTATATAAATCCATGTAAATCATGTATTGATTTTATAACTCAATTAAAATTGTATTTTACAATATGGGTTATTATATTTCGGGCTCTAATAAAAATCTAAATCAAATAGTTTAGAATTTCGAAATATATAGATTCTCAATAATCTAGTATTAATATTAATTTAGTAAGTCAAGTTTAAGCTGAAAGAATCCTTCTATTCAGTGTATTAAAATATCATAGGTAAGGATTATAAATTGTGTAGATTAAGCTTTAAATATAGCTAGGAAGTTTTATTTAAAATTGGCCTAAAGATTATGATCTTCTTGTATAGATTATTAGGATGAAATTAGGCTGTTTACTTAATCTACGTATAATAGATATGGGTGTATAAGTAAATGCTAGATTTTATCTTATATAGCACCTCGCCATGGCAATGAAGATGTTTCTGAGAATTCTCTTGTAGTTATGAAGTTACTTACCTATTCAAAGATATATTTTAGATAATAGATATGATGGGAGTATAATTTATTTAAGATGATTTATTGATACAAAAAGAATGAATGGATCTTTCAAAGATGATCAAAAAGAAGAATCAAATCAAATAGATATTTACCCAGTTCCATTATCTTTATTTGATATTAATGTAAATAGTTATATCTTTACAGATAGATTGGCTAACCTAACAAAAGAAGAAATTATTACTAAGGCGGTAAATTATCATTTACAAGAAAATATCACACAAGCAGTCAAATATTATCGATATTTTCTTGATCAAGGCTTCTCAGATCCAACTGTATTTTGTAACTATGGTGTTATTTTTTATACGCTTGGTAAATTAAAAGAAGCAGAGGATTTATTAAGAAAAGCAATTCAAATCGAACCTAACTATGAGCAGGCATATTCAAATCTAGGATTAGTATATAAAGATCTTGGAGAACTCAAAAAAGCAGAACTTTTAATACGTAAAGCTATAGAATTAAATCCTGATTATGTCGATGCTTATATAAATCTTTCTGTAATTTTGAAAGAGCTTGATCAATTACAGGAAGCAGAGAAGGTAATCAAAAAGGCTGTATCTATAAGACCTGATAATCCTATATCATATTATAATCTTGGCAACATACTCTTTGAACTTGATCAATTAGAAGAAGCAGAATTAGCAATTCGTAAATCAATTGAATTGAAACCAAATTCAGCAGAGGCTCATTCTGAACTAGGAAGAATACTTATTGAATTTAATGAATTAGAAGAAGCCGAATTAGTCACTCGTAAAGCAATTAAATTGCAACCAAATTTAGCAGATGCTTATCATAATCTAGGAAAGATATTGTTGGGACTTGGCGAATTAAATGAAGCTGAAATTTATACTAGAAAAGCCATTGAACTGCAGCCAACTGTAGCATTAGGGCATAATAATCTTGCTAGTATATTAAGTGATTTAGGTAAGTTGGAAGAAGCAGAAGTTGCTATAAATCAAGCTATCACACTTAAACCTGATTATCCTGAAGCTATGATTAATCGTGGAGTTATATTTGGAAGACTTGGAAAGATAAAAGAATCAATTTTATCTTTTAAATCAACTATTGAATTGAGATCTGCAAACTCAGAACAAAGGTTGCGAGCTTATTTAGAAATAACTATTTGTAATTTAGTTCAAGGCAACTTTATAGAAACTTACCTTAATTTTAAGAAAACTGAGTATTTCATAAATAAAGGTTGCCTCAATTTGATTAAGGATCATAAGATCAAACAATATACTAATGCATTTTTTAATTTTATTAATAATTTATATCCAAAACTAAAACAAATAAATTATAATTTATCTCAGGCAATGATACCTCATATAGGCGAAAGTAATTGTTTGTCTTTCTCAAATCAAATCCTATCATTAGATGACAAGCAACTACAGGTTCAGCCTGTTTTGATAACTGGTGCAAAAGCATGGCATTTTGCCAGTAAGTATAATAATCAATGGAAATCATCTCTTGATCAGCAAATTATTAATTATATAGATAGTGAAAAAGTACTTATCTCTTTTGGCGAAATAGATTGTAGAAAGGATGAGGGAATTCTTGCATTTTCTAAAAAGAAAAATCAGGATATTTCAACCATTATTTTAAAAACAATTAACCTTTATTTGGATTATATGGAAAAAAAATTAGCTAAATTTTTTTCCAAGAGATATTATTTTGGAGTAGCCGCTCCAGTTGTTCTATCTGGGAAAATAGATGATTTAGATATAAAAAGAAAACAACTTATTAGTGAATATAATTCCATTTTGAAAGCCGAGTTAAAAGTTAGAGGTTCCTATTTTATAGATGTTTATTCATGTACAAGTAATCATCAAGGTTTTAATAATGGGATATATATGTGTGATGATAATCATTTATCACCGGCTGCACTTGATATCTTATTATCAAATTACTTAATTAAACCTTAATTAATTTCTATTTTTACTTTAAGTCTATGTTAGATAATTTGCTTGTGAAACTCATATAAAGTACTATCAAATGTGATTAGTAATCCAATGTATGAAAACAGTAATTCCTAGTGATGTAATAGGTGTTGGTCTTGTTTTAAATAGAAATAAAGAATTACTTATAGACAAGCGTCTTGAAACTTCAAGTATGGGAGGGTTGTGGGAGTTCCCTGGCGGGAAGCAAGAACCTAATGAGTCTATTGAAAATACTATTGAACGAGAATTAAGGGAAGAAATAGGTATAAGGGTAGAAGTGGGAAAAAAACTTATATCGTTTGAATATTCGTATAGCTCTAAGAAACTAAACTTTATAGTCCACTTTTGTGAATGGAAATCTGGACAGCCAAAACCCTTAGCTAGTCAGAAGTTACTTTGGGTATCTGCAAATAGACTTGACGACTATTCTTTCCCTCCTGCTAATACTAAAATAATTGCAGCTTTATACAAATATTTTGATTTGAAAAACAAATTAATTTAAAAAATTGATAATTTATCAATAGTAATTTTATCCAAAATTAAGAAAGATGAATCCAACGAAGGTGATCTCTTTTGGCGAAGCTTTAATAGATCGTCTTGGTCCACTTGGAGGAGATCCTGCTATTGATCAACCCGTAACAAATTGCTTTGGAGGCGCTCCAGCAAATGTTGCTTGTGCTTTAAGTCGTTTAGGAGTGGACGTTACGTTTATTGGGGCTCTGGGTAATGATTCTTTTGGCCACAATTTTAAGAATTTGATAATTGATCGCGAAATCAATACAGTTGGTTTGCAAGAAGATAAGTTACGCCCAACAAGGATTGTATTAGTTCGTCGAGATCATTCAGGAGAAAGAACTTTTGGAGGATTTGCAGGCGAAAAGGGTTTTGGCTTTGCTGATCAAGCTATATCTCTTGACCAAATTGTTAAAGACTGGCCCTTCATCTCTGATCAGGCTAAATGGTTAGTTATTGGAACTATTCCTATGGCTTCTAAAATTTCTGCTGAGGCGTTTTCATGGTGTATTCAAAAAGCTAATCATCAAGGAATTAAAATTGTGCTGGATTTGAACTGGCGGCCAACTTTCTGGCGGAGTGAATTATCTAAAGAAGAAGCTCCTTCTGCGCAAGAAGTAAATATGATTCAACCAATTTTAAATAAAGTATCTTTAATCAAACTTGCCAAGGAGGAAGCTCAGTGGTTTTTCAAGTCTGTTAACCCCCAAGAGATTTCATTAACCATGCCCCAAAAACCATCGGTAATAGTTACTGACGGAGCAAATCCTGTACATTGGTTTATAAATAAAAATTTAGGTAATACGAATTCAATTTCACCACCCAAAATTGTCGATACAACAGGCGCTGGAGATGCTTTCACAGCAGGATTAATTTACAAGCTTTTGTCTGCTGAATTGGATTGCTTAACTTATAAAATGGCTGAGGAAATTATCCGTTTTGCCATCGGCTGTGGAGCCTATGTATGTCAAGGTATTGGAGCAATTGACTCACAACCTTACTTGGAAGATATTGATAATTTATTGTCATTATCCAGTGGAGCAATAAGCTGAAAAAATCGGCCTTGATTTTCTAAGGTATATTCTAATTTGCCTCTCCATGCATCATGCACAGGAAGAGATAATCTTTCTGGCCATTCAACAACCATTAATGCGCCCATCGCTTTGGATTCCTCTTCTTCTATTAAAAAAAATTCGTTTGCCGCATTTGAGTCTTCAATTCTATATAAATCAATATGTACTAATGGAGGGCACCCCATTGGATAATGTTGGGACAAAGAAAAAGTTGGGGAGGTGATTGGCTCACTAATTCTTAGACTTTTTGCTATTCCTTTAACTAATGTGGTTTTTCCTGCCCCAAGAGGTCCATTTAGAAGGAGAATGCTTAGGTTTGGAATTTTTTTTGTTAATGTTGAACCTAGTGACATTGTTGATTCAGGTTTGTCTAGAGTCCAGCAGAAATTATTTGTTTGCTGAGCAAATTCATTAAAAACCTCGAATTGTTTTTCAGAATCTTTTTTCACAATCTCCCATAGAGAGTTTTATTTATGTTTGCAGCAACGAAGTCAAATCTCAACAGTTTTGAGAAAAATATTGATTACGTAGTTAACGATATAACCGAAGCAGAATTCGGGCGAAAAGAACTTTTGATAGCAGAAACAGAAATGCCTGGTTTAATGGCACTTCGAAGAAAATATGGGTCCCAAAAACCATTGAAAGGAGCTTGTATTGCTGGTAGTCTCCACATGACAATACAAACAGGAGTACTTATTGAGACTCTTGTTGAACTTGGTGCAAAAGTTAGATGGGCGTCTTGTAATATTTTTTCGACTCAAGATCATGCTGCTGCTGCTATCGCAAATTCAGGTGTACCAGTATTTGCCAAAAAGGGTGAAACATTAGATGAGTATTGGGAATATACGCATAAAATATTCGAATGGAGTGATGGTGAATCTGCAAATATGATTCTTGACGATGGGGGCGATGCGACTGGATTAATAATTTTGGGGAGCAAAGCGGAGGAAGATATCTCGGTTTTGGATAATCCCTCAAATGAAGAGGAAATTGCATTATTTGCTTCTATAAAGAAAAAACTATCTCAAGATCCAAATTTCTATTCAAAAGCTAAATCCTTTATAAAAGGAGTTACTGAGGAAACTACAACTGGTGTAGCTCGTCTTTACCAAATGGAAAAAAGCGGCGAACTTGTATTCCCAGCAATTAACGTAAATGATTCTGTAACTAAAAGTAAGTTTGACAATCTGTATGGTTGTCGAGAATCCTTGGTTGATGGCATTAAAAGAGCTACAGACGTGATGGTGGCTGGCAAGGTAGCCCTTGTTATGGGGTATGGAGATGTTGGGAAAGGTTCTGCTCAGTCACTCAGGGGATTGGGCGCGACAGTGATGATTTCTGAAATAGATCCTATATGTGCTCTTCAAGCCTCAATGGAGGGTTTTAGAGTTGTGAGATTAGATGAAGTGGTTGAAGATGTTGATATTTTTGTTACGGCCACTGGAAATTTTCAAGTTATTCGTCATGAGCATTTGATCAGGATGAAGAATGAATCAATAGTTTGTAATATTGGCCATTTTGATAATGAAATAGAGGTTGCCTCTTTGAAGTCCTATGAATGGGAAAATATTAAACCTCAAGTTGACCACATAACTTTACCAAGCGGTAACAAAATAATTCTTTTAGCTGAAGGAAGATTGGTGAATCTTGGATGTGCTACTGGACATCCAAGTTTTGTTATGAGTAATTCTTTTACCAATCAAGTATTAGCTCAAATTGAATTATTCAAATACGGAGTTAAATATTTGAATAAAGTTTATGTTTTGCCAAAACATTTAGATGAAATGGTTGCTCTACTTCATTTAGATAAGATAGGAGCAAAGCTAACTAAGTTAACTAAAGAACAAGCTGCATATATTAATGTTCCAATCGAAGGTCCTTATAAGACAGATCAATATCGTTATTAATTCTATTTAAACAATTCAAATTAAATGCACATAACTGAATTTATATCTTCTTTACCAGTATTAATAGGAAATGCAGTTGAGACTAATCAGTGGATAGGTTATGGGGCGATCTTAATAGCAATGTTTTTAGAAAATCTCATTCCCCCGATTCCTTCGGAGTTAATTATGCCTCTTGGTGGCTTTTATGTGTCGCAAGGTCAATTAGATTTTTTACCAGTTGTTTTGGCAGGTTTAATAGGAACTGTTATTGGGGCGCTGCCTTGGTATGGAATTGGCAGATTAGTGAATGAAGAAAGACTTGAGCATTGGCTTGGAAAGAATGGACGTTGGATTGGCATTAAGCCTCAAGAACTTGCTAGAAGTCGTCAATGGTTCAATAGGTATGGGGTTTCGTTAGTGTTTTGGGGAAGATTAGTACCTGGAATTCGTACTTTGATTTCCGTACCCGCAGGTGTTGAGTTGATGCCCATCAGTCCCTTTCTGATTTGGACAACCGCAGGAAGCCTTATCTGGACTTTATTTTTAACGATTACAGGGTTTTATTTGGGAGATAATTATGTAAACATTGAAAAATGGATTAGTCCTTTTTCAAGTATCTTTAAGACAATTATTATTTTAATTATATCTTGTGCTTTGATATCTTTAATTTATAAAACTCTAAGTAAACTAATTAACAATTAAGAATGATTTTTAAAATGGAATTTCGTCATTATTTGACTGCTGATTGTATGAATTATTATTGTTGAAATTACTATTATCTGAATCTCTCTTGGATCCTAATAATTCAAGACGATCAACTCTAACAACTGGCTTATTTCTATCCTCACCAGTATTACGATCTTTCCAACTATCTAATTTGAAGCTTCCAGTTATACCAATTAAAGAGCCTTTTTTTACATAATCAGCTGCGACTTGTGCTTGTTTGCCCCAAATTTCTAAATTGAACCAATCTGGTTCATCGTTTCGATTTCTTCTATTTACAGCCATTGTTAGATTGGCTACTACAGTTCCAGATTCAAAATATCTAACTTCAGGATCTCTTCCTGCTCTGCCTACAAGAGTGACTGAATTTATTGCCATCATTACCTCCTCTGTTTACTGGTTGCTAAATAATATATTTATCTTAGTTCAACTCTCTTTATGATGGCTCAAATGATTGAAATCCGTGTTTTTTAACCGTTTCAAATTCTCCCGAGATATTGGGATTGATTTAGGTACTGCAAATACCTTGATTTATGTCTCTGGTAAGGGAATTGTATTGCAAGAGCCTTCCGTTGTAGCAATGGATTTGGAAGAGGGAGTCCCCCTCGCTGTAGGTGATGATGCAAAGTTAATGTTAGGGCGAACACCAGGAAATATTCGAGCCGTTAGGCCGCTTAGGGATGGGGTTATAGCTGATTTTGATGCAGCGGAGCAAATGCTCAAGACATTTATTCAAAAATGTAATGAGGGTCGTGGAATTATTGCACCCCGACTAGTTGTTGGTATCCCTAGTGGAGTAACTGGTGTAGAGAGAAGAGCAGTTCGTGAAGCTGGTCTTGCGGGAGCAAGAGAGGTGCATTTAATTGATGAACCTGTTGCTGCCGCAATTGGAGCTTCTTTACCGGTGACAGAGCCTATCGGAACAATGATCGTTGATATTGGAGGAGGTACTACTGAAGTAGCTGTTTTAAGTCTTGGCGGAACAGTTTTAAGTGAATCTGTAAGGGTTGCGGGAGATGAAATCAATGATTCCATCGCGACTTATTTAAAAAAAGTACATAACTTAGTAGTTGGTGAAAGGACAGCCGAAGAGATAAAAATTAAAATTGGATCAGCTTTTCCATCTAATGAATTTGATTTGCAATCAATAGATGTAAGGGGATTGCATTTGCTCTCAGGTTTACCTCGTTCTATTAATTTGAAAGCGGGGGATTTACGTGAAGCTATGTCAGAGCCTCTTAATAAGATTGTTGATGCTGTAAAAAGGACTTTAGAGAGAACCCCACCCGAGCTGGCTGCAGATATTGTTGATAGGGGAATAATGCTGGCAGGAGGGGGAGCATTGGTTAGAGGTATTAGTGATCTTTTAAGTCATGAAACAGGAATTTTTACTCACGTAGCTGAGGATCCATTGTTGTGCGTTGTTAATGGATGTGGTCTAGTTTTAGATGATTTTAAATCAATGAGAAGAGTTTTAGATACGCCTGATTTTGCTAGAAATGTAATTAGAGATTGAACAATGATTAAAACCCGAGAGAAAATAGGGTTTCAATTACTTTTGAAAAGTAAGTTTTGGGTATTATTTGTATTGGGATGTTTATTGTTTGGCATTCGCTGGACAAAAGGAGCAGGATATTTAGATTTATATTCTATTTTATTAAAACCCATACTCCCTGGAACTGCTCAACGAGAATGGATTAAAGAAGGAGAAAATATTGAAAGAAATATTCGATTACAATTGCTAGAGGATGATAATACTCGTTTAAGAAGAGCTCTTTCTTTGAAAGAGTTAAATGATGATAAAAGAATTTCAGCTGCTGTAATATCTCGATCTTCAAGAAATTGGTGGCAACAGCTAGAAATTAATAAGGGTGCAAAAGATGGTGTTTTGAAAGGCCAAACAGTAGTTGGACCAGGGGGCTTACTTGGCCTAGTTGAGAATATAACTCCACTTACTGCAAGAGTTAGATTATTGACTGACCCTGGTCATCAAGTAGGAGCTTGGATTGATCGAACCCAGCAACATGGGATTTTGACTGGGATGGGTACAAATAGACCAAAACTAATTTTCCTAAATAAAAATAGTTTGGCTCAAATTGGAGATGCTGTGACGACATCTCCAGCCAGTACTCTATTACCACCAAATTTAACAATTGGAATTGTTCAGTTTGTTAACGAAAAAGCTTTACCGTCTCCATATGCAATAGTCCAATTAACTGCATCACCTGAGGCAATAGATTGGGTTCAGATCTTGATAAATAATGGCCAAAAGTAATAAGAAATTATTAATTTTTTTTACTATACTTTGTTTACAAGCTTGTGTAATTGCATCTCCTGATTGGATTAAAATAAATGGAATAACTCCATGCTGGCCTGTTATTTTATTGTTACCATTTTCACTCAAGAATAGTCCTTGGAAAGCTGCTATAGGTTCAATTTTCTTGGGAATCTTTATAGATTCTTTTACGATTAGTGATGTTTCTTATATTCCATCCTTATTTCTTTTGTCATTAGTTTGGAGCATATATGGATTGCATAATAAAAAAATTGAATTATTTTTAAATATTGGTTTGATGGCTATTTTTGGAACTGCCTTTGTTGGCCTTTCTATTTGGGTTCAAAAAATTATTCTGTATAGCGTATTAAGAAATAATTGGTTTCATTCTTGGTCAATTTATGTATTAATTTCAGAGGTAATAATTACTGGCTTAGTTGCCCCATTTGTCTCCTCTTGGCTTCTAATTACTTATAAAAAAAACTAATGCAAAAAAAATTAAAGCTTTAAAAATAGAATAAATTCTTATTTATTAGTTGGTACTCTGTCTTTTAGATTAGTAAAAGGGCTTTGAATACCTGACTTGAAGATGATATCGTCATATAACAAAAAGCCATTTCGACATAAAATTGCGATGGTCCTGTCACTAAGGCAACAGCTAATATCATGACCTGCATTTTGGTTGTAGATGATGAACCAGCAGTATTGAAAGTCTTGGTCACAAGGCTTAATCTTGCTGGCTATCAAGTTTTATCTGCACAGGACGGAGAGCAAGCACTAGAGGTTTTTCATAAAGAAGCACCAGACTTAGTTGTTCTTGATGTGATGCTCCCTAAGATGGATGGCTTTGCAGTTTGTCGAAGAATAAGAGCAGAATCTTGTGTGCCAATAATATTCTTGACTGCTCTTGAAGCTATTTCAGAAAGAGTAGCAGGGTTAGATTTAGGAGCTGATGATTACCTTGCTAAACCATTTAGTCCCAAGGAGTTAGAAGCAAGAATTGCCACGATTTTGAGAAGAGTGGGCCCTGCTCCGACTATTGATGAACCTAGAGAGGTTCCATCTGGTCAAGGAGTAATGAAGCTTGGTGATCTTGTAGTGGACACTAATAGAAGGCAAGTCAGCAGAGGAGGAGAAAGGATAGGCCTTACCTATACTGAATTTAGTTTGCTGGAATTATTATTTCGTGATCCTGGGCGTGTTGTACCTCGAGCAGAGATTTTGGAACAGCTTTGGGGTTATCCTCCCAGAAGAGCAGCTGATTTAAGGGTTGTGGATGTCTATGTGGCTCGTTTAAGGGGCAAGCTTGAACCTGATCCAAGGAATCCGGAACTGATTCTCACTGTAAGAGGTATTGGCTACGCTTCCCAAAGAATGGGAGAATTTCCTACTGCTATTGCCAGCTAAAGATTAATAGCTCAAAATTAATAGGTTTTTCATTTGATCTCGTTTATTCCTGCCGTATGTATGAATTTCCTTGTCTGAATTAAGAGATACTCGCCTCGGGAAGGCAAAAGCACTAAAAAGCCTTGGCCAAGGTCCTTATGCTTTGAATTTTCGACCAACTGACTCTGCGAATGTTTTGCAGAAAAAATATGTAGATTTGCCAAATGGCGAAGAAAAGAAAGATGAAGTATCAATTGCAGGGCGAGTAATTTCTAGAAGAGTGATGGGAAAACTTGCTTTTTTTACTCTTGCCGATGAAACAGGCACAGTTCAACTCTTTTTAGAAAAGGCGACCTTAAATCAAAATGAAAATAGCGAGAATCTAAAGAATAATTTTGAGAACATTACTTCTCTCGTTGACTCTGGTGATTGGATAGGCGTTAGTGGAATAGTCAGGAGAACTGATAGAGGTGAACTTTCTATAAAGGTTTTTGAATGGTCAATGCTATCAAAATCTTTACAACCTTTACCAGATAAATGGCATGGACTTGCCGATGTAGAAAAGCGCTACAGACAAAGATATTTAGATTTAATTGTGAATCCGCAGTCAAGAAAAACTTTTCGAACTAGGGCTTTATTAGTTAGTTCAATTAGAAGATGGTTAGATGAAAAAGATTTTCTGGAAATTGAGACGCCAGTTTTACAATCAGAAGCTGGTGGAGCAGATGCAAGGCCTTTCATAACTCATCACAACACACTGGATTTGCCTTTGTATTTGAGGATTGCAACAGAATTGCATCTTAAAAGACTTGTGGTGGGTGGATTTCAAAGGGTCTATGAACTTGGAAGAATTTTTAGAAATGAAGGAATTAGCACTAGGCATAATCCTGAATTTACTTCTGTTGAAATTTATGAGGCCTTTGCTGATTATTTCGACATGATGGATTTAACAGAAAAATTACTTTCTTCAGTTTGCGAGAAGATTTGTGGGTCTAAAAAAATTAATTATCAAAAGCAAGAAATTGATTTGCAACCTCCTTGGAGAAGGGCCACGATGCATGAATTAGTTAAGGAATTCACAAGAATTGATTTTGAATTGTTTGGAGATAATGCTGATGATGCTAGAGCTGAAATGCGTCGAGAGGGGCTTCAAGTGCCCGAGAAGGCCGACACTGTTGGAAGGCTCTTAAATGAAGCTTTTGAACAAGTAGTAGAGCCAAATCTGGTTCAACCTACATTTGTTATGGACTATCCAATTGAGATTTCTCCATTGGCTAGAAAACACAGAACTAAGAAAGGTTTAGTTGAAAGATTTGAACTTTTTATTGTTGGTAGAGAAACTGCTAATGCTTTTAGCGAATTAATTGACCCTATTGATCAAAGAGAACGTTTACTTTTGCAGCAAGCGAAAAAGGAAGCAGGTGATCTTGAGGCTCAAAGTTTGGATGAGGATTTTATCAATGCTCTTGAAGTCGGAATGCCTCCAACAGGAGGTCTAGGAATAGGTATAGATAGGTTTGTAATGCTGTTAACAGATAGTCCTTCCATAAGAGATGTAATAGCTTTTCCACTTTTACGACCAGAATCAAATTTAAAACAAACCGGAAAGTGACCCATCAGAGTGGATAATAGGCGAGTAAGTATTTTGTTCAGATGAGTGGCGAGAGAGTTGGTTTCCGTTTCAAGCATGCAGATGCTGTTGTGAAAAGGAACCCCCAGGGGCGTTCAAGACGCGGTTGGGTTATGGAACCTGTTGAGCAAACCACAAGCAGGGGCACAAAAATGCCTGCTTATCGCATTAGATGGAGAGATAGCGAGCGTCCTGAAATCGTTTTACAACATATGCTCATTGCTGATCCTGATCCAACACCTCCACCAGAAAATGTTAGTTTGGATGTCACATGAGAAAAGATAATTAAAGTTTGATTTTTATAAAAATTCTAGTAAAAAGTAATAAATTTTTTTTCTTCTAAAAACGTTTTAGAGCATTGGCTGCATCTCTTTTGTAGTCATTGCTCTTCTCTCGATCTCTTTTGTCATGAAGTTTTCTTCCTTTACCGACTCCTATTTTTAACTTTATCCATGAGCCTTTGAGATAAAGACTTAAAGGTATTATTGCTAAACCTTTTCTCTCTAAATTTATTTTTAATTTCTCAATTTCTTTTCGATGCGCAAGTAGTTTTTTGATTCTCAGAGGTTCGTGATTGAAAAATTTACCGGCATGATTATGAGGTGATATATGAACATTATGTAGTTGAATTTGATCTTTTTTTATAAGGCAAAAACCATCTTTTAAATTTACTTTTCCAGCTCTAATTGATTTGACTTCTGTTCCAAGAAGCTCTAAGCCAGTTTCAAGTGTTTCTAGGATTTCATATTCATATCTTGCTTGTCGATTTTCTGCTAGGCGACGAGTTCCATCGACTGAGGAATTATTTTTGGATTTTTTCTTTCCTTTTTTGCTCATTCTTCTATTTACCTACATTTTTGTTGAGATGCCACTACCCTTCGGTCATGGCAATTGTGTCTTCAATTACTAATCATTCTTCCTTCCCTAATGATAAAGGAGAGGAACGATTGGTTGATCCCAGTCTTTTAAAGGAGGAGCTTAAATTATCTCAACAAGATTCACTCAGGCCTAAATCTTTTGATGA
Source organism: Prochlorococcus marinus str. MIT 0917 (assembly GCF_027359575.1). Taxonomy (NCBI): domain Bacteria; kingdom Bacillati; phylum Cyanobacteriota; class Cyanophyceae; order Synechococcales; family Prochlorococcaceae; genus Prochlorococcus; species Prochlorococcus marinus. The sequence continues at coordinate 1,163,385 of NZ_CP114784.1, read as the reverse complement.
TTTTGTAGGTCAATCTGAATTAAAGCAAGTTCTTGAGATTTCAGTTAAAGCATCATTAAAAAGAGGAGAAGCACTTGATCATTTAATGCTTTATGGGCCGCCGGGATTGGGAAAAACTACCATGGCTCTTGTTATTGCGGAGGAGTTGGGCGTTAAAGCTAGAGTTACAAGCGCTCCTGCTCTTGAACGACCAAGGGATATCGTTGGATTATTGATCAATATGCAGCCTCGTGAATTGATTTTTATTGATGAGATTCACAGACTAAATCGTATATCACAGGAACTTTTGTATCCAGCGATGGAAGATAGAAGGTTGGATTTAACAATAGGTAAGGGCACTTCTTCGAGAATGCGATCAATCGAAATCCCCCCTTTTACGTTAGTAGGTGCTACTACAAAACCCGCAGCATTAAGCTCTCCTATTCGAGATCGTTTTGGCATAACTCAGCGACTAGATTTTTACAATTATTTGGACCTTGAAAATATAATTAAAAGATCTGCGAAACTTATTAATTTATTAATTTCAGAGGAAGCATCTCACCAATTAGCGAAAAGAAGTCGAGGTACTCCCCGGATTGCAAATAGGCTCATACGAAGAGTTAGAGATTATGCAGAAGTGCATTCCTCTTCAAAAATGATTGATGTTCAAGTTGTTAACGATGCACTTGATCTGCATCGCGTGGATCAAAGAGGGTTAGATGCAACAGATAGAAGTTATTTAGGGTTGTTATTTAATCAATTTCAAGGTGGTCCAGTAGGACTTGAAACGTTGGCTGCTGCACTTGGAGAGGATTCAACGACTCTTGAAACGGTAGTTGAGCCTTATCTAATGCAAATTGGTTTTTTACAGAGAACATCTAGGGGAAGGGTTGTTACTCCAGCAGCTAAAAAACATTATTTGCTAACTTCCGAAAATAAGATAGATACATGATTGCTGGAAGAGTTGTAAAAGTTCTACTTTTACTTTCTATTATTTTTGTTTTCGTGCCATTTTCGACCCAAGCTAAAATGCTTCCTAAAATTTTATTCGAGAAGGCTCTTCAAGAAAGCAAAGAAGGAGATTTCATTCGAGCTGAAAAAGATTGGAGTTCTTACTTACATGAGAATCCAACTGATGCTGCTGCGTTAAGTAATAGAGGTAATATTCGTCTAGCTCTTGGTGATCCTAAAGGAGCTATAAAAGATCAAACTAAGGCTATTGAAATTTCGCCTGAAGATTTAGATCCTTATCTGAATAGAGGAATTGCTGAAGAAGCCTTGCAGCGTTGGGAGGATGCCAGTAAAGATTACAACTACGTTTTAAACAAGAATCCTAAAGATGTTTCAGCTTTATATAACTTAGGTAATGTGATGGGCTCCATGGACAATTGGATTGAAGCGAAGAAATTGTTTGCTCAAGCTGCCTCTTCCAATAATTCTGTAGCTATGGCTAGGTCTAGTGAGGCGCTTGCGATTTATCAATTGGGCGATATTGAACTCGCTGAAAAGAAAATCAGAATATTAATTCGTAAATATCCTTTATTCGCAGATGCTAGAGCAGCATTAAGTGCTCTTCTATGGAGTAAAGGCTTCTCAGGTGAAGCTGAAAGCAATTGGGCTGCGGCTGCTGGATTAGATATTCGATATCGTGATAAGGATTGGTTGTTGAATATTCGACGCTGGCCTCCAAGACCCATAAATGATTTGATTGCATTTCTTGCATTGGATGATAGATGAAAGATTTAGAAAAAAAAATTGACGTTTTAACCAAGGATATATTGCCTGATTTGATTCAATTACGTCGTCATCTTCATGCTCACCCAGAGCTAAGCGGTCAGGAATATCAAACTGCTGCTCTTGTTGCCGGGGAGCTTAGACAATCAGGTTGGGAAGTAAAAGAAGCTGTTGGTAAAACGGGAGTGGTGGCTGAAATGGGTAATAAAAGCGCACCTGTCGTTGGCTTACGAGTTGATATGGATGCTTTGCCAATTGAGGAGAGAACAGGTTTAGATTATTCCTCTGCAATTCAAGGCCTGATGCATGCATGTGGTCATGATCTGCATACTTGTATCGGTTTGGGAGTGGCGAAAGTATTAGCAAAAAACAAATTTACAAATTCTCGGATCCGAATCATTTTTCAACCTGCTGAAGAGATTGCTCAAGGTGCAAATTGGATGAGAGCTGAAAAGGTTCTTGAGGGAGTACAAGCTCTTTTTGGTGTGCATGTTTATCCAGATTTGTCAGTTGGGAAGATTGGAATAAGAAGTGGTACTTTTACAGCCGCCGCGGCTGAATTGGAAATAGATATTATTGGCAATGGAGGGCATGGAGCCAGACCTCATGAAGGCATAGATTCAATTTGGATTTCTGCGAAAGTTATTAGTGGACTTCAAGAGGCTATTAGTAGACGTATAGATGCTCTTAAGCCTGTAGTTATTAGTTTTGGGAAAATTTCAGGAGGAAATGCTTATAATGTTATTGCTGAGAGGGTTAAGCTTCTTGGCACAGTGAGGTGTCTTGATAGCAACCTTTATGAAAAATTGCCTCAGTGGATTGAGAAAATAGTAAAAAATATAGCTTCTACTTATGGAGCTCAAGCTAATATAAATTTCAAGTCGATCGCGCCTCCAGTTTATAACGATCCAGAGTTGACTAGTTTGTTATCTAACTGTGCGAAGAATTTTATGGATGAAAAAAATATTGTTTATTTAGAAAATCCGTCATTAGGTGCTGAAGATTTTGCTTTCTTCTTGCAAGATGTTCCAGGGACCATGTTTCGATTAGGAGTTGCTGGAGATCAAGGTTGTGCCCCATTGCATAGTGGAAATTTCTCTTTGGATGAAAGAAGCCTGGAATTAGGAATCAACATTTTGTCTCAAGCATTAGTCATGGCATCGAACACTTTGCAAGACATCTAGCCACGTAATTTTATGAACAGATTGGGTAACCCATTAATATCAATTTCTGCACCTTTGCTAATTTTATTAGCAATTACAGGCTTTTTACATAGAGAGGGCAGAGATAAAATCCAAGCCATACCTGCTTTAGTTGTTGGAAGTGGACTGGTTTTGACTGGAGCGACTAGAAGATTTAGGCGACGAAGAATGTTGTTTCTAGAGATAAAAAAAGATATGAATGATCAAAATTTTTAATTCCAAAATTTTTATCTATAAAAACTTTAGGGTTTAGTTGCCGATTTCGAGCTAATTTATATTTATCACTAGGGGTGCCATATCGCTTTGCTATATGGCTGAGATCACACCCTCTGAACTTGATCTGGTTTGAACCAGTGTAAGGAAAGTGAAATCTTGTGATCTTTGATGAATATTACTCCTTGTTTATTCAATAGCTTTTAAGTTCATGCGGAATTCATGGGTGGCTTCCAGAACAGGTAAAAACAATGTTTCTCAGATGTATTTTGCTCGCAAAAGCCAAATTACTGAAGAAATGAGGTATGTGGCAAAGCGTGAGAATCTTCCTGAGTCTCTAGTTATGGAAGAGGTTGCGCGAGGTCGAATGGTTATTCCGGCAAACATTAACCATACGAACTTAGAACCGATGGCAATAGGTATTGCCTCAAAATGTAAAGTTAATGCAAATATTGGGGCCTCGCCTAATGCAAGCGATATTAGTGAAGAATTAAAGAAACTTGAGCTGGCAGTGAAATATGGCGCAGATACTCTAATGGATCTCTCTACTGGAGGGGTTAATTTAGATGAGGTACGAACTGCAATTATTGATGCTTCCCCTATACCGATTGGGACAGTTCCTGTTTATCAAGCTTTAGAAAGTGTTCATGGTTCTATTTCAAGATTAACTGAGGATGATTTTTTACACATAATAGAGAAGCATTGTCAACAAGGAGTTGATTATCAAACCATTCATGCAGGCTTATTGATAGAGCATTTACCAAAGGTTAAAGGTCGTATAACTGGAATAGTGAGTCGTGGCGGAGGAATTCTTGCTCAATGGATGCTCTATCACTACAAGCAAAATCCTTTGTTTACTCGTTTTGATGATATTTGCGAAATATTTAAACGTTATGATTGCACTTTTTCTTTAGGTGATTCACTCAGGCCTGGATGTCTGCATGATGCATCAGATGAAGCTCAACTTGCAGAATTGAAAACTCTTGGTGAATTGACTAGACGTGCTTGGGAGCATGATGTTCAAGTCATGGTTGAAGGTCCCGGTCATGTACCTATGGATCAAATTGAATTTAATGTTAGGAAGCAAATGGAGGAGTGTTCAGAAGCGCCTTTCTATGTTCTAGGTCCATTGGTAACAGATATATCTCCTGGTTATGATCACATTTCAAGTGCGATTGGTGCAGCGATGGCAGGTTGGTACGGGACCGCGATGCTTTGTTACGTAACACCTAAGGAACATCTTGGGTTGCCAAATCCTAATGATGTCAGAGAGGGTTTGATTGCTTATAAAATTGCTGCTCATGCTGCAGATGTCGCAAGACATAGATCAGGAGCTCGTGATCGCGATGATGAATTAAGTAAGGCTCGGAAAGAATTTGACTGGAACAAACAGTTTGAATTGTCTTTGGATCCAGAGAGAGCTAAGCAATATCATGACGAAACTTTACCGGAAGAAATTTTCAAAAAAGCAGAGTTTTGTTCCATGTGTGGCCCTAACCATTGCCCGATGAATACAAAAATCACAGATGAAGATCTTGATCAATTAGACGATCAAATAAAATCAAAAGGTGCAGCTGAATTAACTCCAGTAAAGTTAAACAAAGAAAATTAGTTCTTTGTTTAACTTGTTTTGTTTGGATGAACTATATGGTAATTAAATGATTAATTTTATTTGTTGAGAAGATTTCTAGATTTATCTAGTACGTTCTCAACTGTAAATCCAAATTTCTCCATACATAAGCCACCTGGAGCAGATGCGCCAAAGCTACTCATAGTTACGCTGTCACCATCAAGACCAATATATTTATGCCATCCGAAGCTCTCTGCAGCTTCAACTACTATGCGTTTTCTGATATTTGAAGGCAAAATTTCTTCTTTATAGCTCTCGCTTTGTTCTTCAAAAAGTTCAACGCATGGCATTGAAACAACACGCACTTTTCTTCCTTCTGCAGTTAGCTTTTTCGCTGCTTGAACACATAAATCAAGTTCAGTTCCTGTTCCGATAAGTATTAGTTCTGGGGTGCCTTCGCACTCCTCAAGCACGTATCCACCTAAAGCAACTTTGTCTACGGATGAATTTTGTTGATTGGCCATACCCTGCCTACTTAGGCATAAGGAACTTGGTCTCTTACGATTTTTAATTGCAACTTTATAAGCACCACTTGTTTCATTGCCATCGCCTGGACGGAAAACCATCATGTTTGGCATTGCTCTCAAGGATGGAATTGTTTCTATGGGTTGATGTGTTGGGCCATCTTCACCAACACCTATGGAATCATGGGTTAAAACATAAATAACCCCAAGCTCACTAAGAGCTGAAAGACGCATAGATCCTCTCATGTAGTCTGCGAAGACTAAGAAGGTTCCACCATAAGGAATTAAACCACTATCGTGATAAGCAATACCGTTTAATATGGCTGCCATAGCATGTTCTCTGACACCAAAATGCAAATAACGTTTTTCAGGACTGTCATATTGAAAAGATCCAGTTTCACCTTTGATATCTGTGTAATTTGAATGCGTTAAATCAGCAGAACCTCCTATTAGTTCAGGAATATTTGGACCAAGCGCTCCTAGACATATTTGAGAATGTTTTCTAGTAGCGACCCCTTTGTCATCGGATGTGTAGGTAGGTAAGTCTTTATCCCAGCCTTCAGGGAGTTCACCTCTCAACATGCGCTCAAATTGAGATGATTCATTAGGATATTTTTCTTTGTATGTTGCTAGGGTTTGATTCCACTCTTCTTCTAGTTGTCCTCCTTTTTGAATTGCTTGACGATATTGATCGTAAGCATCTTGGGGAACCTCGAAAGGTTTGTAAGACCAACCCAATTGTTTTCTAGTGAGCTCTGCCTCTTCTTCGCCCAACGGGGCGCCGTGAATACCTGCAGTATCACTTTTATTAGGTGAACCGTAGCCAATAGTTGTTGTGACTTTGATAATTGATGGCTTATTAGTGACGGCTTTGGCCTTTTCTATTGCTTGAGATATTCCTTCAACATCTGTATTCCCCTCAGGTATTTCTTGTACATGCCATCCATATGCTTCATATCTTTTTAAGACATCCTCCGTAAATGAGACATCTGTTCTTCCATCAATAGTTATGTGATTATCGTCATAGAGAGCAATTAATTTTCCAAGTTTTAAATGCCCAGCAAGAGAACAGGCCTCTGAAGAAATACCCTCTTGATTACATCCATCTCCCATTATTACGTAGGTGTAATGATCTACAACTGTTGAATCAGGCTTGTTGAATTTTGCAGCAAGGTGAGCTTCCGCAATAGCTAATCCAACTGCATTTGAGATTCCTGCTCCTAAAGGTCCTGCCGTTACTTCAACTCCAGGAGTTTCGAAGGTCTCTGGATGTCCTGGGGTTTTAGCTCCCCACTGTCTAAATTCTTTTATATCTTCAATGGTGACGGAGTCATAACCAGTCAGATGCAGAAGAGCATACAAAAGCATGCATCCATGTCCCGCTGAAAGAACAAATCTGTCTCGATTAAACCATTTTGGGTTTTTTGGATTGTGTCGTAAGTGTTTGTCCCACAATGCATAACCCATAGGTGCGCAACCCATAGGTAAACCTGGATGACCACTTTTGGATTTATTAATTGCATCAACAGCGAGCATCCTGATGCTGTTGATGCAAAGTGTGTCTAGGGAAGTAGTCAAGGCAACCATTTTGAATTAGTGAGTGTGGGTAAGAAATTTAAGTAAAAAGCGAAAATGAAATTAAGTTAGATCATTTGTCGAAAAGCTAGACAGACATTGTGACCGCCAAACCCGAATGAGTTAGATAGTACGACACCTAATTTCTTTTCTCTTGCTTTGTTGGGCACATAATCAAGATCACAATTTGGGTCTGGATTTGAATAATTAATTGTTGGCGGAATTATTTCATGTTTTATTGCCAGAGCACAAGCAACAGCCTCGATTCCTCCAGACCCTCCTAGTAGATGTCCAGTCATAGATTTGGTTGAGCTTGTAGGGACTTTATACGCATGATGTCCTAAAGCATTTTTTATAGCAGATGTTTCATTGCTGTCATTAGCTGGAGTGCTAGTTCCGTGAGCATTAATGTAATCGACTTCTTCTGGATTAATTTGTCCATCAATTAATGCAAGTTTCATAGCTTCTGCACCTCCTACTCCACCTGGAGTAGGAGAGGTAATGTGATGAGCGTCACAAGTGGTTCCATAGCCAATGATTTCTGCATGGATTGTTGCGTCTCTTTTTTGAGCATGTTCAAGAGTTTCTAAAATTAGTACTCCTGCCCCTTCTCCAATTACAAATCCATCTCGTTGAGAATCAAACGGTCTACTTGCGGTAGATGGGTCATCATTTCTGAAAGATAACGCCTTTGCACTTGCAAATCCTGCTACTCCTAAAGGGGTAATACTTGCTTCTGCTCCGCCGCAAATCATTGCATCTGCTTTGCCTAATTGGAGCAGTCTGAATGCATCACCTATAGCATTTGATCCAGCGGCACAAGCAGTTGAAACTGATGAACTTGGACCTTTGGCGCCGAGTGCAATAGCTGCTAGCCCTGTAGCCATGTTGGGAATCATCATGGGAACAGTAAACGGACTAACTCGACTAGCTCCTTTGTTTTCTAAAACATGAGCTTGGGTTTCCATAGTCAGCAATCCGCCAACTCCAGAACCAATAATTACACCGATTCTTCCAGAATTTGAGTCGTCAATGATTAGCCCGGAATGATTCAAGGCCTCTTTTGCTGCAATGACTCCAAATTTTGAAAAACGATCCCATCTTTTGGATTCTTTTGGCTCTAATTTGCCAGTGGGATCAAAACTTTTCACCTCTGCTGCAAATCTGCATGCATGGGATGAGGCATCAAAGAGTGTTATTTGATCTACCCCATTTTGTCCGGATTGAAGCCCTTGGAGGTAATTTTCGATGTTGTTGCCAATTGGAGTAATGGCGCCAAGACCTGTAATAACAACTCGATGGAGTTTCTCCATCATTTGAACCTCAAGACTGTTTTTCTTCGATGTATTTGACTGCATCACCAACAGTGGCAATGCCTTCAGCAGCCTCGTCGGGGATTTCAATGTCAAATGCCTCTTCAAGAGCCATCACTAATTCGACAGTGTCGAGAGAGTCGGCTCCGAGGTCGTTTTGGAAATTTGAATCCGGTTTGACTTCACCGGCTTCAACGCTTAGTTGTTCTGCGACAATAGAACGAACTTTTTCAAGGATTGCTTCCTGGGACATAACCTTCTTAGACCTGACTTCCAATACTACGGGTTAGAGTGTCGAGTTAACAAAAGTGACGGCATTGCAACTATTTTTTTTTATGTAGCGAAACGTAGGTATAGTTTTATACATCAAGGAAATATGGGTTGGTAATTTGTCACACGCCGTCAAAATCTATGACACCTGTATTGGATGCACCCAATGCGTAAGGGCTTGTCCACTGGATGTTCTTGAAATGGTTCCCTGGGATGGCTGCAAAGCTTCACAGATAGCTTCATCTCCAAGAACAGAAGATTGTGTTGGATGTAAGCGTTGTGAAACTGCTTGTCCAACTGATTTCCTTAGTATTCGGGTTTACTTAGGTGATGAAACAACTAGGAGTATGGGCTTGGCATACTAAAAATTAGTATTTTTCTTAAAGAAGGTTTATTTTATATAAATAATTTGTCATGTTAATTTAAATATATGTGTGGCATATTTGCTGTTATTGGATCAAGAGAAGTTTCTTCTTTACTTATTGATGGATTAAGAAAATTGGAATATCGCGGCTATGACTCTGCAGGTATAGCAACAATTGATAATTTAAATAACGATCAAATTGGACAAATAAATGTTGCAAAAGCAAAAGGAAAGCTAATTAATCTCTCAAATTTAATTAAAAAAAAGCCTCCCAAAGGTCATGTTGGTATCGCCCATACCAGATGGGCTACCCATGGTAAACCTAACGAAAGAAATGCCCATCCTCATCTTGATTCCTCAGGGCAAATTGCAGTTGTGCAAAATGGGATTATCGAAAATTACAGAGAGTTATCTAGCAGCCTTAAACTTAAAGGAATTAAATTAACCTCGGAAACTGACACTGAAATAATTCCACATTTAATCGCTTTAGAGATAGAGCAGTCTATGGGAAATGGAATTTCCCAAAATGAACAGACATTAATAAACGCGGTTCAAAAAGTTTTGACTTTATTAGAAGGGACTTATGCCATAGCAGTGATTTGGTCTAAGGTACCAAATGCTCTAGTAGTAGCTAGAGGACAAGCTCCATTAGTTATTGGTTTTGGGGAAGGTGAGTTTTTTTGTGCAAGTGATACTCCAGCATTGACAGGGTTTACCCGTACATTTTTACCTTTAAGGGATCATGAAATTGCACTTTTAACTCCATTAGGAATTGAACTTTATGATCAGGATGGAAAGAGGCAGCACAGAGCACCATCGATCTTGCAGGGAAAGGAATTTTTTGCGGATAAAAGAAATTTCCGTCATTTCATGCTTAAAGAAATTTATGAGCAGCCAGAGACGGCACAACTATGGATAGATAGATTTTTGCCTATTGATTTGCCCTCCGAAAATCCGGTGGCTTTGCCGATATCTAAATCTATCCTTGAAAAAATAGAACAAATACAAATACTTGCCTGTGGTACAAGCAGACATGCAGGTATGGTTGGTGCTTATTTGTTGGAACAGTTTGCAGGAGTTCCAACAAATGTATATTTTGCTAGTGAATTTAGGTACGCTCCGCCTCCACTTTCCCCAAATACTTTGACAATAGGAGTAAGTCAATCAGGTGAAACGGCAGATACCTTAGCTGCCTTAAGGATGGAAAAGGATAGAAGAGATTCTACTAAAGATGCTAATTTTTCGTTTCATCAATTGGGAATTACTAATAGAGTTGATAGTTCATTTGGTCGCGAATTAGAAAATGTTATTGATATTGGATCAGGCATCGAAATAGGTGTTGCAGCAACCAAAACCTTTCTTGGTCAAATGTTGTCCTTTTATGGTTTAACAATCCTATTTGCTTCGCATAGAAACAAAAGAACCCCTAAAGAAATTTTAGATCTATCTAATGATTTGAGATTAATTCCTAAACAGCTAACAGATCTTATAAAGAAACATGATTCTCTCTCCCAAGAAATAGCACATTTGTTTGTTGAAACAAAGGATGTAATTTTCTTAGGGAGAGGAATAAATTATCCAATTGCACTCGAAGGTGCTCTTAAACTAAAGGAAATAAGCTATATCCATGCGCAAGGTTATCCTGCTGGAGAGTTGAAACACGGACCAATAGCTTTGTTAGATCAACATGTTCCAGTAGTATCTCTAGCTGTTCCTGGAGTTGTCTATGGAAAGGTTCTAAGTAACTCGCAAGAGGCTAAAGCTAGAGATGCCCGTTTAATTGGTGTATCTACATGTGGTCCGGAATCGGAAATGTTTGATGAGTTATTTGCTATTCCAAAAGTTAGTGAATGGGTGAGTCCTCTATTAACCGTTGTACCTTTACAGTTATTTAGTTATCACATAGCAGCTCATAAAGGCTTAGACGTTGATCAGCCTAGGAATTTGGCAAAAAGTGTAACTGTGGAATAAAAATTTTTAATTATAAATTATTTTATAAAATTAATTTCCAAAAATTTTAATTTATAGAGTATAGTTTTTCAACTAAGATTGTTTAATTCTGCCATAAGAATCTTCGAAGCGAATGATATCTTCTTCATCTAAATACGTTCCGCTTTGAACTTCAATAAGCTCAAGTTTCATTTTTCCTGGATTGCTTAATCTATGTTTGCAACCTAAAGGAATGAATGTACTTTCATTTTCACTTAAAAGTTGTTTTTCTCCATTTTTTTCTATCAATGCTGTTCCGTTAACCACAACCCAATGTTCGGCTCTGTGATGATGCATTTGTAAAGAAAGAGAAGCATTTGGCTTTACTTCTATAAGCTTAACGAGCCATCTATTCCCCTCAACTATTGTGGTGTAATTTCCCCAAGGTCTATAAATTTTTTTGTGCATTTTACCTTCTGGAAAGTCTGATGAACTTAGGCTTTTTACTATATTTCCAATATTTTGAGATTGATCTCTATTAGCGACTAAAATAGCATCATTTGTATCTACAACTATTAGATTTTCTATTCCTATTCCTACAATTAGACGTTGTTCACTTTTTAAATAACAATTTTTACTTTTCTCAGCTATTACTCTTCCATTTATGTAGTTGCCATTATTATTTTTTTGACTAATATCCCACAAAGACTTCCAACTTCCTATGTCACTCCATCCTGCATTCAAAGGAAGAACGGTTCCTAATTTTGTTTTTTCCATAACTGCAATATCTAAAGATATTTTTGGACATTTCGTGAATGACTCTTCTTCTAATCTTAGGAAGTCAAGATCTTCTACATCTTTCTCTATAGCAATTTTACAATAATTGATTATTTCTGGAGAGAATTTTTCTAATTCACTTAGAATTGAACTTGCTTTAAAAAGAAACATACCACTATTCCAAGTGTAGCGTGAATCTTTGATTAATTTCTCTGCTATATTTTTATTAGGTTTTTCTATAAATTTGTTTATTTCTAAACCAGTTATTTGATCTTCTTCACTAAGCAATTCTTTTGCTTCAATGTAACCGTAACCAGTTTCTGCGCATGTTGGAACAATACCAAAAGTTACTAGTCTTCCTTGATTTGCATATGTTTTTGCTGATTGAATTACTTTTTGAAACTCAACTATATTTTCTATCAAGTGATCGGCTGCCAAAATTAATAGTAAAGGATCTTTACCAGAAGAAATTGATTGAAGAGCAGCAACTGCAATAGCTGGAGCAGTGTTACGTCCTACTGGCTCTAGAATAATTGCTTGGGGATTAGTATTTATCTCTCTAAATTGTTCTGCAACTATAAATCTATGTTCTTCATTGCATATCAAGATAGGATTTTCAAGTCCCTCTAAACCTAGAAGCCTTTCATAAGTTTTCTGCAAAAGAGTTTTCTTTGTTCGTGAATCTAATGCTAGAAATTGCTTAGGATAACTTTCTCTAGAAAGTGGCCAAAGCCTTGTTCCTGATCCGCCACTAAGAATTACAGGAATAATTGAGTTATGAGTTTTTTTCATAGAGAACTATGCAATCCATGTTTGGAGTTCTGATGAAAAACCTGAATGGTTTTTAGAGTTCCAATAATCCAGGAGGTGGATTGATTAGCAGCCATTTGTCTTTGATTTCTATTTCTGGGACAATTTCTTTAACAAAAGGTACCAAAACTTTCTTACCTTCTACTAACTCTATCTCTAGAAGGTCGTTCCCTCCTTTGATTAAGTCAGTTACATAACCAATTAGGGTCTTTTTTGGGCCTCTTCTCGCCTCTAAACCGATTAAATCAAAGTAATGGTATTCGTCTTTATTCAAAATTGGTCTGCTATCAAATGGTATAACTAATTTCCAACCAATAAATTCCTCTGCTGAACTCCTATTAGATATTCCCTCAATCGAAATTACATAGATTGATTTCCCTGGAATAAGCGTTCCTTTTTTTAAATTAATTTCAGTGGGCAATTCATTAGCTTTTTGAACCCATCGTTTTCCTGGTTTTGTAAACCTTTCAGGAAAGTCGCTGCTAGGTTTAATTCGAACATCTCCTTTTAACCCCTGCGGAGCAACAATTTCTCCTATTGACATCCATTTGTTTTTATCGACCATTTGTGTGTGTAGAATTTTAATAGTTTATTTGGATATATTGAATTATGAATGATTTAAAAGAGCCTATTCTACCTGGGGCAATGGTAACTGTTTTTAACCAAGATTCAATTTACAATGGTTATGAAGGGTTTGTTCAAAGAATAAGTGGTGATAAAGCGGCAGTGCTTTTTGAAGGAGGTAATTGGGATAAATTATTAACACTACCTTTAAAAGATTTAGTGAAAAGCTAATTAATCATTTTTATAAAGAAACTAATTACTGATCAATCATATTATTCTGAAAACGTTCCAAGGCTTTGCCTGCGGCATCTTTTTCTGCTTGTTTTATTGATTTCCCCAAACCTTTAGCAATTAGTCGATTCTTAATATATACAGTACAAAAAAATCGTTTTGGATTGCCATGCTGTTTGTCAATTTCAATTGTTTTGTATACGGGAATTGATAAGCCTTTGCTTTGAGTCAATTCCTGAAGTGCTGATTTGTAATTTTTCTTATGAGGATCAGCTAGGATTTCTTTACTCTTTTCATCCCAAAATGGAATAAGCCAATTTTTTATAGGCTCTAAAATAGTGAGACTTTCATATAAAGCTCCTATTAATGCTTCAGTTGCTTCTGCTTGAATAGTTGCCTTTGCTGATTTATCATTAAGGGCTTTTTTTCCAATAAGTAATACATTTTTGATTTCTATTTTTTTACCAACTTCTTCTAGCCATTGATCACTTACAAGATGTGAACGAAGTTCAGATCTTTCTCCTACTTTCATATATCGATATTTATTTTTTATATAATCTGATGCAATAAGTCGTAAAACTGCATCTCCAAGAAATTCAAAGTTTTCGTAATTAATTTCACTATTTGCTGAACTATGAGTTAGTGATTCATTAATATAAAAAATATTTTTTATATTTTCATTTGTAAATTCATTTTTATATTTCTGATCAAAATTTAGACCTTTAATAAAGTTAATTATTTCTTCTACTCTTTGATTTGAGATTTTCATAATGATTTAAAGCATATGATTTAAGTAGTAAAAGCAATAGGATTTGGACTGTAATTTTTTTTCTGTGAAATTAATAAAGTGAAAGCAGGTCATAAGCCGGGTTCTGTTCATTCTTCTTTTATTAGAAAAAGAATGGGCAATCATCTATCTGGGACTAAAGTTGCCTGTAGCCTCAAGCGGCTCTCCTTAGGGACAAGGTCTATGGCCATCCAGTGCCCCTAGCCTTGCTCCTGGCCGGGGTTTACCTAGCCAGCACCTCTCGATGCTGCTGGTGCGCTCTTACCGCACCTTTGCACCCTTGCCGCGCTTGTTGGGATTTCACCATTAAGCATTAGGCGGTGTGTTTCTGTGGCACTATCCTCACGGTCACCCGCACTGGGAATTACCCAGCAAGCCTGGCCAAATAGGAGCCCGGACTTTCCTCAATAGAATTCATCAGCTTGTTGCTGAAGTTCAATTGCGATCACCTCCCCTGCTTTCTACTCCATCATGCCTCAAGGCATAATTAATTTCAGGGGGCTGTAGCTCAGTTGGATAGAGCGACGGTTTCCTAAACCGTAGGTCGTGGGTTCGAGTCCCGCCAGCCCCGTCTAAAAAACGAATTAAAACTAAAAATATGTAGTCCTATATGTGGTGGGTGTGCAAAATCATTACTCTCTCGCTAGCGTTGTTGTAGTGAATCAGTCAACATGGCCCAGCTTCACGATCTACGCTTGCGATTACTTGTTCAACAAGAGAGTGAACAGATATCTAACTCTCAACCGAGTGATTTAGATTTATCAATTGTTCAAGCTCGATGCTTATGTTGGTTAACACTTCTAGCGGAAGCACATGAAGATCAGTCTAATGATGCGGAAGGAAGAGGTGATACGGAACAAGCGATGGGTTGGTTTGCCGACTCAATGAGATTACGTGATGTTATTCAAGTGGTTACCAGCATTGAAATACCTCTACCCGAGAGCACTGATTCAGATAACAATGACTTAGAAGGAGACTTATTTAACGGTGAGCCCCCTATGACGGCCTGATAAATGCAATGATGGTTCCTAAGCTGCCTTGACGAAGGTGCCGGAAGAGCCATGCCAATGTCCTGATTGCCTCAGGTTTTACAGGGAACATGATCGTTTGATTAGAGAGTTTCCCACTTTGCGTAAACAACAAGAGATTAATTGGGCTGCGCTTCAATCTTTTAGGACTTTGTGTGGTCGGGTTTTAGAAGATTTACAAAAGAAACTAAATTCAAATTCATCCAATCCAGTTGAAGAGAATTTTCAAAAGGGAACTATTGAGAAGGAAGAAAAATCTATTACACAAGTAATCTCTGATCTGGAAAATATTAATGCTCATTTATATTCTATTGAAGCTTTAATGGAAAGAATTTTCGATGTTAAAGTTCCTGTTGAAGTTGAAGATACATTTCGAGAGATAGCTGGTGAACTTGCTCCAGACCCATTAAATATTGATCGCTTAAGGTTGAACAGATTATTGCATCAAACGCCAGACTTACCTGATAAGTAAATATTTATTTTTCACAACTTATTTCTACAGGTAATGGTTTAACTTTCCATATTGATTGACAATATTCTCTTATTGATCTGTCTGAGGAGAAAAAACCTGATCTTGCTGTATTCAATAATGCCATACGGTTCCATTTCTTACTTTTTTTCCAAGCTTTACTAACCTCATCTTGTGCACGAAGGTAATCATCAAAATCTGCCATAACAAAGAAAGGATCGTTCCCTGTCAAAATATTTATTATTGGTCTAAAGAGCTCACTATCACCGTTACTAAAATGTCCAACCTCTATTAAATTAAGAGTTTCTTGTAGTTCATTTGATTCTGTAATAAAGCTATGTGGACTATATCCTTGATCTCTTAATTCCATGATTTCTGATTCTGTCTTGCCGAACAAAAAGAAATTTTCTGCGCCAACTCTTTCTCTGATTTCTACATTGGCTCCATCAAGCGTGCCAATTGTTAATGCACCATTCATTGCGAATTTCATATTTCCAGTTCCTGAAGCTTCTTTACCAGCAGTTGAAATTTGCTCAGAGAGATCAGTAGCTGGATAAACTTGCTCACCTAGTTTCACGTTGTAATCTGGAAGAAAAACTACCCTTAGTAATCCATCCATATCAGGATCGGCATTGACTACATCTGCTATTCCATTTATGAATCTAATCATTAACTTTGCCATGAAATAACCTGGCGCTGCTTTACCACCAAAAATGATGGTTCGTGGTGCAATGTTTTTTGTTATTCCATTTTTTATTCTTAAATATTGTGCAATCACTTGCAAAGCATTTAAGTGTTGTCTTTTATATTGGTGAATTCTTTTAACTTGAACATCAAATAAACTTGAGGGATCTACTAGAACACCAGTTTGTCTATGTATGTAGCCAGCTAGTTTCCTTTTCCCAGATAACTTGGCTGATGCAAAAAGATCTAAAAAATTAGAGTCATTTTCTTTTTTTTCTAATTCTAGTAATAGGTCCATATTAGTAATCCAATTTGGACCAATCTCTTTGTCAAGAAGTTTAGATAGTTCGGGATTTGCTAAGGCTACCCATCTACGTGGAGTAACTCCATTAGTAACGTTAGTAAATTTTTCAGGCCATAGTTCTGCAAATTCAGGTAGTAATTGTCTCTTGATTAAATCTGAATGAAGGGCAGCTACTCCATTTACATGATGTGCTCCAATTGTCGCTAAATGTGCCATGCGAATAGCTTTTCCACCTTCTTCATCAATAATGGAAAGCTTTCTTAAAATCGAGTCATTACCTGGATACTTAAGTCTTACTTGCTGCAAGAATCGTCTATTTATTTCATAAATAAGCTCTAAATGTCTGGGTAATAAGTTTTTGAACAGGCTAAGGTCCCATTTCTCGAGAGCTTCGGGTAATAAAGTGTGGTTTGTATACGCTACGGACCTGTTGGTAATTTCCCAGGCTTTATCCCAATCCAATCTATGTTGATCGATTAAGAGCCTCATCAACTCAGCAACTGCAATAGCAGGATGTGTGTCATTAAGTTGAACTGTCCAATGATTTGGGAACTCCTCAACAGCTATTGATCGCTTTTCTAAACTTCTAAGCATGTCCTGCAAGGAACAACTTACGAAAAAGTGTTGTTGCTTTAAACGTAATCTTCTTCCTTCGTCAGTTCCATCATTGGGGTACAGAACTTTTGACAAAGTTTCTGATGCTACTTTTTCTTCGACAGCACCGTAGTAATCGCCAATATTGAAAGCGTAGAAATCAAAACTTTCGGTTGCATCAGCTCTCCATAATCTCAACCGATCGCAGCTGTTTACTCGATAGCCAAGAACAGGAACATCATGTGGAACACCAATAGCATGTTCGCTTGGAATCCATCGAGATCGATAATTTCCATTGTCATCTGTATAGCTCTCAGTTTGACCTCCAAAACCTACTAGGCAAGCTTCATCTGGTTGGGGTAATTCCCAGGGCCAACCACCTTTGAGCCATTTGTCAGTAACTTCTACTTGCCAGCCATCTCTTATTAATTGGTTGAAAATACCAAATTCGTACCTTATTCCGTATCCCACTGCAGGGACCTGAAGGCTTGCAAGTGATTCCATGTAGCAAGCTGCAAGTCTGCCTAATCCTCCATTCCCAAGACCAGGCTCTTCTTCTACTTCCAAAATCTCATTTAAAGATTCAATTCCAAACCTTTTAAGTGCTTCTTCTGCCTCTTTTTTGATGCCTAGATTTAGTAAATTATTATTGAGTTGAGGTCCTATGAGGAATTCAGCGGAAAGATATGCAACTGTTTTTTGAGGTCTTGCTCTTATTGTTTCTTGACTTGTTAAATATCTACTCATCAATCTATCTCTAACAGCAAAGCTCAAAGCCATATAGAGATCTCTAAGGCTTGCCGATGTAGCAAGTTTGCCAAGAGTAAAAAAGAGATGTTCAGTCATTCCATCGAAGACTGCATCAGCATCCATGCCAGCCCGAACAGGATCCGCGTAGCATCCTGGGGTCGGCAGACGCAGGTCTATTGACTGGGAGCTGCTCATAAAGGCATCAAATGTTTCTGGACGCTAGCCAATAAGTTCTTAGTAATCAGTTAGTAACTTCAGATCCACACCTTATTAATTAAGTCACCTTTGATACTTATGCCAAATATGCCCTGTGATTAGGTAATTTATGTTTTAAAGAAAAGGCTTTTCTAGAAAACCTGATGGTATTAACTCCTTTAGTCTCAGCCCTAAATACGCATGATGTTGAGGTCGCGGAAACACTTATAGGGGTCATTAATTTCTTAATGATCTTCGTTGCGGCAAGGACTTTGGCTGAAATCTTAGTTCGACTAAGTTTGCCTACAATCGTCGGTGAACTTCTTGCGGGAGTTTTAATTGGTGCCTCAGGATTACATCTTCTATTGCCTCCAAGTGCGCATGCTGAATTAAATCAAGGCTTTGTATCGCTGATAAGTTCTCTTGCTTCAATTCCTAAAGAAGCTGTTCCGGATATCTATTTTGAAACTTTTCCTTCATTACAGGCAGTAGCAACCTTAGGGCTTTATGCATTGCTATTTCTTACCGGTCTGGAGAGTGAATTAGAAGAACTTGTTGCAGTGGGAGCACAGGCCTTCACAGTCGCAATGGCAGGAGTGATTTTGCCATTCGCTTTTGGAACTTTTGGATTAATGTTTATTTTTCAAGTAGATATCATTCCTGCAATATTTGCAGGTGCATCTATGACTGCGACGAGCATAGGGATAACAGCAAGTGTTTTTGGTGAGCTTGGGTACCTAAAAACGCGTGAGGGGCAGATTGTTATTGGTGCAGCTGTACTAGATGACATTCTTGGAATTGTGATTCTTGCAGTTGTAGTTGCGCTCGCAACCGGTGGATCTCTCCAAATAGCCCCTATTGTCAAGTTGGTATTGGCTGCAACTGTTTTTGTTATCGCTGCAATAGCCTTAAGTAGAACAGCTGCTCCAGCATTTGATTGGCTGCTAGAAAGGTTAAAAGCCCCTGGCGCTGTTGTGGTTGCATCTTTCGTGATATTAGTTTTAAGTTGTTTTATTGCTACTGCAATTGGTTTAGAAGCAGCATTGGGAGCTTTCGCAGCTGGTTTGATTCTTAGTAGCTCAAAAAATAATCACGCCATACAACAATCTGTTTTGCCTTTGGTTTCATTATTCGCAACAATTTTCTTTGTATTAGTTGGTGCTGGAATGGATCTTTCAGTAATCAACCCTTTAGATCCAGAGAGTCGATCTGCCTTGGTTGTGGCAGGTTTTCTTTTCCTTGTTGCAATTGTTGGAAAAATTGCAGCTGGATGGTCATTCATTATTGATAAACCAACAAATAGATTAGTTGTTGGTTTGGGAATGATGCCTAGAGGAGAGGTTGGTTTGATTTTCCTTGGGTTGGGAACAAGTGCTGGTTTGCTTACTCCCTCTCTCGAGGCTGCAATTTTGTTAATGGTTATTGGAACGACATTTTTAGCGCCTGTTTTGCTTAGGGTTGTTCTGAAAGATAAGCCACCTTCAGGAGGGAATTCCATTCCAGATGAGATCGCAGCTGATCCAGTTGGACTAGTCTAAAAATTACTTAATTTCTAATTTTTAATAGGTGAGGAAATTTCGAAAAAAATAAATAAAATCAGTAATCTATTCTTATCAATGATTTACTAAGATCTATTCGTGTCAGTTTATTCTTAAATGGTTTCCTTAGTTCTAGAAAAAAATCTTTCTGATTGGAAATTCTTAGGTCATGCTGTTCACAGTTTGAGCATCATACCTCCATCACATAAAACGAAGACTGATGAAGAAAAAGGGCCAGCGATTCTTTTAATTCATGGCTTTGGTGCATCAACAACACATTGGAGACATAACTTACCTGTACTAGGAAAGGAGTATGAAGTTCACGCTTTGGATCTCCTTGGTTTTGGTAAAAGTTCTAAACCGGGAGGGCTTGCTTATGGAGGTCCACTTTGGAAAGATCAAATAGTTTCATACATAAAAGAAAACATCGGAAGACCAACAATACTTGTTGGCAACTCTCTTGGAGGATATGCAGCGCTTGCAAGTGGCGCTGAATTGGGTACTGAGGCAGCAGGTGTTGTTTTATTAAATGCAGCTGGTTATTTCAGTGAAGATAAAAAACCGACCAAAGGATTTTGGGCTACTGCTAGAAAAACTGTTGCTGGGATCTTTCTAAAAAATGCTTTATTGCAAAGGATAATTTTTGAAAACCTTAGACAACCTTCTACAATTAAACGTACCTTGAAACAAGTGTATATAGACACATCAAATGTTGATGATGAATTGGTAGAAGCTATTCGAAAACCATCTTTGGATGCTGGCGCTTTTAATGTCTTCAAAAGTGTTTTTGATCCCGCAGGGCCTCAGGGAAGACCCCTTGATGAATTGTTTGCTCAGTTGAAAGCACCATTGTTATTGCTCTGGGGTAATCGAGACCCTTGGATGAATGCACCTGGTAAACGAGCAACCTATAAAAAACACACCCCAAAAAATACAAAAGAAGTTGTTTTAGATGCTGGTCATTGTCCTCATGATGAAGTTCCTGATCAGGTTAATTCCGCTCTTTTAGAATGGATTGACCAGCTTTAACCAATGCCCTTCAGTTTTACGAAGAAGACAAGTCCTTATCCTCATTGGGAATATTCAAATACTGAATACGATTCATTAATAAGAATTGTCCCTGAAAGAGGAGGATTGATTAGTGAATGGCGAAGTGAAGGTAAAGACCTTTTGTATTTTGATTTAGAGCGTTTCCTAGATGAAGACAAAAGCGTCAGAGGTGGAATACCTATCCTTTTCCCTATATGCGGTGATTTATCTGAGAGTTATTTCATAGGTGGTAATAAGCATTGTTTAAAACAGCACGGTTTCGCAAGAGATTTGCCTTGGTCAATTGATTTATTAAAAGATAAATTAGGAATCAGGTTAAAGCTAGTTGATACAAAAGATTCGCGCTCTTGTTTCCCTTTCTTTTTTACCCTATTAATGGATGTTTACTTGAAAGAAAAAAGTCTTCATCTATCCGTCAAGATTTATAATCAGGGTCAAGAATCTATGCCTTTCAGTTTTGGTCTGCATCCATATTTTCAGGTTTCAAATTTGCAAAAAGTAAAGATAGATGGGTTGCCTGAAAAATGTATTGATCAGACAAATATGAAAGTTACTAATGCCTCTGACCAAATAAGAATTTTAGATAAAGGAGTTGATTTCCTGTCTTATCCTTCTAATTCGGTTAAAATTTTCGATTGTGTATCTAGACACGTAATTGAATTAATTCAGCAAGAGCCAATGGATACAAATGTAATATGGACTGATCCACCTAGGGAAATGGTTTGTCTTGAGCCTTGGACTGGCCCAAGGGATTCATTGGTGACTGGAGATAGAAAACTTGAAATTAAACCAGACGAATATATAGAATTATTTACAACTTTTAAGCATGATTCTTTTTAGTTATTTGCGTTTTTGAGTAGTATAATTTGTCACTAATTAAATTTTAATTTATAATTTTTTGTTATGACAAATATTTCAATATTTTGTTCGTTTTTGCATCTATGATCAATATATTATAGATTCATCATTCATGAATTTGTGATGAATAATGTTAGGAGCAGATGTTTCCTCTCCAGGCGTACTTAATATTGAGGACCTCAGGTCTAGAGCTAAAAATCGTCTACCGGCAATGGTTTTTAACTATATAGATAGTGGTGCAGATAGAGAACAAACACTTTCACAAAATTGCAACGCGTATAATGAAATTTTATTTAGACCGAGATGTGCAGTTTCTGTTCCATCGTGTGATCTTGGAATATCTGTTTTAGATCAGAAATTCCAACTTCCTTTTTTGTTGGGACCGGTAGGAAGTAGCAGAATGTTCTATCCCCAAGGAGAAGTAGTTGCGGCTAGAGAGGCAGGTAAAGCAGGAACTGGATATACTTTGTCTACTCTCTCAGGTTGTTTGTTAGAAGATGTTAAAGCGGCTACAAACGGGCCAGCTTGGTATCAGCTTTATTTACTAGGTGGTAAAGAAGTCGCGTTAAAAACAATTGCTAGAGCTAAAGAAGCAGGATTTTCAGCAATAGTTGTAACTATTGATACGCCCGTATCTGGTTTGAGGGAAAGAGATATGCGATCAGGAACCCAACAGCTTTTATCGATGAACCCTTTTGAAATGCTTCCTTATATTCCTCAAATATTAGTTAAACCATGCTGGATGACTCAATGGTTAAGTGATGGAGGCTTAATGAGTTTTCCAAATGTTCAACTTGATGATGGCCCTATGGGATACACGGCAATTGGTCCTGCTTTAGAACAATCAGTTGTTACTTGGGAGGATCTTCAATGGATACGGAAAGCATGGGGTGGGAAAATTATTGTTAAGGGTATACATATTGGTGATGACGCAAAAAAAGCGGCAGAGCTAGGTGCTGATGCGATTGTTATTTCTAATCATGGAGCCAGGCAACTTGATAGTGTGGCTCCCACGATCCGTGTTTTGCCCGAAATTTTAGCTGCAGTTGATGAGAAAATAGATGTGTTGCTAGATGGAGGTATTCGCAGGGGTAGTGATGTAGTAAAAGTATTATGTCTTGGTGCGAAAGGAGTTTTGATAGGTAGAGCTTATGCGTATGGACTTGCTGCTGCAGGAGGGAAAGGCGTCGCTAGAGCTATAGAAATTCTTCAAACAGATATAGTGAGAACTATGAAACTATTAGGTTGTGGGTCCGTTGCTGATTTAAATAAGTCTTATATTCAAGTTCCTGAAAGTTGGGAAAGATTCTAATAAATCATTGATTAAACAATAGATTAATTTTTTATGAAAATAATTATTTTTGATGATGATCCCACAGGATCTCAAACGGTTTATGGATGCCCATTATTATTAAATTGGGATGAAAAAACTCTTGAGAAAGCATTTACAAAATCTTCGCCTTTAATATTTATACTTGCTAATACAAGATCTTTATCTTCTGTTTTGGCTGTTAAGAGAACAAGAGAAATATGCTCATCTATTAAGAAGTTTTTTTTAAGGAAAGGATATTCCAAAGATGATTACTTTTATATTAGTAGAGGTGATTCAACTTTACGTGGTCACGGTGTTTTGGAACCTGAAATTATTGCGGAAGAATTAGGACCATTTAATGCAACATTTCATATCCCAGCTTTTTTGGAAGGTGGAAGAACAACTGAAAACGGTATTCATTATTTAAATGGAATACCAGTTCATAAGACGGATTTTGGTCGTGATAATATTTTTGGATTTTCTACTAGTGATTTAGCTAAATGGATTGAAGAAAAAAGTTTTGGAAAGATACAGGCGGATAATATCTTGCACGTTGAAATTAAACAATTAGATATGGCTTATAATAATGAAGATTGCTTTAAATCTCTTTTAAGCTTTTTGTATAAATTAGAAAATAATATTTCAGTAGTTGTGGATGCTAAATTACCGCATCACTTAGAAACACTAGTTAGGGCGATTAAAGTAGTTTCTAAAGAAAAAAGATTTCTTTTTAGAACAGCAGCAAGCTTTATAAATTCTTTATCTGAATTACCACCTAACCCTCAAGATACTGCAAATTTAGTATCTTTAAAATCGAAAAATAATCAGTTTGAATATAAGCCAGGTTTGATAATGGTTGGCTCCCATGTGAAATTAGCGACAGATCAATTAGAGGTTTTATTGAAAGATAATTCCTGTGAAGGTTTGGAAATACCAGTCTATAAATTGGCTGATATTTTTGCTTTAGAAGATTGTCAAGAGGAAATCTTAGATCTGGAGGAAATTTTATTATCGAGAATAGATGAAATTTTGTATATGAAAAAAGTACCGGTTTTATATACTACTCGAGAAGAAATGAAGTTTCATTCTGATTCTATAAGAATGAATTTTGGACTGGAACTTGCTGAGTTTATGGCAATTCTAGTTGGAAAAATAAATCGTAAGTTTGGTTATATTATTAGTAAAGGAGGTATTACAACACAAATCTTGCTTCAAAAGGGGTTGAATTTTAATCAAGTTGATTTAAAGGGCCAAATACTAACAGGATTGTCAATAGTAACAAGTAATTCTGATCAATATGATTTACCAGTAGTTACTTTCCCAGGTAATTTAGGCAATGAGAAAACACTTCTCGAAGCATTTAGATTGATGGAGTCAATTTTCTAATTGTTGAAATATACTAAACAATATTTAATTAAAATCTTTCAATAATTGATTTAGCAAAATCACTACAACTAAGAGGCGCTACGCGCGGTTCCATTAATCGTGCCAGATCGTAAGTCACTTGTTTATCTGAAATAGATTTGCTCAATCCGTTTGTAATTAATTTTGCTGCCTCACTCCAACCTAAATATTCCAGCATCATTACTCCACTAAGTATTACTGAACCTGGATTGATTCTGTCCAAGCCTGCATGTTTTGGAGCTGTTCCATGGGTGGCTTCGAAAATAGCCGCCTTATCTCCAATGTTTGCTCCTGGTGCCATCCCCAGTCCACCAACAATTGCTGCTGCCGCATCTGATATGTAATCACCATTAAGATTAAGAGTTGCAAGTATGGAATACTCTTGAGGACGAGTTTGAATTTGTTGGAAAATACTGTCTGCTATTCGGTCATCAACCATCACCATGACCTTCCATTTTCCATCTCCATGAGTACTTCCAATGCTTGAAATAACTGAGCAAACTTCATCGCAAATAGCTTTCTTTTTCTCTTCTGTTAAAGATGAATAACCTGGATCAATTAACTCAGCATTCTCCTCATAGGAGATGCGAGGATTTTTTTCTAAGTTATCTAAAATCCAACTTTCTCTCTCGGTTACGCATTCATTCCTAAATTCTGTGGTTGCTAATTCGTATCCCCAATCTCTGAAAGCTCCTTCAGTAAATTTCATGATATTTCCCTTATGAACTAAGGTCACATGTCTTTTGCTCCCCTCAAGGGTTAGTGCATGTTTAATTGCTCGCCTGATATGTCTTTGACTACCACTTTTGCTAACGGGTTTAATTCCTATTCCTGCTCCGTTAGGAATTTTCCTGTTTTTTAGCTTTTGGCTGGCTGGAATTATTGTATTATTGAGTTGATCAATCAATTTGATGCATTCGGGATCATCAGATTCCCATTCAATGCCCATATAAATATCTTCAGTATTTTCTCGATAAACAATTACATCTAAATCTTGCGGCTTTTTATGAGGGCTTGGGGTCCCTTCGTAATATTTGCATGGTCTAACGCATGAATATAAATCAAAAATCTGTCTTAGAGATACGTTTAAAGATCTAATCCCTCCACCCACAGGCGTTGTTAAAGGTCCTTTGATTGCTATACCGTAAGTTCGTATCGCCTCAAGAGTGTCGTTTGGTAAGTATTGATAAGTTCCATATAAGTCGCAAGCTTCATCACCTGCATAGATTTTGAACCATTCTATGGATCTCTTTCTTCCATAAGCTTTTTCAATAGCTTTATCGATTACTAATTGTGTAGCAGGCCAAATATCTATTCCTGTTCCATCACCTCTGATAAATGGAATAATTGGATGGTCTGGGACTACTGGGTTTCCATCAACAAAAGTAATTCTTTGGCCTTCTGATGGAGCAATGAGCTTTTCAAAATTTGCCATAATTTTTATTCAACGATTAATAGATCTAGTGTTGAGCTTATGCCTAAGTGGTAAGTTTTGATTAAATGATTTTGAACTCATGGCAGTAGCCTTGGCTAGGCAACTTCGTGAAGGGACTAAAAAGTCTCATACGATGGCTGAAAATACAGGTTTTATCAGTTGTTTTCTCAAGGGAGTAGTTGATAAGGCCTCATACAGAAATTTATTAGCTGATTTATATTTTGTTTACTCTGCGATGGAGGAAGAGATAGAAAAACTTTGTGAAAATTCTCATCCGATAATTTCTCCAATTGGATTTAAAGAGCTTTTTCGTAAGGAAAAATTGGAACAAGATCTTTCGTTCTACTTTGGTAGTGAGTGGTCTGAATTGGTAAAGCCCTCTAAGCCAGCTGTTGCATATGAAGCAAGAATTAGAGAAATTGCTAAAGATAATCCTGAACTTTTAATTGGACATCATTACAGCAGATATATAGGTGACTTGTCTGGGGGGCAGCTGTTGAAAACCATCACTAAAAAAGCCATGAATCTACCTGGTGATAAGGGACTTAGCTTTTATATTTTTGAGGAAATTAGAGATGAAAAGGAATTTAAAATCAAATATCGAAATACCTTAGATAATCTTCCGATTGATCAAAAGATAGCAGATTCAATTATTGAAGAAGCTAATAGATCTTTTAAATACAATATGGATATTTTTAATGAATTGGAAGGAAATTTAATTGCTGCTATAGGAAAAGTTTTATTTAGATTTTTTGCAAATAAAAAGCGAAAAGGTAGTACCGAGTAATGAAATTAATATTTTCTCAAGACTATTTCTTTCTTTATATTCAGTATCTATTAAGATGTATCTTAGAATAGTACAAAAGTTTTGTATTTATTCTTTTTAACTGATTTAATCACTTTAATGGAGAGCAAATTATTAACACCTCTAAGGAGATGAATGTAGATGTTTGACGATCTTTTAAGTGAGTTAACTAAAAATATTCTTGATCATGGCGGTAAGAAGTTGATTGTTCCAGATGAATTTTGTGAACGCGTTTCTACAAAAGGCAATTATAAACTGAATAGCTGGTTATGGGACGTCCCTGGATTTCGCAGGTGGAGAGTGACCAGATTGGACGCAGGAGAGCGTCTTCAAGTATTAAATTCAGTTGCTTATCCTCATGATCAAAATGATATGCCAATTATGGGTATTGATCTTTTGTGGTTTGAGAAAAAAGAAAAGCTAGTTGCTATTCTTGATTTCCAGCCTCTTGTTCAAGATAAAGAATATTTTGATAGATACTTTGATGGCTTAAAAAGCCTAAAACAATCTTTTAATGAGTTTAATTCTGATATAAAAAGTAATATATATGATCCAAGCAAGTACTTTTCTCCATGGGCTCTATTTTGCAAAGGTGGTAATTTTGAAGCGGTAAATATTTTACCAAATGTTTTTAGCTCTTTTCTTAAATATTATTGGTTAAATCTTGATTTATCTAAAGTTAATGAAAATTATATTAAATCTCAAGAGGTCAGCTTATTGCATATAGATTATAATAAATATAGCGCTGAAAAAGATCCAGCTCATGGTTTATTTTCTGGTTTTTTTGGTAAAGAATGGTCAGATAAATATATGAATGAGTTTTTATTTCCTCTAAGCCTATAAAAATCAATTATTCATTTTATTTTTAAATGCAAAGTAACCGAAATAATAGTCTTGAGCCTATTTCAATAAGTAATTGGCGTTGGGCTTCTTTCTTAGATGAAACTATTAAGAAGCTTTCTATTTTTGAACCTAGACCTTATCCAATAAATAATGATTTTCTTTTTAGAGAATCATTCTTTGGCTCAAGTTCTAATCCTAAAAAAGTTGTTTTGGAAACATGGGGTCTAAAGACAGAAAAAATACGACAGGCTAGATGCGCTTGTCTTCAAGCTGGAGAAATAACTTCTGTCATGAATTTGGTAATCTCACCTTTCAATAATTATGACTTGCCTTTTTTTGGAGCCGATTTTGTAACACTTCCAAATGGACATCTTATTGCTTTAGATCTTCAACCTGCATTAAAAGATGATACAGTTCATACTAAATATTTTTTAGGAAAGTTAAAATCTATTCATTCTAATTGGCAATCGAAAATTCCTTCAGGAGGAGATATTCCATTGGAGGCTAGACAATATTTTTCTCCAGGCTTTCTTTGGTCTAGAATTCCCATAGGAGCCGAGGGTGATCAATTAATTAGTAAGATAATTAAACCAGCTTTTGATGAGTATTTGAATTTTTTCTTGGATTTAACTGCTAATGCAAAAAGCATGTCATTAGAAAGATCTTCAAAGGTTTTAAATGGTCAGAAAAAATATATGCGATATCGAGCTGAAAAAGATCCTGCAAGAGGAATGTTAAGAGGCTTCTTTGGTGATGAATGGACTGAAAATTATATAAATAATATTCTTTTTGACTTACAATAAAGTTGATAAATAAAGAATATGGTAAAGAAAATTCTCTTTGTTTGTTTAGGCAACATTTGCCGTTCTCCTGCAGCTGAAGCCGTCTTTAAGCAAAAAATTAAAGAGAGAGATCTAGAAAAACTTTTTGTGGTCGATTCTGCAGGAACTGGTGGTTGGCATGTTGGGAATCTTGCAGATCCACGCATGCGTGAAACAGCATTATCAAGAGGTATAGAACTGACCAGTAGATCGAGAAAAATCGAAGAAAATGATTTATATGAATTTGATCATATCTTGGTTATGGATCATGATAATCTTGACGCTGTTAGATTATTAATTAAAGATCATAAGAATACTGTAAATTCTAAAATCAAACTTATTCTAAGTTACTCAAAAAACTCTCAATTAGAAGAAGTCCCTGATCCTTATTATGGCGGTCAAAATGGCTTCGATAAGGTTATAGATTTACTTGATGATGCTATGGATGGATTCATAGATAGTCTCATGGATTAGGAGTTGGCCAGACTTCTTCTGGAATCTTTGATCTGAAAATATAAATCAGTTCTTTTAATACATCTTCAATATTCATTCCATCTGTTAAAAGTTCTATTGCATCTTGAGCTTTTTTTAAAGGAGCTATTTCCCTTTCACTATCTTTTTTATCTCTTTCTTTAATTTCTTGTTCAAGATCTTCAATGCTGGAGAATTTATAACCTCTTTTCTGTAAGTCAAGTGCTCTTCTTTTTGCTCTTTCTGTGGGAGAAGCAGTAAGAAAAATTTTTACATCTGCATCTGGAAAGACAGCTGAGCCTATATCTCTTCCTTCTGCAACTAAACCTCCATCCTCCCCAAATCCCTGTTGTTGTTTTGTGAGTAAATCTCTTACATA
Organism: Prochlorococcus marinus str. MIT 0917; assembly: GCF_027359575.1. NCBI lineage: Bacteria > Bacillati > Cyanobacteriota > Cyanophyceae > Synechococcales > Prochlorococcaceae > Prochlorococcus > Prochlorococcus marinus. The sequence continues at coordinate 1,134,603 of NZ_CP114784.1, read as the reverse complement.
TTGTTGTTTTGCAATTTCAGAAACCATTGAAGTCACTTGTGGTGATCGTATCTTATCTGTTACGTCAATATTATTTATTAATATTTTTTGCTCAACAAAGCTTGAGTTTTGAAATTCTAATTTTGAATCTTTCAAGATATTTTTGATTGCCGATTGATCATTTGGATCAATCGAATTGCTTATTATTAACCAAGTCACCGCTCTATACATTGCGCCGGTATCTAAATAAAGAAAACCAAGTTGTTTGGCAAATTCTTTAGTTACTGTGCTTTTTCCTGCACCTGCTGGACCATCAATCGCAATTATTGGTTTTCGTTGCATAAGAAAAGTGTGATCGATTAGCCTAGTAGAACCGCATTTTACTGATGCTGCTAAAAGGCACAGGTTATTTATATTTTCTGTTTCTTTTAATGAAAATGGATCTACGACTTTAAGATATTCAATTTTTAAATTTTTTTCTTTAAGTATAGAAGCTATTTTTGTTAGATTGATTACTTTCTCTTTCTCAAATTCTGTTTTTGCTTCTTTGAGTGCACTAGGTAATGATTGAGCACTTACTCTTTCTGAATCGCTCAGATAAGAATTCCTTGAACTATAGGCAAATCCACTTTGGTCTCTTTGTGTGGCATAGGATTCAATTTTTATAGGTATGGATAGTTCTTGAAACAGCTTTCTAATAATAATCAATTGTTGCCAATCTTTTTCTCCTAGGATTAGTTTATCTGGTCTGATAATTCTGACGAGACGAATAATAACTGTTGCTACTCCATCAAAATGCCCTGCTCTCTTTATACCGCATAATTGATTATGCAATGTTTGCGGAACTTGAATTTTAAAATGTGAATTTTCTCCTCCAGGAAAAACTTCAAAATAATCTGGAGCCCAAATTGCATCTGCTCCGGCATTAAAAGCTAATTCAGCATCTTTGCTTATATTTCTGGGATATTGTTTGAAGTCTTCATCTTTTCCAAATTGCAATGGATTTACAAAAATACTTACAAGTATTATTTGGTTTCTTTTTGTTTTTCTTTCTTTTGCTCTCTCAATTAAATATTGATGGCCAGGATGAATTCCTCCCATCGTAGGAATGAAAATTATTGCTGAATTTTGTTTACTAAGCCAATCTTTTAATTCAGCATTAGTTTGGAAGATTTTTTGTACCACTATGTTGGTAAATAAATTAATTTGATCAACTTATGATTGAAATGAAATAAGTTGATTGCATACTGATCCCATATGGATTTCATATTAGGGTTCATATCTTTTAATAAGAAAGCTTTTTACTGATGGATTACAAAACTGCGGGAGTTGATGTTACTGCTGGAAGAGCCTTTGTGGAGAGAATTAAATCATGCGTTGAAAAAACTCATAAAAGTGAGGTCATCGGCGGGTTAGGAGGTTTTGGAGGATGTATAAGAATTCCAAAAGGCTATGAAAGTCCTGTCTTGGTATCCGGGACGGATGGTGTTGGTACAAAATTAGAATTGGCTCAAAAATTTGGTTGTCATTTTGGAGTTGGAATAGATCTGGTTGCAATGTGCGTTAATGATGTAATAACTAATGGCGCTCGACCCTTATTTTTTCTTGATTACATAGCAAGCGGAACTTTGACTCCTGATGCTTTGGCTGAAGTGATAGAGGGGATTGCAGCAGGCTGTGGTCAATCGGATTGTTCTCTTTTGGGAGGAGAAACTGCTGAAATGCCAGGTTTTTATCCCAGTGGAAGATATGACCTAGCAGGTTTTTGTGTGGGGATCGTTGAACATCGTCACTTAATAGACGGCACGAAAATTGATTGTGATGATCAGATTATAGGGATAAAAAGTAATGGTGTTCATAGCAATGGTTTTAGTCTTGTTCGTAAAGTCCTTTCCATTGCGAATGTGGACGAAAATACTCTTTATGGGAAAAATCAAAGGAACTTGATTAAATCTTTGCTAGAACCAACCGCAATTTATTTTCAAATTGTAGACAAATTGTTGAGAGAAAATTTATCCATTCATGGAATGACGCATATAACAGGTGGAGGTTTACCAGAGAATCTTCCTAGAATCTTCCCCTCTGGATTACTACCATATATAGATATAACTAGCTGGGAAATATCTGAAATCTTTAATTGGTTACAAAACGCAGGTGATATTCCTGAAATTGATCTTTGGAATACTTTCAATATGGGGATAGGGTTTTGTCTAATTGTTCCAAAAAATGCAGTGAATTCTGCTTTAGAAATATGTATTCAAAATGATTTTGAGGCTTGGAATATAGGACAAGTTGTCGAAAGTCAAAATAATTCAAAGCATATCGATATTTTAGGAATACCTAGGTAATGTTTTAAGCGTAGTTTTATCAAAACCTCTAGTACAGTTTTTTCACGAAATCAAATGAAGGTTAAAAAAGATTTTCTATAACGGAAAAAAAACAGTAAGATATAAGAAAACGCAAGCCGGATATTAGTTCGGGTAATGCGAAGTTAGATCTTAATTAGCTCTATGCCTTTTGAAAATCAACAGCGTCTAACGCGCAGGAGAAGTTCTGCAGGTCCAACACCTCCTAAGAGGCCTTTAGGTGGCCAAGCAGATTCGGGTATGCGACAAAATGGTGGTCCAAGACCAACTTTTTTAACTCTTAGAGATCATGGGAAAGTGTATGTAGCTGATTTACCAAACTTATCTGATGGACAACTTTCTCATATTGGTAAAGAAGCTGATGAAGTGCTTACAAGTTTGGAGAGTAGAATTAATGATCTAGAACAAGAAGCAACTAATGGGCAAAGAGACAATGACACGTTGATTAAAGCGTCGACTAAGCATGAAGTCACTCTCAGATTTATACGAGCCATTCAGGACGAACAAGAGCATAGAAAAAATAATCCTGCATTAAAAGATGCGGCATCCGAGTCTTTACCACTCACATTCCTTGAGGTGGCTAGGCATAGATTGCCAGGTGCAACTTTTGACTCGTTGTTGAGAGAAGCATTAGAAGCTTGTGCTAAAGAGGATAATGAGCCTGAAAAAGAAATAATTGAAAAAAGCACAAATTCACAGCCCATCCCACCAGCTAAAGTGATTAGTCTTCCTACTCCCTCAGATTCAATGAAGGTTATTGTCAGCCCAGATACTTGAATGTTTATTAGGGACTAGTGAAAGGGTTTTGAGGCATATTTTCTAGACATTTAGTCCTGTAAAAATCAAGACTTTCTTTTTCACTTTTAGTTAAGGACCATTTAAGTGCGGAACTTGCATCTTTAGCTTGAAATGGAGTACGAATTCCGACTATTGGTTTGGCTCCATGAGACCTTACCCAATTCAAAGCAACTTGTGCTTGAGATGCTGAATATTTTTTACCAATATTAGCTATTAATGTTCTCAATTCTATAGTTTTTGGAAGTATTCTTTGGAATAACTTTTGTCGTATGAATGTGCTAGGTCTGGGAGATTTATTTGGTGGAATTGTTAGGATTCCCAGCCCTAATGGACTATAAGCTAAATATTCAATTTCATTCTCATCACATATATTTTTGATCTCTTCATCTTTTAAAGATGGTTTGGATAGTAACGAAAGTTGAATTTGTATACTATTAATCTTAATTCCTCTTTCTTTCATTTTTTGATATAAAAAATTTAGTCTTTTTGGACCAATATTAGAGAGCCCGATTTCTTTAATTAAACCTTTTTCGTATAAATCTCCTAGGCCATATAGCAACTGCTCTTCTTGCCAAGGTGCATAACGATAAGTACTCCAATGAAGCTGTACTCTTGTCATATTCCCTTTTAATCGCTGATTGCTTTCTTGAAAAGCTTTATTTAGTCCATTGCGACCAATTCTCCATGGAAAGGGTGCTAGCTTTGTAGCAATAGTAATTTCTTTAAGCTTTCTCTTGGGTAACTCCTCCAGGAAATCGCCAATTAGCTTTTCGCTTTGCCCAAATAAAATCCCAGTGCCATATGAATCTGCACTGTCAACAAAATCTAATCCCCTATCTATTGCATCAAAAAAAGTTTTTTTAAGTAAAATATCATCTGTTTTAGCTTCGTAGCCCCAAACAAGCTTATTTCCCCAGGCCCAAGTCCCAAAACCAATCCCAATTTTCCTCTTAGTCATGATTTCATTTATGTTATTTCAACTAAAGAAAACTAATATCATTATCTTACATGAATAAATTAAATAGTTTTCAAGATTCTTTTTTTGAAAAAAAAAATAATAATGAAGAAAGTCTCAAAGACAATGGAAGTAAAGATCAAAAAGAAAAAGTTCTATGTAATCATTGTGGAAGAACTTCTAGTAATGGAATAAGATGTCTAGGTATTTGTGTCGCAGATAATGATTATTAATCTGAATTTAACACTATTCAATTACATCAATAATTCCTTCAGTTATGTATCTTGCCATTTTAGTTATATGCTTTCTTATTTCACCCTCTTTAATATTCCACTTATTAGACATTTCCTTTACTTTTTTATGTTCTTTAATGTACTCAATCATTTTATTTGCTAGGTATACAGGTAATTCTTGTTGATTTTTAGAAGATAAATTTTCCCATCCTTCTTTATCTATTATCCCGATTTCTTGGAGATCTGTTGTATTAGTAAAATTATATAATTCGGTAATTCCTATAGAGAGATAAAGAGATCCTAATTCATCCAGAAAACTTTTCGAGTTATTACCATTTTTGAATTCATTGATTTTTTCATCGAGTAAAGATATTTGTTTAGATTCACCTTCCTTAATTGAATTTAATAATTTATAAAAAGAACTGAATTCAATTTGATCAGACACTGTTCTTATTGGTTAATCTGATTAATATTAATCTATGAATAATGTTTCTATGTTAATTATTCTATTTAATTGTAATGAAAAAAAACCTTAAAAACATGGACAAAAAATGTTCAATCAAGTAGTGATAATAAGATGTAAATATTTGTCAGCCTGATTACCCACAAGATTTTCGCTAGTGGTTCTTTTAGAGGCTAACTGTAAGAATGGATATATGATCAATATTTAGATCTACTACCAAAATCAATTTATTAATTTCTGAAACTTCTTGAAACTTGCTACTCGCTACACATGGAGCATAGTGCTGGAAGGCTTCCTCAGGAAAATTAAACTAATAATAATTAAGGCGGCACCCAGATTCGAACTGGGGATAAAGGATTTGCAATCCTCTGCCTTACCACTTGGCCATGCCGCCGAAAATGAAATTTTCATTTCCAATTCAAATCGTATCAGTCAAACCGAACAAAATCTTTTGTTTCTTTGTAATGGACATGGAGAAGACACGATTGCTTGCAGGGTTATCGAAGCTCTCCATGAAATTAATCCAGATATCTCCCATGAGGTTCTCCCGATGGTTGGAGACGGAAAAGCATTTTCAAAGCTTGTAAAAAATGGCTGGCTTTCCAAGATTGGTACTTCAACATTTTTGCCAAGTGGGGGATTTAGTAATCAGAGTTTTAGTGGCTTGTTTTTAGATTTAAAAGCTGGATTGTTAGGCAGTCTTTGGAGACAATGGACTTTGATTCATGGATCAGCCAAAAATGGAAGAATTATCGTTGCAGTTGGAGATTTATTACCTCTTCTTTTTGCATGGGCTAGTGGTGCAAATTATTTTTTTATTGGCACTCCCAAAAGTGATTACACATGGGCGAGTGGGCCAAGATACGCCTTAAGTGATTGTTACCATCGCTTGAAAGGAACTGAGTGGGATCCATGGGAATTTTGGTTGATGCGATCTACTCGATGCAAGATGGTTGCAGTAAGAGATAAAATCACCGCTCGAGGTTTGAGAAATCATGGTGTAAAGGCACTGTCTCCGGGTAACCCAATGATGGATGGAATTTCTAAGAGTGAATGTCCAAATGACTTTAAAAAATATAGACGTTTGATTTTGTTATGTGGAAGTCGTTTGCCTGAGGCGTATCAGAATTTTAAAAAACTTTTAATTGCAATCCAGTTTATTCAAATTTCATCTCCCATTGCAGTATTTGTGCCTTTAAGTTCTTCTGCAATGCGAAAAAAAATAGAATTAATAATGATGGACTTAGGTTTTAAACCTACTTATCAGTCAACAGTTGAAAATGGGATTTCGGGAATATGGAAAAAAAACTCATTACTCATAATGATAGGCTTTAACCAATTTTCTTGTTGGGCTAAGTGGGGAGAAGTAGGAGTAGCTAATGCAGGCACAGCTACAGAACAGTTAGTAGGTTTAGGTATCCCATGCGTGTCCTTGCCAGGGAAAGGGCATCAATTTAATTTTAATTTTGCTAAGCGTCAAAGTCGTTTATTAGGAGGTACTGTAGCTATTGCTAAGGGTTATGAAACTCTCGCAAAACAAGTGGTCTTTTTACTGAATTCTGATTTTGATAGAGAGATTATTGGCTTAAGAGGGTCTAAAAGAATGGGTCCTGAGGGTGGAAGTCAGGCTATAGCCCTTAGTATTTCGAATCACTTGTCCAAGGGTTTATAGTGCGGTGTAATCTAGTAGAAGATTTTTTTTGAAGATTTTCTATTCAAGCTTCTGCATATGCCACTAATTGAAGATCATCATTATCTTAAAATTTGTGCTCAGTTAGCATCTTCTTTAAGTATTAGTATTTCAGCTGCTCGACGAAAAGTAGAGGTCGCGGCAGCTAAAGAAGGAAAAAAAGATTTGCAATCTAGAAAGGAAATTGCCCAAAAGATCCTTGAGCAAACTTTAAATGAGGATAAAAAACAAATTGTATCGGCCTCTGCATCTTTTGATCAATTATTAAAGGCTCTAAAAGAAGAGGAGAATTTTATGCTTGAGGATTAATAGATCTGTAGGTTGAAAAAATTAATGATCAAAAATATTGGAAAATCTTCTTCTATCAAGCTCGGACAAAACAGGTACGCATTGGAAACATTTTTTGGCTAATTCCCATCTTTCTTCACGTTTCAACATCTCTTCAAGCTTGTATTTTGCTCCTAGTAAATATCTAACGTCATTTGCTGCATAGATAAGTTGTTTTTGAGTTAAATCACCAACTTTTCCCCAGTCACTGCTTTGAGCTTGTTTATCTAATTCCACTCCAACAGTTTCCATAATTACTTCTTTCAAACCATGTCTTGGACTGTAAGTTCTTCCTATTTTACTTGCGATTTTTGTACAAAAAATTGGATTAACATAGATATTTAGATTACTTGCTAAAGCAGCAACATCAAATCTTGCAAAATGAAAGACTTTTTCAATTGTGTTTTTCTCAAGAATAGATTTTAAGTGTGGTGCTGAATGTTGATTTCGTTCTGTACGAATACAAATAACATTATCAAATTCATCACATATTTGTATTAAACATAGCCTGTCTCTACCATGTATTAATCCCATGGCTTCGGTATCAATTGCTAAAGCCATAGATGAGCTTAAAGCAATTTCAGTTTCATTATCGATGTCTTTATTAAAGATCTTGAAAGTAGATGGTTTACCAAGTTTTTTTGTCATAACAAATTTAATGGGAATTTGATTAATCAGTTATTTCTTTATGATTTAATTCTAATACCTCAAATGATGAAAAATACTTATGAAATTCATCGGTTTTATCTTTACTCATGTCTTTTGATTTTTTTTAGCTCACTTTTGTAGATATGTTTCCCAGAACAATTAAGATAAAAGAGATCGTATTTTTGAGATGCAATCTGCATTCTCCTCAACATTATTTCTAACTATCCTATTGGCGATAGGTTTGGGGTTTTTTTTGCGAGCTGCAAGTAAGGACCGTACAACAGTTGTAGATGTTCAGTCTCCTTTGCCTCCTCTTGAGGTTTTGCAAGGCGTTAGTTTGTGGTTGGAAGAACGTGGTTGGAAGAAAAATGGAGGTAATGCTGAAGAGAAATTGTTGATCTTTAATGGAAATGTTGCTTCTAGTACTTTTTTGGTGATCTTTTTATCCTGCTTAGGAGGACTGGGCTCGGCCTGTTTAGGTCTTGTGCTGATTCAGCTTTATCCCTCTTTAAGTTGGTGGCCTTTACTGCTGGCTGCAATTGGTGCACCTCTAGCTGGAATTATTTATCGTGTCAAATCCAAACGAGAGGAATCATTAGAAGTTAAGTTGTTAAGTTCAGATCTATCTGATAACAGTATTTTACGAATTAAAGCTCATCGTGATGAGCTGATAGCAATTCAGTTGGAATTATCTGAAAGTCTTGAACTCAGTAGTGAAAACTCTCTACTTTCTTCCCCTATTTAATTAGTATTTGAGGTGAAAAATAAAGTATTAAATAATTTAAAATTAATAGTATTTTTAATTATTTTTTTTACTTTTTCTCAACTTTATTATACCAGGAATTTTAATTATACTGAAGATTTTGAACTAATCATTGGTGAAAGTTCAAATCTTCCTGCAACCTGGATTGGCAGTAGAGATGTAGATAAAAATATCCCTATTTTAATATTAGCTGGCCATGCTGATTCTCAGGGCTTGGCTGGTGCTGGTACACCTGGCGAAGCTGTTGATAAGTTTGGTTTGAATCCAATGCATCCTGAAATTAGTGATGAACTTTTTTGGAATTTAAAATTACAAGAATCAATTGTTAACCTTGGCAAAAAGAAAGGTTTGAATATTAGAGCGTATGACCCAAAAATAAGAAATATAGATGATGCTAACGATCCAAGAACGAATTGGTCAGTAGGTAGGAGATTTTCCAAACGCGGTGGTTATGCGCTTGAAATTCATTTTGATGCATATGGTAAGTATGGAGTTGGTTCAGGCTTAATCCCTCCCTTTTCTGAGATGCCAAATAAAATAGACGAGTCAATCGCAAGAACATTTGGAAGGTTTCCTGTTTCATTTAGAGGAGGTTTAGGTGCTCCAAGAAGGCAAATAAGGATTCTTGAAATTGGGAAATTAGAGGGCTTGCTAGAACAAAACCTCAGAAATTTAAAAACACGAAAAAAAACAATAAAACTCCTTGCTAATGAAATAGTTCAGGCTTTTTTAAATGGAATAATTTAGAAGTGTAGTATCTAATCCAATGCTTGATGAGTTAAACATCTCTCTTCCAGAGATTTATCTGTAAACCAATCTTGAGGCTTAGTAAATAAATCTGTTAGAAGCGCCTCACGTGAATTTTTTTCTGGCTTATAGCCATACTCCCATCTTGCTAAGGGCGGTAATGACATCAATATTGACTCTGTTCTTCCATTCGTTTGTAATCCAAAAATGGTGCCTCTATCCCATACCAAATTGAACTCAGCATATCTACCTCTCCTATAAAGTTGAAAGTCTCTTTCTTTTGTTGAAAAGCTTTGATTTTTTCGCTTTTTGATTATTGGCTCATAGGAGGGCAGAAATGCCTGCCCGCATGCTTTGGCAAGTGAAAAAAGATTTTCCCAATTCAAAGAATATTTCCCTAGCTCTTTTGAGATTCTAGAGGCGTTCCCGTTGGGATTTTGACCTTTATAAAGTAAGCCGGTTCCATCTTGATAGTCATAAAAAATACCTCCAACTCCTCTTGTCTCATTTCTATGTTTTAGAAAGAAATATTCGTCACACCAAGGTTTAAAAACCTTATGAAGATCTTTGTTGATTGTGTCACATGCAGCTTTATGGCATGAGTGAAAGTGACGCGTGTCAGATAGATATGGATAGAATGGTGTTAAATCAGCTCCTCCCCCAAACCACCAAACAGGACCTGCTTCGAAATATCTGTAATTAAGATGAACAGTTGGTATATAGGGACTTTTGGGGTGCAGAACCATTGAGGTGCCTGTCGCAAACCAAGAGTGACCTTTAGCTTCTGGACGTTGGCTAATGATTGATGGTGGAAGTTCATTGCCATGCACTTCAGAGAAATTAACCCCTCCCTGTTCAAAGATTTTTCCATTTTTCAAGACTCTTGAGCGTCCACCACCACCCTCTGGTCTCTCCCAAGATTCTTCTAGGAATTTGCCTTCTCCATCGATAGTCTCCAAACCAGCACAAATTTCATCTTGAAGCCCTAAAACAAGCTTTTTGGCTCGATCTCTTGAGTTTTTTGCCGGTAAATTGGCTTGATCTTTTAAGGAGGACAAAATTAATTGTATTTTGCTTTCTTTAAAAAAATACTTTCAAATGATGCAAATTTCACACCAATATTGGAAAAGTTTGTATTGCGAATGTTTTTTACTTATGAATAAAGGCAATATTATTGGATAAAGAGGTGCAATATAGGTCGATTTTTTTACTATCATCAAATGTAATAGAAACTAAGAATGAAAACCAACGAGAAGGTTTTAAAAGCATTTGATTCAGTCAAAGATGTCGGAAGTAAACGATCTATTGTTGAACTTGGATGGCTGGAAATAGTTTCAGTAAAGCCACCGAAAATTGTTGTAAGACTGACTCTCCCTAATTTTGCGTTAGCTCAAAGAAGTCAAATAGCAAATGATATTAGGGAAAGCATTAAGTCTTTGGAAGATGTAGAAGAAGTACAAATTGAGATAGGAGATGCATCTCCATCTGAGGAGTCTCCTTCTCCTATTGGTCAAGCCGGACATGGTGGTCAATCTCAGGGATTAACTCCAATACCAAAAGTGAAAAATGTTATCGCCATAAGTAGCGGTAAAGGTGGTGTCGGTAAAAGTACTGTTGCCGTGAATTTGGCTTGTGCCCTTAGTCAAAAGGGTTTTAAGGTTGGCTTGCTTGATGCTGATATCTATGGACCCAATACGCCTTATATGCTTGGCGTTAGCGAAATAACTCCAGAAGTCAGTGGCTCGGGCGCAGAGCAAAAGATTATTCCCATTGAGACATGTGGGATCGGAATGGTTTCAATGGGATTATTAATTGATCAAAATCAGCCAGTCATTTGGCGGGGGCCAATGCTTAATGGAATTATTCGACAATTTTTATATCAAGCTTCTTGGGGTGAACGTGATTTTTTAATAGTAGATCTACCTCCAGGGACAGGAGATGCCCAACTTTCTTTGGCGCAGGCAGTTCCTATGGCAGGTGTGATAATAGTCACTACTCCACAAAATGTATCGCTTCAAGACTCAAGAAGAGGGTTGTCAATGTTTAAACAAATGAATATTCCTGTACTCGGAGTGATTGAAAACATGACTTATTTTATCCCTCCAGATCAACCACAAAAATCATATGAGATTTTTGGTTCAGGAGGAGGGAATCAATTAGCTAAAGAGAATAATGTACCTTTGTTGTCTCAGATACCAATAGAATCTGATACTTTTTCTGGTACAGGGAAGGATCTACCAGTTGTTCATACATCTCGAGATTCAATAACAGCAAAAGTATTTTTAGAACTTGCAGGAACTTTATGTAATGCATTATCTGTTAAACAGTGATTTAAAGTAATTATGAGTTTTGGTCGCAGTAAAATACCTAATTTAAAAATAGTTAGAAACAAAAAATTTTGGAAAGATGTAGATTTAATAATTTGGATTGTACCTATTATTTTAGTACATTTATCTTGCTTATTAATTGCAAGTACTCAAAGAAATCTTGGCATTACAGATTGGTATCAACATGCAATTATTGCTTATATAGGTTCTTTTATTGTTTATTTTTTAGCACAATTTCCTTTGCAAGATTTAAAAAAATATATCATAACAATATATTCTTTTACTATTTTAACACTTTTATATGTAAATTTTAGTGGCACTACAGCTCTAGGTGCAAAAAGATGGCTCAGCTTTGCTGGTTTATATATACAGCCATCTGAATTTGCAAAATTAACCTTAATACTTATCTTGGCTTCTATTTTAGAGCGCAAAACATTTTCTGGGCTATCTCATTTAATTAAACCCTTATTAGTTTCATTCTTGCCTTGGGTTTTAGTTTTTTTACAACCTGATCTTGGTACATCTCTTGTGTTTGGAGCCACACTTCTTGGAATGTTGTATTGGTCAGGAATGCCATATGAGTGGGCATTTATTATTTTGGCTACTTTTGTGACAGGATTAATAGGATATTTATATCAATTCGGTCTTTTTATATGGATTCCAATAATTTGGTTTATTTCGTATAAGTCTCTGCCAAATAAAAGAAAGTTACTAACATTATTTGTTGTCTTGTTTCATTCTTTAATAGCAAAAATATCTCCTTGGTTTTGGGAAAATGTTTTAAGAGATTATCAAAGAGATCGATTAATTCTTTTCCTTAATCCCAGTAAAGATCCTTTAGGTGGTGGATATCATATGCTTCAAAGCAAAATAGGTATTGGATCTGGAGGATTGTTGGGTTCAGGTTTGATGCAAGGCCAATTAACTAAATTAAAATTCATCCCTGAGCAACATACTGATTTCATTTTTAGTGCTCTTGGAGAAGAAACAGGTTTCTTAGGAACTTTATTCGTCTTATTTTTATTTTTTATTCTAATTTTTCGACTAATAAAAATAGCCATTGAGGCGCGTACTGATTTTGAATCTTTGATTGTTATTGGAATAGCTTCAATGTTTATTTTCCAAATTATGGTGAATATATTTATGACTGTTGGCCTAGGACCTGTCACGGGAATCCCATTACCTTTTATGAGCTATGGAAGAACTGCCTTATTTGTTAATTTCATAAGTCTGGGCTTATGTTTATCTGTCTCTAGACGAGGCCAGTCAGTAAGAAAAAATCTTTGATTAGATACTTTTGCTTATGTGTATTTGAAACGCATTAATTGACTTTTAGCAGAGCTTTGAAACTAATTCTGGTGAATAGGCGAATACCATCTTGAGGCTAAGTTTTTGCATCTATGTAAAGGAAGGAATCCTCACTTTCAGATTAAACATGAGTTTCATTGGATTAGTTATTATTATTGGATGAATTATATTTCCCGGCTTTAAATCTCCTAGCTAGTCCACTGATAGACGAATTATGTGATTTGTCCAAAGAGACTTTATTTGCCTTTTTAATGGATTGATTGAGCTTAAATGTACAATGCTCAATTCATCTGTTTTAAATATTCATCTAAGCCACCTTAATGAGTCTCAACTGTAGTTTCTATGCTTTTTCATCCTTTAAAATATAATCATCTTAATGGATTTAAAGGTTTTAATGAGGTTAGGAGGATTTTGTGAGCACTCCTCAAGTAACTATTCAAGATTTGCAAAAAAGAATGGCTCAAGGTGTCCCTCGTGCCACATTCAGTGAGTCTGCAGTAAGGAGAATGTGGTGGGCAGCTCTAGATACTCTTCAGTCAGACATATTGCTACCAATGAATCTTACAAGAGGTTTGTGGTTGTCTTCGCCTTTGCCGGCATTATACGAACCTAAATTACTCAAGAAATTCCAAGGATGGGTTTGGGCGCCAAAGGATTTGCTGAGCCTTACAAAGCCCTCCATGGGGATGTTACCTCCCAGTCAATCAATTTCGATGAATTCCCATAATGATTCTTCAGGCTATGAGCGACTGACTCTTTGGCAGGAAGATGGAAATGATCCACTGCTAATTGTTATTACACCTGAAATTCAAATTGCATTAGCTCTGGAAGGTAAATCTCAGGACAGGAAATTATTAATGCGAAGTGATCCTGAAACTTTGAGTGATCTTTTGACAATGCTTGATAATAGATTGAACATTGAAAATGTTGAACAAGCAAATAATCTCCGAAATGCACTTGGAGAGATGGGTCAGCTTAAAACAAATGATGATTTATCAAAGGTATTTTGGCCTTTACTATCTCAACGTCTCGCAGATATTGCACCAAGTTTAAATATTCATACTTTGCCCGATAGCTTAATTAATGATCACAAGTTAAGTTCAAAAGATAGTGAAATTTCCTTGCTAGAAGCCCTAACTCATGAAATTAGAACTCCATTGGCGACAATAAGAACATTAATTAGATCTCTTCTAAGAAAGAAAGATTTACCTAAAGTCATTGAAACACGTTTGAAGCAAATAGATATTGAATGTACAGAACAAATTGATCGTTTTGGTTTGATTTTTAATGCAGTAGAGCTTGAGAGAAGCGAACCTGAACAAACAAATTTAGCTTCAACTGATTTAGGTAAAATGCTGAACATTTTGTCTCCAGTCTGGAACAATCAGCTAGAGCGAAAAGGCTTGAAACTTATTCTTGATATCACACCGGATTTACCTAAGGTTTTGAGTGACGCAGAGGGTCTTGAATTAATGTTGACGGGTCTTATTGATAGGAATAGTCGTGGATTAAAAGCGGGTGGAGAATTAACTTTGAAATTAAGGCCAGCTGGACAGAGATTAAAGCTTCAAATCTTGACTAAGCTCTCCCCAACTGCTCATTATGGACTTTCAGAAAGTGTTTCCAATGAAGAAATTGGACCAGTACTTAGTTGGAATCCAAACACAGGAAATTTGCAGCTTAGTCAAGCTGCAACTCAAAGACTTTTGAAAAGTCTTGGCGGCCGTCTTGCTAATAGGCGAGATAGTGGAATGACGATATTTTTTCCAATTTCTGAATTAAAAGAATTTGATCATCAAGGTTAATGTTGACGCGTGTGAAGTTGACGTGAAATGAGTCAAAAGGCACAAAATAAAGTGCTAATTTAAAAATATAAAGAATAAGTCGATTTGATTGAAAGCATGACTGAAGTATTACCTGGAACACTTCCAAAGCACATTGGTAGCACTGGTGGATTATTAAACTCGGCTGAAACCGAAGAAAAATATGCAATTACATGGACAAGTAAAACTTCTGAGGTTTTTGAACTTCCAACTGGCGGAGCTGCAGTAATGCATGAGGGAGATAATCTCATGTACTTTGCGAGAAAAGAGCAGTGTTTTGCTTTGAATACTCAATTGAGGGGTTTTAAGCCCAGAATTGAAACAAGTAAAATATATAGAATTTATCCTGGGGGAGATAGAGAATTACTTTTCCCTAAAGATGGCGTTTTCTCTGAGAAACCTAATGAAGGTCGCATTAAAGAGGGTTACAACAATAGGCGAATTGGTGAAAATCCTAACCCAGCAAGTTTGAAATTTAGCGGTAAAAAAACTTACGATGCATAAGTTATTCGATTTCAACTTTTGACCCCTTTTAATCTATGTATTGGGCTGCCATTATGCAGTCATGTTTAGTTTAGATAAGGAAGAATTTCTTTTATCAGCCTCCAGCGGGGCCAACTATATTCCCTTGGCAAAAAGTTGGCCTGCAGATTTAGAAACTCCTCTTACAACCTGGCTTAAAGTTGGTAATGATGGCTCTCCAGGAGCATTGCTTGAATCAGTAGAAGGAGGAGAAACTATAGGTAGGTGGAGTGTGGTGGCAACAGATCCTCTCTGGAAGGTGATAGTAAGGGGTGATGAATTGACTAGATGCTGGAGAAATGGAAAACAAGAAAAGTTCCATGGAAATCCAATCGAGATACTCAGGAATATGCTTGAGCCTTATAAATCTGTTTCTTTATCTGGCTTGCCACAATTAGGACAACTTTTTGGAATGTGGGGGTACGAGCTAATTCAATGGATTGAGCCTTCAGTACCTACTTATGAATTATCAGAGCAAGACTTACCTGATGGTATTTGGATGTTTATGGACAAAATTCTTATTTTTGATCAAGTAAAACGTCTAATAACAGCTGTTGCATATGGAAATATGAGTGATGGAGTCTCTGCTCAAAAAGCTTATGAGATTGCCTGTGAACAAATTAATGGACTTCAAGATTTAATGGCTTCTCCTTTAAAACCCATAAAGTCTTTAAGGTGGAATGAAATAGGGAATAGATCTTTTGATATGACTAGTAATATATCAAAAATTGAATTTGAAAATAGTGTTGAAGTGGCAAAGGAATTTATTAAAGAAGGTGATGTTTTTCAGTTAGTTCTTAGTCAAAAACTTGAGTCAACTGTTACGCAAACACCTTTTGAACTATATCGAAGCTTGAGAATGGTAAATCCCTCTCCATTTATGGCATTTTTTGACTTTGGAGACTGGCAACTTATTGGTTCTAGTCCAGAGGTAATGGTCAAGGCCCAACTAACGGGAAAGGGGATTCAAGCAAGTTTGAGACCAATTGCGGGTACACGTCCTAGAGGTAAAGATGATTTGGAAGATGCAGCTTTAGAGAAAGATCTTTTAAAAGATCCCAAAGAAAGATCTGAGCACGTAATGTTAGTAGATTTAGGTCGAAATGACTTAGGTAGAGTTTGTTCCCCAGGGAGTGTGTTTGTAAAAGAATTAATGGTTATAGAAAAATATTCTCATGTGATGCACATAGTCAGTGAGGTTGAAGGCACCCTGAAAAAAGACAAGGATGTTTGGGACTTATTAATTGCCTCTTTCCCCGCTGGAACAGTTAGTGGAGCCCCAAAGATAAGAGCAATGCAACTAATCAATCAATTAGAAAAACAACGTAGAGGGCCTTATTCCGGCGTTTATGGGTCTATAGATTTAAATGGAGCTTTGAATACAGCTATTACTATCAGAACAATGATTGTGCGTAAGCAAAATAAAAATTATTTTAATGTTCAAGTACAAGCTGGGGCAGGAGTAGTTGCGGATTCCATTCCTTCTAATGAGTTTCAAGAAACTTTAAATAAAGCGAAAGGGATGTTTACTGCTTTAGCTTGCCTAGAGCCTCATGATTTATGACCAACTTAATGCTTTTAAAGGGGTTTGAAGTGGAGCTTTTTACTGGCACACAAGATGGTAAAAATGTAGGTATTGCATCTGCTATCACTCAAGATTTATCAGACTTCGTCAAAGAACCTGATCAAAGAAATCTGGAGTACATAACTGTTCCTGATCATAGATACGCTGTTTTAAAACATGCACTGTTACTACCAAGACAAAAACTTAGGAAATGGCTTGATTGCCAAAAACTTACAATCCTTCCAGGAAGCACACTTAGTCTTGGTAATACTAGAATTTTTGAAAGGTCAGATTCAGAAAATTCTTATCACTCATTTATAGAAAAAAACTATGGCACTAATGTTGTAACAGCAAGTATTCACATCAATTTAGGTATTGAAAACTTATCCTTACTTTTTTCGGCTCTTCGCTTGGTGAGATGTGAGGCATCATTATTTCTTGCATTAAGTGCTAGTTCTCCTTTCTTGGGTGGATATGCAACGGGTGCACATTCACAAAGATGGGTTCAATTCCCTAAGACACCATCGAATGTTCCTCTGTTTGTGGATCACGCACATTATGTGGGATGGGTTGAAGATCAATTAGGTCAAGGCAATATGCAAAACGAAAGACATTTGTGGACATCAGTAAGACCAAATGGTCCAGAAAGGCCTCATATCCTAAATCGCTTAGAGCTAAGGATATGTGATTTGGTCTCTGATGTTGATTTGCTTTTAGCGATTACCGCTTTACTTGAGCTCAGAATTATTAATCTAAAAAACAATATGAAGAAATTTGATCCAATTGAGGCAAGCTCTAAAACAAAAGAGGAATTGGCTCTATTGGCAGATGAAAATGATTTGATCGCTGCTAAATCTAGCCTTGATGCAAATTTATATCATTGGAAAAATGGGGAACCAATAAACTGTCGTGATTGGATAAAGGAACTTCTTTTAGATGTAACTCCTTTGGCTAAAGAGCTTGATATGTTTGAGTTGATTCAACCTATTGAAGCTGTTTTGACAAATGGAAATCAATCAATGAAATGGCTTCATTCTTATTCCAAGGGAGTATCAATTAAGTCCTTGCTTCAGAAAGGTATTGATGAAATGGAACGAGAAGAGATCAATTTCATGCAAATGATGCAATCTACTAGTGACTAAGTCGGCAGAACTGCCTCATAATATATTTATGTTGAAAAATTCTTCTAGCGAAAAAATCTCTAATCACTCGACAGGATGTGTTGAGGGTCCTGATCCTGGATATTTGCTGCAACAAAGGCTTGAACTGGTTGAGGATCTATGGAAAACAGTTCTCAAAAGTGAATGTCCACCTGATCAAACAGAGAGATTATTGCTTTTAAAACAATTAAGTGACCCTAGCAAGTCAAATCAAGATAATTCCTCACAAGCAATAGTCCAATTGATTACTGAAATGGATTTAGTAGAGGCGATATCAGCTGCTAGGGCTTTTTCTCTTTATTTTCAGTTGGTAAATATTCTTGAGCAACGTATAGAGGAGGATAGTTATCTAGAAAGTATAGAAAAAGGAAAGTTAGACAATAGTAATTATCAAATAGATCCATTTGCTCCAGCTTTAGCGAGTCAGACTGCCCCTGCAACTTTTACACAATTATTTGAGCGATTACGTCGTTTGAATGTTCCTCCAGCTCAACTTGATGCGTTGATGAGAGAAATGGATATTCGTCTTGTTTTTACAGCTCATCCAACTGAAATAGTTAGACACACTGTTCGCCACAAGCAACGCAGGGTAGCAACTCTTTTGCAGCAACTTCAATCTAATAGCTTAATTTCCGAATCGGAGAAGGCAATATTTAGATTGCAACTAGAGGAGGAGATAAGACTTTGGTGGAGAACTGATGAGCTTCATCAATTTAAACCGACTGTTCTTGATGAGGTTGACTATGCGCTTCATTATTTTCAGCAGGTTTTGTTTGATGCCATGCCTCAATTAAGAAGGAGATTGACTACGGCACTTGCTTCAAGTTTTCCAGATGTAGAGATTCCTAATGAAGCTTTTTGTACGTTTGGTTCATGGGTAGGTTCAGATCGTGACGGGAATCCGTCTGTTACTCCTGAAATCACATGGAGAACAGCGTGTTATCAAAGACAATTAATGTTGGATAGGTATATCGCATCAGTTCAAGAGCTAAGAGACCAACTCAGTATCTCTATGCAATGGAGTCAAGTAAGCTCGCCTTTGCTAGAGTCATTAGAAATGGACAGAGTTCGTTTCCCTGAAGTCTATGAGGAAAGGGCTGCTAGATATAGACTAGAACCTTATCGCTTGAAACTTAGCTATACACTAGAGAGGCTGAGATTGACTCAATTACGTAATAGGCAGCTAGCGGATGCTGGATGGCAATCATCACCGGAAGGAAAGCCTTTAACGTCTACTAAAAATAGTTTTGATGAATTTCTTCACTATAGATCTGTAGATGAATTAAAAAATGAATTAGAGCTTATTAGAAATAGTTTGGTTAGTACAGATCTCACATGTGAACCTCTAGATACTTTATTAAATCAAGTTCATATATTTGGTTTCTCTTTGGCTAGCTTAGACATTAGGCAGGAAAGTACACGACATAGTGATGCGTTGGATGAGCTTACTCGCTATTTAGATCTGCCTGAGTCATATGGTGTGATGGACGAGGATAGTCGAGTCAAATGGTTGATGAAGGAATTAGGCACTCGTAGACCACTTATTCCTCCTGCTTTTGAGTGGTCTAAAACTACTCAAGAAACCATCTCGGTTTTTCATATGCTGCGTAGGCTTCAGAAAGAATTTGGTACTCGTATATGTCGCTCCTATGTGATTTCAATGAGTCATACAGCATCAGATTTATTAGAAGTTCTTCTTTTAGCCAAAGAGTCAGGTTTGATTGATCCAACTTTAGGAGCTGCAGATTTTCTCGTTGTTCCATTATTTGAAACGGTTGAAGATTTACAACATGCTCCTTCTGTAATGGAGTCGTTGCTCCAGAAAGATGTTTATCGTGACTTGCTTCCACGAGTAGGAGAGAAAAAACAACCGCTTCAGGAACTTATGCTTGGATATTCTGATAGTAATAAGGATTCTGGTTTTCTTTCAAGTAATTGGGAAATTCATAAGGCTCAAATAGCACTCCAAGACTTGGCTAGTCAACAAGGAATAGCATTGCGGATTTTTCATGGTAGAGGAGGGTCTGTAGGAAGAGGAGGTGGACCAGCTTATCAAGCTATTTTGGCTCAACCTAGTGGTACGCTTCAGGGACGAATAAAGATTACAGAGCAAGGGGAGGTTCTAGCCTCAAAATATAGTCTTCCAGAACTGGCTTTATATAATCTAGAAACTGTAACCACAGCTGTTATCCAAAATAGCTTAGTTACCAATAAATTAGATGCTACGCCAAGTTGGAATGAATTGATGACTAGACTTGCAGCTCGTTCAAGAGAGCATTACCGAGCTTTAGTACACGATAATCCTGATTTGGTTCAATTTTTTCAAGTAGTTACTCCAATAGAAGAAATTAGTAAGTTACAAATTTCTAGTCGTCCTGCACGAAGAAAGAGTGGTGCAAAAGATTTATCAAGTCTTCGTGCTATACCCTGGGTCTTTGGTTGGACACAAAGTCGTTTCCTTTTACCGAGTTGGTTCGGGGTTGGTACTGCTTTGTCTACTGAACTAATGACAGACCCCAACCAAATGGAGATGTTGCGGATGTTGAATCAGAGATGGCCATTCTTTAGAATGTTAATATCTAAAGTAGAGATGACACTTTCAAAAGTTGATTTGGATGTAGCCCATCATTATATGGTTAGTTTAGGTGGCCATGAAAATCGGGATGCGTTTGCTGGGATTTTCGAGATTATCTCAAATGAATATACCCTGACTAAGAAATTAATTTTAGAAATTACTGATAAGTCGAAACTGTTAAGTGCAGACCCTGCTTTGCAATTGTCTGTAAATCTGAGAAATAGGACTATTGTCCCTTTAGGATTTTTACAGGTCGCGCTTCTCAAACGATTGAGAGATCAGAATCGTCAACCACCAATCAGTGAAGATTTGAGTGTTGACTCTACACAAAGTTCACGTACATATAGCCGTAGTGAATTATTGCGTGGTGCATTGTTGACTATCAATGGCATTGCTGCAGGGATGAGAAACACAGGATGACATGCTTGGATTGAACTCAGCAAATCAATGTCCTCAAATCCCTGAGGGCTTTGTTCTCCTTCGGAGTGAACTCGTTTCTGTACGTAAAATAAATAGGCTTCTATCAAAATGTAATCAGGATACTCATCAACCAAGGAAGTTAGAATTAGCTTTGAAAAGTAGTGATTTTTATTTGACTCTTCTTCAAAGGACTTCTGAAAATCTTGTAGGTTTTGTCCGTGTGACAAGTGATAAAGGTTTAAATGCAAATTTGTGGGATTTAGTAGCAGAGCCTGGCAATCAACAAGAAAAATACATATCTATTGTAGTTTTTAAGGCAGTTGAAATAATTAGACGGGAGTTGCCAGGTTGTAGCATTTCTGTTGCGGCTCCATTAATTTCACTTAATTCATTGAAAGCTAATGGATTTTTATTAAATCCCAATGGTATTAAAACAATGGGGGTTAGACTTTGAAAAAATAATTTACGAGCATGGAGGGACTCGAACCCCCGACTCTCAGAACCGGAATCTGATGCTCTATCCAACTGAGCTACATGCCCAACGAAGGGTTGTTATTAAAAAAGGCCAAATACTAAGACCTTATTAAAATTAGCTTACATACAAATTCCATAAAGAAACATTCAACTTCATCAGTTAGAACTAAATAATTTTCGAAATTATCGGCGTTTTCAGTTTGAGTTGACTGAAAATCGTTTGATAGTAATAGGTCAAAATGGAGTTGGTAAATCTAACCTTCTGGAATCCGTAGAGCTTTTATCAAGTTTACGTTCTCATCGATCTAATCGAAACCAGGATTTGGTTTATTGGGACCAAGACAAGGCTTACTTATCTGCGATGCTTGAGGATGATCAAAAACTATCTTTAGAATTAAATAGAAAAGGTGGTAGAACCGCCTACAAAAATGAAAAACTTTTAACTCGTCAAATAGATTTAATTGGACCGATGAGAAGCGTAGGATTTAGTACACTTGATCTAGAATTAATTAGAGGAGAACCTTCTCTAAGAAGGAATTGGTTGGATAGAATTGTTCAACAACTCGAGCCTATTTATTCTGATTTGATGAGAAGGTTTTCGAGATTACTTAGGCAAAGAAGTCAGCTTTGGCGAAATTTAATTGTTGAATCGAGCAGGAATAAAAATCTTCTATTAGATTCTTTTGATATGCAAATGGCTTTGGTGAGTACAAGAATTCATCGAAGACGTAGGCGTATCCTGGAACGTCTACTTCCCATCGCGTCAAGTTGGCAACAACATCTAAGTAATAGTAGGGAGAAGCTCAATATTATATATTTGCCGGGTAGTAAAATTGAGGGCGAAGAGAGTGAAAGACTTTGGAGGGAGAGTATTGAACGTCAACTTTTAGAAATGAGGCCTGAGGAAGAGTCAACAGGTTATTGTCGAGTGGGTCCTCATCGTGATGATGTGCAGTTTCAACTTAATGGAGTGGATGCTAGACGTTTTGGGTCTGCTGGTCAGCAGAGGACTATTGTATTGGCTTTGAAATTGGCTGAATTAGAATTAATTAAAACAGTGTATGGAAAATCTCCAATTTTGCTTTTAGATGATGTTTTGGCAGAGCTGGATCCCAAACGACAATTATTGCTTTTAGATGCTGTCGGTCAAAAACATCAATGTTTAATTAGTGCAACGCATGTCGAATCTTTTGAAGGTGAATGGGTACGCAACTCACAATTAATGCAATTAGATTCCTTGGGTTGAAACAATTGGTCGGTTATTGTGGGGATGATTTTTGAATAGAAATGGAACCTTTTTTTCCAGAATTGCATCCAAATCCTGGATGGCGTGAATCTTGCAAGTCAAGTGATATAGAAATCTTAGATAAAAAATCTAGCGAGAATATTGGCAGACACTGCATACTTGAACTTTATCAATGTGATAATGCGAAGCTTAATGATGAAGCTTTTATAAGGACAACCATTACATCATCAGCCAAGATTTCTGGTGCAACACTTATAAACTTGGTAACACATAGTTTTAAGCCTCAGGGAGTTACGGGACTAGCTTTATTGGCTGAATCTCATATCTCCATACATACATGGCCCGAGATTGGTTATGCAGCTATTGATGTATTCACATGTGGTGACCATACGATGCCTGAAAAAGCTTGCAAGTTACTTTGTAAAGATTTTTTGGCTAAGAACTTTTCTTTTAAAAATATCACAAGAGAAATTCCTTCAGGAATTCAAACTTTGCATCGTGAACTTTGATCAAAATGCAAAGAGAAAGTAAATCAATAATCATTGTCTCATTAGCATTTACTTTAATTAGCCTTGATGTCTCTAGTGAGCTTTCCACTAATAAACCCCTCGAGATCTAGGCTTATTGAATGGAAACCTAAATATAAAAAATATTTAATTAATTTATCTTTTTCAATAATTTTAAGAAAGTTATCTATTTCATTCGCCGGTAATTCGATTCTGGCTGATAGACCTTGACTTCTCACACGTACTTTTGAAAAACCTCGATTAATAATCCATTCTTCTGCTAAGGCAATTTGCTCAAGCCGTTTTGAACTTATTTCTTCTCCAAAAGGAATACGAGAGGCTAAACATGGTTGCGCAGGTTTATCCCACCAAGGTAAACCTAATGATTTAGAAATCGAACGAATTGATTTTTTATCTATTTTTAGCTCGGCAAGAGGTGATATCACTCCTGCCTGATTAGATGCGTTAATACCTGGTCGAAAATCGTGAAGATCGTCATAATTAACTCCATCGATGACCTGAGCATGATGAAACCTCTTTGAAATTTGATTTAAATGTTTGTGCAATTCTTGCTTGCAAGCAAAGCATCTATTTTCAGGGTTTTTAAAATAATTTGGTTCATTAATTTCATTCGTTTGGCATTCTTCATGATTAATACCAATCCAAGCTGCTTGAAGACGTGCTTGCTGTAGTAGATATGGAGCTAAAGAAGGCGAGACACCAGTAACGGCAAAGGCTTTTGAACCAAGTTGCTCTTGCGCTATTGTGGCTACTAAAGAACTATCAACGCCGCCAGAAAAAGCAACACAAGCATAATTTATATCCTTAATAAACTCCCGTAACAATTTTAATTGCTTCAGTTCTGAGTCAGTTAAAGATTCAAGTTGACTGAAAAACACGTTTTAAAAGATCATTAATTTGATTAAATTGAGACTCGTTAGCTCTGTCATTTTTGTATGTATTTTGCATATTCTATGACGTCTAATGTAGAAGAAGTTAAGTTGCATGCATAAGAAGCAGAATCATCGATCGTGGTATCAAACGGTATAGGAATTACGACAGCATCGGAAAGCCAAGAACGTAGTCACGGACAATTACATGTTTATGACGGAGAGGGTAAAGGGAAGAGTCAGGCAGCTTTGGGGGTGGTTTTGAGGACAATAGGACTAGGGATATGTGAGAAAAGACAAACAAGAGTATTACTTCTTAGATTTTTGAAAGGTCCTGGTCGGTCCTATGACGAAGATGCAGCAATAGATGCTTTGCAGCAAGGCTTCCCTCACTTGATTGATCAAGTGAGGACTGGTAGGGGCGAATTTTTTACCGCCGACCAATCCACCAAATTTGATTATCAGGAAGCTCAAAGAGGATGGGACATAGCAAAGGGGGCAATTGCTAGTGCCTTATATTCAGTTGTTGTCCTGGACGAATTGAATCCTGTTTTGGATTTGGGATTATTGCCTATTGAAGAAGTTGTTAAAACACTTACTGCAAGACCAAACGGTATGGAAATTATTGTTACGGGAAGAGCTGCACCCAATTCTCTTATTAAAGTTGCGGAACTGCATTCTGAAATGAGAGCTCACAGACGACCTGAGATTAATAACGGTGAAATTCTTTTTGAGAATAATGTTGGTGGAATTGAGATATATACCGGTGAAGGTAAAGGCAAATCAACCAGTGCTTTGGGTAAAGCTTTACAAGCTATCGGTAGAGGAATTAGTCAGGATAAAAGTCATCGTGTATTAATTTTGCAATGGCTTAAAGGTGGTAGTGGTTACACAGAGGATGCTGCTATTGCAGCTCTTCGAGAAAGTTATCCTCATTTAGTGGATCATCTTAGATCTGGTAGAGATGCGATTGTTTGGAGGGGCCAGCAAAAGCCCATTGATTATGTAGAAGCTGAAAGAGCATGGGAAATTGCAAGAGCAGCTATTTCAAGTGGTCTTTATAAGACTGTGATTTTGGATGAGTTAAATCCAACTGTTGATTTGGAACTCTTACCAGTTGAGCCTATTGTTCAAACATTGCTACGTAAACCTGCAGAGACTGAGGTGATTATTACAGGAAGATGTAAAAACCAACCAATATATTTTGATTTAGCAAGTGTTCATTCTGAGATGGTCTGTCACAAGCACTATGCAGAAAAAGGAGTTGATTTAAAAAGGGGAGTTGATTATTAGTTTTAATTAATTTTTTCGTTATTCCAGGCTTCAATACCTCCTTCAATATTAATACCTCTAATTCCAAATTTATTTAAATGCTTTAGTGCGCGCAATGATCTGTTCCCACTTTTACAGAATACATAAAGATTTTTTTTTGCGGTAAGAATTTTAATTTCATTAATGGCTTCCCCGCTTTCAATAGTACTCAGGGGTATAAGCCTTGAACCTGAAATTGAACATTGATCGTGTTCATTGAGGTTGCGAACATCTATTAATAGTATTTCTTTTGAAGATTGGCTAAGGAGTCTCTTTAATTCCTTGATTGAAATACTTTTTATATAATAATCTACCTCATTTTTCACTTTAATGTCTGAACAAAACTTTTGATAATCTATTAGCTTATGTATATTTTTATTTTCAGGATTAGATTTCAATGTTAGCTCTTTAAAGCTCATTTTTAGTGCATTAAAAATGAGTAGCCTTCCGTTTAGTGGATAACCAATATTTGTTATTATCTTAATGGCTTCTGCTGCTTGAATTGTACCAATAATTCCTGGAAGGATTCCCATGACACCTGCTTCAGAGCATGATGGGATTAGTTCTTTTGGAGGGGGTGTTGGAATAAGATCTCGATAGTTGGGGCTATCTTCCTTCAGATTAAATACACTTACTTGACCTTCGAATCTAGCAATAGAAGCATATATATTGGGCTTATTAAGTATTAGACAAGAATCATTTATTAGGTAGCGCGTTGGGAAATTGTCAGAACAATCACATATTACATCATAGTTGTTAAGTATTTCTAAAGCATTGCTACTTGTTAGCTTTTGATTGTGTAAATCTACTCGACAAGAGGGATTTAGTTTGAGTAAGTGTTGCTTAGCAGAAGCTGTTTTTAATAAACCTACTGAATTGGTTGAATGAATGATTTGCCTTTGTAAATTTGAGTATTCAACTACATCAAAATCAACTATTCCGATACGTCCAATTCCAGCTGCTGCAAGATAAATTAAAAGTGGAGATCCTAGTCCTCCTGTTCCAATGCAAACAACTGAGCTTGTCTTTAATTTTTCTTGGCCTTTAATGCCTATTTCAGGAAGACTTATATGTCTTGCATACCTAGAAATTTCTTCAGAACTTAAATTTTTTTCATTCTGGCTTTGCTCCATCAATCAAACCTTTCCTGATTAATTTACGTTAAAGAAAAAATCTTAATTTTCACTCTTTGAAAGTTTAATTTATTTTTGACCCACCATGCTTTTAAATCTCCATCTCTATTTGAAATAACCATAAGACCAGGAGATTGGTGTAAGAATAAATCCATTTCTGAAGGTTTGTTTTCACCTGAAGGATGAGAGTGTGCAGAACATAAAACTTCTAGATCATGCTCTCTTGACCATTTGTGAGATGCAATTTGATCTTTAGCGTCTACTTCGAAGCGATTTTTTTTGGATAATTGCATATTTTTTTGATTAGAAAACTCCCCTATATTTTGATCAATTAATTTCGAATCTTTTTCTCCCCAAATATTTCGACAATTCCAGATGTGAGTTACCTCCCAAATATTTTTTTTGTGATCTTTAGCCGAGCTGTTGGTTTTGCCAATTAACATACAGCAGCCTTCCTCTGGCTCTGCCTCCTTTAAAAATCTAGAGAGAACACAATTCGTTTCGTTATGGAATTCAATATATTTTGGAATTTTCATGGGAAAAAATGATTTAATTCGGCATTCTCTCTATTTTGGTTCGGACTTATCTCTACTCAGCCTATGGCATTTATTAAATTAATTCGATACGCTCAATTTATATTTGCTAAGTAGCTTGTGTTCATGTCTGATGTAAATCCTGATTCTAAAGATGAATCAAAGGCTGGGAAAACAGAAGGAGTTAATTTTTCAGAACGTTACAATGATGTAATGGGAAAAGTTAATGAATCTTTGAGCAAAATTGATTGGACTCAAATGGGTAAGTATGGCAAGGCGGCAGGGATCATTGCTGTTGTTGTTTTAGCGCAAGTTTTAATCAAGGTTGTTATTGATACAGTTAATTTCTTCCCGATTCTTCCTGGTTTGCTAGAACTTCTTGGAATTGTTGTTTTAGGCCAATGGAGTTGGCAGAACTTAACAACAAGTGAAAAAAGAACAGCTGTCTTTGACAAAGTTCAAAATCTTAAGAAAGAGTACTTAGGATAAATTTATAAGAGAGAAAAGAACAGATCTGAGGTCTCTTTACTCACGAGATCTCAGATCTTTTAGTATTTTTAGTGAATTTTCTTTGTATGAACCACCGAAAATATTTGCATGATTAAGTAAATGGTAAAGATTATAAATATCAGTTCTATCCTTTGAAAATTTATCTAGTGGCCAAATCTCTTCATATCCTTGATAAAAATCTCTATTAAAACCACCAAATAATTTAGTCATTGAGATATCAACTTCTCTGTCAGCCCAGTAACTGGCAGGATCATAAAGACTTCCTAAACCATTTCTAGTACTTCCACAATTCCCGGACCATAAATCACCATGAACTATTGATATCCTTGGGTCATGATCATTTAGATATGAGCTTAAATATCTTAAAACATCCTCATAATCATCAACTCTAACGCCCCATGCTTTTGCTTTTATAAGTTGTGGTCTAAGACGATAATTCACAAAGAATTCTCCCCAGCTATTGTCCCAACCTCTTATTTGGGTGCTAGAACCTATAAAACCTTCTTTTTCCCATCCGAATTTTTTTGGGCTCCATTCACTCGAGGATTTATGCAGCAGTGCTAAGCCTTTCCCAAGGAGATTTTGTTGGGATTGTTTGAGATCTATCCATTCTAAAAAAAGTATAGATATGTTTTGATAACTTATGAGATCAAGTGCTTTAGGAACGCAGATATACGATTTATTAGCAAATCTTTTTAGAACTGAAAGACACTCACGTTCAAACTTAAACATATTAATATTGTCAATGTGATTTGATTTGGCAAAAACTTTCTTGTCATTTTGGAAATGAATGCACCAAGCTTTATGGATACAACCGCCGCCTATCGGAATTATTTTTTCTATTAGTGAGTTGTTGCTTACTTTATCTGAACTTGAAAGGGCCTTTTGGATTAATTCCTCCATTCACTGTATTCTCGCTTGATAATTTTTATGTCTGAAGAATCTATCATTGTTGTTGGGGGAGGGATAGCTGGCTTAACAGGTGCTGCTCTTCTGGCTAAAGAAGGTTATCAGGTAACTTTGGTCGAAGCACATAGTCAATTAGGTGGTTGTGCAGGAACTTTTAGCAGAGGTTCTTATACCTTTGATGTAGGCGCTACTCAAGTTGCAGGACTTGAAAAGGGGGGGATGCATCATCGTTTATTTAATTATTTAGATATTCCGTTACCTGATGCAAAAATTTTAGATCCTGGATGTTCAGTCGTTCTTGGTGATGGGAGTAGGCCAATCAATCTGTGGCATGATCCCTTGAGATGGAAGAAAGAAAGACAAGAACAGTTTCCTGGGAGTGAGATCTTCTGGTCCTTATGTTCTAAAATTCACGAAAGTAACTGGGCATTTGTCGAAAGAGATCCAATACTTCCGGTAAGAAATTTTTGGGATTTAAGTCAATTAATTAGAGCCATACGTCCTTCCAATCTTTTAACAGGTTTTTTGAGTAAGTTGACTATTGCAGACTTGCTTGCAATAACTGGTTGTCATAAAGATAGACGTCTACGAAGTTTTTTAGACCTTCAATTAAAACTTTACTCTCAAGAGCCAGCAAGTAGAACGGCAGCTTTATATGGTGCAACTGTTCTTCAAATGGCCCAAGCCCCAAGAGGGCTATGGCATATTCATGGATCCATGCAAATTCTTAGCGATGTGTTGAAAGATAGTTTTTTGAGAGATGGTGGAAGACTGTTGATTGGGCATAGAGTAACCAAAATATTAAATAAAAAAAAATCACATATTTTTGATGTCAATGTGATTGATAGAAGAAAGAATTTGATACAGCTGAAAGCGTCAGATATTGTTTTTAGTTTGCCTCCTCAATCTCTTTTAGATTTAATTCCTATTGATGGAGGTTTATCAAGAGCATACCGTGACAGTATAAAAAAATTATCCAAGCCTAGTGGTGCCCTTGTATTCTATGGAGCTCTTCGTCGTACTTACTTACCAGTTGATTGTCCAGGGCATATTCAAATATTTGATGAAAATTTTGGCTCTTTATTTATTTCTATAAGTATGGAAGATGATCAGCGTGCACCAGCTGGAATGGCTACTTTAAATGCAAGTGTATTTGTTGATATTAATCAATGGTCTAATCTAGATAGCCAATCTTATGCCAGAAAAAAAAGTATTTTATCAAAACAGATTAGAACTATTTTAAATAAAAAGTTTGATTTGCTAGAGACGAGTTGGGATCATCAAGAACTGTCAACCCCAAGAAGCTTTGAAAGGTGGACAGGACGTCCTGGTGGGATCGTCGGAGGGCTTGGTCAACATCCAGATCAATTTGGTCCTTTTGGCTTGGCGAGTAGGACCCCTCTTAGAGGTTTATGGCTTTGTGGAGATTCAATATATCCTGGCGAAGGTACAGCTGGTGTAAGCCAATCAGCCATGATGGTTGTCAGGCAACTCATGGAATCTAAAGGTAGACATTTGAATATCCCTGTCTTTACTTAGTAGGTTTTAAAATAAAATTCTGTCTTTCTTCCTGAGTATTGATTAGTATTTTTTCTAGCTCACTCCAGTTCTCTTCAAGTAAATATTTTTCAAACAGATCTAGAGAATGTCTATAAGAGGCCAAATGTCTCTCTATATTTTTCTTGTTAAATTTTGCCATGGAGACTCCTAGTGTTGGGTTTCCACCTCCGACCCTAGAGGTGTCAGCAAACCCACTGGATGCAATACTTTTTGCCAGTGAATATAAGGTGGGCTTTGCATCTGCACTGAGTGTATTCAGCAATGCCGCGCTAATTAGAACTGGTAAATGTGAAATTAAGCCTACAGCTTCATCATGTATTTGAGCTTCAGAGCTTATCCATTGACTCCCAAGTGACAAAGCAATTTGGTGCACTATTTCGAGGGCTTTTTGATCAGTTTCTTTACTTGGAGTAACTACCCATGGCTTGTTTTTAAATAAATTATGTCGACCTGCATCTACGCCAGATTCTTCCGTTCCTGTCATTGGATGACTTGCTACAAAACGGGGATGGAGCTTGTTCCAAGTATTTAAAATAGGGACTTTTACAGATCCAACATCAGTAACAACAGCATTTCTAGGAATAGCATTGATTAAAGCTGTTGAAGGATTTAGAAGCTGCTCAAGTGGTAACGCAATATAAATAAGAGAACAACTCTTTAAAATACTTGGATCAGTACTAACAATTTGGGCTAGTTTTCTTTCTTTGGCTTTTTGTGCAGTTTTTTCTCGATGCGTAATTCCACACACTGTAAATCCAAGCTTTTGGAGATCTAAGCCTAAGGAGCCTCCAATTAGACCTAATCCAACAATTCCTATATTTGCAGAAGTTTTTGTTTTAAGCTCCATAAATTGTATTGTTCTATATCTTTATTGATAGGGCAACATGATTAAAAGAATTTATTGATAAAAGGTACTACTAATGCTTGAGGTTAATTCACATAAACATCTAAAAAAATACTATCAAAACAATCTTGCTCTATGGCCTCATAATTTGACCCTAACAAGATTGATCTCCAGAAGCTTAATTCGTAAAGATAATACTTTTATTCAACTATCAAGTGACAGTAGAAATTTTTGGTGGCCTGGCCTCTTGATTCCACTTTGTTTGCATAACAAGAACATTGTTCTGATTCTTTCAGAGAGACAACGTCGACTATTGTTTGAAGTGGAATTGCCAAAGCTCAGATATAGTCGATTAGGTTTTAATTATGTTGAAGGGATTGAATTAACTCCCTCAGATAAAGAGGTTTGGGTCCTAAGTTATCAAGATCTTATTTTTGCACATGAAAAAGATTTATTAGAAAATCGCCAATTAATATTTCCTGAATCTGAGTTTATTTCTAGTGAGCTTAGAGAATCTATGTCTATTAAAATCACTCCAAAAGATTGGGAGGATTTAATTGCTTCTCATTCATGTTTTGAAGCTTCAATTATTGAAGTTCATGAGCGCCTAACTCGAAGTCTTTTCAGTCATTCAGTAAGTTCTGAGGCTTTCATAAGAATTGATCATAGGGAACTTTTAGCATTAAAAAAAATTCTCAAAGATGACTTACCTTCCACAATGCCTTGGAAACGAGCTCTTAATGCGGCCAGCAATGAATGGGTAACATGGGCGAAACTAGATAATAGAAAACTTAGTTGGGATTGGTATATTCAACCTTTGACTCCTTTGCAAACTCTCTCGGGTTTGTTATCAAAAAATACTCTTTTAATGTTGACTAATTCAGGTCAAAGCGATTCTTTCTTTTTAGATTTAAATAGTAAAAAATTTACTTTCACTGTAAAGGTGAATTTAGGAAATAAATTTGATCAAGAACCTATTCCTTTATTTGTTCCAGAAAGACAACCTTTGCCAAATACGGCTCATTTTTATCGTCATATTCTAAGACAGTGTCAAAGATTAATTCTTGGTCGTACTCGTCCAACTATTATTTTGGTAGATGATTTGCAACTACGACTTCAGATAACTAGTGAATTGTCTGGAGAATTTGGATTGAGAGTAGTTCATGAAACTACTGATATTGAGACTAATGGGATTATTTGTTGTAGTTGTAATTGGTGGATTATGCATCAGTACAATTTGCCAACACCAGATCAATTGATTTTTCCAGTTGTTCCATTGCCCACTTTAGAATCACCCTGGATTGCCGCTAAAGTTGAAATACTTAAGCATCAAGGTCGTGACTGGTTTCGAGAATTCCTTTTCCCTGAAACTCTTACTATCCTTCTCAAATCGCTTGCAATCATTAGGGGTAAAAATGTTCGAGTCGCTATACTTGACGGCCGCATGCGGTATAGAAGTTGGGGAAAACTAATATTTGAAGCTCTTGAGCCATGGGTTGAGTTAGAGCGTTTATTGCCTTATTAAAATCAATCTCTTAGATTGATAAATATTGTTTTTTATAATGGGAGAAGCTCGCCGAAGATCTAAACAAGGCTTAAACCCTCGTAGTAAGAAAAACTCTAGGAATGAGTCTCCTCGTATTGTTTCTTGGTTTCCTGTTACGCAAGCGCAGAGAGATCAATTTATACAATTAAGTATTCGTGCAGGATGGGTAGGTATTGCTGCTTTAGTTATTCTTTGGATTATTGTTCGCTTTGTTGGGCCTGCTGCGGGGTGGTGGATTCCTGCAGACATCAGATAAAGTTAAATATATTGTTACCTTTAGCCGTTAGCTGAAACTTGGCTTAGGCTTGGTCGTAATGAAGCATGTCGAGCAGCCGCGGCTAATGGTCTCATTGAATTAGCACTTACTTCTGAGCCCTCAGTTAATTTGTCTTTAACTAATTTTTCAATTATTTCTTTTGATTCAGGATTTTGTTCAAGCCAAGTAATGGTATTGTCTCTTCCTTGCCCAATATTGTCACCTTCATAGCTATACCAAGCTCCTTTACGAGTAACGACATTAGTCTCATCTGCTAAATCCAGAAGACAACCAAGAGTACTAATTCCTTTTCCAAATAGAATATCAAATTCGGCTATTCGGAATGGAGGCGCAACTTTGTTTTTTGCGACTTTTACTTTTGCACGAATTCCATATTCTTCAGTTCCTCTCTTTAACGTTTGAATACGACGAATATCTAATCTTACAGAGGCATAAAATTTAAGAGCGTTTCCACCAGTGGTTGTTTCTGGATTCCCATATGTAATACCAATTTTTAGACGTAATTGATTTAAGAAAATCACTGTGCAACCAGACTTGCCAATATTTCCAGTAATTTTTCTCATTGCTTGACTCATAAGACGAGCTTGAGCACCTACTGAATGGTCACCCATCTCTCCTTCTATCTCTGAACGAGGCGTAAGTGCAGCGACTGAATCAACAACTACTAGATCGACTGCAGCAGATCTAATAAGTTGGTCAACGATTTCCAATGCCATCTCGCCTGTATCCGGTTGAGATACTAGAAGATTCTCTACATCAACACCAAGAGAAGCTGCATAGACTGGGTCAAGAGCATGTTCTGCATCTACAAATGCAGCAACTCCGCCGTTACGTTGAATCTCAGCTATCGCATGTAATGTCAGCGTTGTTTTCCCAGAACTTTCGGGACCATATACTTCAATTACACGTCCTTTGGGATAGCCGCCACCAAGAGCCAAATCAAGAGTTAAAGCACCCGTAGATATTGTTTCTACCCGCATCTTTGACGCGTCCCCAAGACGCATGATCGAACCTTTCCCGAAATTGCGTTCTATTTGCCCAACTACTAAGCTTAATGCTTTTTCTTTTTCTCCAGATTTTGCGTCTATTTTCTTGGATTCAGTCGATTGGAGTGACTTACCTTCGTTTGACATGACAAATAACGTTAATTCAGAGGGATAACAAGAGACGTTGGGATTTGGTTATGAAATACTCAGTTCCTCAACGAATAGCGATTAAACCGATAGTACAGACGTACGCTATTAAGTCAAGACCACTTCCGGATTGGTTCTCGTAAAGTATCTGAATTTAATAATTTAATACTGGAAGGAAGATTATTTCTATCTTGAGGTTTTAAGTATCCCCAGCTTGCTAAGTAACAAGGGATAGATTTCAGCTTGGGATCTTCTAAGACTTTTTCTAAGGTAGTTCTTCGATCTTCAATAAACCCTGGAATGATTCTTTTTTGTAAGAGTTGTTTTAAGACATCGACTTTACTTCCTGATTCGTGACCGAAAACAAGCTTTGGCTGAAGATCGAAACAATCCAAAAGTTTTTTTGTGAACTCAATGCTTTTTGTTGTTAAAACAGCAAACTCTATTCCTTCTTTCTCAAGTGTCTTGAGGCGTTGAGTGACTAAAGAAAAAGGCTGATGAAAATTTAACCATTGATTGAAATTATTTGATATTGCTTCTCTTCTTGTTTGATTTAAAGCTTCTTGTAATTGAGAAGGTGTCCAACCCCATTTTTCAAGAGCTAAAGAGCATTCTATTTGGTAATTTTTTGAGAAATTTTGTAAACCTTTTAAGTTTAATTGACTAGTTTTATTTGAACATTCAGCAGCCAGAATAACCATTTCCCAACCCTCATTAACCCAGGGTCTCATGGCTTTAAAAGTTTGGGGAATCTCGCTAGGAAAAGAAATAATTTCTTTTTCTTTGGGAGAAATTATGTTTAGACAAGTTTGACGAGAACTTGACCAATACTCCTTAATGCCGTCAACTATGACACCATCAAAATCAAGAACAAGTAGAGGTTTTTCTATCACTAACTATTGAAAACTGGGCCGCTAGGATTCGAACCTAGGAATGTCGAGACCAAAACCCGATGCCTTACCACTTGGCGACGGCCCATTGTTCCAGATCTATGTTTGCAATTTAAAGACATAGATTTGGATTCTTTCTCTTAAATAATTGCATATTTGATTCAATCCTGTCATGTCTTTATCTAGTTTTTTTTAGTTAATCGGAAGATTTCTTCATTAATCCAGCACAAGATGTGCTTTCGAATGATTGATTTGGCTAGGGAAATCCAATTATAAAGATTTTCTTACAAGCCAAGGATTTATCAGTCGTTTTGCCTCTGCAAGAGCCGACTCCCAGCCTTCAGGCCAATCTCTAATACTAATTCTTTTTCGTTGAGCCTCTTCTAGCCATGGTTGGATTATCTTTCTCGCTTTCCCTCCAAAAGCAACTCCTTCAGGCCCTTTAATCTCTGGTAGGTACTTAATTGTCGATTCATTAGTCCCTCCAGCAAGCTGTAAGGGGCCTGGTGGAGCTATTGGGCGTATTCTTTCCCATAGTTTTACTGCAATTTTGGCCGCACCTGCTCCGAGATCTCCACTCATTCGACGCCCATCAATTTGCCAGAGAGGTTTTTGATTATGAATTCTCAGGAATTTATGTCGCAGCCAAAGTTCTTCTGCTAATTTTTCATGGTTTATTCCATACCCTTCTAAACCACAGCTGACAGATAATCGTTGTAGCTGCAGATCGACTTTAAGAATTTCCTTAATTGTTTTTTCAAATGCTTGGCCTCTTCCTGGAGCAGTATGAATTTCTACTGCATCTGGTCTGATAGTTGTTAACAACGGAGCAAAATCTTTAAGAGTTAATCTTCGATCCTTTTCTTGAATGATTCCTAATGGGCATGTATCAATACACCGGCCACATCCATAGCATTTATTAGCTTTTACACTACCTTCGTTTTCAATCGCGTGAGCTGGACAAATGCTTTGACAGGGTCTTAAGCAATTGGATGGACATAGGCCTGGATCAAACCAAGCTTTGCGAAAATGCGCATCTTTTCCATCACTTAAGCTGATCATCAGCCAAGGTTTTTTCCCATAAGTGTCGAAAACCCAATCAATAGCATTGCGAGCTGCATGGATAACAGCTTCGTCGGCAGCCAGGTCAATGCAAT
Source organism: Prochlorococcus marinus str. MIT 0917 (assembly GCF_027359575.1). Lineage (NCBI taxonomy): Bacteria > Bacillati > Cyanobacteriota > Cyanophyceae > Synechococcales > Prochlorococcaceae > Prochlorococcus > Prochlorococcus marinus. The sequence continues at coordinate 1,099,016 of NZ_CP114784.1, read as the reverse complement.
GCACCCCTGCAGCCCCATAAATTGAGCAAAGATCAGTTATTGAAGGCAAGTCTTGATTACTTGCGCCACAAATTAACTTTACCCAGTTACCTTTCTTTAGAGCTTCAGAATTGTAAATCGAATTGTTAGTAATCACCTTGATGAATTTCTAATCTCTATTGATGAATTCACTTAATGGTTGCCAGGTAATACTTCGTGCCCCTCCCATCTCAATAACAATTTTGATTCTAGGGTCCTTTTGGCAGAGATTATTTATTGCTAATAGTTCTGACTTTGATAAGACTTGCCCCTCTAATAACCACAGAACCAAGGTTTTATCTTCTACTAACAATTCATTTAATTGAGGAATAACTTGTTGAACTTCCCCTAGAGCCCCATTTCTCCCAACATTTTGATGTCCCAAATGTGGTGGTCTGATTCCATGTAATTGGGTAAGAAAGACAACTGGATCTCCTAAGCCTCTAGCGGAAGTTATCTGTGTTTGATATCCACTAGCTCTAAGCCTTCTAAGTAAACGAGTTTCTGCTCCACCTTCTAACGGACTAAGGATGGCAAGGCAGCCGAATGATTCAAGATCATTGCGAAATGTCTGGCCAGAGAGTAATAAAGGCATCCTTAAATCAAATTCTTTATCTTATTCAAGTGAAGCATCACACAAAATGGGTGTTAATAGTGTAATCTTTTAAGTTGCTAAAGCTTTTCTATGCCCGCCCGCTAGCCGGGCCTCTGGACGCTTGAGCAGACTAGACGTTTGCGTTTAGCCTTTTTGGCTAGTGCAGGAGAATTTATTTTCTTTTGTCGAGATACTGTTTGAACTTTTTTAAAAGTTTGAAAAAGTCTCAGCCACCTGATTATCGCTAGCATTTTTCCAAATAAATTGAATTTCAATTAACTTCAACTTTTTTGGCTAGATAGGCGATTTAATTCAGATTTCAAGTCTCTCTCATTGCAGATTGACCTTTGAGCTGGCGTTTTTTTAACTCATGTCTTTAGGAATCTTAGGTAAGAAGTTGGGAATGTCCCAACTCTTCGATGATCAAGGCAGAGCCGTTCCAGTCACTTTGATCGAAGCGGGTCCCTGTCGAATCACTCAATTAAAATCTGCTGATACGGATGGTTATGCTTCTGTACAGATAGGCTTTCAATTAATTCGTGAAAAACTTATTAATAAGCCTTCAAAAGGTCATCTGGCAAAATCAGGTGATGACCTTTTACGCCATCTTCGAGAATACCGAGTAGAAAATTCTAGTGAATTTAAACTCGGAGCTGCAATAACTGTCGATGATTTCGAAAAAGGTCAAAAAGTTGATGTTAGTGGAGACACTATGGGTAGAGGATTCGCAGGTTATCAAAAGCGACATGGCTTTAGCCGAGGGCCCATGAGTCATGGTTCAAAGAATCATAGATTGCCTGGTTCGACAGGAGCTGGAACAACCCCTGGGCGTGTTTATCCCGGGAAAAGGATGGCTGGTCGTATGGGCGGTAAAAAAGTCACTACAAGAGGCCTTGAAATTCTAAAGATTGATACAAATCACAATTTATTGGTAGTAAAAGGATCTGTTCCGGGGAAGCCTGGATCTCTTTTAAACATTAGACCTGCCAAAAGAGTTGGCGTATCTACCCAGCAAGGAGGTAAATGATGGCTAACTGTACTGTTCTTGATTGGCAAGGCAAAGAGGCTGGACAATCATCAATTGATTTGAAAACTGCCAAGGATTCCTCAGCAGCAGATTTATTACATCGTGCTGTTTTGCGTCAACAGGCACACAGCCGTCAAGGGACTGCAAGCACTTTGACTAGGTCTGAGGTTCGAGGAGGCGGGCGAAAACCCTACAAACAAAAGGGTACTGGTAGAGCAAGGCAAGGCTCAATTAGAACTCCCCTACGCCCAGGAGGTGGAATTATTTTTGGCCCTAAGCCTCGCAAATACAACTTGGAGATGAATAGGAAGGAACGAAGACTAGCTCTTCGTACTGCACTAATGAGTAGAATTTCAGACGCAAAAATAATTAAAGACTTCGGTTCCAAGCTAGAGGTTCCTAAAACAAGTGAAATTCTTGCTGTCCTAAAGAGAGTAGGAATTGATTCTGAAGGGAAAATTCTTATTATTCTCAATAAACCATCAGAAATTATAAAGCGATCAATTAGAAACTTAGAAAAAATTAAGCTTATCTCTGCTGATCAATTAAATGTGTTTGACCTTCTCAATGCCAACTCATTGGTAATAGGTGAAGATGCATTATCAACCATTAAGGAGGTCTACGGTAATGACTAAATTTTTTGATAAACGAATTACTGAAGTAATTAAGCGTCCTTTGATAACTGAGAAGGCGACAAAAGCTTTGGACTTAAATCAGTACACTTTTGAAGTTGATCCAAGAGCAGCTAAGCCTGATATAAAGGCTGCTGTAGAAAAAATGTTTGATGTCAAGGTTCTTGGTATAAGTACTATGAATCCCCCAAGAAAAAGTAGGAGAGTCGGTAGGTTCTCTGGAAAGAGGCCTCAAGTGAAGAAGGCTGTGGTTCGCCTAGCTGAAGGCAATTCCATACAGTTGTTCCCAGAATCAGAGGAGGCTTAAAACAATGGCCATAAGAAGTTTCAAACCTTACACACCTGGTACTCGTACAAGAGTAGTAACTGACTTTAGTGAAGTTACATCCAATAAACCTGAGCGCTCACTTGTCGTATCTAAGCATCGAAAGAAAGGTCGCAATAACAGAGGTGTAATTACTTGTCGACATAGAGGAGGAGGGCATAAAAGGTTGTATAGGATTGTTGATTTTCGTAGAAATAAGTATGGTATTTCAGCCAAAGTTGCGGCAATTCATTATGACCCGCATCGGAATGCAAGACTTGCTCTACTCTTTTACTCTGATGGTGAAAAGAGATACATACTTGCACCTGCGGACATAACAGTTGGGCAAGAAGTTATTTCAGGTCCAGATGCACCAATTGAAACTGGTAATGCTTTACCACTTTCTTCAATGCCTTTAGGTTCGAGTGTTCATTGTGTTGAACTTTATCCAGGTAGAGGCGGACAGATGGTCCGTACAGCTGGAGCTAGCGCTCAAGTCATGGCTAAAGAAGGAGATTACGTCGCGTTGAAATTACCTTCAACTGAGGTTCGTTTAGTCAGGAAGGAATGCTACGCCACTCTTGGAGAGGTTGGTAACTCTGAGATTAGAAATACAAGCCTTGGAAAAGCTGGAAGAAGAAGATGGCTTGGTAGACGACCTCAAGTTAGAGGAAGTGTCATGAATCCATGTGATCACCCTCATGGAGGAGGAGAAGGGAAAGCACCTGTTGGACGTGCTGGCCCAGTGACACCATGGGGTAAAGCTGCTCTTGGTTTGAAAACCAGGAAGAAAAATAAGCCCAGCAATAAGTACGTTCTTCGAAAACGACGCAAGGTATCTAAACGGAGTAGAGGAGGTCGAGATTCATGATTTCTATCTTTATTTACCAATTCTTTTAAACCGTTATGGGACGTTCACTAAAAAAAGGGCCATTTATTTCAGACAGTTTGCTTCGTAAAATCGAAAAGCAAAACTCTAATGAAGATAAAGCTGTCATCAAAACATGGTCTAGAGCCTCAACAATTCTGCCAATGATGATTGGCCATACAATTGCTGTTCACAATGGAAAGAGTCACATACCTGTTTTCATAACTGAGCAAATGGTTGGACACAAGTTAGGAGAGTTTGCACCAACTCGAACCTACAGAGGCCACATCAGAGATAAAAAAGGAGCACGCTAATCATGACTACTTCATCTACCAAAACGACAGCCCAAGCCCATGGGCGTTATATTCGCGGATCTGCTTCAAAAGTACGCCGAGTTCTTGATCAAATAAGAGGAAGAACTTACAGGGATGCTTTGATCATGCTTGAATTCATGCCTTATCGATCAACTGAGCCAATAACAAAAGTATTGCGATCAGCTGTTGCGAATGCAGAAAACAATCTTGGTCTTGAACCTTCTTCGTTGTTTATTAGCACTGCTACCGCTGATATGGGTCCACCAATGAAACGCTATAGACCTAGGGCTCAGGGCAGAGCATTTGCAATTAAAAAGCAGACATGCCACATCAGCATTGCTGTTTCGGCCACTCAATCAACCAATTCTGAGGACTCGGACTGATGGGACATAAAATTCACCCCACTGGAATTAGGCTCGGTATCACTCAAGAGCATCGTTCTAAATGGTATGCACCAAGTAAAACTTATCCTTTACTACTCCAAGAAGATGATCGGATCCGTACTTTCATCAAGAAAAAGTATGGAGCAGCAGGTATAAGTGATGTCCTGATTGCTCGAAAAGCAGATCAACTTGAGCTTGAATTAAAAACTGCTCGGCCAGGAGTCATAGTCGGTAGGCAAGGAAGTGGTATTGAAGAACTTAGATCTGGTATTCAAAAAACAATCGGTGATAGAAATAGACAAGTACGTATCAATGTTGTTGAAGTAGAAAAAGTTGATGCAGATGCTTATCTTCTTGCCGAATATATTGCTCAGCAACTAGAAAAGCGTGTTGCCTTTAGACGAACTATTCGAATGGCTGTTCAAAGAGCACAAAGAGCTGGTGTCTTAGGTCTTAAAATACAAGTAGGCGGAAGGTTGAATGGCGCTGAAATCGCACGTTCTGAATGGACACGAGAAGGAAGAGTTCCTCTACACACTTTGCGAGCAGAAATTGATTATGCAACCAAAGTAGCTACTACAACCTATGGCGTTTTAGGAATCAAAGTATGGGTTTTCAAAGGTGAAGTTCTTCCTAAAGAAGAACAGCCATTACCTGTTGGTTCTTCTCCTAGACGCAATAGGGGGAATCGAAGACCTCAACAATTTGAGGACCGTTCCAATGAAGCTAAATAAGGAGTTTTAATCATGCTTAGTCCAAAAAGAACCAAATTTCGCAAACAACAGAGAGGCCGTATGCGCGGCGTTGCTACTAGAGGCAATAAAATCGCTTTTGGTCAGTTTGCATTGCAAGCTCAAGATTGTGGTTGGGTTACCTCAAGACAAATCGAAGCAAGTAGACGAGCTATGACTCGTTATGTAAAAAGGGGAGGACAAATTTGGATTCGTATTTTCCCTGATAAGCCTGTAACGATGAGGCCTGCCGAGACAAGAATGGGATCTGGTAAAGGTAACCCAGAATTTTGGGTTGCAGTTGTCAAGCCTGGTCGAATCTTGTTTGAAATGGGTGGCGATGAAATTACAGAGGAAATTGCAAAAGAGGCAATGCGTCTTGCTCAATACAAACTGCCAGTAAAAACAAAATTTATTTCTCTAGAGGAAGATCTCAATAAGGGAAATTATAAACCTGCTAAAACGCCAGTTACAGCAGATAATTCGGAGTCATCATCATGAGTAAAATAACCACGAAAGATGTTAGGAATCTCTCTGATTCCGAGATATCAGAAAAGATTGAAAATCTTCGTAAAGAACTTTTTGATCTTCGTTTTCAGCAAGCTACAAGACAGCTAGCTAAAACTCACCGTTTCAAAGAGGCACGCACCGAACTTGCTCAACTTTTAACGGTCTCTAACGAGCGAAGTCGCTCAAACACATCATCTTGATTTTTTAGTTATGGCACTTAAGGAAATGGTCGGCACTGTTGTCAGTGACAAAATGCAAAAAACAGTCGTAGTAGCGGTGGAAAATAGATTTCCACATCCTATGTACCAAAAAATTATTAGTCGGACTACTCGATATAAAGCTCATGATGCAGAAAACAATTGCAAAGTGGGAGACAGAGTTCGAATTAAAGAGAGTCCTCCAATGAGTGCTCAGAAAAGATGGACGGTTATAGATGTTCTTGTGAAGGGTATGAAATCCAAGGAGGCTGCAAAATGATTCAGCAAGAAACATTCCTAACTGTTGCAGATAATAGTGGTGCCAAGCGTTTGCAATGTATTAGAGTCTTGGGCTCTAATCGTCGTTATGCCCATGTAGGCGATGTGATAGTTGCTTCAGTTAAAGATGCAATGCCAAATATGGGAGTAAAAAAATCAGATGTGGTCAAAGCAGTTGTAGTGCGTACCAGAGCTACGATGCGCAGAGAAACAGGAAATTCAATTCGCTTTGATGACAATGCTGCGGTGCTTATTAATGATGATCAAAATCCAAGAGGTACAAGGGTATTTGGCCCCGTTGCACGCGAATTAAGAGAGCGCAATTTTACTAAAATTGTTTCCTTAGCACCTGAGGTTATTTAGTCATGCCAGCAATTAACAAAACCAAAGTATCTTCTGATCGGATAAAAATGAAGATCAGGAAAGGAGATACAGTTCAGATTATTTCTGGAAAGGATAAAGGTAAGACCGGAGAAGTCCTTCAAACACTTCCTCATGAAAATAGAGTTTTAGTGAAGGGAATTAATCAAAGAACAAAGCATTTAAAGCCATCACAGGAAGGAGAAACGGGTCGAATAGAGACCAAAGAATTTTCTTTGCATGCTTCAAATGTAATGATCTACTCAACTAAAGAAAAAGTTGCTAGTAAGGTTGAAATTTTTATAGATAAAGATGGGTCAAAGAAACGGCGATTAAAGAAGACAGGGGAATTAATTGATTAATTAATTCACTATTCCTTTGTCTGAATTAACTAAAGCAGACTTTCTTTTCCCACTTGAATTCTGACCAAGACCAGAATCAACTTTTTTCCAGCAATGTCACTAAAAACCCGCTACCGAGAGACAATTAGACCAAAGCTTTTAAAAGACCTCGGTCTGAAAAATGTTCATCAAGTTCCTAAAGTGCAAAAGGTCACTTTAAACAGAGGACTTGGTGAGGCTGCATCTAATTCAAAAGCTTTAGAAGCTTCTCTAGCTGAAATGGCTACCATTTCTGGGCAAAAAGCTCTTATAACAAGGGCCAAGAAAGCAATTGCTACCTTTAAAATTAGACAGGGAATGCCTATAGGTTGTGTAGTCACACTTAGAGGTGACCGCATGTACGCCTTCTTGGAAAGGTTTATTAATTTGGCACTTCCAAGAATTAGAGATTTTCGTGGTGTGAGTCCAAAAAGCTTTGATGGCCGAGGAAATTACACCATTGGAGTCAAAGAGCAACTTATCTTCCCTGAGATTACTTTTGACAAAGTCGACACTATTAGAGGGATGGATATCACAATTGTGACCAGTGCTTCCTCTGATGAACAAGGTAAGGCTCTTCTTAGTGAAATGGGAATGCCCTTCCGTAAAAAATGAGTTTGATTAGCTAAATACTATGGCCAACCACGATCCAATTTCAGACATGCTCACTCGCATAAGAAATGCAAGTGAAAAACGTCATGAAAATACCAAAGTCCCTGCTTCAAGAATGTCTCTTAGTATCGCTAAGGTTCTTCAGCGTGAGGGATTTATTGCAGAAATCAATGAAGAAGGAGAAGGCTTTCGAAAGCAGCTCATTCTTGGATTGAAATATACTGGTAAGCATCGCTCACCCATTATTCGTTCAATGCAGCGAGTCAGTAAACCAGGCTTGAGGATTTATAAAAATACTCGAGGATTACCAAAAGTTTTAGGAGGCCTTGGAGTTGCAATAATTTCCACCTCTAAGGGAGTCATGAGCGATCGTGATGCTCGCAAGCAAGGTGTTGGAGGAGAAGTCCTCTGCTACGTCTGTTGATTGATTAGGTATTTATTATGTCTCGTACTGGAAAAAAACCAATCTCCCTTCCCGAAAAGGTAGATGTAAAACTCGAAGGACTTTCTATCACTGTAAAAGGTCCAAAGGGTCAACTGCAGCGAACCCTTCCTACTGGAGTCAGCCTAAGCAAAAATGACAACATAATTGTTGTTAAACCTATAAATGAAAAGAGACAGTCCAGGGAAATGCATGGACTATGCAGATCTCTTGTGGCAAATATGGTTGAGGGCGTTAGTAATGGTTTTACAAAAAAACTTGAGATTGTAGGTGTTGGCTCAAGAGCTCAAGTAAAAGGAAAAACTCTTGTTGTTAGTGCCGGTTATAGTCATCCAGTTGAGGTTGTACCTCCAGAAGGCATTACTTTTAAAGTTGAAAATAATACAAATGTGACTGTAACTGGTCCTGATAAAGAATTAGTTGGCAACGAAGCTGCAAAAATAAGAGCAATTAGACCTCCTGAACCTTATAAAGGTAAAGGGATCAAGTATGAAGGAGAAAACATAATTAGAAAAGCTGGTAAGTCTGGCAAAGCTTCTTAATCTTGCTTATTTGTCTTTTTAAATTTTTTAGCCATGTCAAAACTTTCTAGAAAACAACAGACCCAAAAACGACATAAACGCTTGAGGAGAAACTTAAGCGGAACAGAGGCTCGTCCAAGACTTGCTGTATTTCGGTCTAATAACCACATCTATGCTCAAATAATAGATGATGATGCTCAAAATACTATATGTGCAGCATCAACCCTCGATAAAGACCTCAAGGCTTCTTTAAAAGCTAATGCTGGAAGTTGCGATGCCTCTACAGCAGTAGGAGATCTTGTTGCCAAAAAAGCTTTATCAAAAGGCATCAAACAAGTTATCTTTGACAGAGGTGGGAACATCTATCATGGCAGGGTTAAAGCTCTAGCCGAAGCGGCCAGAGTGGCAGGCTTGAACTTTTAATTATTGCTTTAATAATGACAGACTCTAAAAACCAGTCACCAAATAAAAAAACTTCTGGATCATCAGATAATCCTCCTGCAGCTGATGGTAGGCAGGAAAATCGCCGCAACCGTGGTGAAAAACGCGGAGGGAGAAGAGATAGAAGAGGTCAAGAAAGAGACTCTGAATGGCAAGAACGCGTTGTTCAAATTAGAAGGGTCTCTAAAACAGTCAAAGGTGGAAAGAAAATGAGTTTCAGGGCAATAGTTGTAGTGGGAAATGAAAAAGGCCAAGTTGGAGTTGGGGTAGGAAAAGCGGGAGATGTTATTGGTGCTGTTCGGAAAGGAGTTGCTGATGGAAAAAAACATTTAGTTCGTGTTCCTTTAACTCGAAATAGCTCAATTCCAACTCTCTCTAACGGCAGAGATGGAGCAGCAAGTGTATTAATTCGTCCTGCAGCGCCGGGAACAGGTGTAATTGCAGGAGGTTCAATTCGTACTGTTTTAGAATTAGCTGGAATTAAGAATGTACTTGCTAAGAGGTTAGGTAGTAAGACCCCTCTTAATAATGCTCGCGCTGCAATGGTTGCTTTAAGTGAGTTAAGAACTCATAAAGCCACAGCAAAAGAGCGTGGTATCTCCCTTGAGCAGATTTACTCTTAAAAATCATGACTATTAAATTAGAAGCCCTTCAGTCAAATAAAGGATCTAGACGTAAAAAAATGCGTAAAGGTCGAGGTATAGCTGCTGGCCAAGGAGCTAGTTGCGGCTTTGGAATGCGTGGGCAAAAATCTCGATCAGGAAGACCTACTCGTCCAGGATTTGAGGGTGGTCAGATGCCTTTATACAGGCGAGTACCAAAACTAAAGCATTTCCCAATAGTTAATCAGAAAAATTTTACTGTCCTCAATGTTTCGACTTTGAATGATTTGAAGGATGGTACTGTGGTTAACCTTGATTTATTGGTCAAGGAGGGTATTTTGACAAAACCAAAATATCCTCTAAAAATTCTTGGTAACGGCAAATTAGAAGTTAAATTAACTGTTCAAGCTGCTGCTTTCACAGCATCCGCCAAAAAGAAAATTGAAGACCTTGGAGGAACCTGTGAGTTGTACACTTAAGTGTTGTTTCTTTGAAAATATAATTTTATACATTAGCCTCAAATAAATTATCATTTTAAATGTTAATAAGTCGTGGTCGAAATCCAAGTGCAGGCGAGGTGATTACCCAGCTTTTCACTAACGAGGAGCTAAGGGGAAGAGTGTTTACGACCCTTGGTTTATTGTTAGTTGTTCGACTAGGTATTTACATTCCCATGCCTGGGATAGATAGAGAGGCTTTTAAAACTTTTATTGATCAGGGAGGTCAACTTATTGGATTCCTTGATATCTTTACAGGCGGTGGAATCTCAACTTTGGGTGTTTTTGCATTAGGTATTCTGCCATTCATTAATGCGTCAATAATTATTCAATTGCTTACTGCTTCATTACCTCAACTTGAAGATTTACAGAAGAATGAGGGGGAGGCAGGAAGAAGGAAGATTGCCCAAATCACTAGGTATGTGGCTTTGGGTTGGGGCTTAGTTCAGAGTACAGTTTTTGCTTTGATTCTTAGACAGTACGCTGTCGCAGGTCTTAGTGAAACTGAATTTGTTATTCAAACATCCTTGGCATTAGTTACTGGATCAATGATAGTGATGTGGCTTAGTGAGATTATTACTGAAAAAGGTATAGGCCAAGGTGCTTCTTTGGTTATTTTCTTGAATATTGTTGCAACTTTACCTAAGGCACTGAGCTCTACTATTGAAAAAGCTCAAACCGGAGATAGAGCAGATGTTTTGGGGATAATAATTCTTTTGATTGTTTTTTTAATTACTATTGTTGGCATTATTTTTGTTCAAGAAGGTGCTAGAAGAATCCCAATAGTAAGTGCAAAAAGCCAAATGGGAGGAACAGCGCTTTTGCCAAGTAGACAAAGTTATCTACCTCTTAAGTTAAATGCTGGAGGTGTTATGCCAATAATTTTTGCTTCTGCATTGATTTTCCTCCCAATAACAATTGCAAATTTCACTCAAAACCCTTTACTTATTAAGGCTGCTAGTTCACTGAATCCAGGCTCATCTAATCCATGGCCTTATGCAATTACCTTCTTTGCATTGATTCTAGGTTTTGCTTACTTTTATGCTTCTTTAACGATTAACCCAATAGATATTGCATCTAATTTAAAAAAAGGTGGTGTTGCAATTCCTGGAGTAAGGCCAGGAGGTTCTACTTCTAATTATCTTTCAGGTGTGCAAAACCGTCTTACTTTACTTGGTGGATTATTTCTAGGTTCTGTTGCTATTGTCCCTGCCGCAGTAGAGAGAGCGACTAATGTACAAACTTTTCAAGGGCTTGGAGCGACTTCCTTATTGATTTTGGTAGGAGTTGCAATAGATACATCTAAGCAGATTCAGACTTATGTAATTTCTCAAAGATATGAAGGATTGGTGAGACAGTAAAATTTTTTGTATGATTTTTATTTAAATGAAAAAAAAATTACTTTTCCTTGGCCCCCCTGGCGCAGGTAAAGGAACGCAAGCAAATCTTTTATGCAAAAAATACGGATTAGTTCATCTTTCCACTGGAGATTTACTTAGAGATGAAGTCTCCTCTGGTTCTGTTTTAGGTCTCAAAGCTGCTGAGATTATGAATAAAGGAGAATTAGTAAGTGATGAATTAGTTCTCTCAATTGTTGAAGGAAGATTGGTAAATATTAATGAGGGGTGGTTACTTGATGGGTTCCCTAGAAATGTTAATCAAGCTAATTCTCTTGAAAATCTTTTAGAAAAAATCAAGCAACCTTTGGAAGGAGTTATATTAATAAAAATTGCTGACGATTATTTAATTAAAAGGCTTTTAGAAAGAGGAAGGCAGGATGACAATGAACAAGTAATAACTAACAGACTGAAAATATACAGAGACAAAACCTCTCCTCTAATTGATTTGTATAAGAAGCAAGGTATTCTCAAGGAGATAGAAGGTAATGCTGACATAGATGTTGTTTTTTCATGCATTGAGAAGTCTTTAGGCTGACGATGTAGTAAAGTTATAGTTTGGAAATAGGAGAGTCTCACCAAATGAAGGTTAGATCCTCAGTCAAAAAAATTAGTCCTGACGATCAGATCGTGAGGCGAAGAGGCCGAATCTATGTGATAAACAAGAAAAGGCCTCGTAACAAGCAGCGTCAGGGCTGATTCCTGACTTTTTAAGAAGTCTTAAACGATTAATTTTTTTCGTTTACTTCTTTCAACAACGTCATCATTAATTTATGATGATTTTTATTGTCCTCTTCGATTTATCCCTAAGTGGCACGGATTTCAGGCATCGATATACCTCGCGAAAAGCGGGTAGAAGTTGCCCTTACTTACATCTACGGCATTGGCTTAACCAGAGCTCAGGCTATCCTTGAAAAGTCAGGTGTTAATCCTGATATTCGTGTAAAGGATTTAGAAGATAGTGATATTCAGAAGCTCAGAGCTGTTACTGAAGAATTCACTCTTGAAGGAGATTTAAGGCGTCAAGAAGGAATGGCTCTTAAACGACTTCAAGATATCGGATGTGTACGTGGACGGAGGCATAGAATGAGCCTGCCTGTTCGTGGTCAACGAACAAGAACTAACGCTCGCACAAGGAGAGGAGCTAGAAAAACTGTTGCAGGAAGAAAGAAATAATATTTTTAGACTACTGTTACCAACTAACTGGTAATTTACTAAATTTTTTTAAATAAAACACAGCCTAATGGCTACAACCTCAAAGAAATCCGGTTCTAAGAAGTCAAAGCGCAACGTTCCAAATGGAGTTGTGCATATTCAAAGTACCTTCAATAACACCATTGTCTCAATTACTGATACCTCTGGTGAAGTAATTTCCTGGTCATCAGCAGGAGCAAGTGGATTTAAAGGAGCTCGAAAAGGTACTCCTTTTGCTGCTCAGACCGCTGCTGAACTTGCAGCCCGAAGGGCCTTAGAGCAAGGAATGCGCCAAATCGAAGTTCTTGTACGTGGACCAGGCTCAGGTCGTGAAACCGCAATAAGAGCGTTGCAAGTAGCTGGTCTTGAAATTACTTTGATCAGAGATGTAACTCCTCTTCCTCATAACGGTTGCAGGAGACCTAAACGCAGGCGCGTTTAAATCTACTCACTTAAGTGAACTTTTCTTTTTTTCCACATCCCATTAGACCGTGTTGCAATACCAGATAGACAGGATCGACCATCAAGTTTCTAGTGATCGTTCCCAAACAGGCGTTTTCCTAATTGGACCTCTTGAAAGAGGTCAAGCAACAACTTTGGGTAATTCTTTACGCAGAGTTTTAATGGGCGGTCTCGAAGGCAGCGCAGTCACTGCTGTAAGGATTGCAGGTGTTAATCATGAATATGCAACAATTCCTGGTGTAAGAGAAGACGTATTAGACATTCTTCTAAATTGTAAGCAGATTTCAGTTGATAGTCGTAGTCAAGAGCTTGAGATAGGAAGACTGGTTGTATCCGGCCCCGCTGAAGTTAAAGCAAAGGATATTCAGTTCTCATCTCTAGTTGAAGTTGTAGATGGTGAGCGTCCAATAGCAACAGTTCAGGAGGGGCATAACTTAGAACTAGAAATACATGTAGAGAGAGGTGTTGGATATCGACCAGTTGATAGAAAGAATGAAGAGACAAGCGCAATTGATTTGCTTCAAATAGATGCTGTATTTATGCCTATAAATAGAGTTAATTTTACTATTGATGAAACCGCTGTGGCTGAGGGGGGATCTACTAGAGAAAGATTAAAAATGGAGTTAGTAACTGACGGATCTACCTCTCCAGACGATGCATTAGCGGAGGCTGCGAATCAATTAATCGAACTCTTTCAACCTCTTGCTACTGTTTCAATGGTAGAAGAAATTCCTGAAGAGCCAGAGCCTGCAGCAGAGGCCCAAATACCCCTTGAGGAGTTAAACTTATCTGTACGAGCTTACAATTGCCTCAAACGAGCCCAAGTTAACTCTGTTTCTGATCTGATGGGTTTCAGTTATGAGGATTTATTGGAAATTAAGAACTTCGGTTCTAAATCTGCTGATGAAGTTATTGAAGCTCTAGAGAGAATTGGGATTTCTATTCCTCAAAGTAGAACTTCTGCATGACTTTCAGTTTTCTCACTACTAAATTTTAAAGCTAATCAAATGCGTCATCAACGTCGAATCCCACAATTGAGTCTCCCTGCAGATCAAAGGAAGGCACTTTTAAGAGGATTAACTACTCAACTGATTCGCGAAGGTAGAGTTACAACAACTAAAGCAAGAGCCAAAGCTTTAAGAAACGAAACTGAAAGAATGATTACTTTAGCTAAGGATGGCAGCCTTGCTTCAAGGAGAAGAGCTATTGGATATGTATACGATAAGCAGTTGGTTCATGCACTTTTTGAAAAGGCCCAAGAGAGATACGGTGATCGTCAAGGAGGATATACAAGGATTGTTAGAACTACTCCAAGGCGTGGTGACAATTCAGAAATGGCAATTGTTGAGCTTGTATAGGGATTAATTATTCACAAATGTAAATTAATATCTTTTATTTTTTTAGTACGATTTGACGAATAGAATTGCTCTTGTTATTCAATACGATGGAACAGATTTTAAAGGCTGGCAAAACCAAAAAGATTCAATAACTGTTCAAGGAACTTTAGAAGAAAAAATTGCAGAACTTGATCCAATTAAACCTGTCAAAGTAATAGCAGCTGGCAGAACTGATTCAGGAGTGCATGCTTCAGGACAAGTTGTTCATTTTGATTGTTCTGGCCCAATTCCTATTCACAAATGGCCATCAGCTCTGAATGGAAGACTTCCAGCATCAATTAAAGTCCTTGAAGCAGTGAGTGTTCCCAGAGACTGGCATGCTTGCTATTCAGCAAAGTATAGAAGGTATAGATATTCTATCTTTAACGGTTCCTACCCAAATCTTTTTCTTCAAAATATAAGTTGGCATAGATATAGATTTAGATTGGATATTAATTTAATGAATAATGCTCTGAATGATTTATTGGGTTTACATGATTTTGCAGCGTTTCAAAAAGCTGGAAGTAATAGGAGTAATTCATTCACCACAATTCAAGATGTTTCTATTTTTCGTAATGGGGATATAGTCACAGTTGAAATTCAGGCCAGTGGATTTTTGTATGGGATGGTAAGGCTTGTGATGGGTCAATTAGTTGCTGTTGGAGAAAAACGACTTTCTCTTGAAAAATTTAGACATAGATGGAGAAACTGTTTGCGCTCTGAGGTTAAAGAGTCTGCTCCACCTTATGGTCTTTGTTTGATAAGAGTCGGTTATGAGGAACCACTCTTTTCAAAAGAGAAAAGTTTTGATACTTTTCCTAGTTTTTCTCTTCCAATATTTTAGTGTTCAAAATATACAGAACACATCAAAGATTTATAAATTAAAAATTGGTAATTTTGCTAAATCAGCAATTTAAATTTTATACAAAAAAAAAAGCCAGTTTTAAGCCATGAAAGTGTAGAATCCTTTTTCTGAAGCATCAGATCAATTTTTTGACTTGATAACTTCCATAAACAGCATTATCAAAACGATACTGCTTATTCAGTGTTAAAGGTGTTCAGGAAAAATGAACAAGACATCCGTTCCATCACCGGATTCAATAGATCGCCAGTGGTTTCTGGTTGATGCAGAGAATCAGACTCTAGGTAGACTAGCAACTGAAGTTGCTAGTCTACTTAGGGGTAAAACAAAGCCAAATTTCACTCCTCATTTGGATACTGGTGATTTTGTCGTTGTTGTGAATGCAGAAAAGATCAAAGTGACCGGTAAAAAATCTGATCAAAAACTTTATCGCAGGCACTCTGGACGTCCTGGAGGAATGAAAGTTGAAACCTTTAAGGCTCTTCAATCCAGAATTCCAGAGAGAATAGTTGAGAAGGCAATTAAAGGAATGTTGCCTCATACAAGATTAGGAAGGCAGTTATTTACTAAACTCAAAGTGTATAAAGGCTCTGATCACCCTCATTCAGCTCAAGAACCTAAAATTCTCAATTTAAATTCTGAACCTGTTTCGAAATGAATAGTTCCACAAACAAAGTAGTCTACTGGGGAACTGGTAGACGAAAGACCTCCGTCGCCAGAGTAAGGTTAACCCCTGGAAAAGGTGAAATAATAATAAATGGTCGCCCAGGGAACCATTATTTGAATTTTAATCCAGCATATATATCTGCTGTTAAAGCTCCTCTAAAAACTCTAGGCTTGAGTGAATCATATGATGTTTTAGTGAATGTATATGGCGGAGGTTTGACTGGTCAGTCAGATGCCATAAAGCAGGGAGCTGCTAGGGCTTTATGTGAATTGTCACTTGATAACCGTAAGCCCTTGAAAGTAGAGGGTCATCTTAGTCGAGATCCTAGAGCAAAAGAGAGGCGTAAATATGGTCTCAAAAAAGCTCGTAAGGCTCCACAATTCTCTAAGAGATAATTTTACTTTTCACCTTAAATCTTGCTCTTTTTTTACTATGCCTAAATCAGATATACATCCAACTTGGTATCCAGAAGCAAAAGTTATTTGTAATGGAGAAGTTGTTATGACAACAGGTTCTACGCAGCCTGAAATTCAAGTTGATGTTTGGAGTGGAAACCATCCTTTCTTTACAGGTACCCAGAAAATTTTAGATACGGAAGGAAGAGTGGATAGATTCATGAAAAAATATGGTATGGCTTCATCTGACTCAACTGATGAAAAAGATAAATCTAAAAAAGAACAAAAAGAAATTTGATAGAAGTTGATCTAAAAAATTAGGGAATACAAAGAATGGATTCTTCAACCCTAATAAAACGATTAGAAACAGCTAAAAGTAGTTTTCAAAACTTGGAGTTGCAGCTGGCTGATCCAGATGTTGCATCTGATCCCAAACAGCTTGAGAAAATTGCTAGAGAACGATCACGTTTAGAGCCATTGGTCAATGATTATGCAAAACTCCAAACTATAGAAAGAGAGTTTGTAGAGGCTAAAGATTTAGTAAAAGCAAGTAGAGAAGATAAAGAGATGGAACTTCTTGCTAGAGAAGAACTTGAGAATCTGGAACTTTCAAAAAATGAATTAATTCATAAATTGACTTTGGCTCTTTTACCCAAAGATCCAAGAGATGAAAAAAGTGTAATGCTTGAAATAAGAGCTGGAGCAGGAGGAAATGAAGCTTGTTTATGGGCTGGTGACTTAGCAAGAATGTATGAGAGATATGGACAAAAACTTGGTTGGAATGTAAAGCCCATAAGTTCAACCGAAGCTGATATGGGTGGCTTTCGTGAAATGATTATCTCAGTCAAAGGAGAATCTGTTTATAGCCAATTAAAATTTGAAGCAGGTGTTCATAGAGTTCAAAGAGTTCCATCAACTGAATCCCAAGGACGAGTTCATACTTCTACTGCAACTGTTGCTGTAATGCCAGAAGCTGACCCGGTGGAGGTAAAAATAGAATCTACTGACTTAGAAATAAGTACGGCAAGATCAGGTGGTGCTGGTGGGCAAAATGTAAATAAAGTAGAAACAGCTATTGATTTATTTCATAAGCCCTCAGGTATAAGAGTTTTTTGTACACAGGAACGTTCTCAATTACAAAATAGAGAAAGAGCAATGGAAATTTTAAGAGCTAAATTATTAGAACTAGAAATTGCAGAAGCTAATGCAAAAGAAAGATCAGCTAGATTGTCTCAGGTTGGCACAGGAGATAGAAGTGAAAAGATACGGACTTATAACTACAAAGATAATCGAACGACTGATCATAGATTAGGAATTAATTTTCCCCTTGAACAAGTTCTGGCAGGTCAATTAGAAGATGTTATTGGCGCTTGTATCGCAGAAGAACAAAAAAGGCAAATGGAAGAGCTTAGTAATCAATCAGAAGAGTAAAAGAAACTAAGCTACCCATCCAATCACGTATTTACTCCATTCTTTATGACGACCAGAATGGATTTGTTTTGTGGTTTCAAAACTCATGTTATTTAAAGGTTTATAAGGTTTCGTTTTTAAAGGCATCTTTGCTTCTTCAGGGGTTCTATTGCCTTTCATTACGTTGCATTGAAGACATGCCGTAATCACATTTTCCCAATTGTCAGTTCCTCCTCTACTGCGTGGTAAAACATGATCAATTGAAAGTTTTTTATTTTTCTGGCCACAATATTGACAACAGTTATTATCTCTTTGAAATATGTTTTTTCTAGATAGAGGAATATCACGATATGGCACTCTAATAAATTGTCTTAATCTTATTACCGTTGGAGCTTTTACATCTTGCCTAATATTGTGTGAAATATCCTCTTCAAGACTCTCAGCCTTGCCTTTAAGCATTAAAACAGTCGCGCGACGCCATGAAGTGATGTTCAATGGCTCATAGGACGCATTCAAAACAAGAACTTGACCCATGCAAGCAAGCTAATTAAGCGGCATGCTAGTGGTATTACAGCCTTCTTGCAGTTTCCCTTATTACATTGATTGTATTCAGAGTATGTCAAAGATCAATAACAGTGGAAGGTCTATCACTTTTAGTGGGAAAAATGAAAATGTAATGAATCCTGATCCTCGTAGCCGTGCATGGGTTGAGGTCGATTCGAAAGTTATTGAAAATAATTCAAGAGTCTTGAAAAACTTTATTGGCCCAGAATGTTTACTAATGGCAGTTGTGAAAGCTGATGGATATGGACATGGTGCAGAGACTGTTGCAAATGCAGCTTTACTGGGAGGGGCTGATAGTCTTGGAGTGGCAACTTTAGAAGAAGGAATTCAATTAAGAAATGCTGGCTTGAAGTGTCAGATATTAATTCTTGGAAATTTAATAAATGCAGAAGAACTCTATTATTCCTTTTGCTGGGACCTGATACCTACAATAAGTGGAATTCGTGAGGCGATAATTTGTAATAACATTGCTGAAAATAAGCATAAAAAATTTGTTATTCACTTAAAAGTGGATACGGGTATGACGAGACTTGGCTGTCAATGCAATGAGGTAGAAGAATTAATTTCTAAAATTGATTATTTAGAAAACATATCCTTAAAAGGCATATATAGTCATTTAGCAATGGCTGATAAAGATCTAGAAAGCAATATGAACCAAAGTTTTACTCAGATTCAATTAAATAGATTTGAGAAGGTTTTAAAGGATTTGGGTAAAAGAAATAAGCTTTTATGCAAACATTTAGCAAATTCAGCTGGGACACTTTCAGATCGTCGTCTTCATTTTGATATGGTTCGAGTTGGACTTAGCTTGTATGGTTACTACCCTTTAAATGATTTTGAATCTGATTTGAGACTTGACCCGGCATTGAAAGTTAAGGCTAGAGTTACTTTGGTTAGGGAGGTAGAAAAGGATACAGGAGTGGGATACGGACATTTTTTTAAAACTCAAAGGAAAAGTAAGCTTGCTGTAGTTGCTATTGGCTATGCAGATGGCGTCAGCAGAAATCTTTCTGGAAAAATATCAGCCTCAATAGATGGGTTTTTGGTGCCCCAAGTAGGTGCAATTGCAATGGATCAAATGGTTTTTGATATAACTGATAAACCAGATATTAAAACAGGTCAAGTTTTAACCCTTCTTGGTACTGATGGCGAAGTTTCTATTTCACCCCAAAATTGGTGTGATTTGTCTGGATCAATTCCATGGGAAGTTCTTTGTAGTTTTAGAAATCGTCTTCCTCGAGTTGTCACTTAAAATTTGTAGAGGAGCACAATCTAATATTTTTGAGCTTTTACTTGATAAGGTATTTGTAATGGAGAGGTGGCTGAGTGGTTGAAAGCGGCTCCCTGCTAAGGAGTTACAGGAGGTAACTTCTGTCGAGGGTTCGAATCCCTCCCTCTCCGTTCTTATTTGGAGTAAGAGAGTTTCAAGGAGTTCTAAACAGATTAAAAATACAGTAGTAGTAAAGGTTTAGAGAGATAAAGAGTTTCAAGCGTTCCCTTAGTGTGCCATAGAGATCGGAAATGTGGAGGGGGATTTGTGATGGATAATATGTGGGATTTGAATTTCTGATGATAAAATAAATTGTTTACCTTCTAGATTTAGAGGATTCAGAAAAAAGCATGGATGAGTCGCAACTTAATAATTTAATTCAACAATACGCAAAGTATTTAAATTATCAACAGCAAACATTAGATAGGATAGATTCTATCTTAGAAAAAGATAATCATTATCAAAGAATCTTACAATGTAAGAATGATTTTGCTAAGAATTATGCTCGGCATCATTTTTCTCAGACAGATGAAGATGGACTGACGATTGAAATTAATAAACGTATAATTAAAGGTAAGAAAAAGAAAAATACATTTTTAGAACTTGGAGTAGGTACAGGTTGTGAAAATAATACATTAATCTTATTAGCCATGGGGTGGGAAGGCTCATGGTTTGGTGGAGAAGAACTCTCTTTTGATCACACTATTTCAGATAGACTGAAGTTTCAGAAAATATTTATTTCTAAGGAAAATATCAAAAATATATATGAAAAATCATTACTAGAAAATAAGATTGATCATCACAATTTAATATCAATAGATCTTGATGGCAATGATTATGAAATAGCTAGCTCAATCCTAAATTTAAAAGCTAATCCTGATGTTTTTATTGTTGAATATAATGCTATTTTTCCTCCACAGATTAGATGGGAAATGACCTATAATGAAAAACATCAATGGCAGGGAGATAGTTATTTTGGGGCTTCATTAGCATCTTTTGTAGATTTGTTTAAAAGTCATGAGTACTTCTTGTGTGCTTGTAATCCCTCAACAGGATCAAATGCTTTTTTTGTAAAGAATCAATATAGAGATCTTTTTAAAGATGTACCAGAATCAATCAATGATATTTATATGGAACCAAATTATTTGCTGAGAGCAAAACATCATTGGCCAATAAGTCCTAAGCTTGTGTCTTCTATTATTTCCTGAAGATTAGTATAAATATATATTATTAGAATAAAAAATAAATACAGATTTTACATTGCTAAATTGTTCTAATAATTATTAGAAATAAGAGTTATTAGTATAGAGAATATTTTTCAATGAAGAATATATATATGTTTTTAATTAAGATTTTTCTTTGGAGGGGGATTTAATCGCTCTCCCCTCCTTATCTCTTCCCAACCCGTTCTATCCCGTTCTTTTTCCGCTTATTCTGAATCACTCCCTCTCCGTTCTTGATTTCTTCCATTAAAGAAGGGGGCAAGATTTTGGTTGCCCCCTTTAATTTAAGTTCAGCACTTGTGTATCCGTGTGAACAATACGATTCCCTTTAACTAACCACTTCCCTGACCTACGGGAAGACAAGTGCTAGAACTTCAACCCATTTCTAATCAAACAAAATCATTGGAACATGAGAGAAAACACCTGTTTCCATTTGTGTAATTGGTTCATCAGACCAAAGTGAGTTAAAACAAAGTTAGTCAGCATGAACTGATTATGGATAGTAAAGAATATGATTGGATTTTTGTTTATAAGATTCGTGATTCAGGTGATGTGATTTATAAAGTCACTATTCCATCAGAACGAAAAGAAGATGCAGTTGAAATATTTAAGAGAGAACATCCAGATGGATTGATCTGTAGTGGTATCAGGAGAGGTGATTTTAAATTGATACCATTCAAGGAACTATCTTCACGTGATCCTTGGGAGGAGATTGCTTCGTAAGTGATATTCAAATCAAATCAAGGCAAATCCTTTACCAAAGAAGAAGCAATAGATCTAATGGTGTCATTGAGTGCAACTGACGCAAATTCAGAAAAGAAGTGGAGAGGTTTCTACAACTCTTTATCGCAGAAAGAACTTCAGGATGAATGGGATGAGCATTGGAAACCTTGATTTTTGCATTAAGAAAGGGACCCTGCTGCTTCAGCGAGCTTGAGTCCCTCTCTTCATTTACAGAACTATGTGTGAGGAGTTGTTCTGCTTTTCCTTTTCTAATCAATTCCATAGACGGTGCGCATCAGGAAAAATTCCTAATTCGCAATTCGTACTAATTTAGTTCATGAAACGTTTATAAATGTTGTTGAAACTAATTTTTAGATTTTGTGTAGCAGCTGAATGACCATATTCGTTTGTTATTGATGACATACCTTGGTTCATTAAATAAAGGGATTCTCTATCATCATCTCTTGGTATTTGACTTTCTATCCACCCAACACAAACCATTCGCTCTCCCTGAGTAACGGTTTTTACTTCATGAAGATATTTAGTAGGATATATAATCATTTCTCCTGGATTCATTTTGATTTGCTTCTTTTCTGGAGTTATATAAAGTATTAGTTCTCCTCCCTCATAATCTGTGGGTTGATTTAAGAAAATGGTAAAAGATAAATCTCTACGACCTTTAGGAGTGAAAGCAACGTCTACGTGAGGTCCATAAAACATACCTTCTCCCGTTCTTGTAAATAAAATATTAAATATCTTAGAAGGGAAAGAAAAGTTATTACTTAATTCATCCTTATCGATAATTTCAATTATTTCTTTTGATAATTTATTATATGTTTCTCCTAAATTTAATTGTATATTTTTTTTAACTTTAGAACCTCTGGCTGAATTTTTTCCATCTACCCATTCAGTTGAGAGCATTAAACTTTTTCTTAAATCTTTAACTTGTCCCTCATTAAGTAATTTATGAGCAAGATAAAGCATGAAATTTATTCATAGTCATTAAATTTTAGATCAAGATTAATTTTAATCAAGGACTTTTAGATTGTCAGACTTTTTACTATTATATCTTCCAGATCTTCTGAGTCTCTAAGTTGAAGTGCTAATAAATGGCTAGATGAATTATGTTTAATTAATTTACAGTTTTCATGTTCTACGAATTTTGCGTGATTCTTGTCGATTTTTGAAAGGTTAGAGTAATGTATTTCTACTTTGGTTTTAAACGGAATTAAATTCTTAAGGTTTAAGCATTTTTGATATAAAGTATCTGATGAATGTAGATTTCTTAATTTCTCACAAAGTTCTACTGTATAGAAGTTGTCTTTTACTAAGGTTTCCTTCTCTTTTGAAATAACAGTCTGAGGATTGAATACTATGACTTTTGAAAACTTTAGTAAATGTCCAAAGAGAATAGCTGCGAATCCACCAGCTGATGCTCCTACTGATATTGTCTTTTTATATTTCTTTATGGAGCTCATTTTTCTGATTAAATCAACTGTCTCCTGTAAATTATTTGTGCTATTTTTGAGACCTGTTAGATAGTAATTACGATCAATATCTCTTAGAAAGAGTTTATCAAATGACTTGTTATTTTTAAACAAATTATAGAAATTAAAGGATGGTATTAACTTACTATCTCGCCCCATACTACCGAAAATAACTAAGAGAATATCTGTATTATTATCTTCATATAAATAATCATCTTGATCACTCCAAAGTTGATTATTTTTAGTTGTTTTTTCATCATACTCACCTTGAATAAATTTAATACGAGTTAACTCACCTTTAAATAAGTGATTATTGGGATCAAGTTTAATTGCTCGTTCAATTTCTTTACAGGCTTGAGTAAAATCATTCTCTAAGCTGTATATATTACTAAGTACTTGATAAGCCTGTGCGAAATTGGGATTAAGCTTGATAGATTTGCGAATACATATTTTTGCTTGATTTAAGTTGCCAATCTCTATCAATATTGTCGCCAGATTGTAATAAGCATCAGCGTAATCAGGTTTGAGCTCAATTGCTTTTCGAGTTGATAATTCAGCATCTTTGAATTTACCAAGATTGCTCAAAATGCTTCCCAGGTTTAAATGCGCTTCTGCGAAATTAGGATTCAGTGCAATAGCTTTACGAGTCGATAATTCTGCGTTTTCTGAGTAATCAAGATCTTTCAATATGTTGCCAAGATTACAATGCGCCTCTGCATAATCAGGTTTAATTTCAATTGCTTTTTGGTAAGAGATTACTGCGTCTTTTAAGTAATCAAGATCTTTCAATATGTTGCCAAGATTACAATGCGCCTCTGCATAATCAGGTTTAATTTCAATTGCTTTGCGAGTGAATACTTCTGCCTCTTTTAAGTTGTCAAGATATATCAATATACTTCCTAGATTTACATAAGCATCTGCGAGATCAGGTTTAATTTCAATTGCTTTGCGAGTGAATACTTCTGCCTCTTTTAAGTTGTCAAGATATATCAATATACTTCCTAGATTTAAATAAGCATCTGCGAGATCAGGTTTGATTTCAATTGCTTTGCGAGTGAATACTTCTGCCTCTTTTAAGTTGTCAAGATATATCAATATACTTCCTAGATGTAAATAAGCATCTGCGAGATCAGGTTTGATTTCAATTGCTTTGCGGTATGACAATTCTGCTTCTTCTAATTTGCCAAGATCTCTCAATATATCTCCATAGTTAGAGAAAATCCTTTCATCTTTGAATCCTTGCTGAATCAAATATTGATAAAGTTTTTCTGCTTCTGGAATATTTCCTTTTATTTGAAACTGAATTGCTTGATTTATCTTTTGTTCTTTATAAGACCTAGAAGAAGTATGAGAAGTCAGAGTGATGTTTCCTTTGATTTCTCCTAGACCAATTGGAACTGGGAATGTCTTTATTTCTGTGAATTTCTTTTTTTCTTGCTCTTTATGGCTAGATACCACTATCTTCTAAGAACTTCTAATTCAGTCATTTTATTAGCCACTACATCCTTATTAACACTCTTTCTGGGATTATTGTTACTTAATACATAGAGTTCTAAGAAAGATTGTTTGCTTGATCAAAAGAACTGTTTCCTAATTAAATACTTGATTGAAGCTATCTAATTTAGTTATGTCTTTTTATCCATCATCAAAAGTTTGCGAAAACTCTTCTCTCGAACAATCTGAAGTTTAAATGAGTAGGTGGCATGTCACCATACCCACTGCGCTTACCTAATCCACAATTCTAATAAAATTACCGCTTAGGGTTATTTGTATGGAGAAATATCGGTTCTCTTTCTAAAACCTGTTCAATCCCTTTTAGCGTTATGCGTATAAGCTTCCGATTTTAATCTTAGAAGAGATTAAGACTTAGGTTAAATAGTTATTATATGATTTTTCTTCAACCAGCTCTGAATGATACTTCTGGTTGATTTCTTTTTTTATAGAAGCTCTCTTATCATTCTCTTTGTAAACTGATCTAGCGAATTCAATAAATTCTTTGTCAAATTCTTGATTGCTCTCTTTTATCCTAATATTATCTTCTATTTCCCAAAGGCTCTTGTTTACTTCTTTGAGATTATTAATTAAATCGATATCAATTTGCAGATTCTTATCCTGAATTATATTTTTTAGTAGTTTTAGCTCTTTATCTATATTTTTTAGCTTTATTCCAGTCATATGTATTTGTTTGATTTCTAAAATTGTAATTTTATCTATTAGTTCTCCTATAGAGACTGGAGCGAGAATAGAAGATAGGTATTTAACTCTTGAACTCATGCTTTTCCTCCTGATTCTATATCGCAATCTTTTATCACTTCAAGCAACATATCATATTGTTTAATTAAATTATTATATATATTAGACTCTTGTTGGAGTAATCTAACATCAACATTTTTATCTGGATGTAATCTAAACCAGTCTTCACTTGGCATTATAACTGTTTGCTTTAGTTCAAAATCGATATCTAGATATAATCCAAGTGGACTATTTGCTACTCCTTCTTCTACCCACAGCTTGTTTAGTTTTTGAGAAAATAGTTGTAAACCTAGAGGTGTAACAACTCTTACATGAGTTGGATCATCATAGAATAAGTGATGTCTAAAATGAGGTACAATTATTTTAATATTTGCTCCATGAGTACATATTCGATACATCTCTTTAAATATTCCAAAGTATATTTCTACATCTTTTCCTAGATGTTCAAGAACATGTATTAATAGAATATCTGAAACTGAATTTGTCTCCCAAGGCCAAGGGAAAGATTCTAAATCATGTTTTATATCTGGGCTCCCAAACTTATCTACATTGATATAATCTGGTATTTTATTTTCACCACATCCAAGATTTAGTTTAAGACCATTCATTCTTTAAATTTTTCATGATATATCTTTATGATAAGACTCTATTAATTTTCTGCTGTTATGTTTTTACTTCTATTTCCTTTTTTAGTTTATTTGAGACATTTTCCATAACTTCTTGCCAATTATGTCGTTCGTTTTGCCGAAATAATCTCATTGATGGATACCAAAATGTATTGTCCCCTTTCAGTCCCCATCTCCAGTCAGGTAAATGATTTAGGAGTAACCAGGTTGGTTTACCCATTCCTCCAGCTAGGTGAGCAATTGAAGTGTCAGAAGTAATAATTAAATCACAGTTTTCCATAATGGCAGCATTTTCCAGAAAATCCCAAGTGGCATCAATTTTAGCTTGGCATTCAACAAACTTATTTTTAAATGAGCAATGATGGAATTGCTCTGAACCAAATCCTTTTTGTAGTGATAAAAATTTGAAGTTATTATTTCTCGTAAGACTAGAGAAGGTTTCTAGAGGTAATGAGCGCCCTATGTGATCAGTCTTTTCTGCATTTGGATTTCCTTGCCAATTAATAGCTACGATTGGTCTTTTTTCTTGGGAGAGTATGTTTTTCCATTTCTTTTTTAGTTCATTAGTTGAAAAGATATATGGGTTTGAAATGATTGGATTATTCGGACTTACTTGTAGATATCTAGGTAAAGATAATAGTGGGATCCATTGACCCTCTGAAACTTCGCTTGCCTCCTCTGGAGTTAATGGATGTTGATCAATACCAGAGGATTTGATTAATGAATGTAGTTTTGTTTGAGCACAAAAAGAAATTTTTAGGCCTTGATTTCTAATGTAAGGAATATATCTCATGAATTGAAGGGTATCTCCTAAACCTTGCTCAGTGATGACTAATAGCTTTTCTCCTTTTTGTGATTTTTTATGCTCGATTCGTTTGAGTTTTGTAATACCGTGAGCAATAGCAGGGTTCTTTCTTTTGAATCTAAATTCATAGTTCTCTAAACCATTTTTATAGTCACCTTGAAGTAGTTCAAGTAATGAAAGATTCAAAAATGCTTCTGCGAAATTAGGATTAATTTCAATTGCTTTGAGAGTTGCTATTTTTGATTCTTTTAATTTGCCAAGATCTTTCAATATTATTCCCATATTGGAATGAGCCTCTGCAAAATTAGGATTAATTTCAATAGCTTTGCGTTGTGAAATTTCTGCTTCTTGTAATTTGCCGAGATCCATCAATATGTTTCCTAGATTGTAATGAGCTTTAGCGAAATCAGGATTAATTTCAATTGCTTTGCGAGTGGATATTTCTGCTTCTTGTAATTTGCCAAGATCCATCAATATGTTTCCTAGATTGGAATGAGCATCAGCGAAATTAGGATTCAGTTCAAGCGCTTTGCGAGTCGATAATTCTGCTTCTTGTAGGTTGCCAAGATCTTTCAATATGTTTCCCAGATTAGAATGAGCCTCTGCGAAATCAGGTTTGATTTCAATTGCTTTCCTTTGTGAAATCTCTGCTTCTTGTAGGTTGCCAAGATCTTTCAATATGTTTCCCAGATTGTAATGAGCTTTAGCGAAATCAGGATTTATTTCAAGTGCTTTGCGAGTGGATATTTCTGCTTCTTGTAGGTTGCCAAGATCTTTCAATATGTTTCCCAGATTGGAATGCGCCTCTGCGAAATCAGGATTTATTTCAAGTGCTTTGCGAGTGGATATTTCTGCTTCTTGTAATTTGCCAAGATCTTTCAATATGTTTCCCAGATTGGAATGCGCCTCTGCGAAATCAGGATTTATTTCAAGTGCTTTCCTTTGTGAAATCTCTGCTTCTTGTAGGTTGCCAAGATCTTTCAATATGTTTCCCAGATTTAAATGAACATCAGCGAAATTAGGTTGAATTTCGATTGCTTTACGGTATAATAATTCTGCTTCTTTTAATTTACCAAGATCATTCAATATGATTCCATAATTAGTAAAAACCCTGTGATCTTTGAACCCTTGATTTATAAAATATAGATAATACTTTGCTGCTTCTGGAATATTGCCTTGTGAATGAAACTTAAATGCTTTACTCATTATTGCTTCTTTAGCAGGCTTAGAAGTAGTGTTATTGGAAATAGAAATATTCTCTTTAATTTTTCCTAGTCTAAATGGAACTGTAAATGTTTTCACTTCAGTGAATTTCCTTTTTTCTTGCTCTTTATCACTAGATCCCATTATCTTATAAGAATTTTTTAATTTAATTGATTCTACTACTCATTATATTGCTATTTAAAACTCTTCCTGAGATTATTTTGATTTAATTTCGAGAGTGAGATTAAAGATTAATTTCTTGATAAAGTTGATGCGATAATAGATTCCAGTTATAAAAACAGATCTTAGAGATTTTTGTCATGTATATTCTTTTTAGGCTGCAAAACCTTAAGAGAGTTGATTAATAATCAAAATAAGAAACCCATTTCTCTAGGTATTGGTGACAATCTTTAAAATATTTCTCATAGTTTTTCCATTTCTCAATGGATGACTTATATAAAGGTTGAACAACTTGAGAAGATGAAGGAGTATTGATTTTTCCTCTATCTAGTGCTGTTTTTCTGTAGTTTCTTATATTATCATCCCATTTAATGTCTAAAAAATTTAATATTTTAAAAGTATGTTTATCAAAGTCTTCAATAAGATGTTCATATTTGGATGTTATAAAATCAAGAGAAATATTGTTTTTGTATATATCCCATGCCCCCATAACTTGATCATACATTATTGAAGAGGATTTCAAATCTATGAAATGTAACATTGCTATATTTGGATCGAAAGATTGTTGGAAACATGATAAAACCGTGTCATAAGGATGCCTATGCGCAAAAATTATTTTAGCATTAGGGAATAGAAGATTAATCAATGGAAGTTTAACTGTATTTAATGGTAATTTATCTATAATCAGCTTTCTTTCTTTTGTTGTAAATTCTCTCATTATTTCAAAATATTTTCTCCTTAGCATTATTATATTATCGTCCGAAATACTATAAAGATTATCAATTTTTGTATTAAGTTGTTTTTTGATTATTGTTTCAATATTTGAGATTATAGGTTTTTCTTCTATTACTTCAATCTCTTTATGGCTTCTAAGTATAGTATCTAATAGCGTAGTCCCAGACCTGGGAAAGCCTATTAAAAATACAATATTTGTTTCTTCAAATTTATAATTTGAATTTTTAATATTGATTGTTTTATTGATAATATTTTTTTTATATGAATCAATAATATTTAAGTATGAATTTTTACTTAATCTAGAATAAAGTAGGTGATCTTGACTTTTTTGAAAGCAAGAGTATGCAATATCATAATTTTCGATTTTTTCCTCTATAAATGCTTTGTAAGTCCAATAAGTTAGTTTTTGTATGTTATTGCTTTTTTCTAACCATTCATTAGAGATACTATTGATTAATTCTTTAGCAGTTTTATAATCCTTATTCCTAAAATTTAATCTAGAGCGAAAAAGAAATAGTTCATTTTCAATACAATCTATATCATTAAACTCTTTTATCGATTTTTTTAGTTTTTGTAAATTATTTGTTTTTTCATAGTCTAGAAAGAGATTGAAATAGGCATCTACTAGATTAGGATTCAGTTCAATTGCTTTACGATATGAAGATTCTGCTTCTTGTGATTTGCCAAGATCATTCTGTATGATTCCTAGATTGGAATAAGCATTTGCGTAATTAGGATTCAGTTCAATTGCTTTGCGAGTTGATAATTCGGCTTCTTCTAATTTCCCAAAACTTTTTAATATTGCTCCATAATTAGAAAACACTCTAGGATCATTACATCCTTGATTCATTATTTGTTGATAGCATTTTGTTGCTTCTGGAATATTTCCTTGTTGATGTAACTTTCTTGCATGATTAATTATTTGCTCTTTCGAGGGTCTGTCAGGAGTATTAGTATAACTAGTAACATTTTCTTTCACTTCTTCTAAACATAATGGAATAGGGTATGTTTTAATTGGGTGTAATTTTTTGTTTTTATACTGATTCTTATTATTTTCTTCTTCCACACCTGATCATTTTAAATATATTGTAATTTTACTATATTATCTCTTGACTAGCTCTGAGTTTATAGAAATAGTTTTACAAGTAGTTACTTTTGATTAAATAAAGTGTGAAATATATTTTTAGATTTTAATCAGTATGTCGAAAACGTTTATCTATTATTCACTTTTATTTTATATTATTTATTCAGGGTAATAGTATAGTTGCTCTTAATTTATATTTTAACTCCTTATAATTATTGGCTTAGATAAATATTTTTTATTTTTGCTTTATTCTTTCGTTCCCTTCCGTTGCCGTTCTTTCTGCTCCCACTGTAAAGTAGTAACTTTTCGTTCTATTTAGTTGCAAAAGTTTTATGTGATTTATATGTATGCAAGGGATGCAAGTAAAATGTATTGCATTACTTCATTGCAACTAGCCAATATTTGTAAAATCATTGTGATCTGGATGCTTGAATAAGGCAAATTTTTGGATTTAAAGTGCAAGCGAAAACAGCTCAAGCAGAGAAGAAAGCCTTAGCAGAGAAGAAAGCTGCTGCAGAGAAGAAAGCTGCTGCAGAGAAGAAAGCCTTAGCAGAGAAGAAAGCTGCTGCAGAGAAGAAAGCCTTAGCAGAGAAGAAAGCTGCTGCAGAGAAGAAAGCTGCTGCAGAGAAGAAAGCCTTAGCAGATAAGAAAGCTGCTGCAGATAAGAAAGCCTTAGCAGAGAAGAAAGCTGCTGCAGATAAGAAAGCTGCTGCAGATAAGAAAGCTGCTGCAGAGAAGAAAGCTGCTGCAGATAAGAAAGCTGCTGCAGATAAGAAAGCCTTAGCAGAGAAGAAAGCTGCTGCAGATAAGAAAGCTGCTGCAGAGAAGAAAGCTGCTGCAGATAAGAAAGCTGCTGCAGATAAGAAAGCCTTAGCAGATAAGAAAGCTGCTGCAGAGAAGAAAGCTGCTGCAGAGAAGAAAGCCTTAGCAGAGAAGAAAGCTGCTGCAGATAAGAAAGCTGCTGCAGATAAGAAAGCCTTAGCAGAGAAGAAAGCTGCTGCAGATAAGAAAGCCTTAGCAGATAAGAAAGCTGCTGCAGAGAAGAAAGCTGCTGCAGAGAAGAAAGCTGCTGCAGAGAAGAAAGCTGCTGCAGAGAAGAAAGCTGCTGCAGATAAGAAAGCCTTAGCAGAGAAGAAAGCTGCTGCAGATAAGAAAGCCTTAGCAGAGAAGAAAGCTGCTGCAGATAAGAAAGCCTTAGCAGAGAAGAAAGCTGCTGCAGATAAGAAAGCCTTAGCAGAGAAGAAAGCTGCTGCAGATAAGAAAGCCTTAGCAGAGAAGAAAGCTGCTGCAGAGAAGAAAGCTGCTGCAGAGAAGAAAGCCTTAGCAGATAGAAAATCTCAAGTGAGCAATAAAGTTAATTCTCGACCTCAAATTGATTCACAACAGAAACGAGATTCAAGAACTGAATTGTTGACGGTATCAGTCTCCTTAAACACTGGGAAGATCGTTTCAATCGCTTCTGTGGGGATTTTGGCTGCGGCTATTCTTATTTCTGCGATGGTATTTATTGCTGGGTAAGTCAATTTCACTAATATCTATGTGAAAGCAACTTTTTTATTCTGACTTTCTGCTATGTTTTCGATCTTATAGTTTTAGATAAACCTAAGCTGTGCTTAAAGAAAGAATCCAGGAGATTTTTGAGTTCACCAAAAGTGAGTCTCCCTATAGAAAGGCTAATAAAGGTTGGATTAATCCAGATATCTTTTTAGATTTGAGTCCCTCTGCTGATACAGCTAAACAAACAAAAGAAGATGCTAAAATTACATTATTTTGGTCTCCAATAAATAGCTTATTATCGAATATTTTTATTATTGTTATTTTAGGTTCAATACTAGTATTCACTTCTGTATCTTTTGCAAAAGATAGATTTGAATTTAATTTATTTCGTGAATCTGCAATTATGGATATTGAAGAAGTTGAAGAAAATAAAGTTCTAGATACGAGAATATTAAAGGATATAGATTCTAATAATTCAACAATCATAGAAAATATGTCTAAAAAAGACTTGGATAAAACCAATAAAACTAATTCATTAGATGATGATTTGATGAAAGTAGATAAGAAAATAAGAAACAAAAAAATAGATAGCCAAGATGTCGCAATCATAGAAAGTCAAAGTAATAAAGATATTAAAGTTTTACAAAATAAGAAACCAAAATCAAATTTTATTTAAACTATTTTTTTGATACCAATTAATAATTCTTTGGTTTTTTAAAAATTGTTTTATCAGTTAAACTTTTTTTGTTTTTTGGCATAGTTGGATGCTTTAATCAAAGTGATTTTTATGAGTTTTAAAGGTGTCTGAAGCAAAGGGTAATCAACTCGCAACTATATCTGTTTACTTAAATACACCAATAATAGCCGTGCTTTTGGCTGTTGGATTCCTTTTGGGATCTATTTTATTCGCTGGAATTTTACTTATTGCTAAATAGCTAATTTGTTTAACTCACTGCTAATCGCAGGCAGTAAAAATTGATCTTTGACTAATTCTTTGCCAGTTGTAAAAACGACTGCAAGCATAGGATTCTTATTAGGTGCCTCCCACCATGCGACATCATGGCGAACCTCACTCATTAGACCTGCTTTGCTCCAAAGTTGAGAAGTCAAAGGTAGGCCTGCGCCTAAAAAACCATCTACTTGATTCTCTAAATCTTGCTTTCTAGCAACTGGATCGAGTGAGCGTTTAAAAACTTTTATTAAATTCTCACTGGCTGATTTTGGGAGCATTTCATTAGTCATTAATGATTCAAAGATTCTGGCACTCCCATCAGTTGTCATACTGTTTCGATTCTCATTTCTTTTTCCATAAAAATCTTTTTCCCTTCCAAAAGGACCTTCATTCCAAGTCTTTTGACTGCAGTTCCAATTTTTTATTTCAGGCCATCTAAGATCATCTAGCCAGTGGTTAATTAATTGCCTTTGGATTTTCCATGATTGATAGTTTGACTCATTAAGAGATGGGCCACTTGTTGTACCTGTCAAAAGATCTAAAATAAAACTTGTGGCATCATTATTGGAGTTTGCGATCATTTCATGTAATGCTCTTCTAAGCTCTTCTGAGTCAACAATTAAGTCTTGTTGGAGCCATACCTGAGTCGCAAATGCATAAACTATTTTTACTACGCTTGCAGGATAAAAATTTTTGTTTGAATTCCACCCTGTCCCATATCCACTAGATATTGATGGACTTTGCTTGTCATAACGTATGCATGTTATTGCAATATTTTCTTGAAGGTTGGGACGACCTTCTTTTTCAAACCTATCGAGTAGACCTTTCAGGCAATATGCCATTTCAGGGTCTTGTCGGTAGAACGCCATAGCGCTCGAGAAGAATACAATATGACCTTAGAGGTTTTGCTCACTAAATCTTCATTTGTTTTGGGAAGTTTATGGAAACTGAGAATAAATATTGATGGATTTAAAAGTGAAAATAGTGATGAATTAGTTACGCAAGCAAGAATTGGTAGGAGGTTTCAATTGATTGATTGTTTCAAATCTAATTTTAACAATAAGGAAATTATCGATAGAGTCAAAGTGCGTCTTTTGGAAGATGACTATATTTGTTGGTTTAGATTTTCTGAATTAATTCATCAAGCTTCAAAAATAGAATCATGGGAAACTGAATTTTTTACTGAAGAGAAAATAATTTCTAGGATTCCTGGGATATTGTCTTGGACTAAGGCTGCTAAAAAAATTAGTAATGAATATTTGTGGGGTGGAACTATAGGTCCAAATTTTGATTGCTCTGGTTTGGTTCAATCTGCTTTTGCAAGTTCAGGAATTTGGATACCAAGAGATGCTTATCAGCAGGAAAAATTCTGTAAAAATATTGCATTGGATCTTGAAGCTTTAGGCAAAGAATTAAAACCTGGTGATTTACTTTTCTTTGGATCTTCTAAAAAATGTACTCACGTTGGATTACATATTGAGAATGGTTTTTATATTCATAGTTCTGGGCTAACTGATGGGCATAATGGAATAGAGATTGATGGTTTATTTAAACCGAACCTTGGAAAAATTGCTTCTTTTTACAGATCTAAATTTAGATCGGCTGGAAGAGTGATTTCTTGTTATCAGAGTGAAAAACTCTAAATGATAATTAATTGACCCTTATGAGGAGTTTTGAATGAATTCTAATGTTGCACTATCAATAGTTGTTCCTATCTATAACGAAGAAGAAAGTCTTCCTTTTTTGATTAATCAGTTATTAGAAGTTTTACAGCCTATGGAGGAAACTTTTGAAATAGTTTTAGTTAATGATGGTTCGTCAGATAATAGTGCAGAGGTAATTAGGAAACTAAGCTTTGAGCTGCCAGAATTAGTTGGAGTTCTTCTACGTAAAAACTATGGACAGACAGCTGCGATGGCAGCAGGATTTGATATTTCTTCTGGAGAGATAGTTGTCACACTTGATGGTGATTTACAAAATGATCCTGCAGATATTCCTTTATTAGTTAACAAGATTAGGGATGGATTTGATCTTGTAAGTGGATGGAGATATCGAAGGCAAGATGCTGCGATCAGTAGAAAGCTTCCATCAAAAATTGCTAACCGATTGATTGGGAAGGTTACTGGTGTGCGCCTTAATGATTATGGATGTTCTTTAAAGGCTTATAAGAAAGAAGTACTGACAGATATGAGATTATATGGAGAATTACATAGATTCTTGCCTGTTCTTGCAAATATTGAAGGAGCTAGAATTACGGAAGTTAAAGTAAATCATAGAGCCCGTCAATTTGGATCTAGTAAGTATGGAATAGATAGAACTTTTAGAGTTTTAATGGACTTGTTGACTGTTTGGTTTATGAATAGATTCTTAACTAGACCTATGTATGTTTTTGGCTTTGGTGGAATTCTTGCAATTATTGGGAGCTTCATAACAAGCTTTTACCTATTAACAATCAAACTTTTAGGAGAAGATATAGGCAGTAGACCTTTACTTATATTTGCTTTACTTCTTGCAGTGACTGGAGTTCAACTTTTTGGGTTTGGATTGCTTGGAGAGCTGCAAATCCGTACTTATCATGAAAGTCAAAATAGACCAATTTATCGCATTAGAGATACATTTCGAGGTGGACGAGAAGCTTGAGATTTTTTATGTAAATCAATAGGTTTACCTTTATAAGATGAAATGCCAGTAGCAGAAGCAATAACAACTCTGCTATCAGAATCCTTCAATCCTCTTCTTAAAAAAGGTAATGCTTTCATATTGTCCCATTGACTAGCAATTTGAATGGCTAATAGACGATCATTGGGGTTGCTAGAGATTAATTTAGTTAATTGTTTTTTTGTCTCTATTGAATTAAGTGAATTCGTCTGTGAAAAAGGCTTGTATTTTTTATTATTAAGTTTTTTTGATTTATGATTTTGTAAACTCTTTTCGATTACCAATGCGGATGGTGTTAACTGAGCCTTTGACAAGGAATCTTTTTGAGATTTGAAAAAAGCTGATGCCTTGGATTGTTTTTTTGAACTCCAAAGGATTAAAGCAATAATTAGAGCTAAACCACCAGCAAAAACTTGATTCATGATGAGAAAATCTATTTAGTAATGCATCTTAAAGAAGATATACGGATTGAACTTTTATGTCATCAATGGGTTGTATTTGGTTTGAATAGATCATAATTCTATAAAATAAAAGTGGATTTATTGAAATAAGTAATGACTAGTGAACTAGCTTCAAGTTTGCTTCCCGCTATTCTGATTCCTTTGGTTGGAATAATGGGTCCAGCCGTTTTCATCGTTTTAATTGGTAGGTACATAACTGCTACTGAGTAATTTTTAAAATTTAATCTTCTACCAATTTTTTTGTCCATGACTAAATCTCAAGAAACACTTATGCAAAAGTGGGCTGTGAAAACGGTTTCAGATCCAACTGTTGGCAATCTTCAGACTCCAGTTAACAGTGGTTGGTTTACAAAGATGGTTATAAACAATCTTCCTGTTTATAGAGAGGGCTTATCGCCAAACTTCAGAGGTCTAGAAACAGGCGCGATTTTTGGTTATTTACTTTTTGGTCCTTTTTCTATGACAGGGCCTTTAAGAAATACTGATTTTGCCTTAACAGCAGGTTTGCTTGGCGGGGTGGGAGCTATTCAAATATTGACTGCTCTTTTTATTCTTTACAATGCTGCAGGTAAGGAGCCGAATGTACAACCTCCTGATGCAACAGTAGCTAATCCTCCTTCTGATTTATTTACTAGAGCAGGATGGAGTGATTTTACAAATGGTTTTTGGTTAGGAGGCACAGGAGGTGTAGTATTTGCTTGGTTGTTAATTGGTACTTTGCATCTAGATACTGTTCTACCTTTGATTAAGGAATATCATTTACTTGGAGCTTAAAACTTTTCTGGAGAAATTTTCATTAACAAGCCCCTTCAATAAGGGGTTTTTTAATTCTCTAAATTATTTACTTCAATTGGCTGATATATTTTTAAAAGCTTTAATTGAGATTAATTTATTTAGTTTTTATATTTTCTAGGCCTAATTTATTGCTATTAAATTGTTCTATTTTGCTTATAAATATCAATAGATAATCTCATAAAAATTGTACCCATAAAAAAAGAACACTGCTTTTGAAGACAGTGTTCTTTTGATTGGAAGCTTGGTTATAGATTTATCCGAACTTACCTGAAGTAGATGCGATAACAAATGCACCAAAGGTTACAAAGTTTCCAACTGTGAAATGGGTTAAACCAACTAATCGTGCTTGGACAATGGATAATGCAACAGGCTTATCTCTCCAACCAACTAAATTAGCTATTGGTGTTCTTTGATGAGCCCAAACAAGAGTTTTTATAGATAATCTAATAAATATGAGATTAGTACCCATAAAAAAAGAACACTGCTTTTGAAGACAGTGTTCTTTTGATTGGAAGCTTGGTTATAGATTTATCCGAACTTACCTGAAGTAGATGCGATAACAAATGCACCAAAGGTTACAAAGTTTCCAACTGTGAAATGGGTTAAACCAACTAATCGTGCTTGGACAATGGATAATGCAACAGGCTTATCTCTCCAACCAACTAAATTAGCTATTGGTGTTCTTTGATGAGCCCAAACAAGAGTTTCGATAAGTTCTTGCCAATATCCTCTCCAAGAGATGAGGAACATAAATCCAGTCGCCCAAATGAGATGACCAAATAAGAACATCCAAGCCCATGGAGATAAAGCATTTACACCAAATGGGTTATATCCATTGATTAGCTGAGAACTATTTAGCCATAGATAATCTCTAAACCAACCCATTAAATAGGTACCAGATTCATTGAATTGAGCGGTATTACCCATCCAAATTGCTAGATGTTTCCAATGCCAATAGAAGGTAATCCAAGCAATAGTATTTAAGGCCCAGAACATTGCTAAATAAGTAGCGTCCCAAGAAGAACTATCACAAGTACCACCACGACCTGGTCCATCACATGGGAAAGCAAATCCTAAATCCTTTTTATCTGGAATTAGTTTTGTTCCTCTAGCATCAAGAGCACCCTTTATAAGAATCAAAGCAGTTGTATGTAGTCCTAGTGCAATCGCATGGTGAACTAAGAAATCTGCAGGTCCAATAGGTAAGAAATTGGTTAGTGCATCTGGTCTATTGATCATGTCCATCCAGTAGTGATTACCTGGCATGGAATTAGCAGCTATAGATGCAGAACTTGATGCATTTGCTAGCAACGCATTAAATCCATACATCATTTTTCCACTAGCAGCCTGTGCGAACTGTGCAAATACTGGTTCTATAAGAATCTGCTTTTCAGGTGTACCAAAGGCTACAACTACATCGTTGTGAACATAAATTCCAAGAGTATGGAAGCCTAGAAGCATTGTTACCCAACTTAAGTGGCTAATTAGTGCTTCTTTTGTACTAAGGATTCTTGCTAATACATTATCTTTATTCAGCTCCGGATCATAATCTCTTACAAAGAAAATTGCTCCGTGAGAGAAAGCACCAACCATCAAGAACATTGCTATGTATTGATGATGAGTGTATAGAGCTGACTGAGTTGTGTAATCCCTTGCGATAAATGCATATGAAGGAAGTGCACCCATATGTTGGGCGACCAAACTACAAGCTACACCTAAAGAAGCGAGTGCAAGTCCAAGCTGAAAATGGAGAGAATTGTTAACTGTCTCGAACAGTCCATTGTGCTTTATACCGAAATAACCCTTATGTGGATCTTTTGGGTGACTTGTATTATGTGCTTCAACAATTTCTTTAAGGCTATGACCAATACCAAAGTTAGTCCTATACATATGACCTGCAATTATAAATACAACTCCTATAGCCAAATGATGGTGCGCAATATCTGTTAGCCAAAGTGATTCACTTTGAGGGTGAAGTCCACCTAGAAATGTAAATATCGCTGTACCAGCTCCTTGAGTAGTTCCAAAAACTGCATCAAGTGAATCAGGGTTTTGAGCATAAGCTCCCCAGTTCCCTGAGAAAAATGGAGTTAGACCTTCTGGATGAGGCATAACAGTTAACCAGTTATCCCAGCCAACATGAATTCCTCTTGATTCAGGGATGGCTACGTGAATTAAATGACCAGTCCAAGCAATACTGCTGAATCCAAAAAGGACAGCTAGGTGATGATTTAATTGAGATTCTGCATTTTTAAACCATGCTAATGATGGTCTGTATTTAGGTTGAAGATGAAGCCATCCAGCAAACAATAACCAGCAGACAAGAATGTTGATAAATATTGCACCTTGGAAAAGCTGCTCATTAGTTCTCATGCCAATCGTGTACCACCAGTGGTACAAGCCTGAGTAAGCAATATTGACTGGAGAAGTTGCTCCTGCCTGGGTCAGGGCATCAGTAAGACCTTGTCCAAAATGAGGATCCCAAATTGCATGAGCAATTGGACGAGTATGAGTTGGATCTAGAACCCATTGCTCAAAGTTTCCTTGCCAAGCAATGTGAAAAAGATTTCCTGCCACCCAAAGGCCAATGATGGCTAAGTGACCAAAATGTGTAGAGAAGAGTTTTTGATATAACTGTTCCTCTGTCATGCCGTCATGACTTTCGAAATCATGAGCGGTAGCTATGCCGTACCAGATTCTTCTGGTTGTAGGGTCTTGAGCAAGACCCTGACTAAAAGATGGAAATTTAGTTGCCATTTTATAAAAGATCAGAGAGGGTCAGCCGAGACCGATTAAGCGAGCGTGGAAGAAGGCCCAAGTTGTAGCAATTCCTCCTAGAAGGAAATGAGCTGCTCCTACTGCACGACCTTGAGTGATAGATAGAGCTCTTGGTTGAATAGTTGGAGCCAACTTAAGTTTATTATGAGCCCAAATAATTGACTCAAATAATTCTTGCCAGTAACCACGGCCACTGAATAGGAACATAAGACTAAATGCCCAAACGAAATGTGCTCCCAAGAACATTAAACCGTACATACTTATGGGTTGGCCATAACTTGTAAGGACCTGCGATGACTGAGCCCAGAGGAAATCTCTAAGCCATCCGTTAATAGTTATGGAGCTTTGAGCAAAGTTTCCTCCGGTAAGACCCCATACATCACTTTGCATTTTCCATGAGAAGTGGAAGATAACTACTGATAAGCCGTTATACATCCAGAACAATCCAAGGAAAACATGATCCCAAGATGAAACTTGGCATGTACCTCCTCTTCCTGGTCCATCACATGGGAATCTAAATCCAAGATTCGCTTTATCAGGAATAAGTCTGGAGCTCCTTGCGAATAAAACTCCTTTTAGAAGAATAAGAAGGGTTACGTGGATCGTAAAAGCATGAATATGGTGAATCATGAAATCAGCAGTTCCTAGAGGTATAGGAGCGATTCCAATTTTTCCTCCAACTTGACTTACGGAACCATTGAAAACTTCACTAACTAATCCAGGTTGAAGGTTTACGTTTGCACCAGCAAGAGTGGTAGAACCAGCTGCTGAATTATGAATATTTTGAATCCATTGAGCAAAAACAGGTTGAAGTTGGATTCCTGTATCACTGAACATATCTGCAGGTCTTCCTAACGCACGCATTACATCGTTATGAATATAAAGACCAAAACTATGGAAACCTAAGAACATGCAAGCCCAATTCAGATGACTAATTAATGCATCTCTTGCTTTCAAGATTCTGTCTAGAACGTTATCAATATGAACAGCTGGGTCATAATCTCTAATCATTGCAATACCAGCATGAGCTGCTGCACCAACAATGAATAATCCTCCTATCCACATGTGGTGTGTAAATAGACCTAAGACAGTTGGGTAATCAATCGACAAGTAAGGATATGGAGGCATCGCATACATGTGATGGGAAATGATGATGCTCAAGGAGCCAATCATTGCAAGGTTTAAGCCAAGCTGAGCATGCCAACTATTAGCTAAAAACTCATAAATCCCTTTATGGCCATTTGGAGCAGGGAAAAGAATTGGATCTCCAGCATGATTATCTAGTATTTCTTTAAGGCTATGGCCAATGCCAAACATTGTTCTATATAGATGACCGCCCAATACAGCTAGTACTCCAAAAGCTAAATGATGATGAGAAATATCTGTCATCCATAAGCTACCAGTAACTGGATTTAGACCACCTTTGAAAGTTAGGAAATCACTAAACGCCCACCAATTAGTCGTAAAGAAATTTTCAACTGTTCTTCCAGCGAGGCCAGGGAATATTTGACTAGCAATAGCAGGATTGCAAAGCTCGTGGGGCAGAGGCATGTCCGCAATCGAAGCAATTGGAATTCCATCAATAATTAGAGGCTTTCCTGCATCAATTGCATCCATGAGTGCTGCTGTAGGTGCACCAATGTGAATGCAATGTCCAGCCCAAGCAATCGAACCCAATCCCACTAGACCAGCTATGTGGTGATTGAGCATAGACTCGAGATTTCTAAACCAATCAAGCTTGGGAGCAGCTTTGTGATAGTGATATATGCCACCGTGCAACATTATGGCTGCCATTAGTAGTGCACCAATAGCTAAAGCCATGAGCTCGGTTTCATTGGTAATTCCCCAGCCTCTCCAC
The DNA here is from genome assembly GCF_027359575.1 of Prochlorococcus marinus str. MIT 0917. Taxonomy (NCBI): domain Bacteria; kingdom Bacillati; phylum Cyanobacteriota; class Cyanophyceae; order Synechococcales; family Prochlorococcaceae; genus Prochlorococcus; species Prochlorococcus marinus. The sequence continues at coordinate 1,058,388 of NZ_CP114784.1, read as the reverse complement.
ATCTGAAAAATTCCAGAAGTGATCTGAATACCGTGATAATTACCGCCTAAATCCGCATTAAGCATCTCCTGACCAACTATTGGCCAAACAACTTGTGCTCCTGGCTTGACATGAGTTGGATCAGAGAGCCATCCAGAATAATTAGAAAAGCGAGCTCCATGGAAAAAAGCTGCACTCATCCAAATAAAGATGACTGCTAGATGTCCAAAATGAGCAGAAAATACTTTTCTACTGGTTTCTTGGAGATCTCCAACATGAGTATCAAAATCATGCGCATCAGCATGAAGATTCCATATCCATGTAGTAGTCTTTGGCCCTTTCGCAAGGGATTTTGACCAAAAACCAGGCTTATCAAGCTTGGAAAAATCTACAGGGATTGCATCAGTTTCGATAGGTTTATCGAGAACCGGTTCTTTTTTTTGTTCTTTTTCTGGTGGGCTAATGGTCATCGAGTGATTCCTTCAGGAATGTGATCGAGGTTTGGGGGGCCTAATCTTGGAAAGACTAGGGTGAAATCTTTAGCAAGTAATTTTACTTATGAAGTGAAATTACTTTGGAGAAAGATTTCAGGCATTCAAGACCTACCTTTGAAGTTACTTGAAAACCTATATAAGGGTTATGCGTTAAGCATAAAGTAGACAGTCAGTTACTACGGAAGCATGTAACAAATGTTCTACACTTTTATTCTTAAGTGGTCATTGAATCCACGGTTTTTCTTAATTAGTAAATCTTTGCCTTTCGTGGAGTGCAGGCAAGAAAGTTTTTTAGGCCTAGGGGCTTTACTTCTTATAGATATTAATTAGGGAAAAAAGTTGTTATATAAGGCTTTCTTGGCTTTGCAAAGTTTAATTGGATGCTAATAGCTAGGTAAAAATACTATTTGATTTCTTGATAAGAGCTTTTTATTGATTTCAATAAATTTGTTTAAAGACTATTTCACGGTTTTTGATGTTTGATTTTTACTAAAGCTTTCTTTAAGAGGCTACCTTATATAAATAAACCAAAAATTTATTTTATCTCTCGTTCTGGAAAAAACATTAGTAAAAACTTCAAAAAGGATTGCATTTGGATTTTCTTTAAGCGCTTTGCCTTTGCTTGAGAGATTACAAGCAAGCAAACATGTAGATCAAATTTTTATATCTAATGGTTCATCTCTTTCTTTAGAAAAAAAAATTGAAGGTTTAGTTGAATCCTCACCAATTGATTTTTTAAAAGATTATTGGCAGAACAATAATAAATTAATTTTTTTAGGTTCAATCGGCGCTGTAGTCAGACTCATATCTCCTTTTGTTAGATCTAAAGAAAATGATCCAGCAATACTAGTAATGGATTCAAAAGCTAAAAATGTTATTACTCTTTTAGGAGGCCATAAGCAAGGAGGAGATCGATTTGCTAGTGAATTAGCAGCTGCTTTAGAAGCAGAAGTGATTTGCACCTCAGATTCATTTACAGAAAGAAGAATCCCTTTGGATTGTTTTGGTGAAGGATGGGGTTGGAAAAGAGGAGGAGAGAATGTCGATTGGCGAAAGTTAATGATTAGTCAGTCTAAAGAACAAAAAAATATTGTTTTTCAAGGCAAAGGATCAAAATTGTGGCAGAAATTAAAGGGTTGTTCCAATTTCTCTTTTTTAGAGAAAAATGATCCAATATCTTGTAAAAATATCGACTTATATATAGGTCATGAAAATAAGAACATATGTTCATGGCATCCACCGACAATAATCATTGGAATTGGCTGTGAGAGAAATACAGATGAAATTGTCATTCAAAGAGCAATTGATAAGTCTTTGAATCAAAATGGCTTATCAATTCTTTCAATCTCAGGTTTAGCAACGATTGATAAAAAAAATGATGAAATAGGATTATTGAATTTGTCAAAAAAAAATGAATGGCCAATTTATTTTTTTAGTGCCCTTGAACTTTCACAAGTCAACGTGCCAACTCCTTCAAATGTAGTTTTGAATGAAATGGGAACTGCCTCAGTCGCTGAAGCTGCGGCAATTTTGTTAGGAGGTCAGTCTGGAAGATTAATACAAGAAAAACAAATCTATTATTCCAACGAGGATGAGTGTGGTGCCGTAACAATTGCATTGGTCGAGTTATCAATTCCCTTTGCACCTCATAAAGGAGAATTGCATTTAATTGGTAGTGGACCTGGAGACTTGGAAATGCTTACCTCTGACTCACGTCGAGCTTTAACTAGATGCTCTGCTTGGATCGGTTATACCCCTTACTTAAATTATTTGGATTCAATTCGCCGTCCTGATCAGGTTCGTATTGATTCTGAATTAACTTTTGAAAAAGATCGATGTCAATACGCTCTTGATCTTGCAAAAGAGGGAGTAAAAGTTGCGCTTATTTCATCTGGCGACAGTGGAATTTATGGAATGGCAGGCTTGGCTCTTGAACTTTGGCTACATGAAAAGATTGATTCAAGGCCTTTATTTCAAGTGCATCCAGGCATTAGCTCCTTTCAGATGGCTGCTGCAAAACTAGGTGCTCCTTTTATGCATGATTTTTGTTCTATCTCCTTAAGTGATCTTTTGACTCCGTGGGATCAAATTGAAAGGAGAATTAAAAGTGCAGCGATAGGTGACTTTGTTATTGCAATATTTAATCCAAAATCAAAAAAACGTGATTGGCAGTTAAAAAAGACTGTTGATTTGCTAATCGAATTTCGCAAACCCTGCACACCTGTTGCTATCGCTAGAGAGCTTGGGAGGCCAGATGAAAGTATTGAAATTCATACACTCGAAACCTTGCCATTTGATCAGGTCGATATGCTTTCTATTTTGGTTATTGGTAATAGTCAGAGTGTTATTAAAAACAATAGATTTTTAACGCCTAGAGGCTATTTCTCTAATTAATTGTTTTTGCTTACTACGAACCAGAAAATCGAATATTTAGTTTGAATCTTTTTTTAGTTGTCAAATTGAGAAGAAGTTAAAAAATCAAGTCAATCTGGAAATCCTATCTAAAGTTAGTTTGTTATTAAAAGAGCTTTGCTTAAACCAGACTGGTTACGTGTTAAGGCACCACAGCAAGAGAGGATTGGCAATGTTGCTGATCTATTAGTTGATTTAAAACTCAATACAGTATGTCAGGAAGCAAGTTGCCCAAATATTGGAGAATGTTTTGCAGGAGGAACTGCTACTTTTTTAATAATGGGACCTGCATGCACTAGGAAATGCCCTTATTGCGATATTTCATTTGATAATTCGAAAAGGCTTTTAGACCCATCAGAACCTGATCGTCTAGGTGAAGCTGTTTACAGGATGGGCTTAACTCATGTCGTCATAACTTCCGTCAATCGTGATGACTTAGAAGATGGTGGCGCTAGTCAATTTTTGAAATGTATTAAGGCTGTTCAAAGCAGATCCCCCTTTACCTCCATTGAAGTTCTAATTCCAGATCTTTGCGGTAATTGGGATGCTTTGAAAGTTATTTTGGATGCCGCTCCAAATGTACTAAATCACAATATTGAGACTGTTCCAAGGCTATATCCAAGAGTCAGACCTCAAGGAATATATGAAAGGTCTTTGGAATTATTAAAAAGAGTTCGTGAAGGCTGGCCAAGAGTTTATACGAAATCTGGCTTAATGGCTGGATTAGGGGAAACAGATGAAGAGATTTTGAGTGTTCTTTCTGATCTGCATCTAAATAAAGTTGATATAGTAACTATTGGCCAATATTTATCTCCTGGACCAAAACATTTACCTGTTAATAGATTTGTATCTCCTGCTCAATTTGATAGTTACCGTTTTGAGGGAGAAAATAATTTAGGGTTTTTGCAGGTCATTAGTTCACCATTAACTAGAAGTAGTTATCACGCAGGAGAAGTTAAAAAATTAATGATGTCTCATCCAAGATGATTTCAAAACTTTGGTTGACTTCCATTAATAGATATCCATTCTTGAAGATCCCAGATAACTAAATTATTTTTAATCATGGGATCATTTTCTATGATCTTTTTTGCTGTTAAATAATCCTTCGCTTCAAGAATTAATAAACCTCCACCACCCGGCATCTTTTTTTCATTTATTAAATATCCGCTATGGATGTAATGGCCGGATTTACTAATATTATTAACCCATTCTTTATGCAGTAATATGAATTTTTTCCTTTCAATATTAGATAATTCTAAGGTTTGCTCTTTAAACTTCTCTGTCTTAATAAATATAGGCATTAGTGTCTATCTATATTGTCGCTTTCTCCAGCGCTTCCTCAATACCTAATTTATTCTTTTCACTTGGAGGCACTACAACCTTAAATAAATTTTTCCACGAAGACCAGTCTGAGAGAATCTTTTGCGCTAAAGGACTTTTTGTTTTCTGATGATATTCAATAATTAAGTCATTTAAGAATTGTTCTTGGTTAGTTGCAGTTAGATGATATGTCTTAACAATTTCTTTATTCATTCTCAAGTCAAGTTCATTTGTTTTGTCAAGAATAAAAGCTATGCCTCCAGTCATTCCTGCTCCTATGTTCCTTCCGGTTTTGCCAAGCACAACAACTACTCCTCCAGTCATATATTCGCAACAATGGTCACCCGCTCCTTCAATAACAGCATGAGCTCCACTATTGCGAACTCCAAAACGCTCCCCTGCTATTCCAAGGGCGAATAACTTCCCACCAGTTGCTCCATATAGACATGTGTTACCAAGTATTACCTGGGTGTTAGATGTGTCATTAATAATTTCTGGAACAATCGTAATGGAACCTCCGTTAATACCTTTCCCTACATAATCATTAGCTTCTCCTATCAAAGATATATTCATTCCTTTTAAAATAAATGCACCAAAACTTTGGCCGGCTGAACCTTTAAATCTCAAATTTAAATTCCCATTAAAACCTTTATTGCCATATTTTTTAGCTATTTCTCCAGAGATTCGTGCACAAACACTTCTATCTGTATTAACAATTGGAATTTCTTTAGTGATGCTTCCTTGAGTTTGAATTGCATTAGAAACTTCTTCATCTTTCAGTAGGGCATTTTCAATAACTTCTCCATTGCTATGAGCTTTAATTTCGTGTCTTAACCATGAACGATCTTTTGATTTGTCTATAGGTTTGAGAAGGCTAGAAAGGTCAACTTCTTTTGTTTTTGTTAAGTCTAGATTTCGTTGGATTAATAGATCTGTTCTTCCAATAAGATCCTCGACTTTTGCTACTCCAATTTGACTCATTAATTGTCTGACTTCCTCAGCTACGAAGATAAAGAAGTTGACTACATGTTCTGGTAACCCTGGGAATCTTTTTCTTAAGCCTTCTTGTTGAGTCGCTATACCTACTGGACATTTATTTGTATGGCAAATCCTTGCCATGATACAACCTTCGGCAATCATTGCGATTGTTCCAAAACCATATTCTTCTGCTCCAAGTAAAGCTGCAATTAGGACATCCCATCCTGTCTTTAAACCTCCATCTGCTCTTAATAAAACCCTTTTGCGAAGACCATTTTCTAATAAAGAGCGATGAACTTCCGTTAATCCAAGTTCCCATGGCAAACCAGCATGTTTAATTGAGCTAAGTGGCGATGCGCCCGTCCCTCCATCATGTCCTGAAATTTGGATGACATCAGCATTGGCTTTGGCTACTCCCCCTGCAATTGTGCCAATCCCTATCTCAGCAACTAATTTCACACTTACTTTTGCAGTTGGATTTATTTGATGTAGGTCATGAATAAGTTGGGCAAGGTCTTCTATTGAGTAAATATCATGATGAGGAGGAGGTGAAATAAGAGCTACTCCTGGCTTGCTATTACGAAGCTTTGCTATATATGCATCAACCTTTGGCCCAGGCAATTGTCCTCCTTCTCCAGGCTTTGCACCTTGAGCAACTTTGATTTCTAATTGCTTGCCGCTAGTTAAATATTCAGGGGTTACACCAAATCGGCCAGACGCAATTTGTTTAATTGCAGAACATGCTGTATCTCCATTTAAAAGTCCTTTGAGATTAGGTAATGTTTTTGATTGATTATTTTCGTCAACATCCTCTAGAACATTGAATCTTGCAGGATCCTCTCCTCCTTCACCACTATTACTTTTGCCTCCAATCCTATTCATTGCTATTGCAAGAACTTCATGCGCTTCCCTAGATAGGGCACCTAGACTCATTCCGCCAGTGCAAAATCTTTGACAAATACTCTCAACACTCTCTATTTGATCAAGGGGTAAAGGCTGGGCGGCTGTTTTAAATGTAAGAAGATCTCTGAGGGTAGTGGCGGGTCGACTTTCTAGAAGTTGTTGATAAGTTTTGAAGTGGTCATATCCAGGCCCAGCTTTCACTGCAGCATGAAGAATTTTTGACATTTCTGGATTATTTAAATGAAATTCTCCACTATTTCGATATTGAACAAATCCATTAAAATCAAGTTTTTTTTGCGCTAGTTCTGGGAAAGCTTTTGTATGAAAGGAAACCGTCTCGACTGATAATTCGCTCAAAGTTAGTCCTGCTATACGACTTGTGGTTCCCTTGAAAGCTAAATCAATTAAATCTGCACCGATACCTATAGCCTCAAAGATTTGTGCTCCGTGATAACTTGCTAATACTGATATTCCTATCTTCGAAAGTATTTTTCTTAATCCATCTTCCATTGCTTTTTTAACATTATCTTGAGCAATCTCTATAGATAAATTAGATAACTTCCCATCGGAAATGAGTTTTTGAGTTTTAGGTAATTGCCACCAATGACGAGTAGTTTCCCATGTTAACCAAGGACAAATTGCACTTGCTCCAAATCCAATCAGACACGCTATATGATGAGTACTCCAGCATTGAGCTGTATCTAAAATTATCGAGGTTTTTAGTCTTAGCCCTTTTCTAAGTAAGTGATGATGAACAGCACCAACAGCGAGAAGAGGTGGAATGTAGGAGTTCTCTTGATTAATAGTTCTATCAGAAAGGATTAGTATTTCTCCACCTTTAATTACAGTCTCTTCTGCTTCTTGGCATAGATTTTTGAGACCTTTTTCGAGGTTTATTTTATTATCATTAATAGGAATTAAAGTCGATATCTGCTTGCATGAAAGTCCTGATTTTGTTATTGAAAGTAATTCTTTTTCATTAAGTATTGGTGATTTAATATGAATTAGTCTTGCAGACTCTGCTTTAGGCCTTAAGGGTGCTTTTCTAACCCCAAGATTCATCTCTAAGCTGGTGACTAGCTTTTCTCTAAGAGGATCAATTGGTGGATTAGTAACTTGTGCAAATCTCTGTTTGAAATAGTCGTAAAGAATATGTGATTTATTAGAAAGTATTGCTAGTGGTATATCGTCTCCCATGCAATAAGTTGGTTCTTTTGCATTTGCTGCCATGCTATTAATTATGTAATCAAAATCTTCTGCACTAAAGCCAAATGCAATTTGTTGCTTAAGCAATTCTTGCTTATCAAATTTATTATTTGTTTCCCAACTTTGATTGTTAAGGTTTATTCGATTTGCCTTTAACCAATCTAAGTATGGGTATCTATTGGATGACTCTTCTTTAACATCCCAATTACGTAAAATTCTCTTGCTTTCTAAATCTACCGCAAGCATTTGGCCAGGACCTAGGCGACCTTTCTCTTGGATTAGATCTTCTTCTAATTCAACAACACCTGTTTCAGATCCCATGACAACATATCCATTTTTAGTGATGCAATAGCGAGCTGGTCTTAAACCATTTCTATCAAGAGTTGCGCCTATGTTTCTTCCGTCAGTAAAGACTATTAAAGCTGGACCGTCCCAAGGCTCTTGGGTCCCTGCAGCATATTCGTAAAAAGCAGTTATTTCAGGTTTGTTAATTAATTCTGGTTGGTCTCTAAAAGCTTCCGGAATAAGTGTTAATAAACTATCAGTTATTGGTCTTCCACTTCGAACTAATAGTTCAAGATTTAAATCAAGATTTGCTGAATCACTATATAAATTATTGACTATCGGTTTTAGATCATTTGCATGTTCTTTCCAAACTGAACTTATATCTGTTTCTGTTGCTTTAGCCCAATTTATATTTCCGAGTAATGTATTTATTTCTCCATTATGACCTAAAAGTCTCATTGGTTGAGCTAAAGGCCATTTAGGTAATGTATTTGTACTAAATCTTCTATGGTAAACCGCATATGAAACTTCAAATCTATCGTCCTTTAAATCATTATAGAAAGGAGCTAATATTTCAGATCTAACCATCCCTTTATAAACAATAGTTTTGCTACTTAAAGAGCAAATATAGAGACCTAATTCATCCTCCTTTAATTCTATATTTGCTCGATTAGAAATCCTTTGCCTCAATCTGAAAAGTAAAGCCTCAAGATTGATTTCATCATCCTTAACATCAACTAGCCATTGTCTAATAAAGGGTTCATTTTCCCTTGCAAGTTTGCCTAAAACTTCTTCATGAACAGGAACATCTCTCCACCCTTTGGAGGTTATCCCTAACAACTCAGCTTCTTGCTCACATATCTTCTTCGCTATTTCCCTATTCTTAGAGTCTTTAGGCATGAAAATCATACCTATTCCTGATAAATGGGGGTCACATTGTTTAGCCGTGCCCCAAACTTGCTTGAAATAAGACCATGGAATTTCACATAATATCCCAGCACCATCACCTGAGTCACCATCTCCGCCGCATCCGCCCCTGTGCTCCATGCAACTGAGACCACGTAATGCCTGAGACAAGACCCAATGATTTCGGTTTCCTTCAACGCTCGCTATAAAGCCAACACCACAAGAATCTTTTTCCCCAGAAAAGGCATCTGGATTGGTGCTATCGCAGTAGGGCCAATTTGATCTTGAGGGTCGTTGATGCATGTTTTTAACTTACTATTTTTACTTTTCTTACAAAAGTGCTATCTATAAAAGATTGAAATAGCTGATGAGAATAATTTGATAGATCCTAGAGTTACATCTTAAACATTTTTGTCTACTAAGAAGTTTTTTATTCAATACTTTCTTGAAAATTATTTGTACTTATGCTTAAACCTGAATAAAAATAAAATATTAATTGAATAAAACTATGAATTTGGGTAGTTGACCAAGTAATCTGAGGAATTGTTGAATCTGGTCGTACCTAGACCAAATATTAAATTAATGCCAACCATTCAACAGTTGATAAGAACAGAGCGAAAGACTCTTAAAACAAAGACAAAATCTCCTGCTTTGCGAGGCTGCCCAGAAAGGAGAGGAGTCTGTACAAGGGTTTACACCTCAACTCCCAAAAAACCTAATTCTGCTCTTAGGAAAGTAGCTCGTGTCAGATTAACCTCAGGTTTTGAGGTGACTGCATACATTGGTGGTATCGGTCATAATCTTCAAGAACACTCTGTCGTTTTGCTTAGAGGCGGAAGAGTTAAAGATCTACCAGGAGTTAGATATCATATAGTCAGAGGAACTCTTGATACCGCTGGGGTTAAAGACCGTAGACAGTCAAGATCAAAATATGGAGCTAAATCTCCTAAAGAATAAAAATTTAGTTTGTTTTATCGAATTTACCCACTTATACAATTTAATTTCATGTCAAGAAGAAACGCAGCAGAAAAAAGACCTGTTCTCCCAGATCCTCAGTTCAATAATCGCTTGGCGAGTATGATGGTTCATCGCTTGATGAAGCATGGGAAGAAATCAACAGCCCAAAAAATCCTTTCTGATGCGTTTGGTTTGATTAACGAACGAACTGGTTCGGATCCGATTGAGTTATTCGAAACAGCTGTGAAAAATGTCACACCTCTTGTTGAAGTTAGAGCAAGGAGAGTTGGTGGAGCAACATATCAGGTTCCAATGGAGGTTCGCCAAGAAAGAGGGACTGCAATGGCACTCAGATGGTTAGTAAATTTCTCAAGATCAAGAAATGGTAGAAGCATGTCTCAAAAACTTGCTGGGGAGCTTATGGATGCAGCCAATGAAGCCGGAAATGCTGTCAGGAAGAGGGAAGAGACCCATAAAATGGCCGAAGCAAATAAAGCTTTTGCTCACTATCGCTATTGATTTAGGTCAAATTTTTCTATTTAAATCCTCAAAATATTTCTTTTTTAGCATGCTTAGTTGTAGAGTCCATGCGCATTTTAAAGCCCTTTAGTCGGAGTATTTTCTGTGGCACGCGCCTTCCCTTTAGAACGAATAAGAAATATCGGTATTGCTGCACATATTGATGCTGGTAAAACAACTTGCACTGAAAGAATTCTGTTCTATTCAGGTGTTGTTCACAAGATGGGAGAGGTACATGATGGTGCAGCAGTAACTGATTGGATGGCTCAAGAGAGAGAGAGAGGAATAACGATTACCGCAGCGGCGATTTCAACCACATGGGATGATCACCGTATAAACATTATCGATACCCCTGGACACGTTGACTTCACCATTGAAGTTGAACGCTCTATGAGAGTTCTTGATGGTGTTATTGCTGTCTTCTGTGCTGTTGGAGGCGTACAGCCTCAATCTGAGACGGTTTGGCGTCAAGCCGATAGGTACTCAGTGCCAAGAATGGTATTTGTCAATAAAATGGATCGAACTGGAGCAGATTTCCTAAAGGTTCATGGTCAAATTAAAGATAGATTGAAAGCTAATGCAGTTCCAATTCAGCTACCCATTGGAGCTGAAAATGATTTAAAAGGTATTATTGATCTTGTAGAAAACAAAGCATATATATATAAAGATGATCTCGGGAAAGATATTGAGCAGACTGAGGTTCCATCAGACATGGTTGATTTGGTATCTGATTGGCGATCAAAATTAATGGAATCAATAGCAGAAACCGAGGAGGAATTATTAGAAGCTTTTTTAGAAAATGGTGAGCTAACAATAGAGCAACTCAAATCTGGCATTAGGGAAGGAGTTCTTAAACATGGGGTGGTTCCGATGTTATGTGGTTCAGCTTTTAAAAATAAAGGAGTTCAGTTGTTATTAGATGCAGTAGTTAATTATCTGCCTGCTCCTGTTGATGTCCCTCCTATTCAAGGTTTACTTCCTAACGGAAAAGAAGCTGTAAGACCTTCTGATGATGGCGCTCCATTTAGCGCTCTTGCATTCAAGGTAATGGCTGATCCGTATGGCAAATTGACTTTTGTTCGGATGTATTCCGGTGTTCTTGAAAAAGGAAGTTACGTTCTCAATTCAACTAAGGATGCAAAAGAGAGAATATCTAGATTGATAATTTTGAAAGCTGATGACCGAGAGGAAGTCGATGAATTAAGAGCTGGTGATCTTGGTGCTGTGCTTGGCCTCAAAAACACAACCACAGGAGATACTTTATGCGCTTCCGAAGAGGCAATTGTTCTTGAAACCCTTTATATACCTGAGCCAGTTATTTCGGTTGCGGTAGAACCCAAGACTAAAAGTGATATGGAAAAGTTAGGAAAAGCTCTTACATCTCTTTCTGAGGAAGATCCAACATTCAGAGTAAGTACTGATCAGGAGACCAATCAAACAGTAATCGCAGGTATGGGTGAACTTCACCTAGAGATTCTTGTTGATCGTATGTTGAGAGAATTTAAGGTAGAAGCAAATATTGGAGCACCTCAAGTTTCTTACAGAGAAACGATTAGAGCTAGCTCTTCAGGTGAAGGAAAGTTTGCGCGACAAACAGGTGGTAAAGGTCAGTATGGTCATGTTGTTATTGAAGTTGAGCCAGGTGAACCAGGAACTGGTTTTGAGTTTGTTAATAAAATAGTTGGTGGTTCTGTACCAAAAGAATATATAAAACCTGCTGAATCAGGAATGAAAGAAACATGTGAGTCTGGTGTAATTGCTGGCTATCCTTTAATTGATGTAAAAGTTACATTGGTTGATGGCTCTTATCATGACGTTGACTCATCAGAGATGGCTTTCAAGATTGCTGGGTCAATGGCTTTCAAAGATGGAATCAAGAAGTGCAATCCTGTCCTTCTAGAACCTATGATGAAAGTTGAGGTAGAAGTGCCTGAGGACTTCCTAGGATCTATAATTGGAGATCTGTCCTCTAGACGAGGTCAGGTTGAAGGTCAATCCATCGATGATGGACAATCCAAAGTCCAGGCAAAAGTGCCATTAGCCGAAATGTTTGGCTATGCCACTCAACTCCGATCAATGACTCAAGGTCGGGGTATTTTCTCAATGGAGTTCAGCACCTACGAGGAAGTTCCTCGTAATGTTGCTGAAGCAATTATCTCCAAGAATCAGGGCAATTCCTGATCTCTAAAAATTTACTAACCACCCCCCGATTCTTTAAAAAAAATGGCTCGCGAGAAGTTTGAGAGGAACAAACCTCACGTCAACATAGGTACTATTGGCCACGTTGACCATGGCAAAACAACACTTACTGCTGCAATCACAAAGGTTTTAGCCAAAAAAGGTCAAGCCGAAGCGCAAGATTACGCTGAAATTGATGGAGCTCCAGAAGAACGTGAACGCGGTATCACAATCAACACTGCTCACGTTGAATATGAAACTGATGGTAGGCATTACGCTCATGTTGATTGCCCAGGTCACGCTGATTATGTTAAAAACATGATCACAGGTGCTGCTCAGATGGACGGTGCAATACTTGTTGTAGCAGCTACTGATGGAGCAATGGCACAAACAAAAGAACATATTCTTTTGGCCAAGCAGGTTGGTGTCCCTGCATTGGTTGTTGCACTAAACAAATGTGACATGGTCGACGATGAAGAAATGATAGAACTTGTAGAAATGGAGATTCGTGAACTTCTCACAAGTTATGACTTCCCTGGCGATGACATACCTGTTGTTCAAGTTTCAGGATTAAAAGCTATTGAAGGAGAAGCAGATTGGGAGACAAAAATAGATGAATTGATGACTGCTGTTGATTCTTCAATTCCAGAACCAGAACGTGAAATTGATAAGCCTTTCCTAATGGCTATTGAAGACGTTTTCTCAATTACAGGGCGTGGAACTGTTGCTACTGGTCGAATTGAAAGAGGAAAAGTAACAGTTGGAGAGGAGGTTGAAATTGTAGGTATTAGAGATACGAGACTTACAACCGTTACCGGAGTAGAGATGTTTAGAAAGCTTCTCGATGAAGGTATGGCTGGAGATAATGTTGGACTCCTCTTAAGAGGTATTCAGAAAGAAGATATTGAAAGAGGGATGGTGCTTGTTAAAAAAGGATCAATTACTCCCCATACTAAATTTGAAGGGGAGGTTTATGTATTGAAAAAAGAGGAGGGTGGTCGACATACCCCTTTCTTTGCTGGATATCGTCCACAGTTTTACATTCGTACTACTGATGTAACAGGTCAAATTACAGCTTTCACATCTGATGATGGAAGTAATGTTGAAATGGTTATGCCCGGTGACAGAATAAAAATGACCGGTGAATTAATAGCTCCTGTAGCTATTGAGCAAGGAATGAGATTCGCAATTCGTGAAGGTGGTAGGACTATTGGAGCCGGAGTGGTTTCAAAAATTATTGAGTAATTGTTTCTGAGGATGACTTGTAATTTATTCAGGTCATCCTCTAAATTAAATAAACAAATGAACTAACTAGTTCATCCTAAAAAGAACCTGGAAAACTTAATTAGCTTTTGGTAACCCCATTATGTCAACTGCAATTGCACAGCAAAAAATACGCATTCGTCTAAAGGCCTTTGACAGAAGAATGCTAGATTTATCTTGCGAAAAAATAATCGAGACAGCAGACACAACAGCTGCTTCAGCAATAGGACCCATACCTCTTCCTACAAAAAGAAAAATTTATTGTGTTCTTCGTTCGCCTCATGTTGATAAAGATTCAAGAGAGCATTTTGAAACAAGAACACACAGAAGAATTATTGATATTTATAGCCCTTCTGCGAAAACTATAGATGCTCTAATGAAGTTGGACCTTCCTAGCGGAGTTGATATAGAAGTTAAGCTCTAAACCTTTTTCTCTCAAACCAGAGATTGATTATCTAGGATATGTTTAATTAGGAATACCCATTTGAGCGAACTTTCAGTTAGGGAGCTAGCACTTTTCCCATTGCCTGAGGTTGTGCTTTTCCCTCAGGAGTACTTGCCACTTCATATCTTTGAGACTCGTTACAGGGTGATGCTTAAATCTGTTTTGAAATCGGATAGCCGTTTTGGTGTGGTTAGATGGGATCCAATTGCAAAAAAAATGGCAGATGTTGGTTGTTGTGCTGAGATCATTAAGCATCAAACTTCACAAGATGGAAGGAGTAATATTGTCACTATTGGACAACAAAGATTTCGAATTCTAGAAATTATTAGTGAAACTCCTTTTATTAACGCGTTAGTAAGTTGGGTTGATGATGAACAGATTTTAGATCAAACCAAACTATTGGAACTAAAGGATTCAGTCGCTATTGCTTTGAAGGATGTGGTTTCACTTACTTCAAAATTGACTGACTCTGATAAAGCACTCCCTGATTCTTTGCCTGATATCCCTAGGGAGTTGTCTTTTTGGATAGCTGCTCATCTTGGAGGCCCGGTAGCAAGTGAACAGCAAAATTTATTAGAATTAACCAATACTTTCCAGCGTTTAGAGAGAGAATATGAACTTCTTGATCACACAAGAAGACAATTAGCTGCCAGAACTGCTTTAAAAGATACTTTCTCAAATGCTGATCAAGCTAACAATTAATTATGCAATTGATCTTGATTTTTATATTTAGTGCCTTTTTTCTTTTCATTTTAACTACTCATTGGCTCAGGAAAAGTCGTAAATATGAGTCTGTTAATAGCGTTGCATCTTCATATGATTCATGGACTAATGATCGTTTATTAGAAAATCTCTGGGGAGAACATATTCATCTTGGTTTTTATGAAAAACCAAGAATAAAAAAAGACTTTAGGAAAGCTAAGGTAGATTTTGTTCATGAATTAGTTCGTTGGAGTGGTTTAAATAAATTACCAAAAGGCTCAAGGATTTTAGATGTAGGATGTGGAATAGGCGGAAGTTCAAGAATATTATCTGATTATTATGGATTTGATGTCATTGGTATTTCCATAAGTCAGGAACAAATTAAAAGAGCGAATGAATTAACAGCTAACAGAGATTTTTGCCGGTTTGAGGTAATGAATGCCCTTGACTTAAAGTTTGAAAAAGGCAGCTTTGATGGGGTGTGGAGTGTGGAAGCTGGTCCTCATATCTTTGATAAACAAACGTTTGCAGATGAAATGCTCAGGGTCCTTAGACCAGGGGGAGTTTTGGCTGTTGCAGATTGGAATCAAAGAAATTCAAAAAAGCATCCCTTGAATTTATTGGAAAAGTTCATTATGAATCAATTACTAATCCAATGGACCCATCCAGAATTTTCAAGTATTGAAGGGTTCAAAAATAACTTATTAAACAGTCCTTATTGTGGAAGTTCGGTAGAGACTTCCAATTGGACAAAATATACAATTCAATCTTGGAATGAATCTATATATGAAGGTTTTAGAAGACCTTCGTCCATCTTGAAATTAGGCCTTAGATCTCTCCTAAAGGCATTTAGGGAAATTCCAACAATACTAATGATGAGATGGTCCTTTTCAAATGGATTGATGAAATTTGGAGTATTCAAATCAAGAGGATAAGCTACTCAACTTCTGATCCGTAATAACATCCAAAATGAATTATTTGATTGCAAAGTGGAGATAACTCTTCAGTGATGTTTTGAAAGTCTTTTTGATTATTGCTATTCAAATCAAGATCTATGAAAAATACATATTCTCCTAGCTCTCTTTTGGAGGGACGAGATTCAATCCTACTCATATTTAGTCCGAGATTTGCGATACAATTCAATGCTTTTAGTAATGCACCTGGACTATTTGACTTAAGAGAAAAAGCCATACTTGCTTTATTGCCATCTACTTTAATGTTGTTCTTACTAAGCAGAACGAATCTAGTGCAATTACCATCAATATCATTAATAGGATAAGCCAAAATATTCAGTTCATTGCTTGCATCTCTTGACCCTATGGCTGCTCTAAATGAACTACCTTTTACCATTCTTATTGCTTCAGCCGTTGAATTAGTTGGTAAATGAACTGCATTTGGAATATTGTCTTGCAACCATTGGCTGCATTGAGCTATGGCCTGAGGATGTGAGAGGACTTCTGAAATGGTTGATTTTGATCCACTGCTTATTAATGCGTGTTTAATAGGGAGTACTAGGGCTCTGTGAATAAATAGATTTTGATGTCTCCATAGAGAATCTAATGTTGTGGTAACCCCACCTTCTACTGAATTTTCAATTGGTACGACGGCTGCTTCACAAAGATTGTTTGCAAGATTATCTACCACAGCCCTTAAGCCTTTGCATGGCGAGAACTCAGGTGAGTCAATCTTTTCTAGGGCTGCTAGCGCTTTTGCAGCCTTCTCGGCGTATGTACCTTTAGGCCCTAGGTAGGCCACTCGAGTTGACATTAGATAAAAAAAATGGGGTAAATGCCGATAAGATCAATCTGAGCAGGTTTTTGATAATGTCTCTTGCCTTTACAGCGCGACAAAAAATTGATCTAGTTGTTCAAGATAATCAGGAGCAACTTCCTGATTATCTCCTACAACAGGAAAGAGTTGTAGGAGCAATGCTTGATCCTAAAAAATTGACTCCGTTGGGGCCAGGAAGTTTTAAGTACGAAGTCACAAGTTTTAAAGTTTTTCAACTTCAAATAAATCCAGTTGTATCAATAGCAGTTGAAAATACTGAGAGCAAAATCAGAATGTACGTAACCGAAAGCCACTTGGATGGCTTGGGATTAGTTGATGATTTTGATTTAACATTAGATGCAATTTTGGAGGCAAACCCATCAGGTCTCGAAGGCGAAGCTCTTTTGGGTGTAACAGTAAGTCAACCTCAGCTGTTGAGATTAATTCCTCCCAAAATGCTTGAGAAAACAGGGCAGTCAATATTAAATGGAATTTTGTTAGGAATTAAGGCAAGGGTTGAGAAGCAGCTAATTGTTGACTTTAATAATTGGTGCAAAGAAAATTAGTTATCAAATAAATATCAATCGATTTTCACTCTTGAGATAAAGCTTTTTCGGTGGAGTTTTGTTGAACCTCCTTTGATTAAGTTTCTTCTATGCATTTCAGTTCCATATCCCTTGTTTTTTGCTAGTCCATAAATACTGTATTTGCGAGCTAGTCTTTTAATTAATTCATCTCTTGTTTCTTTTGCTAAGACGCTTGCAGCCGCAATTGAGGCGAAATGACTTTCACCCCTAACTTGTGTCTTTTGTTCTCCTGGCCATAAGCGAATGGGTAATATTCCGTCTACAAGAATTAAGTCTGGAGTGGATGGGAATTTTGCCAGTGCTCTTAGCATAGCTTTTTCAGTAGCCTCTCTGATACCTACACAGTCAATTTCTCTTGCTGAAGCCTGTCCTATCGCCCAAGCTATTGAGTTTTTTTTTATTAAAGGAACTAGATTATGTCTTTGCCGCTCGTTTAATTTTTTACTGTCTTTTAAACCATGGCTTAAGAGCTTTATTTCGTTCTCTTTGCTTAAAATCACAGCTCCAGCGAAGACAGGTCCAAATAAACAACCTTTTCCTACTTCATCAACTCCTGCAATCAGATATTCCTTAGGTCCCATCTTTAAGAAGAAGCGGAAGACCTTCTTCTTTTCCGTCTTGGATCCTCATCAACTTCTTTTGGGTCGGTGGAACTTAATTCATTCTTTTCAGTTTTAAAACTATTATCAGTATTTATTAATTCACTTATTTCTTCATCTAAATCTACATTGATATTTTCTTTTTCGGCATTCTCTATCTCTTCAGAATTAGTTAGTTTTTGTTCAATAGAGACATTGTTTTGAAGATTAATAATATCTTTGTGAATTTTTTTGTTTTTCTCACTTGAGCTGGTAAGTGTATTTTTTTTACTTGCCTCATGTATTGCATCCTTTTTGTCTAAAACGGCCTCGTCCCCAGGCCTAATTATGTTAACTGTGTAGTTTTCGGAAAGTTCAGGTTGATCTAAAATTAGAATAGGATCTAATCCCATAGAACTATATACCATCTCTTCGTTTTCACTCATACTTATATTTATTATTCGGTTTTCTTGCTTTTTATTATTATCTTTATTTATATCCTCTGCATTTGTTTCTCTTGATATTGATTTTGAATTATCTATAGATGATTTATATTCTTCATTGATAATATTATGTTCTATATCTTTTGTTCTATTTATACGCTTCTTTTTTATATTATTCTCTTGTAAAGATTGTAAATCTTCACCTGACCTTAAAGTTGAATTGATTGCACCTGATTCAGTCGAATTTGTTGGATTTATATCTTCAATATTAATGTTTTGAAAATTACCTAGACCTTGGGAATTAGGAGAAGTTTTTCCAAATAACTCATATATATTTTGACCTTGTCTTTTTCTTGTTAGCTCAACAAGTCCAAGTTCTGTAAGTGAAGCAATTTGTGGCCGTGCTGAGTCTCCATTAATAGCAGATGTGAAATGTTCTAATAATTGAAGTTGATCTCTTCTCGTATCCATATCTATAAAATCAATAATAATCACCCCGCCAATATTCCTTAATTTTAATTGTCTTGCTATTTCAATAGCTGCCTCACAATTAGTCCATAAAACTGTTTCTCTTGAATTTGCAGATCTTGTAAATGAGCCTGAGTTAACATCAATAACTGTCAAAGCTTCTGTTGGCTCTATTATTATATATCCGCCAGAAGGTAGATTTACCCTAGGTTTTAATGCGTCGTTAATTGCAGAAATGACTCTATGCTTTTCTAATATGTTTTGCGAATCACTATGTAATTCTATTGCTAATTCCTTGCTATCCTTACCTAGGAAGCTTTTGACTCGACCAATTGCTTCAGTATTATCTACAACAATCTGAGTAACATTTTGACCGATATTATCTCTAAGAATTCTATGGATAAAGTCCTCATCTCTGTTTAAAAGGATTGGTGGTGTGCAACTCTCAGATGCTTGTTGAATAAGCTCCCACTGTTTAAGAAGATTCTCAAGATCATCAATTAAAAATTCTTCAGAAATATCCTCTGCTTCTGTCCTTATTAAAAGCCCTGTACTTGGAGGCTTGACTAGTACCCCTAAAGCTCTAAGTCTATTTCTTTCATTCTCTGTGCTTATTCTTCTAGAAATATTTACACCTTGTCCATAGGGCTGGAGTACCAGATACCTACCAGGAAGCGCTATGTTCCCAGTTAATCTAGGTCCTTTTGAACCAGTGGGCTCTTTCATTACTTGAACTAAAACCTTTTGCTTTGGTTCGAGTAACTCTGTTATTCCTGCAGTTGCTTTTTTTAATCTAAGTGGACCTAAGTCATTTACATGAATAAAACCATTTTTTTCACTTTCTCCAATATTGACAAAAGCAGCATCTATTCCTGGAAGAACATTTTCAACTGTCCCTAAGAAAATATCTCCAATTTGGTAGCTACCTTGAGCCACGATTAATTCATCTATTCTCTCGTCAGTGAGCAGAGCGGCAATACGCAAATGCTCAGCAATAACAATTTGCTGGGGCATATATAATGTTGAGCTTTTTAAAGCTATTAAAAAATGATTTGCAGAAAAATTGCAAATAGAACTTTTTGCAATTTTTAACGCTAAACAAACTTAAAGAGATTTTTGAATACTGTTCGGAATGGGATTTAAATATAGTCCGGTTGAAATCGTTGGATTTACCAACGTTTAATCTAGGTGTCTCTTTAAGAAAAGCTTACGTTAATTGAGAACATTAGGGGGTTAAACCCTTTTCTTAGTTCCTAATACATATTAACACAACATATATTTTGAATTAATTGTTTTGAGCATGAAGACCTATTCAAAATTAGTTCTTAATTGCTTAATCATCTGTGTTTGAAGTTATTAAGGTGTTTAAGGGATTATCCTTAAATTAAATCTTGGCGATTCTCAAGTGGTACAAGTTAATGCTGATTACCTGAAATTAAAAGCAGGTTATCTTTTTCCAGAGATTTCTAGAAGAATTAAAGATTTTACCTCTAAGAATCCAAATGCTGATTTGATCCGTCTAGGAATCGGAGATGTGACGGAACCTCTACCTTTGGCTTGTCGTGAAGCCATGAAAGCGGCAATTGAAGAAATGGGAACAGAAAAGGGCTTTAGGGGCTATGGACCAGAGCAGGGATATAAATGGCTTCGAGAGAGCATTGCTGAAAATGATTATCTTTCTCGTGGTTGTGAGATTTCGGCAGAGGAAATCTTTATTTCAGATGGCTCAAAATGCGATAGCAGTAATATTTTAGATATCCTCGGGAAGGATAATAAAATAGCTGTAACTGATCCTGTTTATCCTGTATACGTAGATACTAATGTGATGACAGGAAGGACAGGAGAAGTCAACTCGGCCGGAGAGTATAGAGGTTTAAGTTATATTCCTATTAATTCAGAGAATGGCTTTGAGGCAGCAATACCAAAAGAAAAATTTGATTTGATTTATCTTTGTTTTCCTAATAACCCAACTGGGGCAGTTGCTACTAAAGAGCAATTAGCTTCTTGGGTTAAATATGCAAAAGAAAATAATTCTTTGATTCTTTTTGATGCTGCTTATGAGGCTTTCATTAAAGATGAATCTCTTCCTCATTCGATTTTTGAAATTGAGGGATCTAATGATTGTGCAATTGAGTTTCGCTCTTTTTCGAAAAATGCAGGCTTCACTGGAACAAGATGTGCTTTTACAGTTGTTCCCAAGTCTTTAAAAGGTAAAGCAGGTTCTGAAGAAGTTGATTTGTGGTCTTTATGGAATCGTCGACAAAGTACTAAATTCAATGGTGTAAGTTACGTGGTTCAGAGGGGAGCGGAAGCTGTTTACTCTAAAGAAGGGCAAATACAAATAAAAAAATTAGTAAGCTTTTATATGGACAATGCTCAAAAAATTAAAGCAAATTTGACTGCTGCAGGATTTGAAGTTTTTGGCGCTACTAATGCCCCTTATGCATGGATCAAAACTCCAAAAAACATGAGCTCATGGGATTTCTTTGACTTCTTGCTTGAAAAAGCAAATGTCGTGGGCACCCCAGGAAGTGGCTTTGGAGCTGCGGGAGAAGGTTATTTTCGATTATCAGCTTTCAACAGTAAAGAAAATGTCGAAAAAGCTATGCAAAGGATCGTCAAACTTAATGCTTAATCTCATGGTAAGTTTCTTTTTAAAGAGTGCTATTCATCCTGATAGTTTGATTATGGTTGATTCTGCAAATCAAAGTGATGGTGAAACGGCTGTTATTGATAGGGAAGTTCAGCGAGTTAGAAAATTATCTCCAAAATATAAGGTTCTACTTCATAATGATCCAGTTAATACGATGGATTATGTAGTTGATACTTTAAGGCAGGTAGTTCCACAACTAAGTGAACAGGATGCTTTGAATATTATGTTAGAAACGCATAACAATGGTGTCGGACTTGTTATAACTTGTGACTTAGAACCCGCAGAATTTTACTCTGAATCTTTAAAGGCAAAAGGCTTAACAAGTACAATAGAAATAGAAAGCTGAAATTATCAATTAACACTTTTTGGAATAGATGGTTGCTTCAAAAGATGCAATGGCTACCATCGGCTACGCTTTTTTTCTTTTTGTATCCTGCTGGATGGCTTATTAGTCATTTATCTTACTTATTTAATAGAGATATTAGTTCCAGTGATTTAAGTATTATAGGTACCATAATAACATTCATATTTTTTTTAAGTATCCTACCAAGTTGGGGTAGAATTAGATGGAAAACTAATAATCTATGGGAATTATTAGGATTAGATTTTAAAAATAAATATACAGCATTAAAAATATTTTGTAGTGGATTTATATTTTCAGTTTTTCTTCTATTTATTCTGGTTGTGTTCTTTTTATTATGCGGCTGGGTTGATGGATTTGGCTATGTCACATTTGCTGACTTATTAAATGCAATATTTTTGATAGTGGGCATTGTTTTTGCTGAAGAGATAGTTTTTCGAGGGTGGTTAATGGAGGAAATGGTACTTTTGCTTGGCTTGAGAAGAGGGGTAATTGTTCAATCTATAATTTTTAGCCTTGCCCATTATAGATCTGACATTGGTTTACTAGCTTTAATTCCTTTCTTAATTGGTCTATTTCTTTTTGGATTAGTTTTAACTTTGAGACGAACTATTGATAGAGGTTCATTATTAGGTTGTATAGGTTTGCATGGTGGATTGGTTGGTATTTGGTATCTATTTGATTCAGGAATGCTTGTTTTTTCTATTCATACTCCTTATTTTTTACTAGGACCAAGTCAAAACATGGTAAATCCAATTGGTAGCGTTATTGGCATCTTAATTTTATTGATTACGATATTTTTTCAACGAAGGGTTTTTGCAAGAACTGGACGATTTTTAGCTTCTACAGTTAATGCTTCGTTTAAAGATGAAACTCCATAATCTCTTTCTAATAAGTGCATAACTGTTCTACCGAAATCGTTTGGATTTGTATCGAAGGCTTCTAAACAAATTCTTCCAAATTCTTTGCCCATAGGCTCTGGATTCCAGAGTAGTTTCCTTGCAGTCCAAGGCATTAAACTCATAGGGTTATAACCAGGTTTTAATAAACCTTTTTTCATCCCATACTCTTCCAATAAAGTGTGAGGTTGAAGTCCTATAAAGAATATAGAGGGCTCAACAATATCAGCTCCGAAAATCTTCTCTAATTCTCTATGGTAAGCAACTGTTTGTCTTATTGTTTCTGGACGCTCGTCAATAACATTAAATGAGTAATTTACTGAAACCTGTGATTTAAATCCTGCTTTTGCTAAAAGTTCGCAATTTTTCAGAACGGTTTTTAAGTTGTATCCCATTCTCATCTTTCTAACAAGCTCTTGGGATCCAGAAGTTATTCCAATTTCGAAATAGCTCATGCCTGTTCTAACCATTAATTCAGCTAATTCTGCATCTAAATTGTCAGCTCGTATGTATGCTGCCCAATGAATATCATGTAACCCTTCTTCATGGATAGCTTGAAGAATATCTTTAGCATTTTGAATGTGTCCTCTAGAGGGTATGAATTGAGCGTCTGTAAACCAAAAGCCACGAACACCAAGCTCATACAGTGATTTAATTTCTTTAACTACTTCACTTACTGGATTAATTCTTACTTTTTTACCTTCGATAACAGTGTAAATACAATAACAACAGTTATGAGGACAACCTCTTTTAGTTTGAACTCCAATATAAAAGTCGCCACCTTCTAGATACCATTTGAATTCGGGCCAGATAGATTGGATATAGTCATAATCACATGCAGTTTTAATTAGATTATTTGGTTTCTCATGAATCAACTTTTCTCTAGGAGACTCACCTACAATAAAACATCTCTCATCTGCAATCGATTCATATCTTATTAATTTCTCTATTAAGAGCTCTCCTTCTCCTAATGAGATAATAGTACCTTTAGGAAGAGATTTTTTTAATTGATTATAAAAAACACTAACTGCACCTCCACCCAATATTAGGTTGACATTTGGCTTATATTTTTTTGCATATTTTAATCCATTTCTAATTAATCTTTGGTTTCTCCATATTTCTCCATAATGACTTTTTAATAGTTGAAAACCTCCTAAAGCACCACGAATTTTTTTTATAGGATTGCGAGCATAAAAAACTTCAAATGAATTTTGTAATGGATTACCTCCTCGTCCATCTACAGGAGCGTAAATTTGTATATCTCTCCATGAAAAAACTAATAGAGTAGGTTTAAAACTTTTTATGTTATTTATTAGTATTCTTTCTACATCTAATATGGGTAATGAAGCTAAATCTAAAATTAATTGTTGAATCTCTGGAAAGCATTTATGAACATGATCTGCTAAATAAATTGGTCCAATTGGGAAAATAGGATTACAAGGCAGTCTGACATACAATATCTTAACCTCCGATTTAGGTCCAAGAAGTTTTAATTCAGAAGTCAAAGTTGCTTTCATCAGGACATCTATTGAAAACAAAAATAATTATGTAGAGATAAACACTAACAATTTGTTGACCTTTTTGATTGAAAATTAGATTAATAGTTAAAAGGAAGAATATTAAATTCCATCCCGAATATAGTCAAAACTTAGTTGCAGCTTATTCTTTCATGTCTTTTGAAAGAATTAATTTAATGATTTAATTTAAAGGCAAAGTTTTTTAGAGGCTTTTAAACCAATTGATCTTGATCAATTGGTTTAAAAGCAAAAAATAGATCAGACTAACGATATAGATTTGATGCTTTGATCATGAATCCTTCAATTACTTTGATCATATACATTCTCAGTGGGGCTGCTCTAGGAAGTTTGATGCTGCTAAGCGGCATTCCTGCGGCTCCTCTTCTTGGCTCGATTTTGGCAGCAGGATGCTTAAGCGTAAGTGGTCAATTTGAACCTGCCCAATGGCCGATGGGCACCAAAACTTTACTTGGTATTGGTGTAGGGACTGTTATAGGTACGGGTATTAATAAGGATACTCTTACAGAGTTACAAACTCTTTGGAGGCCAGCTATCCTGATTACAATTACTTTAATTTTTACTGGTTTAGTTGTTGGATTTCTAGTAGTACGTATCTTTGGAATTGATCCTTTAATAGCAGTGCTAGGATCTGCACCTGGGGGAACTCTTGGTATGAGCCTGGTTGGTGCAGAGCTTGGAGTTGGAGCGGCAGTTGCAGCAATTCATGCATTTAGATTAATAGCAGTTTTATTAATAACTCCGGCTGTGGTTAAGTATTTAGCTCCTCTTATTAATGCTAGTTAGAAATTTTTTTAAAAAAGTAAAAATTATTCAAGAAAGCTGATTATCTTTATAAAATTTTCCAAACAGCTTTTTCAGGTATTACTGGCCCTTTGTATTTATCTAAGGGCTCAGTAGTGGTTATACGCCAATCCGGAACACGACATTGTATGTAAGAGGGATTTTGAATCAGAACACCTGGTTTCTCATCTTTTTTGTAAGTAAAACCTCCTTTCCATGTGCCCCCTTCTTTTAGTGAATCTTTAAACCAAACCCAACAGTTTTCTCTTTCCATTTGATGAAGATAAAGAGCCTTAGAATTTTAGTTTTAACTAATTGTTGAGGTTTGTTTATCTTCTTCTGCTTCTGCGTCTTTGTTGTAATTTACGCTTGTATTTTTCGACAGGCGTTTCATGATGACGTAGGCGCTTTAACTCTCCAAAGATGCCGGCTTTGGAAACTTGACGCTTAAAACGGCGAAGTGCTGATTCAATGCCTTCGTTTTCTCCAACAGTTACTTGAGTCAAAAAGATAAAAAATTATTATTGGATAATTTTACAGGACGATAAAGCAAATTTTTGTTTTGTCCTTTTTGGGTGAAAAAGATCTAGAATATATCCTGAATTATCCAAATAGCTTTCTTCAGGTTTTGCTCATTAGTCAATTCATTGAGGTTTTTCCCTTTTCGGACCATTCATTCTTACTTCATAAGTCCGTTATCCAATGACTATTTACATAGGGAATCTCTCCTTTGATGCTGAGGTTGAAGATATTGTTGGTGTTTTTAGCAGCTATGGGGAAGTTACTAATTGTAAGCTCCCATTAGAAAGGGAAACTGGAAGGAAAAGAGGTTTCGCTTTTGTTGATATGGGCGATGATGTGCAAGAACAAAAGGCAATCGATGATCTTCAAGATGTTGAATGGATGGGAAGAGCTATCAGGGTTACAAAAGCTAGACCTAAAAATAACTAGTTTTAGATTTCAGTCTATTAGCGATTACAGCATTTTCTCAAATTAATGCTGTAATGATTAGAAGTTAAGAGCGATGCTTTTTAATGCTTTACTCAACAATCCCTTTTTCTACAATCACATTTGGTGGATTTAATCCTTTAGCTGCAATTGCTGGTTTAGTGATCTTTTTTCAGATTTCTCAAATTTATTATTATGGCTTACCTGAGAATGAACCATCAGTTGAGCTTTCTGAAACAGGCTCATATAAGTACCTTCAAAAACAATTTATTGGTGTTCAAGTAGTTACTGCTCTTATTGCTGCTTCAGTTATGCTTGCCGGTCCTGATAAAATATTCTTCCCTTTTAAATATTTTTAAACTCCAAATAAAATTGAATTTTTTAAAAAAGGCAGCTGAATAAGCTGCCTTTTTTAATTTATAATTAATTTCTAAAAAAATTATGGAGTTAATCTTTTACTTTGATTAATTCGTTTTGGAATCACAATTTTGTTCATGATGAACATCATTTGATGGAACAGATGTTTTAAATAGTTTATACATTTTATCTATTATGGAATTAAATCAAGTTAGTGCTGATAATTATCAAGAAATAGTTAATAGAAAGGAAAAGGCTTTTTCGTCTGAAAATCTTAATTACTTGTACCCAAATGGTCATCGTATTACTCATCAAATGAGATGGTTTAAAGGTATTCGTGATATGGGATTGAACTCTGATATTGCGGCATGAAAAAGACAATAAAAAATAATTATTTATTTATGAAAAAGAAATGAGAAAAACTAAAAATCATAATAGTAATCCTGATCCTTATGAAGATTTCATTAGATCAGACCAACTTGATCCTTATGAAGCACTAATTAAATCAAATAATTCTCGAAAAAATAATAAATTAACTTAATTAATATGGCTTTTATTTAAAATTTTGAAATTAATCTTTCTATTAATGAAAAAAGCCTCCTATTTAAATAGGAGGCTTTTTTAACTTTTAAGGCTTGGCTTAGAAGCTGAAATAAGTTTCTGCAACTACACCAGTGTCGTCATCACCACTACTTGTGTCTTCTACAGTAAAGAATCCAGCTGTGACAGAGACATAGTCATTAAGACCATAGCTGTAAGAAACTTCAAATCCTGTTGAATCTTCAGAATCACTGCCATCAATATCTGTTGAATTGTAGGCAGCACTTAATGTTCCTGGACCAACTTCGTAGTCAACACCAACGAACAAATCAGTTGCATCAGCACCTGTTTCTGGATCTGTTGTGTCATAAGCAACGCTGATTGTTGCAGGGACTGACTCGGGGCTGTAATAGATACCTCCACCAAATGTGTCGTATCCAGAGGTCCCGCCTTCGCCGTCGTTGGTTGCGATTACAAGTCCGCCACCAAAGCCGTCTCCGTCATAACCAAGAGTGAATGTAGAAACATCATCTCCATCATCAGCGCCGATTCCTACGGTTGAATCAGAGCCACCAACAGAAACGAAGCTAACAGAAGCAACTACGCCGTTGTCTCCAGAGTAAGCAACACCAACTCCAGGACCAGTTTCGCCACCAGCTAGTGAGTAAGGCATGCTGCCCAGTCTGAAAGCATCTGAATAAGCAGAAGTCGTTGCAGCTACAACATCATCCTGATCAAGTAAAGGTCCAGCAGTTACTGAAAGATCGCCAACAGGGAAAGCATAATATAAAGAATGCAATGTAATAGCACCAGTGCCGCCGACTGAGCTATCCATGCTTGCTAATGGACCACTAGCATTACCAGTTTCCATACCCATATAGAGCATGTCTTCACCAGTAAAACTAGACGTTACATCAAGTCCATAGCCGTATTGCATATAGAGCTCTTCTTCCGTATCAGTTGTACCACCGTCGGAAACAGAACCTATAGTAAAAACAGCACCACCAGAAAGAGATGTGGTTGATGAAAATGCAGTATCTGCATTGGCTGCAACAGGAGCGATTAATCCCAATACAGCAGGAGCAACCAGCAAACGCTGAAAAAGCTTCATTGTGTCCTCACACAAATTATTAACAATTTATTTTCGTAATTAACAATTTAATTTGATGTATTGCAAATTACATTTTTAGAAAATAATAGGTATTAAAAGCTACATCTTCGTGTTCAGATTTATCTTTTTAATTTTCAGTGAATTAATAGATTAAGGTTTTAATGATTAGCTATCTTATTCATCTAAGAATCAAAGCTAATGAAATTGGGAGTAATTTTTTGAACTTTGATCGATCAATTGAAAAATCATTGAATGTGATTTTAATAGCTAATCATTGTCTATCGCACTGGCTTCTGGCCCTAGAGAAGAAGCAATCCACAATGAAACAACTGCAGAAACACTAGAGAGTTTGTTAAGGAATATTCTCTCTTCTAATGTAACTAGTTGATTACTTTCTATTCTATTGAGTATGTTTTGGACTCGTATTTTTGTTGTTGTTGAGATCATAAAATTTTTTAATATTTTCTAGCTAACCAGCTCTAAGTCGACTGTCCATTCTGGACTGTTTGTAATTCCTTGATATTTTAAGCTTTGTTTTTGGTATAAAAAATCACAAATATATTTTTATTTGTTTGTTTTAATTCCAGCAAATAAATGTAAGTTATGGTCGATTTCTCTTATAGAAACATAAGCTCAAGTATGGTCATATTAAAATGCATTGGACCAGAGAGATTTTTTTTAGAAAGAGCTATTTTCCCCCAAGAAGTTTTTTCGGCTATGGCACCAGAAGGCTCTCAGTTGGAAATTTGGGGAATAGAGTCTTATGGACCGAATTTAGAACAACGTCTTAGAGTATCCGCCTCTAATACTGAAAATCAAGTTGCAGCTTAGTTTGATAACCATTTAAATTATCTCAAAGCAATAGATATCTTTGAGCAAGTGGTAGTGATTCAGCTGGTTCACAGGTTAAAAGCTCTCCGTCTGCGAATACTTCGTATGTTTGAGGGTCAACTTCTATTTTTGGTCTTGCATTATTTAGTTTCATTGATTGTTTAGATATTTTCCTTGTGTCTTTAACAGGAGCATAAGAGCGTTCCAATTTGAGTCGTTTAGGGACACCAGCTTGTATCGCACTCTCGCTTAAGAAAGTCAGGCATGTAGGATTTATTGCCTTTCCAAAGGAAGAAAACATTGGACGACCATGGACTGGTTGTGGCGTAGGAATGGAGGCATTCGCATCTCCCATTTGAGCCCATGCAATAGATCCTCCTTTGATTATTAAGTCAGGTTTAATTCCAAAAAAGCCAGGCTTCCAAAGTACTAAGTCTGCTAGTTTGCCAACTTCTACCGACCCAACATGACCACTGATTCCATGAGCTATAGCGGGATTAATAGTTACCTTTGAGATATATCTTTTTAGACGATGATTGTCATTCTTTTTATTATCCTCTGGTAAGGAACCTCTTTGAACTTTCATTTTATGAGCAGTTTGAAAAGTCCTACTAATTACCTCCCCAACTCGACCCATAGCCTGGGAGTCACTGGCAATAATAGAAAAGGCTCCTAAATCGTGGAGTATATCCTCAGCGGCAATAGTTTCACGACGTATTCTTGACTCGGCGAATGCAACATCCTCTGGAATTTTGGGATCCAAATGATGACAAACCATCAACATGTCTAGATGCTCTTCAAGAGTATTTAGAGTGAAAGGCCTGGTGGGATTTGTACTGCTAGGGATCACATTAGATTCCCCACAAATTTTGATAATGTCGGGAGCATGACCTCCTCCAGCTCCTTCAGTATGAAAAGTATGAATTGTTCTTCCTTTTATTGCACGAATTGTATCTTCAACAAAACCAGCTTCGTTTAGGGTATCTGTATGAATACAAACTTGTACATCTAATTGATCTGCAACACTTAGGCAAGAATCAATACATGCTGGTGTCGTTCCCCAGTCTTCATGAAGTTTTAACCCACAAGCACCTGCTCTTACTTGTTCCTCTAATGCTGCTTTGTTAGTTGCATTGCCTTTTCCAAAGAATCCCATATTAACAGGAAATCCCTCTGCTGATTGCAACATTCTTGTGATATGAAATGCTCCTGGTGTACATGTAGTTGCATTAGTACCAGTTGCTGGACCTGTCCCCCCTCCGAGCATTGTGGTAACCCCACTAGCTAAAGCAGTTTCTATTTGTTGTGGACAGATAAAGTGAATATGACTATCAATGGCGCCCGCAGTAAGAATGTTTCCTTCTCCTGCGATTGCTTCTGTACTGGCTCCTAAAATAATGTTGACACCTTCTTGAGTATCAGGATTGCCAGCTTTTCCGATGCCTGAAATTTTCCCATCTTTAATCCCAATATCTGCTTTAACAATTCCCCACCAATCCAGAATGAGTGCATTTGTAATTACTGTATCTACTACTCCATTGTCTCTACTTTGTTGTGATTGTCCCATTCCATCACGAATAACTTTACCACCACCAAATTTTACTTCGTCTCCATAGTGAGTATGGTCCTCTTCGACTTCAAGGATTAAGTCTGTATCGGCAAGTCTAATGCGATCTCCTTTGGTAGGCCCATAAGTCTCTGCATAAGCTTGGCGAGAAATTTTGAAAGACATTTTATTTTTGAAGTGAATCGTTTATGAGTCCATTAAATCCAAAAACTTTACGGTCTCCTGCATAGGGCACAAGACTAACTTCTCTTTGGTCACCTGGCTCAAATCTAATAGCAGTACCAGCTGGGATGTCTAGTCTTTTGCCAAGAGATTGTTGACGATCAAATTCTAAACCTTTATTTGATTCAAAGAAATGATAATGAGAGCCAATTTGAATTGGTCGATCAGAAATGTTAGCGACTTTTAGAGTCGTGACTTCTCTTCCTTTATTGAGTTCAATAAAACCATCTTCGGGAATAAGTTCTCCAGGAATTAAATTAGGCATAATTGTATTTAGCAAATTGGATTGTGAAGTGTTACCAGCTTCGTTCCATCTGGGAAAACAGCTTCTATTTGAACTTCATGGATAAGTTCTGGCACACCTTCCATGACTTGTTCTCTTTTTAACCATGTCGTTCCTTCGTTCATTAAGGTTGAGACACTCTTTCCATCTCTAGCGCCTTCAAGTACTTGAAAGCTAAGCCAAGCAACGGCTTCAGGATGATTTAATTTCACACCTCTATTTAATCTTCTCTCTGCCAAAAGAGCAGCGGTAACTATGAGTAATTTGTCTTTTTCTTGAGGGCTTAAGTACATTTTTTAATAGTTAGAATTTCATTTTACTAGCAAAGAAATGCTTAAAAGTTCATGATGGACATTTTGTATCTGTTGATGGATTCTCTTGCATTGGCCAAATCCTCATGTATTCAGGCATGCTTAATTTCCTGAAAACTCTTGTAAGACTCCAAATTCTATAAAACCAAAACCGAGCTGATTGAGTTGAAGAGCCTGTATACCTTGCTGATATCCCATTTTCAAGAAGACTACAAGTCATAAACCCTTCCAGTCCATCTCTTTGTTGTCGGCATTTTACTAGTAAATCAGATAAATTTTTTTGGTTGATTACTTTAGGTGTTATCCATGTTAAAGAGCCAAATACTGGTTGTCGTTCTAAACCATGAATTGATTTTAGAGCTTCTCCAGATAGCTCTAAGCGATCACTAAATTCATAATGTTTACCTTGAGGATTTTCCCTGAAGATTTCCAAAGATGATCTCCATACTCCAGTTCCAAGTTCTTCCCCTGCCGCAGTTCGTCCTAAGCGAACCAAATCAACACATAAAAAGCTTGATGAGGTATCAAGATTAACAGTCATATTTTGTTCAAAAAGACCTCCCTGATAAATAATTAATTCTTGAGGGATCCACTCAAAGTCAGCATTTTTTTTAATCTGAAAAAAACATTTTTGATTCGCCCATCTCCCTTGCGGATTTAATTTTGACCTGCCTCTGCTTCCATAAACTTTTTGAGCTGCTACTGAAGAACAAATAGCACTGCTAGCTTCTTCAGCGTTGACATTTATTGTTAGTTGATCACCGCCAACAATGCCTCCAGCACTATGGAGAATTGGTATTTCACATCTTCCATCTTTTTTATCATTGAATACTTTCATTAATTTCAATGGAGCTGTGCATTTTGCTTGATGAATTGTTTTGAGACTATCGATCTCATTAGGATTTGACTTTTTGAAAAGCCTTAGATCACATGTTCCATGCCATTGAGATGTCATTGTATTGTTGTATCGATTTTGCTCATTTAGTATTGAGAAAATAATAAATGTCTTGTCAGGTAGATATACCCTTTAAAATTTAGCTCTACAAAAAATTTGAAGCTTGTCACACGAATTAATCTATCTCACTAAGAGAATTAGTGCTCAAGTGATAGAACATTGTCTTCTACTTCCCTTGTCAGCAAAAGAGAGGACTCAACTTCGGGGCAAGAGATTAACATTAGATGGAATTGATGTCATTTTAAATTTGCCTAGAGGAGGAGGTAGATTGATGCCTGGAGAGGTATTACAAAGTGAGAATTCACAAGTGTTCGTCATCATAGAGGCGGCTCATGAAGATGTAATAAGAATTACCTCAGAAAATAGATTGAAACTGTTAAAAGCTGCTTATCATTTAGGTAATAGACATGTTGAGATTGAGTTGCATGAAAAAGAGTTATATTTACTCAATGATGTAGTTATGCAAAAGATGCTAGAAAGACAAGGATTTTCAATAGAAAGTTTCCAAAGACCTTTCTCTCCAGAGATTGGTGCTTATGAGTAGAAGGTTTGATTAATTTCGTTCATGAAACTTGAGCTTTTACAATTAATCAGTCCATCACTACCAGTTGGTGCTTTTAGTTACTCAGAAGGATTGGAGTGGCTGGTTCAAAATAAAAAAGTATATGACGAGAAAACACTTTTCAATTGGATTGAAAGTGAACTATCTAGAGGCCAGATAACAATTGAGGCAAGCTCAATTGCTCACATAATGAGAGATTTAGTTGATTGGAGGGATTATAAAGATGTTAAATATAAGTTAATTATTGATGAGTGGAATTCTTGGCTTAGTTCACTAAGAGATTCTCCAGATGTTAGATCTCAACAAATACAAATGGGTGAATCTCTATTACAGCTTCTCATTGATCTTGATCATCCTCTTCCTGGTAATGAAAAGAAATTTATATGGCCGATAGCGTGGGCTTGGGCTGGAGTTAGTTGGGATATACCTCAAATTGATTTAGTGGAAGGATTTTTATATAGTTGGGTCGCTAACCAGTTGAGTGCAGCGTTAAGACTATTGTCATTAGGACCCACAAAAGCTCAACAGATTCAAAAGAAATCACTATTGCTTATTAAGTCTCAAGCAAGTTTCTTATTGCAACAGAATCCCAAAGAAATTTGGATTAGCGATGTTGGCGCGATTATGGCCCAACAATCGCATATAGAACTTTATTCAAGATTATTTAGAAGCTAATGGAAAGTAAATTGAGAGTTGGCATCGCTGGTCCAGTGGGATCTGGTAAAACGGCTATTATTCAGAGACTATGTGAAAATCTGAAAGATCACTATGAGATCGCAGTAGTAACGAATGACATCTACACTCAAGAAGATGCAAAGTTTTTAACTAATTCAAAAGCTTTAGCACCTGAACGTATCAAAGGAGTTGAAACTGGAGGATGCCCGCATACAGCTATAAGAGAAGATTGTTCTATTAATCGAATTGCTGTTGAAGAGTTAGAACATAAATTTACAGCTTTAGATTTAATATTTGTTGAAAGCGGTGGCGATAATCTTGCCGCAAGTTTTAGCCCTGAGCTAGTAGATATATGTATATACATAATTGATGTTGCAGCTGGAGATAAAATCCCCAGGAAAGGAGGCCCAGGAATAACACGTTCAGACTTATTAGTGATCAATAAGATTGATCTCGCTGAAATGGTTGGAGCAAGCTTGAAAATAATGGAGAGAGATACTCTATTGATGAGAAATAATCGTCCCTGGTGCTTTACAAATACGAAATCAGGGGAGGGGATAAAAACAATTGAAGAGTTTTTGTGTAATCAGATACCTACTGCTCGGTGAAGTGTAGTGGTTAATACGAAAATCTATCTTCATTTACTGAAATAGCAAAAACAGTCTCATTGGTTACAAAAAGAGGGGTGTTCAGTTGGATACTTTTCTTAAACCCCAAGGTGGGCAAACAACTAAATTTAGTTAGTAATTCATGAAGCTTTCAAAGCGCATTTTTGCAGGTTTAGCTACTGCCTCATTGGCCGTAACTGTTACTGCTTGTGGTGGATCAGATTCCTCAGGCAAATTTGATGACACCGTAACTGTTGGAATTCTCCACTCCCTATCAGGGACAATGGCAATCTCCGAGTCAACTCTTGTTGATACAGAGAAAATGGCTATTGAAGAAATCAATGCAGCTGGCGGTGTAACAGTCGACGGTAAAAGCTATAAAATTGAGTACATCGTTGAAGATGGGGCATCAGATTGGCCTACCTTTGCTGAGAAATCAAAGAAGTTGATAGACCAGGATGGTGTCCCAGTTGTCTTTGGCGGCTGGACTTCTGCTAGTCGTAAGGCAATGCTTCCGGTTTATGAATCTAAAGATGCATTCCTTTATTACCCTATTCAATATGAAGCACAAGAGTGCTCCAATAACATTTTCTATACAGGAGCGACTCCTAACCAACAATCTGAGCCTGCTACAGAATTCATGTACAAGCGCTCACCAGCGGCTGGAGGAGATTTCTTCTTAGTTGGTTCTGATTATGTTTTCCCAAGAACTTCTAACACAATTACTAAAGCTCAAGTCAAACAACTTGGCGGTAAAGTTGTTGGGGAAGACTATCTGCCTTTGGGTAATACAGAGGTAGCTCCTATTATCTCCAAGATTAAAGTTGCTCTTCCTGATGGTGGAATCATCGTTAACACTTTGAATGGTGATCAAAACGTTGCTTTCTTTAAACAAATCCAGGACGCAGGAATTACTCCTTCCAATGGTTATTACGTAATGAACTACTCCATTGCGGAAGAAGAGATTAGTACGATTGGACCTGAGTTCCTTGAGGGCCACTATGGTGCTTGGAACTACATGATGTCTATTGATACTCCAGCTTCTAAGAAATTTGCTAAGAGCTTTAAGAAGAGATGGGGTAGTGATCGTGTTGTGGCTGATCCTCAAGAATCTGCTTATAACATGGTTTATCTTTGGAAGCAGGCAGTTGAAGATGCAGGAACATTTGATGACAATGCGGTTAGAGAAGCATTGGTTGGGCAGACATTTGATGCTCCTCAAGGTCCAGTAGAAGTTATGGCAAATCATCACCTATCTCAAACAGTGAGAATTGGTGAAATCAACGCAGAGGGTGGATTTACGATCCTTGAAGAAACTGATGTAGTTGAACCACAAGCATGGAACCAAAAACATCCAAGTTCAAAAGGTTACGCTTGTGATTGGACTGATCCTAAGAAAGGTGAAAAATATAGGATGTGATTCAATTTTTGACTTATAAATAGATCCTAATAAGGAGCCTTTGGGCTCCTTATTTCTTTAAAAAAAACAACCAAGCTAGTGCAACTTTTTCTTGAAAGCCTCTTTAATGGCGTTGCTATTGGCTCAGTTTTGCTTGTCGCAGCACTGGGACTAGCAATTGTCTTCGGTTTAATGGGCGTCATCAATCTTGCTCATGGGGAATTGATGATGCTTGGTGCTTATTCAACATACATAACCCAATTAATTTTCAAACAAGTTTCTTTTTTAAAACCTTTTTATGATTCGTATGTCATAGTTGCAATTGGGATTGCTTTTTTAGTTAGTGGAACAGTTGGCATTCTTTTAGAGCGAACGGTTATTAGACGTCTCTATGGAAGTCCTCTTGAAACACTTCTCGCGACATGGGGAGTTAGCCTAATCCTTCAACAATTTGTTAGAAGCGTTCCGCTAGCCTATGCAAGTGGTTTGGTGATAGCACTTTTCTTTGGACTATTTTCACCATTATTTATTTCGGATGACTTACTTCATGGTGCAAAAGGTAAATTAATTAAGGCATGTACTTGGGGCTTTTCTGCATTACTAGGTGTCGCAACAGGAGGTATTTTATCTTCTTTAGTAAGCAAACTTAGCCGCGCTAGTGCAAGGAATGTTGATGTTACAGCTCCTTCTTGGATGAGAGGTGGAATTGATTTTGTTGGAATTACTTTTCCTAAAACTCGTCTTTTAATAATCTTTATTACCTTAATATCTGTTTTAGTAGTAATTTTCTTTCTTGATAAAACAGCTTGGGGGATAAGAATTAGAGCAGTAACTCAAAATAGACCTATGAGTGATTGTTTAGGTATATCAACAGAAACAGTAGATATTATTACTTTTGGAATTGGATCAGGTTTGGCTGGTGTCGCAGGAGTTGCGGTTTCACTACTTGGTTCAGTGGGGCCAAATGTTGGCGGAAATTATATCGTGGGTTGTTTTATGGTTGTCGTTCTAGGTGGCGTGGGCAATTTATTAGGAACAATTCTTGCTTCTTTCTCGATTGGAATAATGACCGATTTGATAGGAGCAGGAAGACTGCTTACCATTTGGCCCGAGATGCCATCCCCTCTTTATTCAACGATAGATTTTTTTGCGACAACAAGCATGGCTAGAGTAATGATATTTGCTCTAATAGTCATATTCCTTCAATTTAGACCAACTGGGATGTTCCCTCAAAAAGGAAGAATGGTGGAGTCTTGATTTATGAGTATTTTTTCTACAAAAAAAAGTTGGATTAACTTAACTATTTGGGTGTTGATCATTGCCTTAATTATTGCTGCACCCTCAGTACTTC
The DNA here is from genome assembly GCF_027359575.1 of Prochlorococcus marinus str. MIT 0917. Classification (NCBI taxonomy): domain Bacteria; kingdom Bacillati; phylum Cyanobacteriota; class Cyanophyceae; order Synechococcales; family Prochlorococcaceae; genus Prochlorococcus; species Prochlorococcus marinus. The sequence goes on along the minus strand of NZ_CP114784.1, from coordinate 1,022,044 downwards.
CTGTCTTTAGATTAAATCTCTTAGGAAGATATTTATCTCTTGCAATAGTTGCTCTTGGAGTTGATTTGATTTGGGGATTCACAGGGATGTTGAGTTTAGGTCAAGGAATTTTCTTTGCTCTTGGTGGATATTGTGCTGCGATGTTCCTGCAACTGAATAGTGCAGGAGAATTCCCAAATGGTATTCCCGAGTTTTTTGGTTTATATGGAGTCGAAAAACTTCCATTCTTCTGGGAACCATTTAAAAGTTCAATTTTTACTCTTATTTCCATTTGGTTGTTACCGGCAATAATTGCTGGTCTTCTTGGGTATTTAGTTTTTAGAAATAGAATTAAAGGTGTTTATTTCTCAATTCTTACACAAGCGGCACTTTTAGTTTTCTTCAATTTCTTTAATGGGCAACAGAAATTGATTAATGGAACAAATGGTCTGAAAACAGACGTAACTCAACTTTTTGGTCAAATGGTTGGTTCAGAAATAATGCAAAGATGGTTTTTTTGGATATCAGCTATCTTAGTAATACTTGCATGGTTTTTTGCGCGGTGGATTGTTAGAGATAGATTTGGAAATATCCTTGTTGGAATTAGAGACGATGAAGCTCGAGTTCGTTTTACTGGATATAATCCAGTAATTTTCAAAACAATAATTTTTTCAATAGCAGGAGGATTAGCTGGTGTTTCAGGAGCTTTGTATACAGTTCAATCTGGAATAGTGTCTCCTCAATTTATGACTGTTCCTTTCTCTATCGAAATGGTTATTTGGGTTGCCGTGGGAGGTAGAGGAACATTATTAGGCGCAATCTTTGGAGCTGTTTTGATTAATTATGCAAAAAGTTTGGTGAGTGAAGCATTACCTGCAAGCTGGATGTTTATTCAAGGTGGATTATTTATTCTTGTAGTAACAGCTCTTCCAGAGGGTGTACTAGGATGGATCAGAAAAGGCGGTCCAAAGAAATTACTTTTTTTAATAGGGATTAATAAAAAGCTAGAAACATATCCAAGTCTTGAAGTCAATGAACAAGGTGAGGTTAAATCATGAATTCTCCATTGCTAGAGCTAAAACAAATTTCAGTTAGTTTTGAAGGATTTCTTGCCCTCAGAGATCTTGATCTGGTTTTGAATCAAGGCGATCTTAGAGCAGTTATTGGTCCCAATGGTGCAGGTAAAACTACATTTTTAGATGTAATTACTGGGAAAGTAGCACCGACAAAGGGGGATGTGATTTTTAAAGGAAAATCGTTGCTTGGTCAAAAAGAGTTTCGTATAGCGCGGAAAGGGATTGGAAGGAAATTTCAAAGTCCTAGGATATTTGAAAATTTATCTGTACAAGACAATTTAGCTCTATCAGTTAGCAGACCTAAAACTCCTTTTTCATTATTAATTAATACTTTAAAGGTTAAGCATTTAGATCAAATTCACCATTTGATGAGTATTGTCAACCTTCAATCAAAAGCCAATATCAGGGCTGGATCGCTTTCTCATGGTCAAAAACAATGGCTTGAGATAGCGATGCTGGTTGGACAAGACCCTGATCTTTTACTTGTTGATGAACCTGTAGCTGGTTTGACTGATGAAGAAACAGATTTAACTGCTGATCTTCTTAAATCTTTAGCTGGCGATCATACTGTCTTAGTCATTGATCATGATATGGAATTTATTCGTAGACTTGATTGTCCTGTTAGTGTTTTACATCAAGGGCATGTATTAAAAGAGGGGTCTATGAGCGACATACAAAAAGATCCTTTAGTTATAGAGGTTTATCTAGGAAAATCTGTGGAGGAAGAAGAATGACTATGCTTCAGATAAAAGGCTTAAATACCTACTATGGCGAGAGTCATATTCTTCGAGATGTTGATATGAATATCAATCAAGGTGAGATGATTTGTCTTATTGGTCGAAATGGAGTAGGTAAAACAACTTTGCTTAAATCATTAATAGGTTTATTAACTCCACGGCGTGGAGAGATTATTTTTAATGGAGATTTACTAAATAGAAAGCCGCCTCATCAAAGGGCTCGTTCCGGCATTGCATATGTTCCTCAAGGACGAGAAATAATACCTTATCTAACTGTTGAGGAAAATCTTCAACTTGGATTGGAAGCTTTGCCTGGAGGGTTAGCAAAGCATAAAAAGATTGATCAACTTGTATATGAACTTTTTCCTGTTTTAAAACAATTTCTAGCTCGTAAAGGAGGTGACTTAAGCGGAGGACAACAGCAACAACTTGCAATTGCGCGAGCATTACTTGGAAAACCAAAGTTGCTTTTACTTGATGAGCCAACCGAAGGAATACAGCCGAATATTGTTCAAGATATTGAGTCAGCAGTTAAAAGGATCATTAGTGAGACTGGGGTTGGAGTTTTATTGGTAGAGCAACATTTGCATTTCGTTAGGCAAGCAGATCGTTATTATGCAATGCAACGCGGTGGAATAGTAGCTAATGGCCCAACGAGCGAATTAAGTAAATCTGTTGTTGAGAAATTCCTTAGTGTTTAAGTCTATTTTGTTTTAGTAAAACTCGTTTCTTGCTCTATTTTGTCTTGGCAAGTAGAGCAAAGGATATGACCTTTCTTTTTCCAAAAAGTCTTTGTTGATCTTTCGATATTTTGTCCACAGCCAAGGCATTTAAAGAGTGGACTCATTTATTACTAAATCTTTTTTTTATGATTATTTATAACACTATTTTTTGTCTGTCGTAAGATATACCATTTCCTTTGGGCCGTAGTCTTTTCTTTTTATCAATAAAATTGAATAATTTAATTAACCTGAAAAAGCATTTTTTGATACTTGCTCTCTTTATTAAGTTTGTTATAAATCGACTAGCTTGTTTTTAGTTCATGTCTTTCGAGAGACTAAGCAAAACTGAAATAGTTCATGGCAGGATTGCAATGTCAGGTGTATTATTTGTTTTATTCCTAGAAATAGTATTTAGAATAAATATTTCTTAGATACTATATGTATTGAATTAATTTTTTTAGGAATAGAAAAGTTAAGCTACTTTTAGGAATAGAGAATCTTTAATTCTCTTGATTTCTCCCCCTTTCCATAACCAGATAATAGGTTCTTTAGATTTGGCTTTTTGTAGATCAATTCTATTTTCAATACTTATAGGATTAAATTCTGTTTTCGCCTCAAATTGTTTATCTCTGATTGCCTGATTGATAACAATACTTCCATCATTTCCAGATATTGATCTATGAAAAGTACCGATAGGTATTTGTAGTGCCCCCATGAATCTATTGAGATAAATTATGTGATGAGGTTCATCCCAGAGAGGATTTAATAGCGTGAAAATCCTATCTCCCTGAAGTACCAGATTATTATCTGTTTGATGATAGTGTACATAATATTGCTCGAAGCTATTTAAATCAGGGGGGGAAGTTGCTCCTCCTCTATGAATAACAACGTCACTACCATTTGAATCTTCAACACTGGCATCTAAAAAAGTTACTTCAGGAGTCTCTCGAAAAATATTAACCGGTACAAAATTGAGTTTCATTAAAAATTTTATTTGTACCAAATATTACGTGAATAAATGTATCTAACTGTATTAATTGATTCACTTTTATCGAATTAATTATCTTTTAGGTAAGAGTAAGGGTATTTAAATATACTAAAAGTCATCAAATATGCTTTGTTTTATTTAGCTCACAAAGCAATTAATGATACATAAGAATATCAAAAATATTTATAACTTTAACTACATTAAGCTATCTGGTTATGACTAAATCAGGCATTAAAAATAAAAAACTCTTGGTTGACTTGATGGTCAAAACTTTTAAATCTCTCCCTGAAACAGCGATTACTTTTTCGAACATAAAAAAAAATTAAACTCATAACTTACGATACCTTTTTGAGATACTTTGCTAGTGGATTATTTTTACTATCTCATGGCCTTTTGGTTTTAGATCATCTAGGAATAGGAGCAGCTCTTCATGGCCTTGGTGAAGTATTTTTTGCTCCTTGGGCTATTAAGCAGAAAGCATGGGACTTGGTTTTTATAGCTTTTTTATTTGGTGCATTTGATCTTTGGGGAACTTTGAAATTAGGATTTAATTAGTAAATTTATTAAATTAATTACTTTTTTTAAAAAATTAGAGGGAGGTCAAAACCCTTCCCAGTAGTGCTGACCTCCCTACAGAAAACTTTGGAACGGGTTTTCTGATAAAACAGTTATAGGTAATTTAGTTGGATAAGTTAAGACTTAATTGATACAGAATTAAAAATCTATTAAAAATTAAAGTAAGTTTTGAATTTATTTGCTTAAAGCTTAATTAGTATAAATTTTTTTTCTCTTAACTTTCTTTAACTCATGCATACCTTCTATTTGTTGGTAAATAGATTGAAGTTGGTTACAAATATGCTCAGTATTCTCTACTTTGTATAATCTAAGTAGCATCTTCTCTATTTGCTCTTTGCATTCTAGGAAGACATGGCAATCTATCGTCCCCGGCTCATATTGCATGTTTGATTTGAAAAGAGTTTACTTTTAAGGCATTAATTAAATTAAAACTGTATTGATTGATTCAGTATTTTAATAAACTAGTTTATTATTTAGTTTATAAATAACAAAATTCAAAAATATAATTAAAAACTATATTTAACTAATGGAAAGACTTTTTTCTAATTCTTTCTCAACCCATTTCAGCTTTCATGGCTTCATGGATTCTCTTACTCATGATTTCATGACCACAATACTGCAAGTGCACTTCTTGAGAGCTTTTAGCAGATTTGTTTTGAGAGTACTTAAGTCCTCTGTAAGTTAGTTCAGCCATTAGAAAAATTGTCATTGTTCAAGTCCCCGTTCCATGGCTTGAATCTAACTGCGACTCGAATAGAGCTGAACGTCTGTTGATAATACACAATTCATTCTCAATCTGTTGAAGTTTCTTCAAAAATTATTATCAATTTAGATCCGAAACTTTTTGTCTTTTCAAGCATAAAGTCCGATTTGGGAAAAAATTATTGCTTATGGACTCTATGGAGAGATGGAGCAATCTTGTCTCTACCTTGAAAAAATAATTGTGTAAGAATATTTTTCTATTAATTAACTTGCCAGTCTGGAAATATATGAGTCTCTTGAACCTGCATTTATCCAACCAGTTGCAATTGTTTTGGAATGAATTTTGTTAACTCTGCCTCTATGAATATGCGTCAATCCAGCAGGGAAAATAACTAATTTTCCTCGTTCAGCTGTCTCATGATATTCCTGCCAGTGGAATTCTGTACCTCCAGATTCGACATCATTGCAATAGAGAATCCAAGCTAAAACTCTATGAACCGGTTCGGTTGCTTCTTCGCTAATCGTCCAGTCACAATGCCATTTTTTAAATCCTTCTCCAGGGGCATAACGTTGTATGTTGAAAATTGGATTGACAAATAATGATTGTTCTGGGGAGCATTTACTAAAAAGAGGACGATCTTGGAGGTATTTTTGAAGCCCAGCATCGACGCCTCTTACAATGACCTCAGAGAGTGCAAATGCTTCTGGGTCGCTGCGATCTATGGCTACAAGGCTGATATCAGTAGAAATTTTTGCAGGATCTGAATCATTATTTGATCCATTGCTGAAGGCGATTCCATTGCGATGCAAGTCCGTGCGACGATCGAAAAATGACATCACACCATCTGCAACAGATTCAAAACCTTTATTTCTATAGCTAGCTATTAAATTCATGGAATTTTTTTAAGGTTTTTTCGATCTCTGGATACTTTAAATCCATTGAAAGTACTAATTCAATAAAAATCCAATAGAGACATTTGCCCTCTTTTAGTTGGCTAGAGGGGTTGTGTTTGATTTAAATGAAGTTGTTTTATTAAAAGGCTATAAATTAAGCTACAGCTTTGTCTTTCAGAGATCTTAAATATCTCTTTCTTTGACCGCTACCTTCAACTTCAAAATGCCAAGTAGGTTGTTTCTTGTCGGTTTTTTTTAAGTTAACGCCAGAATTGCTTGTGCTTAACTTCTTCTTAATCTGTGAGTTCATGGGCTTATTAAAGCACATTCTCTAATTCTTTATGGTTCGGTCATTACTTTCTCTTCTCGAAAATAGATAATAAAAAAGAGGCCCAGTTGAACCTCTCTTTGAAATTTAAAACAATTTTGACCTTGCCCTATGCAATTCCTCGGTTCTTGTAAGGGTCATCTTTGAAAGGCTGCGCCTCAAAACTTGGAGGTGAGTTATCTTTATAAGGATGAAATAGAGCATTTCCCATTGAAATGAGTAATTCTTGAAGCCAAAGAATTGTTTTTTTCATTGAGTCCTCTGGTGGAATATAACCATATATAAGTTATGTGGAATATTTATACATCAGTAAAAACTCCTCTTGTTGAAGTTTTAATTTTCTAGGCAATAGCAATCGAGCAGCCCTCGAGTATCTATTGCAAATAAGAAATTTTGACCTTATTCGAATCCTTGAGGTGACGTTTTCGTCCGAACCTTAAAATCCCAAACCGTAATTCCTCCGTTTGCATTTATTGCAGCCAAGGCAGTGTCATCAGGGTGCCAAGCGATTTGGCTTACAAGGTCACCTGAAAATGCACCACCAACTGGATCACCCTGACCATCTGCTTGGAGGAACCAAGAAAAAACTGAACCATCTCTCGCGCCAGAAGCTAAAAGCATCCCGCTATGTGAGAAAGCAAGGCATGAAATGGGTTCGGTATGAAGCATTAACTCTCCAGGTACAGTGCCCTCAGGACCATCGTCTTGAAAACTCCAAACCGTTACTCGATCACTACCCCCAGTAGCAAGAACTGTGCCAGTTTGATCAAAAGCTAGGTGGCTTGGTTTGCCTGGATATCCTGTCATCTCTGAATCTTCATCTGTTGAACGACGCCAGAAATGAACAGAATTATCCTGACTGCCGCATGCCACTATGTCTCCATCTGGACTAAGCACCATTGATACCAGTGAGCCTCGCCACTCCAACTTTTGATTGATCTTGTCGTTTACTACATCAAAAAAAGTGACTTGGCCATAGCATGCTGTTGCTAATTCATTTGAATTAGACCAAGCAATTGCGCTGACAGTGCTGGGATGCTCCTCTGATCGCCAATGTTCTTGACCTTTATCATCAAAAACATAGACGTATTTAGTAAAAACTACTGCTAAAAATTTTCCGTCTGGGGACCACTTGATGTGCTCAACCCATCCTTTCCCAAGTTCCAAAGCATTAGTTGCCGTACCCTCTTGGCTTTCCCATATATTCACATGTCCATCTTGGCCAGCAGTTGCAAAAGTCTTTCCATTTGGATGTATAGACATTGCGAGTAAGCCACCTTTATGTATGTCTTTTATTTGCCAAATGAGCTTTCCAGATTTTCCCTCAAATGCGTAAAGCCCACCAGCGACATCACCTACTAAAAAAGTTTTACCTTCTAGTGCCCAGCCGCAGACAATCGCATAGTCGTCAACTTGCGTAGACCAACCTTCATGAAGCATTCCCTTGGGACTAAATGCTTCTATACCAGACATTTGTCAAACTCCCTACTCATTTCTGCTGCATCAAGATTTCTACCGATAAAGACGAGTTGGTTACGGCGAGGTTCATTGCCCCATTCTTTATCAGGTTGTGCTGTGAAGAGCATGTGTACTCCTTGAAAAACTATTCGCTTAGATTCACCCGCATAACTAATGAAACCTTTGGTGCGAAATATATCCACACCTTTCTCAGACAAAAGTCGACTTAGCCATCTATTGAGTTTCTCCGGATCTACATCACCCTCTCGCTCGATAGCGATTGAACCTACTTCGTCATCGTGTTCGTGTTCAGCTACCCAAACCCTTTCAGCTATTGGAGAAATTGTAGAGGTGTTCTGATCATTATCTATCTCATCTGTAGAAGGAGTATTTACTTTCGTTAATTTCATATTAAATTCTTCGGCTGTATGTTGAGTGAACAGACCTATATCCCTTGCCTTATCAACATCTATGAAGAAGGACTTAGTTCCTCCGGATTGCAGTTGAAGGCTTACATGTTTGCCGACTGGGACCATATCCCCTGGATTCATAAGTTGTTCTTGTTCGGCATATAGTCTTACGCATGATTCAGCCCCTGAGTTGAGTGATGTCTCATCCTTGCCTTGATTTAATAACAGGACGAGAGACATTGTGGGGTCTGGACCTTCTTCGAGCGTAAGTTCATAGCGACCTTTTTCAAGTGAAAAAACACCTGTCCACTCAAATGGGTATTCTGGTTCAAGAAAAGTTGGACGACGCTGAAGTACTTGATCTAGATCAAAAGCACTTAGATTTAGCACAGTATCAATTGAGACGTCTGCTTGTTTACTGCGTATGACACGAGCCATACGATTCATATCGCGTAGCCGTAATTCTAAGTTGTCGAGTGATTCATCTGAAACTAGATCAGTTTTATTTAAGACAAGGACGTCAGCAAAGGCAACTTGCTCTGAACTCTCATCACTTCGACCAAGTTGTTGCTCTATATGGGCTGCATCAACAAGTGTGACTATGCCATCAAGTGAAAACTCCTCACGGATTTCATCGTCCATAAAGAATGTCTGAGCGACAGGACCAGGATCAGCAAGGCCAGTAGTTTCAACTAATACGTAGTCAAATTTGTCTCGCCTCTTCATGAGGTTTCCAAGTACACGAATTAGATCACCCCGAACGGTGCAACAGATGCAACCATTCGACATCTCGAAGACCTCTTCATCAGCATTGATTACTAATCCTTGATCAATACCAACTTCACCATATTCATTTTCAATAACAGCTATTTTTTTACCGTGCTCTTCGCTTAGAATTCGATTAAGAAGAGTCGTTTTGCCAGATCCTAGGAAACCAGTCAGTATTGTCACCGGTACTTTTTGTTTGGTACTCATTTCCTTTAATTAACGATTTGAACAATGTGAGTTTTCAAGAGAAATATCAGTTATCCAATTTTCTTGAATACCCAATAATTCAAGTGATTTTGACTCGAAGTCATCAAGTTCGTAATAATTATAAGGGACTTTTACTCTTAATGTATTTTCCCCATTCTCTTTTTTAAGCGAATGATTTGAAAATTGAAGTTCTTTTAGATTGGAATCGAAATCAGTTGAGATAATAAGTTTTAGGATCTTATCTTGGTCCCATGGTGGTTTATCCATGAAACCCGCTTGGTCTTCCCAATGTTGTTTGTATGCTTTATATCCTTTGGTTGGAAACATGTAGTTTGAATAATGTCTAACTTTTTTCAAGTTAGACATTATTCAAATTTTGAATCTTAAGGGTTGGTTAAATCATTCCATTTACCCTCAAGTTCATCCCCCTCTCTCTCATCACATTCTCCACCAAGCGAATCAACAATTGTACATGTGTTGTGTACTGCTACTGAAACAGTATTCCCTTCTAGCATTAGACCATCAACAAAGATTTGATTTCTTGCAATAGGGGTGGAAGTTTGTCTGCTTAAGTTTTTTAATAGCTTGGAAGGAGGCTTTTGCTCAGCGAATAAGACGTTCACGTTTTCTTCTTTGAGCTCAGCTATTACCGTAGAAATAGTCTCTGGTCTAAGGCTGGAAGAATCACCAAGGAAATCTAATAGACTCAAAGTCTTCAAGCCAAATGCATCTCCGTAATATTCCATCGCTTTGTGCTTAGAAACGATTGTCCTTCGATCAGTAGGAATTGTAGCAACTTGTTTTTGAGTCCATAAGTCGAGATCTTCTAAAATAGAATTAACGGCTTGAGTTCTTTCTTTTAAAACTTTTTTTGTTTCTCTGTCAAAGAAGGAAATTTTCTTATTGATATTTTTAGAAATGACATTTCCCATCTTGATGATGTTATGAGGGTCATGCCAGATATGAGGATCTAGCCCACCATGATCATGGTGATGATGATGATCGCCTTCATCTGGAACTTGAGCTATAGGTTCAACATCGTCGCCTGAAACATCCTTAAAGAAATGTTCGTCGGCTTCAAACTCAAAAGGCATATGCTCAGTAAAGAATGCATATTTACCAGCTTTTTTGATTTCTACAGTAAAGGTTGTGATGTCTTTCTTCTCATTAAATGAAAGAAAATATGCTTTTTCCTGCGCAACAAGTTTGTCATTATTGCGTTTGGTTTCTGAATCCTTAGATCCTAATAATTCTTTGGCAAGCTCTTCTGATGCTTCAATATCACCAGAATTGAGAATAACCATTTTCATTGCAGGATCAGCATAGTCTCCATCGACTTTGGCAAAAGACCATTTGTATGTTCCTGCTGAAAGATCAAAAACACCAGCCCATTCAAAAGCTCCTTCTCCATGGCTATCACCATGATCATCGTGGTCATCATGATCGTCATGTTTAGCAGCTGAATGATCATCGTGGTCATCATGATCGTCATGTTTAGCAGCTGAATGATCATCGTGGTCGTCATGATGATCGTCTATTTCTATTGCACTTACACCAACGACAACAGTTAAGGGATTATCTAACCATTTTTTAATTGCAGGGGTCATCTCTGAACCAAGCGTAAATATTTGATTCGCACTTTTTAGTGTTTGAGCTTGCCTTGGGGTGATCTTGACATCATGAACATCTTGTTTTCTATCAATTAAGCAGGTTACGGGAGTAGAGGGTGGTGCAATTGCAGAAACGACATCGCAGACTAATGGCTCTACAGCAATAATTGATTTTGAATTTGCCTGTGCGCTCTGATGAATTCCCGAAAATAAAAATGCTCCAGCAAGAAAAGAGTTCTTAAGGACTGTTTTATTAAATATTGATTTGCTCTTGATGCGTTGATTGAACAATTTCGACATTTAATCAAAAATTAACGTATCTAAAACGATAATCATTTTCATTTGAGATTGGCAAGTATATTATGTTTCTTGTCAGCAAATCCTCTAATTGATGTCTAGTTTGATTGCTGAAAATGTGACATATTCCTATTCCAGTAAAATCAAACCTGCTTTAAGTGAGGTTTCTCTAAAGCTGGAGCCAGGTACTTTGACTGCTCTTGTTGGTCCCAATGGTGCAGGAAAGTCCACATTATTAAGCTTGCTTCAAGGAAACAGCAAACCAGATAAAGGAAAAATCACTGTTGGAGGGAAACCATTAATTAATGATCGATCTCAAATTGCTTTAATGCCTCAAAGAGGAAAGCTGAATTGGAATTTTCCTATCACAGTTGAAGGATTAGTTTCCTTAGGTCGAGTAAATCATTCCAAATCGACTTGTTGTGAATTAGAAGCTGCTCTTCAACGTGTTGGAATATCTCATTTAGCAAAAAGGAGACTTGATGCTTTGTCTGGTGGTCAGCAACAAAGAGCATTACTTGCAAAAACATTAATGAATCCAGCCAAAATTTTTCTTCTTGATGAACCTTGCTCCGCCTTTGATCCTCCCGCTAAAGAAGATTTCCTGTTAATCATTCGTCAGCTAGCTGATTCGGGATTCACTGTCTTTGTTAGTAGTCACGACTGGGGAACATCTTTAAATGCCTATGACAAGGTTGTTGCTTTAGATAAAATTATTTTGGCTTCTGGCAGCCCTCAGGAAGTTCAAGAAAAACTTAGTTCAATTAATTATTTGAGGTGGAAGTTATAGGGTTGATTCATATTCAAATAATCTTATCCAACATTAAGTTGCTGAGAACAATTTTGGCAGAGACCAAAGTACTCAAGAGTATGAAACAAAAGCTCAAAATTTTTAGAAGTTTTTTTGGACAGATCAGTTGTTTTGACCGGACATCCCTTTAAGCGTGTTGTTTCTCCACAGCTTACGCAAGTTAAATGATGAATATCTCTTTCAACTGGTGCATAAAGAACCTCACCATTGGGAAGATGTCTGGAACGAATCAAACCTTGCTTTACTAGAGCTTGCAGGTTTCGATAGACCGTGGTCAGTCCCATGACCTTTTCACCATTATGAAGTTGTCTATGCAGTTCTTGCCCACTCAATTCATCAGTACATTTCTTGAGTTCATTGAGCAGTTGCTGTTGACGTCTAGTGATTTCAGGCTTGCTTTTGCTCATTTGTAAGATCTTAACTTGATCTCTCTTCCTGACCATACTGAATCATTGGCTTCATGTCTTTTTTAAATACAAATTGGTGGATAATTCCTCTTTTGATAACTTCCTTTTCAGGAATACTTTGCCCTGCCATGGGCACTGTATTGATCACTCATAAAAGGCTTCTTCAAGTTAATTTGATTTCGCATTGTGTTTTGCCAGGTCTAGCTTTGGCTATGGCGCTTGGTTTGGATCCTTCTATTGGTGGAGTCATCAGCGGCTTGGTAGGAGCTATTGCAGCAGAGAGCTTGACAAATAGAAAAAATCAAAATTATGAAGCGGTTATGAATACAATTCTTGCTGGTTCGATGGGACTCGGTGTTTTGCTTATACCTCTACTGGGTATCAGGATTGATTTGGAGGCTGTTTTATTTGGAGATTTATTAACTGCAAATTTGAGTGATCTGCTAAGAACTTTGATCGCTTTCTCGGTATTTATTTGTTTGATGCTTTTTGGTTACGACAAGCTTGTTCATATTGGTCTTGATCCAGAAGGAGCTGCCTCAAGTGGAGTTAATGTATCTTTTTTAAATTTGGCTCTTGGTTTTACTACGGCACTTGTCATTGTGAGTTCAATGTCTGCAGTGGGAGTCATTCTTGTGATTGCGTTACTTTCAACCCCAACTTTGTTGGGATTACAGAAAGCAAGATCTTTATGGATTGCAATGATTAGATCATCCATATTTGGCTTAATTTTATCGCTTATAGGTTTTTCTCTAGCTATGATTTTGAATTTGCCTCCTGGACCTTTGATTAGTGTTCTTTGTGTGATTTCATTAATTTTGCTACCAAATAATAGATAGATTTATTTTTACCCTTATTGCTTGTAAGAGGTAATTTTTGGATGGGTGAAAAGAGATAGCTTCTTAAAGATCAAGAAATCTGAAAATGTTAACGATATGGTTTTGAATTCAATAAAATATTCATTAATTGGATTTTCCCACCCTTTCATTGATTAACTCATGAAGAGAACTCAACTCAATGTAAGTATTGACCCAAAACTTTTAGAAAAGATTAAGGAGAGTGCGAGGATTTCGGGAAAATCATTGGTTGGTTATGTCTCTGATTGTTTTGTTAATCAAATAGAAAATCTGCCTGTTGAATCGATAGATTCTCGATTTCACATGATTGAACAAAGACTGCAATCATTAGAGAAAAAACTTGAATTTCCTGATTATGAAAGCCATGTCACATCATCTTTTACACCTCATCAATTACAGAATTTTAATGAATTCATAAAAGCTGTTTTCAGCAAAGAGTTAAAAAAGAAGGGATATAGATCAATGAAAGAAGCATGGAATGATTTTATAAACCATATAAATTGTTTTGAACAATGGAATGAGACATGTTCTTTTAGGCTTAAAGAGTCTCTTTTTATTGAACATGCTGATCCTTTAACAAGCGAAGAAATCAATCACCTTAAAGCAGGACAAGTTTGTCCTCAACCAATCCGAACAGGGATTATTAATTGGATCAAAAATTCAGATAGAGGAGAATGTTGTTGCTCCGATAAAGAGTTCCCTTCACAGGAGCAAATTTGCGAAAAGGGTTCAATGTTAGTTGAAGATATATATTCTTAGACCAATTAAGATCACTTTTCGAAAGGTAATTAAATCCTAATTTGTTACAAAACAGGGGGATGAATTTAGTCTTTTTTTAGATATATTGCCAAGAAGTTTATACCACAGCTTTAAATTCTTAATTACTTCAAGATTAGTTAGGGTTTATATGGATTGCACAAGGCATCCATAATTTACCCATCTTATGGACACCATTGCATCCGATCTTTTTGGCTTCGATCTCTGCCTGAGCTTTAGTTGGATATGCATATATATTTTTTGAAGAAGGAGAATTTGAACGATTGATTGACTCGTGAATAGCATTATTTTCCGGACTCCACACCTTTAGACCCATAGTTGTTATTCCTGCAGAAAATATTCCCATTCCTACTATTGAGGCATTAACGACTCCCATAGCTACTACGCCTATAGAAACTACACCCATGGGAACAATCCCAATGGTAACAATTCCCATGGGAACAATTCCAATGGATATAAATCCGAGTGGCGCTATCCCAAATGCAATTTTTTTTGGTTTACTTCCGCAATGAGAAGGACTTTCGGAATTGTTCTGATCGGTACTATTTGAATTTGTCATTATCTAACAATATTAGTGATGATGGTGATGCCCATCATGAGATTCATGATCTGTATGACTTTTGCAAGGCATCCATTTATCTCCCATCTTATGAGCTCCAGTGCAATTGAAATTTTTTGCTGCTTTTTCAGCTTCTGCTTTCGTTTCAAAAAGTGCAGTAGTTCCGTTTGTTTGGGAATTACCCGAGCATCCCATCAGTGAAAACGACATAGAAATAATGATGGCGGTGAAAATAGGCTTGAGATTGTTCATCATTCTAGGTTTATCTAGTTCGTCTAGTTTTAGGTTAATTAACTTGTGAACGTTGTCAGCAAAAGACGTTGAATCTTTGTAGCAAAACGCACACAATCTTTGTAGCAAAACGCACGTCTTTTAGAACTCTCGCAAGTTTTTGAGGTTATATTTTTATTTATATATAGTTTTACTAGTTTTGCTAGTATTTGTGAGATCTATGAAGCTCTTTTCGCGATTACTCTTGATTCCTGCTGCGTTAGGCTTAATGGCCCCAATGGCTGTTGAAGCAGGAGGTGGCGATCAGAAAGGTCATCATGATCACCATGTTGGTCACATGAATATGGGGGATTCATACCCTACAACTATGTTTATGGGTAAAACGACTTTTGTTTTGGGTGGAGTAGATGGCGTAAGCGATTCTGGAATGGGTGGAATGGGTGGAATGGGTGGAATGTCTACTTCTGAGGACAAGGATGGGACAGTTTTTCATTACGATACAAAGCTGATGTTTATGACCAGTTTTACTGGCCAAGACATTCTTAAGACTGCTGTTCGCATAGGTAATTTCGGAATGATGGAGCCCTTCGGGATGATGGGTGAGGCAAGATTAGATACTGCTTTTAGTAGTAGTGATTCGTTAGAACTTCACAAGGCTTATTACCAATTCCCTGTTGGAGACGATATTCAAGTAACTTTTGGCCCCAAGCTTCGTCAAGATGATTTGCTTGGTGTGTGGCCGAGTGCTTACCCAGGCGATGGAGTCTTGTTTGTACTAAACCAGGCAGGAGCCAATGATACTTATTCCAAAAAAATGGGAGCGGGTGCTGGTATTACTTGGTCCCAAGACAAATTAGTTGCTTCTGCACTCTTCGTTTCAGAAGATGCATCAAATTCTTCGATTGGCTTTTTAACTGATGATGGTAAAGATCACATAACAACTCAGTTGGCATGGGTTGATGAGAAATTTACTCTTGCAGCGGCCTATACTCAAGCGGATAACGGGAATACTGATGATTCTCCTGATGTGAATGATTACTCTTCATATGGAATTAGTGGTAGTTACCAATTTGGAGACGACTACAGTCTGAGTGCTGGTATTGGTTGGAAGAATCCTGAAAACGAGGATAATCCTGATACTGCGATGAATAAGGTGGAGGATGGCAATACATGGTCTGTTGGCTTCCTATGGAATGATGCGTTTATTGAGGGGAATAAGTTTGGATTTGGTATTGGAACAGCCGAAACTCATAGAGATGACAGTGGTTATGATGATCCTTTGGCTTGGGAAGCTTTTTATGATTTTTCGGTGAACGATAGTGTCACAGTTACCCCAGCTATTTTTGTTATTGAACAAGATGGTAAAGAGGACGTTAATGGAGCATTGGTTAAAACCACTTTCAAGTTCTAATGCTAATGTTGGTTTTTACTTTGATTAAGCTAATTGAGTAGATAATATTAAACTTATTATCTCAATTGCAGAGATTTTACTTATGTAGAGTCTAATCAATGATTTTTTACACCTAGAGACCTATCATCAAGTTTAAAAAGGGTCAATTCTTAACTATGACAAAGGCTTCTAAATTCGTTTTTGTTATAGTGTTTGGTTTGCTTATTCAAATTTTTTCTCAACCAGTTGATGCATGTGTTGAAGGATTGAAATGGGGAATGGATCTTTCAAGCGTAGAGACTCATCTTGGTGTCTCTTTCATTCCTATAAAAGAAAAAATAAATCAGAATCTGTTCGAAGTGAACGATATTCAAATAAGTGGTTTACCTGTAAAGGCTCTTAGAGTTCGAATTGAGAAGGAGGGTGGATTAAAACAACTTGCTTATGAAATAGACAACGAAAATATGACTGAGGTCCTGGCAGGATTACGCTATCGCTTTGGTCCCCCAGTTGGAACAAATGTTGATGTTGAAAACGGGCCTACCCAGCAACAATGGATTTGGCATACTGGAGAAGATGTGATTATTGCAGTTAAGAGTGACCAAAGGCCATTTTTGCTTTCTTATCGACCATCACTTTTAGATCCCTCTTTTCTCTAAGAGAACTTTTTAACAGTTGTTGTAAGTGACCAAACCTTTTTTAGTTGATTTAGTAATTTTTACCGAAGTTTGACTGCTGTTTAACAAGTTCGAAGAACTCCTGCTTCAAGCTTGCATCATGGCGAAAATCACCCCTAACGATTGAGTTGATCATGCTAGTTTCAGGTTCTTTTACTCCTCTCCATTTCATACAATAATGTTGAGCTTTAACAAGTATTGCTAGGCCTTTAGGTTCGCACAAACGTTCTATTTCATCAGCAAGAATCATTACGGCTTCTTCTTGAATGTGTGGCCTAGAAAAAACCCAATCAGCTACTCTTGCAAACTTCGATATTCCAATAACTTTCTCTCCAGGTTTTATTCCTATCCAGCAATCTCCAAGAATTGGGACAAAGTGATGAGAACAAGCAGATCGAACTGTTATTGGCCCAAGTGTATAAATCTCATCTAAATTTCTATCGTTGGGGAAATTAGTAACTTTAGGTTGAGGGTGATATCTGCCTTTGAATACCTCGTTTAGATACATTCTTGAAACGCGTTCTGCAGTTTCTTGAGTGTTGTGGTCATTATCAACATCAATCAATAAAGTTTTCAGTAAATCTCTCACCCTAGTTGCAACTTCTCTTTCAAGAGTTTCTAGTTCTCCTGGCTGAATGAAATCGGAAATATTATCATTTGCATGGAATCTAGCTCCATGGGCTTGTATACGTTCGCGAATTATTTCTGAGACTAATTTGCAAGAAATTTGATCTTTTAAATTATCCTTTACATTCTCATTAGGAGCAGTAGAAGTCATAACCTTTATTTGTAAGGGTAAAAACCGATGACATACATTTAGAGCGCTAAGACCCTAACATATCAAGATCACTTTCGTTATGGATACAATACCTATTCAATTTTATACGAATCAATGGTCACATGTATTTTCTAAGGGCAAGGTCTTAGCTATTTCAGGAGTTATTCCATTTTTCATAAAAGAAGAAATATCTGAATAAGTGCTTTATTTAGATCATCTTCTTACAGGCTAATTCTCTCGAAAGCCATTTAAAAACTTTATGCCGATGAGTGGAATTGAACCACCGACCTACTGGTTACGAATCAGTTGCTCTACCCCTGAGCTACACCGGCATTAGAATCAAATTATCATCTTTCGATTTATTTTTGAATAAGCCTAATAAGCCAGGATCCAATTTAGATCCCAATTTAAGAGCAAGACTTTTGAAGGAGTCAAAAAATCCTTATCGGGGATTAAGAAGAGCTGTTTGGATAGCGCTTTTCGGTTCGGCTTCTGTTGGTTTTTTTATTATGATTACTAATATAATCGCAGGAGATACTGTCTCTATTAATGATCTTGTAATCCAAAGTTCAGCATTATTAATTCTTGGTTTTTTATTATATAAAGATAGGAATAAACAAAAAAATGATTAGGCTTTTCCTTTTAACTCATTATATTTATTCAGATCTAGAGCCGAAATAAATAACTAATTTAATTCGTTAATTTTCTTCTTTGAGTTACAAGTTTAAAGGCTTCTATTTGATCCCCCTCTTCCCAGTTTGCAAAGCGATCGCATCCTATTCCGCACTCGAAACCTGTTGCTACATCTTTTACATCATCTTTGTTCCTTTTCAGTGAATCTAGATCGCCTTCAAAAACAATTTGCTTTCCTCGTTTGACTCTTGCTCGGCAATTCCGTTGTATTTTTCCATTTGTTACATAACAGCCTGCAACGGCACTTTTCCCAATTGAGAAAATTGCTCTAACCTCAGCAACCCCTAGAGCTTCTTCTATCATTTCTGGCTCTAGAAGACCCTCCATGGCTAATTGGATATCTTCTAAAAGCTTGTAAATAACCTCGTAATCTCTTACGTCAACACCATTCGCATCAGCTGCTCGTTTGGCACCCGAAGCCATTGAAGTATTAAATCCAACTATAACTGCACCAGATGCTGCTGCTAAGTCAACATCGGTCTCAGTAATTTCACCTGGAGCTGATAGCAAAACTCTTACTTGGACTTCATCTTTAGGAAGCTGTTCTAAAGAACCAAGAATTGCTTCTAAGCTTCCTTGAACATCAGCTTTAAGAATGATATTTAATTCTTTAAGTTCACCCTCACTTGCCTGGCCAGACATAGAAGAAAGTGATACTCGTCTGGAAGCCATTTGCTGTGCAAGCCTTGCTGCCCTAGCATCTGTTGCTCTTTCTCCAACTACGGCTCTTGCTGCTTTCTCATCTGGATAAACTTCGAACTCATCGCCAGCTGTTGGCACTTCACTGAATCCAAGAGCTTCTACTGGACAAGATGGACCTGCCTTTTTAATTCTAGATCCATTTTCATCTACCATCGCTCTCACTTTTCCAAGCACTGGACCAGCTGCGACTACATCTCCTGATTTAAGGGTACCGTTTTGTACTAGTAAAGTTGCAACAGGTCCTTTGGCTTTGTCTAAGTGGGCTTCAATAACTGTACCTTTGGCCAATCTGTCTGGGTTTGCTTGTAAATCCTCTACCTCAGTTACAAGCAAAACCATCTCTAAAAGTTTGTCGATGTTTTCGCCTTTAATGGCACTAACGGGAACTATCACTACATCTCCTCCCCACTCCTCTGACAGTAAATCCTGCTCTGATAACTCTTGTTTTACGCGGTCTGGAGAAGATCCTTCTTTGTCAATTTTGTTGATTGCTACGACAATGGGGACTTTTGCTGCTCTTGCATGGCTAATAGCTTCAAGGGTTTGAGGCCTAACTCCATCATCAGCAGCTACAACTAAGATGGCTACATCTGTAACCCTGGTTCCTCTCGCTCTCATCGCAGTAAAAGCTTCATGCCCAGGGGTGTCAAGAAAAGTTAGTTTCTTCGTTGATCCATCATGTTCAGTCTCAATTTGATAAGCACCAATGTGTTGAGTGATTCCTCCAGCTTCTCCTGCTGCAACCCTTGCTTTCCTAATAGCGTCCAGTAAAGATGTTTTTCCATGGTCAACGTGCCCCATCACAGTAACGACTGGAGGTCTTCTAATTAAATGTTTTAAATCTCCCTCCTCAATCATTTCAACTGTCTTCTTCGCTGCTTCTTCAACATCATCTTGAAGAACAGGTACGCCGAACTCTTCAGCTACTGTTTCGATTGTCGTTAGATCTAATGATTGAGTAACAGTTGCAGTAATTCCTTTGAAAAATAAAGATTTAATGATTTCGGAACTTTCAACACTCAACATGTCAGCAAGCTCTTGAACTGTGAGATTGTCTTCTGGAACAACAATCATTTCAGGTCTTACAAGTTTTGCTTCTCTAGCCGCTCTTAATTCCATTGCACGTCTTCGTTGCCTTTGGCGAGTTGTTTCTTTTTTACGTTTTTTCAGCGCAGTTAAAGGCTTCCCATTGTTTCTTTTGCCAGATTTAGGCTTTGATGGTCGAGCCAAGCTTGCTGAGAGAACAACTGCTTGTTGTTCTCCTGCGAATCCACCTCTTTCTGCAGTTAGTGCATCATCATTTTCTCCAATAATGTGAACCTTTTGACGCTGTTTTTGAGGAGATTTATTTCTTAAAGCATCAAGCTTTGCACTGTCATCCCAGTCAGGCCTACCTGTCCTTCTTGGGGCTGCGGCAGTACCTCCAGGCCTATGAGCTGGCTTTTTAGGGGCTGCTGGAGTTGGCCTGCTTACTGGGGGCCTTGCTCCATTTGAGTTATCTCTTTTCTGTCTAGGGCTAGTTGAGGAATCAGTTTTTCTTTGTGGAGCATTAGGTCTGGCTTGCGGCTTTTGCAGTTGCATCAATTCACTAGGTGCAACTGGTTTTCTCATGCCAGAAGGAACCCCTGGACGATTATTAGAACGGTTTGGCCCGCTAAGGGACCTGCTAGGAAATCCAGGCCTATTTTGCATCCCCCCTCGATTTGGAGATCCAGCACGAACTGGTGCTCCAGGTCGATTATTGGACCCTGGACGATTTTGTCCTTGGGTAGGTCGATTAGATACTCCACCTCGATTGGTACCTTGGCGATTTGGCGAACCAAGACGATTTGGTCCTCCCATTCTGTTATTAGGACCAGGTCGATTTGATAAGCCTTGACGATTTGCAGAGACTGGCGGTTTTGGAGCTCCAGGCCTGGATGGAATTACTGGTTTATTTCTTGCTTCGTTAGTCTGAGGTTTATTTGTAGGTTTCTCTCTTCGTATTGGGGCACCTACAAGTTCAAGAGTATTTCCTTTGGTTGGAGGCTGTGGGCTTCTCGATGGTGAATTCTGCTTGGTTTGACTTTTGATTCTTTGGATATTTGCTGGACTAACTTTCTGTGGAGAAATATCACCTTGATTGATTTTTGTTTTTGGCTTTTGGTTGTTGGGTTGTAGTTGTTTTTTATCTTGAATATTTATTTTTGGTCTGCTTGGTGGTGCTAATGGCCTCTTTGGTTCTTGACGATTAGTTTGTTGTGGTTGAACAATTGGCTTTTTAGCTGATTCAGAAATTTTGGATTGATTGATGAATTTGGCATCTTTTTTTTGTTCTAAACGTGTAATCTCACTCTCTGTTTGATTTAAGGGCTTAGAAATAATTTTTTTTACTTCCTCTCTTGGTTTTGGAGGTAATGGTTTGTTTGGTTTAGAGGGTGCATTTATTTTTTGTGGTGTAGGAAATCTACTTTTTAAAGTATTACGATTGTTAGCTTGAGAAGATACTTGATCTTTAACCAAAGTTTGATTTGGTTTTAAAGGGATATTTAACTTTGCTTTTGAAATCTCTGATTGATTTGGGTTGTTTTGCTTCAGTTCAGGCTTCTGATCTTTTTGAGTTTTGACGGGACTTTTTTTAACGGAAAGGATTTGTTTATCTAATTTCTTGCCGGGTTTGCTTGTCGTTTTTATATTATTGCTTTTTTTTAGAAAATCTTTGATTTTATTTGCTTCAAGACTGCTTATGGAGCTGCTGTGGCTTTTTGCTGGTATGGCAAGTTTTCGAGCTGCGTCTAGCACATCTTTATTGTCAAGGCTTAAATCCTTGGACAATTCATAAATTCTGATTTTGCCGCTGCTGGTCATTAATGTTGTGATTGAACTTTAGATTTGGTTTTTGAGTTTACTGAGTTCTCTCAATGAACATCATGCCTCAGTATCTGACTCAATGCAGGTATTAAGTTGTTTTTGGAGCATATTGAAAATGCTTGAGTCAATAGCACATCGCAAAGCTTTTTGTAATCTTTTACGCTTCAAAGCTTCTTCAAAACATGACTCAGCTGGACAGAGATAGGCTGATCTTCCCATCCCGCCTGATAGGACTACTCCATTCTGAAAATCTCTAGTAACTTTTAAAAAATACTTGCGATCAAGAACTTTTTTGCAAGCTACACACCTACGCAGGATGGGACTTTGACTCACCGGGTTCCTTCCTCTTTTGTCATTATTTTATCTTCTCCAGTAACCGCCGCTTCGATTGTTTCTTCAATATCAGTCTCTTCAGTTTCAGTGTTTGTACCATCTATATCGATATTTGAATCAGTTTCAGAAGATTCAGATTCAGATTCAGATTCAGCTTCTGCTTCTGCTTCTGCTTCTGCTTCATCATCATTATCGATATCTGACAATTGCTCATCTTGAAAGTCTTCTTCATCCTCTGGCAAGGGGTAAAGCTCTCTTAATCGTGCATCTTCTTCAGCTCTGGCTGCCTGCTCAGCCTCTAATCTCTGCTCAGCTTCTCTCTGTAAAGATTCTTCTTCCTCCCTTTGAGAAATTAATTCTGCAACCTCAGAATCTTCAGTAGCTTGATCATATTCTTGTGAATTTTTGATATCTATTTTCCATCCTGTAAGCCTTGCAGCAAGTCTTACATTTTGCCCTTCTCTACCTATTGCGAGGCTAAGTTGATCTGGAGGAACTAGGACATGGGCATGCTGACCTTCTGGATCCACAAGTCTGACCACTTCAACTCTTGCAGGACTTAATGAATTGCAGATGTATTGAACAGGGTCAGAAGACCAGCGAATTACATCTATTTTTTCTCCACGAAGTTCATTAACTACTTGTTGAATTCGGGCACCTCTAGCACCAATACATGCTCCAACAGGGTCAACCTCTCTTTCAATACTGTCAACAGCTACTTTTGTTCTGGGACCTACTGCCCTTGAAGGTGGATTTGCTTCACGAGCAACAGCAACAATTCGAACTGAACCTTCTTGAATTTCAGGAACTTCATTTTCAAATAAATATACAACCAGACCAGCGTTTGACCTGCTCACAAAAAGCTGAGGCCCTCGCCTAGGGATTTCACTAACTTCTTTGAGAAATACTTTAAATGTTGCATTTGCTCGATAATTATCATTTGGCAATTGATCTCGTCTTGGAAGCTCTGCTTCTACTTCTGGTCTGCCTAAACCAGAGCTTACTGCCATTATTACTGACTGCCTTTCAAATCTAATGACTCTGGCAGTTAGCACTGGATCTTCTAGGTCAGCAAATTCCTCTTGAATCATTCTTCTTTGCTGATCTCTCAATTTTTGGGCTAAAACTTGCTTGGTTGTAGCTGCAGCCATTCTTCCAAAATCTTCTTTCTCTGGAGTCACATCTAGAACAACGGTATCTCCAACTTGAGCGTCATCAGCAACTTGCATAACTTCAGCTATTGCTATTTGATGGTCATCACTCTCAACTTCTTCCACTATTATCTTACTAGCTAAAACTCTGTAACCTTCCTCTTCTAGATCTAAACCAACATCAAAATTGCTAAAGTAATCTTCTTCAAAAGGATCTTCGCTAATACCTAAATAAAGCGTTCTTCGATATCGTTCATAACCTTTTAAAAGTGCTTCTCGCAAAGCAGCTTCTACGACTTGTGATGGAAGCTTTTTTTCCTCACTAATGTCTTCAATTAAGTTATTTAAGCCGGGGAGTAGAACAAGAGCCATCGATGATGGGATATAGAGATGAGAATGATTGGGTTAGATAGATTGATATCTAGGTTTTAACCAGAGGGTGTTGTGAGTCGGACTTGAATCACATCCTCGACTGGGATTCGTTGAGTTTTCCCCTTTTGATTTATTTGTAGTTCATCATGAGTCCTTTTTAGAAGCAAACCATTTGTTTGTTGTTCAATTTTTTTTAAATCCTGATAAGTAACTTCAATTGGAAAACCTTTGAAAATTTGAAAATCTTGTTCATCCGTTAAGAAATCACCAATTCCCTCACTGCTGATTTGAAGATTGAAAGGTTGATCAAGTATTGAAGAATCTTGAATAGCTTCATCAATGTATTGACTAAGAATAGAACAGTCATCAATAGTGACTTTCTTGTCAGGATTTTTGTGTCGGATATTTACCTGAATTGATAAGGGGTTTAGATGAGTGAACATCTTAAAATCAATTACATCAAAGCCATAATTAGTTGCTGACTTTGCTGCAAGAACCTTCAATTCTGAAACGGTTTGATTAGACAAAAGGCAGTGTCGAAGTCGGGCAGGAAGCCCGAGCGGTTTAAGTTTTGACCCGCCCCTATTTAAAGAGGTACCGTCAGGCAACTAAATATTACTAGATAAAGGTTTCGGTTACCTCTAAAGGCAATTTATTCTTATTTTGCATTGATCCACTTTATTCTTTTCTTAATATTTGGATTAGTTATGGTGAGCCTAAGAAAGTTAGTGATTACGATGAAATTTAGCAGAATATTTTTACTCTCCTCAATCCTTTTTTGTTTTTTGTTAGTGCCAAAATCTGTATTTGCTTTGGAAGATTTTCAAGCAAGTGAATCACATAGTTTTGTTGCTAATGTCGCCAGTAAGGTTTCACCATCGGTAGTACGGATTGATATTGAAAGAGAACTTCAAACAGATGAATTTGAATCTGATTTATTAGACCCCTTATTAAGAGATCTTTTAGGCGATTTGGGGACTCTCCCAAAAAAAGAAAGGGGACAAGGCTCAGGAGTGATAATTGATAGCTCTGGATTAGTTCTCACCAACGCTCATGTGGTTGAAAGAGTTGATCGTGTGATCATCACTTTTCAAAATGGAAAGCAAGTTGATGGAACAGTAGTTGGAACCGATCAAGTTACTGACTTGGCTCTAGTGAAAATTAAAGAATTTCCTGGTTTAGAAAGTGCAAAATTAGGTGATTCAGAAGTTATTCAAGTTGGGGATTGGGCAATTGCTCTTGGAACCCCTTATGGCCTTGAAAGTACTGTCACGCTGGGTATAGTTAGTAGTCTTCATAGAGACATTAATTCTCTTGGCTTTTCTGACAAGAGATTGGATTTAATTCAAACTGATGCAGCAATAAACCCTGGGAATTCTGGAGGTCCATTGATAAATTCAAATGGAGAAGTTATTGGAATAAATACTTTGGTCAGATCAGGTCCAGGGGCAGGACTCGGATTCGCAATCCCAATCAATCTTGCTTCAAAAGTAACCAATCAATTGCTCGCGAATGGAGAGGTTATTCATCCTTACCTAGGCGCTCAGTTGGTTTTATTGAATGAAAGAATAGCCAAAGAGCATAACCAAGATCCAAATGCCTTGATTCTTTTGCCTGAACGATCAGGAGCACTTGTTCAATCTGTAATACCTCAAAGTCCAGCAGAAGAGGGCGGTTTAAGACGTGGTGATCTTGTGATTAATGCTGGTGGTTATGAAGTTAGTGATCCAAAGTCTTTACTCATGCAAGTTGAGAACGCTCAAATAGGCGAGCCATTTAAATTGGAAGTCGTTCGAAACAACAAAGAGATTAATCTTTCTATTAAGCCTGCTGCTTTACCAGGAATTAGCTAATAATCTTGCTACTGTCTTTCAAAAGGTACGACTAAATGGATCTCCAAAATCAGATGAAACAAGCAGTTGCTCAAGCTGCTGTAGATCAAATTCAAAACGGGATGATCCTTGGTCTTGGCTCTGGTTCTACAGCAGCTTTAATGATTGAAGCACTTGCGTTGAAAATAAAATCAGGAGAAATTAAAGATATTGTTGGAGTGACTACATCTTTTCAAGGTGAGGTTCTTGCTTCCGAATTGGGCATACCTCTTAAATCTCTTTCCTCAGTCTCAGAAATTGACCTTGCAATTGATGGCGCGGATGAAGTTGATCCCAAATTTCAACTAATTAAAGGGGGCGGAGCCTGTCATGTTCAGGAAAAACTTGTTGCTGCTTTGGCTAAAAAATTTATAGTTGTAGTTGATTCAACAAAGATTGTCCAAAAATTGAACCTTGAGTTCAAATTACCAGTTGAGGTTCTTCCCTCTGCATGGAAACAAGTACGAAAAACATTAATAAATCTAGGAGGAGAAGGTGATCTAAGGATGGCTCAGAAAAAAGCTGGACCTATAGTTACTGACCAAGGAAACTTGATACTTGATTTAACTTTCAGTAACGGCATTGACCAACCTGAACTATTGGAAAGTCAAATTAACAATATTCCCGGCGTCCTTGAAAATGGACTTTTTGTAAATCTGACAGATGAAGTATTAGTTGGAAAAGTGGAAAATGACGTAGTGGGTGTTGAATCACTTAACAAGATTTAGAGTCTCTAATTCGTATTGATTCTGCGTGACTATGCAATCCCTCGCTGTTGGCTAAATGTACAACTGCATTTTTATTCTCATTGAAGGCTGCTTTTGAAAAATCTATAAGTGAAGTATTTTTCATAAAAGTTTCAACCCCAAGAGCGCCAGCAAATCTTGCAGTCCCTGAAGTGGGAAGAGTGTGATTAGGCCCCCCAAGATAATCTCCTATAGCCTCTGGGCTCCATGGTCCCATAAATATTGCTCCAGCATTCTTGATGATTTTTGATAATTCTTTTGGATTCTCCACAAGTAATTCAAGATGTTCTGGGGCAAAAGTATCACTTAGTTTTGCACAAGTTTCTAAATCATCACAAAGTACTATTAAACCCCAGCTGGAAATAGATTCTTGGCATATTTCCAATCTTGGATGATTAATTAATTGACGTTCAATTTCTGCTGGTAATTTTTCCGTTAATTTTTTATTAGTAGTGATTAGTATTGCCGAAGCTAAAGGATCATGTTCCGATTGAGCTAACATATCTGATGCAACATGTTCCAGTTTTGCTGATTGATCAGCGATTATTAGGATCTCACTTGGACCAGCCAAAGAATCAATACCTACCTTTCCATAAACTTTTTTCTTTGCCAAAGTTACATAAATATTTCCTGGCCCAGTAATTACATCTACTTTTGGAATTGATTCTGTTCCACTAGCAAGCGCGCCAATGGCTTGTGCCCCTCCAATACGAAAAACCTTATTGATCCCTGTAATGTGTGCTGCAGCTAATACTGTTTGGTTTAATTCTCCTTTAGAGTTTGCGGGAGACACCATGATGGTTTGTTTGACTCCTGCAACATAAGCAGGAATAGCATTCATTAAAACTGTGCTTGGATAGGCGGCTCTTCCTCCAGGAACATATATTCCCGCTTTTTCAACAGGGCTCCATCTTCGTCCAAGTGATTCACCATGGGGTCCCGTATAACTAATATTGTTCGGCACCTGAAGACTATGAAATTTTTCAATTCTTTTTTTTGCCAATAAAAGTGCATCTTGTAACTCCTTATTAGTCTCTTCCCAAGCTTTGATTATTAAATCTGATGGAACTTGAAAACTTTCTGCTAAAAATCCATCAAAGCGAGAAGTGTATTCTTTAAGCGCCTCATCCCCTCTTTCATTAACGTTTTTAAGAATATCTTCAACCACCTTTATAGCTTTATCTTGAACGGTTCCAGATGTTCTATTGGTAATTTTGTTGAGCTCAAGCTGAGCCTGATCAAGATTTTTAGCTGTTTTTATGGTCAATTTTCTTGAAGGGGTTTCTTGAACCTCATCTTTATTAATTATTTGCGTCATGAACTTTTGGCTATTGGTTCAATTTGATTATCTTATGCCTTAATTTTGATTTATGTAGATCTTCTTCATGGTCTTGAGGTAGTGTGGATTAACATAAGACTAAAACACAAAGCCTCCGTGGCAAATACCAACTCAGCTAAAAAGCGAATTCAAATTGCGGAACGCAACCGCCTTGAAAACAAAAATTACAAATCTACAGTTCGCACTCTAATGAAGCGATGCTTTGTAGCTTGTGGAATATTTGAAAAAGAGCCTGGCGATGAATCAAAAGCAGATCTCCAAAAAACATTTAATTTAGCCTTTAGCAAAATTGATAAAGCAGTTAAAAAAGGTGTTTTGCATAAAAACACAGGAGCTAATCAGAAATCCAGGCTTAGCACTGCGCTTAAGAAAGTTTTGAAAGAAGTTGTTTGAGAATAAATAAACTAAGATTTAATATTGAAAGAACATTTAATTTTGCACCTTGAGCGATTCCAAAAGTTCAATAATTGACAGTCATTGCCACATCGTATTTTCTAACTTTAATGAAGATAGAGAAGAAGTTGCATTGAGGTGGAGATCACAAGGCGTTAAAGCTTTATTACATGCTTGCGTAGAACCCTCTGAAATCCCTGCTATTAAATCAATGGCTGATCAATTTCAGGAGATGAGATATTCAGTAGGAGTACATCCATTGGATGCACATCATTGGGGACCTGAAACTTTAAGTGTTTTAAAAAATGCAGCTCTTGATGACAGTAGAGTTGTTGCAATAGGTGAATTAGGACTAGATCTTTTCAAAGCAGAGAACTTGAATGAGCAGCTTTCAATTTTAATGCCGCAATTAAACTTGGCTTTTGAATTGAATTTGCCAATCATCGTTCATTGTAGAGATGCCGCAAAAGAAATGTTAGAAGTTTTTTCTAAGCTTTCTGAAGATGATTGTTGTCCAAAAGGTGTTATGCATTGCTGGAGCGGCAATGTCAAAGAGATGAGAGAGTTCCTTGATCTTGGCTTTTATATAAGCTTCAGTGGAAATGTAACTTTCAAGAATGCTATTGATATTCATGAATGTGCCAAAGAAGTTCCTAAAAGTAGATTTCTAGTAGAAACCGATAGTCCTTTCTTATCACCCGTTCCTCATAGAGGGAAAAGGAATGAACCTTCTTTCGTAAAGCATGTGGTAGATAAAATTTCAGAGCTTAGAGGTGAAAACTTTTCTGAAATTGCTGAAAAAACAACTCAAAATGCAAGGGAATTGTTTGCGTTGCCTTAAATATCATCATTTACCATAGTTAATTAACTGATTTGAGTGTAGAGTTATTTATTGTCTTGCCTAGGCGTTTTATCTGCGCTTAATCTTTAAGGTTCTACCCTTTTGAGTCAGTTTGTTCGTTGATTAAGTAAATTCAATTTCAAATTTCAGTCTTTTAGGAGATTGTTTTTTGTTTTTTTCTTAAGTAAAGATCATTTTTCGACATATAGGACAAGACATTAACCCCGTCCTCTACATATAAACGCAGGTTCTCGAATGAGCAGAAGCGCGATTCAGGTAGCCAAAGCAGCTACATATCTGCCTGATTTGGTTGAGGTGCAAAGATCAAGTTTTAAGTGGTTTTTGGATAAAGGCTTGATAGAAGAATTAGACAATTTTTCGCCCATTACTGACTATACCGGTAAGCTTGAACTTCATTTCATAGGAGCAGAATATAGGCTTAAGCGTCCAAGGCATGATGTAGAAGAAGCAAAAAGAAGAGATGCAACCTTTGCTTCTCAAATGTATGTCACTTGTCGTTTAGTTAATAAAGAAACTGGAGAGATTAAAGAGCAAGAAGTCTTTATAGGTGAACTACCTTTAATGACTGAACGTGGAACTTTTATAATTAATGGGGCTGAGAGAGTAATAGTTAATCAAATCGTTCGAAGTCCAGGAGTTTATTTTAAAGATGAGCAAGATAAAAATGGTAGAAGAACTTACAATGCAAGCGTTATTCCTAATCGCGGAGCATGGTTAAAATTTGAAACTGATAAAAATGATTTGCTGCATGTTCGTGTAGATAAAACACGAAAAATCAATGCTCATGTCTTAATGAGGGCAATGGGTTTGTCAGATAATGATGTGATAGATAAATTACGACATCCCGAGTTTTATCAAAAGTCAATTGATGCGGCAAATGAAGAAGGAATAAGTTCAGAGGACCAGGCTTTGTTAGAGCTTTATAAAAAGTTAAGGCCAGGCGAGCCTCCTTCAGTAAGTGGAGGTCAACAACTACTTCAAACAAGATTTTTCGATCCAAAACGTTATGACTTAGGAAGAGTTGGTAGATATAAAATAAATAAGAAATTACGCTTAACTATTCCTGACAATATAAGGACACTTACAAACGAAGATGTTCTATCTACTTTAGATTATTTAATCAATTTAGAATTAGATGTTGGTGGTGCAACTTTGGATGATATTGATCATTTGGGCAATAGACGAGTTAGGTCAGTCGGTGAACTTTTACAAAATCAAGTTCGAGTTGGTTTAAATAGACTTGAAAGGATAATTAAAGAGAGGATGACCGTTGGGGAAACAGATTCACTTACCCCAGCGCAATTGGTAAACCCAAAACCTTTAGTTGCAGCAATAAAAGAATTTTTTGGTTCAAGTCAACTAAGTCAATTTATGGATCAAACCAATCCATTAGCTGAATTGACTCATAAAAGACGCATCTCTGCTTTGGGACCAGGTGGTTTAACTCGTGAAAGAGCTGGTTTCGCAGTTAGAGATATTCATCCATCTCATTATGGAAGACTTTGTCCAATTGAAACCCCTGAAGGACCAAATGCCGGTTTGATTAATTCTTTAGCAACTCACGCACGAGTAAATGAATACGGTTTTATTGAGACACCATTTTGGAAGGTGGAAAATGGGAGATTAATTAAGGAAGGCGATCCTATATATCTGTCTGCAGATTTAGAAGATGAATGTAGGGTTGCTCCAGGCGATGTTGCTACAGATGAAGAAGGAAAAATATTGGCAGACCTTGTCCCAGTTAGATATAGACAAGATTTTGAAACTGTTTCTCCTGAGCAAGTTGATTATGTCCAACTATCACCTGTTCAAGTTATTTCTGTAGCCGCATCCTTAATTCCGTTTTTGGAACACGACGATGCTAATAGAGCTTTGATGGGTTCCAATATGCAAAGACAAGCAGTTCCTCTTTTGCGTCCAGAAAGACCTTTAGTTGGAACTGGTTTAGAGACTCAGGTTGCGAGAGACTCCGGCATGGTTCCAATTTCAAAAGTAAATGGAACAGTGACTTATGTTGATGCCAATGCAATTGTCGTTACTGATGAGGAAGGCAATGATCACACTCATTACTTGCAAAAATATCAGAGATCTAATCAAGATACTTGTTTAAACCATAGGCCTATAGTTTTTAATGGTGACCCAGTAATTGTGGGGCAAGTCTTAGCTGATGGCTCTGCCTGTGAGGGCGGAGAAATAGCTCTTGGTCAGAATGTATTAATTGCATACATGCCATGGGAAGGCTACAACTATGAAGATGCAATTCTTGTTAGCGAAAGGTTAGTTAAAGATGATTTATATACTTCTGTCCATATAGAAAAATATGAAATAGAAGCTCGTCAAACAAAGCTAGGTCCTGAAGAAATAACAAGAGAAATCCCAAATGTATCAGAAGAAAGCCTTGGGAATTTGGATGAAATGGGTATTATCCGAATAGGAGCTTTCGTTGAAAGTGGAGACATACTTGTTGGGAAAGTAACCCCTAAAGGAGAATCAGATCAACCGCCTGAGGAAAAACTTCTTAGAGCTATATTTGGAGAAAAAGCTAGAGATGTAAGAGATAACTCTCTTCGAGTTCCCTCAACTGAGAGAGGGCGAGTAGTCGATGTCAGGATCTATACAAGAGAACAAGGTGATGAGCTGCCACCCGGAGCAAATATGGTCGTAAGAGTTTACGTGGCGCAACGAAGGAAAATTCAAGTTGGCGATAAAATGGCAGGAAGGCATGGTAATAAAGGAATCATAAGCAGAATACTTCCTAGAGAGGATATGCCTTATCTTCCTGATGGCACTCCTGTAGATATATGCCTTAATCCACTTGGGGTTCCAAGTAGAATGAATGTAGGGCAAGTATTTGAGCTCCTTATGGGTTGGGCCGCCTCAAACTTGGATTGTAGAGTTAAAATTGTCCCATTTGATGAGATGTATGGACCAGAAATGTCTAATAAGACTGTTCAAGCGTATTTGAAAGAGGCTGCAAAGCAGCCAGGTAAATCATGGGTATATAACCCTGAGGACCCTGGGAAGTTACTCCTTAAGGATGGTCGAACCGGTGAGCCTTTTGATCAACCAGTTGCTGTCGGCTACGCTCATTTCTTAAAACTTGTACATCTAGTAGACGATAAAATACATGCTCGATCTACAGGTCCATATTCTTTAGTTACGCAACAACCTCTAGGTGGAAAGGCCCAGCAAGGAGGACAGAGACTGGGTGAAATGGAAGTATGGGCACTTGAGGCTTATGGAGCAGCATACACTTTGCAAGAACTGTTAACTGTAAAGTCTGATGACATGCAAGGCCGCAATGAAGCGCTTAATTCGATTGTCAAAGGAAAACCAATCCCAAGACCTGGAACTCCAGAATCTTTCAAAGTTTTAATGAGAGAACTTCAGTCATTGGGATTAGATATTGGAGTTTATACAGATGATGGAAAAGAAGTTGATCTAATGCAAGATGTCAATCCACGGAGGAGCACGCCAAGTAGACCAACCTATGAATCATTAGGTAAAGAATACGAGGAGTAATCGACTAAAACGAAACAAATCATCTAAACACCACTAATCTCTCATGACTAATAGCAATCTACGTACGGAAAATCATTTTGATTATGTCAAAATAAAACTAGCCTCTCCTGAACGAGTAATGGAATGGGGGCAAAGAACTTTGCCCAATGGTCAGGTAGTAGGGGAAGTAACTAAACCAGAAACAATAAACTATCGAACACTTAAACCTGAAATGGATGGGTTGTTTTGTGAAAAGATTTTTGGTCCATCTAAGGACTGGGAATGTCATTGTGGAAAATATAAGAGAGTTAGACATCGTGGAATTGTTTGTGAAAGATGCGGTGTTGAAGTAACAGAAAGTCGGGTGAGGAGGCATAGAATGGGTTTTATTAAATTGGCTGCTCCCGTATCGCATGTTTGGTATTTAAAAGGTATTCCTAGCTATGTCGCTATTTTGTTAGACATGCCTCTCAGAGATGTTGAGCAAATTGTTTACTTTAATTGTTATGTTGTTTTAGATATCGGGGATAGTAAAGATTTAAAATATAAGCAGCTACTAACTGAAGATGAATGGCTTGAGATTGAAGACGAGATTTACGCTGAGGATTCAACTATAGAGAATGAACCTATTGTTGGGATAGGTGCAGAGGCTTTAAAACAATTACTTGAAGATTTAAATCTAAAGGAAGTTGCTGAGCAATTGAGAGAAGAAATTGCAACAAGCAAAGGTCAAAAAAGGGCTAAGCTTATCAAAAGACTAAGGGTAATAGATAATTTTATTGCGACTAGTGCAAGTCCAGAGTGGATGGTTTTAGATGCGATACCTGTGATACCTCCTGATTTGAGGCCTATGGTGCAATTAGATGGGGGGCGATTCGCTACCTCAGATTTAAATGACTTATACAGAAGAGTAATTAATAGGAACAATCGTCTTGCTCGGCTTCAGGAAATATTAGCCCCAGAGATAATAGTTAGAAATGAAAAAAGGATGCTCCAAGAGGCTGTAGATGCACTTATTGATAATGGTAGAAGGGGAAGAACTGTTGTTGGCGCAAATAATCGTCCCTTGAAATCATTGAGCGATATTATCGAAGGTAAACAAGGTAGATTTAGACAGAATTTGCTTGGAAAAAGAGTTGATTATTCAGGTCGCTCGGTAATAGTAGTTGGTCCGAAGTTGAAAATGCATCAATGTGGATTGCCAAAGGAAATGGCTATAGAGCTTTTTCAGCCTTTTGTAATTCACAGATTGATTCGCCAGAATATTGTCAATAACATCAAAGCAGCAAAGAAATTAATACAGAAAGCCGACGATGAAGTTATGCAGGTATTACAGGAAGTTATAGACGGTCATCCTATCCTGCTTAACCGGGCACCTACCTTGCACCGACTAGGAATTCAGGCTTTTGAGCCTAAATTAGTTGCTGGACGTGCTATACAGCTACATCCATTGGTATGTCCAGCTTTTAACGCTGATTTTGATGGAGATCAAATGGCTGTTCATGTGCCTTTAGCAATTGAGGCGCAAACTGAGGCAAGGATGTTAATGCTAGCTAGTAACAATATTCTTTCCCCTGCAACTGGTGATCCAATTGTTACCCCATCTCAAGATATGGTTTTAGGCTCTTATTACCTGACCGCAATTCATCCTCAAGCAGACCAACCAAAGTTTGGAGATCATGCCCATACCTATGCATCACTTGAAGACGTTTTACAAGCACTTGAAGATAAAAGGATATATTTACATGATTGGGTTTGGGTTCGATTTTCTGGTGAAATTGAGGATGACGATGAGCTTCAGAAACCTCGTAAGACAGAGACTTTGAAAGATGGTACTCGTATCGAGGAATGGACATATCGACGTGACCGATTGGATGAAGATGGAAGTTTAATTAGCCGTTACATATTGACTACAGTTGGCCGGGTTGTCATGAACCATACAATTATTGATGCTGTAGCAGCCACCTGATAACTCTTAGAACAAATTCCCTTTTTTCTTGAATCGCTTTTCAACATGACTTCTTCCTCTCCTAAAACTCGTAAATCCTCTACTAAAACAAAAGCAAAAAGAGGCTCTAAAGCAAAAAAAGCAGCAGAGATGAAAGCTGTTCAAAGACTTTCTAAAACTCCTCCGCCCTTTAGAAATAAAGTAGTTGATAAGAAAGGTTTGAAAAATTTAGTTGCATGGGCATTCAAGCATCATGGAACAGCAGCAACTGCTGCTATGGCAGATAACTTGAAAGATCTTGGTTTCAGGTATGCAACCCAGGCAGCAGTTTCAATTTCTGTTGATGATTTAAAGGTTCCAGAGGCTAAACAAGATTTACTCGGTCAGGCCGAAGAACTAATCACTTCTACAGAGGAATGCTATAGATTAGGTGAAATTACTGAGGTCGAGAGACATACAAAAGTTATAGATACTTGGACTGAGACTAATGAAAGATTAGTTGATGCTGTCAAAAAGAATTTCAATCAAAACGATCCATTAAATTCAGTATGGATGATGGCTAACTCAGGAGCCAGAGGAAATATGTCTCAGGTTCGTCAGCTTGTTGGGATGAGAGGATTAATGGCTAATCCTCAAGGTGAGATCATTGACTTACCAATACGCACTAATTTTAGAGAGGGTTTGACGGTCACTGAATATGTCATTTCCTCTTATGGAGCTCGTAAAGGTCTTGTTGACACTGCTTTAAGAACTGCTGACTCTGGATATTTAACTAGACGCTTAGTTGATGTCGCTCAAGACGTAATTGTTAGAGAAGAGGATTGTGGTACTACAAGATCAATTTCAATAAATGCAGAGGATGAAAAGTTTGGTAATAGGCTTGTTGGACGCCTGACAGCCGAACAAGTAGTTAACGTAGAGCAGGAAGTTTTGGCTGAAAGAGATACTCCAATTGATCCTCAGCTATCTAAGAAATTTGAACAATCAAATATTCAAAGTGTCAGGGTTAGATCGCCTCTTACATGTGAGGCGACTAGATCAGTCTGTCGTAAATGTTATGGCTGGGCACTGGCGCATAATCAACTCGTTGATTTAGGGGAAGCAGTAGGTATCGTTGCTGCTCAATCTATTGGGGAGCCAGGTACCCAATTAACTATGAGGACTTTCCATACTGGTGGGGTTTCAACAGCAGAAACTGGTGTTGTTCGTTCCACTCTCGCAGGAAAAGTTGAGTTTGGTTCGAAGGCACGAGTAAGAGGCTATAGAACACCGCATGGCGTTGAAGCGCAGCAAGCAGAAGTTGATTTCAACCTAAAAATTATTCCGGCAACTGGTGCTAAACCTCAGAAGATTGATATACCAATGGGTTCTTTACTTTTTGTAGACAATGATCAAAATATTGATATAGATGTAACTGTTGCTCAGATTGCGAGTGGAGCTGTTCAAAAAAGTGTTGAAAAGGCTACTAAAGATGTTATATGTGATTTGGCTGGACAAGTTAGGTATGAAACCATTATCCAACCCAGAGAGGTTACGGATAGGCAAGGGAATATAACACTTAAAGCTCAGCGACTTGGTCGACTTTGGGTGCTAGCAGGAGACGTGTACAATTTACCTCCGAATGCTAAGCCAGTTGTTTCCGGCAATGTTTCGGTAAAGGAGGGACAAGTTTTAGCTGAAGCAAGTCAGGCAAGTGAGTTTGGAGGTGAAGTAAGGCTCAGAGATTCTATTGGTGACTCTAGAGAGGTTCAAATAGTCACAACCTCTATGACTTTGAATGATTTTGAATTGCATGAAGAGTCGAGTCATTCAGGGGAAATATGGCATCTTGAAGCAAAAGACAATACACGTTATAGATTGAATACTATCCCTGGAAGTAAAATTGGGAATAACGAGGTAATAGCTGAATTAGCAGACGATCGGTTTAAAACTCAAACAGGTGGACTTGTTAAATATGCCCCTGGGTTGACAATTAAAAAAGCTCGTTCTGCAAAGAATGGGTATGAAGTTAGTAAAGGTGGCACTTTATTGTGGGTCCCTCAAGAAACTCATGAAATAAATAAGGATATCTCATTATTAATGATTAAAGATCGTCAATGGATAGAGGCAGGGACAGAAGTTGTCAAAGATATTTTTAGTCAAACTGCTGGAATAGTTACTGTTACACAAAAAAATGATATTCTCCGCGAAATTATAGTCAGAAGCGGTACTTTTAAACTATGTAAAGAAAGTAAAGCACTTGATAGGTTCGCAGGTGATGGGCAAATAGTTAATCCTGGAGAAATAATCGCAAAAGGGATTAAGACTGATTCAATGGTCATGGTTCAATCAGTTGAAACACCAGAAGGTAAAGGTCTCTTATTAAGACCTGTAGAGGAATTCACTATTCCTGACCAAGCACAATTACCTGAATTAGAGCATGTTAAACAACCTAAAGGACCATCACTAGGAATCAAAGCCTCTCAAAGACTTGCTTTCAAGGATGGTGAGCTTATTAAATCTGTTGAAGGTATTGAGTTGCTTAAAACTCAACTCATGCTTGAGACGTTTGATACAACGCCACAGATGACAGTAGATGTAGAAGTCATAAAAGATTTGAATTCAAAGAGTATTAATAGATTGAAATTAGTTATTCTTGAAAGTATTTTAGTTAGACGAGATACAACTTCTGATTCTAGCCATGGGTCAACACATACTGAATTACAGATAGAACATGCTCAAGTTGTTGCAGCTGGAGACGTTGTAGCTACAACCCAGATATTGTGTAAGCAAGAAGGTATTGTTCAACTTCCTGATGCCATTGACGGTGACCCTGTTCGTCGACTTATCGTTGAAAGGGATGAAGATACAATAACAATTGATTCCAAAGGAACTACTCTTTTGAAAGTTGGACAAAGAGTAGTAGATGGAGACTTTGTATCTAAAGACCAACTAATTGGCGCTTGCGGCGAAATAGAAAATATTGATGGTAAGAAAGTGAAGTTGCGTCTTGGTAGGCCTTATATGGTCTCCCCAGATTCAGTCCTGCATGTTCGTGATGGTGATCTGGTGCAAAGAGGTGATGGCCTGGCTTTGTTAGTGTTTGAAAGACAAAAAACAGGTGATATTGTTCAAGGTCTACCAAGGATCGAAGAATTGCTAGAAGCTCGTAGGCCCAGGGATTCTGCTATTTTGTGTAAAAAGTCCGGCACAGTAGATATTAAAAAAGGTGATGACGATGACGCTGTAGTTGTATCTGTTATTGAGGACAATGATGCAATCTCTGAATATCCAATTTTGTTGGGACGTAATGTAATGGTTAGAAATAGCCAACAAGTTGTAGCTGGTGAATTATTGACTGATGGTCCAGTAAATCCACATGAGCTTTTGGAATGTTTCTTTACAGACTTACGTGATAAAAAACCTCTAATGGATGCAGCTCAGGAGGCTATAGCTAAGCTTCAGCATAGGATGGTAAGCGAGGTTCAAAATGTTTATAAATCGCAGGGTGTAGCTATAGACGATAAGCACATAGAAGTAATTGTTCGACAGATGACGAGTAAAGTACGAATAGAAGATGCGGGAGATACAACATTTTTACCAGGAGAGTTAATAGAACTGAGGCAAGTTGAAGATACTAACCAGGCTATATCCATTACTGGAGGCGCCCCCTCGGAATTTACTCCTGTTTTACTTGGTATAACAAAGGCATCACTTAATACTGATAGTTTCATATCAGCGGCTTCATTCCAAGAAACAACCCGAGTTCTTACCGAAGCGGCTATTGAAGGTAAATCTGATTGGCTTCGTGGACTTAAAGAAAATGTAATTATTGGTCGCCTGATCCCTGCCGGCACTGGCTTTAGTGGCTTTGTCGAAGAGTTAAATGCCGAAGCAGGTCCTCATCCAGATATTCTTGCGGAAGACCCAGCGGGTTATCGAAGGATACAAAATCTTAGACCTGACTATACTGTTGACATGCCTTCTTCCCCAGTCGCTAAGAATACCTCTGTTTTGGATGATCCAAGTGAAGAGGATTTAGAGGCAACTAGAAGTAGACATGGCATTGATCCTACAACGAGTAATTTCGCAGCATTTGCGCGACCAATCGGTGATGATGAATCTTCTGAAGACCAAATGCCAGACCCTGCTGCGTTGGAGGGCTTGCAAGAAGAGGGCTTACTTTCAGATGAATAAATGAATCTCTACAATGTTCTTATAAACTTTCTAATATTTAGTTCTTCTACTTTAAAGTCCATCGATGATTGATCCACCTGTAGTCCCCAAGCGTAAATTACCACGCTATGGCTTTCATACACATACTGAAAGAGTTAATGGTAGATGGGCAATGATTGGTTTTATTGCATTAGTTCTTTTGGAATTTAAGTTGGGACATGGATTAATGAATTGGTGACAAAATTCCCTAAACTATCAAGTAATGCATCCTTGCTTGGCTTAGGTTCAAAAGATCTTGAAGAATTTGCTCGCCAGGAAGGTGAAAAAGCTTTTCGAGGTAGGCAAATTCATGAATGGATTTATCAAAGAGGGGCAAAAAGTTTAGATTCAATTACTGTACTGCCAAAGAAATGGCGAGATTCATTAGAACATAAAGGAATAAAGATCGGAAGACTTGAGGAAATCAATAGGGTTGTATCAGAAGATAAGACATTAAAATTATTGATGGGGACTATCGATGATGAGATTATAGAAACAGTAGGAATACCAACAGACAAAAGACTGACTGTTTGTGTTTCAAGTCAAATTGGCTGTCCTATGGGTTGCAAATTTTGTGCGACTGGTAAAAGCGGGCTTAATAGATCTCTTAATGTGAATGAGATCGTTGATCAAGTTATTAGTGTCAGAGAAACAATGAATAGGAGACCCACTCATGTGGTGTTTATGGGCATGGGCGAGCCACTTCTAAATATTCGCAACGTTTTAGACTCTATTGAATGTCTGACGAATGATATAGGCATTGGTCAAAGGAAGATAACTGTTAGCACTGTTGGCATACCGGATACTCTCCCAGATTTAGCAAAATTAGCTCAAGAGCGTTTAGGAAGAGTTAAATTCACTCTTGCTGTTAGCCTTCATGCATCTAATCAGACCTTGCGTGAATCAATTATTCCCTCAGCGAGTTCTTATCCAATCGATTCATTACTCAAAGACTGTAAAAAATATATAGAACTCACTGGTAGACGAGTAAGTTTTGAGTATATACTTCTTGGAGGGTTGAATGACAAAGATATTCATGCAGAGCAGTTAGCTGATTTGATGAGAGGTTTTCAGAGCCATGTTAATTTAATAGCTTATAATCCAATTGCTGAAGAAAACTTTAAACGACCAAGCCAATCCAGGGTTAATGGCTTTAGAGAGCTTTTAGAAAATAAAGGAGTTGCTGTAAGTGTTCGTGCAAGTAGAGGTAGAGATAAAGATGCGGCATGTGGACAGCTAAGAAGGCAAACAATCGATACAATAAAAATTAATTAAGCAAGAAAAAAATATGATTTGTGAGATCTTATGAGTGTTATTGATTGGTTTATTTTATTTCTTTATTTAATATTTTCTTTGGTATTGGGGATTTATATATCTCTAAAAAATCATAATGAGGCAGACTATTTTGTTGCGGGCCGTCGTCTGAATGGTTTGCTTGCAGGTATGTCTATGGCTGCAACAACGTTCTCGATTGATACTCCTCTTTATGTGGCAGGCATTATTGGAACTAGAGGCTTGGCCGGAAACTGGGAGTGGTGGAGTTTTGGACTTGCACATGTGGCTATGACAGTTGTATTCGCTCCACTTTGGAGGCGTAGTGGAGTATTAACTGATGCTGCCTTCACTGAATTACGTTATGGGGGCAAATCAGCTGCTTATTTAAGAGGTATAAAAGCTTTCTTGCTTTCTGTTCCGATTAATTGTATTGGGATTGGTTATGCATTTCTGGCAATGCGTAAAGTGGCTGAATCATTAGGTGTCGTGGATGGACATATTGTGTTTGGCCCCTTTACTGACACGATACTTCTAATGTTTTTAGTTGCTTTGTTTTTGCTTGTTTACACTGTTGTAGGTGGCCTTTGGGCAGTAGTGGTAAATGATTTTATACAACTTGTATTAGCTCTTTTAGGCGCGTTTGCTGTTTGCTTTGTAGCGCTTGATGCTTCAGGTGGTATGACCGAATTATTAACAAAGTTAGAGGCATTAGATCGACCTGAGCTCCTTTCTTTATTTCCATGGACATTTAATAAAGATGGTTTCAAGTGGTTGGATAGTTCAGGAATAAGTATTACTACTTTTTTCGCTTTTATTTCTTTACAGTGGTGGAGTTTTAGACGTAGTGATGGTGGTGGGGAATTTATTCAGCGTTTATTGGCTACTAAAGATGAAAAACAAGCAACTTTGGCAGGAATAGTTTTTTTAATTGTTAATTATCTTATTCGTAGTTGGCTTTGGATTTTAGTTGGCTTGGCTGGTTTAGTTCTCTTGCCTCAACAAGCTGACTGGGAATTAAGTTATCCAAACCTCGCTATTACATATTTGCCACCTGTTGGACTTGGATTAGTCGTGGTTTCATTGGTTGCTGCATTTATGAGTACCGTAAGTACTTCAATTAATTGGGGAGCAAGTTATCTTGCTCATGATTTATATAAAAGATTTGTGAGGCCATCGGCTGGCCCTAAAGAAATGATTCTTATAGGCCAGGTTGCAAGTATTTTATTGCTGCTAATTGGAGTCGTCACGGCTCTATTTAGTAACAGTATTGGTTCAATGTTTAGACTTGTTATTGCAATAGGTACAGGACCAGGTGCTGTCCTTGTTCTTCGGTGGTTTTGGTGGCGAGTTAATGCTCTAGCGGAGCTTTCCGCAATGTTGAGTGGTTTTTTTATAGGCTTAATTACCTCAGTCTCGCCCTATTTTATAATTGAAGATTTTGGAAAAAGACTCTTATTTACCACTTCATTTACTGCTGTAATTTGGTTGCTTACTTTATTTTTTACTGAGCCAGAGTCTGAGGAGACACTCAATCAATTTGTGATGCAGGTAAACCCCCCAGGTCCTGGTTGGAAAACAATAAGGAAAAGTCTGAATATCAATCCGGTTGACAATTTTTCTTTGATTGGATCTCGATTCGTTTTAGCCTCAGGAATTCTCTATGGTGGATTAATTAGCATTGGGGCTTTCTTATTGCATCAAGAAAGGAGCGCTTGGATTGCGCTTTTAATTTTTGTGAGCTGTGTGTTTTTAATTAAGAAAACAAAACTAATGACTCAAAAAGTTGACCCTCGATAGCCAAATGGTCAAAATTTAGAGCAGAATAGAATTCTAATTAATTTGTAACTTTGGGTTTTTTACGAACAACTCTTTTCCCTATTTTGATTGTTGCTCTTTTTGCTGTTGCTTTGTTCGCTGTTAGCGCTCGTATATGGCTCCCCGGGGATATGCTTGCTCCAGCACCAATTAATTAGTTTGCTCTTCCTCTGTCAGAGCTATGAATGATGAAAATCAAAAATTAAGTGAAAAAGGGTTGGCTAATTTGGCCATAGACCCTGATCTTTTGGCTAGAGAATTAGCTGCTCAATTGGCAGGAGATCCTTTAGATGAAATTGAATTAGATAAAATTGATGGAGAGCAATGGAATTCATCAAAAGAATGTGATGTTGCGTTGAAATGGCTGCAATCCGGAAATAATGAGAGACTCCAGGGCTTAAGAGTCTTTTGCGAACATAGAGACCCGAGAGCTCTGCCATTCTTATTGCCTTTACTTGACGAGCCATCTCCTGTCGTCAGGATGAGTGCTGTTTATGCTTTAGGGAGAAATCCTTGTCCACAAGCTATAGATCTTCTGTTGCATTTATTGAGATTTGATAGTAACGCTTATGTGCGTAAAGCTACTGCATGGAGTCTCGGCAATTACACTGACGCTCCAGTACTAGAACCTCTGATTAATGCATTAAAACAAGATGTCGCTGCCGTGAGATTATGGGCATCCAGCTCTTTGGCAGAGGTTGGACTAAATTCAGCAGAGAGCTCTTCCCCAGCAGCGAATCAATTACTTGAAAGTTTGCAAGTAGATGGTGAACCAATAGTTAGAAGTAACTGTATTTGGTCTTTAGGCCGCCTTTATGAACTTTTGAGTCCGGGAATCCAAATTCAAATAGTAGAAACTTTTATTTCTGTTTTATTAAATGATAGAGAGCCTTCTGTCAGGTATGAGGCCAGGACAGCTTTGGAGCAATTGGATAATCCAGAGGTACAAAAAAAATTAAAATCACTGATTGATGATGGTCAATTGGTTTAATTTTTGGTACAAAAACAATTCGTTGTAATTAATAATTCGCGTTTCTAGAGTTTTTTTCTATATCATGCGTGACTTAGGGCTTCAATTTTATGCCACAACGCACATTGCGCTTTAAAATCCGACAAGATGGACGTGTTGAAGAAACCGTTGAAGGTCTTATTGGTGAGGCATGTATTGATTTAACTGAGAAGCTTGAGGAAGCCTTAGGCACCGTTGAAAGGAGAGAGCCAACCTCTGATACCTTTCTTCGTGAAAACGTTCAAAAACAGACAATTACTGCAGAAATCCACTGATGTCACATTTCAGCACAGTCAAAACTCAACTTCGTAAGAAAGAGTTCCTTAAACAGGCTCTAATAGACTTAGGTTATGTCCCCAACGAAGGTGAAAATCTAGTTAGAGGTTATAGAGGTCAAACGGTAAAAGCTCAAATGACTGTTCAGATGAGTAAAGGAGCAGACATTGGATTTCGTTGGAATGAAGGCTCAAAATCATATGAACTTGTAACTGACCTTGATCTCTGGAAACAATCAATACCAATTGAGAGATTTTTAGCTCAGGTCACTCAACGTTATGCTCTAAACACTGTTCTTGATTCAACTTCTCAAGAAGGATTTCAAGTGTCTGAGCAAAAGCAAAATTTAGATGGATCAATTGAATTGGTAGTTACTCGTTGGGATTCCTAAGACTGTTTTGAAAATTGACTTTTGATCCTAGAGCTGCTTTTGAAACTAGGTCTATTGAATATCAGCCTTCAAATGATATTTATGATCCAAATGTTGCATACGAAGCACCTAATAATGAAGATTTTGAGCTTAGTGGTAGAGATCCAGTCCTTGGAGGGAAGTTAAGGGAAAAAGCAGTTTGGGTTGATGAGAGGAAATGCATCGGCTGTACATACTGCAGTTCAGTTGCTACTAACACTTTTGCAATGGAGCCAGAACAAGGGCGAGCAAGAGCTTTTAGGCAAGATGGAGATAGTGATGAATTAATACAAGAAGCAATTGATACCTGCCCTGTCGATTGCATAGATTGGGTTTCTTTTGAAGACTTAATTAAACTGGAAGAAGTTATAAAAAATCATCATTTTAGGAATTTAGGTTTACCACCGGTTACTTGATTTTGAAATATAGAAGTGGCAAGAATTAAAGATAGTAAAAACAATTCAATACCTAGAAGAAGATTTGGGCGTACAGAAATTCAGATGCCAGTTTTATCTCTTGGAGGGATGCGCTTTCAACAAAGCTGGAAGGATTTAGATCCTAGAGAGATTAATAATCAAGAACAAGAGATCTTGCAAAAAACCATTAAGCATGCGTCTCAAAAAGGTATGCATCATATAGAAACTGCTCGTCATTATGGAACATCAGAACGTCAGATAGGCTGGGCCTTCGGCCAAATCGATGACCCAAAAAGAATATTACAAACGAAAATACCACCAAATATTGATCCTTCTATATTTGAGCAAGAACTTGAGTTAAGTATGAGTAGATTAGGTTCCAAGAAAATAGATTTATTAGCTATTCATGGTATTAATCTTCCTGAGCACTTAGATATGACTATTCGTCCTAATGGATGTCTAGAGGTTGTTCGTCGTTGGCAAAAAGATGGTCTTGTTGGTCATGTTGGTTTCTCAACTCATGCAAACGTTGAATTGATAATTAAAACAATTGAAACAGGATTTTTTGATTATGTTAATTTGCATTGGTATTTCATTCGTCAGGAAAACGAAAGAGCTTTACAAGCTGCGGATGCTAATGATATGGGGGTTTTTATTATAAGTCCTACTGATAAGGGAGGTCACTTACATACACCGTCGTTGAAACTTTTGGATTTATGTAGCCCTTTGCATCCAATAGAATTTAATGATCTATTCTGTTTGAGTGACAAAAGAATTCATACATTAAGTGTTGGAGCTTCAAAGCCTGAAGATCTAGATATTCATTTAGGTGCAATCTCTAAACTGGATATAATGCATGATTTGATTAATACTATAGATAAAAGATTATTTGATGCCTCATGCAAGTCGCTTGGAGAGTCATGGTTGACTACCTGGAAAATAGGTTTACCTTGTTGGGACCAAACTCCAGGAGAGATTAATATTCCTGTTCTGCTATGGCTAAATAATTTATTAGAGGCTTGGGATATGGAAAGCTTTGCTAAAGATCGTTATGGTCTTTTAGGCAGAGGAGGACATTGGTTCCCAGGCTCAAACGCAGATTGTTTGGATTGTGAAGTGAGCGAGGATGACTTGAAAAAAGTTTTGATTAATAGCCCGTGGAGATCTGAAATACCTTTCATACTTAGAAAATTGAAAAACAGATTGGGGGGAGAAAGAAGAGATAGATTATGGGGGGTTTAGTAACCTAAAGGCTGTTTTTTGGGTTTGCCGATAGATCTTGGATATTGATTGGGACATTTATTAAGAGAACTAATCCTAATAATATTCCTAATACCGCGATTATTAGGGAGTACGAATTCATGTGTTCGTTGGATCTTTGCATTTAGTTC
This sequence comes from Prochlorococcus marinus str. MIT 0917, assembly GCF_027359575.1. NCBI lineage: Bacteria > Bacillati > Cyanobacteriota > Cyanophyceae > Synechococcales > Prochlorococcaceae > Prochlorococcus > Prochlorococcus marinus. The sequence continues at coordinate 977,259 of NZ_CP114784.1, read as the reverse complement.
AGTTAAAGCTTTTTTTAGTATTTGTTGCTCTGCTTCGCTCCACCCTCCTTTAAATATGAGTGCTTGACCTGTCGAATTTAAAAAAGGCACCAGATATTCTGCTACTACATTTGCAGAAGCAACTGCTCTTGCAATGGCATAGTCAAAATTACTTCGAAGGATTGGATCCCTTCCTGCTGTCTCAGCTCGTTCAGTTACGACTGTTATACGAGAATTCAATCCAATTTCTTTAGAAACTTCTTTCAGAAAAGTCGTTTTTTTACTTGAAGAATCTAAAAGAGTAATATTTGAATTTGGCATTGCTATAGCTATGGCTATACCAGGAAATCCACAGCCAGAACCAATATCTATGTATTTATGAGAAAGTTCAGGGTGCTGAAGTTCTTTATGCAGTGGCAACAAACTGTCACATACTTGTGCAGTCCAGAAATCATCTCCATCAACTAAGCGAGTAAGGTTGGTCTTCTTATTCCATTCTTTAAGTAACTCTTGTAAATGGATAAATTGAGCTAATTGTTTTTCACTCGGCACCCATTTAAGCTCATTCCATATCGTGAGATGATTTGCTTTTTTGTTGTTTTTATCAGCAGACATTTTAAATTGTTTTTTGAAATAGTCAGTCCTGAGATATTTATATAAAATCTATACATTATTAGATCATATTTTCTTTAGTTGACCCCTTCCTCTAATTGTTACGAACTGCTTGGTGTTGCTACCTCTGCTAATAACGCAGAGCTTAGAAAAGCTTTCCATCAATTAAGTAAGCAACTTCATCCGGATACGACATCTTTGCCAAGTGATGAAGCGACAAGGCAATTCCAAAATGTTTGTGAGGCTTATGATTTATTAAGTGATCCTGTCTTAAGGGCAAACTATGACTTATTTATTGAAAAAGAGAATAATCTTATAAGGCAGAAAAATGAAACTTATTTAGAGAAGATACAACCTGTACAATTTTCAAAATCGATAGGAGTTAGGAGACCATTATCAGGAGGAGAACTGTTTTCGCTTCTTCTTTTAATTACCTCCATTTTCTTGAGCCTTGCATTAGGTGTGCTTATTGCTTTTTTAAGAGGCGGAAACTTGAATTTTGTTCCAAGTTGGCTGATGCAATCTTAATTTAAGGCAATAATTATATAGCTAAGCGCTTAGAAACTTGATAAGAAAAATTCTAGAATAGGGAATTTAACCCCTCTTGGATTCCAAAATAGCATTTTTCTAGTTCTTCATCGGTGATACAGAGTGGTGGCATTAGATAAACTACATCTCCTAATGGCCTAATGAAAACACCAACACTCAATGCACTTGCTTTCATGATTTTCCCAACGTAACTTAAATACCCTTTTTTACCTTTCACTTTAATATTAAAAGCAGCAATGGTTCCTGTAATTCTTGGACATTCAATTCTTGGATCTTTAACTATTGTTTGGAGATGAGGTAGATGACGTGACTCAAAATCCAAATATTTTTGAGGGGAGTTTTCTAAAAGATCTAAGCTTGCATTTGCAGCTGCACAGCCTAAGGGGTTAGCTGTGAAACTATGACCATGCCAGAAAGTTTGCTTAGGATCTTCTCCCAGGAAACCTTCAGAAATCCTTTTGCTTGACATAGTCACTCCCATCGGTAGGAATCCACCAGTTAACCCTTTTGAGAGTGATATAAGGTCTGGTTTTAATCCTGCTCTTTGAAAAGCGAATAGTTCTCCACACCTTCCAAAGCCAGTTAATACTTCATCTGTAATTAGTAAAGAATTAGCCTGACGAATTCTTTTTTCCACTTCAACTAAAAATTCTGAACGAACCATTCGCATCCCTCCAGCCCCTTGCACTAATGGCTCAAGAATTACTGCAATAGTTGGTGTCTTCAAGAGCTGATCAAGGGTTTCTAAAACCTCCTTTTCTCGTCTTTCAAAATTTTCATCGCCCCACCATGTCTCAGGCCAAGGGACTCTACTAACAGGAAATAGCATTTGATCAAAAGGCTCGCTAAATATATTTCGTTCGCCTACTGCCATTGCTCCAAATGTATCTCCATGGTAGGCACCTTCGAATGCAATGATTTGAGATCTATTGTCACCTTTATTTTTCCACCATTGACGAGCCATTTTTAAAGCTACTTCTACTGCTGTAGAGCCATTATCTGAAAAGAATAACTTTTCTAGACCTGTTAATTTACTTAGTCGATTAGCTAATAGCTCAGCTTGAGGATGAGTAAAATCTGCAAAGATAATTTGTTCTAATTGCTCTGCTTGAGTTGCGATAGCCTTAGCAATATATTCATTTGCATGACCATGAAGAGTGACCCACCAGCTACTTATACCATCGATTATTGGAGCTCTGCCTTTAGGAAATAAGAGGGCTCCTTTGGCTTTTTCAACCAATAATTGAGGCTTAGAGGATGTAAGTTGTGTGAATGGTGGCCATATATGAGGATTCTGAATAGTTTGATTTGAATTTTCTTTCTCATTCATCAAATTTAGTTTTCCCTCTTAATTCATTTAACTTGATTGAAGTCAAAATAATCTTTTGATTAAGAAAAAAATAAAATTTTAATTTCGAATGTATTTTTTAAGCTTTTGATCTAATTGCTGTTTATTCCACTCTTCTGAAAGTACTTTTGCGTTGACTTCGTCAAAGATAGGAAGACTTGCAAGAATTTTAGTATCTCCAAATTGCTCTAGAGTCTTCGGATTGTCTTTGTGTGAAGGGCCGTTTAATACTATTCCCAATACATCTAAATTTCTATGTTTCAAGGCTTCTAGACTTAATAAGGTGTGATTGAGAGTGCCAAGACCGGTCCTGGCTACAAGAATTATTGGTGCTCCCCAATCCTTTAATTGGTCTATTTGTAACCAATCCCGATTTAAAGGAACCATTAAACCACCTGCAGTCTCGATGATTATTAATTCATCTAAGTCAGGTAATTTTAAATTGCTTGGTTCAATAAAACCAGACTCTTGCTCTGCAGCCCAATGAGGAGAGACAGGAGCCTTGAATTTATATCTTTCAGAAAGATAGCGGTTGGGTTCAAGATTTAAGAGATTGCAAACAGTTTGGGTGTCTGTACCTTCCTCTGTTCCACTTTGAATGGGTTTCCAGTAGATACCTTTAAGACCTTGAACGAAAAAACTACTAACTATCGTTTTACCTACATCTGTATCTGTACCACAGATAATAATTCTTTTTTTGAAAGCACTCATCGCTTTATTAATAAAAACTGAATTGACCAACTAAGGCTTACTTGTTTATCCTTGTTGGAGATTGGCCAAAAAGACAATAGATGTCGCCAATCTGAAACACTTAATTGATCCTTCTGACTACTTTGTGCTCCGACCTTGATCATCGGTTTTAATAAAGAGGTAGCCTTCTTCGCTGTTTGTTTGATAACTTCAATTTTATTATATAAAATACTTTGTTTCGGTACGACTCTAATTAGTGAGTCGTATGATGGTAAATCAAGAGCCGTACATGTTAAATTTGCCTTTTCTGCGGCTTCAGACCATTCTGGAAAACTTCCCTTTATTGGGATCGCTAAAGCAATCCATCCATCTAAACTTAGAGAATTCAACCATTCCTTAAGTTTTTTTTGTGGATGATTAAGCCAATGTAAAACAAAACTTGAAGCTAATAAATTCGGTTTTTCAGACCACTTAGGTAACCCATTATTTAAATCCCAAAGTTTTTTAACACTCTTGTCTGAATGTTGATCAAGCATCTTTTTAGAATTATCCAATCTCACTACATATTGGTTTGGATGTAGATCTTCTAATGATTGAGCGAGTAGTCCAGTGCCAGTGCCAAGATCAATCCATAGTCCATGTTTAATTGAATGATGAGAACATATTTTTGCAAGTTTTAAAGCAGTACTTTTTTGAATTGATGCTGAATCGTTATAACTTAATGCAGCTTCGTTGAAGTTTTTATTAACTTGGCTAGACCATGTTTTGTGCATGATCCAATTCTAGCCAGTGTTTGACTTTTTTGATATTTTTAATTTTTGTGATGGAATGCCCGTCGTCTTGAAGGTTAATTGTTTTGGGTACGGTCTCAAGGTGCTTTATTAAATCTTCAGCTAGCTTTTCTTTAGTTTGATTAGTTAAAATATAGTCTTGTTCACTGTTAACAATAAGTACTTTAGTGGAACTCTTTAAGCCAATTGGAAGAGAATCAGAATTCATAAGAAGTTTTAAATCATTTTTTAGTCTTAACCTTCCTGAATCTGAAATCTGAAGGAGGTTTGATTCGGATGACTTAACATCTATGTAATTAGGTTTATAAGCTTTTATATGAAATTTCCTTAACATAGCTGCTTCGTTAGGTGTATTAATTGCATTCATCATCCTGTTGAGTGCCAGCTCTATATGGCGGTTCTCTTTGTTAATTGGAATAAAACGACTAAAACTATTGATTAATACAACATGAGTAGCTGAGTATAAAACTTCTTTATCTATCAAATGTGAACCAAGAGAGTGACATATAGCAACTCTTTTAAGTTCGAATTGATTTGAGTTGTGATTCCATTTGGGGTTATGAGGACGTATCTCTTTATATCCGCGTTCAGAAGTTTGCCATTCCCAATCACAACTTTTAAATACCTTTTCCCAATTTGACCATTGATGACTATCACCAGCCCAGCCATGCATGGCAATTATTTCTTTCATTTGTTTTTAAGAACGTCGATAAGTCTTTCGAAGGCCTGTACGGGAGTATTTCGTCTGATCACTATCCTGAGTCTAGATTTACCTTCAGGAACAGTTGGTGGACGGATCGCAACAGTTAGAAGGCGTTGTACCTCAAGTCTCTTTTGATAATCCATGGCTAATTCGTCTGAACCTAGAATTATGGAGATTATTGGACCTCCCCCAACAGGACGTTGCCACCCAATTTGAGACAATCTTTCTCTTAAGGCTATTGATTTCTCTTTCAGTTCGCTACCCCAGTTAGGGTTGCTTTCAATTAAATTTAACGCCGCTAAAGCACTTGCACAAAGTGGAGGAGCTAAAGCAGTTGTATAGCGAAATGCCCCAGAGTTTTGTATTAAATTTTCTCCTGTTATCTTGTCTGTTGCTAGAAATGCTCCCCCACTTCCAAATGCTTTACCAAAGGTCCCACTGATAATTGATATAGGTTCTTTGAGTCCAAAAGATTCTCCTCTTCCTTCTGGGCCCATAACGCCAAAAGCATGAGCTTCGTCTATCAATAACTTTGAATCATACTTAATGCAAAGCTTTGAAATTTCTTTTATGGGTGCTGTTGTACCCTCCATACTAAAAAGGCTTTCAGTAATTACTAAAGGCTGTTTTTTAGGATTGCTTTGTCTGGATTTTTTTAAAAGTCTTTCTAGGTCAGATAAATTGTTGTGCTTGAATCTAGTAAGCTTTGCTCCACTCGCTTTTACTCCAACGAGCAGAGAATGATGTATCAGGCGATCACAAATGACATGAGTGTGACGATCAGTGAGTGCTAAAACCGCAGCCAGATTAGCCTGAAAGCCACTCGGGTAAATTAGGACAATCTCACGATCAAGCCATTGGGCAAGCTTCGTTTCAAGTCTTTGATGAATATTTCTACTACCAGTAATAAATCTTGATCCTCCAGAACCAACCCCATCAGTTTCTAAGGATTGTCTAGCTGCCTCAATTAATAATGGATGTCTTGCCAGATCTAGATAGTCATTACTCGCTAGGTCAATTAACGTTATTTGATTTTGATTTTCATCTACACCAATCAATTCTGATGATCTTTTTCCTGGAACCCAAGTCCTCAATTTACGAATTCTAGAGTTAGGGATTGCAGGCATATTGTTATTTTGCTTTCTATATTTAAAGATTTGGGTGTTGGCTTAACATTTTTTCTTTGGTTTCTTGATTGTATTATGTATCCACATCAAAAATCATGTGGTCATAGAATATTCCCCTAGGATTTAGCAATGACTTCATCAGAAAGAGATACGTCTGAGAACGAAATCCTCCAAAACAATTTAAATCCAAAGGAAATCTTTCCTTTTGCATTAGATGAGTTTCAACTTAAAGCAATTGACTCACTCAATCAAGGGCATTCTGTAGTTGTTAGTGCTCCTACAGGATCAGGAAAAACCTTAATAGGGGAGTATGCAATTTATAGAGCGATTTCTCATGGAAATAAGGTGTTTTATACAACCCCCTTAAAAGCTTTATCTAACCAAAAACTCAGAGACTTTAGGAATCAATTTGGTTCAAGCAATGTGGGTCTTTTAACTGGTGATTTAAGCCTGAATAGAGAGGCTTCGATTCTTGTTATGACTACTGAAATTTTTAGAAATATGCTTTATGCAGCAGCAGATAGAAATGATGACCCTCTACTTGAGATAGAAACTGTTGTCCTTGATGAATGTCATTACATGAATGATGCTCATAGAGGGACAGTGTGGGAGGAATCAATTATTCATTGTCCTAAATCCGTTCAGTTCGTTGCTCTATCGGCAACCGTTGCCAATGCAGGTCAATTAACTGACTGGATTGAGCAAGTTCATGGACCCACAGATTTGATATCTAGTGATTTAAGACCAGTTCCCCTAGAATTCAATTTTTGTAGTGCGAAAGGTCTTCATCCATTACTCAATGAAAAAGGAACTGGATTACATCCAAACTGTAAGATTTGGCGCCCAACAAAATCACATAAGAAGAGAGGAAACTTATCCAAGCCTACTCAGCCTGATTCTCCTTCACTGGGATTTGTGATATCGAAGTTGGCAGAAAGAAATATGTTACCCGCTATTTATTTCATATTTAGTCGTCGTGGTTGTGATAAGGCTGTGAAAACGATAGCTAGCACTTGTTTAGTGAACCAAGAAGAAAGAAAATCAATTCAAGATCGATTTCAAAAATATACAATTTTGAATTCAGAAGGTTTGAGAGATGATTTACATATCAAAGCTTTATTTAATGGAATCGTATCTCATCATGCAGGAGTTCTTCCTGCCTGGAAGGAGTTAATTGAGGAATTATTTCAAGAGGGATTGATAAAGGTTGTTTTCGCAACTGAAACCTTAGCTGCAGGAATTAATATGCCGGCGAGAAGCACAATTATATCTACTTTGTCGAAGAGATCCGATAATGGACATCGTCAATTAATGGGTAGTGAATTCTTACAAATGGCTGGTAGAGCTGGAAGAAGAGGTCTTGACTCTAGAGGCTATGTGGTTACTGTACAAACTCGATTTGAAGGGGTTCGAGAAGCTGGTCAATTAGCTACCAGCCCAGCCGATCCATTGATTAGTCAATTCACGCCCAGCTATGGCATGGTATTGAATCTATTACAGCGTTATGATTTAAACAAATCAAAAGAATTGATAGAGAGAAGCTTTAGTAGATACTTGGCGAGCTTGGATTTGGTTGAAGAAGAAGAAGAGTTATCCAGATTAAAAGAGGAATTTAAAGAGTATAAAACTTTTTCAGAAGACATACCATGGTCAGATTTTGAAAGATATGAGAAAATCAAAAGTCATCTAAAGGAAGAAAGAAGACTATTAAAAATCCTCCAAAAACAATCAGCAGAAACCTTATCTAATGAATTGATCTTAGCCTTAGAATTTGCAAATAATGGAACCCTCATAAGTCTGAAGACATCACAGTTACGAGGAAAAGTTACACCTGCAGTCATTGTTCAAAAAATACAAAAAGGTGATAGACAATCTCAATTGTTATGCTTAACAGATGACAATATTTGGATACTTATTGCTTGTAAGGAAGTTGTTAGTCTTTATGCTGAATTAACTTGCTTAGACGTTTCACATCTTATAACTCCTGATATTAGTAGATTAGGTGAAATACATCATGGTGATTTACTAAGTAATGAAACAGCTTCAATAATTTCAAATTTGGCTAAGAAAAATAATATGAGAACGGCTCAATATGACCTTGCTAGTGAAGTTTTATCTCAAGCTAAATTAGTTAAATCTCTGGATGATGAATTATTGATTCAGCCAGCTCATCGATGGGGTGATAAGAAAAAATTAAAGAAGCATAGACGAAGAATGGATGAACTAGGTATTGAAATACATGAACGTGAACAGATGCTCTACGACAGGTCTAATCGTCACTGGGAAACTTTCTTATCACTAATTAAAGTACTAAACCATTTCGGATGCCTGGACGATTTAAATCCAACTGAAATCGGCAGAAGTATTGGATCTTTAAGAGGTGAAAATGAGTTATGGTTAGGATTGGTTTTGATGAGTGGACATCTTGATGAACTAACACCCGTAGAATTAGCTGGTGTTATTCAGTCAATTGTTACTGAAGTAAATCGTCCTGATTTATGGTCTGGATTTAATCCTAGTTCAGTTGCAGATGAAGCGTTTAATTATTTATCAAATATTCGAAGAGAGTTGTTTAGAGTTCAAGAAAGATTTGGTATTGAAGTCCCGATCCTATGGAGTTCAGAATTAATGGGTTTAGTAGCAGCCTGGGCTCGAGGAAGTACTTGGACGGATTTAATTTCAAATACTTCCTTAGATGAGGGGGATGTCGTAAGGATTTTAAGAAGAACAAATGATTTTCTTTCACAGATTCCCTATTGCGAGTGTGTGAGTAGGCAACTCAAAAATAATGCCAAGGCAGCGATGAAACTAATGGATAGATTTCCAGTTTGTGAAGCTGAAGATATTAATCAAGCAAAAGAGAAAAATCATGAACTTATTAACCCAGCTACTGAAAGACATAATTTAGATTGAAAAACCTTATTTTTTAATCATCTCCAATCATAGATTTCGGATTAGTGAGATTATCAAATTCTTCTTGATCAATATAATTTAGTTGACTGGAGGCTTCTCTTAGACTTAGATTTTTTTCATGGGCTAATTGGGCAATTTTACTAGCTTTTTCATATCCGATTGATGGCGCGAATGCAGTTACCAACATCAGAGAATTATCTAGATATTCTTGGATTTTCTCTTTATTGGGTTGAATACCTTCAATCATATTTTCTCTGCAACTCTTACATGCATTTTGAATAAGGTTGATGCTTTTTAAAATGTTGTAGCCAATAAGTGGTTTATAAACGTTCATTTGTAGATGTCCTCCACTACCTGCAATTGATACTGAAGTGTCCATACCAATTATTTGCGTACACACCATTGCCATCGCTTCGCATTGAGTAGGATTTATCTTCCCTGGCATTATTGAGCTGCCAGGTTCATTAGCTGGTAGCTGTAGCTCTGATAATCCAGCTCTAGGGCCACAAGATAAAAGTCGAAGATCATTAACAATTTTGAGAAAAGTTATGGCTAATAATTTTAGTTGAGACATTATATTTACAAGACCATCATGACTAGCCATAATTGCAAATTTATTAGCTGCAGTCTCAAAAGGTAAATTTGTTTTTTTAGCAATATCAAGAGCAATTAAACTATCGAAATTCTTAGGAGTATTAAGGCCAGTCCCAATTGCGGTTCCTCCAAGAGGAAGTGGATAAAGTTCCACGAGGTTGATTTCAATACGTGCTAAAGCAGTTTCTAATTGAGTAGCCCAAGCAGAGACTTCTTGTCCAAGAGTTAGAGGTACTGCATCTTGAAGATGAGTACGCCCTATCTTTATAATATCTTTCCATTCTTTACTTTTTTGATGGAGTACATCAATGAGTTTTTTTAATTCAGGTATTAGGGTGTCTTTTAATGATACTATTGTGGCTATTTGGATTGCAGCTGGAAAAACATCGTTTGTTGATTGAGAGCAATTGACATGATCATTGGGATGTATTGGATCATGACTACCTAATGGATTATTTAAACGTTTTGAAGCTATATTACAAATCACCTCATTGACGTTCATATTGGTTTGAGTCCCACTTCCTGTTTGCCAAACCTTCACAGGGAATTGATCATTATGTTTCCCTTCAATAATTTCTAAACTTGCTTCGGTAATAAATTGTGTGGTTTCTGTATTTATTAGGCCTAGATGATTATTAACTTGAGCAGCAGAGGCTTTTATGTGAGCAATTGCATGAATTATTTCGAGTGGTATAACCTCATCACCAATATCGAAATTTAATATTGATCTTTGCGTCTGAGCTCCCCATAGCGCATCCTTTGGAACATCAATCGAACCTAGGCTATCTTTTTCAAGTCGTTTCATATTGGACATTGATCTTGTGTTGAGGACTTTTAAGTTTCCTAGGGAAGAGAAACTTATAACTATAGATTTTAGTTGAATCTAGTTCTATTACCTTTTTAGAGTTTATTCGCTGATATTAATTGATTCAGTTTTGATAGTTAAATACCAAGTCTTTCCCAAATAACTCTCAAATTGGACTGATGTAATTCGGTTGAAAAACAGTCAGAAAGTTTTTCTGTTGAGAGACTATTCATTACTTCTGGATCATTCTCAAGGTTTTTTTTGAAATTACCTTCGTTTTGATTCCAGGCTAAATGAGCATTCTTTTGTACTAGTCGATAAGAATCTTCCCGACTCATTCCATTCTCAACTAAAGCTAAAAGAACTCTTTGACTAAAAACTACTCCTCCATAAATGTTCAAATTTTTCAGCATATTATTTGGATAAACCCCAAGACCTTTAATTATTGCGGTCATTTCTGTGATCATGAAATGAAGAGTAATAGATGTGTCTGGCAGCATTAATCTTTCATTGGAGCTGTGGCTTATGTCTCTTTCATGCCATAGAGCTACATTTTCAAGAGCTGCAACTACATAACTTCTTAAAACTCTGGAAAGACCACTTACTCGTTCACTTCGTATAGGATTTCTCTTATGAGGCATTGCAGAGCTTCCTTTTTGGCCTTTAGCAAAGTTTTCCTCTACTTCAAGAACATCCGTTCTTTGAAGGTTTCTAATTTCTGTAGAAAAACGATCTAATGAAGATCCAATCAAAGCAAGAACCTGCACATAATTAGCATGCCTATCTCTTGAGATGACTTGAGTGCTAGCAGTATCAATCTCAAGCTCCAACAGTTCGCAAGTCATTCTTTCTATTTCTGGATCAGTATTGGCATAAGTACCCATGGCACCGCTAATTTGCCCAACCGAGATGTCTTTCTCAAGACTGTTTAGCCTTTCTTTGTTTCTGAGAGTTTCAGCTAGCCATCCCGCCAACTTGAATCCAAAGGTAATAGGTTCTCCATGGATTGCATGAGAACGTCCAATCATTACGGTTTCCTTATGCTGCTTTGCTAAATTTCTAATAGCTTCTTCAAGTAACAAAAGCTCTTTTCTTAAAAGCTTGACTGATGACTTTAATTGAAGTGCCAGACCAGTATCAAGGACATCGCTACTTGTCATTCCAACGTGTATGTAACGACCGGCATCCCCAACATATTCATTTACATTTGTTAGAAAAGCAATTACGTCATGGCGAACTTCCTCTTCTATTTCGAGGATGCGTTCGGGTTTAAATCTTGCCTTTGTTCTAATGGATTCCATTGCATTGTGAGGGATTTTCCCTAATTTGCAATTAGCCTCACATGCGGCAATTTCAACATCAAGCCATGTTTGGTACTTGGCTTGATCAGACCAAATATTTCCCATCTCTGGGTTTGTGTAACGCTCAATCAAAGTGCTACAAAGTTAAAGGTTGCTTTAATTTATATCCTCAAGGTCAAGCTGACTTGAGTCTATTGTGTTCAACTTCCCAATGGACATATCTTCCCCAAGCTTGCTGCCTTACCCTGCATCTTCCTCCTTTGCAATTAATTACTTGAAAGGGGGGCAAATCATTTGGTTGATTTGCAAATATTGCAAAACTTCCTGGAGGTAGCAATTCAAGCACTTCTCCAGTTTGTTTTTTTGAGGTTAGATGAAAATGACCATGGCTAGATAGCTCATTTTCATTAGTTGGATGCCTGAGCTTTTTAGACAAAACCTTTGGTCAGTTGTATAGATTCTCTATTGAAAAAGAGGATAAGCTCGTGTTCTGCGGTTTTTGTTCCGTTTCCTGTTTGTTTTTGTAAACAAATGACTAAAAAATCGCGATTAGATCTTCACTTGCTGACTAAAGGGTTGGTGAAATCTCGTCAAGAAGCCCAGAAGCTTATCAGAGCTGGCAAAGTTAAGACGATCAATGGTCAAATTTTAGATAAGCCTGGCCAAGAAGTTTTAAAAGATCTTGAGATAGAAGTTACGCAGCCTTTGAGATATGTATCTAGAGGGGGTGATAAGTTGGCTGAAGCGTTTAATCAATTTCCTCTAGATATTAAAAATAGGGTTTGTTTAGATGCTGGAATTTCAACTGGTGGTTTTACAGATTGTCTTTTACAGTTAGGTGCTTCAAAGGTCTATGGAGTTGATGTTGGATATGGCCAGACCGCATGGAGTATCAGAAATGATCCAAGAGTGGTTCTTTGGGAACGAACAAATATTAGGCATTTAACTCCTGAACAATTATTTAATGATGGCGACCCAATACCAGATTTTGCAGTTGCAGACTTATCTTTTATCTCTCTAAAAATTGTTTTGCCAAGTCTGAAATCTCTTCTTCAAGCTAACCGATCTGAGTTGGTTGTATTAGTGAAACCTCAATTTGAGGTTGGCAAAGATAAAGTTGGTAAAGGTGGTGTGGTTCGTGATCATACTCTTCATGCTGAGGCTATTGAGGGTGTCTCGAACGAATCTAAAAAATATGGATGGTACCCAAAAGGATTAATTGCATCACCTTTAAAAGGTCCTGCTGGTAATCAGGAGTATCTTCTTTGGATGGATGATGAAGTTAAAGGAAGTATTGAAATCGAAAAATTGGTGAATGTTTTTTTCGTTTAAAGAGCTGTTTCATTGCTGTCGCCCGTTCTAATTCGAACAACGGAATCAATTGGACTAACGAAAATCTTTCCATCACCTATCTCTCCTGTCTTGGCAGCATCAGCAATAGCTTTCAAAACAACGTCTGCTTTTTCATCTGGAACTACTACTTCGATTTTGAGCTTTTGCAGAAACTCAACGGTAAATTCTGAACCTCTATATCTCTCAACTTGACCTTTTTGTCTCCCAAACCCCCTTACCTCGCTTACCGTCATACCAACAATACCTGCATTTACTAATGCAATTTTTACATCTTCCAACTTAAAAGGTCGGATTATTGCCTCTATCTTTTTCATCTCGCTTTTTGTAACTACATTAATATTAGAGAGTTTTTATTAAATTTTGTCTATTTGACTTAGAGATTTGATGAAATTTATATTTAAACCACCCGTAAGAGCATCTTCACAAAGCATTTCTGCATCTTTGGTAGGAATTATTACTAGACCATTACTGATTGTTTCCCAATGGTCTGATTCGAAATGAGTTTGTAGCCAAAGGATTCCATGAACACTTGTTGGTTCTATTTGAGTTCCATTACGTTTTTCAAAAAGACTAATGTCCATATAAATTTTTTAGTTATCTCTATTAGGGGGGATAGCGAGGATTCATTTTGTACTTAATGATACAAATCAGCTTTTTGGCATTATTTCGGCGATTTTTGATTAGAAAAATTTATTTAAAGTTTCAATTTTTAATCAAGCTTCTATGTAGTCTGAGCTTTCAACGCAATTAAAATGTGATTAGACAAGATAAAGACATCAAAGAAGAAATTATCTATGGGGAGAGGGAAATAGAGGCTGGGAAATTAATTTGTTTCCCAAATCCAAATATTAATAGAGATTATGAAATTTCAATAGATTTCCCTGAATTCACATGTAAGTGTCCTTTCTCAGGTTATCCTGATTTTGCAACTTTGAGAATTAAATATCAACCAAATACTAAGGTTATAGAATTAAAAGCATTTAAACTTTACTTAAATAGCTTTCGAGAAAAGAAAATATCTCATGAAGAAGTTACAAATAAAATAATCGATGATTTTGTTCGAGTTTCCGATCCTAAGTGGATTCAATTAGAAGCTGATTTTAATCCTAGAGGTAATGTTCATACAATCATTAGTGTCTGCCATGGGAAAAGAAATAATTTAGAGCTAATTCTCTAAAAAACTAATAAATTCTGGAAGTTCTTTTGAGAGACCAGATAGATTTCTATTACTTAAGCCACCTATATAAATAATAGATTTTTCTTTTTCATGTAAGATCCAGATTTTCTTAGTGGAAATAATACTAAGTGAACCTCCAATAAGTACTATTGCAAAACTGGTATATACAAGAGGTACTCCAGGGTCACGCTTTAAGAGTAAACCACTACTCGGGATTATGCTTGTTATTTTTATTAAAGTCTCTTTGACTTTTTCTGCCTTATTTGTATTTAATTGCCTAAGTAAAGTACCATCACTATCATAAATATTTACTGGGCCTAGTTCACTCTCTACTGTTAATAAAATTGGCTCTTTACCATCTTTTTTCGTAGGTATAATTGTCCCCCAAACTTGTTCACCCAGAGCAGGAATAGGTTCTATTGGGATTTGTAATTGAGGACTATTTTCAATTTTAATAGTTATTGCCGCTAAAGACCAGTCGGCTTGATATAATGTTATCCCTTTGTATCTTAATGGATAGTTGACACTAATTTCTTTTGATTGATTAATTCCATTTGGATCAATAACATTGACTATTGATCTATACTGCTCTGCTCTTCCTTGAGGATCTCTTTCTATTTGAAAACTTTGCAATTCGATAGTTAACCCTTTCTCTTCATTATTGTTTAATAAATCTATTGATCTGCCAGGGGCTAAAAACTTCTCTATGGTTTTTCCATTTAATGATCCATATGTTGCTCCAATCATTAAAAGGATCATGCCTAGATGAATTAATATGGGCCCTAATCTTCCTATAACTCCTTTGCGAGCAGCTATCCTTCCATTGGTTTCTTTGATATCCCAACCTTGCTTTTTTAAATTAATTTTAACTTTTTCTAAGCTTACCGAGTAATTATTAGTAACGATTGTTTTAGCAATAGCAAGTTTTGCTATTTGGCGAGGTGATTTATAATCTATCCAGTTTAGTGCTGATTTAAGTATAGGCAATTGTCTTCTAAAACTGCAAACTGCAAGGGCTAAGCCAAGCCAAATGAGTAAGAATAAAAACCAAAAACTTGTATAGACATGATTGAATTCAAGAAGTAGCAATATATTTCCATTAATTATTCCAAGAAGAGGATTTTTATTGAAATTATCGTAATAGAATTGATCTGATTCTTGTTGTGGTATGAAAGTTCCAGCTGCACATGAAACAGCTATTAATAATAATAGTAATATCGCAATCTTTAAGCTAGAGAGCCAGTTTAAAACTTGGCTAATTTTTTTCATCTATTTTATGTCCAAACAGAAATAAGGCTCATAAGCCCTATTGTTAACAAAATCACTCCACTAATTGGTGGAACCCATTTCCCAATAGGTCTTAACGATAATAATTTTGGAATACTTGCTGCAAAAGTACCTGCTACAAATAAAGGAACAATTTGTCCAATAGCAAAACTTCCAAGAAAAATTGTGCCACTAAGAGGATTTCCTTGTTTAGCCACCCAGGCGAGAAGAACTGCTAGAACAGGTGTAGTACATGGCGAGGAGGCTAATCCAAAAGCAAAACCTGCTGAAACTGGTGCGAATGCCGGAGGAACTTGATTTGTCCAAGTTCCAGGGTCAGGACCAGATGGAAGTTTGAATTTAAAAATCCCCAGTAAATTAAGACCCATAATTATTGCTAAAAAACTTATGAATATTGAAAAGAAACCTGGTAATTGACCGTAAATTTTACCTAAAAAACCGCTTAGACTGCCTAAGAGCACTAGCGAAAGAACTATACCGCTGCAGAAACTAATAGTTTTTTGTAAAGGGTTTTGATTATTTTTAAATCCAGCTAAATATGCAACTGTTATTGGCAAAAGTGACAATGAACAGGGCCCCAAACTAGTCAAAAGTCCTCCAACAAAGACTATCAGAATTGTTAGGGGGGTTGGATTATTGAGCCCATTATTAATTAACTGCTCGCCATGACGAGTCAAATCAGAGAAAATTAAACTTATAGAAGAAATGTTCAAAAAGAGATTTGCCACTCTAAATTCTCTCTATAGATTATCTAGTTAAAAGTCTCTTTGAGGAATTTTTAATTAATAAATCTGAAGATTCAACTGAGGTCCTGACCAATAAGGCAGCTATAAGTAAGCTGGAAATCAATGAGTTGCCCCCATAACTAATCAAAGGGAAGGGTAGACCAGTTGTAGGCATTGCACCTGAAGAAACTGCTATATGCATAATTGATTGGCCAACAAGAATAGTTCCTGATCCAATAGAGATTAGTTTAGAATAATTATTTCTACAATTAATAGATATCTTAAGGGTTAAATATGCAACTACAAGTAGAAATGATAAAAGTAAAATAGATCCAAAGAATCCAAATTCTTCAGCAAAAACAGCAAATATAAAATCAGTACTCCTGTAGGGCAAATATTGTAATTTTTGCATTGAAAGACCATAACCCTCTCCGAACAGACCACCCGAACCAATAGCATAAAGGCTCTGAATTAATTGATATCCACTTCCTTGTGGATCTTTCCATGGGTTGATAAATGACATGATGCGACTTTGCTGATAGGCATTGAAAAAAATGCTTATTGAACCAATAAAAAAGCCGGATATTGCAGTGTTAAAAAGATATCGGAATTTAATACCAGATGCTAATGCAATCATCCAAAGCAATATTCCTATTAATGCAGCGGTGCTTAAATTTGGCTGTTTTATAATTAATACAATTATAGATGCAAAAATAGTTAACCAAAAAATTTTTTTTTCTGAATTTATTCTTTCCCATTGACCAAAAAGCTTTGCACTTTGAAGAATGATGAAAGGTTTGATTAACTCTGATGGTTGAATTTGTATTGGGCCGATAATCAACCATCGAGTGGACCCATTAACAGTACTACCGAAAAAGCTTGTTGATGCAATTAGGATCATACCTATAAAAAGGCATGGTCCTGACAGTCTAAGCCAACTTTTTAGATTAATATTTATAGCTATGTAGAAAATGCTCCAACTGGTGATCAGCCAGATTAGTTGTCTTTTTATGTAGTAGGCGCCTTCACCCATTTCTCTAGTTGCTACCCACCAACTAGCTGATCCAAGAATAAAGATTCCAGATATGCTCCAAAAGGCAATTAATCCCATGATCAAACGCCCCTCCTTTGGCCAGAGAGACCAAGGCAGTGGAAGAATCTTGTTGTTTATTAAAATACGGAGATAATCTTTTGATTCGTGAGTATTTTCCCTTCTGTGTTCTGAATGAATTTTCTTCTTAGAAATATTACTCAAAGGATGTTTTGCTTATAAACCATTGAGCCGTTTAATTACTATCTTGCCAAGTATTTAAATGTATTTAATTTACTTTTTTATGGAATTGCAGAAAAATCAAGAAGATTTTTATAAGTTCAAAGTTAATTGTTAGTTTTTAGAAACAAAATGAAGAACAAGATAGAACAATCTCTAATTATTTAAATTTATATCATCATGATTAAATTTTTAAAGAGACTGCATATTGATTTAGACTTAGATAACTAAAACTTTGTTTAAAATTTTTGCATAAGTTCTTAGATTAACCAAATTTTCATTTTATTGGTAAAAATTTTTTTGTTTTGATGCAAGTCTCGTGATAGATTCCCCGGGCCTTTGCAGAGAGCTTAGGTGTCTTGTTTGCGAAACAACTTCTCGCTATCACTAATGAACTCCAGTAGGAGGAATTTTCGTGGCATCTGAGACTGTTGAAAATTGCTCAAGTCATAATCCTCTTCTGGATATTGATTCATCGGACTCATCGTCCGAAGTCAAATCAGACGAATATCTTGAACTTCAATTTCGAGTATTCCGTCTGACATTTTTATTGACTATTTTTTCTGTTGGCATAGCAGGTTTCTTTTGGGGAATCCAAGCTAGTTCAAGCCTATTCATTGGTGCTTTATCGGGAATTTTTTATTTTCGCTTGCTTGCTCGCGGAGTTGGAAAACTAGGTACTTCATCAAAAATGGTCGGTAAAGTCCAGTTGTTAGTTCCGGTCCTTTTGTTTTTGGTATCTTCTAGATTCCCTCAACTTGATTTAATTCCGGCTTTATTAGGATTTTTGCTTTATAAACCAGCGTTAATTATTCAGTTTCTATCAATGCCATAGGTGCTTTTTAGAAATTAAATTTTTAAGTTTTGTTTGTTTGGCGTTTATTTTCTTCTTAACCTAACTTCCAGATAAATGGGTTTTTTACCATTTGTTTTTCCTTTAGCTGAATTAGAGGTGGGTCAACATCTCTATTGGCAAATCGGAAATTTTAGAATTCACGGCCAAGTTTTTATGACTTCATGGCTGCTCATAGGCGCTTTGCTTGCCTTAGTGGTCATTGGAACAAAAAAAATGGAACGTGATCCAAAAGGTGTTCAAAATCTTTTGGAATTTCTATGGGATTACATACGTGATCTCGCAAGAACACAAATTGGTGAAAAGGTTTATAGAGATTGGATGCCTTTCATCGGAACCCTCTTTTTGTTCATCTTCGTGAGCAACTGGGGCGGAGCATTAGTTCCATGGAAGCTAATTGAACTACCAAGTGGTGAACTTGGGGCACCTACGGCTGACATAAATACGACTGTTGCTTTAGCACTACTGGTATCTCTCTCATATTTCTATGCGGGGTTGAGCAATAAAGGTTTGCGGTACTTCGAGTATTACGTTCACCCAACGCCAATAATGCTCCCATTCAAAATTGTTGAAGACTTTACAAAGCCTCTCTCTCTGTCATTCCGTTTATTTGGAAACATTCTGGCGGATGAACTTGTTGTAGCGGTACTTGTTTTTCTTGTGCCTCTTGTTCTTCCAGTTCCTGTTATGTTTCTAGGCTTGTTTACTAGTGCTATTCAAGCTCTGATTTTTGCAACTCTTGCTGCCTATTACATCGGGGAAGCAGTTGAAGAGCATCATTAATCATGATTTTTTGCTATCGAATTAACTTTTCAATAGCAAATTTCCTGCTTTAAGGACTGAAATTCTTTCAGTATCATCTCAAGGACTATGAGATGCACCCCTCGCAGGTATAAACTCCCGGTCACAACTCTATAAGCGTTTAAAGCGCTACACATCTTTAGCAGAATTATGGATTCCATTACCACCGCCGCATCAGTTGTTGCAGCTGGTTTAGCTGTAGGCCTTGGCGCAATAGGCCCTGGTATCGGTCAGGGTAGTGCTGCACAAGGAGCAGTAGAGGGTATAGCCCGCCAACCAGAAGCCGAGGGAAAAATCAGAGGTACTTTGCTTCTTTCTTTCGCTTTCATGGAATCACTTACCATTTATGGCCTTGTGGTTGCATTGGTGCTTCTCTTTGCTAACCCTTTTGCTGGTTGAATATTTCAAAAAAGGGCTGATTGAATAAATCAATCAAATTGATTGACTTTCAGCCCAATATTTGAAAATTCTTTAGCAAATTTCAATTGCCGTTATGCGGCTCGCTTAAATTCTTGCACCCCTAGCTAATGCCAACTTTGTTTTTGTTTGGTGCCTCTGAGGGAGGTCTGTTTGATTTCGATGCAACTCTTCCGCTTATGGCGGTCCAAGTTGTATTGCTTACTTTCATACTTAATGCGCTTTTCTTTAAACCTGTAGGACGGGTAGTTGAAGAAAGAGAGGATTATGTAAATACAAGTCGGGCAGAAGCAAAGAAAAAAATCGCTGAGGTTGAACGACTAGAGACTGAACTGAAAGATCAGCTAAAAGAAGCTCGTCTTGAAGCTCAGAAGGTCATTCTTGAGGCAGAGCAAGATTCTGAGAATCTTTACAAAGAAGCTCTTGCTCTTGCTACTTCAGAGGCAAATTCATCGAGAGAGAAAGCTAGGCGTGAGATTGATTCACAAAGAGATGAAGCTCTTAATCAACTCAAAACCGAGGCTGACAATCTTGGTGCTTTGATTATTGAAAGACTCTTGGCAAAAAAATGACTTCTTTAATGTTCTCTTCCGCAGGCTTTGGCCTAAATTTAAATATTTTTGAGACCAACATCATTAACTTAGCTGTTGTTGTTTTTGGGCTCTATAAGTTCTTGCCAGGCTTTTTAGGAAAAATTCTTGAAAGACGAAGAACTACAATCCTTTCTGACTTGAAAGAAGCAGAAGAGCGTTTAGCTCAAGCACAAGTTTCTCTTTCACAAGCAAAAGGCGAACTTGCCTCGGCCAAGCAAAAAGCAGACAAAATCCGAAATGATTGCAAAGCGAGAGCAGAAGCAATTCGTCTAGAGAGTGAAAAAAGAACTGTTGAGGAAATGGCAAGAATTAAACAAGGTGCAGCTTCTGACTTAAATGCTGAAGCTGCAAGAGTAACATCTCAATTAAGAAAAGAGGCTGCAGAACTTGCTATCGAAAAAGCATTAGCAATGCTTCCTAAAAAGTTAGATTCAAATACTCAAGATAATTTTCTTAAACAGTCAATTAAAAATATTGGAGACAACTAATGCCACTACTTAATACTATTACTACTCCATATGCTGAAGCTTTTCTCCAAGTCGCTGAGAGCCGAAACGAAGTTGATGAAGTAGTAAATCAAGCTAAATCTATTTTAGAACTTTGGAATAATTGCCCTGAATTTAGTGATGCAATGTCATCGCCAGTTTTAGAGGTTAATCAGAAGAAATTAGCTTTAGAAAAGCTTTTCTCTAGTCAGGTAAACCCCTCTTTCTTAAATCTTCTAAAACTTTTAGCAGATCGACAGAGAATTGGATTGTTGAATTCTGTTCTTGAAAGATTATTAGAAATCTATCGAGAACAAAGAAATATTGCTTTAGCAACAATTACTTCAGCTTCAGCTTTGAATGAAGATCAACAATCTGAGCTACTCAAGAAAGTACAATCTATAGCTGGCACAGATAATTTAGAAATCGATCTCAAAGTCGACTCTGAATTGCTAGGTGGCTTTGTGGTCAATGTTGGATCAAAGGTCATTGATGCCAGCATCGCAGGGCAAGTTAGACGACTTGGACTTGCTTTGGCCAAGGTCAGCTAATTCTCTCTCTACTGACTTTCTTCTTTCTTTTCTTCCTTCCTTTTATCTTCCCCAACTTAAGTTAATCCCATGGTTTCTATACGTCCCGACGAGATCAGCTCAATCCTTAAACAGCAGATTGCTGATTATGATAAATCAGTTTCTGTGAGTAATGTAGGTACTGTTTTACAAATTGGTGATGGTATCGCAAGAGTTTATGGCCTTGAAAAGGTTATGGCAGGTGAACTAGTTGAATTTGAAGATGGAACAGAAGGAATTGCTTTAAACCTTGAGGATGACAATGTTGGTGTCGTTTTGATGGGTGAAGCTTTAGGAGTCCAAGAGGGAAGCACAGTTAAAGCAACTGGAAAGATTGCTTCAGTCCCAGTTGGTGAGGCAATGCTGGGAAGAGTTGTTAATCCTCTTGGACAGCAAATTGATGGAAAAGGAGAGATGGCTACAACTGACTCAAGATTAATTGAGTCAATAGCTCCTGGAATTATCAAGAGAAAGTCAGTACATGAGCCTATGCAAACAGGCATCACCTCTATTGATGCGATGATTCCTATTGGAAGAGGTCAGAGAGAGTTGATTATTGGAGATCGTCAAACAGGGAAAACTGCAATAGCAATCGACACGATTATCAACCAAAAAGGTCAAGATGTTGTTTGTGTTTATGTGGCGGTTGGTCAAAAACAAGCATCAGTGGCAAATGTAGTTGAAGTTCTTAAAGAAAAAGGAGCTTTGGATTACACGATTATTGTTAATGCAGGAGCATCTGAAGCTGCGGCTTTGCAATATTTAGCTCCTTACACTGGTGCAGCAATTGCTGAGCACTTTATGTATCAAGGTAAGGCGACACTAGTTATTTATGACGACTTAACCAAGCAAGCTCAGGCTTATAGGCAAATGTCATTACTTTTACGTCGCTTACCTGGTCGTGAAGCCTATCCAGGAGATGTTTTCTATTGCCATAGTCGGTTACTTGAGAGGGCCGCAAAACTTTCTGACGCTATGGGTGCAGGATCAATGACCTCCTTGCCTATTATTGAAACTCAGGCTGGTGACGTTTCTGCTTATATACCAACCAATGTTATTTCAATTACTGATGGTCAGATTTTCTTGAGCTCAGATTTATTCAACTCTGGATTAAGACCAGCAATTAACGTTGGTATATCAGTTAGTCGAGTAGGAGGGGCTGCTCAAACGAAAGCTATTAAGAAAATTGCCGGTACGTTAAAACTTGAACTAGCTCAGTTTGATGAACTTGCTGCATTCTCTCAATTTGCTTCAGATCTTGATGAAGCTACTCAAAAGCAATTAGGTAGAGGTAAGAGGCTAAGAGAACTTCTTAAACAACCTCAATTTGATCCTCTAAATCTAGCTGAACAAGTAGCTATTGTTTATGCAGGTGTGAAAGGATTGATTGACGAGGTGCCTGAAGAGGAAGTGACAAAGTTTGCTCGTGAATTGCGTGATTATCTAAAAACAAATAAGGCTGATTTCATTAAGAATGTTCTTTCTGAAAAAGTCTTAAGTGAAGCATCTGAATCAATGCTTAAGGAAGCTATTAACGAGGTTAAATCCTCCATGCTTGCAGCTTAAATACAAAGGCTATCTAAGAGAGACAATCACCTATGGC
This sequence comes from Prochlorococcus marinus str. MIT 0917, assembly GCF_027359575.1. Taxonomy (NCBI): domain Bacteria; kingdom Bacillati; phylum Cyanobacteriota; class Cyanophyceae; order Synechococcales; family Prochlorococcaceae; genus Prochlorococcus; species Prochlorococcus marinus. Next base: position 954,714 of record NZ_CP114784.1, on the reverse strand, counting down.
TAACCTCAAGGACATAAGAGACAGAATTGTATCTGTCAAAAACACTAGGAAAATCACAGAAGCGATGAGACTCGTTGCTGCTGCGAAAGTTAGGAGAGCACAGGATCAGGTCTTACGGAGTAGACCTTTTGCTGATCGATTGGCAAGGGTTTTAGAAAATATTCAATCAAGAATGCAGTTTGAAGCTGCAGACTCTCCTCTTCTCAATAGGCGTGAAGTTAAGAAAATTACTCTCTTAGCTGTTACTGGAGATAGAGGATTATGTGGTGGCTACAATGCAAATATTATTAAACGAACAGAGAAACGCTATGCCGAACTAAAAGATCAAGGATTTAGTCCCGATCTAGTTTTAATTGGTAAGAAAGCCATAGGATATTTCGAGAATAGATCTAGTCTCTATAACATAAGAGCTACTTTTAAAGAATTAGAACAAGTTCCTACCTCAGAAGATGCCGTATCTATTACTAGTGAAGTATTAGCAGAATTTCTCTCCGAAAGTACTGACCGAATAGAGGTCATTTTTACCAAGTTTGTAAGCTTGGTTAGTTGTAATCCAACAATACAAACTCTTTTACCTTTGGATCCTCAAGGAATAGCAGATTCAGAAGATGAAATTTTTAGATTAACTACAAAAGATAGCCAACTAATTATTGAGAAAGATTCTGCTCCTTCAAATGCAGAGCCGAAATTACCATCCGATATCGTTTTTGAACAAAGTCCTGATCAACTTTTGAATGCTCTTTTACCTCTTTATTTGCAGAATCAATTACTACGCGCATTACAGGAGTCTGCCGCCTCAGAGTTGGCGAGTAGAATGACTGCAATGAATAATGCTAGTGATAATGCGAAGGAACTAGCTAAAAACCTTACTATCGACTATAACAAGGCCAGACAAGCTGCAATTACGCAAGAAATTTTAGAAGTTGTAGGTGGCGCTGCAGCATAGTTTCTTATCTTTCTCTAACTTGGCGAATTATCAACGTATCAGTAATTAATAAAGTGAATCTTGAATTTAAAGAATTAGACATAGATTGGCCTTCTGAAATAAGCTTATTTGACTTGAAAAATTATATTTTATCTAAGTTAATCGAATATGGTGAACCACTTAGGTGGGCCATTACTTCAGTGACTTCTCATTCTGAAAAAAAAATCCAGATAATATCGGTCGAATTTTTGGTAATTATTAATCAAGAAAAGGGGAAAGGTATTAATCCTTAATTGAATTGAATTGATTCCTTTATGACTAACACTGATCCTTTGCCAACATTATTGATTATTCCTACTGGCATAGGGTGTAGTGTCGGTGGATATGCAGGGGATGCAATCCCTTCCGCAAGATTACTGGCTGCTGCTAGTGAATGTTTAATAACTCATCCCAATGTTATGAATGGTGGATCTTTATATTGGCCAGATTCTGATGTCCAATACGTAGAAGGGTATAGTTTAAATCTTTTTGCGGCTGGAGAAGTGTTTCTTAAACCCGTAAGACAACAAAAAGTAGGTATACTATTAGATGCTGGCTTAGAGTCTGATTTAAAAAAAAGACATTTACAAGTTGCTGATGGCTGTGTCGCAAGCTTGGGGCTAGATATTGGCCCTGTAATTACAACTGAAAGAGCCATAGGAGTTACTTTGAAAAAAGGTTTAAGTGGCTCAAGCTGGGGGAATATCGAAGAACCAGATGTCCTTTTAAGAGCTGCTGAAAAACTTAAGAAAGCTGGTGCAACCGCAATTGCTGTGGTAACTCGTTTCCCTGATGATAGTGATGAATTAGAAACAAGTCTTTATCGGAAAGGTAATGGTGTCGACATTATTGCGGGGGTCGAAGCTGTAATAAGTCATTTTCTTGTAAAACATTTATTGATTCCATGTGCACATGCACCGGGGTTGGCGCCATTACCAATTGATTATGATCTAGATCCTCGAACCTCGGGAGAGGAGATCGGATATACATTTTTGCAAAGTGTTTTAGTTGGTCTTAGTCGTGCACCCGATCTCATCTGTAAGTCAGCTATAAAAAATATAGAAAATGCTTTTTTACAGGTGAAAATTTTAAAGAATACGGATTTAGGAGCTATTGTTGTGCCACAGGGCGCATTAGGTGGCGAAGCAGTTTTATCTTGTATCGAAAGATTTATCCCTTTGATAGTAGTTTCTAATCAAGGAGTATTAAATGTTAGCTCTAAAAAGATGAGACTAGATTGCTTAAGTAGCGAATATAATAATATTTTGCATGCTGAAAATTATTTAGAGGCTGCAGGATTAATTACAGCTTTACGTCATGGGATTAATATTAAGTCTTTGCGAAGACCAATTAATTGCTTAAAGGAATTGAGTTAGTAATAAAAGTAAATTCAAAAATTTATCTTGAGGCTATTGGCTTTTTCCACCCACTTCCAAAAGCTTGATTACTAATTTTCAATAAAGGAGGTGCTTGATAACGTTTGAATTCGGCGTTCTTTAATAGGTTGGCTACTTTATCAACAATTGTTTGATCAAATCCTTTTTCTATTAAAACTTCAGTTGGTAAGTGCTGTTCAATCAATCCTTTTAGTATTGGATCAAGAATGAAATAATCCGGTAAAGAGTCGCTATCTAATTGTTCTGGTCGTAATTCAGCACTGGGAGGCTTGTTTCTTATTTCAGAGCCAATTATTTCTCCCATTTTAGGGAGAAATAAATCATTCCTACAAATGGATGACGACTCACTATCTATCCAATTACATAGGTCAAATACACTTGTCTTATAAAGATCTCCAATTACAGATAATCCTCCGTTCATGTCTCCGTAAAGGGTGCAATATCCTACGGCCAGTTCTGATTTATTTCCTGTAGATAGAAGCAAATGCTTTTTTTGATTTGCAAGAGCCATCAAGATTGTTCCTCTAATACGAGATTGTAGATTTTCAGCTGTAATACCGGTTGGTGTGCCCCATACTGAGTTAGATAAAACATCGTTAAAACTATTCATTACATCTGAGATCGGAATCTTTTGATGATGTATTCCAAGTCGATTAGCTAATTTCGTTGCATCATTTACAGACCCTGCTGAACTCCAAGGAGATGGCATTAAAATCGCATGAACTTTAGAGATGCCTAAAGCAGCTACTGCAATAGTTGCTACTAGAGCTGAGTCTATACCCCCACTTAAGCCAATAATGGCACTTTTGAAATTACACTTTCTTGCATAATCTTTAACTCCAAGAACTAAAGCTCTGAAAAGAACTTCTTGTGATGTTGGATGTTTACTTGAGATCGAAAGTGGTTGATTGAGGGACGATATGTCACAAAGACCAACTGACTCTTTAAAGGCAGGAAGTTCTTGTTGTAATTTGCCTTGTTTATTAAGCGCAAAACTAGAACCGTCAAAAATCAATTCATCATTCCCTCCTACTTGATTGACGTAGATTACCGGGCATGAAAGACGAATAGCTGCTTTGGCTGCTATTTGTTGGCGTAATAAACTTTTCGATTCAATAAATGGAGAAGCTGACAGATTGATAAGCAAGTCTAATTTTTCTTTTTCTAAGGATTTTATAGGATCTTTCCCTAGGACCTTTTCATTTTGCAGGTTTTGCTCAACCCATATATCTTCACAAATAGTTATTCCAATCTTCCAAAGTTTATCTTGGTAATTAAAGTTTAAAACACTAGTATTCTCTGCAGAGCGAAAATATCGTTTTTCATCAAAAACATCGTAAGTGGGCAGGAGTTGCTTCCTTGCTACTATTCGCCAACTACCTTTTTCTAAAATAACAACTGAATTATATAGTTTAGGAATCTCTATATCTGGTGTTGCTTCTGCGATACCAATGAGTACAGAAAATTTTTGACTAAGCTTACTTAATCTTTTGCTTAATTTGTTTAGAACATCTTTTTGTTCTTCGAAAAGTCTTGGATTAAATAATAAGTCTTTTGGAGGGTAGCCGATCAAAGAAAGCTCAGGTGTTATGAGTAGAGCGACATTCTTGTTTTTGATCTCTTTACACACATTAAATATTTTCTCGGCATTACCATCGAGATCTCCAATAACTGGATTTAGTTGGCTCAATGCTAATTTCATTATCTTTTATCTGCTAGACCGTATAGATTCTCTTCAAGTAGTAATGGGACCAGCTCTTGAGGAACAAGAAGTTCTTGAGGTCTTTCTCTGAATTCCGAACTTGATGATTCAGGTATATGAAAAGGTAATAGATCAACTTCACCACCAAGTTTTTTGATCTCCACTAATTGTTGATCACTAATTGGCCATCCATCTCTCATCGCGATAGCTATTGTTGCTTTATTGAGAATAGACTTAGCATTAAGCCACTTTGGAATTTGAACAGCTAAATCACTACCAATGACAAAGCTAAAACTCGCCTCAGGCCATAGTTGGAAAGCTTTCTTTAGAGTATGAATTGTCCTAGGACTACTCAATTCTTGAACTAGCTCCAATTTTGGATGTGAGATTTTTTGCACCAGAATTCTTAAAAGCTGAGTTCTTTTTAGAAGTGGAATTTGATGTTTTTTATCAGGGTTATCACTTGCCCACGTTATAACTTTTGGGAAGATTTTTGTTAATTCAATCAACAAGGCCTCGTGACCCAAAGTGGGTGGATCAGCACTGGTCCCAAATAAGGCTATTGAATTTATTTTGGCTTTCATGGTAATAAATGATTTTTATTTTTTGCCGTATTTGATGTAAGAAATTTAAAGTCACCGAGCATTATTCTTAAGTCTGAATTTTTTTTGAGAAGATAGTTCAACATTAAACGAGGTCGTCCATCTTTTTTATTTGTATCATTAAGAAATTTGTAAGCTGCGAGACGACCTATGAGTTTTGTTGCATGAATAGCAAGAGCCACTTGTGCAATGGCTATGGGAGCAGTAGGTGCAAGACTTAATCCTCCGGTAAGGGGAGCAACAAGAATCAGTATTTGCTTGAAAATATTTAAAGTAATTTGTATCCCTATTTGTGCACCTCCAAGTAAAGAATTTTGAAAACTAAGCTTTTTAACTATTTGTCTGGCAGATGGACCACCTACTTCTAAACCGTATAATTGACTTAATTGGATAACAAGAGCACTATCTAAAGCAAGACCAGTAATAAGATCAATCATTAAAAAGGGATTAATTGCTATTCCTGAGGCCTTTAAAGTTGCATATTTGCCGATTAAACTTTGTGCTTTTTCTTTCTTTTTTAGTAGTCGATTCTCCTTAAGTAATTTGTAGAATTGTTCTGCAATTCTTAGACTATTGATGCAAAGAAGTAATTCACCACTTTGATCGATAATATCTTTAAGTTCGTTCTTGAAAATATCAACTTTAGGAGTTTTTTGTTCACTTCTTATAGTGCCATTCGGTTTTATTTTTGCTTCCCTTGGAGATGAGGATACTAAAGAAATCTTAATTTTTTGTTTGCAAAATGATAATTTTCTGTGAATACTGGAGAGTATTAGTTTTGTCTCTCGTGTGTTCCATTGATCACAACGATTTAAGACTATTAGTATTGGTTTGTTATGCGTTAATAGCTCTTCAATGGAATTCAAGTCAATTCGATTTATGTCACTATCAATTACAAAGATAATTAAGTCTGTATCTAATACATTATTAAAATTTATTGCTTGTTTATGAGCATTATTGATTTCATCTATACCAGGAGAGTCTATAAGCTCAACCTTGTTTAAGCTTTTAAATCTTTTGTCCCATGTATAAGATTTAGTAGTCTTTGTATTCCCGTTTAGTACATCGGCTGGAAATATTTGTTTTTCAATCAATGCGTTTAATAAGCTTGATTTTCCTACCCCAACACGTCCAAAAACTGATATCTGTAGTTCTTTCTTTTCTAATTTTTTTATTTGAAAATCTAGTTGATTTAAAAAGCTTTCAAATTTAGTTCTCTCATATTTAGTGAGATTTAAATTTTTCTCCCATTGATTAAGTAAAAAGGTGCATTTTGTCGATATATCTTTTTCTTTAATCATGTTTTCGATTTCCGCCACCAACCAGCTAGTACTGCTAAAACCGCTTCGGCCCCAATTAACCCAACAAATCCTCCAAACTCATCTACCACGACTCGGACTCCTTTTTTGTCGTCATTAAATCCAATAAGCAATCTGTCTACTCGAATCATTTCGGGTACAAACTCTACGTTTTCGCTTAGCTCGTAGGGAGTTAGGTGGGAGTCTCCCCGAAGTAAAGAGGTTAATAGCTTTTCACGGTTAGCAACACCAACGACCTTGTCTACTTCTTCACCTAATACTACCCACCATGTTGAATTATTCTCTAATAAATTTGATTTGACAGATTGTAGAGAAACTCTTCCTAGGAGCGTAGGGGCAGCAACTCTTGGAGTCATAAGATCTTTAGCAGTAAGATCATTAAGCTGAAAAACTTTGGATATCATTGCGGCTTCGTCTGCTTCAATTTGACCAATTTGCGAGCCAAGTTTAGCCATTTGTCTGATTTCTTCTTCGTCTGTTGTTAGCTCACTCTTGGCAGTGATGATTGGCAATAGACGTTCTAGAAATATTAGCAATGGTCTCATTATTATACTTAAGAAATCTAGAATAGGAGCACTAGTTAAACTGATTTGCAATGCAAGTCTTGTACCAAGAGCTTTGGGTACAATTTCTCCAAGAAGTAAAACAAGAATGGTCAGGCCAATTGAAAATATTGGCATGAGGTATCCGATTCTATTTTGGAATATGAAGCTTGCGTAGCTACCAACCATCAGACTGCCAAAAATATTAAAACTGTTATTAGCAATTGTTACGACAGTTAAAGTTCTTCCAAGCCTGTGACGTAATTTTTCTAATCTTCTAGCCCCTAATACTTTTGGACTTCTTCTTGCTAGCTCATGAACGTGTAATGGATTAACAGCCAATAGCGCTGCCTCTATCCCTGAGCACATTGCCGAACCAATTAAAACAACCGCAATAAGAGCAGTTAAGAGCAGAATGTCTTGGGTCATCCCCTAGAGATTTTTAAAAGAGTAAGGATCTTTTGCTTTTATTTTTCCACTAAGTTAGTTCTCTTGCCATCCTTAAGAGTAAATGGGAGTATTTTTGTGGCTGATTCAAGTATTTTTCGTCGCCGTAGAGACATATTTTTGTCACATTTAGGTTCTCATGCGGCTGTCATCCCAGCAGCAGAATTAGTTACTCATCATGCAGACTGTGAGTACCCATTTCGTCAAAATAGTGATTTTTGGTACTTAACTGGTTTTGATGAGCCAAATGCAGTGGCTTTGTTTTTACCTCATAAACCTAAGGGAGAACAATATGTACTATTCGTTTTACCCAAAGAATCTAGTGCAGAAGTTTGGACAGGCTTTAGGTGGGGAACAAAAGGAGTTTTAGATAATTTCGATGTTGATATATCTCATCCTTTGAATGAATTACCAAACCTTTTGCCTCATTATTTAAATGGAGCCGAAGGGATTGCTTTTCGAGTTGGAAAACATCCACATTTGGAGCCTTTGGTTTTGAAAACTTGGTCTGATCATTTACAAAAACTACCTAGAAGTGGCTCTGCACCGTTGTCCATGATTGCACCTTGCCCGATACTTCATGATCTGAGACTTCGTAAGGATGATTTTGAAATAGAAAGGATGCGTATTGCATCAAAAATTTCTGGAGAGGGCCATGAAATAGTTAGAGAAATTGCTCGCCCTGGAATGAATGAGAGGGAATTACAAGCTCAAATCGAAAAATACTTTCTTGAAAAAGGGACTAGAGGTCCTGCTTATGGCTCAATAATTGCTTCAGGAGACAATGCATGTGTACTTCATTACACGGCCAATAATTCACTCATAAAAGATGGGGATCTTGTTTTGGTAGATGCTGGTTGCTCTTTGGATGACTATTACAATGGCGATATAACAAGGACCTTTCCTGCTAATGGAAAATTTTCTGGAGAGCAAAAAGTTTTATATGAAATTACTCTCATAGCTCAAGAAGCCGCGATTCAATGCGTTCGCCCTGGTAATAACGCAGAGAATGTACATATGACTGCCTTGAAGCATCTTGTTGAGGGCTTGGTTGATATTGGATTGCTAGTCGGTGAAGTGGATTCAATAATTGAACAAGAAGCTTACTCTCACTTATATATGCATCGAACCGGTCATTGGTTGGGTCTAGATGTTCATGATGTGGGGGCATATAGACTTGGTGATTATCATCTGAAGCTTGAACCGGGAATGGTTTTAACAGTTGAACCTGGTATCTACATCAGTGACCGGTTAGCAGTACCAAATGGTCAGCCTGAGATAGATGAAAGGTGGAAAGGTATCGGGATTCGCATTGAGGATGATGTTTTAGTAACAAAAGATTCTTTAGAAGTACTGAGTAGTAGTGCTGCTAAGAATTTGATGGATTTGGAAAATTAATTGAATCTCCCCAAATATTTTTCTTCTTTTATTATCCGATCATTTTCGAATAGTAGAAAACCTTTTGAATTCCTACTCTAGTAATTCAAATAGGTCCTAGTGCCTGTTAAGTTAGTAATTTGTTAGCTAGTTGAAAACTTAGAAATGATGGTTTCTGAAGAGGCTGGTACTGTTCAAGAAGATGTAACAAGTACTGAGGCAAGCACACAATCTGAAAATCAAGCGAAAGTTAATTCTGAAGAGACGAAATCAGGCCGACCAAGCGCGCTTGGAGGTGCTGCAGCATTAGCAACTGCAACGATAGATGCAGATGGAGTACCTTCTGGACATACACCAAAGGCAGATGAGGGCAGATTTTTGCTGAAAATTCTTTGGTTGCCAGACAATGTAGCTTTGGCCGTTGATCAAATTGTTGGAGGAGGACCTAGCCCCCTTACAGCTTATTTCTTTTGGCCAAGGGAAGATGCATGGGAAACATTAAAGTCTCAATTAGAAGAAAAAAGTTGGATTACTGATAATGAAAGAGTTGAAGTACTCAATAAAGCCACAGAGGTTATTAATTATTGGCAAGAGGAAGGTAAAGGAAAGACCTTAGAACAAGCAAAAGTTAAATTCCCTGACGTAACTTTCTGTGGTACTGCATAAAAATTCCTTAAACAAAAAATTTGTTTAAGGAAAAAATGTTTTTTACTTTTAGTTTGATTTTGATGCTTGAAACCAAGCTTTCGCTTTGTTCAGTTCTTCTTGCGCCTTGATTTTTTCAGGGGAAGCTTCTTTATCTTGAGTTTGGCTTAGTTTGTTTTTAGCTTTTTCTAATTCAGCCTCCGCTTGAACAGAATCTATATTTTTGCCCAACTCAGCTTTATTTACTAAAACTGTCACTTCATTGGATTCAACTTCTGCGAAGCCCCCAGTTAGGGCGATTGAATCCCAATTACCGTTTTTAAAAACCCTCAGGACACCGAAATCAATAGCAGTAACCATTGAAATATGTCCAGGTAAAATTCCCAATAGTCCTGTAGTGCTTGGAAGTATTATTTCATCAGCTGTAGCGTCAAATACGCTCTGATCAGGAGCAAGCACTCTTAGAGTTAAAGTCATTTCTTGAGGATTTTAGAAAAACGTTGGCCGAAGGAGGTTATAAGTAGAAAAAAAGATTTTAAGCTTTTGCTTCAGATTCTATTTTTTCTGCTTTAGCCTTTACTTCCTCAATGCTTCCAACAAGATAGAAAGCTTGCTCAGGTAGATGGTCTAGTTCTCCTGCAAGAATCATGTTGAAGCCTTTGATTGTATCCTCTAATTTCACATATTTACCTGACATACCAGTAAATATTTCAGCAACAAAGAATGGCTGAGATAGGAATTTCTCGATTTTGCGTGCGCGATCAACTGTCTTTCTATCTTCTTCTGATAGTTCATCTAATCCCAAAATAGCAATGATATCCTGCAATTCTTTGTATCTTTGAAGTGTTGACTGAACTGCTCTGGCAGTGCGGTAATGCTCATCACCCACAACAGATGGCTGTAACATGGTGCTAGTTGAGTCAAGTGGATCAACAGCCGGATAGATACCTTTCGCTGCAAGAGCTCTTGCTAGAACAGTAGTTGCATCTAAATGAGCAAAAGTTGTAGCAGGTGCAGGATCTGTTAAGTCGTCAGCAGGAACATAAACAGCTTGAATTGATGTAATTGATCCCTCTAGGGTTGAGGTGATCCTTTCTTGAAGCTCTCCCACGTCAGTTCCTAATGTAGGTTGATATCCAACGGCTGATGGCATACGACCTAACAATGCAGATACCTCTGATCCAGCCTGAACAAATCTGAAAATATTATCAATAAACAAAAGAACATCTTGCTTATTTACATCACGAAAATGCTCAGCCATTGTTAAAGCTGATAGTCCTACTCTCATTCTTGCTCCTGGTGGCTCATTCATTTGACCAAAACACAAAGCTACTTTTGACTTAGTGAGATCTTCTGAATTAATGACTCCAGACTCTTTAAATTCTTCATATAGATCATTACCTTCTCTGGTTCTTTCTCCAACTCCACCAAAAACTGATACTCCGCCGTGTTCTTTAGCAATATTGTTAATGAGCTCTTGGATTAAAACTGTTTTTCCTACCCCTGCACCTCCAAATAAACCAACTTTTCCACCTTGTCGGTAAGGGGCTAGTAGATCAATAACTTTAATACCTGTCTCAAATACTTTTGGTTTGGTTTCTAAGTCAGTAAGGCTTGGGGCTGAACGGTGAATTGGTGAAGTAGTTACGTTTTTAAGATCGCCCTGCTCGTCTACTGGTTCTCCAAGGACGTTGAAAATTCTTCCAAGCGTTGCCTCTCCAACAGGTACAGAAATCGGTGCTCCGGTATCCACAGCTTCCATACCTCTAACTAATCCATCAGTTCCGCTCATAGCAACAGCTCGAACTCGATGATCACCTAGTAATTGTTGAACTTCTGCAGTTAGTGCAACATCCTGACCAGCAGGATTCTTGCCTTCTATTCTTAATGCATTAAGGATTTTTGGGAGTTTGCCGGCTGGAAATTCAACATCTAAAACAGGACCAATTACTTGGCGAACAATACCCTTAGTTCCAACAGTAGTGGTTGCAGAAGCGGCCATAAGATAACTAGAAACTTTGTGAGCATGCTCTGATGTGCATACTCTTATCAGCGGCTTAGACTACCACTCCACAGGCATTTTTTTTCAGTGTTCGGTCAACCGCACAGAATATATGTGGTCTAGAGACTACTTAGATGCATAAATTAATACCGTTGGTAATGAGTAATACTCTTTATCGAGTCAGCGCTAAGCGCTTTTTGTTTTTTTTGCTACTGCACTAATTTATGGCAGCTGTATCTCTCAGCGTCTCCACTGTCAAGCCACTTGGAGATCGCGTATTTGTAAAAGTTTCTGAATCAGAAGAGAAGACGGCGGGAGGCATTCTCCTTCCCGACACTGCTAAAGAGAAACCCCAAGTCGGTGAAGTTGCTCAGGTTGGTCCTGGAAAACGTAACGAGGATGGTTCACGTCAATCTCCTGAAGTAAGTGTTGGAGACAAAGTTCTCTACAGTAAGTACGCAGGTACTGATATCAAACTTGGCAGCGATGAATACGTTCTTCTCTCTGAGAAAGATATTCTGGCTGTCGTCAATTAAAACTCAGCTTTTTGCTGTAGTTCAAACCAAAAAAACTTTTCGAAATTAAAGGAAATCGCCTCTTATGGCCAAGCGCATCATTTACAACGAGCAAGCCCGCCGTGCACTCGAGCGAGGTATTGACATTTTGGCTGAATCAGTCGCAGTCACCTTAGGACCGAAAGGTCGTAATGTTGTTCTCGAGAAAAAGTTCGGTGCACCTCAAATCATTAATGATGGTGTAACTATTGCTAAGGAGATCGAACTCGAAGATCACATTGAAAACACTGGAGTTGCTCTAATTCGTCAAGCTGCTTCAAAAACAAATGACGCTGCAGGTGATGGAACAACCACCGCAACAGTTCTTGCTCATGCGATGGTAAAAGCTGGTTTGAAAAACGTTGCAGCTGGAGCTAACGCAATAACTTTGAAAAAAGGAATTGACAAGGCAACTGAATTTTTAGTTGAAAAAATAAAAGATCATTCCAAACCCATCAGCGACAGTAATGCGATTGCCCAGTGTGGAACTATTGCTGCTGGCAATGATGATGAAGTCGGAAGGATGATTGCTGATGCAATGGATAAAGTTGGTAAAGAAGGTGTCATTTCTTTAGAAGAAGGCAAGTCAATGACCACAGAATTAGAGGTCACTGAAGGAATGCGCTTCGATAAGGGATACATTTCTCCTTACTTTGCAACTGATACCGAGAGAATGGAAGCAGTATTAGACGAGCCTTACATATTGCTTACTGATAAAAAAATTGGCCTAGTCCAAGATCTTGTTCCTGTTTTAGAGCAAGTAGCTAAAACAGGTAAACCTCTTTTAATTATTGCTGAAGACATAGAAAAAGAAGCTCTGGCTACATTAGTCGTCAATAGGCTTCGAGGTGTTTTAAACGTTGCTGCGGTTAAGGCTCCTGGTTTTGGTGATCGTAGAAAGGCGATGCTTGAAGACATGGCTGTTTTAACTAATGGCCAACTCATTACTGAGGATGCAGGCTTAAAACTTGAGAATGCAACTCTTGATATGCTTGGAACTTCAAGGAGAGTGACTATCAATAAGGACACATCAACAATTGTTGCTGAAGGCAATGAAGTAGCTGTCAAAGCAAGATGTGAACAAATCAAGAAGCAGATGGATGAGACTGACTCAACTTATGACAAAGAAAAGCTTCAAGAAAGATTAGCCAAGCTATCTGGTGGTGTTGCTGTAGTGAAGGTTGGAGCTGCAACTGAAACTGAGATGAAAGACAAAAAACTCCGTCTAGAGGATGCAATTAATGCAACTAAGGCGGCGGTTGAAGAAGGAATTGTTCCAGGTGGTGGAACAACACTCGCTCATTTGGCTCCTTCATTAGGCGATTGGTCTTCATCTAACCTGTCTGGTGAGGAATTAATCGGAGCAAATATTGTTGAAGCTGCACTTACTTCACCACTCATGCGTATAGCTGAGAATGCGGGAGCCAATGGAGCAGTTGTGGCCGAGAACGTTAAATCTAAACCAGTCAACGATGGATACAACGCTGCAACCGGGGAATATGTAGATATGCTTTCTGCTGGAATTGTTGATCCAGCGAAGGTGACTCGCTCAGGTTTGCAAAATGCTGCCTCAATAGCAGGCATGGTTCTTACGACTGAATGCATAGTCGCTGATTTACCTGAGAAGAAAGATGCTTCCCCAGCAAGCGGTGGAATGGGTGGTGATTTTGATTATTGATAAGTTTCAGTTTTAAATCTAGCTTTGATTTCAATAATGGACTGGGTTTAGGCCCAGTTCAATTTTTTTGTCCATTAATATACTTGTTTTCTCTCAATTAAATAAAAAAGACAAAAAAGTCTGAAAATTTACTTTAACCATCCTGCGCTAAGAATAATAGCCAGGGTTAAAAACAATATAAGACATGCCCAGGTGGCTCTATTTAAGGTGGATTCAGCACTACTTGCACTTGTGAACATTGAGCTTCCGCTAGATGCTAGGCCACCCATTCCATCACCTTTTGGGCTATGAAGAAGAACTAATAGTATTAGAAAAACCCCTGAAATTGCCCATGCCCAGGATAAAAGTGGAATGATCATTTTTTTATCTATTATGCGGGTTGAGGAATAAGATTTGGCTTTTTAGGCATGTTAATTGGTTCAATAAGTGTTGAACCAGTCATTGCTTTTGGTTTTGGTAAATTTAATAGGTGTAGAAGAGTTGGAGCTAAATCAGATAATCCACCTCCGCACTCTCTGAGTTTTATGTCATTGCCATATCCCTTTAATTTACGTTTTTCACCTTCTACAAGTATAACTGGAACAGGATTTGTTGTATGAGCTGTCCATGGTTGGCCATCGGGTCCTAACATCATTTCGGAATTGCCATGATCAGCTGTTATTAGTAGTGATCCGCCTAACTTACCTATTGAATTTAATAATTTTCCAACGCAGCTATCGACCTTTTCATTAGCTTTAATAGCTGCTTTCATTATTCCAGAATGTCCAACCATATCTGGATTGGCAAAATTAATTACCACCAATGAGTAAATCCCAGTTTCAATTGCTTTGATGCAACTTTCAGTTAGTTCGTCTGCTGACATCTCAGGCTGTAGATCATAAGTTGCAACTCTTGGCGATGGAACAAGGTGTCTTACCTCTCCTTTTAATGGCTTTTCAATACCTCCATTCAAAAAATATGTTACATGTGGATATTTTTCGGTTTCAGCTGTCCGATATTGATTTAGTCCATGACTAGCGACTACTTGACCTAATAAATCATTTAGTGGTTCAGGTGGAAAAGCTACTGAAACAGGGAGACCTGATTCGTATTGTGTAAAAGTCAGTAAGTCAATATCAATTTTATTTTTTCTCTCAAAGCCATCAAAATCTTTTAATTTAAGAGCCTTAACTAATTGCCTAGCTCTGTCGGGGCGAAAATTAAAAAAAATTACTCCATCTTCATCCTTTAAGAAGGAGGAGGAAAACCTAACGGGTTCGAAAAATTCATCAGTTATTCCCTCAGCATAGCTTTTATTTAAACTTTCTTCTGCTGAAAGATCGCTAATCAAAAAGTTTGGATCAGTTAGCAATTCATAAGCTTTTGAAGTCCTTTCCCATCGATTATCTCGATCCATAGCCCAATATCTTCCGCAAATTGAAGAAATCTCACCTACTCCAGTTGATTTGATTGTGGTTTCTATTTTCTTTATATATTTTGAAGCACTCTTTGCTGAGGTGTCTCTTCCATCAGTGAAAAGGTGCAATGAGACATTTGTTAAGTCTTTTTCAGCAGCCCATTGCATTAATCCGCACAAATGATTGATATGGCTATGAACCCCTCCATCGGAACAAAGTCCCATTATGTGAAGAGTCCCTTCTCTCTTTTTTAAAGCTTTAGAAAATTCATTAAGAGCACTATTATCAATTAATTTGTTTTCTTTGACTGTATTAGATATTCGGACTAATTCTTGTTGAATTATTCTCCCTGCCCCAATAGTTAGATGACCAACTTCGGAGTTACCCATTTGATTATCTGGTAGTCCAACATATGCACCGCTCGCTTCAATAAGAGTGTGAGGATAGGCATGCCATAAAGCATCCATTACCGGAGTAGATGCTTGTTTAATAGAATTGTGATTAGTTTCTTCAGAGTGCCCCCAACCATCAAGTATCGCCAATACCACTGGAGATACTTTCCCTTTGCTTATTGAAACAGCGGAGTTACTGCTTGACATTCAAAGAAATTGGTTGCTAATAATGTTTCTCTTTCGTATTAAATTACTTCCTAATAGGTAAACAGGCTAATACTTTGATGTTTGGTTAGCTTTTCCCTATTAGATTAAAAAAGTATTTCAGCTATTCCTAAGAAAAAATAAAATTTTTAGGACTTTAAAATATGCCAGATGAAACCGTGAAAAAAGAGATAGAAATCCTCTCAAAAAAAGAACTTGATAGAACTATAAAAAGATTGGCTTCTCAAATTTTGGAAAAGATTCCAAATATTAGTTCATTATTGCTTGTTGGGATACCAACTAGGGGCGTTTATTTATGTAAAATATTAGCAAAATATTTAGAGGAATTATCTGGTCAGCCAGTCGAGAATGGTTGCTTAGATCCTACTTTTCATAGAGATGATCTTGCGAGGGTTGGTACTCGCATTGCTCAAGCAACTGATTTACCTTCTTCTGTTGATGATAGAGAGGTTGTTTTAATTGATGATGTTATATATACAGGGAGAACAATCAAAGCAGCATTAGAAGCCTTACATTCATGGGGCAGAGCAAAAAGAGTTACGCTTCTTGCGATGGTAGATAGGGGCAATAGAGAAGTTCCAATTCAACCAGACTTTTGTGGGCGTGTAGTCCCAACGAGCAAAGATGAGACTATTGATCTTAGATTGTGGGAAGTTGATGGAGAAGAGGGTATCTTTTTATGTAAAAAACTATAATCTATTAATATTAAAAACTAGCAAATAGTTATCTGATTTCACCAAGAATTTCACTTTGCACTGCATTATGATTTCTTAAATCGATACCTTCAACTTCAAGTTGACAATTTTCATTAATATTGAAAATTAATCTCATACAATCTTGACCAATTTCACCAGGAGGCTCCAGAGGAATTGAAATAATAGTATTATTTATCTTGTTTATTTTATCTTTAGATTCTATTTCTTTTAAAGTGGGTAATCCATCAATATAAATAACTTCATTTGAGCCTTCTTCCTGAGGTTCTCCAATAATTAAATCTATGCTTAATTGATTATTTATACTTGCAGCTAAAATTATTTCTAACGGTTTATTTGTTGGCCATGTTTGACCTGGCAGAAAAAGCGGGTGCCATATGTACTTTTCATTTTTTTTATTCCAGCATCTAAGACTTACCCCTTTATTAAGAACATCTTTTACTTGCACACCTGGTGTAAGATTTAATGCTCCCAATGCAATTGCTTCAATAGGGGGAGGGGTCAAAAAAGGAATAGAATTACAGATCTCACATAAATAATTTTTAATTAAAGGTATTCGAGATCCTCCTCCAACTAAGACAACACTATCAAGATCTTTTATTTCAAATGAATTTCGTTTGGCTACATTAATTGTTTGTTTGAAAAGCTTTTCAATACTTTTAAGGAGTCCTTTCTCTATAAGTAATTCTTCAAGTCCTTTTTTAGATAGTCTTAAAGACTTTTCTTCATTTTTATTATTTTGTACTTGTTTTGTAATAACCAATGTATCTTTTATATTTATGTTGCTTAATTCACATTTTAGTTCCTCTGCCTTTCTCAAGATTGAATTGGTTGGTTTCTCTTCTGGTAATAAATGATGAGATATCCATCTGTCTATATCTTTTCCACCTAACCTAATCCCTGACTTCCCTAGAACTTTTGCTGTGCGAAGAACTTGTTTACTTTTTCCTTCTAAATTATTGCCATCAAATCTGACAAGTTGAGCAATTGGTGAAGCTTGCCCTTCTCCTCCCTCTAAAGCAACAATTGACATATCAATTGTGCTTCCTCCAAAATCTAAAACAAGTAATGTTGATCCAGGTTCTAGTCCAGCTCCCATTGCAGCAGCAGTAGGTTCATCAACCAATGCAATTTCTTTTACTTCTAAGGAATTACATACATTGATTAACCAATTTCTATATTCTCTATATGTATCTACTGGGGCAGTTAATACTAGTCTTTTGATGTTAAACTTCTCCGACACTTTTTCCCAAATATTGTGAATTAAAATCTCTCCTGCTTTTTCTGGGGAGATTATCGAGTCATATATAGGTTCGTTTTCGGTAGATCCTATCCATCTTTTAAAATCTTGACTTAAGTTGTATTCTTTTTTATTAATGAGATCTAAATCTATAATTTCTTGGCCAATTAAATACAATGCTTCTTTTTCTGATGATTTACAAATTAAACTTGGTATCTCTCCAGGAGCTCTGCTGATCGGAGGTAGATCTAAAAGTTCAGGAGGTTGACCATTTTCTTTTTGAAAAACAACTACTGTTGTTGAACTCCCTAAATCAATGGCTAATGTTCCACAATCATTTGTATTTATTTTAGGTAGATGGATATTTTCGAATTGATCGATTTTATTTTTTTCCATCTTTCTTAGTGAATTTTTAATTGGAGTAGCAAGAATCAATTAATAGAAAGTTAGTCTAGAAAAACTAACACCATTGTTCTCTTTTGGTTAAAAATATATAAATGCACTATTCTCTCCTACAATAAAGCAACAAAAAAGTTTTAAGTGTGATCAAGTCAGGTTCAGGAGTTAATTCCAAGGATTTAGCTAAAAGAGGTGAGAGTCTCATAAGACATTCCACTAATCGCTATCTCACTACTGTGCGTATTGCTTTTAGAGCAAAGCAAAGAAGATTTGATGATTTTGACGGACTCTTAGAAGAATCAACAGTCAAGCCAGTACAAAGAGCCATAATTGAACTAAGTGATGAACAAGATCAGCCTGATCTTCTACCTGGATAGGTGATCAAAAGAGAAGGTCCGGGTTGGAGAATATTTAGAGATTCATCAAGAGATAACTTTTCTATTCTTATAGGAGGAGAAAATTGGGCAATTGAGTTAAATGAATCTGAGTGGGAAAATCTAGTTATGGTAGTAATAGATTTGTCTGACCAATACCAATCAGTGAAAGAACAATTAATGGGCGATGAGGATATAACTTTGGAATTAGAACGTAGTCCTTGGTTGGCGATTTTGAAAGGTGATCAATATGGATGGAACCTTAGATTGATCTTGAGCTCTAGTGGTTTATTCAATCGAGGAGCAGAGGTTTATTGGCCTAAAAATGTGACTAACTATGTTGCTAATGCAATGAGAACTATGTGGGATTCAGGCTATTTGTGAGAGAACTTAACTAAAAGTTTTTCAAATTTTTCCCCAAATCCAAGTGGGCTTAACTCACATGTTTTCCACAGTATATATTTAAGCAATTAGACTCCTTCTATTCACTGTGGAAAAAGGCGGAGCTTGATAGCTCACATTTGATTTTTAAATAATATTCATTCTCAAGATAAGTAATACCTATTATTTTTCTCTGAAAGCCGTTGAGGACTTGATCTGGGAATGAGACGGCCCGAGAAAGTGGTTTTTATAGATTTAATTTTGAGAGTATTTTGCGGATGGATTAAATCTTCTAAAGGCCTATTAAATGAAAAATATTGATTTTACGGAAGAAAAAAGCTCGATCCAAGATTCGGAAGTTTTGGAACTTGAGGACACAATTAGTTTTCAAACAGAAATACCAAAACAAATTCAACAAGCTATGCAAGTTTATATTGAGAAACATCCAAATTGGGATCAATATAGGCTTTTACAAGCAGCGCTTGCAGGTTTTTTGATCCAAAACGGTAACAGTTCCAGATTGATAACACGTCTTTATATTGGGAATATGTTTGGATCTCACTCTTTTTAATTAATTTTTCTTGAGCTTTTTAAGAAGTTCTAAAGCGATATTTTTATTAATTGGCATGATTGACAGCCTGTTCCCTTTCCGAACTAGAGTTAGCTCTTCAGACGTATAAGTTTCAGATAGCTCCTTTAACGTAATCATATTTTTAAATTCACAGATGTATTTAGTCTTCACACAATCCCAACGAGGGTTTTCTCTTTTTGCTTTTTTATCAAAGTACTTTGAACTTTCATCAAACTGAAATGGGTCGATTAAGTTGGTCTCAATAATTTCCATTAGACCAACTATTCCAGGGGGCTTAGTATTGGAATGATAAAAAAAAGCCTGATCACCAATTTTCATTGACCTCATAAAGTTTCTAGCTTGATAATTTCGAATTCCATCCCAGAGAGTCTCTTCTTCTGTTTGTAAATCTTTAATACTGTAAGCATCTGGCTCACTTTTCATTAGCCAATAAGAGATATCTTTGGTTGACATGGATATTGTCGAAAATGTCTGGTTTGGATAAAGTTTGGATAACTCTTGGATTAGGGATCCAAACCTCTTCCAAGATTACCTAACTTTTGAAATTAATAAAACCGATCGCTAGACATCGATTTATAAATATTTAGATGGCTTGAATCCGATTCTTATCGAGCCGAAGATGATGAAGAAAACACCTGTTTTGCATCCCAACTCCTGTCCAATCCGTGTACAGAAACGTGTTCTAAGACCCATTCGTATGGATAACTCAAGGTAAGTTGTATCTATGACTTGTTTTTTGTGGCGTTGTGTAAATGCTTCTTTCTCTATAATCATGGCGAGTTATGGCTCAATAGATAAAGTCAGCATTTGAGGCGTTATAGTCTCAAAACTTTAAGAAGAAATCTTCAATGGATCTTGATCCTGTAGATATGATATATCTCTGTACTTTTCTATTGTTTCTTTAGAAGTAATAAAATATATGGAAAAATCAGATAAACAAGAACAAAGAAAAAATAAATTCAATGATATAAAAATATTTACTATTCCATTCTCTTTAGAAAAAATTAAAGAAAATATTACTATTACTACTAATGTTACTTCTAAGCCTTCTAAAGATCAAATAATCAACCAAGCATTGAAGTTCCATTCACAAGGAAATGCTTCAGAGGCAGCAAAGTTTTATCAATATTTTATAAATCAAGGGTTTAAAGATCCCATGGCTTTTTCTAATTATGCAGGAATTTTATATGATATTGGCAACTTACAAGAAGCAGAATTGTTATACCGAAAAGCAATTAAAATTAATCCTGATTACGTTGATGCTCATTACAATCTTGGAATCATATTAAAAGAACTTGGCAAATTACAAGAAGCAGTATTGTCATACCGAAAAGCAATTAAAATCAATCCTGATTGCGCTGATGCTCATTATAATCTGGGAATCGTCTTAAAAGAACTTGGCAAATTACAAGAAGCAGAATTATCTACTCGTAAAGCAATTCAAATTAATCCTAATTTCGCTCAAGCTCATTACAATCTGGGAAACATATTGAGAGATCTTGATAAATCAAAAGAAGCAGAAAGATCAATTCAAAAAGCAATTGAAATTAAACCTGATTTTGC
The DNA here is from genome assembly GCF_027359575.1 of Prochlorococcus marinus str. MIT 0917. NCBI lineage: Bacteria > Bacillati > Cyanobacteriota > Cyanophyceae > Synechococcales > Prochlorococcaceae > Prochlorococcus > Prochlorococcus marinus. The sequence goes on along the minus strand of NZ_CP114784.1, from coordinate 934,209 downwards.
AAAAGCAAATGAACTTTTAGGCTTAATGCATCTTCAAAAAGGAAATCCAGACTTATCTCTAGAATATTTGGCAGAAAGTGCACGGTTACTTAATGAACAAAAGAACAAAAAATCAGGTTACACAAGATTTAAAATAATTAGTGAGGCGAAAATTCAACATGATATTGAACAATTTGAATATTTAGCATCGCAAGGTTATGAGACTAAAAAATTTACTGATCTTGCTATTCTATATAAAAACGTTGCCTCTGAGATTGATTGGCCATCTAAAACCAAACTAATTCCTTTAAATAACAAACATCAAAGCATTCTAGAAGGTAGCTATAATTGTTTAATTCATAGAGTGGCAGCACCTAGATTAGAAAAAGAAGCAATAAATGATTCCTTAAATATTGAAAAAATTACAAATGCTTATTGTGATCATGAGTTTGGGTTGACTTACATTGATAATTTCTTAAGTCCTCAAGCATTAGAATCCCTTCGAAAATTCTTACTGGAAAGTACAATTTGGTTTAATGTCAAAAATAATGGATACCTTGGCACATTCCTCAGAGATGGTTTTGCTAATCCTTTGATTTTTCAAATAGCAGATGAGCTTAGAAAGAAATTCCCACAAATATTTAAAGATTATCCTATAAACCACATATGGGCTTTCAAATACGATAGTCGCTCAAAAGATTACAAGTCATCTATTAAAGGTATCAATGTTCACGCAGATTTTGCAGCAGTAAATGTTAACTTTTGGATTACACCTAAAGAAGCTAACTTAAACAAAAAGTCTGGTGGATTAATCGTCTACGACGTAGAAGCTCCAAAGGAATGGGATTTTCAAATTTACAATAACACCAACGATAAAACAAAAATTCTCGAAGAACTCAAAAAAAGTAAAGGTAATACAAAAGTGATTCCTTATAGCGAAAACCGTGCTGTTATCTTTAATTCAAATTTATTTCATGAAACTGATAGTTATGAATTCAAAGAAGGATATGAGAATCGCCGAATCAATGTCACTATGTTATTTGGACGTAGACAATAGTTAATATCCTTTGTTGCCATGGGATCTTAGCGATATTGCAATGTTTGGATGGTGTGGGATGGTTTAACATTCTCACCACTATTCCTTTACTCTATTTCAATCAGGCTTCTATTACTAATAATGCACAGATCGCAATTGATAGAAAATCTCCAAATTTAAGCATCGTAGAAAAACTGATCTTCCACATATTCTTTGGGAAAAGCTCGCTCTGAACGTCATCATCTGATTGTTGGCTCATAATCTATAAAACAGCCAAGAACTATGACTTCTAAATCTTCTCGAAATGTTCGTTCAATGGAGGAATATAAAGCAGTTCTTGCAGAAGCTTCAACCCTTGAGAAGCCTTATTCAGTGACCGGTCATTTGTATCCAGTGAATGAACTTCTCCCAAGGCCTGTATGGTTTAAAGGGAGTAGGGATAGAGGTTTGAGAGAAAATATCGCAGCATAAAATTATAGATATTTCTTGAGTGAATTAAATCGAATATTTATTATTAGTTTTTCGCTGGAATTGATTCCTGTAGTGAATAGAATTTGATCTAATTTTTCTTTTTAAAAAAGCTTGTTGATAATCCTTTTTGCAGTAGTCGAGAACATGCTCAAAGTATTTGTCTGTGTTTTCTGCGCAATTAGCTCATTCAAGGATGTAAAACATGATCTCATCTAATATTTCTGGTCTGCTTGTCATGGAAAAAGTTCGAATAAAGTTCGAACAAGAAATAACGATTCCTTGAGATCTCAGGCAGTCAATGAAGGCTTGCTTTTCATTAGCCAGTAGTTGATTCCCATTGCTAGCAAGGGATATCAGCGTCATTGCGATGTGTGGCTGTTGTGTGGATTGCTTGACATTCTCACCCTCATTTTTTGTTCTATTTCAAAAAGGTTTTCCTAGTAGTCACCAATCAATTAAATATGACTATTCAAGTAATTTATTTTTGAGATTAATAACTTTGCTTGTTTTTTTGACAATATTTTGGAGATCCTTTCTTAATGTAGGAATATGTTGTTTTGATATTTCTAACTCAAAAGTCTGTTTGTTCAACTTGACGTGATAATTGCAATTATCACTAGTGTTTAATTCCTTATAGTCACTCCTTTGATGCGAACCTCTACTTTCTTGTCTGGTTAACGCAGATAGGATTGTGGCTTCAGCAGAAATTACTGATGCTTCTAAATCAAATACCTGAACAAGATCATCACAACTATGATAGTCAATTCTAACATCAACGTCTTTAATAATATTTTTGATGTCTATAATTTTTTTTAGTCCTGACTCTAATAAGTTTTTATCTTTAATCACTCCACAATGCTTCCACATGACGCTACTTAATTCATGTTGTAATGGCTTTGCTAATTCTGTACCTTTATTTATGAATTTATTGATATGGTCATGAGCATTTTGTATGGAAATATCAGATCTTACTTGTGAATTTAATTGGTTTGAATAATTAATACTAGCCATTCCAGCCCTCTTCCCGAAAATTAAAATTTCTGCAAGAGAATTGCCTCCTAGACGATTTGCACCATGTAATCCACCAGCCACTTCTCCTGCGGCATACAAACCTCTGACTGATGTGCAATGCTCTTCAGGACTTATTACAATTCCTCCCATTGAATAGTGTGCTGTTGGAGCTACTTCCATTGGCTCTTTTGAGATGTCTAGCATTTGTGTATCTAAAAATTGCCTGTAAATACTTGGTATTTTTTGCATTATAAAATCTTTACTCATATGACTTATATCCAGATACACACCTCCATTAGGGGTGCCTCGCCCTTCGGCTATTTCTGTGTAATTCGCTATGGCAACTCTATCTCTAGTTGAAAGCTCCATTCTCTCTTTATCATAATTAACCATGAATCGTTCTCCTTGGTTATTTATAAGTTTTCCTCCTTCCCCTCGAACTGCTTCTGTGACTAATGTTCCTGCAATCTCCTCTGGGAGAAGCATTCCTGAGGGGTGAAATTGAACCATTTCCATATCTCTTAATTGGCAACCTGCTTTGAGACTTAAGTACAAGCCGTCTCCTGTATTTTCTTTTTTTCTAGAGGAACTTCTTTTCCATATTTTTGTATGCCCTCCTGTGCAAAGAATAACAGCATCAGCTAAATGCACTGTCCTTTCAGCTGTACTTGTATCGAATGACATGGCTCCAAAGCAAATGTCATCTCTTATAAGAATCTCAGTGACGTATTGGTTGTCATAAATTGGAATATTTAAAGACTTTGCTTTCTTAAGAAGTGTTTTTAAAATTGATAAACCTGTGAAATCTCCTGAGTAACAAGTTCTTCTATACGAATGAGCTCCAAAAAATCTTTGATCAAGAAGCCCATTTTTTAATTTTGCAAAATTTGCCCCCCATTGATCTATTTCTTGAACAAGTATTGGAGACTCTTTAGCCATTATCTCAATTTGTGATACGTCTCCAATTCCATATCCCTCTATATAAGTATCTGCAAAATGTTGTTCCCAAGAATCTTCTTGATCGACATTTCCAAATGCGGCATTAATTCCTCCTGCAGCTAAAACAGTATGCGAATCTGTCTTTGCTCGCTTCCCTAGTACTGATACTTGAAGTCCAGCGAGCTTGACTTCAATAGCAGCTCTTAACCCTGCACCTCCACAGCCAATTACCAAAATATTTGAAATTTGTGTTGTGTGGTTATAATTTGTCATTGATTTTCCTTAAAATAATTCAAAGTTTTAATTTGGTTGGGATAGGAATTGTTGAGTGTTCTTAACCTTATGTCTTCATTAAGGCTCACTTTTTATCAGCCAATACGAGATATCTATGCTTGACATGGATAGCGTGAAAATGCGGATTTGAATACTTTATATCTTATTAGCTATTACTCATCTAATTTAATTGTTTTTGAAACTAATAAAACTGATAAATGGATATCGACGTATAGTTGTTGTTAACTAGTACTTATCAAGTTGATTAAGAAATTTTCTACTTCTCTCATGCCTAGCATGAGAGAAGAAAATATTTGGAGGAGATGTTTCTATGACTTTACCTGAATCCATAAATAAAACTTGATCGCTTACGTCTTTTGCAAAACCAATTTCATGTGTTACGACAACCATTGTCATTCCTTGCTCAGCAAGTCTTCTCATTGCATCGAGTACTTCATTGATTCGCTCTGGGTCTAGAGCACTAGTGGGCTCATCGAATAAAAGTAACTCAGGCTTTAAGGCTAAAGCTCTGGCTATGGCTACTCGCTGTTGTTCTCCTCCGCTAAGTTGACTTGGGTATTTTTTGGCATGTGAATCTACTCCCATTTGACTCAAGAGATACATGCCATATTCTTCCGCTTCAGTTTGACGACGTTTTTGTACATGTATTGGAGCGAGAGTGATATTCTCAAGTATTGAAAGATGAGGGAATAAATTGAATTGTTGAAAAACCATCCCTACTCTTCTTCTTATCTTTTGGATTTTTCTTTCATCATTTGAAGAGTCAACTTTTATTCCTAAAATATTCAGTTCTCCTTTATCAAAAGTTTCAAGACCATTAAAAGTCCGAATTAGAGTACTTTTCCCTGAGCCTGAGGGACCCATAATTACGAGGACTTTCCCTTGATTAACTGTAAGAGAAACATTATCAAGAGCTCGTAATCCTTTTGTGTATGACTTAGTGAGATTCTTTGCAACAACGATAGGTTCCATGAATTATCAGGAATTAGCTGGATTAATGGTCATTCTTTGTTCAAGATGTCTTGCTAGAACTGCCATTATTGTACAAACCATCCAATAGACAGATGCTAACCAAACATAAACTTCAACATATTGACCAATAAATTCTGGATTAGCCAAGATACTTCTGCCTACACCTAGTAACTCTACTAAGCCTAAAATAGCCATTAAAGATGTATTTTGAAAAAGTCCAATAGATTGATTAGTGAGAGCAGGTAACGCAATACGTAAAGCTTGAGGAATTAATATGAATTGAATGATTTGGTATTGATTAAGGCCAAGACTATTCGCTGCCTCTATTTGAGTATTTGGGATTGACTGAAGTCCGCCACGAATATCTTCAGCTATGTAGGCAGAGACAAATAGAGTAAACGCAAAGACAGCTCTCCAAACACGATCAATTTCTATCCCAAATGGAAGAAATAAAGGTATGAGCAGTTGACCAAAGAAAAGTACAGAAATAAGAGGAATCGCTCTCATGACATCTATATAGATTGAACTTAGTTTTTGAATCAATGGTAATGAACTCTGTCGACATAGTGCTAAAAATATTCCAAAAGGTAATGACAATAATGAGCTGCAAACAGTTAATAGTATAGTTAGAGTTAATCCACCCCAATGTCTACTCATTATAGGTGATAAGCCAAGCCCGCCAGAAAGTAGATATAGGCCCAAGGGTATCGTCCCTACCCATGCTATAAGTAGATTTTTACGTAGCCATTTCCACTTAGGGCCACAAAGAGTAAAGATACTGAGCGAGAGAAGACTTATAATCCAAGTAGCAGGTCTCCATTGCTCATCAGGTGGAAAACTACCAAATGCGTATAAAGGAAGATTTGATATTACAACTTTCCAATTGGCCTTAAATATTAGCCATTCAAAAGTATTAAAACATGCTACACAAATAAATAATATAATGAGTAAACTAATAATAGTATTGGTTGAATTTGAAAAAAAAGTTTTTCTTAGCTTTTTAAAGTCAAATATTGTTGACTTCATATTGATTTTGAACATGTATTAATTATATTTTCGTAATTTTAAAATTAATCTATTTATAATTTCCATGGTATTAGTTATCAATAGATTTAATAGTAAGAAACTAACAAGTAATATAATAAAACATTCGATAGCTCTTCCTGTTTGATTTATAATAGTATCATTAATTGCGTAAATATCTGAATAACCAACTGCTATTGCAAGGGTACTATTTTTAGCAAGGTTAAGATATTGACTTGTTAATCCTGGAATGATCGCTGGTAATGCCTGTGGAAGTATTATACGGATAAGTCCTTTTCTTTCTGAAAGTCCTAAGCTCCTAAATGCTTCCCATTGCCCTCGGGAAACAGAAAGAATGCCACCGCGGATGACCTCTGCTATGTAAGCACTCGTAAATATACTTAGACCAAGTAATAATGCTAGAAACTCCGAGGAAAAAGTTAATCCTGAAAACTCTATACCTTGATTTGAAATGTTAAATATATTTTTTGACTGGATAAACATATTGTCTTTTAAACCTAAGAACCCAACAAAATACCAAAACATAAGTTGAAGTAAAAGAGGAGTTTGTCTGATTATTGTTATGTAACCAGCCGCAATGAGACCTAGTAATGAGTTTTTACTTGTTCTGGCAAAGCCTATTAGTGTCCCTAAGAAAGTAGCCAATATTAATGATGAGACAATAACTTTAAGACTGTTGAGCCAACCTATAACTAATGCCCAAGCATAGCTATCTGAGGAGGTATAAGGTAAGGGGTATTCCGCTAAAGCAAAACTTGCTGGTTGAGAAAGCCAGCTAAAATCGAAACCAAGACCTGTTCTTATTAGATTTATTGTTAAATTATTAATTAATATCCCAATCAAACCAAATAAGATGATAAATATTCCAAATTGTAAAAATATTTTTTTATTTATTTTCATTCCAGCAAAAAATTAGTTTTTAGTTAAATGGTGGTGAAATATGTGCACCTCCTTTGTTATACAATTCATTTTGACCTCTTGGAATAGGTACCTCGCTATTTTGTCCTAAATGTCTTTCGTAAATCTCTCCATAATTGCCAGTTGAGCTAATTACTTTAACTACGAAGTCATTGCTAAGACCAATTTTTTCTCCTAGTCCTCCTTCAATACCTAGAAATCTTCTTAAAGGTTTTAATTGAGGATTATTAATTGCAATCTGTACTTTTTCATCAATATTTGACTTTGTTATCCCTTGCTCTTCTGCCGATATAAGGGCAAAGACAACCCATCTCATGGCATCAGCTAGTTTCTGATCTTGGCCATCGGAGGCTGGAGCAAGTGGCTCCTTGCTTAATACATTATCAAGAATAATATGTTCTTTTGGATTCTTAAAACCAGATCTGGCTGCTGCTAATTGTGAACGATCAGAAGTCATAGCTGAACAACGACCCTGTAAATATCCAGCAACTACTTGATTAAGATCTTGATATTTGATTGGTGTATAAGGCAATGAGGCACTCTCAAAGGCATCATTTATATTTTGTTCAGTAGTTGTACCTGACCCTACACATATAGATTTATTTGCAAGATCATTAAGACTACTAATTTTACTATCCTTCTTGACCATCAATCCCTGGCCATCATGGAAAACAACTGGTGCAAAAGTTAATCCATTTCCACCTGAGGAATCTCTACTGAGAGTGAAAGTGGTATTTCTTGACAACAGGTCAATTTCCCCAGTTTTAATAGCAGTGAATCTTTCTGCTGCAGTTAGAGGTCTATACTGGATCTTTTCTGAATCTCCTATAATTGCAGCAGCAAATGCTTTACATATATCGACATCTAGTCCTTGATAACTACCATTACTTTTCAGAAAACTAAATCCAGGAATTTTTCCACTTACTCCACAAATCAACTCATTGCGATTTTTTATTAGGTTAAGTCTAGAACTATTGTCTTGATTTGTTGTTGCACAGCCAGCCAATAGAGCTGCAAGACCAACTATTCCTGATACCAATCGACGCATGTTTTTTTTTATCATTAAATTTGATTTTCGCCAGATTTTTCTATTTCCTAGGGCAATTAAAGAAAATCTTTTACTTTTTCTTCATTGAAAGTTGTGATCCCAAAAATAAAGCCCGCTTAAAATTCAAAGTGTATTTTTGTGAGTTTAAAACTTTTTCTAAAGATAGAACATTCGTCTTTATGTATAATTGAATAATCTGAAATCAACTATATTATCTTCTGTTAATGAATCTACGTTAGGTGAACTCTTCAGCATCTAATAGTTGATTTCATCCCTATCAAATGATTTTCATATAAATATGGTGTCTGAAAAGTGTAGGAACTTTTCTAGATATAAAGAAAGGGATTAATCTTATTGAATATTTTTCCCAAAAGTAGATGTATCTATACAGAGTATATTTTGTGGAACCAGATCTTTATTCTTTATACATTTAATCCATTCTCTGTATTCTTGTCCAATAGCTAACTGATCTCCAGAATTGAGATGGTCGGTTCTTTTAAGCATATGGCATATAAGGTCTGAAATCGTTTCCTCTACATATCGATTAAAGGCCATTGACTAAAAGTAGCTAATCTAAATTACCCTCTTAGATCAGTTTGTAAACTTCTACAAATTTGGCTATAAGTAATTTTAATATTTAGATGATTGATCGTAAGCACCCTTACCTGATTGCTATGTAAGTATCTAAACGTCGTGTAAAAAATATATCTATTAAAAGTAGTTGAATTTAATTTAACCTTAATAAGAACCTAATCTGAATGTTTGCTTTTGACTTTCCTCTTATCTCATCTTTGAATTGTATACATTCAATATTAAAGGTGAATCAACTTTTATTACATTAAAATTCCTTTACTATCTATATTGCTTGAGAATAGAAAATATGGATTCCTAATACGATTTCAAGTATTTGGTTATGAAAAATTTCAACACAAAAAAAATAATCAGAGCTTTATTAGTAATAGCTTGCCTTACTTTCTCTTTGTTTATTGGTTTTATAATTAGTATTAACCTGATAGTTGATCCTATTATCTATTGGCTTGCATCGACTGAAGGAGCAAGGATATTTATAAGTTGTATTCTATCTTGGTTAGGAGTGTCGACACTTTTCGACTTGTTTTATAAGCGTTATAGGCGTAGTAAAAAATTGAAAAAGTTTAATGCTCTTAATATCCCTTATCCTCGGACTTTTAAGGGTAGGAAATGATTATTTTTCAGAGGAAGGCTGGGCAAATATATAAAGATTGTAGAAAGGAATAAATGAACAAAATGCCCACAAAACTAAGTTTTCCTTACCTATATCTCTCAGCCTTCTGATTAATAAAGCTATAAAAACTAAAAAAGATGGAATGCTATACAAATAACTCCAATCATATCCCTCAGAGATGGTATAAAAATCATTTGGATCATTAGCAAGGGTGTTATTAGATAGTATTGAAACCACAGCTCCTATTAATCCATCCAGGATAAAAAAGTGCCAAAAAGGTATTCTACTTGTTTTATCTTTGTAATTAAAAATCTGACTCCAAGCCAGAAAGTAATTTGAAAGAACCCTCTCTAAAAAATTCATCTTTAGTCTTATATTTATAAATAATTATGTAAGATCTTACTCTCAAAAGGCTCTAAAGTTTTTTATCTCATAAATAAAATAATGAACCGTATCTTTCTCATGGCTCTATCTTTTACTCTTATGTCTCCCATGGCAGTTAAGTCTGATGATCGAATTTATGAAACCAAGCATATTTGTGGACGATACTATGCAGTCGAAATTAACGGTGGTGATGCCGCAAGGTTACTAGGCTTAAAAGATTCTGGAAGGGTTAGCTCAAGGGTAGAGCAGTACTGCAATTTCTTTCGCTAAGTTTCTTGTTTATGCTTTCTGCTCTTGCAGCACTATTACATATTTCGTGGTTGATGTAACTGTTGAAATAGAATGTATTAGCTATTAAGCAATTACAGAATTTATTTATAAATTTCATCTTCAATCTTTGAAAAAGATCATGAGGACTAAGGGGGGGAGTAATATTTATGAGTTAGATTTAGTTATGGACGTGAGGACGTAAGCTGTGTTGATTAGTCTTGTTAATGCTTCAACAGACTTTGGAATAAAAAATCTTTTTAACAATTTAGATCTTCATATAAATAAAAAAGAGAGACTTGGTTTGATTGGTCCAAATGGATCTGGAAAATCAACACTTTTGAGAGTCATTGCAGGGATAGAACCTTTGATGGAAGGAGAAAGGAGATGTTTATCATCTTTGCGGATATCTTTAGTTGGGCAAGAAACAAGTTACAACAGTGAAAACAGTATTTTGGAAGAAGTTCTTGCAGGGTGTGGAGAAAAAAGAAAATTATTACTTAATTTCAGTCAGCTAAGTAGAAAAGTCGCTCAAAGCCCAGAAGATGAAGTCATTTTGGAAAAACTTGGTCAGGCGAGTGAACTTATGGATGCTGCTGGGGCATGGAATTTAGAACAACAATGCCAAGATGTTCTAAGAAGACTAGGTATAAAAGATTTAGATAAGCCAGTAAAAGAGCTTTCTGGTGGTTACCGCAAAAGAGTGGGACTTGCCGCTGCACTTGTCTCTAAACCAGATGTGTTACTTCTTGATGAACCTACCAATCACCTCGATGCATCTGCAGTGGAATGGCTTCAAAATTGGTTAGACCATTATGATGGCGCTCTTGTCTTGATAACTCACGATAGATATGTTCTTGATCGCATTACTAATCGGATGGTCGAAATCAATAATGGAGAAGCTCGCAAGTATTCGGGGAATTATCGCCAATTTCTTCAACAAAAAGTTGAACAAGAACAATCAGAGGTATCTATAAAGAAAAAATTTCAGGGTGTTTTAAGAAAGGAATTAGCTTGGTTAAGACAAGGTCCCAAAGCAAGAAGTACAAAACAAAAAGCACGTATTCAAAGGATTGCTGAAATGCAAGCGAAACCTAAAAATCATGTCAAAGTTAAATTAGAAATGAATTCATTGAGTAGAAGAATTGGAAAAATTGCAATTGAAGCTGAAGGTGTAGGAATTGCTTTAAATGATAAAGAGAATAATTTGGATCTTTTACATGATTTCACGTATAGCTTTAGTCCGGAGGATCGAGTAGGTATTATTGGTCCAAATGGAAGTGGTAAATCAACTCTTTTAGATCTAATTGCAGGTAAAAGATTGCCTACTAGTGGAAAAATAAAACTTGGAGAAACTGTTCATATTGGCTATCTCGATCAACATACAAATGATTTAAATAAAGGGAGTGGCCTAAAGCGCAAAGTTATCGAATTCGTAGAGGAAGCTGCATTACGAATTGATCATGGAGGAAAACAAATAACCGCATCACAACTCTTAGAAAAATTCCTGTTTCCACCCAGTCAGCAACATAGTCCTCTACTTAAGCTTTCAGGAGGAGAAAAAAGAAGACTTGCTCTCTGTAAAATGCTCATACAAGCTCCCAATGTATTGTTGCTTGATGAGCCTACAAATGATTTAGATATACAAACACTAAGCGTGCTAGAAGATTTTCTTGAGGACTTCAAAGGTTGTGTCGTAGTCGTATCGCATGATAGATATTTTCTTGATCGAACTATTGATCGAATTTTTAATTTTGAAAATGGTCACTTACGAAGATATGAAGGTAATTACTCTCGATTTCTGGAACAAAAAATATTAGAGGAGCGAAATAAAGAAATAAAGGAACGAGATCAGCTGGTTAATAATTCTCATAACAAGGTTGGATTAGAAATAAAATCAAACCCTCAACAAACTATGAGGAAATTGAGTTTTAAAGAAGCTAGAGAATTGAAAGAATTAGATCTTAAACTACCTATGTTAGAAAAACAGAAAAGATATTTAGAAAAAAAAATAACTGATAGTGATGTAGACATTAGTGAAATCAGTCATCAGTTAGCAGAGCTTATTGAAGCTATTCAAGAGCATGAGGATAGATGGATTGAGCTAAGTGAGTTGTCTGAGCTAGCCAAATAACAACGTAATCTTTTTTGTGACGTAGAAAAACAGATTGAGACCAAATCGTCACCATTAACATTCTTGAGTATAAATACTATAAAAGGGATGTAGATTTTGCTACTCAATCGTCCGATCTGCCTATGTAGACCGCAGTTCGACTCAAGCCAGAGGACGGGGACTTGAGCACTTTTGAGGAGTATGTATCATGGTCAATATGTATTTCAATGGAAGATCATACGTATATTGTAATTCTGCTTCAAAGCCTCATATAAAGCTCACTTATAGGGGATTGAATTATTCAAGATAAATTCATGCCTCTAATAATTTAAGGCATTTTAATATATCCATATTATTAGAATAAGATTACATTTTTTATGCCTATTAAAAACCTGCTGAATTAGTTTGAATTACTGTAGTGATATTTTTAGATTTTAAATGACTCATTTTTGTAGTTATTAATACAAGACAGAAAATATTATGTTTGTTTTTAGTTCGTTAGCCTTAGAGCTGTGGTATGGAAAAACTCTCACAAGAATATGAGATGCCATTGTCCTGAAAAAAATTTGTTATTTGCCGCTTTTAACTATAATAATTTTGTGTACACAGATCAATTGTGAAGTTGATTAAATGGCATAAATCATTTCTTGAACGTGCTCAAAAAGAAATGGGGATATCTAACTATGCCCTTTATTGGTTTGGCTTCCTTGAGGGTGCTCTAGTTATGTGGTTACTTATGAAAGTTATTTCTGCCCTATGGATAAAATCTGAGTTTCCTTTGTAATAAACATTTTTTTATAGGTGAATTATGGAGTTTCTAAAAAAAATCTCTCCCAATACTTATTTGATTTTTTCTTTGATTTTCATAACAACAGCAATTGCAGTTCTTTTTTTAGAGAAATTTACTTTTGCCATCTTTTCTTTGCTCATAGGACTTATTTTATTGATAGCATGGACTTTTTTTGGATTATTCGAAGAAACTAAAAATACGTAGATGCTTCATTAAACTTATATATAAGGATATGGTTAGCAATAAATTCTCATGATTACAGTATTCATTAGGTGCTTGTTTTATTTTTGAATGAATTTATTCTGATAAAAAGTAGATTATCTTTCATTAGAAAATGGCTATAGATCCAGAAGTAATTCCCCCTTCAAGTAATAAAGGGAGCAGAGCAGGTAGATATTTTCCGAAATGGGCAATTTATAGCTCTGCGGGGATAGGGGTTTTGGTTCTAGTTGGGTTGATTAAAACCCTTCTCCCTTTCATTGGAATGGCTTTTTTATTGGCTTTCATATGGACGCAATCAACAACTAACCGAAGATACTGAGAATTCTGTTCTCCAATAATAAAAGTCGTTCTCCAGGTAACTTTTGAGTTATCTCCCTATAATGAAATGGTGAACAGAGGGAACAGTTCTATAGAGAATGTAAATAATAAGAACTAGTAAATTCCCTCCAACGACGGCCGCTCCTGCAGCAAAATTTCCTTCTTTGGTGGTGTAATCCCACTTTGGCTCGTTATCTGTCATGGTTGAATTATTAATCACTTTATTATTGCCATTTATCCAAAGGGTTCAACAAATATAACTAATAAAAGAATAAAGAAACTCCTAATTTTTTCGAAATTCAAAATATAATCCACTTTTTTTCAATGGGAAAGAGATCTATAGAAAAGAGTTTGAGCATTTTCTTATCTTCAAATCTCTCAATATGACTACGTTGTTAAAATCAAAATTTATGCTTCCTCTTTAGAAACCACTTCGGCATCAACCACTTCTTTTGAATCGACAAACTCGTTTCTTTTCCTATCTATCCAACTATTAATTCCAAATACGAGAGGCTTTGATCCTCGATAAATAAAAATTGCGGTAGGAAGAACACTTATGATCCCAACTGTAGGGTTTTTGAATATGAGTCGTCCTGCTTTGACATTAAAAAGAATAATTAATAAAGAAGGAATTAAAACACTCAGAATGGTCTTTAGAGCTTCAGTCCATCCAACACGATAAACCCACCAAATTGAAGCTATGCCAAAAAAATATAAAATAAAATAAGTCATGAAATATAACTTTTCCAGTAAGTCCGTGTTAATTATTCAAGCTATTCTAAGAACTTCTTTTACGCCTGGAGTTGCTCGTCTCAAGTATGTAAACACTAAAAGCTAACAATAGAGTTATCAAAATAGATGCAGCTACCCAACTTAATTGACTTGAGGTCATCCCTAAGTAAGGTCCATCAAGAGGTTGTTCAGACCAAGTGCCAGGCAAGTGCCACACTTGAGGATTCGAAAGAAAAACCATACAATACCTTTCCATTGCTTTATGAGCAAAGTTTATATTTAAAATGCACAAATGCTATGAATAATTACTTATCGTTACTTGTTCTTAGAACTAAGATTGATGACTATTTTGATTTTTAATTAGTAACGGATTTTTTAAATCCTTTAAAAATAATAATTACTCATGGCAAAGCTTTGAAACATAAGCCATCTTTAAGTTGAATTCATTTCGAGGTCACAATGTCTAGAGCTGTGAACTGGGTTTTGCTTCAACTGGCTATGAGTTATTACGGAGACTCATTAAAAGAGTTTCAAGTTGATAATGATTAGTTATTTATAAGTTTTGAATATTTTTTAATTTCTCATAATTTTCATGAAATTACTAACTCAATTCAGTATCCCTAATCCAAGCAAGGCTGATCTGGTTAAAAAGAATAATAGGACTTCAAAAACACTAAAAAAAGCAGCTAAAAAATAAATCCTTGTAGAGCTTGAGAAGCATTTGTAACCTCCCTGTCCTCACGATTTACTCATAATCGAAAAAAGTGAATTTATAAATCCCGGTTTTCACTTAGGCAGATATTCTTATACAAATCATGATTCTTGCTATGTTTCCATAAGCTAGCCTTGCTCAGAGCCAAGACTTTTTAAATCCGAAAAAGAAAATACTTGTTTATTTATTATTGAACCTTCCGAGGATTCTTTATGTATGGACCTAGAGGATAAAACCCAAGGCCCACCTTTGAATAAAGGTATAAAAGTATCTTTGTAAAAGCTTTTTCCCTTTAAATCTTTTTTTGAAATTGGATCAAGATATTGACTGGAATAACTCTTGCTTAAGTAGCCATTACCAGTATGAGTCACATCGTTAGTGAGGATGATTATTAGATTTCCATGAATATGCCTATAAACCATCGTAACAACATTGTTTTTGATTCTATATTTGTCACCTTCATTTTTTCCTCCGACTATAACTTCTGAGCCGATTTCATTTGTATCTCCAAAAGTAAAGGTATTTTTACCATGAGTTTGTTCAAATGATCTTCTGACTCTATGAATAGCAACTTCCCAAAGTTGTGAAGAAATGGCTTTGTGTATTTCTTCGTCATCTATTTCGTTAACAGTGGCTTTTAAATCTTGTCCTAAGCAAAAGCTTCCTTCTATTTCTTTTTTGCCATCTGTCCAAGAACATCTACCTTTATAACCTGAAAAATCTGATTCCCACGTGTAGCGATTTTCATAGGCTGACTTAAATAAATGCGTACAATCAGTTCCTGACATTTCCTTGGTTAGCATAAAACTTTATTTATGGATTATTTTAGTCAATTAAAGATTTTTATAAACTAATTAAAAATATATTTACCAAACACAATTATTTATAGTTATCTATAATAATTATTAAGAGCAACAAACATAGATAAATTACTTTCCAAGAATTAATGTTTAATCGCATTTTATTTAATGTTATTATTTTTGATGCCAAGACGATGCAAGAAATGGCTATCACACAAAAGCATTACCAGGTTTAAAACTTTTGCTTTATATCTTTAATATATTTTCTAAGAATTGTCAGATTATATGATACGTATCACTGTAAATTATTTGACTTTATAGGTGATTAAAACATTAATCGTTGTTTTCTTTAACTGAGGATGTTCTTTTTTCTGAGCTTAGAGATTTATCTTGCATATCACTTTTTTCATCCCAACCCCAGCTTCTTTTGATCTCTTTTAGTGATCGGCCACTCTCTTTTTGTTGAGGACTTAAGGGAATCCAACTCCAATCAATTAAAAGTGTGGCGGCAATCCCAAAAAGGATATGTCCGACAAGTACGCCTACAACATCAACTGTAGTGAGTGATTCTTGTCCAATCGAGGGGTCGTACAAATTATTCTGTCATTTAATTTCTCTAACTATAGGAATTTGACAAGTGTTTCAAAGAAAAGGTATTGATTAAAGTTTCGTTTATATATATATATTTTTCTAATGTGTTTAATTATTTTTACTGGTATGTTCGGTTGCCCACCAGCAACCGCAGGTGTAACTCCGTTACATTTATTCCACATTAAATCCAATTCAAATGACACCTGAAGCAGAAAAGTTTAACGGTTGGGCAGCAATGCTTGGCTTTGTTGCAGCCTTTGGCGCATATGCAACAACAGGTCAAATAATTCCTGGCATCTTCTGAATTTTTAGTTATGCAACCTTCTAATAAAACAATTTTAGAAAGAAGTATCGGAAGGCCAGCCATGATGAGTTTCCTACCCCTCACATGTATCTACCTAACAACTGGCCAACTAATCCCTGGTGTTGTGTAATGTCTACTCAAAAAAACATCGCAAGAAACATTGATCCTGAAAAGGTAACCGCAGAAAGGCTTAACGGTTATGCAGCACTACTTGGTTGTATTGCCTTAGTTGGCGCATATGCAACCACAGGTCAAATCATCCCTGGTTTTGTGTAACCGATTTAAAGTTATTTAGGAAATTGCTTAACTTTTTAATTGATGTTTAGCAATTGTTGGTTTTCTTGATTTAGTTGTTGACAATGGATTCTTTGGTTTGACAGCTCTAAGGTATGTATAAACTTTCTAAAACAATGTATAAGCTCTCAATTGAGAGCTTTTTTAGTCTTACAAGGAATATCTAAAATTAATTAACTCAAAATTCAAAGGAATATTCCTCTTGATTGAACAAAGCTGTGAAAAGCTGGATTATGAAGATATTCAATATACAAAGTTATTAGAAATGCACCACTTAAGCAACTACTAGCAATGATTGATCCAAAAATAAAAACTTGTTTTTTGCTTACATTTTGCTTCGTATCAATAAATACAAATCTCTTTGATCTTGATACAGTCATTTAAGTTTTTTCAACTACTAAAATCTAGCCATAGCATGTCTTGATTATTTCCTGCTTAAGGGTTTCTTCATGAAACCATGTCTCCCGTGTAAATAGCTTGACAAGAAAATTCTTGAATTTCTCCATTAGGCAAAAGTTGAGCGAATCTGGGTTCATCCATTCTTAATCCATTTTTCTCATCCTGATAACTCCATAACCATTTCTTGTCTGTGAAAGATATATCACCGACCTTAAAAGATACTGGAAGCATGAGGTTTATATCTCGCCAATTAAGAACAATAAATGCTCCTTTATCAATATTTTCAAGATCATTAGTTATTGCGAAATCTCCATTTAAGTTATTCCTGATGACCGCAGTTAATCTATCTCCATCACAAATAAAATTTGAAGAAGGATTAAGAGTAATAAGTAAACTAAGAAAAAATGAAATGAAAATCATTCGTTTTGTTTATAAGGTAAATTGTTCTCTGTAAATAATAATATTTTTATTTGTTATCATAATTCGTTTTTCTTTAATAAAAGGAGCTTATTGGATACTTGATGAGAGTATAAATTTGGTAAAATAAATCTATTAAATAGGTTCTTCAAATCAAAAACTCAAAAGATACTAATTATAATTCTACGAAAATCAGCTGCACTTATCTTGGGGATTTGCACACTGAAGCAAAACATTCTCTTTCAGGTTCTGTAATTCATACTGACGCACCCAAAGATCATGACGGAGAAGGAAAAGATTTTGCTCCAACTGATTTACTAGCTTCTTCTTTAGGAACTTGTGTAATAACAATTATGGGGATCGAGGCAAAACGTAGAGGATGGAAACTTGGTAAGATTAAAATTGATGTTTATAAAACAATGACATCAGATGGACCTAGAAAAATAAAGACTCTTGCGCTAGAAATTTTTATGCCATCTGAATTAGATTCTGACAAGTATAAAATCCTTCAAAGCACAGCTGAAAAATGTCCTGTAAAGCTTAATCTTGAGGACTCCGTCGATATTAAGTTGAATTGGCACAAGCGAAAATTTCAAAACTGAGTTAACTTTTTGATTATTTTTTAATTGTCTGATTATTAAAAAGTTCTTTGAGGGATTTTGTTTTTGCATTATCTATACCGATAAGTAATCACCCAATTAGAGCAGTATTCTTGAGAACAGCTTTTATTTGGAAAGGAAAAAATGAAATATATAAGGTGTTGGAACTATAAATATTAGTAGAAGATACTCCTAATTTTGTTAAATCCTTATATAAAAAGTATTGAGCCAAAAACTAGGCAAATTATTGCCAAAAATAACAAAAATTAAGCTAAAGTAGGAGGTATATTTTTATTTGAGATCAATCCAGCAGTCCATTCGAAATTTATTATTTTACCAGGAATTGCATAAATAAATATAGCTGAAACTAATATTCTTCAAATTAGATTTCTTTCGTGTTCAAAATTCATTTACTCATTATAAGAGGGAAAATTTAACTTCTTTGAAATTTCTAGTGTTTGAGATTTCATCTAGACTTATTATTATGTAATATGTTTTTTTTCTGTGGATATCTTTAGATGTTTTTAAAATATTATTTTTAATTGTATTACTTTTTTGTGGGAGCAATCAAAATACAAATTTATTGCTATGTTATTTTTATATTATTTGAATTTTAGGAATGACAAGGGATTGGGACTCAGGCCCATCATTTTATCGAAAGGGTTCGTTTCATAATAAAATAGGAATGATATCGCTTTGGATCTTTATAGTCTTGGCTTTAATTCAAATTTTTATATTGATTCTTAGTTGAATTATATTTCCATAATTCTTTAATATTAGATGAGTTAAGAATTTATATAATATTTAATTATAAATAGATTGAATTTGATTTCAATTTATCTAAGTTTTGATTTAATCATGATTCTTCTCAAAATTACTAATGCCTCAGATGTGGTTGCCTCTAAAGCAGGTAAATTATTTGAGAAAATGACTCCAGAAATGATTGATCAGAAATTAGTAGAGAGTCAGGTTATTCAGCAGATGATTGATCAACTTCAATTAGAGGGGCTGAAAGGACAGATCTCAAGTGTCAAAGGTCTAGATATTAGTGATGATAATTTGATAACTAAAAATAGTTTTAAAATTAGGAATACGAAGACCTTTTGATTACAAAATTAAAAGTATTTACTTAATTTATTGACAAAGAAAAGAAAAGTAAATTATACACCATAAGCTAGTTTTGATAGATTGTCTAGTATAATTTCCTGTTTAATATTTTTTCTAATATCGAGCATGATTTTTATGTTTTTGAAGATTTTCTTATAAAAACTTAATTATTTATTATTGAGAAGAGATTTGTTTTTCTCACTCAATATTATCTATTCTTAAAACATATAAATAATGAATTATTTTGGGTTTTGATCCCCCAAAAATAAGCAATGAAGAAGAGCGCCTAAGAGCTCTTGCTGAGTACAGGATTTTAGGAACTCAACCTGAGCAATGCTATGACGACATAACAAAAATCGCTTCTTTAACTTGCGGAACCCCTATTTCTTTAATGAGTTTGGTTGATACAGATAGGCAATGGTTTAAATCAATGTGTGGTTTTGAGACAAAAGAAACATCTAGGGATGTTTCTTTTTGTGCTCATGCAATTGCTAGTCCAGAACCCTTGATTATTGAGGATGCTCTGTTAGATGAGAGATTTAAATCAAATCCTTTGGTAGTAGAGGAACCAAAAATTCGTTTGTATGCTGGGTTTCCATTGCAAACACCAAATGATCAGCGAATAGGAACTCTCTGTGTGATTGATAGAAAGCCGGGACATTTGTCGGATCAACAGCATCAAATTATGGAGGCATTATCCAGACAGGTCGTAACCTTATTGGAACTTCGTAAAAGATCTATTCGTCTTCTTGATGCTCTTACCCATATGCATAATACGGAAGGGATTTTAACGACATGTTCATATTGCAAAGAGGTCAGAGATTCCGAGGGTGAGTGGCAGCATCTAGAAAAATACCTTTCAAAAATTGCAGATATTCGTTTTAGTCATGGGATTTGCGATTTATGCATGGAAAAGCACTTTCCTGATGTATTAGAAGTTTGGAGTGATGACGAAATTAATTTAAATAGTAAAAATAAAAAGCCAGAATGCAAAAAAATTAGTTAATTACTTAGGAAATAAACTTATGTGAATTAATTATTTCCTAAACTTTTGATGAATATTTAATTGTTTTAAATTTTTCCATTAAAAAGTTTTAAATATGATTGGTTTCTTTGCGGCAATATTTGCAGTATTATCATGGACTTTTGCGTGTTCTATTTGGCGTAGAGAATCTGAAAACTTGCTACCTAGGCAAATCAACATTTATAAAAATGTTCTTGCTTCAATCTTTTTTTTACCAGTTGTCTTAACTATAAGTTGGTTTTCTGATGCTTTTTCTATATTTATTTTGATGATTAGCGGAATAGTCGGTATTTCTATAGGGGATACTTTATATATAAATTCATTAAAAATAATAGGGACTAGAAAAACTCTTTCATTTGAGGCTTTAACGCCAATAATTGCAACTGCTTTAGGAGCATTGAGTCTCAATGAGATATATCCTCAAAAAGTATGGATAGGATCTTTAATAGTTTCTTTTTCTTTATTGATGATTGTACGTCAAAATACATTTCCAAAAAATGACTCTAGAGATATCAATATTCTTGGTATAAGCTGCGCATTAGGATCTGTCTTTTGTGCTGTTTTGGCAGCTTTAATGTCAAGATTTATTTTTATCAGCTCTACATTAACTCCCTTACAAACTACTGAAATTAGACTTTTATCATCATCAATATTTTTATCTTTAATTTTTAAAAAAGATTTTTTGGATCTTTTTAAAAATAGATCACTAACGAAACAAAATCATTTAAGTTTAATTTTATCAACCTTACTTGGTACTAATTTTGGAATATTATCTCAACAGATAGTTTTTAAATTTTTACCTATAGGTATTGCTTGGACTTTGTTAAGTCTTTCTCCTGTTTGTGCACTTTTTATCTCAAAGAGGGAGGACGATGAAATAAATAATTTAACAATCTTTTATTCCTTTTTATCTTTTATAGGAGTTGCTTTTGCTTTGATTTAGACTTCAAAGTAATCATTTTCTTGCCAATATTCATCTGGATCATCTTCGACGTCGGGCGGATCTTCTAGCTCTCCAGGCTTTTCACCTAGTAGTATAAGCAATCCTTCCAAATATCTCATTTCTGAAGGATTATCTGATTTATCAAGGAGATCCTTAACTTTTTTCGCAGATTTAGGGTCGCCTTCCTCGACAGCTTTTGTTAGTAAATAAAGAGGATCATTTTTGGGGTCTATTTCTTTCATTTGAATTAGAAGTTATTCAGGTAGGTAAGATTCAGTCTTTCATATATTCAAGATAGACTTCTATCAGTTGTACCTGGATAGAAAAGAGTATTTTGATCGATATTAATTGCTGAAAACTTGATAGGTTCCCAGAATAAATCTCTGGTAATCAAAAAACGAATATCTTTCTCTTTTATAAATTTCTCATTTACAAGTTCTTGCAGTGCTTTTATCGGAATTTCTCCCCATTCACTAGAATTTGTTAACCAATTATCCATTTCCCAAACAGGTTCATAATTTATTATTTGAAATCCAAAGGCTTTTTCCCTGTCTTCTGATATCTCCGAAAGGTACCAATCACCTACAACTCCATATAGGTGACAATAAATTAAATCATCAACCGAGCCTTTACTTTCTCCTGATAGCGATTTCATCAACTTAGCAGTTGACTCTGGAACGAGAACAAGTGGATTTTGGTTTTGTTCAGACAAAATAAAACAGTGTATAACCCTTTTACAAAGGATTTAATTCCTAATTATATTTTTTTAAAAGTGCATTTAGTTCTTTTAAATTCTTATGTAATAAACTTTCTAATATTTAATCTTTAATGATCAGATTCTGTTGCTTTGAGTGCTTGTAAGGCCATATTTATATGTGCTCCCATAGCCCCAAAGGCCATAAGAGATTTAGGATTTCTGTTTTCAGTTAAAACTTTTTGTTCGTTTTTCATACTTAGTAATATTTTTTGACTTGTTTCTGTCCAGGTCTTAATTAAATCAGTGAATTCTTGATTTTCTTTGAGTTGATTATTCTCAGGGGTACTATTTGAAGATATATCTTTTTTTGCTTTGATAAAAAAGTCATTTAATTCCTTATGACTAATAGCATTTTGTGAGAATTGATTGTTATTCAATTTATACTTTTAATACTTAATCCCAATTTATCATGAGATAAACTTTCTCCAAGGGTGGATCCCCGACCAAATCTAATTCGTTTTTTTTAAGTAGATTATTTGATATCTCTATACTTTTTAACTAGTCTTTTGAAATGATCGCCTCTTTCTTCGTAGTTTTGATATTGATCAAAGCTTGCACAGGCAGGAGATAATAGTATACTTTTAGAGTTTGTTCTTATTGCCATATGAATAGATGCTGTTGTAGCTTCTTCTAGATTATGTTTTACAATTATTTCTCCTTTATAAGAAGACATTAATAATGCTTTCTTTAAGCTATTTGAACTAATTCCAAATAAAACTATCCCATTAGTCGATTGCTTTAGTTGTTTAATCCATGGTAGATAATCTCCTTTTTTTTGAATACCACCAGCTAGTAAAATTATTGGATGAGGAATAGATTTTAAACCAGTTAGTGAAGAGTCGAAATTAGTTGCTTTGCTGTCGTTATAGACACCTAGATTGTTTATCCTTCCTAAATACTCCAATCTATGAGGAATAGATTCAAATGAGTTTATAGATTTTGCTATTGCTAAATGATCAAGACCTATTTCTCTTGCTGCTGCTGTTGTGAGCAAGAGGTTTTGCAAATTATGTTTACCTGGTATCTTGAGTAGGGAGCTGTGAAATAGTTGTTTTTGGTCTTCAAATATATATCCTTTTTCGTCGATCCAGAATTTTTGATATTGAGAGTAGAAGGATTGTTGATTTGTTCCAACCCATATACCTTTAGGTAATTCTTTTCTTTTACTTGATAAATATTTATCATCAGAATTATAAATTCGAATGGATGATTTCTCTAGTAAACTACGCTTTATATTGAAATAAGTTTCTAAATCATTGTGCCTTTCTAAATGATCAGGTGTAAATGTTGTCCATATACCTATTGTCGGGGCTACTTTTGGTGAACCTTCAATTTGATAACTACTTAATTCTAGTACTAGCCAGTTTAACTCTTGGTCATTATCTTTAATGCTTTCCAAAGCGATTTTGGATAATGCTTTCCCAACATTTCCGCCCATTTCAGTGTTTAAATTATTTAATTTAAGAACATGATTCAGCATGCTAGTGACGGTAGTCTTCCCATTTGTTCCAGTTATACCAATAGTGGGTATATGATTTAATCTTTCCCAGGCTAATCCTACTTCTCCCTGAACATTGATATTCTTATATCTTAATTCTTTTAGAGCTTTATGCTTCCAATCTATTCCTGGACTCACAGTAATAGAACAAATACTTTCTATCCAGGGAGTAAAATTATTAATATTAAGTGGTTCGCCAAGTAAAATAACGTTGATTCCTTCTGATTTTAATTTATTAGATATATTTAATAGTTTTTCATTTGAATTATTCTCTAAAACTAAAACTTTCTTCCCCTCTGATTTAAGTAGTTTTGCTGCACTTACTCCTGAGCAGCCTAGTCCAAGTACAATATGTATTTGATTTGATTGTTTTTGTTTTGACAATTTAGATTTTAATGTTAATAGATTTTATCGTTGGTAGGTCGCTGTTGCCTTGGAATAAATTTGATCGTATGCCATTTGACTATCTCTAATATAAAATATTTTTATATTAGTATTGTTTTGATTCTTAAATAAAGATATTTCGCTTCTTGGTGATTGAATAGCTCACTTTTTAAGAAATAAAGTTGAAATTTTTTCAATTTATTTTAATAAGATTAAAAAAACGTTAATACATCTGGCTTTATTCTCTAAAAGTTGTTTTGATGCGAATGCATTTGCTTCTTTTTAATGGCTGCAAAAATTGAAGGCATCGAAATTTTAAAAACAAAAAAAATTCAAGAGTCAACTAATGTTGAGTATTCTCTAAATGGTTTAGCAGATCAGAGCGAGAGTGAAATCACATGGATTAAACTTCATCAAATGTTTGATAAGTAAAGAATTTAAACCTTTAGCTATTTTTGTGATTAGGCAAATATATGCATTCATTTAATGCTGCAGAATGGGCGATACTGGAATCGAACCAGTGACTCCTACCGTGTCAAGGTAGTGCTCTACCTCTGAGCTAATCGCCCTTGTGAACCAATTTAGAATTGAAGTATTAAGTCCTCAATGAAGTTAGCAGGCGATCGGACCTAATCATCATTGCCTTAGTAATTTGATTCTCCATCGCTCTTTTTTTGTTTTATCAATATTTAAAATTTTAAGAGAACCTTTTTTTTCTAAATGAATAAGGTCTCCAGTATTCACCGATTTGCTTGGCTGATTATTCAAAGCCCAGTTAAGTCGCAAATACCCTTGCTTGATTTGTGCGGCTATTTTTGATCTTGATAGACCAAAACCTGCAGAGGCTATTGCGTCAATCCTGGTAGAGGCCTCAACCGTATTGATTATTTTCTCTGGTCTATGGAAAGGGATCTCCATCTCGCTTAGATCTAATGCCTGGATTGATATTTCAACTTCTCTTAGCTTTCCATACTGTTGGTTTATTGAATCAGCACATTTTTTCGAGCAAATAGCTTGAGCTCCTCTGTCTCTTATTAACCAAATGTCTCCAATTTCATCTGCTGGTACATGAAGTTCATGTAACAGATCTCTAAAGTCATTTTGTTTGGCTCTATCAAACAGAAAATTGCCTTTTATATTAATACCTTTTATGGGGATATCGAGAGAGGTAAAGATCATCTCTTCTTCAGATCTTAAGAAACATATTCTTTTACGTTCTGCGCTCGGGAATCCTCCATTAAAAAGAAGACGTATATCATTCAAGTTGTTAAATTTATTTTTAACTTCCTCTGTTAATTCTGCTGAAACAAAAGGAGACCATATTGCTGCTCTCTCTCTTATGGCCTTTTCCGCGAAGGGAAGTAAGGTCTCTAACTCTTTGCGAAAAGGACTTTTAAAAAGAATCTTTTCTTTTGGAAGATGCATGAAAAGAGATAGGATTTTATCATTTTACAGATTCATAGTCTAAATCATTCTTTCTCTCTTTTTATTTATTTTTGTAAATATTATATTCAATATAAGGTCAATATTGTTAATAGTTATATTCACTTTTTTTATAAATATAATTTAAATTAGTACTATTCTTTACCTATACTTATTATTTCTGGGCTATCTGTTCCTTTTATAATTGCCCAAGGTAATTCTATCTCAATTGGTAATTCAAGAATTAACAGCCAAAAACCTTGTTCACTTTTTTTTCGAATAGCTCTCAAATCATCAAATGTTTCTTGGGTCGTGCCCCCAGCTGAAAAAAAGCTTCCTAGAGCACCTGAAATCATTCCAACTAGGCCACCTAAAAGCTTCTCTAATTGATTTGGGAATCCCATATCTGCAAATGTCTTCAGATCGGTCATTTGAGAAAAACTTAGACCTGCAATAAAACCAAAGGGTATTAACCATGTTGCTAATGTTTTTTGGCGATCCTTTCGAGCAAGAGCTGGATTCAAAAGCTTGATATTATTAAAATTTGATTGCTCGGTAAATACTTCTTCAGATGTGTCTAAATTAAAATTCTCATGGTCTGATTTATTATCCAATGGTTCTACAAGATCGCAATTAAGGATAGGTGTTTGAGCTTCTCTCAGTTTGAGAAGCAACTCTTTTGCAGCTTTCTTTTCTTTTAAGATGATTACGTGTTTGGACACTAATTAGCTCCTTGAAATGTTTGGATATTCAATCCTGCTCAACATAATTCTGGTCAGCGGCAAATAGATCACTAAAGTTCAGATCGGCACGTTTATCGCCCTTAATGACGAAAGTTCTTGTTTCTGATCCCATTGATCAAGCAGGTATAGATATTCTTACTCAGGTTGCTCAGGTTGACCAAAAAGTTGGTCTTTCTACAGATCAGTTAAAGAATATAATTTGTGATTATGACGGATTAATGATCCGTTCAGGAACTCAAGTCACCTCAGATGTGATTTCTGAGGCAAAGAAATTAAGAATCATTGGTAGAGCAGGTGTTGGTGTAGATAATGTTGATGTACCAACCGCTACGAGGAAGGGTGTCTTAGTTGTTAATTCTCCAGGTGGAAACACTATTGCTGCAGCTGAGCATGCTCTAGCAATGATTCTTTCATTATCTAGAAATATCCCTCAAGCTCATGCAAGTATGTTTTCTGGGGGTTGGGATAGGAAAAAATACGTAGGAAATGAACTTTATAAGAAAACTTTAGGAGTAGTTGGACTTGGAAAGATTGGATCTCATGTTGCAAAAGTTGCGAATGCGATGGGTATGGAAGTCGTTGGATTTGATCCTTTCGTTTCCAGTGAAAGAGCTCAGCAAATGCAGGTTCGATTAAGTGATCTTGATGAATTGTTCAAAGAATCTGATTATGTAACCCTTCATCTCCCAAGGACCCCTGAAACAGAGAATTTAGTGGATATAGACCTTCTAAGAAAAATGAAACCAACTGCGAGATTGGTTAATTGTGCAAGAGGCGGGATTATTAATGAAAATGATCTAGCTCATGCATTAGAGGAAAATGTTATTCAGGGTGCTGCAATCGATGTATATGCAAAAGAACCTTTGGCTGAAAATTCTCCTCTACGTGCTGTAAATAAAGGCTTGTTACTTACGCCACATTTGGGTGCTTCAACTGTGGAGGCTCAACAAAATGTAGCTATTGACGTTGCAGAACAAATTAGAGATGTTCTTCTAGGCTTGCCAGCACGCAGCGCCGTAAATATTCCAGGACTTAGCGCAGAGATAATGGATAGTCTTAAACCACATTTGAAACTTGCTGAGACATTAGGATTATTAGTTAGTCAAATTTCAGGGGGACAGATACAAAAATTAGAAGTACGTTTGCAAGGGGAATTCGCTCAACATCCATCTCAACCTCTTGTTATTGCAACTTTGAAGGGATTACTCACTAGTGCATTGGGAGATAAAATTAATTATGTAAACGCTTCGCTGGAAGCTAAAGGACGAGGTATTGATGTCGTCGAAATTAAGGACGAGTTGAACCCAGAGTTTGCTCGAGGCTCTTTGCAGTTGGATAGTTTTAGCGATAAAGGTGGTCATAGTGTCTCTGGGACTGTTTTTGGTGATGGCGATCTTGGTATTACAAGTATTGATGAGTACCCGATAAATTTTGTGCCAAGTAGACATATGCTTTTTACTAGGCATAGGGATATGCCTGGAATAATTGGTCAGATAGGTTCACTTCTTGGAAAACACAATGTCAACATCGCTTCAATGCAGGTAGGAAGAAGGATTGTAAGAGGTGAGGCCGTTATGGTTTTGAGTATCGATGATCCTATCCCATCTGAATTATTGGGTTCAATTCTTTCAATGCAAGGAATAAACGAAGCTCATTCTGTGACTTTATAAACCGTTGGTTGAAAAAACTATTGATTTGCATAACTCTCAGCCTCTTTGGTTGAGATTGGAGCAGGAATTTCCAATTGAGTTAGAAGATTCTTTTTATTGGCTTTTTAGCAATTTAGAAATTCATAGATTTTCTTTTGAGCACCGTCCAAATGAAAACACCACTCAAAAGTTATTTATATGGCTTCCGTTGAATGAGTGGTCAGTTAGAGAGCAAGAGACCCTAGTAAAATCATTAATCTCGTTGGCAAAAACTTTTGATTTGACCTTGCCTCCTTGCGAATGGATTCTAGTAAAAGATGAAGATTGGAGCTTAAGTTGGAAAAAAAATTGGAAACCTGATCCTGTAGGACAATCAATTTTAATTTTACCGGCATGGTTAGATGTTCCTGAAAAATTTTCAGAACGAAAAATTATTCTTTTAGACCCTGGAAGCGCTTTTGGGACTGGTAGCCATCCTTCTACTAGGCTATGCATTGAAGCCTTGGATAATAATCCTCCAGTAGGTCAAGTAATTGCTGATATAGGTTGTGGAAGCGGAATACTATCTTTAGCTGCATTAAAATTAGGTGCAAAGAGTACTTTCTCTGTTGATACTGATTCTTTAGCAATATCAGCAACCAAAACTAATTCTGCCTTAAATGATTTTCCTGAAAATTTATTAAATGTTTTTCTTGGTTCTATTGAAGAAGTTGAGGCAAATATGCCGAGAAAAAAAATTGATTTGGTGGTCTGCAATATTCTTGCACCTGTCATAAAATTACTTGGACCATCTTTCGGAAAAATTATTAGTCATAAAGGTAAAGTGATTTTGTCTGGTTTATTAGTTGACCAAATTGAAGAACTACAAGAATTTTTTTTACCGCTTGGTTGGCAAGTTCTTGAAATCAAAATAAAGGATCAATGGGCCTTAATGGAATTGACTTTGGATTTACCTTGATTCAGTAAATTCTAAATTTTTAAATTAGTAATCTTCATGACATCTTTTAAGATCACTTTTATAAATGAGTTAAGTGGTCTTAAAGAAATCATTGATATCCCAGATGACAAATATATTCTTGATGCTGCATGTGAAAAAAATATTGATCTTCCCTACTCCTGTCGATCGGGAGCTTGTTCGACTTGTGTTGCTAAATTAGAGAAAGGAGCGGTTGACCAACAGGATCAAAGTTTTTTGGACGATGATCAAATTAAAAAAGGTTATGTTTTGATTTGTGTGGCATATCCGACTTCAGATTGCACAATTAGAACCCATGCAGAAGACGAAATGTATTGATATTAATTTTTTTGCCAGATTTTCATCGTTTTGCTTGCCAAATTTCTCCTTTCTAGCCAACCTCTTGTTTATGTGCTCATGGGCGCAAATAAAATTATTTAGGTATTAATTGATTTCAGAAGTTTTGCCAACCAACAAAGTTCAAGGTCTTTTAGATCATGGTTCTATTCATTCAAGTATTGGAGGGCAATTTAGTTTTAGGGTTTTAGGACCATGTTGTCGTCTCTATGACCGTGAGGAATTACCTTGGCCTTGTTGCAGGCTCTCATGGCGAAGTAAAGAGCCTAGCTGGAGAAGAATTGGGAAAAGATTGGTTGCTGATATTGCTGCACAAAAATGTCCATCATATTCGGTTGAAATAATCCAACCGGGAGTTAAACCAACAAAAACTATTTTGACCTTATTCTCTAGTCGTTTAGATACGAATATTCAGGAATGGTGGTATAGCAAACATCCACGTTCTAGAGATAGCTCAAATATTGAGCCCCAATCTGCATGAATTTATAAAAAACAAAAATTCTTTTTGGATTTAAAGTGATGAAGATATTAAGCATTTCAGGCATAAGTTCATACCATTTTTCAAATTTGGAGGATAATTGTAAGTAATTAAATTTCAACACAGGGATGAACTTCGACTATCACGCTGTTGCTTCTGCTGCTACTGCTGCTATTCCGTTGGCTGCTGGAGCTGCTGGAGTTGGCTATTTCATATTGCGCCAAAAAGGCTTTGGATTTGGTACTTCACATTTGCTAGTAGGTTTGCCTATGTTTGCTGTTGGTGGAGCTGCAGCGGCTTTCTTCCTCATAACAAAGTGAAAAAAGTTAGTTTTTAACCAATAAAAAAGGGGCCAATGGCCCCTTTTTTATTGGTTTTTAAATTTGGATAAATTTAAGTACCTGGGTTGAAACCTTGACCTTTGGTCGCAGGCACATATCCAGCAGCTGTAGTGCTACAACCAAGACTTTCGGCTGTGCTTCCGGTAGCTACTTTACATAGATTCTTTTGTTGACTTCTATCTAAAACAGCATCAGTAAAGTCAGCGCCATCAATGGTTACACCATCAAAAACACTCTTAAGTAACTCTGCACCAGTTAGTTTTACATTTGTGAGGTTTGCATTATCAAACCTTGTTGCATAGGCTATGACATTGGTCATGTTTGCGCCCGTTAGATCAGAGTCCTTTAAAGTTGAGACACTGAAATAAGCCCCAGTGAAATTCGCCCCACCAAGATCTTTTCCTGATAAGTCGTATTTTACATACTCTGTATTTTGTAAGTCCTTACCAGCCAAGCTTGTATCTAAGCTCTCCACTGATGAAGGATCGCTGGGATACAGGGCATTTACAGAAAGAGGACTAATAATGAGACTTACAAGCACAGGTATCAAAACAAATAGTCTTGTAAGGGACCGTTTAAGAGAAGAAATAAAAGAATCCATTAATAACGCCAGCGATTGACGGAAGCACCAAACTCGACCATTGTTTCATGTAGTGGCATTTCATAGGCAAGGGATCAAGAACTGTTGCAGCGTTTCTTTATATCAATTTGCAAAAAGTCTTTTGCTAACTGGGTATTTGGAAAAATTGCTTTTGCTTCATTAAGCAAATCATTAGGACTTGTTTCATTCCCAGGGGTATATCTTGGGCTCAAATGAGTCAAAATTAATTGATTTACGTTCGCTTTTACAGCAATTTCAGCCGCCATTGTGGCAGTTGAATGCCCGCGTTGATAAGCCATTTCAGTCTCTTTATATGCATATGTAGCTTCATGAATTAATAGATCGGCTTCTCTAGAAATTTCAATTGCGGATTCTGTATAAAAAGTATCTGTGCAATAAACCATGCTTACCCCAGGTCTAGGAGGTCCGCAGAATTCTCTCCCAGAAAAAGTTCGTCCATCATCTAAACGCACTTCCTCTCCTCTTTGGAGTGCGGCATATAAAGGGCCAGGAGGTATTTTTTGTGACTTTGCTTTGTCTATGTCGAATCTGCCTGGTCTGGATTTCTGATTCACTCTGTAAGCAAAAGATGGGATTCGATGCTTCAGTGGAGCAGCTTTTACTTCTAAATCGGAATCTTCAAATAAAATTTCTTTTTGAATAGCAGCATTTTCAACTTTATTGAATTTTAAAGAGTAAGCCAATCTGCTTGAACTGTTGTACAAGCAAGCATCAATAAAATTTTTAAGAGGCGCTGGTCCATAGAGCTCAATGCCAGAGCTGCTTCCAGCCAACCCAATACTTGCTAGAAGTCCTGGTAGGCCATACACATGATCGCCATGCATGTGAGTTATGAATATTTTTTTTATTTGAGATAGCTTTAGATTGCTTCTGATGAACTGATGTTGAGTGCCTTCGCCACAATCGAACAACCACAAATCTGATCGTTGTGGAGGCTTTAATACCATCGCTGATACGTTTCTCGTTAGAGTTGGAACACCTGAGCTTGTTCCAAGAAAAGTGACTTGCAATTTTGCCCCTTTTAATACATGTTGCCATTCATAGCTTTGACCACTGGTAGATCTTCCTTCTTATAGGCAGAATTAGTATCTAAATTCAATTTTTATTGTGAGCACATCACCTAAAAGTAATTCGGGATGGGCCATAGTTTTTGCAGCTATATTTTTCATCTCTCCATTAAAAGCAATTGCTGCCAAAGAGCCATTAATACGTGTCTTGATTGGTCAGGAAAACAAGGCAAGATTTAGAGCAGATGGCTCCAAATCTATTTTTGTTAAAGGGATTTCTTCTAAACAAAGACCTATTAAATCTATAAGTATAATTTATGGTAATGGTAGTGCTAATTATTCTATAAATAACAACCTAAATCTATGGTTTGAATTACCTAAGAATTTTCACTTAATAATTAAAAATAATGATGATCGTGGCATTTGGTATAAAAATAGAAGATATGCTGGAGAATTAAGAGTTACATTAAATGATCAGAAGTTGCAAATAATAAATTATTTAAAATTAGAAAAATATTTAAAAAGTGTTGTAGGTAGCGAAATGCCTAAAGAATTTCCACTTGCAGCACTTCAAGCTCAAGCAATAGCGGCTAGGACTTATGCTTTAAAACTTTTAGGGAAGAATAAATTTTTTGATATTCATTCAAATCAATCTAATCAAGTTTATTTAGGACTTGAAGCTGAAACAACAAAAATAAATAGGGCAGTTAGAAGTACAAGTTCACTTGCATTGTTTTATAAAAATAAACTTATAGAGGCAGTTTTTCATAGTAGTTCTGGTGGTAGAACTGAAAATTCTGGTCAAGTCTGGAAGTATCAATTGCCTTACTTAAGGAGTGTTGTTGATTATGATCAAAATAGTGAAAAATATAGATGGTCAAAAAAAATTAGTTCTTCAGAATTAGATCAAATATTTTCCGATTTAGGTGGACTAAATAGTATTCAAATTATAAAAAAAAGTAATAGTGATAGAGTCTTAAAACTTAGACTTTATGGGCCCAAGGGAACTAAAATTATCTCCGGTAAAACTTTAAGAAAAAATTTAAAACTACTAAGTAATAAATTTAATTTAAATTTGAAATTTAATCAAACTAAACTAGATAATAAATTCAATTCTGATAATAAAGTAGTTGAAGATTTCGCGCTTGAACCTCTCCCTCTAATTCCAGCAGATTACTTTCTATTAGTGAAAGGTTATGGCGCTGGACATGGTGTTGGACTGAGTCAATGGGGGGCAAAGGCAATGGCTGAAAGAGGAGCAGGCTTTCGTAGAATTCTAAAACATTATTATACGGGAGTACAGATAAAAACCTATTAGTAATTATTTAACAGCTATTAATTATAGGATCTAGATGTTTTTTAACCAATTGCGTTGAAAACGACCCGGGGTTTGATTCTATAACTTTCATCTAAATTTCCAATGCCTAGGATTTTATTTTTTTTATCCAATACTAATATGTTTTTATTATGAAAAGTACTATCTTCAAATTCATTATTTTGGCTTAACTTTAGACGTTTAACATTATTCTGAAAACATATCTTTCTTCCTGAGCGCCAACTAATAATCTCTTCTTCAGAAATTAATTCAAAAGAAGCAAGATGTTTAAAAAAAATAGTTGGGTTAAGAACTTTAGGTTTGGTTTCTTCTGGGTAAAATTCTGATTTCTCAGGTAGTAATACGGAATCATTTTCGTTGAAATTATAAGCTTTTGTTCGACGTAACTTTTTTAAATGACCACCGCATCCAATCTTATCTCCAATATCTCTAGCCAAGGATCTAATGTATGTTCCAGTTGAGCATTCGACATCAACTAATAACTCACCTTTACTTTGAGACCAGCTTATTAAATTTAATTTTTTTATAGTCACTTTTTTAGGAATCAAATCAAATTTTTCTCCTTTTCTTGCTTTCTTATAAGCTCTCTCTCCTTTAACATGAACACTAGAAAAAATAGGGGGTTTTTGTAATATCTCGCCTCTGAAATTATCTAGTAGATAATTCATATCATTTTCGCTAATTAATGGCCAAATTTTTGATTCTAAAATTTCTCCTTGCATATCATCAGTATTCGTTGTAGTTCCTAACTGAATGATTCCTTTATAAGCTTTAGACCCTTGTAAATAGGAGATTAATCTTGTCGCATCGCCTATCGCTATTGGAAGTACTCCAGTAACTGAGGGGTCTAGAGTTCCACTATGTCCAATTTTTTTGATACCAAATACTTTTCTAAGTCTATTAACGCAATCATGGGAAGTAAGCCCAGCAGGCTTATCAATGACAACAAATCCAAAAGGCTTTTTCAAAATCAATATTGTAGGTTGAGACTCACATGAAAAGATTGTTCATGTTACCCCGAACATTTAAAGTTATAACTCAGTGTGTTCAGTGAGCCAAATAATATGACCAATTTAGATTTAAGTATTTCCAGCTTCCTTAAAGATGGCTTTAACTTGAAAAAACACCTTATTGATTTCCTTCATATAAATAATGATCAATTAGATGAAAGATTGCAGAATGGTGTTGATGATTTGGCAGCTCTGCATCCAGGTGCATTTACTGAGAACAATGCAAGAGATTTTTACGAAGAAAAAGTTGGAGATGCTCATCTAATAGATCTAGCATCTTGGCATTTAAATAGTTCTAATTACATAGCTGATACGCTTCGTCTACAACAAAAATTTGCTTCTGGAAAAGTTTTAGATTTTGGTGGAGGTATTGGTACGCATGCTCTGGCTGCATCGTTTTTGACAGAAGTTGAACATGTTTGGTTTGTGGATCTAAACCCTCAAAATCGAAGTTTTGTACAACATAGGTCTAAGGCATTGGGCGTCGAAGATAAGATTTCGGTTTTTAGAGATTTAGAAAGCACATCTGATGTGATTTTTGATTCTCTTGTTTGTTTGGATGTCCTTGAACATCTTCCTGATCCAGCAAAACAATTAAAAATTTTTTTGGATAAGCTTTCTCCTAATGGAATTGCTCTATTGAATTGGTATTTTTATAAAGGGAAAAATGGAGAATATCCTTTTCACTTTGATGAACCTGGTTTGATTGAGAATTTCTTCTCTACATTACAATTGAATTACTTAGAAGTTTTCCATCCTTTTTTAATTACTACTCGAGCTTACAAACCATTAAAAAGTATCAGCTAGCCTGCTTTAACAGCCGAAATATTAATTCTTTTTCTATTCCTTAATCCTCTACGAATACTTTCAAAATGAACCGAACCATCAGTTAAGGCGAAAAGAGTATCATCTTTGCCTCTGCCTACATTGATCCCTGGAAGAATTGATGTACCTCTTTGACGGATGAGAATAGATCCTGCTGTTACTTTCTCACCACCATAGGCTTTTACACCAAGTCTTTTTGAGTTTGAATCTCTTCCATTTCTAGTTGATCCGGTACCTTTCTTATGAGCCATAATTTATGTAATCTTTTAATTTGATTTTTCAGATTCTACTTTATTAGCAGTCGTTTCGGTTCCTTTAGTTTCTTTTGTTTTTTTAGATTTTGATCCAACCGAAATGGATTGAACTAAAACTCTTGTGAGTTCTTGACGGTGTCCAGTTTTTCTCCTTGTTTTTTTCTTTGGACGCATTTTGTAAACAATTATTTTTGGCCCTCTTCTATGTTCTAAGACTTTTAGTTGTACTTTCGCCTCTTTGACATAGGGTTTCCCAATCTTTAAATCTTTGCCATCGTTAAGAAGAAGAACCTTTTCAATAGTCAAAACCTCATCAACTTCTGCATGGCATCTATCTATATCGTAATAACGGTTAGGTTGAAGCCAAAATTGTTTTCCTGATGCTTCGACTATTGCATAAATTTTATCTTGTGATTTTTCCTTCTTGGGAGATGATTTTTTATCAGCCATAATTATTGGTGACACGTTAAGGCTCGAAATAAAATTAAAGGGATGCCCTTACTTAAATCGATTAAGCCTTAATCGTAATCGAAAAACAAACTAACATTTTCGCTTTTTGTTGGTTACTTAGTCAAGATCTAGGGAGGGCAAATGTTCTGTGGATTTTTCGGAGGTTTTAAATGAATGCAAGAAAGACATATATTCTCAAGCTTTATGTGGCTGGGAATACACCAAATTCTATGAGAGCTTTGAATACGTTGAGAGAAATCTTAGAAAGTGAATTCAAAGGTGTCTATGCCCTTAAAGTTATTGATGTTTTAAAAAGCCCTCAATTAGCCGAAGAAGATAAAATACTTGCTACACCGACTTTATCTAAGATTTTACCCCCACCTGTTCGAAGAATAATTGGCGACCTATCCGATAGAGAAAAAGTCTTAATTGGATTGGACCTGTTGTATGACGAACTAACAGATCAGGAAATGTTTTACTCTTCAGATAAATAATTGAGTTATTTAAACAAGAAGTAAATTAATTCTTAAGCCCATCTGATAACAAAGCAATTTTTTGAGTTTGTTTATTATGTTTTGTACATAAGAGCTTTTAGCGTTCTTCAAGAAACAAATTAGACCAAAAATGCATGTTCAAAAACTCCCCACTGGAATCGAGGGCTTTGATGATATTTGTCATGGTGGGTTGCCTAATGCGCGCAGCACATTAGTTAGCGGAACATCAGGTACTGGTAAAACTGTTTTTTCTTTGCAATATCTTCATCATGGAATATGTAATTTTGATGAACCTGGTATTTTTGTTACTTTTGAAGAATCACCTTTAGATATCATTCGAAATGCTGCAAGCTTTGGTTGGGATTTACAAGGATTAATTGATCAAAATAAACTTTTTATTTTAGATGCATCTCCAGACCCAGATGGACAAGATGTAGCTGGGAGTTTTGATTTGTCAGGTTTAATTGAAAGGATCAGTTATGCGATTAGAAAGTTCAAAGCTAAGAGAGTGGCTATAGATTCAATGACAGCTGTTTTTCAACAATATGATGCTCTTTATGTCGTTAGAAGAGAGATTTTTCGACTAATAGCAAGACTCAAAGAGATAGGTGTGACTACTGTTATGACTACTGAAAGAATAGATGAATATGGTCCAATTGCTAGATATGGAGTTGAAGAATTCGTTTCTGACAATGTTGTTATTTTGAGAAATGTTTTAGAGGCAGAGAAGAGGAGAAGAACTGTAGAGATTTTGAAATTAAGAGGAACTACACATATGAAGGGTGAATTCCCTTTCACAATGGGTCCACAAGGAATAGTTGCATTCCCTTTAGGTGCAATGAGGTTGACTCAAAGATCATCAAATATTCGTATCAGTTCTGGTGTTCCCGATTTGGATGAAATGTGTGGAGGAGGATATTTTCAAGACTCAATTATTCTTGCAACTGGTGCAACTGGTACTGGAAAAACAATGCTAGTTTCTAAGTTTGTTGAAGATGCTTATATTCATAAAGAAAGAACAATACTTTTTGCATATGAAGAATCAAGAGCACAACTGCTTAGAAATGCAACTAGCTGGGGAATTGATTTTGAAAAAATGGAAGCGGATGGATTATTGAAGATTATTTGTGCTTATCCAGAATCAACTGGTTTGGAAGACCATTTGCAAATAATCAAATCCGAGATTAGTGAGTATAAACCTTCTAGAATGGCAATAGATTCGCTATCTGCATTAGCTAGAGGTGTAAGCCTGAATGCATTTAGACAGTTTGTTATTGGAATAACTGGTTATGCGAAACAAGAAGAAATCGCAGGATTCTTTACAAATACTGCAGAAGAATTCATGGGAAGCCACTCAATTACTGATTCACATATTTCAACGATAACTGATACTATTTTGCTTTTGCAATATGTAGAAATCAGAGGTGAAATGGCAAGAGCGATAAATGTCTTTAAGATGCGGGGATCCTGGCATGACAAAAGGATACGTGAATATATCATTACTAATGAAGGGCCTGAGATTAAAGATTCATTCTCTAACTTTGAACAGATATTTAGTGGAGCACCTCATCGCATTAATCCTGAGGAGCAGATCACGGGTGTTTTTAAAAGCATTAAACCTAATGAAGATTAATTCTATTTGATTAAAGACTTATCATTTTCAAGTTCCCAATTTTTCCTTGCTGACTTTAATAACAGCTGATCAGCATCAGAGTCTTCAAGTGGAAGTTCAAACCAAAAAGTAGTTCCAGTATTTAGTTCACTAGCCATTCTTATCTCACTACCGTGTTTATCAACGATTCCTTTGACTATTGCAAGACCAAGTCCAGTACCTACTTCAGTGTGGACTGAATCTTCAACTCTGTAAAAACGTTCAAATATCCTTTGTTGATCAAGTTCAGAAATGCCACATCCTGTATCAGATACCTCAACTCTGATTTTTGGTATTGGGGACAATATCTCAAAATGAGGAGCTTTATTGTCTAGATCAACAGGCGAAGCAACGCATATGTCAGGCCATGGATAGGCTTTTAAATTTATTGTTCCTCCTTCTTGACTAAATTTAAGTGCATTACCAACAAGGTTATCTAATACCTGAAGAAGCATATCCCAGTTACCTAAAACAAATGCCAAATTATTCTCAACGTTTAATATTAATTTCACATTTTTATCTTCAGCATTAAGTTTATAGTTTCTTAGGGTTTGTTCCATGGCTTCTTTTATACTTAGTGCTTCTAGTTGGATCGTTCTTCCAGACTCCAACTTGGATAAGTCAAGAACATCATTGACCAAGCGAGTCAGTCTATCTGTCTCTGAATTTGCAACACCCAGAAATTCTTTTTGCTCATCTTTTGTAAGTTGGTCTCCTAAGTCATAAAGTGTCTCAACATAGCTTTTGATATTAAATAATGGCGTTCTCAATTCGTGAGAAACATTACTGATGAATCTTTTTTGTGCTGCGTTTAATTGAACTTCCCTAGTTAAATCTTGAACTGTAACAGCAATACCCTTGATGTTTTCTCCAGTAGTATCTCTGACAGACTTTAAAACTATACGAAGTGTTCTTGGTGGTTCTTCAAGATTACAACGTAAATCATCGCTGTCTCCGAAATTGTCTAATAGAGAGGTTATTGGTGTTTCAAGTTCACTTACGAGAGACTCAGGAATTTGATTCAATAACCTTTGACCTTCCAGATTTCTCCCTTCCCAGCGAAAGAGTCTTCTAGCAGTTGGATTGACTAAAACAATATTTCCTTGTTCGTCAAGAAGAAGTGCTCCATCTGCCATGGTGGCTATTAAAGATTGCTGTTTGACTTGGGCAGCTTTTAATTCTTCAATATTTGCAGCGTCATAGTCTTCTAGTCTGGATGCCATTGCATTAAAACCAGTTAACAGTTCTCCAAGTTCTCCACTCATGGGGAGATCTACTCTTGATTTAAAATTACCCTTAGCAATCTCTCGGACTCCAATGAGTAATTCTTTAATTGGTCGAGTAATTGTTAGAGCATTAAATACTGCGCCTATAATTACTAAAACCCAAATAGAAATAAACACAGCCACAGTAATTTCTCTAGTTAATGCTGCTGTAGCAAGCGCTTTTTTATTTGGTGTTACTCCCAGAGCTAAGGTGCCTAGATATTCGCCCTTCCAAAGCATGGGAACAAAAACATCAGTTACCTGTCCTTGCGGAGTTGAATGTTGTCTAACTAATGGGAATTGTGGTTGTTTTTTTAATTCACTTGGTAGTTGAAGTTTTCTGGTTAGTTGTAAGGCAACCTCATCAGCCTCAGATTCTGTAGTTGTTGCACTTACTGGAATACCCAGTTTTACAAATCCATCTGGGTCAGTAAAGAAAATGTACCTTAAGTTCCTGCTAGAACGCCAAAACTTTTCTGCCACGTTAAAAAGTTCTCTGGTTTGATTCTTCGCTACTAATTCCGTTACGTTACCTGATAATAATAATCCTAAATCCCTAGCGTATCTTGTATCATTCATGCCAGCATCTTTTTGTATGCTGCTTAAAGCAAAAAATGTAATAAGTGTCATTATAAAACTAACTACTAATGTTCCAAATGCTAGTAATTTTGATCTTAAATTAAATCTAGACCACCATAAATTTATTTTTTCTAAAATACTTAAATCATCAAAAAATAGATTTTCTTTTGATTGTGAAAAAGTATTTTTTTGGTCCGTATTTGAATTATTCATTAATAAAAACTAAATTAAAATTTTCTAACTTGG
Source organism: Prochlorococcus marinus str. MIT 0917 (assembly GCF_027359575.1). Taxonomy (NCBI): domain Bacteria; kingdom Bacillati; phylum Cyanobacteriota; class Cyanophyceae; order Synechococcales; family Prochlorococcaceae; genus Prochlorococcus; species Prochlorococcus marinus. The sequence goes on along the minus strand of NZ_CP114784.1, from coordinate 894,954 downwards.
TAGCCTATATCTTTTCTATAATGCATGCCTTCAAAGCTAATTCTCTTCAAGTTAGAGTAGGCAAAATCGAAAGCTTTGTCGAAGCTTTCTCCCTGAGCGACTATTGAAAGAACTCTTCCACCAGAAGTAATTATATTGTCAAATTCGTCAATTGTGGTTCCAGCGTGAAAAACTTGGAGTGAAAGATTTGATTCAACTTTAATATTGACCTTGTTACCTTTTTGAGGGCTTTCAGGGTATCCCTTAGATGCTGCAACTATACAAGCACTGCATTCAGAATTAAATGTAAGTTTTGGTGCTTTTTCAATCTCTCCTCGAGCGCAAGCAAAAAGTACAGAAGCAAATTCCTCTCCCATTAATGGCATTAAAGCTTGACATTCTGGATCACCAAAGCGGCAATTAAATTCAATAACTTTTGGTCCAGATGAAGTAAGCATTAAGCCCACATAAATGACGCCTATATATTTGATTTTCTTTTTTTTCAAGCCTTTTAAAGTTGGGTTAAGAACAAGCTCCGTTAAGTCTGCAAGATCTTTTTCATTAATTAAAAGCGCAGGTGCATAAGCTCCCATTCCTCCAGTATTTGGACCATTGTCTCCATCAAGTAATCTTTTGTGATCTTGAGCTGGTGGAAGAACAATTAATTTTTCTCCATCACATAAAGCAAAAATAGAAACTTCTGGGCCTTCAATTTTTTCTTCAAGGATCACTTTATTTCCCGCAGAGCCAAACTTTCCAGAAAATATCTCCTTAATTGCTTCCTTAGATTGCTCAATGGTTTCGCAAACAGTTACACCTTTGCCTGCCGCAAGTCCATCTGCTTTGATAACAAGAGGTTGGTTAAATCTTTTAAGAATTTCTAGTGCTTCCTCCTTAGATCCTGTAGACCAGTACTTGGCTGTAGGGATATTGTTTTCTATCATAAGAGCTTTAGACCACTCTTTACTTGCCTCTAATTGAGCACCGTCTTTGCCTGGACCAAAAACTGTTAATCCTTCTTCACGCATTTTATCGGCCAAGCCCTCGGCTAAAGGGACTTCAGGACCAATTACGACTAAATTAATTCCAAGTCTTTGACATTCCTTAATGATCGTTTTTGCATCTTCATGTTTAGGTTTTAGGCAAATACATTTTTCAAAGTTGGTGGTACCTCCATTCCCAGGACAAACATATATTTGTTCGATAGATTGATTTTTTGATAGCGCCCAAGCAATAGAGTTTTCTCTTCCTCCACTTCCAACTATTAATATTCTTTTTAATTCCTCAGTGTTTTGATTCTTTGTCATAGTTTTACTTTCGCTTGAATGAAAAAATAGTTTTAGTTGATCTTTAATTACCTTTTGATTATTAGTTAATACATAGGTTGAAGAGAAGTTGTTTAGTTGTTAGGAGTTTAGGTCTTAAACAAATTTGTCTTGATTGAGGTGATTTTTTTAGCATTCTCTATTTATACTAATTAGATATCTGAGGTGTTAATGAATCATATCCAAGGATCACTAATTTATGAAGGCAAGGCAAAAAGAGTTTTTGCTAGTGAAAATCCAAATAGGGTTTTAATAGAGTTCAAAAATGATGCTACAGCTTTTAACGCAAAAAAACGATCAGAGATTGACGGTAAAGGGCGTCTGAATTGCAAAATTTCTGCGGCCCTTTTTAAATTGCTCGAATTGAATGGAATTCCAACACACTTTCTAGAACTTCAATCGGAAACATTCATGATTGCGGATAAAATTAAAGTAATTCCTCTAGAAGTTGTTATTCGCAATATTGCTACCGGTTCATTATGTAGAGAGACACCAATCAACCAAGGAACAATATTAAATCCACCACTCCTCGATCTTTATTATAAAGATGATGAATTAGGAGACCCTATACTCACAGAAAGAAGATTAAAGTTGCTTGATTTGATTACTCCTTCTCAGATGGAAGAAGTGGAGAAAATTACTAGAAGTGTAAATAAAATTTTAAAAGAATATTTTGATTCACTTGATTTATTATTGGTTGATTTTAAATTAGAGTTCGGTTTTAACTCACTAGGTAAAATTGTGTTAGGTGATGAAATAAGTCCAGATAATTGTAGGTTTTGGGATAAAACAAATTCTGATCCTAAGGGACGCATCCTTGACAAAGACCGCTTTCGGCAAGATCTTGGAGGTGTGAAAGATGCTTATGAGGAGATTTTGAAACGTATAGAAAAAGACTCTTCTAATGCTTCTTAAGCGAATCATTCTTAGCTAAGTCCTTCATTTAATTGAATTGATTTGAAATTTATGTTAAAAAGATCCTCCAGACCTAATCAAAAATTAATAAGCAAAAGTGCATATGCAATTGCTTTAGTAGTACCTTTGATTAGTATTTTTGGAGAAACAAAAGCCTCCAAAATAATCTCAAGTGAAAATCAATTTTTTGTTGAAAATAAGATTGGTGAAAGTTTTCAATTTAATCATCAATCAAATAATAATAAATTTAATCTAAATCTCGATAATTTTTTTATTTCAGAGGGAGAAAATCAAAATGATGAAAAAACTATTATTGAAGAACAAAGAGTATTAATTTCAGAAATTCTTATTGAGGGACTTGAAGATCATCCTGATAAAGAGCGCTTGGAAGATATTGCTTATGATGCAATGTTAATTAGTCCTGGTAGTAAAGTTACTAGTGAAGAAGTTAAGAAGGATTTAGATCGAATTTATTCAACAGGGTGGTTCTCTGGTGCAAAAATCGAGTCTTTGAATAGTGCTTTAGGAGTTAAACTTTTGATTAAAATTGAACCTAATCCCATATTAAATAATATAAGTATTCTTCCGCTTGAAAGGAAAATATCAAATACAAAATTAAATGAGATTTTTAATAATGATTATGGTAAAACCTTAAATCTGAATACCTTGAAAATAAGGATTAAAGAAATTAAGGATTGGTATAGTAGTAAAGGATATTCTTTGGCAAGGATTTCTGGTCCAAGTCGTGTAACGAAAGAGGGAAGAGTTGAACTTAATATTCAAGAAGGATACATTTCTGGTATTGAGATAAGTTTTATAGATGAAGATGGTAATACAGAAGACGAAAAAGGCAGGTTAATAAAAGGAAAAACAAAGACATGGGTAATTGAAAGAGAATTAATAACCAAAGTTGGAGATATTTTTAATAGAAATAAATTAGAATCAGATATTAAAAGATTATATTCAACGTCACTCTTTAATGATGTAAAAGTAACTCTTAAGCCAGTAAGTACTGAGCCTGGAAAGATTATCATTTCATTAGGTATAACAGAGCAAAGAACTGGATCTTTGACTGGAGGCCTTGGTTATAGCGGAGGCCAAGGTGTATTTGGACAGATCGGTTTGCAAGAGTCCAATCTTGTTGGAAGAGCATGGTCATCAAATATGAATTTAACTTATGGTGAATATGGAGCACTACTAAATCTTTCTTTATACGATCCCTGGATTAAAAATGATAAACATAGAACATCTTTTAGAACTTCATTATATTTAAGTAGAGAGGTCCCTCAAGAATTTAGAAGTCAAGAGGGAGGAAGTATTAGAGGAGTTACAGATAGATATGAAGCACCTAATTCATTAATAAGTTACGACACCAATCAATCTCAAAACTTAGACATAAACCATAATAATACTTTAATCGAAACGGGTCCATTTACTAATCTTTCCTCCGCGCAGTTATCTGCACCTCAGTTTAGCTGGTTTGATTATGAGGGTGATTCTATTGTCTTAGAGCGAACAGGAGGAGGCTTCTCTTTTGCAAGACCTTTGAATGGAGGTCAGCCTCTAAAAAAGGTACCTTGGAGTGTACTTATTGGTGCGAATTTACAGAAAGTTAAGCCAATAGATTACGCAGGAGATAAAAGACCCTATGGTGTAGCATCAACAAATTTTATAGACGGTAAAGTTCCTGAGAATGAAGTTATTTGTGTCGCATATAATTGCTCTACAGAAAATACATTAGTTAGTTTAAAAAGTGCTGTAACTTACAATAATTTAGATAATTCAAGAAATCCAACCTCTGGAGATTATTTAAATATTGGCTCTGAACAATTTATTAGTTTAGGTGAGAATTCACCGACCTTTAATAGAACCCGGGTTAGTTATTCTCGCTTTTATCCTATTAATTGGCTGAAGTTTCATAAGGGTTGTCGTCCCAAGTCTGGTGAAAAATCAGATTGCTCTCAATCGATAGGTTTTCAAGCAAAGATTGGAACAATCATTGGAGATTTACCTCCTTATGAAGCATTTTGCTTAGGAGGAGCCAGTTCTGTTCGAGGTTGGAACTCTTGTGATCTAGGCGTCGCAAGAAATTTCGGAGAAGCAACAGGAGAGTACAGGTTTCCTATTTGGCGACTGGTTTCTGGAGTCCTATTTGTTGACGTAGGATCTGATTTTGGTTCCCAATCAAATGTCCCAGGGAAGCCTGGAAAAATTCTAGAAAAACCTGGATCTGGTTTTTCTGTTGGACCTGGAGCCGTTATTAATACACCTGTTGGCCCAATTCGGATAGAGGCAGCGAGTCAAGATTTCAGTGGTAATTGGCGATATAACATTGGAATTGGCTGGAAATTCTAGTGTTCTCCTTCCCCCACAACTATGAAGAAGGTTGGACGCTTCAAAAAGAAATTAAAAAAGATGGTATTGGATTGCATACAGGTCTTGAATGTACGGTCATTATTAAACCAGCAGAATTAAGCGGATTTCATATCTCTTTTTCGGAGGAGCCTAATAAAGTTATTCCCATAGATATTTCGCAAGTAAGGAATACTCCTTTATGTACAACTCTTGTTCTGAATGAAAAAAAAGTAGCTACCGTTGAACACTTGTTGGCGTCACTAATTGGAGCAGGCTTGACTCATGCACATATAGAAATAAATGGCAGTGAGATTCCCTTACTTGATGGTTCTGCTATTGGTTGGATCAAGGAAATTCAAAAGGTAGGAATGGTTAAAACCATGACATCTCCTAAACCAAGGCCAGAACCCAAATCTCCAATTTTTGTCAGCAAAGGAGAAAGTGTGATTTTTGCAATACCATCAAAAAAATTGAAATTAGTAGGTTTGATTGATTTCCCATATAAGGCAATTGGACAGCAAATGTTTTCTATTGAGCTATCTCCAAATAATTTTGTTAAAGAAATTGCACCTGCACGAACTTTTGGCTTTCTTGATCAGTTAGAAGAATTAAAGAAAGCTGGTCTAATTAAAGGAGGAGCTCTTGAAAATGCGTTGGTTTGTAATGGTGATTCTTGGGTGAATCCACCCTTGAGATTTGCAAACGAACCAGTGCGTCATAAATTGCTTGACTTGATTGGAGATTTAGCTTTTGTTGGATTACCGAAAGCGCAAATTTTTGTTTATAAAGGGTCTCACGCTCTTCATGCTGAATTTGCAGCTTCTCTTCAAAAGGTATTAACTTAATTAAATCTAATTTTGACTGACATTTCTTCTTCTCAACCTCTTGTTTTAAATAGCGAGCAAATAATGGGGCTTTTGCCACACAGATATCCCTTTGCACTTGTTGACAGAGTGATAGAACATGATCAAGGCAAGAAAGCTGTGGCAATAAAAAATGTCACTCTTAATGAGCCTCAATTTCAAGGCCATTTCCCCGATAGACCGCTAATGCCAGGAGTCTTAATAGTAGAAGCAATGGCTCAGGTAGGTGGGCTTATTGTTTCTCAAATGCCTGATCTTCCAAAAGGGCTTTTTGTTTTCGCTGGGATCGATTCAGTTCGGTTTAGGCGCCCAGTGGTTCCTGGAGATCAATTATTGATATCTTGTGAGTTGATAAGTATCAAAAGAAAGAGATTTGGGAAAGTTAGAGGAGAAGCAAAAGTGGATGATCAGTTGGTTTGTTCTGGAGATTTGATGTTCTCTCTCGTGGACTGAAGTGATGAGTGAACTTCAATCTTCTCAAAGCTTGATTGCAGATAACAAAGCAAATATTCATGACTTTGCAGACGTCTCTCCAAAAGCTGAACTTGGAAAAGGTGTATGTGTAGGCTCAGGGGCTGTTATTGGTCCAGATGTGATCGTTGGTCCTAATACTTGGATAGGTCCAAATGTAATAATCGAGGGAAAAGTAAAAATAGGATCAAATAATAAGATTTTTCCAGGAGCATGTATTGGATTAGAGCCCCAAGACTTGAAGTATAGAGGAGATTCTACTGATGTTTTAATTGGAGATAATAATACTTTTAGAGAATGTGTAACTATTAATAGGGCCACCTTTGAAGGGGAAAAAACTATTGTTGGGAATCAGAATTTGTTAATGGCTTATTCTCATTTAGGACATAATTGTGATATTGGAAACAGTGTAGTTATAGCTAATAGCGTACAGATTGCAGGTCATGTTGTTGTTGAAGATAGAGCTGTTATTGGAGGTTGCTTGGGGATACATCAATTTGTTCATATTGGTTATCTAGCTATGGTTGGAGGGATGACAAGAGTTGATAGAGATGTTCCTCCATATTGTTTAGCAGAAGGTCATCCTGGAAGAATGCGGGGACTAAATCAAGTTGGAATTAAACGGCAAAATATAGATAAAGAGAATAAAGAAGAATATTTACAATTGAAAAGAATTTGGAACTTATTATTTAAATCTGAATATGTAATCTCTGATGGCTTAAAAATGGCAAGACAAGAGAATTTATTACAATCTTCCGCAAGGTTATGTGGATTTATAGAACTCTCTATTGGGAAAGGTAGAAGAGGTCCAATGCCTTATTATATTTCAACTAATAAATAATGAAGTTATTAATCAGTACAGGTGAAGTCTCTGGAGACTTGCAGGGAAGTTTATTGATAAATTCGTTAAAGATTAATGCAGAAAAAAGAAAAATTGAATTAGAGATAGTTGCTTTGGGTGGTGAAAGGATGAGAGAAGCAGGGGCTCAATTGATATCTAATACTTCTTCAATAGGTGCAATTGGCTTTTTAGAAGCTCTTCCTTACGTTCTGCCAACTTTGAATGCACAATCAAAAATCGATCATTACCTAAGTTCTTCCCCTCCTGATGCAGTTGTTTTAATTGACTATATGGGACCAAATATTCGACTAGGCTTAAAAGTAAAAAAAAAGTTCCCTAATGTTCCAATAATTTATTATATTGCGCCTCAGGAATGGGCATGGAGATTAGGTGATTCGGGTACAACCGATTTGATTGGTTTTACAGACAAAATATTAGCTATCTTTGAACAGGAAGCCGAATTTTATTCAAATAAGGGAGGAAATGTAAAATTTGTGGGCCATCCAATGTTGGATTTTTATAGAAAGATACCTACTAGAGAAGAATCATTGAGAAAAATAGGATTAACTTCTGATAAAAAACTTCTTCTTATCATTCCTGCTTCTCGGAGACAAGAACTTAAATATATTTTACCCACATTGTTAAAAGCGGCTAAGCTTCTTCAGGAAAAGGACCCTTCTATTACTGTCTTTATACCATCTGGATTAAAAGAATTTGATGAATTATTAAATAGTTCATTGAAAGAATATGGTGTATCTGGAAGGATTATTTTGTCGAATGAAGTTGATGATTTAAAGCCATTTTTATTTTCAGCGTCTCATCTTGCTTTGGCTAAGTCTGGGACGATAAATATGGAATTAGCTCTAAACTCAGTTCCACAAATTGTTGGATATAAAGTAAGTAGAGTTACTGCTTTCTTCGCAAGATATTTATTGAGATTTAATGTTAAATATATTTCCCCAGTGAATCTTCTTTTAAATAAAATGTTAATACCAGAGTTCATACAAGAGGACTTTAAAGCTGAAAAGATTTTTAATGCAGCAATAAGAATCCTCGAAGATACTTCGACTAAAGATGAGATAATGCTTGGCTATAAAAGATTAAAAGATAAATTAGGAAAGCCCGGAGTTACAGATAGAGCATCAAAGGATATTCTGGACTTATTAGTTAAATAATTACTATGAATGAAATTGTCAGAAAACTGATAGTATTTTGTATGTTGCTTCAACTTTCAATAGCTTGCCCGATCCAAGCACTTGCAGGATCAGAAGAAGCTGTTTTTGCAGGAGGTTGTTTTTGGTGCCTAGAACATGATCTAGAGAAACTAGATGGAGTAGTTTCGGTAGAAAGTGGATACTCTGGAGGAGATCTGATTAATCCGACATATGAAAATCATAGTGGTCATCAAGAGGTTGTGAAAGTTATTTTTGATTCTGATATTATTAGCTATAAAGAGTTACTTAAACAGTATTGGTTTAATATTGATCCATTTGATAATAAGGGACAATTTTGCGATAGAGGTGATTCATATAAGCCTGTTATCTTTACATCGAATCAAACACAAGAGCGAGCTGCAAAAGAGAGTCAAGAAAATATTTCTGTTGGATTAAATATACCCTTAGATCAATTAAAAGTTGATATTATTGATTCCAAATCCTTTTGGATAGCAGAGAAATATCACCAGGACTTTGCTGCTAAAAATCCACTTAAATATAACTTCTATAGAACAAGTTGTGGTAGAGATAATAGACTTAAAAAGGTTTGGGAAAAATATAAATCGTAATCAATTACTTATGATCCAAAGATATTAAATATATATATTTAATATCTTTGGATCATAAGTGAATATATTATTGTGCTTTAAGACTCAATTCCTTTATCCAATTAACTAACATTCTTACTCCATAACCAGTTGCACCCTTTGGATTTATATCTCTATCTTTTTCAGTCCAACATGTACCTGCTATGTCAATGTGAGCCCATGGAATGCTTGAGTTCACAAATTCTTTTAGAAACAATGCAGCAGTAATTGATCCCCCTGGCCTAGGACCTGTGTTTTGCAAATCGGCAATAGATGATTTAATTCCAGATTTGTATGAATCTTGCATAGGCATCCTCCAGATACCCTCTCCGGCTTTACTTGCCGCTTTAGTTAATTGTTCAGATAGTTGATCATTGTCAGTCCATAACCCTGCTATCTCATCTCCTAACGCAATCACGCAAGCTCCAGTAAGAGTAGCTAGATCTACAATGGCATCAGGCTTAAGTTTGCACGCATAAACCAAAGCATCAGCTAAAGTTAATCTTCCCTCTGCATCGGTGTTATTTACTTCAATGGTTTTTCCGTTCGAGGCTTTGATGATATCTCCAGGATGCAATGCAGAACCATTAATCATATTTTCGCAAGCAGCAACAATAAAATGAACCTCGGTGTTGATTGGTTTAAGTTCTGCGATTGCTCTTGCTGTTCCAAGAACAGCAGCACTTCCTCCCATGTCGTACTTCATTTTTTCAATTTGAGAAGCACCTACTTTTAAGTTATATCCACCAGAGTCAAAAGTTAAACCTTTGCCGACTAATACGACTTTGTGTTTTGCGTTTTTTGAAGAATATTTTAAGTGTATAAAATTAGGCTCTAGATCTGATCCTTTAGCAACCGCTAAGTAAGCTCCCATTCCTTGCTCTTCGCACTCTTTTTTGTCAAGAATTTTTAAATCTAGATTATAATCACAGGCTAATTTTTCAGCCTCTTTCGCCATTTGATGTGGGGTAAGAACATTTGGGGGGGCTGAAACAAGCTCTCTTGCAAATTTAACTCCTTCGCAAATTGGATTTATTTCAGCAATGGCTGATTTAGTGATTTTAGGTTCCAAGCCTATCAATTCAACTTCATCAATTGGAGCAGTCTCTTTTGAGTCTGATTTGAATCTAAGATCTTTAATAGATGACAATCGAACTGCTTCTCCAACTGCGCATACAGCTGAGGAAGGGTCAAATGCATCCCAGGGAAAAAATATTCCTAATTTTTTCTCATGGCTTGAAACTTGACGAGTACAGATTGAAGCTGCCTGCCTTAGATCATCAATTCGAAGCGTTTCGGCCTTGCCTAAGCCTACAAAAATTACTTTTTTTATTTTGCCTTCAATAAGCTCAATTGATAATTTCTGACTTTTTTTGCCTTCGAACTTTGAATCAATAAACCTTTGGCTTAAAAAAGTATCTTTTATTATTGTCTTAAATAAATTAATTTGGCTTTCGATTGTTCCCTCCAAAATCCCAGCAATAAGAACTGATCCTGACCATTCGTTAATTTCTTTGGAGACTGCTGAAATTTGCATTTAATTTTTATACTTGTAATTATGATAACAATTTTTATTAATTGATTTGAGAAGTAAATGGCGTTGCCCATATTTCCCTTGTCTCTTTATTAAATGGTGGAAGCCAAGCTTGAATAAGCTTTTGTTCTAATTTTCTTCTCTCCTTGGTTTTACTTGGAACATCGAGCCAAAAACGAATATTTAATTTGGTTGACATATTTGCTTTATTGAGAGAATCGGAATAATTGGAAAGATAATTTTTACAGTCATGTTCCCCTTTCCACCTTTTCTCTGCGGAAATTGTTTCTCCGATATATAAAATTATATTTTGATCTGAATCAATAATTTTATCCATTACAAAATAAACCGCAGGTCCTTCATGCATTGCTTTTGGCCATCTCCAAAAACTTAAAGGTAAAGGAGTAAGATCAATTGGATTGAAAAGTTCGTTTAACTCTTCTGAGCTAGATTCAAATAGTGAAGATTGATTTACATCTCTATAACCGTATTTGAAAATAGGAGATTGATGGTTAATGATTTTTTCTTGCCATTCCATAATTATTTTCTTGTCAATGTATATATCTTGAAGAGGATCTTTTGCTGAAAAATCTAAATCATTATTATTAAATAAATCATATTGACGGTTTAATTTTATCATTTTCAAAAAGTTAAAATAAAAAGATGATGTTCAATTAATATTTTCATTGTGAAATGGCTAAGATTTTATTTTATTTTGGTTGAGAACAGTTTGAGGTTAGCTTGTGAAGATCAAATTAAAAGTGTTTTTCTTCATTAGTAAGTTTTTATGTAACTTGAGTAATAATTATATTTTTTGGTAGTGTGGCTATTTACACTCCCTAAACAAATGTTTTTGTGTGGAAATGGTCTAAGGTTAATCTATGTTTTTGATGTTATGATCATTGGAAGTCTTTGAATTCAAAATCGAGCTATTGATCTATCAACTTGGTTTAAGGATATGAGTTTTTTCGAGTCCGAAATTGTTCAGGAAGAGGCAAAAAAACTTTTCACTGATTATCAGAATCTGATGAAATTAGGCTCTGATTATGGAAAATTTGATAGAGAAGGGAAAGTAATGTTTATTGATAGTATGGAGAATTTAATGGAGAGGTATAAAGTATTTATGAAACGATTTGAACTTTCAGAAGATTTTCAGGCGAAAATGACTGTAGAGCAGTTAAAGACCCAATTGAGTCAATTTGGGATTACTCCTGATCAAATGTTTGATCAGATGAATAAAACATTGGTAAGAATGAAATCAGAATTGGATAAATGATTATTAACCTTTTTAATATTTAGACTATGTTAAATAAATTCAATGAATTACCTGATTGGATCTCTAGAGGTTTAGATGATCTTTTCCCTTATGATAATTCAGAAGATACAGATCAAAGTTTTCAAAAAAGATTAGAACTTGCCTCTACAGAAGGAAATCCTTTACGTGTAAAACTTGGAATTGATCCAACAGGGACTGATATTCATATAGGTCATAGTATTCTTTTTAGGAAATTAAGAGCTTTCCAAGATGCTGGACATACAGCAGTACTAATAATAGGAGATTTTACAGCAAGGATTGGAGACCCAACTGGAAAAAGTAAAACTAGAATTCAGCTTTCAAAAGATGAAGTTGAAGCAAATGCATTGAATTATCTTGAACAATTAGGCTTAGGTAAAGAACCCAAAGATTCATTACTTGATTTTACAACACCTAGTCGTTTAGAGATAAGAAGAAATAGTGAGTGGCTTGAAAATCTTAATTTGTCTAAAGTTATAGAACTTTTGTCAAATTCAACAGTTTGTCAAATGCTGGCTAAAGAAGATTTTAGTAATCGATATAAATCTGGCACTCCCATATCTCTTCATGAATTTCTCTATCCACTTCTTCAAGGATATGATTCAGTTGCAATCAATTCTGATTTAGAACTTGGTGGTACAGATCAGAAATTTAATATTGCTATGGGACGAGATTTGCAAAGAGCTTTTGGACAGAAACCCCAATTTGGAATGCTATTACCTATTTTGGTTGGGTTAGATGGAACACAAAAAATGAGTAAAAGCTTAGACAATATTGTAGGCATAAATGAAGATTCATTATCTATGTATTCAAAATTAGAAAAGGTTCCAGATAATTTAGTTTTTAGTTATTTAAATTTACTAACTAATGAAAACTTAAAAGAATTAAGTGCAAATCCAAGAGAAGTTCAAAAATTCATGGCCTTAAAAATAACATCTAATTTTAAAGGAATTGAGGCTGCCCAAAAAGCTCAGTCTAATTCTGAAAAATTAGTTTTAGGTACTCAAGAATCTCTTGAGGAAATTCCAGAAGCCTCGCTTTCTAATGTGAATTTTCCAGCTAAAGCATTTTATTTGTTTAGTAAAATGGAAATGTGTTCAAGTAGTAGTGAAGCAAGAAGACAAATTCTTGGAGGAGGAGTAAGAATTGATGGAAAAAAAATTATTGATCCTAATTTAGAGTTTGATACTCCAGATGATCTCATAGGAAAAATATTGCAGGTAGGAAAGAAAAAATTTCTTCGTGTTTTAAATTGATAGAATGTTATGAAAAATATTGATAATCCAAGTGAAAAGATAATTATTGCCTTAGATGGTATGGATAAGAATAATGTTTTCAATCTACTGGAAAAAATACCTGAAATTATCTGGGTTAAAGTTGGCCTCGAATTGTTTGTTAGTGAAGGACCAGATATATTGTCAATATTAAGGGATAAGGGGAAAAAGATATTTTTAGATCTTAAATTTCATGATATTCCTACTACAGTTGCTAGAGCATGTTTCGAAGCATCACAAACGGGTGCTGAATTTATTTCTTTGCACACTTGCGCAGGAATAAGGGCTCTTAAGATGGCCAATGAAGCAGCACAGGAAGGAGCCGCTAAAGTTAATTTAATGCCGCCAAAATTATTGGGAATTACAATCTTGACTAGTTGGACTAACGAAAGTTTCGCTAGCGATCTATTGATTAATCAATCTATTGATAAACGTGTTAAGCACCTAGCAGAGATTGCTTCGAAGTCTGGCTTGGGAGGATGTGTCTGCAGTCCTAGAGAGGTTCAATCTCTTCGTGAGGTTTATCCTGAGGCCTTTGAGCTGGTAACACCTGGAATACGCTCATTGGGTTCAGATGTCAACGATCAATCCAGGGTCTCTGATGCGTCCGAAGCTATCAAGATGGGAGCTTCAAAATTAGTTATTGGTAGAGCAATAACTAAATCAAACGATCCTGCATATATATTCAAAAGTTTTTGTGATAAAGTTGTTATTTAATTTCTTGGTTTTGCCCAATTCTTGGCTCCTTACCTTTAATTAGTCTGGCTATATTTTCTCTATGTCGCCAAATTACTAAAGCCATGGCTAATAGTGATATAATTAAAAATGGTAAAGAAAAATTTGAAGTTTTAAAGCTTAAAAACATTATTAAAGGTAGAGCTAAAGCTGCACTAACACTAGCAAGTGAAACTATTCTGAATATTGTAATTATTGCTATGAAGATGCCTAGTGTGGCAAGTCCAACTTGCCATGAAAGGCCAAGAAATACCCCCAATCCTGTCGCTACAGCTTTACCACCTTTCCAATTAAGCCAGACAGGCCAAATGTGGCCAATTAAAGTTGATAGGCCTATGGCTACTTGCCATGTATCATTTAGTAGAAAATATTTTGCTATTAAAATAGATATAACTCCTTTTAAAACATCTAGTGTAAAGACTGTAATTGCTGCGCGCTTTCCAATCTGTCTTAATACATTTGTTGCTCCTGTGGAGCCAGAACCTAATGAACGAATATCAATTCCTTTGGTAATTCTTCCAGCTAGATAACCACTAGGAAAAGATCCAAATAAATATCCTAAAAGTAGAATTAATAGATTCAAAATAATTTCAATAGGAATTTTTATATTAATCCATCTTCTTCGTAAATTTCATTGGGACTTCCTGCAAAAGCTAGCCAAATGGGAAACTGAAGAATTGGAATCTCTACATTAATTTCAGCCGCATCAATAATTATCAAAGGCAACTCCCCTCTTTCTTCAAGTCGATCTGCCCTTTCAACTAGTCCATCTGATCTCTCGAAAAGGACTATCCCGCTATTTGGTCCAAAATCCTCACGGTTAAGTCCTAATGAATCTTGCAGACATCGTCTCCATTCTCCGAGTCGCTCTGGTTGACTTGCTAAAACCAAAGTCTGAAATTGTTCTCCGTATAATTCACCTAATATTGCAATAATCCCTGCGGCAACTAAAGCATTTTTTGGCCTACTCCCTCTACTTGGCTGAGCTCCTCTTCCTCCCATGCTGAAGAACCAATCTTCGAGCATTTCTATATCAATGGATTCAAGACTCCTTCTAAGTTTCCAAGGCTCAGCATAGAAATCGGGTTGCTCTAGAAATTGACTAAAGCATCTTCTGATTAAACTCTCGTCAGGTTTAAAAGTATCAGAAACAGCATGGATAACTTCTGGCTCTTTAGAAGGCTCAGCTTTTTTATTTTCATCAAGTGGTGATGGCTTCACTATTACAGGAGGTACAACAAGTTCTAGTTGCTCTGCCGACTGAGCTAAGTCTTGTAACGCACCAGTTAAATATTCTTGAAAGCCTTTAACTTTCCTAGCGATTGCATCAGATTGACCTGTAAATGAGCTTTTAAGTTCAGTATCAATTTGTTCTTTCTTTTTAGAAAGTTCTTCTAATTCTTTTTCTAATTGCTCACGTGAATGCTGAAGATCTTTAAGAGCAAGATCAATGAAAGCCTTTGACTGTGAGTTAGAGATTTTTTGATCGTTTGCAGGACTAATGACACTTTTTGATTTAATTTCCTTCTCGAGAGGCTTTGGGGGTGTATTTTTTAATGAAGAAGCATTTTTCACAGAAATATTCTGTTCTGAATTTTGTTTTTCTTTAGATAGATTCTCTTCGGTTTCCATATGTCAAAAACTTTAATTAAGTTTTAGATTTTGATTAGTCTACTTCTTTTTGTATTTCTAAATCCTTGACCTTTAACTTTAGCTGTTTTCTCAATGAGTTGACCTCAAAAAGTATTGGCAATAGATGTGGGCTAGCTTCTTCTCTAAAATAAAGAAAACCTGGCAATTTTGGTAATATAATTTTCCATGCAATCCAATTCTTAAAAGGAAATCTTCTTAGTTCATTGCCAAGTTGTATCACAATTAAATCGTCCTTAGTAAATTTTAGTTTTAAAGTAAAAGATTGAAGTAGTAGGAAAAAACCGAAACTGCTAATTACTATCGTTGGCCATGGATGAAACGGTGTTATCAAAAATAATAAGCCTACAAATATTATAAAGATGGGTAAACGATAAGAAGGCGATAAAATCACACCATCTTTGTCGAGAAGATTTTCAGAAGACATAGTTTTATCCAAAAAGAACTTGGGTGAGCAAAACATCTATCAAAGAAACGCTTATCAGAGTCATTACTACTGCTCCAGTAGTGCTTGATCCTACTTCTTTTGGTCCTCCTCTTGTAGTTAATCCCCATCCGCAAGCAATGATTGATATTAAGAGACCAAATACCAATGCTTTCACCAGCATAAAGGGAAGATCAGATGTTATGAGCCATTCTCTTACCGAATTCCAAAAGATGCTTGGTGGAATCTGATAGAGAATGGTGCTGCTAAATTGGCCACTAAATAAAGCTATGGAGAAAAATAGTAAGCATTGAATTGGCGCCATTAATACCATCGCGCACAACCTTGGAACAACTAGATATTCAACTGGATCTGTTTGTAGCATCGTAATAGCATCAATTTGCTCAGTAACTTTCATTGTCCCTATTTGAGCAGCATAAGCAGTTGCAACTTTTCCAGTTAGCAGAGTTGCTGTTAATAAAGGAGCTATCTCTCTTGCCATACCAATTGCTAAAAGTCCTCCAACGGCTGAACCTAATCCTTGTTTACTCAATTCTGCGGCGACCTGAATATTGAAAACGGTCCCTGCTGCAATGCCTGTAATTAGAACGATAAGGAAGCTACCTGGACCGGCTTCCATTAATTGATCTATCAAATCTGATTTATTGATTTTCCCTTTGGCTATTGATGCAATTGCTTGTCCTCCGATTAATAGGCTGCTAAAAAATCTTCTTAGCCAACGAGGTGAGTAATTCATTGACTTACGGGCTTACGCTTCTAGATTGGAAATCTAAACTTTGCCAGGGTTTCATAGTTATTAAACCAGCAATTACGAGAAAAGAAGGTATTAATCCCATGCATAATCTAATAGTAATAATTGCTGTTAGAGGTTGATCTAAGTCTTCTAAACTTGATAAGCAATTAGTCGATGATTTATATCCTGATAAAGATAAAAGAACACCCAAAAATTGAACGCTTAAACCAATACCAATTTTCTGAATAAAGACCATCCATGCTGTATATATTCCTGCAGGTTTTTCGGGATCTTGATCAATAGCATCAGGAAGTAAAGACCACGGAATTAGATATGCTGTTGAAGCTCCAAATCCCACTAAAATAATTATTAATAAAAGAATTAGCATCTTTATTCCTTCAATATTGCCAAAAGATAATAAATTATTGATACTTATCCCTATAGTCAATGGGGGCATTAACATAACTAAAAGGCAAGCTAATATCCATATTTTACCTCCTTTGAATAGTGCTGATATCCTTCCGTATTTATTGGAGTAAAAGCTCCAAAACTGTAGTCCTAATAGAGTACTAATTTGAAATGGTATTGGTATCCATTTTGAAATTTCTATTGGAACAAGCATTACTTGCTCAAGATAGATTAATGAAACGGTTTGCATTAATTGCAGTCCGCACCAAAGAAGCAAGTAAAGAGCGATAATTCGTGTGAAAAGTTTATTATTTAAAACTCTTTTTAGTTGCTGATTAAAAGGTTCTGATTGAGAAGTGGGCTTCCTAGCTTTTTTAGCAAATGGGGCGAGTCCCCAGCAAGCAATTAATGTAGTAAAGGTAGCAATAATTCCTGTTACTCTGCCCATTGAAGTATAACCTTCCACTCCTTGAGATAAGAAGCCGGCAGCCACTATTAATCCAGTGGTTCCAGCTATAATAGAACCCGTAAATCTTGCAGCATTGAGTCTTGTTCTAATGGCTATGTTTTCAGTTAGCTCGGTAGATAATGCGGCAAAGGGTAGATTTACTGCTGTGTAAGCTGTCATCAAGAAAATAGCAGCGAATACGTAATAAGTTGTTTTCACATCTATGTCTCCTGGAGGGACCCACCACATTGCTGCAAGGCATAAGCCAAGTGGAACAGCACCTCCAATCATCCATGGAAGCCTTGGCCCCCATCTTGATCTGGTGTGATCACTCATCCATCCAATTAAAGGATCATTTATCGCATCCCAAAGTTTTGAAACCATGAGAAGGGAGCCTGCAATAAAAGCAGGAATTCCTGCAGCACAAGTGAAAAAAAGAAATAGATAAGTACCTAACTGTATTGCGGCTAATCCGGTTCCAGCATCTCCCATTGCATAAGAGATCATGAGTCTCGTGCGATTATTTCCTTCGTAAAGCGATGTAGACTTATTCACTCTTTTTTGGATAATGGGACTCGCAAGGTAATAATGGAGGAAGCTGAATTAATTTTTACTCCAACATTGAGTAGATCTTTAGTTTTAGCGCGGGCGTAGTTTAGTGGTAAAACCTCAGCCTTCCAAGCTGATGATGCGGGTTCGATTCCCGCCGCCCGCTTGATTTTGATTCTCATAGCTTAATTTTTTTTGAATACTCGCTGGAGACCATCAGCACAAGACTGTTACTTTCAATCTGAACATTTGATTGATTCGCTAAAGGTTTTTTAGAGACGTTTTTAGTTTTCAAAATAGAAGTATCAATGTATTTCTTCCAAGGAGAAATTGGGGTTGGCAAGTCAAAAAGCATTGATTCTTTGTAAGCATTTAAGCCAAGCCAAATTGCTGAGCCTTCATTGTTTTTGTTAATGCTAAATCCAAGAGTATGTGACCAGTCACCCCAGTCAGGTTTATTAACTTTAATGCCATGCCACTGAATCCAAAAATGCGATGTTTTGGCCTTGGTATTATCTTTTTGACAATCATAAATACTATCAGGGCTGAAAAACTCAGGTAGTTGTTTCCTTAGAGATATCAGCTTTAATACAAATTCTTTTAAGTCATGATCCCAATTCTTTTGATTCCAATCCATCCATCCAAGAGGGTTGTCTTGACACCATGTGTTGTTATTGCCTCCTTGGCTTCTACCTACTTCGTCTCCCATTAAAACCATCGGTATTCCAGGAGATAAAAGGAGTGTTGCAAGAAGATTTCTTTGTTGTTTTTGCCTCAAATTATTTATTTCTTTATTAGTAGTTGGTCCTTCAACTCCGTAATTACAACTATTATTATTGTTCTCCCCATCTCTATTGTTTTCGCCGTTTGCAAGGTTATGCTTTTTGTTAAAGCTTACTAGATCTTTTAATGTGAATCCATCATGAGAAGTGATGAAATTAATACTAAATATATTTGCTAAATTATTATCTTTATATAGTGATTTATTCCCTATTAATCTATCTTTAAGTGGCCATATTGTTCCTTTTTCCCCTTTCCAAAATCTTCTAATATCATCTCTAAAATAACCATTCCATGTTCTGAATTCTTTCGCTGGAAAATCACCTAGTTTGTAAAGACCGCCACAATCCCAGGGCTCACTGATTAATTTAACATCACTTAGTTTAGGATCTGCTTCTATTTCTTCAAATAAGGGAGGTTTGTCTAAAGGAATTAAATTTTCGCCTCTACTCAAAGCAATACCTAAGTCAAAACGAAATCCATCAACTCCTAATTCAATTGCCCAACACCGCAATGATTCTAATATTAATTTTCTAACTAAAGGACGATTAGCGGCAATACTATTTCCACATCCACTCACATCTTGATAATTTTCCTTTTCATCTTGATGGTAGTAAGTTTTAGGACCAAAAATTTTCCAACTTATACTTGGACCATTTTGATTACCTTCTGTTGTGTGATTATAAACAACATCGATTAATACTTCTAGCTCATTATCATGGCAAACTTCTACAAACTTTTTGAATTGTTTCCTTGCTTCTAATGGATTACAACTATCTACAAAACCTTGATGTGGTGTAAACCAATTGATAGGGCTATAACCCCAATAGTTAACTAGTCCTTCAGGGGCATCATTAGAATCGAAAGCGAATACCGGAAGTAATTCAATAGTTGTAATGCCAATGCTTTTAAGATAAGGTATCTTTTCAATTAAACCTCTAAATGTCCCTTTTTTACTTTCGCTAATATTTGAATAATTACTTTTAGTAAAGCCGCCAACATGTAATTCATAAATAATTGTTTTATTCCATGAATGTTTAGGCCTTGGGTGAGATTTGAAATCAAAATAGTCTCTTTTAGTTACTACTCCCTTTAGGCAATTAGCATAACCTTTATTTACTTTCTCTTTTTGATTCCTTATGTAATTTACCCACCCTGTAATTGCTCTGGCACATGGATCTAAAACAATATGTTCCTTGGCAGATATTTGCCCCTCAATTGATATTTTATAGCCATATAACGTTCCTTCAGTTAATCCCTCTATTTCAACGTGCCAATAATCCCCAGACCTATTTTTCTCATCTAAGGATATTGTTTCTTTTGCGAACTCGTCATCTTGATCCTGGAATATTAGTAATTCTACATTTGTTGCATGTGGTGCTGCTATAGAGAAATTAACCCCATCAAGAGTAATTGAGCTACCCAAAGGCCATGCTGAACCAACTTTTACTTTTCCCAATTGTGTTTGTCCTTTATAAAAATAATCAAGTAACTTTCCCTATAAGTTAGGTGGTTAGTTTGTTTTAACAAGTTATGAAAAACGAAATTCAATGTTAAAAGGAACTTGTGTTAAGCATTTGATTCTTTTTCAAATGAATACTAAATCGTTTTAGAGGGAAAACTTCGTTGTTTTGCTATTTGGGTTTTGAAATGAGTTCAAACACATTCTATTCCAATTGCAAATCAAATCTTTTGAAGATTTAGGGAAAAAGGTTAAGGAAGCATTTAGAGCATTATTTAGGGATTACAGCTTCAAAATGGATTTCTTCGAGCTAAAAAAAATTGATTTGTCATTTGTGACTCTCTTTTTTGTGTGGGTATTATTTTGTAATACCAATAAATGTGCTGTTCTGCAGACCTTTGTTAATTCAAGAGAATTCAATAAAATGTTTGATTTTTGTTGGAAAAAATAATTAATTCCAAATTCCAACGCTGTTCTTGATGAAAAATGTGAAAACCCATCTTTTCAGAAACCTTGCACTGACAAGCTTCTTGGGAAAGGTGCCTCTTTATGACGCTGTTTAGTCCAAATCTTTGAGACATTGTTGAATCGATAAAAAATGCACATATATTTTTAGAAAGCTTACTGTCACAAGCTCTTTGGGTTGCAGGCAAGTGATTTGCTCCATACGATTAGCAAGATTGAGTTTTTTGGAAACTAATTATCTATTGGTTTCCCTCCTCTTACTCCCTGCTACATACAAACCTTTCCAATGAACAAAGCAGATTTAGTCAACCTAGTTGCAGCTCGTACTGAGCTAACGAAAACAGACGTCTCTCTGGTGGTTGATGCCGCCATAGATACAATTATTGATTCTGTAGTGGAGGGTAAGAAAGTCTCCATTCTAGGGTTTGGCTCTTTTGAGCCTCGCGATCGTTCTGCTCGTCAGGGATTAAACCCTAAAACTGGAGAGAAGATAGCAATCCCTGCTAAGCGAGTTCCTGCTTTTACTGCTGGGAAGTTGTTTAAGGACCGTGTTCAGGGATGAGTCTTTAAAAAGCTGTTTTGCTTACTTACATTTCGTTTTTGTTAGGGACTCTTTAAAAATGAGTCCCTTTTTTTGTAAAAATCTAAAATTTTATGATTAAGAAAATAATCTTTGTTTTTTTGCATAGGTATTGCTATTCATATTCAAATAATCATTAACAAATTATTTTGGAGATTATGTTTTGATTAATTATTCATTTGAAAAAATTAAATTCGTGTCCGTTCTTTTTATATACATATTTATTCCTCTAAATCATATGATAGCAAGTGAATCAAACAATTATTCGGAGATTGATATGCTGATATTTAGATGTTATAAAGACATAAAATATTGTAAGAAAGCATTATTCCAAGTAAATGATTATCAAAAAAATGCTGCAAAAAATAAAAAATTTGCTTGTCAAACCAGATTACTAGGTTTAGAGTCAAATTTAATAATGGCTACGAATTCTAATTTTAAAAGAAAAGAAGCTAAAAGTATTATTGATTATATAAAGAAATATTGCTGAAAATAATCAATAAATTGATCAGTTTAGGATTGATTTTTGACTTAGTTAACAAACTAATGTGAAAAACTAGAACAAAATAGGTTTTTATCTGATTTGTCTAAGTAAGCTTAGAACTATAAAGATAAAGAAATTCTTCTAACTAAGAAAATGGGCTCCAAATCTTTTAATTCCAAAAAAACTAATGATAAGGCAACTAAGACAAATAAGGTCAAAGACAATAAGTTTAAGAAAATAACTGCTAATGATCCAGATGTATTAGTTAATCTACCAGCTGGCATGAAATATAAAGTCCCAGGTAAGCGACAGAGAGTTATTATTGGTTCGATAGTAATTGGTTTGAATGTCTTGTTAGTTATTAGTGTGCTTGTTTACTTTTATAATCCTGCATTTCAAGAGTTTGTTTATAACTTCGGTCGATGATTGTGGTTTTACAAACCAAATATTTTAATCATTAGTAGCGATTTGGTGGGATTTATAAAAATAGTAAAATATTACTATTAAAAGAGTAAAAGTAAAGTTTGACTAAGAATTTTTTCTTGAGTTCTTATATAGAAACTCTATATTTTAATGTTTTATTAGAGGCATTTTAGTAGTAATGGTCCAAAAAAGAAGCGAGGAGAACAAGGCGAAAAAGATTCCTCAACAGAGAAAGACAACTCTTAAATGGGGAACCAATGGGGAGCTGTCAGAACTTGATATGGTTCGTATATTGGACCGTTTAAATGATCATGATTTAACTGAATGTGAGATACCTTTAGAAACGGTAAAAGAAAAAAAATTATAAATTCTTTTTTTTGTCTACGAGAAAAGCTAATATATTATTAATTATTGATTAGCTTTCATGAAAATAAGCATTGTGTTTATATCTTTGATAGCAATAATTCTTGGGTATTTATATTTTTTTACTGGCTATAAATCAGCCTTTGAAGCTGATCAGCAATGCCATTATGAATTGCGATTGAAATCTGTTGAATTAGAAGGATTGGGCTGTGATCATGATCTTGAAACTAATCAATGGATCCTTTATCAGAAAGGAATTAATGACAAGCCTTCTCAAGTTGTTGAACGTTATCGTTATTAACTTATGAATTTATTATTTATTGTTGGGAAAATATATATAGCAATAATTGAAGAGAACAAGGCTGTAATTATAAATGTTGAAAACTGCCCTAATGATCCTGGAAGATATGTGCTTTGAAGGAAATAAAAATCAATAAGTGAACCGATTGTTCCCCAAATAATTACCCAAGCAGATACGTATGAAATACCAACCAATGTTTTTTTATTCATAGCTTTTAAGAAATCAAGTATGTTAATGGAATAAATATAATATATAGATTTTATTTTTAGCTGATTCCAAAAATTTTAAGCGTTGCTGGTTCGCCACCAAAAGCTAATTCAGTTAGGATAAGCATTAAAAATCCGATCATAGCTACTCTCGCATTAACAAGTTCAGCATTTTCATTAAAACCAAAAACTTGTTTTACCTCTTCGCCTTTATTATTTATCCATTTAGGGTATGAATTGAGGTTTTTGCTTTGATCAATTAGTTTTGGATCATTTTTAGGTTCAATTGTTTCTATATTACCTGGATCTGAATCGAAACTATGATTATTGATCTCTGAATCATTCTCAGACATTTTAATTTAAAACATAATTATATACTTAAATTATAAGCCTTTTTTTTGGATTTTACTCTTTTCTAAGTTTAGCCATTTTCTTTGACTATTTAAAGTGGGTTTTTGTTTTTATTTAGTAAGCAAAGTTAATTAAACAAATAATTATTAGAAAATTTTATATTTAATAAATAAAATTGAATTATATATAAGTCATATATTTAGAAAATATATGACTTATATATAAAAAAGAAAAGAGCTATATAAAGTTAAAATTATTTATTATTACCTTATTAAGTTTTGTTTGACTATTAATTGATACCTTGTTTTTACCTCAATTCCTTGCTAGAAAAATATTAAAGGTTTTTACTAAATGAATAGAGCTGTTCAGATTGCTATTGTTTTATCTTCACCTCGATTTTTTATGTTTTTTCTTTCAGACCCATTAAAAAAACTTGCATCTACCTATAAAATGAAGCTTGTTTGATAACTATGTTATTAAGTATTACTTGGCTTATCCCAGGTCTACCAATAATTGCATCTATTTTCATCGCGTTGCTTTTATTGAGTTTTAGTAAAACAATGAATAGGCTTACAAAGCCAGTATCATATTTTCTTATTGCCAGTCTTGCTCTTTCTGAACTGATCAACTTTATTTTATTTAAAAATAAAATAACGGGTAATTATGTTTTATTTGGTGACAGTTTCGAGTTGGCTATTGATCGACAAGCCTTGCTATTTTCTGAATCAATAGGTTTTATTATCTTATTGATTATGCTTTTATCAGTTGCTAAATTAAAAAGAAGAAGTGGCTATGTTCGATACTTTATTTTTCTAGGATTCTTTAGTGGTTTTGTTTATTTATTCTCTTTTAGTGGCAGCTTATTTCATAACTTTTATGATCCACTGATATCATCTTTAGATAAAATAGGTATTACTTTTTAAAGAAGTTATTAGATCATCTAATTCGTTTAGTGAAAAATAATTAAGTTTTGCATGATTGATGCTTTGATTTCATGTTGTCATAATATCTAAGCTGTAATAAACTAAAAATAATCTTAGGATTTAAGGTTTTACTTTGAGTGTAAATTCGTCTTTAGATCTTCCAAGCAATATTGCATTAGTACATGAATGGTTTACTCCAAGATCAACTGGTGGCGCTGAGAATGTTGTTCAGTTGATTGATGAATTGTTAACTGAAATTTCATCGCAGCCAGAACTTTTTTCCTTAGTTAATGAAGAGAACTTGTATGAAAATAGCTGGTTGCTTAAACGAAAAGTAAAAACTAGCTTTATTCAGAAATTACCATTCGGGATTTCGCATGTTCAAAAATATTTGCCTCTTTTGCCTTTCGCAATTGAACAGATTGATTTAGATGGATATCCATTGGTTATAAGCAGTAGTCATCTTGTTGCTAAGGGTGTTTTGACTTCGCCTGACCAACTTCATATTAGTTATGTTCATACACCGGTCAGATATGCTTGGGATCAAATGAATACATATTTGAAACGATCTTTTTTTAGCAGAATTGGCTTAGGCCCATTGATTAGATGGCAATTGCATAATTTGAGGCAATGGGATCAATTAAGTGGCTCAAGAGTAGATTACTTGCTGGCGAATTCAAATTTTACAGCAAAGAGGATTTGGAAGTATTGGAGAAGGCGTTCAGAGGTTCTACATCCTCCCGTAAATGTAAATCGATTTCAATGGAATAAACCTAGAGAAGATTTCTATTTGAGTGTTTGCAGATTGGTTCCTAATAAAAGGGTTGATTTACTCGTTAGGGCCTTTAATAGGCTCAAATTACCTTTGATAATTGTTGGCGATGGAGTCGAAAAGTATTATTTAAAAGAGCTTGCAGGGCCATCAGTTCAAATTCTTGGTTTTCAAAGCAAAGAGAAGATTGAAAATCTAATGAGCAGATGTAGAGCCTTTGTTTATTCAGGTATTGAGGATTTTGGCATAGCTCCTGTGGAGGCAATGGCCTCAGGAGCACCTGTAATTGCTTTAGGTAAGGGAGGGGTTTTAGATACTGTTAAATGCTTTAACTCTAATTCAGTTAAAGAGGCAACTGGACTTTTATTTCCTACTCAGACTGTGAAGTCATTAGTTGAAGCAATTGAATTTTTTAAGGAAAAACAACTTTGGAGAGATTTAAACCCTGAGTCGATTAGAGATTGGAGTAATTCTTTTTCTCAAGATTCATTTAAAAATAGATTTGAGAAAACCATAAATAGAGTTTGGAGGGAGCATATCAAATCTTGTGACATTGCGACTAGTGACCTTGGTGCTTCATCAAGAAATTACTAATTAAGTAGTCTGTAAATCTGGAGTCTTGAGATTACTAACTCAATAATTTGTGCAAACTAATTCAAGAAAATCTTTATTACGTTGGTCTGAGTTTCGTAAAGGATCTCCAAGAATTCCTTTTGAAGTAATCTCAAAAGAACCTTCTTCTTTGCTTGCTGTAGAAATAATAAGAAATCAAAGTCGTTATGGACGGACATTAAAAAGAATAGGTGATGTCATTTTTTCTTTGCTAGTTTTAACTCTAGGTTCACCAGTATTTATCTTAATTGGAATCTTAGTAAAGTTAAGTTCTTCAGGATCTGTTTTTTATATTCAAAAAAGAATAGGAAGAAACTATAGAGAATTTGGATGTATTAAGTTTCGTACTATGTATAAGAATGCTGATGATTTGCTTCCAAATTTATTAGAGAAATATCCTCTTATGAGAAAGGAATTTGAAAAAGATTTTAAATTACGTAAGGATCCTAGGATAACAAAATTAGGTAGATTTCTTCGACGATCTAGCCTAGATGAATTACCCCAATTCTTTAATGTTTTAAAAGGAGAAATGAGTGTTGTTGGCCCTAGACCAATAGTGAGTAATGAAATAAACAAATACAGCCTTTTTATGGAAGAAGTTATATCTGTTAGACCAGGCCTCACTGGCTTATGGCAGGTTAGTGGTAGAAATAATCTTAGTTATAAAAAAAGGGTTGAATTAGATTTAGCTTATGCAAGAAATAGAAATTTTATACTTGATTTGGAAATCATTATTCTTACATTAGGAGTATTAATTTTTCCAATGGATAGAGGGGCATATTGAGCTTACAAATTAATATATTTTATTATTATTGAAAAACATAATAGCCAAGCGATTTCAAGTCTAATACTTAGATTAAGGATCTTTTTTACAGAATTTATACTTGCTATTGGATAAGATTTTGCAATTATGGGCTTTATATTTTTTACCCCTTTGTAATAGTTTAATCCTCCCATTCTTACTTCTGCGCAATAAGCAAATATTGCTTCAGAAATGCCTGAGTTTGGCGAGGAATCTGCTATTCCATCCTTCCAGGAATATCTTATCGTTTTTAAAATTGAATGCTTTGGTTTACAGCAAAAAGGAAGAGTAATTAATACAATTCTTGAAGGAATCCATACCATTAGATCATCCAGCTTCGCACCTGTGAAGCCAAGCCACTTTAATTTGCCATCTTTGTATCCAAGCATTGAATCAATGGTGCTAGATGCTTTAAAGATCCATGCCATTGCCAATGGCCCTGGAGTGGATAGATTAAATTCCCAGAAAATAGTTCCTATAAACATCCAAAATAATGGAGCAAAAATACCATCCACAGAATTTTCACTCGCTGTTTCAGCCGAAGCTCTAAGAATTTCATTTGTATCTAAATTCTCTACATCTCTGCCAACTATAAGACTTAATTTTTGTCTTAAATTACTTAGATTATTTTCAGGATTTTTGTTTCTTAGTAAATTTAGAATTTCTAAAATACTTTTATTTAGACTTCTCGAAGCAAGAGAACTACTTAAGATAAATGCAAAGCATAATGTACTTAATATTGGATTTTTTACTTTATAAAATAAAAATAATCTTTCTAAAAGCCATCCAGATAAACCACTTAATGATAATACTATCAAGGTCAATATTAAACCTCCTATATATAATTTTGATTTATTTTCGTTCGCAATACTTTCAGCTAATCTTCTCAAAAAACTAATAACCACACCCATTAATTGGACAGGGTGTGGCAAGCTTTTAGGGTCGCCTATTAAAAGGTCGAGAATAACTGCAAGTGAGATTATATGAATGATATTTTAGTCTGATTTAAGCCAACTAAACATAGAACGAAGTGTTTTTCCTACTTTTTCTATCGGTAGTTCTGAGTCTGTTTGGCGAATCCTTTTCATTTCAGGTTTTCCAGCCTCGCATTCTTTTACAAAGTTTTTAGCAAAAGTACCATCTTGAATATCGGCAAGAATATTTTTCATTTCCTCTTTTGTCTCTTTAGTTATCAATCTTGGACCGCTTACGTAATCTCCATATTCAGCAGTATTTGAAATCGAATCCCTCATTGCCGTTAGACCTCCTTTAACCATGAGGTCAACTATTAATTTGACTTCATGCAAGCATTCGAAGTAGGCCAATTCAGGCTGATAGCCTGCGTCTACAAGAGTTTCAAAACCAGCTTTGACTAATTCTGATAGGCCTCCACACAAAACTGCTTGTTCTCCAAATAGATCAGTTTCTGTTTCTTCTTTGAAGTTAGTTTCTAGAATTCCAGCGCGTGTTCCTCCAATACCTTTTGCATAAGCCATCGCAAGTGATCTGGCTTTGCCTGAGGCATCTTGCTCAATGGCAAATAAAGCAGGAACCCCTTGACCATTCTGATACTCCCATCTGACAGTGTGCCCAGGCCCTTTTGGTGCAATCATTACAACATCGACAAACTCAGGTGGTTTTATTAATTCAAAACGAATATTGAAACCATGAGCAAAACTTAGTATTTTCCCTGGTTTCAAATGAGGTGCTATCTCTTTGGTATAAACGTCTTTTTGAAACTCATCAGGTAAAAGTATCATAATCCAATCTGCCCTCTCGGAGGCCTCTGATACGCTTAAAACTTCCAATCCATCAGAAGTTGCTTTACTGGCTGAGCGACTTCCTTCATAAAGTCCAACAACAACGTTGATGCCACTATCTTTTAAATTCAATGCATGCGCATGGCCTTGAGATCCATAGCCGATAATTGCAACGGTTTTATCTTGAAGAAGACCTAGGTCTGCATCGGAGTCGTAAAAAAGTTTTGCCATGTGAGTGGGTATTTCAGAACTGTATTAAGGCTGAGCTTACGAAATAGAGTGCTATCGAATCCACTTTCATTGATATATTTTTTTGACTATCAAGACAATTTAATTTATGAGAACAACAAACTTTTTATCTTAACTTTCATTTGGGTGGGTTATCACTCGGTCGATTAGGCCATAATTTTTTGCTTCTTCCGCACTCAAAAAGTAATCACGATCAGTATCTTTTTCAATCTTTTCAAATGTTTGTCCAGTCATCTCTGCCATGGATTTATTGAGCATTTCTTTTATCCTGAGAATTTCTCGGGCTTCAATTTCTATGTCACTCGCTTGTCTTTGAGCAGTACCGCCAAGTGGCTGGTGAATCATGATTCTACTGTGAGGTAATGCAAGTCTTTTACCTTTTGTCCCTGCAGAGAGTAAAAAGGCACCCATTGAGGCCGCTAATCCAACACAAATGGTTACAAGATCACTTTTTACATATCTCATCGTGTCATAGATCGCTAATCCTGCTGTTACGGAGCCTCCAGGACTGTTGATATACAAATAGATGGGCTTACTACTGTCTTCAGAATCAAGATAAAGCATTTGCGCTACGAGGCTATTTGCAATGCCGTCGTTTACTTCTTGACCAAGAAATAGAATTCTTTCCGCACCAAGTCTTGTATATATATCAACCCATCTTTCAAATTGACTTCCTGGAAGACGGTATGGAACGCTTGGAGTACCTATTGGCATGGCTGATTGATTTTGAGTTGTTTAGGGTGATGATTAAAAAATTGAAAATTATTTTTACTTATGTGGGCAAAACCTTTTCGCCTGGTAAGTCTTTTCTACTGGTAAGAACGCGATCTATAATCCCGTATTCAACTGCCTCACTAGGGTTAAGATAACTCATGCGATCTGAGTCTTTGGATAATTGATCTACTGATCTCCCAGTGTTATGACTGAGGATTTCTAGCATTGCTTTTTTGTTGTGAATAACCTCATTTGCTCTGATTTGAATATCAGTTGCTTGGCCTTGAGCGCCACTTCTGGGCTGATGAAGGACAATTGACGCATGAGGTAATGCTGCTCGTTGCCCTTTCGTACCGGCCGAGAGTATTACTGCTGCGGTCCCCATGGCTTGGCCTATGCAAATAGTATGAACTGGAGGCTTCACGTATCTGAGAGTGTCGCAGATCGCAAAGGCCTCGGTTTCAAATCCGATTGCATCTCCTGTGTACCAACTCGTTCCAGTTGAGTTAATATAAAAATAAATAGGTTTTTCAGAATTATCAAATTCGAGAAAAAGAAGTTGGGCAATAATTAGTTCAGTTACATCCATTCCAAGCTGCCTTTTGGCATCATCATCGGAAAATAGTGGCAAGCCTAAATAAACTATCCTTTCTTTCAGGAGAAGCGATGGTAAATCAGGGGGCGGTGTTCTCATTACGGCAGAATCGCCATAATACGGGGAAGATGCAGTCATATGAAGTTAAGTCTTCTTGGATTCGAGCCTAGCTAGATCTAGCCTTGAGATGCTTTTGTTTGTTCAAATTTGTTCGGGGGCTGATCATTTGAAGCTTTACTAAAAACCATTCGGCCCGTCGGTGTTTGTAATGCTCCAGTCACAACTACTTCTATTCTTTTACCAATCCATTGGAGACCCTCCTCGATAACTACCATTGTGCCATCTTCAAGATAAGCAATCCCTTGTGAGTTTTCCTTACCTTCTCTAACTACTTTTAAATTTAACTTTTCACCAGGTTGAACTTCTGGTCTAACTGCAAGTACTAGATCGCTTAAGTTAAGAACTTTTATTTCTTGGACTAGAGCTACTTGAGATAAGTTGTAATCGACAGTGATTAATATTCCTGAGATATCTGAGGTTAATTTTAAAAGAATTTCATCAGTTCCTTCCCCTTCATATTTTGTACTGTTAATAACTAATCTTCTTCCATAACTTTCTCTTAATTGGTTAAGTAATTTTAGTCCTCTCCTTCCTTTTCCTCGCTTTTCGTTGTTACTTGAGTCAGCTAGTTTTTGTAGCTCATCCATAACTGATTGAGCTACGATTATTTGCCCTTCTATAAGTCCAAATCTAAGGAGAGACTGAATGCGACCGTCAATTATAACGCTGGTATCTAAAACTTTCGCACTAGCTGGAGTTAGAATACCATCTGCCATTAACAAAGATTCAGTGCTATTTGGATTGAAAAGGCGTAAAACTGTTCGCCCGTGAACATCGGCAAGGTTATATCCAAGTACTCCAAAAAAAATGTTGCTAAGTACAGCAAAAATAGGCTTTACAAAAAACAATTCAGCGGGTAACGGTAAAAGTAGTACAGGTACTAATAAAAGAGTTGCAATGATAAGTCCAAGAACTATGCCAATAGATCTACTAACCAGAAGATCTGTTGGCATAGTTCTTATTCTTTTTGTTAATTTATTTCTAAATTGCTGAAAAAGGAAGGCTATTAAAAGTCCTACAAGAGCTGTTAATCCTGAAAGAGCAATTTTTAAATTTTTTAAATTAGTAATATGATCTAAAGTCTCATCAGGCAACCAATTCACACCAATCCATCCGGTGATTGCACCTGATATAAGAAATAAAACCAGAATAAATAGGTCTGCCATATATTCAGGTTATGCTTGCTTCTCGTTTTTTACTAAAGCTTTATTTATTTTCAAAGATTTGGATTGTAAAAGTGACCATTTATTTGGGTTTGTATATTTAGAGCTCAAATGGTAGCCCCACCAAGAAGTGCATATTTGCACATACCCTTTTGCCATAAAAGATGTTTTTACTGTGATTTTTCCATTATCCCTTTAGGTGATAGCGTTCAAGCTACAGGTAGTCCAGGGATAACTTCTATTAACTCATATTTGGATTTAATTAATAGAGAGATTTCAATTTCCCCTAAAGGTCCTGCACTTTCAACAATTTATTTGGGTGGTGGAACCCCTTCTTTATTGAAAAAAAATGAGCTAGGTGGTTTATTAAAAAATCTTCAAAAAAAATTTGGATTTCAAGATGGTGCGGAGATAACTATGGAGGTTGATCCAGCAACATTTTTGAAAAATGATCTGAATGGATATGTAGAAATTGGAATCAATAGATTTAGCTTGGGAGGACAGGCCTTTGATGACACAATTTTAGCTTCTATTGGTAGAAAACATAATCGTTCACAATTAATTGAGGCGTGTAATTGGGTAAATAACTTATATAAAGAGGGAATGCTAAAAAGCTGGAGTCTTGATTTGATTCAAAATCTTCCAGGTTTAAATTTGTCTAAGTGGATTGAAGAGTTAGAACAAGCAGTTAAAACGGAAGCTCCTCATTTGTCAATATATGATTTAACTATCGAACCAGATACGGTTTTTGGAAGAATACACAAAAGAGGTAAGTTGAATATCCCAATTGAATCTGAAGCTCAAAAAATAGATTTTGAAACTAATAGATTTCTTAAAAGTAGCGGTTTCTCTAGATACGAGATTTCAAGTTATTCATTACCTGGACATGCATCTAGACATAATCGTATGTATTGGAGTGGTTCTGGTTGGTGGGGCTTTGGGATGGGCGCAACAAGTTCTCCTTGGGGTGAGAGATTCTCTAGACCCAGAACAATTGCTGGTTATAAAAATTGGCTTGAGCAACAAGAAAGTCAATTATTAGAGAAAACTTTGTTAAATGAAATTTCAACACCGATGCCCTTGGATGAGCTTTTGATGATTGGTCTGAGGAGACGTGAAGGTGTTCATTTTGAGGAACTTGCTAAAAATGTTGGATGGACTCAAAAAGAATGCGACAAAAATTTAAAATTACTGGAGGAATATTGGCTTAATTATTTAAAAGAAGGATCTATATTAAGAAACAATGGAAGATATTTTTTAAGTGATCCCAAGGGGATGCAAATTAGCAATCAGATTTTGATTCAGATGTTTTTATGGTGGGATTCACTTAATCAAGATTAGTAGATTTTATCCAGTCTCTTAGGGCATCTATGCAAAGTTTGCGTCCTGCAATTAAAGGCTTTGCAAAAGGAGGCTGTGCAATTGAAAGGCCAAGAATATCAGCTGTAACTCTTACCTGCCCATCGCAATCACTGCCTGCTCCAATGCCAATTACAGGAATGGCTAGATCTTTTTTTAACCGGCTGGCAATTTCTCCTGGGATATGTTCAAGAACTATTGCAAAACATCCTGATTCTTGAAGCATTTTTGAATCTTTGAAAATTTTATCTTGACTATCTTTATCCCTTGCTTGAGATTTATATCCAAGTTGATGAACTGACTGCGGAGTTAAACCAAGATGACCCATTACTGGGATTCCCATTCTGATAAGTCTTTTAATTACCAGTAAAGTTTCAGGTTCCGCTCCTTCAAGTTTCACTGCTGAAGCTGAAGAATTTTTAAGGAGAGTTCCAGCAGCTTCAACGGCTTTGTCCTCTCCACATTGATAACTTAGAAAAGGGAGATCACAAACTACTAATGGTTGTTCGTGAAAAGGCTTGCAAAATCCCCTGCAAACAGCTTGTGTATGGTGAAGCATTTGATCAAGCGTGACAGGAAGTGTAGTTGCGTGTCCTAAGACAACCATCCCAAGTGAATCTCCCACTAGAACAACATCAGCACCTGCGGCCTCGACTATTGAGGATGAGATGGCATCCCAAGCAGTTAATACAGTTATCTGTTTGCCCAACTTTTTAAAACGAACCAATTCTGTGGTTTGCATTTAATTCTTAATAACGTGTTTAGCTATTGCTAGAATATTAGTGACTCGGCCCCATGCGGCTGTGACGCTCAAACCTGGTCAGGACCGGAAGGTAGCAGCCATATGGGATGCTCAAAGCAGGCGTGGACTCCGGGTCACCTTAATAAAAGAGGAATTTGATAATTTCAACGATTTTGTCTTAGACGTAAAAACTCTGGTATCGAAGCCCCTGATTCTCTAGCTTCTGCTTGTTCGTAGAGTGATTGAGGCGAAAGTCTTGCTCTATTTCGTTCATTTGAATAAATTTGATTACTGTCAAATCCTGTAGCAATAACAGTTACTTGAATCTCTCCCTCAAGTTTTTCATCAACTACAGTACCTACAATGATATTTGCTTCTGGATCTACTACATCGGATATGACCTCAGACGCAGATGTCATATCTTCAAGAGTCATATCTTTGCCTCCAGTTATGTTTATTACACATCCTTTCGCTCCATCTATTCGAGCTGCTTCTAAAAGAGGACTGTTGATAGCTGCTTGAGCTGCTTCTAGAGCTCTTGACCTTCCAGAGCCTAAACCTATACCTAAAAGCGCAGTACCAGCTTCTGTCATCACAGAGCGCACATCAGCGAAATCTACATTAACCAATCCAGGACAAGTGATTATGTCACTTATTCCTTGAACTCCTTTCATAAGAACATCGTCAGCGCTTCTAAAGGCTTCTTGCAAAGGCGCTCCTGAAATTACGTCTTTTAGTCTGTCGTTTGGAATGACAATTAATGTATCAACATTCTCTGCAAGTCTTGCTATACCTTCATCAGCTTGTCTTAAACGACGTTTCCCTTCAAAACTGAATGGTTTGGTAACAATCCCCACTGTCAAAGCACCACTCTCTTTGGCAACTTGAGCAACGACAGGGGCTGCCCCTGTCCCAGTACCTCCTCCCATGCCAGCAGCAATAAATACTAGGTCAACTCCTTCTAGGGCTTGTTGAAGGTCAGCCCTAGACTCTTCAGCTGCCTTCTGCCCAATGCTTGGATTGCCACCTGCTCCAAGACCTCTAGTTAAGCTTTGACCAAGTTGAACTCTATGAGTTGCGGATGATTGAATAAGCGCTTGGGCATCTGTGTTGAGCACCCGATATGTGACTCCATCAAGATCACTATTAATCATTCGGTTGACGGCATTACTTCCGCCGCCACCAACGCCAATAACCTCAATACGTGCAGATTGACTGGGTAGGATTCCTTCATCCATGTTGAAACTAGATTTGTTTCCCATTCCCATCACCATATTCAGGATTAGAACTCGTTTTGGGCATTATGAACATCATCCATGAATTCTGTTGGCTTATAGGTTCAAATTGATTAACAAATTAATTTCCATGATTGCCCGTGAATTGATGACAGCATATTAAACATTTCTAAAAAGTCATGTCATAGCAAGGCTTTTACCTCTCATCATCCAGTATTTTTTCTATTTTTAATTCTGGTTTGCTTGGATCTCTAAGATCCACGATTTTTACTTTTGTGTTGATTAAAAGATTTGGTAATGATTTTTGTAGCTGGTTGAGTTTATTTATTTGCTCAATTAAACGATCAGTTCCTGAGCCTAAAAGGACTGAATCGAAGTGCTCGGTTTTTATGCTGATTTCTTGAAGAGGATCTATTTTGATTTTTTGAAGAGGACTTTGAAAAATAAATCTATTTTTAATTATTAAAATAATTTCCTTTTTTTTATTTGGATTCCAATTTTCTATAGATAATTTAATTTGATTTTGCTTTGATTTATTTAAGAATTGAAGAGGTATCCACGATCCTTCAATATCAATCATTCCTTTTTCAATATTGTTTGAAAGAAGACGACTGGCAAAAGCTATTGGCTCTCTTTCTAAAATATTTAGATGAATTTCGGGAGGGAAAAACTTTCTACTTACTGAAACTCCTTTAATAGGAAGCTTTTTTATTAAATAGGATTCAATTTCTTTGGGATTTAATTCCAACAAATTTCTAGGATAAAAAATACTAGTTGTTTGTTTGAGATCGTTTTTTGATATTCCAGAGAGACCTGTGATTTTAGTTTGATCAAAACTTATTGGTTTCCATGCTTGGTTTAAAAATGTAAGAATCAGAAAAATTGAAGTGCTTGAAAAAAAAATTAATTGCCAAATTTCAATTAGAAAATCTTTATTTTGAAAAATATTCGAGACTTTTTTAGTTGATATTCGGTTATTTTTAATTAATTTTCTGTTTTTCCTTTTATTTGATTTCAAAGGTCGCATCTTGCTCTTGACATAAGTTTGTCCATCCATTGACGAGCACGCTCAGCATCTGAAAAAGGCACATCTATTTCTCTCCCTGAGCCAACAAGCCTGAGTCGACAACGTCCTTCAGATTCTTTTGTCAGTGGTGCTTCACCTGAACTGAGAGCCATCAGCTCAACCATTTCTAATTTCTTAACTTCGAAAGTTGCTTCCTCCTTGAAGCTGCCAGCCTCAAAGCTGCTCCAGCATAAAATGCCAGCTTTTAATCGAGCAGCTCCTGTCCCATCAAGCTTGGCGAGCTCTGAACCTTTAGCCCAAATCAGATAGAGATTCTGTCGCCTTCTCTCTATCCAGCCAAGGGAAGCTATGAGAATAAAAGCCATCAATAATGGCAACCAAAGGAGACCGTGAATCATTTTTTGAAAAATAGATCTAAAAATGTCATGGTTAATTCATTCTTTAGCTGTTTCTATGAGACTAGCAACAAGTTTTTCTAGTTTTAATCCCGAAGCTTCCCACAATGTTGGGTACATGCTTGTTTTAGTGAAGCCTGGCAAGGTATTAACCTCATTTATAAAAATCTGTTCCGTGCTTTCTTGGTAAAAAAAATCGACTCTCGCCAAGCCATAAGCATTAATAGCTTTACATGCCTCGATAGCTAGCTTTTGTATCTTATTAACTATATCTATGTTTAAATCAGCTGGGATAATTGTACTGCTTAGATTCTCATCATATTTGGATTCATATGTATACCAATCGGTTTGAAATTTAACTTCGCCAACAACTGATGATTTCATTATAGATTTTCCTAATACTCCACATTCAAGTTCTCTCCCTTCAATATTTTTTTCTATTATAATTCTTTCATCATATTTTGCTGCAGTTTCTATTCCGGTAATTAGCTCTTTTTTTGAGTATGCTTTAGTTATTCCAATAGAAGAGCCCAGATTGGCTGGCTTTACAAAACATGGATAATTTATTATTTCTTCTATTTGATTATATATCGACTTCATGAATGATTTGTCTGATAAATTCACTTTGTGTAAATAAGTATATGGAGCTTGAGGAAGATTAAATGATTTAAAAATAGATTTCATTGCTATTTTATCCATGCCTAAAGATGAACCTAGAGTTCCTGATCCAACAAAAGGTTTTCCAGTTAATTTAAACAATCCCTGAATAACTCCATCTTCTCCATTTGGACCATGCAATGCGGGAAACCACACATCAACTTTGTTACTTTCTGCTGGAAAGTTAGCGAGATTATTCATAGACTTTATATTGCTTTTTATTGTTTTGGTTGATTCCTTTTCTCCTAATAAAATTGACTTTGAGTATTCTGAATCCGACCAAAAACCATTCTTGTCTATATAAATTGGATTTACAATAAAACGTTCAATATTGCAAGAATGAGATAAGGCGACGTAAATAGTTTCAGCTGATTTGATAGAAACTTCATGTTCACTTGAATAACCACCAAAAACTAGTCCTATAACTTGCTTTTTATTCGACATGTCTATTTTGTTCTCAATATTCTATAAACGTTGTTAATTGAATTAATCAACATTTATAACAAGCTCCCAGTTAATGAGAATGGACGTATTTCGTTGATTTTTATATTCACTATTTGTCCAGGTTGAGGTGATTTGCTATCAATTGAGGATTTTGGAAAAAATGTTAGTCGATTTGTTCTAGTCCTTCCTAGTAATTGGGAATTATCTTTAGAATTTATGCTTTCAACGAGTATTTCCTGTAAGGAGTCTTTGTACCTTAAGTTTCTTTTCTTCGCAGTCTTTTCTACTAAGTTATTAATCTCTCTTAGTCGATCTATTTTTATTTTTTCAGATAATTGATTAGGCCATAAGGCGGCTGGAGTATTTGGTCTGGGAGAATAGGCTGCAGTATTAACCAGGTCAAATTTAACATCCTCTATAAGTGATAGCGTCTCTTCGAATTGATCTCTCGTCTCTCCCGGAAAAGCTACAATTGCATCAGAAGTAATTGACGAATCAGGCATTATTTGTTTTATATAATTGACAATTTCTTTATAGGTTTGAACTGTATACCCTCGACCCATATTTTTTAGTATTTTATTACTTCCACTTTGGACTGGGATATGAAAGTGTTCACAAACTTTAGGAAGCTTTGCACATACATCTATTAATTCTTTCGTGAAATACCTAGGATGACTTGTGGCAAACCTTATACGCTCTATCCCCTCAATATCATGAATATATTCTAATAAATATGAAAGTGTTAATTGCCCAGATTTATTGAATTCATAAGCTTTAAAGTCTCTGCCATAAGCATCTATATTCTGCCCTAAAAGGGTTATCTCTTTATACCCAATTCTCGCTAATTCTTCTATTTCATGTTTAATACTTTGCGGTGTTCGTGATTGTTCTTTACCTCTAACTGACGGGACTACGCAATAAGTGCATCGCTCATTGCATCCATAAATAATGTTAACCCAACCACAGATGGCGCTCTCTCTTCTTGCTGTCGCAATGTCTTCGTAAATGTGCTGTTCATCAGTCGCTAAAACTTGGTGTCCGTTATCAACTTGATTAAGAAGAGTCTCCAGTCGATTTGCATGCTGAGGTCCCATTACAAGATCTACTTCAGGAACTCTTCTTAAAAGTGTTTCCCCTTCTTGTTGAGCTAAGCATCCTGCAATGATAATTTTTAAATTAGGATCTGATTTTTTCCTTCTAGCTTGCCTTCCTAAATAGCTGTAAACTTTCTGCTCAGCATTATCACGAATAGTACATGTGTTGTAGAGAACTAAATCTGCCTTAAGTTCCTCTTCTGCAAGCTCATATCCCATCGTTTGCAAAATGCCTGACATTCTCTCTGAATCAGCCTTATTCATTTGACAACCGAAAGTGGTAATCCAGTAGCTTCCTCTAGGGCTTTTAAAAGAATTGCTTTGTTTAGTAGGAACTATGGTTGTTGTCATCGCAGATGAATTTTTTTCCTTGGGGAAAAAGATTTTTGAGATTGTCCTAAAAAATGTTCAAGGGCGAGCGAGGGGATTCGAACCCCCGAATAGCGGCGCCACAAGCCGCTGCCTTAACCACTTGGCGACGCCCGCCTTGTGCTTTTAATCTACCAATGATTTGTCATTTTGAAATTCCAAAATGATTTTGGTAAAAAAAATTAGCTTGTGAGTATTGTAGATAGTACGGATTGAAAATATCACTTTTTATATCTTGATCAAAACGCAATTGACAGGTATTGAAGTTACTGTGTAAGCAGAACCCGTAATAGTAAAAGTTCGGTATTGTAATCTATTCAAAAGTGAATTTCGCAAAAGATGTTGAATTGATTGCAAGTCCTCCAAAGTCTGGGCGCGTAGATGTTCTTGTCCCAAGATGTTTGATTGGCAATGGAAAGGATGTTTTAGGAACATCAATTGATCAAGAAGGCTTGTCCTCTATTCAAATTGAGTGGAGGGATGGAACGATTACCTCTATTAAGGGTTTAAGCGAAACATCTAAAGTTCCGGAGGAAATCCTTCTGCCAAGATTTGCGGAACCTCATGCTCATATAGATAAAGCATTTTCATGGTCACGTTCACCTAACTTGAGGGGTAGTTATCAAGATGCTCTAGCAGCAAATCTCCGTGAATATGAATTGAGGTCCGAAGAAGAATTAATTTTCAGAGTTGAAAAGTGTCTCAATCTAGCTCTTGTTAATGGGATCAGGGCAATTAGATCTCATATAGACAGCTTTGGAGAGACAGCAATGAGAGATTGGGATCTGATAGAAAGTATTAGAACAAAATGGCAAGAGAAATGTTTTTTACAGTTTGTGGCTTTGGTTCCATTAGATTTTTGGCAAAGTGATGAAGGTGAGCGTTTAGCTCAAAGAGTTGCTCTAAATGGAGATCTCTTAGGTGGGGTAATAGCGCCTCCTTTCAATAAGAGGAAGACTTTTAAGTCCTTACTTCACCTAGTGCAACTTGCAAATAGACTTAAGTGTGATATTGATCTTCATATTGATGAGTCTCAATTCTGCCAAGCTGGGGGATTAAAATTACTTCTAGAAGTATTAGGCCAAGTTAAAAATGATATATCAATAACTTGTAGTCATCTAAGCAGCATGGGCTTGTTAAGAGAAAAAGAGATTTCATTTTTAGCGAACAAAATGGCTAAGAACAGATTAAAAGTTGTTGCTTTACCATTAACTAATTCTTGGCTTTTAGGAAGAAAAGATCGATCCACTTTAACTAAAAGACCACTAGCACCAATTTTTCAACTTCAAAAAGCAGGAGTCGATGTATCTGTAGGAGGAGACAATATAAATGATTCATGGTTCCCTTTGTCTAATTTTGATCCAATTCATTTAATGACTTTGTCCATGCCAATTGCTCATCTATCTCCCTGGGACAGATTGGGCCTCTCTCCATTTACTTGGTCTCCAGCAGATTTACTTAGCCTTAAATGGGATGGCCTTTTTCAAAAGGGAAGCCCTGCCGATTTTATTTTGTTAGATTCAAATAGTTGGGTAAA
This sequence comes from Prochlorococcus marinus str. MIT 0917, assembly GCF_027359575.1. Classification (NCBI taxonomy): domain Bacteria; kingdom Bacillati; phylum Cyanobacteriota; class Cyanophyceae; order Synechococcales; family Prochlorococcaceae; genus Prochlorococcus; species Prochlorococcus marinus. The sequence goes on along the minus strand of NZ_CP114784.1, from coordinate 855,350 downwards.
AGCTTTGTCTCATAAACCTAAACGAAGAGTAGTAGTTAATGGTGAATTCTTGAATGAATTGCCTAAAAACAAAAAACAACATTCACAAATCAAGAGTCATGACTAGTAAAGAGAAAATAGAATTGCTATTAAGTGAACTAAAACAAGTATCTCATCTAGAGATCTATCAAAAAACTAGTGATTTAAAAAGGTTCTCTAAAGATTTCTTTGATTATTCACCAATATTGATTAATGAATTGAAAGATTGCTTGGCTGACATAGTTGTCCGACCACTTTCAGTAGATGTAATTATTGATGTTGCTCGAATTTGTAATAAGCACTCAACTCCTTTGACCCTTAGAGGCTCAGGAACAGGGAACTATGGGCAGAGTGTTCCCCTTGAAGGTGGAGTAGTTATGGTTATGTCTGGCCTTAAGAAAATTAGAAATTTCGATTTAAAATCAGGTGAAATCACAGTTGAATCTGGTTGTTTGCTTAGAGATATCAATGATGAGTTGATTAAATATGGCCGTCAATTACGGTTGCTACCAAGTACATGGAGAAGCGCCTCTGTTGGCGGCTTCATTGCTGGTGGTTCAGGTGGGATTGGATCCGTTCGTTGGGGCTTCCTGCGAGATCCTGGCCATTTGCAATCCTTAGAAATAATAACTACTGAGGAGTCTCCAAGAAAACTAGAATTGAACGCAAATACTTCTGAGGCATTGAACCATGCTTATGGCACTAACGGAATTATTACTGCGTTGACATTAACAACTACTCCATTTGTTGAATGGCAACAAATAGTTGTCGATTGTTTTGATTGGGATCAGGCTGTTGACTTGTTATCCAAAGTTAATTGTGCTGCACTAGAGCTTTATTTGGGAACCTTATTCGAGAAAGAAATTGTTAATTGTCTTCCGCATTGGTCTGGTAAGCCTTCAGGCAAACATAGGATTTTATTGTTGGTCTCGCCTGATGGTGTTAGTACAATTGAGCGACTTGCAAAGTCGGCTGGTGCAGATTTTGATGATTTAGGTCCGGAAAACCTGAAGGCTGGGAAAGGCCTTCGAGAGCTTTCTTGGAACCATACAACTTTACATATGCGTGGCATTGATCCTGATTGGACCTATTTGCAAATGCTTCTTCCTCAGCCTGAATCTGAAATGATGAGAAAATTGAAATCCGAGTGGGGATTCAATCTTTTATGGCATTTGGAATGTGTTCGTCAAAATGGAGTTCAAAGAATAGCTTCACTCCCACTTGTGAAATGGCAAGGTGAAGAGGCTATGAATCAATTAATCAGTCAATGTAGAGACCTTGGTGCAGTGATTTTTAATCCGCATACAATCACTGTTGAAGATGGAGGCTTAGGTGTAATTGATTCTGATCAAGTGCAAGCTAAGAGTAATTTTGATCCAAAAGGGATTCTCAATCCAGGTAAACTCAAAGGGTGGAATCTTAAAGGCAATTGATTTAATTGCTTATTAAACAATTTAACTTGTCAATATTTTCCTTTGAAAAAGATCACCTATTAAATATAGCGATCCTGAAATGATAGGTGGTGGAGATGGCCATCTAGGTTGTTTTTTAAGTGCAGATAAAACATCTTCCACTCTAAGAGCTTCTTTGATTTGGTCTTTGAATTCAGGGCAAAAGCTTAAAATTTGATCTTTAGACCAGCTCTGTTGGCCTGGAACAGGAACTATCCAAGCTAAATCTTTTTCTCTAATTAGCTTATGCAAAATGCCTATCATGTCTTTTCTTTTTTGAATCCCTAGTATCCAAATAATTCCACTTTCTTGATCTGTCCATGCGTCTCTTTCAATTGATAATTGCTTAGCCGCATGAGGATTATGTGCGCCATCAACAACTATGGGCATCCCTTCCCATTTTGTTGTTTGGAGTCTTCCAGGCCATTTGGCAAGAGATAAGCCTTCTCGAAGTTGCCCCTCAGAAATATTCCATCCAATATTTTTTAAGGATTCAATAACCCCTTTGGCTACAGCTGCATTTTCTTTTTGGATTGCTCCTGATAAGCCGAGTTCCCAGTCTGATGGAATTGGATCTACCCAATGAATGACTGCTTGTTTCCTTTTGGCAGTTTCTTCGAAAACTCTTTTTACAATATTGTGTTGAGTAGCTGTAATGACAGTACTTTTTGTAGTTATTACAGCTGCCTTCTCGATAGCTATTTTTTCTAGACTATTGCCTAAGTATTCACAGTGATCAAGCCCAATAGCTCCAAATGCAATAATAGGTCTATATTGATGCGCGGTTGTTGCATCAAGTCTACCTCCAAGCCCTACTTCAAGGATAAGAAGTTCAACTTCCCTTAAAGTAAAATATTTAAGTGCTATTGCAATAAGATATTCAAAAGGTGTCAAGCTATATTTTTTTGCAATTGGAGAAAGAGACAGACTTAATGATTGAAATTCTTCTTTTGATATTGGAGTCTTGTTGATACATATTCTCTCGACCCAATCAACTAAATGGGGGGAAGTTGTAACTCCAGTTTTGATATTAACTAAGCTAAGAACACTATTAATAAAAGCCGCAATAGAGCCTTTGCCATTTGTTCCTGCTATGTGAATAGCAGGTGTTTCTTTGCAGGGATCTCCCATGTCGTTAATAGCCAATGACATACGATCTATGCCCAGATTCATATCTTTATATTCTTTGCTCTTGCTTTCAAAAATGAAATTCGATTGTTCTATGAAAGTTTCATCAGACATTTGTCCAGTCTCGATAAAAGCTCGTTGATTTCTTTTTTTGTAATAGTTAAAGGAGGGACTATCCTTAATACTTTTACACCAGCTGATACTAGAAGTAGTTTCTCTTCTAAGGCGGATTTGACAATATCAAGAGATGTTGTTTTGATATTGTCTTTTATAACGAGACCTTGAATAAGCCCAACGCCTCGAGTGGAAATAAATATGTCTGAATATTTATTTGAAAGTTTAATCAATCCTTCTTTTAATTGAGCACCTCTCTCGGTAACTTTATTTAGGAGATCTCTTTTTTGTATTTCTTTCCCAACGGTTAGAGCTGCTCTACAAGCGAAAGGATTCCCTCCAAAAGTGCTGGCATGATCACCGGGCTGAAAGATATCAGCTAATTGATTAACCAATAGAGCTCCAATGGCATGTCCTCCACCAAGCCCTTTGGCTAGTGTGAAAACATCAGGTTCAATCCCCAGTTGCTCATATCCCCAAAGAGTACCTGTCCTTCCCATTCCAGTTTGGACTTCGTCAAATATCAATAAAACATTGCTGTGGGTACATTTTTTTCTTAGGAGCTCAAAAAATGATTTTTCCCCAATATTTATTCCTCCCTCACCTTGTATCGGTTCAATAAATACAGCTGCAATTTGAGGACCTGTTTTTTCTAAATCATCAAATAGATTTTCAAAAGATTCACTGTCGTTATAAGAAAAAAACTGAAATCCCTGAACCATTGGCTCGAAACCTTTGTGATATTTCGGTTGTCCCGTAGCACTTACAGCTGCGAGTGTTCTTCCATGAAAGCTTTCTTTTGAGCAAAGAATTACTGGATTGTCGATATTACGTTCTATATGTCCATATTTTCTTGCCAATTTAATTGCAGCTTCGTTTGCTTCAGCACCGCTATTACAAAAAAATACACTCTTGGCAAAACTTTGTGAAGTTAACCATTGAGACAGTTCTTCTTGCTCTGGTATCCCGTAGAGGTTGGATACATGTTGAAGTCTTTTTAATTGTTTCGATAAGGATTTGATTAATGCTTTATCACTGTGGCCAAGTGAACAAGTTGCAATACCAGCCACAGCATCAAGATATTTCTGACCTTTTTTGTCCCACACCCATGAGCCTTTACCCCTGATGAGGTCTAAAGGAAAACGATTGTAGGTTTTCATCAATGAAGTGGGAGCGGTCGGACTTGAACCGACAAACCCGAAGGTGCCGCATTTTGAGTGCGGTGCGTCTACCAATTCCACCACGCTCCCATACGTTTATTTTATGTCAAAGCTAGCAAAAATATGAAACTAAGCTGCATTTTTTTGGGTATCAATATTGTCTTTATTAATTATTTTGTTAGAGAAAGAACTTTGAGATGTTGTTTGATCAAATTTTCTAGAAATTATAGAACCTGCACTAGTTAATTTTTCTTCTAATTTTTCATAACCTCTATCTAAGTGTTCGAGACCCGTGAAAATACTATTTCCTTTGGCAGATAGACATGCAAGGATAATGGCAGCAGAAGAACGTAAATCTCCTCCCTCTACATTTGAACCTACAAGTTCTTTTACTCCTTTTATATAAGCAGTATTGTTTTCTAGATAAATACAGGCGCCCATTTTATTTAGCTCTAAAACGTGTTGCATTCTCTTCTCGAAAACTCTTTCTTTGATTTTGCTTGAACCTTTAGCGGTGGCCATTAATGACATAAATGGAGCCTGAAGATCAGTTGGAAAGCCAGGGAATGGACTTGTGGTTATGTCAACTCCTGAAATCTCTCTTGGAATGATTTTTAAATGATGATTCCCATGATGAGATATTGAACAGCCACATTCCTGTAATTTTGAAATAACAGCGCTCAAATGATTTGGGATTACTGGACCAATAATGAGAGGCGATCGTGTTATTGCTGCTGCAATAAGAAAAGTTCCTGCTTCTATCCTGTCGGGTATAACACAATGAGAAGTCCCGCTCAAAGATTCAACTCCAAGGATTGTGATTCTTTTTGTTCCAGCGCCAAAAACCTTTGCTCCCATTGAATTAAGCATTTTAGCGAGATCCTGTATCTCTGGTTCTCTAGCGGGATTCGATATTGTTGTTTTACCTAAAGCTAAACAAGAAGCCATCAAGATGGTTTCCGTGGCTCCAACGCTGGGATATTTTAGAGTAATATTTGCTCCACGTAATCTTTTGTCTTTGGTTGAGACTTGAGCTTTTACAACATCCTTTATTATTTCAACTTCCGCCCCTAAAGCTTTTAGACCATTTATATGTTCATCAACAGGTCTTGCTCCAATATTGCAACCACCAGGTAAAGGAATTTTAGCTTCTCCAAGTCTTGTAAGTAACGGCCCAACACAGAAAAAGCTTGCTCTTAAACTATGAACCAGTTGATAGGGTAATTCAACGTTATGAATGGACTCCGAATTAATCTCGATAGAATTATTTGTTTTAGTTAACTTTGCGCCCAAATTGCGGAGAATCTCTGACATGACTTCGATGTCAGTAAGTTGTGGGACATTTTTAATGAGGAGTTTTTCTTTCGTAAGAAGAGACGCAGCCATTAAAGCTAGCGAAGAATTTTTTGCTCCACTAACTTTTAAGATCCCACTAAGCGGATACCCTCCTTTCACCTCCAGATGTGGCGGAATAATATTCCTTTTAATTGTCGCCACACTACTCATATTGGAGCGAACTGCTTACCCAGCCATAATGCCAAGTGGATTTCAAATAGTCCAGTCAACCTTATTGAAAATTGATGGGTTCAAATTAAATATTGATAATGTTGCAAGTTTGAATAAAATTTTTAATATAGTTTTTATTGGATTTAATAAGAAAATTCAATGTTTGTTTAAACGCAAGAAACTTTTCTGCTTTTTAAAAATTAAATAATTTGAGGTTGGAAAATTAATAATTCATATTCTCCATTGATTACAAGTAAAAGGAACCCTTTGGTTAGGAGATTGAGGGGCCTTTTAAAAAAAACTGGACGTGATGAGCATTCTTCTCTTTTGCTTGAGGGGTCTCATTTGTTAGAAGAGGCTTTGAAAACAAATTTTTTGCCATCAGAAGTTATTGCAACTCCTGAATGGTGTGATGAGCATGAGGAGGTTTTAAAAAAAATAGCTTCGAAATCTTTATTAATCCAGGTAAGTACCAATGTTTTAGAAGCATCTTTGTCAACAGTGACACCTGATGGTGTCGCAGCGATATTCCCAATGTCAGGGTTGCCAAAACCGGGAAAAACCCCAAAACACATTTTAGCTTTAGATAGGATTCAAGATCCTGGTAATTTGGGAAATTTATTCCGATCAGCCCTTGCTGCTGAATATGAAGTTATTTGGTTAGCTTCGGGAGCAGATCCACTAAATCAAAAGGTTTTAAGATCCTCAGCTGGCTCAGTTCTTCATTTACCTTTTCAACGGATTGGAGATTCATCTTCTTTAAGTATTGAAATGCTTGTTTCAAAACTCAATAATGCAATTGATAAAAATTATCAAGTAGTAGGAACGATTTCACCTAATAAAATTACTAATAAGAAAGTGAAACCTTATTGGGAATTAGACTGGGATCTCCCTACTGTATTGGTTCTTGGTAATGAAGGCTCAGGTGTTCATTCTTCAATTGAAGCCTGTTGTTCAGACTTTGTTACGTTGCCTCATAGCTCATTAGTTGATTCACTAAATGTGGCATCTGCGGCAGTTCCTCTCTTGTTGGAGCGACAAAGAGTAAAAATGGTTAAGGGTATCCAAAAAAAACCGTGAGTGAAATTTCTTTTGACTTTGACTTGATTGTTGTCGGAGCTGGATATGGAGGTTTTGATGCTGCTAAACATGCAGCAGAGGCTGGCTTGAAAGTGGCGATTGTCGAATCAAGAGATATGGGTGGAACCTGTGTTAACAGAGGCTGTGTACCGTCTAAAGCATTACTAGCAGCCAGTGGTAAGGTTCGTGAGCTTGCAAATGTTCCTCATCTTGCTGAATTTGGTATACATTCCGCTCCGGTTAGATTTGAACGTAAAAAAATTGCCGAACATGCAAAAAACTTAGTTGAGACAATTCGAAAAAATCTAACTAAAACATTAGAAAGATCGGGAGTTGAGATACTTAGAGGAGAAGGACGATTAGAAGGAAATCAAAAGGTCGGTTTAAGAGAAACAAATGGAGTTGATAGAATCTTTTCCGCCAGAGATATTATCTTGGCTACAGGCTCAGACCCTTTTGTGCCGCCAGGTATTGAAATTGATGGACGAACGGTTTTCACAAGTGATGAGGCTATTAATTTAGAGTGGTTGCCAAGATGGATTGCAATAATTGGTAGTGGCTATATAGGTTTGGAATTCGCTGATATTTATACAGCTTTAGGTTGTGAGGTAACCATGATTGAAGCTCTCGATAAAGTAATGCCTACTTTTGATCCTGATATCACGAAAATTGCTTCAAGAAATCTAATTGATAAAAGAGATATTGAAACTCGAGCCGGAGTGTTCGCTACTAAAGTTAAGCCAGGTTGTCCCGTTGAGGTCGAGCTTACAGATGCAAAGAGTCGAGAAGTTGTTGAGGAGTTACAAGTTGACGCGGTTCTGGTCGCAACAGGCCGGGTACCGTCGACTAAAAATCTAAATCTCCAATCAGTTGGAGTTGAAACAACGAGAGGTTTTATTCCAATTGATGATCAGATGAGAGTATTGGTAAATGAAAAACCAATTCCTAATCTATGGGCAGTGGGAGATGTTACGGGTAAGTTGATGTTGGCCCATACCGCTGCAGCGCAGGGGAGTATTGCTGTAGAAAATATTTTAGGAAAAACAATTGAAATTGACTACAGAAGTATTCCTGCAGCAACTTTTACTCACCCTGAGATAAGTTCCGTTGGACTTTCGGAAGAAGAAGCAAAAGATTTAGCAAAAAATGAAGGCTTTGAACTTGGAATCGTTAGAAGTTATTTTAAAGCGAACTCTAAGGCCTTGGCTGAATTGGAAAGTGATGGAATTATGAAGTTGATTTTTAGTAAAGATACGGGAGAGGTCCTTGGGGCTCATATTTATGGATTACATGCGGCTGATCTGATACAAGAAGTTTCTAATGCAATTTCTAGAAGACAACGAGTTAATGACTTAGCAAAAGAAGTTCATACGCACCCAACATTAAGCGAAGTTGTAGAGGTTGCCTATAAACAGGCATCTTTGCAAATAAAGAAGTAGTAAATCAAATTTTATTTTAAAGATCATTAATTATTTAAATTATGGAAATCAGAAGAAGACCTCCTAACCCAAGTATAAAAGTAGCTAATTTAGAGTATGCAATCCCTCACCCAGATTCAAAACCTAAAAATATTTTGGAGGAAATTGTTTGGGAAAAACATCTAGAAGTTGAGATTGCAAGAAAAAAAGTTTCGCTAGAAGATTTAAAGAAAAAGATCAAGGATTTACCAAAAACAAAAAAATTTATAGATGCATTAAGAAATAGTAATTCAAAACCAGCGCTAATCTCAGAAATAAAAAAAGCTAGTCCAAGTAGAGGAATAATTAGAGAGGACTTTGACGCAAGAATGATAGGTAAAATGTATCAAGATGGAGGTGCTAATTGTATATCAGTCTTAACAGATAAAAAATTTTTTCAAGGTGGTTTTGATGTATTAGTTGAAGTTAGAAAGGAAATCACAATCCCAATCCTATGTAAGGATTTTATTCTTTATCCCTATCAGCTTTACCAAGCAAGAGCTGCTGGCGCTGATGCTGCACTTTTGATAGCCGCAATCCTGACTGATTCTGATTTAAAGTACTTATCTAAGGTTGCTAAACATTTGGGACTTACAATTCTAGTAGAGGTTCATGACTCAGAAGAACTTGAAAGAGTCCTAAATATTAATGTATTTAATTTAATAGGCATTAATAATAGAAATTTAAAGAGTTTTAAAACTGATCTTGAAGTTACCAAGAAGTTGGCTAAGAATTATGCTAACCAAATCAAGAAAAAATCTATTACTTTGGTAAGCGAGTCAGGTTTATTTACTCGTGAGGATTTGGATTTAGTAAAGAGTTATGGGGCTGATGCTGTTTTGGTTGGTGAATCTCTTATGTCACAGGAAGACATATTAGCTGGAGTTAAAAAATTAATTGGTAAGTTATAAATTTAAGAAAAGATCCATGCCAATCTCTTAAATCTATTTAGAGAAAATTTTGTCTACTTTCCCAATGATTAAATCTAATTCAATTAAACCCAATTCTCTACTGTCAGTGCTTGCTAAGGAGTTATCTCCCCTTAAATCAAATTTGTTTTGATAAATCCTATGAATTCTTTTAATTATTAACTTATTTTTTGTTTTTGGATGAGAGGCAACAACGATATCGCCAATCTCTAAGTCAATATTTTTTTGGTTTAACTTTTTATATGTTACTAAATCTCCCTCTTTAAGAGTTCTTTCCATAGAAGTACCGACAACACGTAAATGTTGTCGGTAACCGATTATTAAAGTAAATAAAGTAAATAAGTCTGGCTTGTGGAAAAGACTTTTATCAGCTTGCGGTAACCCAGCTATCACTTCTACCTTTTGAAGACCAAAACATCGAGTGAATCTTTTGTACGGCTGCTAATAATTCTTCTGCCTTGGTTTGATCAATATTTACCTTGCATGCACTACAAAGCTTTGCTGCTTTCCAAAAAGTGTCATGAAGATCTGGATATGTAGCTAAGTGTTCAGGCTTGAAGTAATCAGTCCAGAGGATTAAAAGTTCTTTTTTGGTTTTTTGTGATTCTTCTTCTTTAATCGCAACGAAGCGAGAAAAAGTATTGTTATAAGCTGAAATGGAAGCTTGATCGTTACCAGCTGGAGCTAGAGCAATAAGTTTTTTTGTCATAGACAAAACTGCTTCTGCGGCAACCCTCGCAGAAGCAGGGTCGTATACACCGCAAGGTCCGTCACAGTGAGCGTGAACAGATTTTGCTGGTAGCTTGTTAAAGATTGATGTAAGTGTTTCGCTCAACATCTGAAAATAATTTGAGAACTTTTTTTTTACATTAATGGCGTTTGTCAACAAACGCCATAATTTTTTCTAGAGCTTTCTGAATAATTTAAGAAATTTACTTAACACCCAATAATTCCACTTCAAAAGTTAAAACCGAATTAGGGGGGATTGGACCTATTCCTCTACTGCCATAACCCAACTCTGGAGGGATGACTAATTTTCTTTTACCTCCAACTTTCATTCCTGCGACTCCCTCATCCCAACCCTTTATCACCATCCCTGCACCTAAAGAGAATTCAAAAGGACCTCTTCCATAACTGCTGTCAAATTCTTTTCCATCATCAAGAGTACCCTTGTAATTTACTGAGACACTTGTTCCTGGAGTAGCTTCTTGACCGTCGCCTAAAACTAATTCAGTAATTTTCAGTCCACTTGAAGTTACTTGAGATGCTCCTATCTCAGCCCTTCCGAGAGGGGAGTTGCTTGCACTGGTTTTGTCTGAAGCCATGGTAAAAAGTGATGGATTAGGGTCTTCTGGGTCTAATTCAAATGGATTAGTAGTTACATTCTCGCTGGCTTTTGTGGATTGCCTTACATCAGCTTGGATTGGCTCGTTGATTTGTAAGGCACTTGTTGGAGTTGGTGAGATGATTTGGCTGATCAATGCAATCATCAAGCAGCTGAGGCAAACAGAAAAGCTAATTAAGATTTCTCTCACAGCAATATTAAGCAGTCGGAAATATTCTTACAGATTAATACCCAAATTACATCCATTTAAAAGATAACTAACCAGAAAGTATGGATTTTGTCGGTGTATATTTTATTTAAATTAGATTTATGAATAATATCTACTCTCTTTTTTTTAAAGCTTTTGCTGGGGGGTCTCTAGCAGGAATCTCCCTGAGTGAAGGAAATTATATATTTATGCTCTTGGGAATATCTTTACTTTGGCCTGCCAGTAAGAATCCATGGGGAGGCTTTTGTTGGGGTGCGATGGCTATTTTATGGAGTCATAAGTGGTTGCTATATTTGCACCCAATCAGTTGGGTAGGGATAAACTCAAATTTAAGCTTACCTATTACCATTTTTATATGGCTTTTTTGTGGAGCCTTTGGAGGGGCTCTGGTTTTTATTTGGTCAGCTTTGAGTGGCTTTTTGGCTCCTGGAAGACGGCAGTTTTCTAAATTAGAGAATAAGTTTATTTATGCCGTCTTATTGTCAACAATATGGGGGCTAACTGAAGAACTACTTTCTAGAGGCCCTTTATTTTGGATGGGCATAGGTCCAAGTTTGTTGCCACAAGATAGATATTTGGCTGGATTGGCAAGATGGATAGGTTCAGGCGGTTTGGCCTCTATCCATCTTTTAGTTGGATGGTGGATTTGGCAACTTTCAATTGCTTTTGAAGCTAGAAAAACACTTAAGGAATTGATTTCTCTCGGCGTTGTTTATTTGTCTTTAGCTCATTTAATTGGATTTATTTTGTTGTTGGATTCTCCAACTGATTCGTCAGAAAAGGTAGCAATGTGGCAAACAAATATTCCAATAAGACAAAAATTTAGTCATGAAGAAATAAATGCTTTGCCTTCAAAGGTAAATAGAGCATTAACTGATGCTGCTGAAATGAATGCATCTTTTTTAATTGCTCCAGAGGGAACGTTGCCTTTGGATAGATCAAAGATTCGAGATTTTCCAATTAAATTTCTCACTGGAGGTTTCAGAAAGATAAAAGGTTCTCTACGAAGTTCACTATTAGTTTTTCATCCAGATGAAGAGTCTTTTTCGGATGTATTGGACAAATCTAGATTAGTCCCGCTAGGAGAATGGATCCCTGCATTGCCAAGCTTTTTGAAAAATGGCCTTTCTGCAGTAGGTGGAATTGAAAGTGGGAATCCATCAAGACTTCTTGATTGGGAGGGCCCATCTTTTGCAGGTGCTATTTGTTATGAGTTGAGTAACGGGAAAGCCTTAGCTAAAGCAGTAAATCAAGGGGCTCAATGGATTTTAGTGATTGCAAATTTAGATCCCTACCCTATTTCTTTGCAGAGTCAATTTTTATCTATTGCTCAATTAAGGAGTATTGAAACATCAAAAAATTTAATCTCTGTTTCCAATACTGGACCAACATCTTTGATTAAAAGTAATGGTAAAATTGATACTCTTCTTGAACCAAATAAAGAACTTGTTAAACTCGTTGATCTGGAGTTGAATGGAAAGAGAACATTATATATATTAATGTGTGACGTACCTTTGATCTCAACTGTTTTTATAAGTTTAATAGGCGTTTTGCGATTGCGTAAATATGGGTATTATTAATACTCTTTAGAAATAAGTCCTCCTCCTAATACATAATCACCCTTGTAAAATACTGCTGCTTGTCCAGGAGTAATTGAAAATTGATCTTCTTTAAAATGAATATGACATTTATAACAATAATTTTCTTTAGTACTATCAATAATTGGTATTAGCTTTGCTTCCACTGCTTTACTTCTATATCTAATTTGGACCTCAATTTCAATTGGTTCTTGAGGCGCTTCAATTGATACCCAATTTATATCTTTTACAATACATTCTGACTTCCCAGAATCTTCTCTTGGTGCAACAATTACTCTGTTTAAAGAGGCATCAATTTCAACAACATGTAAAGGCACTTCCCAAGCAATACCTAATCCTTTCCGTTGTCCTATAGTGAAATGCTGAATTCCATTGTGGGAACCTATAACTTCACCGTTTTTAAGGACAACCTCTCCTTTTTTTTTGGGTAAATACTTATCAATAAATGCATTCATTGATCCGTAATGTTCAGCGAGACAAAGGTCTTGACTTTCTGGTTTTTCGGCAGTTTTTAATGAATGTTTCAAAGCTTCGATTCGTGTTATCTCTTTAGTTAATTCTCCAAGAGGAAAAATTGTTTTTCCTAAGATTTCTTGTGGGAGATCATATAAAAAATAGCTTTGATCTTTGTTGAGATCTTTACCTCTTAAGAGCTTATGTCTTTTGATTCCATCACTCGGAAGATCATTTTTGTCGAAAGATTCATTTGAATATCTAATCCTTGCGTAATGCCCTGTAGCGATCTTTTCGACATTTTTATTTTCTTTAACCCATTTCAGCATTTCTGAGAATTTGACTGATTTATTGCAGCGAGAGCAGGGTAAAGGTGTAATGCCTTCTTCATATCCTTTTACGACATTATTGATTATTTCTTTTTGGAAAATTTCTTTTGAATCTACTACGTGATGCTTAATTCCAAGTTGATCACATATCCCTGCTGCATCAATTAATCCATCTGAGCAGCAAGACCCTTTCCCTTTCATTAGCCATAAAGTTAAACCAACTACATCCCACCCTGCTTCACAGAGTAGAGCAGCAGTTAGGGAGCTATCTACGCCTCCGGAAAGCCCCACTACAACCGAATGATTTCCAGAAAATGCTTGCAGTCTTTTTAATGTTTTCGCGACTGTTTCTTCTGAAGTCAAATGATTTAAAACTTTTTTTGTTTCTCTTGTTTCCACATTCATGGGCATTGATAGTAGCTTCTATTCATAGTGGGTTTGGTTGCTTTTTGATTTTGAATTGGCCTCAATCTGATTCGGAACATTTGATGGTTTCTTCAGAGCAGATGCAAAACATAGAAAAAGAAATGTTTTCTTTGGGTATGCCTGTTGAATCTCTGATGGAAAAAGTAGGGATTGGTATCTCTACATGGATATTAGACAGACAAGGATTGATTGAAAATGGTGCAATCGTTTTAGTAGGGCCAGGTCACAACGGAGGAGATGGACTTGTTGTTGCAAGAGAACTTTATCTGGCAGGCGTTGATGTCTCTATTTGGTGCCCATTTCCATTGAAAAAAGAATTAACACAAAAACATTTCGACTATGCAATTCGAATTGGTATTGAAAACTTGAAGCAAAAACCTGATTCGAATTCTGATTCATTATGGATTGAGTCATTATTTGGATTAGGTCAATCAAGAATTATTTCTGATGAAATAGTTCACTTGTTGAATACGAAGAAAAAATCTAGTCCTGATAAATTAATTAGTATTGATGTTCCTGCTGGATTAGACTCAGATAATGGAAATACATTATCAAATAAATCATGTAAAGCTTCTTCAACTCTATCTTTAGGTCTCTTTAAGACTGGGTTGATTCAAGATTCAGCTATTGATTTTGTGGGTGATTTAGAGAGAGTAGATATTGGGATTCCAGATAAGGTTTTAGCTCATCTTCCTGAAACACAGCCTCTGAGGATTTCATTTTCAGATTTATCTGATTTCGTTTGGCCTAAGCCAAGTAAAAGCAAAAGTAAATATCAAAGAGGAAGAGTTCTTGTGATTGCAGGAAGTGAGAAATACAGAGGAGCAGCATCCCTTGCTTTGAATGGGGCTTTAGCAAGTGGAACAGGTAGTGTTAGCGCTTTTTTGCCTAATTCAGTTTCATCTGCTCTTTGGACTGCGCAACCTGAAGTCTTATTGCTTGGAGATCTAAATACTTTTAAGGACGGTTCTTCAGGGCTTTCTAAAGTTTTAGATAAAGTTGACTTGAATAGGTTTGACTCGATTTTGCTTGGGCCTGGATTAGGGATTGCAGAAGAAAAAGATTGTTTTAGCTCTGACTTGCAGGATTTCAAAGGCCTACTTGTTCTAGATGCTGATGCAATCAATAGGCTTTCGATAACTTCGAAAGGCTGGAAATGGCTAAATGATAGAAAAGGTGCTACCTGGCTTACCCCTCATCTTGAAGAATTTAAAAGGCTATTTCCTTTAATTGATTGTTCGAATCCATTGAAGGCTGGAATTGAAGCTGCAAAAATTTCCAGTTCTTCGGTCTTATTAAAATGTGCTCATAGTGTTATTTCTGATCCAGAAGGGAAAACGTGGCAAATAGGGCAAGTGAATTCAAGTGTTGCAAGAACTGGCCTTGGTGATGTGCTGGCTGGGTTTGTTTCAGGGATGGGTGCCTCTGGACTTGCAAGTGATAAAAGATTGGATACAAGTTTGCTGGCTGCCTCAGCGTTGATGCATGCATATGCAGGGGCTTTTTGCACAAAAGGCAGCACAGCGAGTGCTATTTGCACTTTTCTTAGTGAATTAATAAAAAAGGAAAGCACTTGAAATGTTTTGAAACAACCATTTACAGCGCCTTAAATGGTTGATTTGGTGTCATTTGTTAACTAATCGTCAACAGAATCTGAAGCATTCATGAAACCTAGGCATCTTTGACGTTTTCTGTAGGAAAGTCTTACAACTTTAATAAACGGGTCTAGAAACAATGGTTTCATCTGCACCCAAGCCTGCTGAATCCCAAAAACGACGCAGCAGTGATCCAATTAGTTGGTACCTTTCCTCAATAGGAAGAGTTCCTCTTTTAACACCAGCAGAAGAAATTGAACTTGGTAATCAAGTTCAAACAATGATGAGCCTTACCGAGGATGGTCAGATTAAGGAAGAGAGCAAAGAATTTAATTCACATCAAAGAAGATTGATTCGAATTGGAAGAAGGGCAAAAGAAAGAATGATGAAAGCCAATCTTCGATTGGTCGTAAGTGTTGCAAAGAAATATCAAGGAAAAGGCCTTGAACTTTTGGATTTAGTCCAGGAAGGTTCTCTTGGATTAGAAAGAGCAGTAGAAAAATTTGATCCAACTCGTGGTTATAAGTTTTCTACTTATGCCTTTTGGTGGATAAGACAAAGCATGACAAGAGCGATTGCTTGTCAGTCAAGAACAATTCGATTACCTGTTCATTTAAGTGAGAGATTAGCGACCATTAGAAAAGTCAGCTTAGATTTGGCTCATAAGCTCGGTGCAATGCCTAGCCGTATTGAAATAGCTGAGGCAATGGAAATTGAGTTAGAAGAACTTGATTCGATTTTGAGACAAGCTCTTACTACTAGCAGTCTTGATGCACCCGTTAATGGTGATGAAGGTCGCAGCTTTTTAGGTGATCTAATAGCCGACGGCTCTGGTGAAGAACCGCTAGATAAAGTTGAACAAAAAATTCATCAAGAGCAACTTGGAAGATGGCTAAGTCATCTAAGCGAACAAGAACAGCACGTTATTAGGCTTAGATTTGGCTTAGAGGGGAATGAAAGACATACTCTCGCAGAAATAGGCAGATTGTTACAGGTCACTCGTGAGAGGGTTAGGCAAGTTGAGTTAAAAGCTTTAAGAAAATTGAGAAATCTCACGAGAAAGCTTCCTAGTGGAATTTGAATTTTATTAACTTTAGTTTTAGTTCTCTGCCCAGATATATTTAGTTAACTCACTAGGGTCAGGCTCTGGAGCTTTTAGAGCAAATTCAACAGCATCGTTAACTTCCATATCAATTTCTTTCTCAATATTTTTTAACTCTTCATCAGAGACGAATCCAGAACTACTTAAATCATTTTTTAGCTTTTTAATTGGATCTTTTTTGGCCCAGAATTCCTTCTCTTTTTCAGACCTAAGTTCGTCTGGATCAGCTAGAGAATGGCCTCTGAATCTGTAGGTAAGGCACTCTATTAAAGTTGGCCCTTCCCCATCTCTTGCCCTTTGTACAGCCCTTTGAGCAGCCCCTCGCACTGCTAAGACATCCATCCCGTCTACCTCTTCTCCTGGCATGCCAAATGCTGAAGCTTTTCTCCATATCTCAGTCTCGCTAGTTGCTCTGTCATGGGCCATTCCAATTGCCCATTTATTATTTTCGACTACGAATATGATCGGTAATTTCCATAATTGAGCCATATTTAAACATTCATAAAACTGACCAATATTGCAAGTACCATCTCCAAAAAATGCTGCAGTTACAGAATCACTATTTTCCTTAAGAGCCTCCCTTTTGTATTTACTGCTGAAAGCTGCTCCAAGGGCAACTGGAATACCTTCACCAATAAATGCATAACCGCCAAGTAGATGATGTTCTTTAGAAAAAAGATGCATAGATCCACCTCTTCCTTTACTGCAGCCTGTCTCTTTCCCAAATAGCTCGCTCATCACCTCTTTCGCAGGTACTCCAGCACTTAAAGCATGAACATGATCTCTATAAGTACTGCAAAACCAGTCATGTTTGCGTTTCATTGCCCCAATAACACCTGTACTTATAGCTTCTTGTCCGTTGTAAAGATGAACAAACCCAAACATCTTCCCTCTGTAATACATTTCAGCGCATTTATCTTCAAATCGTCTTCCCAAAGTCATATCTTTGAAAAGATTTAAACCAATTTCTCTATTGATTTGAGCTGGTTTTGTGTCGCCAAGATTGCTTAGTCTGTCGGCGTGTTCCCTGTGCTGAATAGGGTCTTGGCTTGTTTTGTCCTGGTTGTGAGACATGACTTTGTTCATATTCACTTATCAATCCTTTTTAGACTTTAAGCGTCAATGGATGCAAAATGGTTAAAACCCCTTACGATGCCTAGAGCTTTTTTTTCTGATTACCTAGTAGCGATTGGAATTACCTATTGATCATTTTCGCTTATTGGGGGTTAGCCCTTCTGCAAATGCTGAAGAAGTCCTCAGGGCTTTTCAGCTAAGGCTAGATCGTCCTCCAAAGCAAGGCTTTACTTATGAAGTTTTAGCTCAGAGGTCTGAGCTTCTAAGGCTTTCTGCTGATCTTTTATCTAATCCTGTCGAACGACAATCTTACGAACTTGCTCTGATTGAGGGTTCTTCAGGACTTGAATTGTCATCAAATAGAGAAGTTGCTGGTTTACTTCTCTTGTGGGAATCAAATGCTTCTTTTCAGGCTTTTAAGCTTGCAAAAAAAGCGTTGCAACCTCCACAAGCCCCAGCCTTGGGCAGTGGTAGAGAGTCAGATTTAACATTAATAGCAGCTTTATCTTGTAGAGACGCCTCTATTGAGGAGCAGGCTTGCAGAAGATACGCTTCAGGAGCTGATTTGCTTCAGGAAGGTATTCAATTACTGCAGAGGATGGGAAAGCTTGTTGAAGAAAGAAAAACCCTTGAATTTGATTTAGAGACTTTACTTCCATATAGAATTCTTGATTTATTAAGCAGAGAGAAAGAAGATGAGAAATCTCATCAGGAAGGCCTGATGTTGTTGGAAGATTTTGTAAATAAAAGGGGGGGACTAGAAGGGAAAAGAAATTCAGAAAAAATAGCAGGATTAAATCAAAATGATTTTGAGCTATTTTTCCTTCAAATTAGGAAATTTTTGACTGCAAAAGAGCAGTCGAAAATCTATGTGAATTGGTATCGAAGGGGGTCAGAAGATGCAGGCTTTCTTGCAGCTTTTTCCTTGATAGCTTCTGGCTTTTCTTATCGGAAACCAGAACTCTTTCAAGAAGCTCGTAAATACCTGCGAAATATAAATATTAATGGTTTTGATCCTATGCCCTTAATTGGATGCCTAGATCTTTTATTAGGGGATGTACAGCAAGCAGAGTCTCGTTTTAGAAGTAGTTCAGATGAGAAATTAAAAGATTGGTTAGATAATTATCCAGGCGAGACACTCGGAGCTCTTTGTGATTACTGTATAAATTGGTTGAAAAAAGATGTATTAGTAGGTTTTAGTGATGTTGAAATACAAACTGTAAATCTTGATGATTGGTTCGCTAGCCAAGAAGTTCAAATTTATGTAGAGCAGTTGGAAACAAAAGGGGCATTAGGCATTGCAAAAGCGGGATTTTCATTCTTATCCTCACTGGCCCCTGAACAACAAATTGACAATAATTCATCAAAAAAACTGGAGGAACAAGCTGATTTGCCAATGCCAGGTGGGGCTTTGGATGAAATTCTGAAAGGAAAGTCTTTTAAATCTCGATTTCAAAGTAGTGACGCTTTCTTAAGATCTGACTTGGTTAAAAATATAGTCTCAAAATATTATTCAACATTTGAATTGATCAAAAAGTCAGATTTCAAATCTTTCATTTTAAAGCGCCCAATTTATACAAGTGCTTTAGCATTTGTTGGGTTATTTATTGTTGGAACAGGCCTAGGTATAATTATACAGAGAAAACCATCAGAAAATAATGATCTCAATAAAATATCTAAATCTGAATTTGTTAAACCTGAAGATATTAAAATTATAGATAATGAATCAAGTAAAATAGTTAATAATAAAGAAATATTGGGTTTAAATAAATTAATTCCTCTCACCTCAGTAGACCCCTCATCACAAGAAATTAAATTCCTTATTGAATCATGGTTAGCAGGTAAGGCAGATGTTTTGAATGGTTCAGAAAGTCAGTATCTTTCTTCTGTCGCGAGAACATCCCTGTTCAATAGAGTTATTGAACAGAGAAAAAAAGATAAATTACTAGGACAAAGACAGATTATTGATGCAAATATAAATTCAATCAATATTGTTCAAAGATCTGATAAAAGAATTGCAGCAGATGTTGAATTAGATTATCAAGATAAAAGGATTAGTTCCTCTGGTGAGATTTTATCAGAAACGGTTATTCCTTCTTTGAAAGTAAAGTATATAATTGGCAAGAATAAAAAAAATTGGCAAATAGTTGACTATATTAGTGGAAATTAAAAAATAATTTTTTACATTATTTCTGTAACTCTAAGAAAATGTTTGAGGAACTAACTAATCAATTTGAAGATGCTGTTAAGGCCTTTAAAGGTGAAGCTAAAATTTCAAGTGAAAATGTTGATGAAGCGCTAAAACAGGTTAGACGAGCTCTCTTAGAAGCTGATGTTAGTTTGTCTGTAGTAAAAGAGTTTATCGAAGAAGTAAGAGTTAAGGCTGTTGGTACAGAGGTTGTCAGAGGTATAAATCCTGGTCAGAAATTTATTCAAGTAGTTCATGAGCAACTAGTAAATGTAATGGGTGGAGAGAATGATCCCTTGGCAGATTCAGAGGAAAAACCAACCGTAATTTTAATGGCTGGACTTCAGGGTGCTGGAAAGACTACAGCTACAGCAAAACTTGGATTGCTTCTTAAAGAAAAAAATCAAAAGCCATTACTTGTCGCTGCTGATACATACAGACCAGCAGCTATTGATCAATTAGTAACGCTGGGAAATCAAATTGGTGTAGAAGTTTTTAATTTAAGTTTAAATTCAAAGCCTGAGGAGATTGCAAGAAAAGGCTTGGAAAAGGCTAGGGAAGAAGGATTTGATACTGTTCTTGTCGATACTGCTGGGCGGCTTCAAATTGATACCGAGATGATGGGAGAGATGGTTCGGATTAAAGATGCCGTTCACCCCGATGAAGTTTTATTGGTAGTTGATTCAATGATTGGCCAAGAGGCCGCAGACATAACCAGGAGTTTTCATGAAAAAGTAGGAATAACTGGTGCTGTTCTCACAAAGCTTGATGGAGACTCAAGAGGTGGAGCTGCCCTTTCTATTAAAAAAATCAGTGGGAAACCAATCAAATTCATAGGGACGGGTGAAAAGGTTGAGGCATTGCAGCCTTTTTATCCCGAGAGGATGGCTAGCAGAATCCTAGGGATGGGAGATGTTTTGACACTTGTTGAAAAAGCACAGAAAGAAGTTGAGATTGCTGATGCGGAAATCATGCAAAAGAAGCTTCAAGAAGCAACTTTTGATTTTTCGGATTTTGTAAAACAGATGAGGATGATTAAGAGAATGGGATCTTTAGGAGGGCTACTGAAAATGATTCCTGGAATGAATAAAATTGATGATGGAATGATTAAAAGTGGAGAAGATCAACTTAAGAAAATCGAGGCAATGATTGGTTCAATGTCAGTAGAGGAAAGGAATAAGCCTGAATTATTGGCAGCACAACCATCAAGACGTCGAAGAGTTGCAAGTGGCAGCGGACATCAGCCAGCAGATGTAGACAAGGTTCTCGCGGATTTTCAGAGGATGCGGGGCTTGATGAAGCAGATGTCTACTGGTGGAGGTCTTCCTGGAATGGATGGGGGACTTCCTGGCATGGGAGGACTCCCTGGCATTCCTTCAGCAGGTACTAATCCATATCAGTCAAGAAAAGGAAGAGGAGGTCCAGGTTCTGCGCCCCGAAGACAGCGTCCAGTCAAGAAAAAGAAAGGTTTTGGTGATCTTTAGAGATATCAAAAGGCTATATTAATCATCTGTGGAGTATTATTAAACTGAAGAACTTTTGAGTTCAATCCACTTACAAATAAATCGAAGATGATCAAGCTCCGCCTTAAGCGGTTTGGTAAAAAGCGTGAATCCAGTTTTCGTCTAGTTGCCTGTAATAGCACTTCAAGGCGAGATGGTCGCCCACTGCAAGAACTAGGCTTTTACAATCCAAGAACCAAAGAAACTAGATTAGATACAGAGGCCTTGAGAACTCGACTAGGACAAGGTGCTCAGCCTACTGATGCAGTAAGAACTTTATTAGAAAAAGGAGGACTCCTTGAAAAGAAAGTTCGACCTGCTGAAGTCCTAGGTAAGCAAAAACAAGAAAAAGAAAGATCAGCAAAGAAAAAAGATGCAGCTGCATCTGAAACTTCTGAATAAGAAGTTTTGATTAATATCAATAATTTCAAGAAAATTTATGTCTGAAGCAACCACTGAAGGTCGCTTTTGTATAGATCTGCCTGATTCAGATGCTGCCACTGCTTTGTCAGGTACTGGTCAGTCAACACTTCACCGATTGGGAACACTAACTGGTGCTGTTTTTGCGTTAAGGGGATTGCAACTCGAAATAAAAGGAAATTCTTATCAATTAGAGAGAGCTGCAGCAATTGTTGAATTAGTTAGACCAATTTGGGAAGAGGGACAAATTGTCTCTGCCGTAGATTTACATGCCGCGGCTGAAGCATTAGATAATGGTAAAAAAAATGATTACGCCAAATCAACAAATAAAGTTTTAGCTAGAAGTCAAAGAGGAAATCTTTTAAGACCAAGAACAATTAGACAAAAATTTTATGTAGAAGCTATGGAGAAAAGTGATCTTACTTTTGCTTTAGGCCCAGCAGGAACGGGAAAAACATTTTTAGCAACTCTCTTCGCTGTGCGAATGCTTACTGAGAGAAAAATTGAGAAAATTATTTTAACAAGACCTGCAGTTGAGGCTGGAGAAAGATTGGGCTTTTTACCTGGAGACTTACAGCAAAAGGTAGACCCTTATCTGCGTCCTTTATATGATTCTTTACACTCTTTACTTGGACAAGAAAAAACTAATTTACTTATTGAAAAAAACGTTATTGAAGTTGCTCCCTTGGCATACATGCGAGGCAGAACTTTAGAAGAATCTTTTGTGATACTTGATGAAGCTCAAAATACGACTCAAGCTCAAATGAGAATGGTTCTGACCAGGTTAGGAGAAAGATCAAGAATGGTAGTAACTGGTGATGTAACTCAAGTAGACTTGCCATTTGGACAAATGAGTGGACTTATTGAAGCAGCAGATTTACTCGAAAAGGTAGATGGGATTTCAGTTTGCAGGCTTACCTCAGCAGATGTCGTTAGACATCCACTTGTTCAAAGCGTTGTTGATGCTTATGCAGAGTTAGATAAAAGAAAACGATAGGGTGATCCGCATTCACATTCATGAAGACTTATTTTTTTTGTGTCAAAATAGTTATTAATAATTATCTGGTGCGTTATGCCAGCAAACAGCAATTTTCAACAAGCTATTCGAGAAGCACAATCAAGTGCACTTATTGGCCCAAATGTAGTTAATAAAGCCCTGCCTTATGTAGGCGGAGGAATGGCATTAACCGGATTAGGTGTCTTAGGGGGACTTTCTTTACAAGCAACTAACAATCCTCTGTTTGGGCCTCTATTTATAGTTGCATTTATTGCAGAAATAGTTCTATTTTTCATGGCAAGTAGCGCTGCCAATAACGCAAATAATTCTAAAGCGCTTCCACTATTGACGGGATTCAGCTTGCTAACTGGTTTTACTCTAAGTGGGATTGTTGGGTTGGCAATTCAAGTTGCAGGAATGGGAGCAATAGGAACAGCTGTATTTGCTACTGGAATCACTTTCGTGATCGCATCTTCCGTAGGCAGAAAAATGAGTGATAATGTCGGTCAGGCTTTGCAAGGCGCAGTTGGTCTTGGATTAATTGGTCTTATTATTGCAATGGTTTTCCAGTTTATTGGTGGTTTATTTGCTCCAGGGATGTTTGGAGGCAGTGGCTTTGAATTAATGATTGCTGGCTTTGGAACTGTACTTTTTGTTGCGATGTCTTTTGTAGATTTCTATACAATGCCAAGACGCTACAACGACGAACAGTATTTGGCAGGAGCTTTAGGAATGTACTTAACTTATATAAATTTATTTGTTTTTGTTCTTCGTCTTATTATTGCTCTACAAGGTGGTGGCAGAAGAGATTGAGACTAATAAATTAAACATAAAAAAAGAGCCGAAAGGCTCTTTTTTTATGTCGCGACCTTATAAATACTTTCTGATATTGCATTTATTTGTTCATCGTTGTAACCCCATTTATTAAGAAACTTCAAGTCCGTTCCATTCCCTTTTGTTGCTTCAAGTAAAACATCTAAACGTTTTTTTACTTTAGTCGAATCTAATAGTTTAAGTAATTCAATACATCTAATTTTTATTCTCTCTGATTGGATTTCCTGAGGATCTTTATTATTTCGATGTGTAATTATCATCGCTGAACTCATGGCAAGATTCTTTACGATTAAATCAACAATAATTTCTCCAGAACTTCTTAATTGAAAAATTAATGCATCAGGAAATCTATCCATTAAAGGGCAATCTATTGAGAGACTGACAACAAAAAATCCTCTTGCACCCTCTAGTGTTTTAATAAGCTCGCCAATTCGATCAGAAATAACTTCGTCACTTATTTCATCATTTTCCCAACTTTTGCACCAAACCATTGATGCTTGCATAGCCTCTTTAAAAGTTGGTTTCTGTTCATTCATGGCTTTATTGCTCTTTTAGAGTAAGGCTATAGATAATAGTAGAGAAAGAAAATGTCTTTGGGAGATTTAAATCAAGAGGATTTTAAGTCAGGATTTATTGCATTAATAGGTAGACCCAATGTTGGTAAATCAACTTTCATAAACAAATTTATTGGTGAGAAAATAGCAATTACATCACCCATCGCTCAAACCACTAGAAACAGATTAAAAGTAATACTTACTAATAAAAAGTCTCAAATTATTTTTGTAGATACTCCTGGTATTCATAAACCCCATCATTTATTAGGGGAAAGACTTGTGCAGAGTGCCAAGAGATCTATTGGAGAGGTGGATGCAGTTTTAGTTATTTTTGAAGCCAATCATTCTCCAGGTAGGGGTGATGCATTTATTTTGAATTTGATTAGAAATTTACAAATACCAGTTATTGTTGCCTTGAATAAATGTGATCTTGTTCAGTTGAGTCAATTTAAACAAAGAAAGAAAGAATATTTAGACTTTTTTGAGGGTAAAAATTGGCCAATTTTTTATTGTAGTGCTCTTACCGGACAGGGATGTAATGAATTGATTAATGAAATAGAAGAAAAACTGCCTTTGGGACCTCAGTTGTATCCAAGTCATATGACTTGTGACCATCCTGAGAAGTTTTTAATTGCTGAATTTATAAGGGAACAAGTGTTAATCAATACACGCGAAGAGGTCCCTCATAGTGTTGCAGTATCTATTGATAAAATTGAAGTTATACCCTTGAAAAAAAAATCTAAAGAGAATCCAAGAACAGGAATTCTCGCAACTATTTGTGTTGAGAAAAAAAGTCAGAAAGGAATTTTAATTGGTAAAGGTGGAAGTATGTTGAAGAAAATTGGCCAGGAATCAAGGCTCCAAATTCAAACTTTAATTAATGGAAATGTCTATTTAGAATTGTTTGTTAAAGTAGTCCCTGACTGGAGAAGTAAATCTTCTCGGCTTAATGAGCTTGGTTATGAAGGGGGCTAAGGCTAACTCATATGAGTAAATTCAGGTTCGATGTAGTAAGCCTTTTCCCAGAAGCATTTAAAGGTTTTTTTAATCATGGACTTATAAAAAAGGCATTTGAAGAGAAGATTGCATCAATTCATATACACAATCCTCGTGACCATGCAATTGATAATTATCGAAAAGTTGATGATGAACCATATGGCGGAGGCGTTGGAATGGTCTTGAAGCCGGAACCTTATTTTTCGATATTTGATCAAATTCCGAAGCTAAATAAAAAAAGGATACTTTTGATGACTCCACAAGGTAGAAAAATATATCAATCTGATTTTTCCAGATGGTCAAAAGAAGATCAACTCATATTGATATGTGGAAGCTATGAGGGGTTTGATGAGAGGATTAGGTCTCTAGCTGATGAAGAAATTTCAATTGGAGACTTTGTTCTTACCGGTGGAGAAATTCCTGCAATAACTTTGATTAATGGAATAGTACGTCTTTTGCCAGGAACTTTAGGCAGTGCCGAATCATTAGATGAAGAAAGTCATAATGATTTCCTTTTAGAACATCCGCAATACACACGACCTTCAGAATTCAAAGGTATGAAAGTTCCTGATGTCTTACTAAGTGGTAATCATAAATTAATTAAAGAATGGAGGCAGAAGGAAAGAGAAATCAGAACGCAGGCCCGTAGACCCGATTTGTTCGAACTTTGGAAGCTCGACCAACTATCAATTGATAAAAGAAGTTCATTATTGAAAACGGAAATGAGCTTAAGAATAGGCAACGAATACGAAAGTTACCCAGATTGGTAGAATGATTAAAGCTATCACTAACATCTTAAGAAATCTGTGCCTAGAAAAAAGCGTCACAGATAGATCAAAAACGGAGACTCAATTAAATCAAACAATTTTTATTTAATAAGTTTTTCTAAAAGATAATCTGATTATTTGAATGATTAAATATATAAAATCTTAGAAATCTAAGTTTTATTAAGATTAGAAATGATTAATATATTCAACAATTTCTTTGAGAGAATTTATTGAACCTCCGTATGACTGGTTATATATTTCCTGATATCCATTTAAATAATGTAAATAATAACATTTTGCTTTAAATGCACATTGCATATCAGATAACATGTCACCGATAAAAACTATATTTTTGGTTTCTACTGATAAATCTTTGGCAGCAAGTAAGATCGGATCTGGAAAAGGCTTACCTCTTTTGGTAAGTTCAGGTGTTATTACCAATTTGACATCTAATTGAAACAAATCAATTAAATGATTTGTTCTGAATTGATCTTTAGAAGTAACAATCCCCATTGAAATTGAATTTTCTTTCAACCAAATCAAAATGAATCTTACAAAAGGGTTTAATTTTATTAGATTTACATTTTCAGTAGATATTAAAGAATAATGTTCTTTTATTGATTTGTGATACTTGGTATTTATTTTCATTTTTGTTAGTATTGATTCAAATGGAATCCCAATATGAATTTTAAATTGTTCAAAATTAGCCTTTACACTATATTTTTTCTGAACTGATTTCCATGCTTTTTTCATAACAGGTAAAGAGTCTATTAATACTCCATCAAAATCAAATAAAACAGCTGATATCCTATTCATATTAATCTAAAATAGTAATTTAAATTTCTTCTAGAATAGATATCACTTCAACCAGATCAGATGGTGTGTCTACTGAAATTGTATAATTATCAATTAAACAAGAACTTACAGTATATCCATTCTCTATCCATCTAAGGAGTTCTACACTTTCTGATTTCTCTAACTCTCCTTTTGGCAATTTAGAAAACTTTTCTAGAGTCTTAGTAGTCATCCCATAAAGACCTATTTGTTTGTAATATGATGGCTTTTTATTTTCTATACTATTTAAAAGAGGCTTCCTTGAAAAATATTGAATTTTTGAATAGTTTTTAACTAGTGAGCACTTCACATTATTTGGATCAAATGCC
Source organism: Prochlorococcus marinus str. MIT 0917 (assembly GCF_027359575.1). NCBI lineage: Bacteria > Bacillati > Cyanobacteriota > Cyanophyceae > Synechococcales > Prochlorococcaceae > Prochlorococcus > Prochlorococcus marinus. The sequence goes on along the minus strand of NZ_CP114784.1, from coordinate 828,956 downwards.
TGTTCTGATTTTATGGGAACAACTCCACTAATAATTTCATTTTGGGAATGTTTTAAGTTTGGTAGCATAGATATTATTTTTGTTATCGAACTAGTTTTAATCAGTGGCTCATCACCTTGAAGATTAATAATATAATCTGTTTCAACTCTTTTCGCAGCAATAGCTATCCTGTCTGTACCTGTTTCACATTTAGGAGTTAAAATAGAATTAACATCATATAATTTACAGATAGCTTCTATTTCTTTTGAATCTGTACATACATATACTTGAAATCCAGTCTTAATAGCATTTCTGGCACAGTATACGACCATAGGTATACCATCTATAGGTGCCAAAGGTTTTCCAGGGAATCTGGAACTTTTCATTCTGGCAGGTATGAAAATCGTTGTCTTCACTTCTTTAAAGAAATATTAGTGAGAATTAGAAATTTGACTATAACATTAGGTTTTAAATCACTTGACCTTAAATCAACTTACGTTCGTTCGGCTTTGAACTATCATGAAATTGAATAAAAATCCTTTTAGTTAATTCGTTCACAAACTTCCCTAATTGAATCAAAGATGAGTCCCCGGTCGAAAAGCTTCCCCGAAACCCGTTTATATGAAAGATAATTTCCCTCAGCTACGGATCGGAAACGGTTATGACATGCATCGATTGGTTCCTGGTCGCCCTTTGATACTTGGCGGGATCAAGTTAAACCATCCTGAAGGTTTAGGTCTTGATGGGCATAGTGATGCAGATGTTCTTACTCATGCAATTATGGATGCCATTTTAGGGTCATTATCTTTGGGTGATATTGGAAAGTATTTCCCTCCAGATGACCCTAAATGGAAAAATGCAGATAGTTTGATTCTTCTCGAACAGGTAATGGAATTAATTGAGAGGAAAGGTTGGCAAATTCAAAATATTGATTCAGTTATTGTTGCTGAGAGGCCAAAATTAAAACCTTATATACACTTGATGAAGGAGAAGATATCTAAGAAGATAGGAGTTGATATTGATAATGTAGGCGTTAAAGCAACTACAAATGAGAAATTAGGTGCTGAAGGCAGAGAGGAAGGTATATGTTGTCATGCAGTTGTTTTGATGAAAAGACATGAAAAAAATTAGAAAGAAAAATTTTATCGAAAAAATATTTAGATTTCTTTTTGTTGGTTTAATTTATCTTTCTACTATTTTTGGAAACGTGAAAAATATTCAAGCTGAGTCTTTATTGAAAATGAATTTTCCAAAGGAATCTATTGTAGAGCACCTTAAGCTTGAAGTCCCAAAAGATTTTAAACATGCTTGGCTCAAAGCCGAACATGGTAGTTGGGAGCCATGGTTGTTGAAACAAAATGGTTTTTTAGGACGCCAACTTTTTTGGGATCCTAAGGTTGAGGAAGCAACCTTATTGATTGGTTGGGAATCAAGAGCAGTTTGGAAAAACATCTCTCAGAAAGAAATAAATCTTGTCCAGCAGGATTTCGAAAAGATTGCCAGAAAAGAAACAGGGCAAACTAGTGGAAATCCTTTCCCATTGATTTTTGAAGGGGAATTAAATCCAGAGTAAAGATGAATCAATCAATTATTGATTTTCATAGACGAAGTCGACTTGGTGTGATTGAGGCTATATGGGGGGAGCATAAAACAATTGAACAAATTTCTGAAATATTGAAAAAATATCAACTTGAATCTGAAACTGCTTTGGTGACAAGACTTTCCAAAGAAAAAGGAGAAAAACTTTTAGTTGAATTTCCTTCTGCAGAATTTCATGAAATATCAGGTTGTTTAACTATGGGAGAGTTTAAGGAATGTACTTCTTCAGAGGACGAAGTAATTATTTTGACTGCAGGAACAAGTGATGTAGGAGTGGCCTCGGAAGCAGAAATAGCTTTGAATTTGCATGGAATAAAAACTAAATTGTTGATTGATATTGGTGTAGCAGGACTTCACAGGTTGCTAGATAGGCTGGAAGAAATAAAATCAGCAAAAGTAGTTATTGCATGTGCCGGCATGGAGGGAGCTTTGCCTACGGTACTCGCTGGATTAATTCCTCAGCCAATTATTGGACTTCCTGTTTCAGTTGGATATGGAATTAGTGGTGGTGGTAAAACGGCTATTGAAGGAATGCTTGCAAGTTGTGCTCCAGGATTATTAGTAGTGAATATTGATAATGGTTATGGTGCAGCAATGGCTGCTATTAGAATTTTATTAGCCTAATCTTTGTTTGAATTTATTTCTAGAACCTGTTCTAACCACAATTTCATTGAATTAGGTAATTGCCCTTTCTCATAACGGAATATTGCTTCAGTAATAACTGGGGTGTTTATCCATTGAATAGTCTTTCGCCTCATTAAACTCTCTTCTTTCTCCTAAGTTGAGCTATTAACTCAAGGAGCGCAAGGGGGTATTAATAGTCTTAAGATTCTTCGTCATATTTGCTACCAAGTCTTGTTAGCTCATCACTATTGTTGCTCGATTCAACATCGAGAAGACGAGTGACTAATTCTGATAAATCTCTTTGAGCTAGCTCTCCTGAGCTTTCCCATTTCATTGAACGAGGTTCTGGTTGCGAAGAAGCCGACACTTCTGTTTAAAATAACTGTCACGGAATGCTAACTGTTATGTGTATGTTTTTTGACTCAACTTTACGTAAATAAGATGAAATAAATATAAAGAAATCAGCTTTTTGGTTACTTATGACACTGACTTTATAAATGTTTAAGATTTGGGTATTGGGTTATTAGTTCTTCTTCTTTCAAAATCTCTCCTTCTCCGTCAGGTTGCCAGATAACTTCTAAAGCGATTATTTCATTTGAAGACATTGATCCTAAGAGTCTCAATGCCTCTGTGATTTGTTCGCTGTTTGCAGAGTCGTTTAATCTTAAATCCTTTTTTGTCGCTACTAAAACCGTAACCACGATGTATTCATTTGTTAAATCTGAATCACCAGGATTGGATTCATTATTTGTTGATTTTGATATTTGACCGGAATAGTTTGAGGTGAGTTCAGCTTTTAATTTGCTCCTTTCAGTTATTGAGATTCGATTAAATGTAGATTCTGCGGAGGCAAAAGGAACGGAGCCTGTTTCTATATTTGAATAGACCCATAATTCAGGCTTCCTTAGTAAGGCGAGTGTTGTGTCTTGAAGAACTCTTTGAAGACCAGATGAGGTTAAGGTATTTGAAGAGGAAGCCAGCTCTCTAAGTTTCACTTGAATCTCTTTTGCACTTGCCAGTAAGCCAATCTGAAATTGTATTAAAGAAACTTTGTATGGGTTTGCCGATTGAGAAACTATTGAGTTATTGCTTGAGTTGGAAAGATTTGAAGAGTTTTTAAATGAATTGACAATCACACCAACGATTGACATAAGTATGAAAAATCCAAAAATCCCGCCTCCTCCAAAACCAAATATTGGCAATAAAAAAGGAAAACCAATACCACCGCCTCTATATCCACTTCCATAACCTCTAAAGTTATTACCTCCATAGCCTCCGTAATTTTGACTTCGTGGTGAAGAAGGTGTCTGAAAATTTCCGCCACCTATTCGTCCTCCACTTGCGGCTGCTGCAGTGTTGGGATTAGTAAATAAAAAAGAGAAGATTATTGTTGAAACAAACAGAAAAGAAAAAACCTGTTTTCTTTTGATCCAACTAACGTGATTAATTTTGAACACTTAATTTATTGAGTATTAATTAACTGTAGGAACCACCGCCAACAATTGTTACAACCTCTAAGCAATCGCCATTTTTTATTTTTGTACTTATCCAATCTTTTGGATTAATAATTGCACCATTTAACTCAACCACAACTAATTGAGGTTGGTAACCCAAGTGTTCAAGTAAACCTTCCAATTGAAATTCCTCATTAGATTTTTCAATGCTTTGGATCTCACCGTTAATTTTTAAGTTCATGTTAGAAATTTGAGAAGCTCTTCAGTTTTTAAAAATGGATCATTGGAGTTGATGATTGCATCTGACACGGCTATGCGTAGATTGTTTAGGTGGTTTAATTTGTTGATATTTGAGCTATTTATTCCACCGATAGCAAATGCCGGTAGGTCAGTTTCACTTAATCCCTTTGAAAGGTAGTCAATCCCTATTGGTTGTAGTTGCTTTTTTGTTTCAGAGGGGAAAATAGGTCCTATACCAATATAATCACAGCCCTCATCTTCGGCATTTTTTATGTCTTCAAGGCAGTGCGTGCTTCGGCCAATGATCTTTTCAGTTCCAAGGAGATCTCTCGCGATTTTTGTTGGTATATCTTCTTGACCTAAATGAATACCATCGGCGTCAACAGCAAGTGCGATATCGATACGGTCATTGACTACAAATAGTGAATTGTATTCTTTGCAAAGAGAGGCTAAGCCTTTAGCTTGTGAAATTTTTTCATTATCTTGTAAAACTTTCTCTCTGTATTGAACTATGTTTACACCAGCTTTTAGAGCCTGAAGAACAACCTCTTCGAGATCTCTCCTGTTTGAGGTTATTAAATATAAGGAACAATCTTTTAAGGTTTGTCTTTTATTTATACCTTCTATTGTATTAAGAACCTTTATCTCGAACTCATAAGTTTTGTATCTAATTTTGCTGGCTATTTCACAAAGATTCGGATCTGTTGTTCGAGTGAATTCCTCTATTACTCTTAAGGCTTCTTGAACTCTGGATGAGTTTGCAATAAATATAGCCTCTGGGGTTGACCTAACTGTTTGTAACGGATGTGAAATGCCCCTAGCTGGGTCGTCAGATGTAAGCCGTGCTTTTAGATAAATGTTGTGGTGATGTGCTCCTAATTGTTGCCTCCAATCTTTGATTTGAATCGAAAAATCACTCCTCTTTAGACCAAACCTGCACCAATCTTCCATAACTCTAAGCCCTTCTCTAGCGCGATCAAGGTTCGCGTCAATTAATTGAGCAATACGATTATCAGATGGAGGGGTGACAGGCATTGATTTCATGTCATCCTTTATTAGATGATTTGTATTTAAATTTTATTGTGGAAAATGATTCTGAGAACAATATGACTGTGCTTATTTGGGGCGTTTTTTTGTTAGGGGGCATAGGTTTGTTTGTCGTATGGGGATTATCGAACGCTTATCCCGTAATTAATTAGATTTAGAGTTTTTTTGTCAATATCTCTTTTGCCAATATTGCATCTAAACTTATTTGATTACTCAGTGCTTCAATGTTCTCAAACTTTTTCTGAAGTCTAATTCTGTGCACAGGTTCAATAATTAATTCATGTCCTAATAGGTTGATTTCTTTGTCTAAAAGGTGTACTTCTACTGCTGATAAGGAGTTTGGATCAATAGTTGGCTGAGTGCCTATATTCATAACTGCTAAGAATCGTTCTTTTTTGTTTGCTATAGAAGCCCAGGCTGCATAAACCCCCAATGATGGAAGGAATTTTCGCTCATCTATTTTTAAATTGGCAGTTGGCCATCCAATTTTTTTTCCTAAACCTCTCCCTTTCTCCACCGTCCCTCTAAAGGAGTAAGGACGCTTCAATAGATATTTGGCATGATTTAAATCACCTTCGTAGAGTGCTTTTCGTACTCTGCTACTACTAAGTCGACCATGATCGTCTTCAAGGATAGAAACAATAGAAATTTTTATTCCTAGAGATTCACCTATCTTTTTTAGAGTAGAAGTATCACCCTCTCTATTGCGTCCAAACCTAAAATTCTCTCCAACCGCAATATGTTGAGCATGAAGGGTTTTTACTAGAATTTCTTCTACAAATGTCTCAGCACTTTTAGAAGCAAGATTTCTATTAAATGGAACTAAAACTAATTGTTCTATTCCGAGTGGCTCGAGCAGGAATGTTTTTTCATTTGGTAAATCCAATCTTAATCTTGATTCTCCAAATAGAACCTCACGTGGGTGTGGCCAAAAGCTGACAACGGTTGGTACACCAATTGGGTCTTTTAATATGGCTTTTATTACTTTTTTATGACCTAAGTGAAGACCATCAAAACTACCTAATGCCAGTGATGTAGGCAGTTTTGCGTTTTCAGGGGCACAGAGAGGAATCAAGATAAACGTGCAATTTTTGTGCTTAGATGGCAAGTTTGGTTTATCGCCTTATTCATCGTGATGGCAGATCAACGCGACTTTCAATTGCTTTCTCTTGGGATGAGAAGAATTGGTTGGCTTCGGTTTTGGATTCAAACAATTTTAGGTGTAGTGGTAGTGGGGGTTTTGTTGTTCAACAATGTTGGTAGTAGTTTAGCTAGAAACTCAGAGAGAGCATTGGGATTAGGACCAGGTTTGTCTCTCACTACATTGGCATTTATTTTATTGCTATTTAGCCTTTGGCAAGGTTGGTTGATAGTGAAAACTGGTAGGGCCTTAGGCAGTGATGCGCGACCAAGTAGAGGTGAAACAAGTCGCTTACTAAAGAGAGGCTTGATTGTCGATTTGGTTGGATTGGTTTTTTCGTCAGTCGGATATCAATCTTTAGCAGGAGCTTTGTTCGTTCAGGCCTCAATGCAAGCCCCTGGGATTTCTATTGGAACGGGTATGAGAGCAATGGAAAATTACCCAATTACTTCTTTAGAAATGCTTTCTGTATTGAGTAATACTCAAGTTTTATTTGCACACTTGATTGGTCTGATTTTTTCTTTGTGGTTATTGCAAAGGATTTTTAGGAAAAACTAATATTTATATTAAGTTTGGCAAGTCATCCAGATTCCCTCTCCAAAAAAGATCAGGTTGTATTGGTGTTAACGAGGGAGAGCATAAAGCTATTTGAGAAACATCACTTGGCCATTCTTTAGGTCCTTCTCCAGCTGATTGAAGATCTTTTACTGCTTCTCCAGCCATCCAAAAATAGGCGTTCCCTCTTGGATCGACCCTGCGAATGAATTGTTCCTCATATTGTCTGATTGAAAGTCTTGTCCAAACCAAATTCCTCATTTTTTTCTCTTCACAAGGAGGAATGTTTAAATTTAAGAGTAAGTTCTTTGGCCAACTTTGTTGAATTGCTTTTTCTGCAATATCTAAGGCTAATTTCCCAGCAAAACTAAAACTTTTCCACTGAAAACTGGCAATACTTACTGCCATAGATGGGATTTCATCCAAAGTTCCCTCAAGTGCAGCAGCAACAGTTCCAGAGCAAAAAATATCCGTACCAAGATTTGGTCCATGATTAATTCCCGAAAGAATTAGGTCTGGCTTTTGATCAAGAAGTTCATTAAGTGCGAGTTTTACGCAATCAGCAGGGGTACCACTACACCCCCAAGCATTAATTCCTTCCCCAAATAATTCATCTGCTTTTTCAGCTCGGATTGGCGAATGTAAAGTTAATCCATGACCGGTGGCTGATCTTTCTTGATCTGGACAAACAACAGTAACTTTATGTCCTCTGCTCGCTGCCGATGAAGCAAGTGTTCTTATCCCTTCAGCAAAAACTCCATCATCATTACTAATTAAAATTCTCAATGGTTTCATTTTTAGCTATTAGTTTTTAGAACTGGGACAGGTTGCCGATTAAACTAGTACTTGAGATTGGAATTCATTGAGTTCAACATTATCCCTTAAACAGCTCATTAATGAGCTTGAAATATTAGAAAGCGAGGCTGCAAAAGAAATTGCTGCTGCTGAAAATTCTGAATCTATAGAGAAATTAAGGTTGGCTTTCCTTGGAAAGAAAGGAAAACTCTCACTTCTATTGGGAGGGATGAAAAATCTTTCTAGTGAGGAAAGACCTTTAATTGGTCAAAGAGCGAACGTTTTAAAAACTCAATTGCAAGAATTAATAAAAGAAAAGCTTGAAATTTTAAAAACCCAGGCTTTAAATCAGATACTAATAAAAGAAACTATAGATGTTACAGCGCCTCCAACGGGTATTTTTCAAGGACATCGGCACCCCTTAATAACAACTACTGAGCAAATCATTGATCTTTTCTTAGGACTTGGATACAAAGTTTCTGAAGGACCTGAAATAGAGAAGGATTACTACAATTTTGAGGCACTTAATATTCCACCTGACCATCCTGCAAGAGATATGCAAGATACTTTTTATTTGGGAGGTGAATACCTTTTAAGAACTCATACTTCGCCTGTTCAGATTCGTTGCCTTGAAAGCAAAAAGCCCCCGGTAAGAATTGTCTCTCCTGGCAGGGTTTATCGAAGAGATGCAGTTGATGCTACTCATTCGCCAGTGTTTCACCAGATTGAGGTCTTAGCAATTGATGAAAAGCTTGACTTTAGTCATTTAAGAGGCACAGTAATGGCTTTTTTAAAAGCGTTTTTTGGAGATCTTCCTATTCGATTCAGAGCTAGTTATTTCCCATTTACGGAGCCATCAGCAGAAGTTGATGTTCAATGGAGAGGTAAATGGTTAGAGGTTATGGGTTGCGGGATGGTAGATCCTGCGGTCCTAGAAAAATTAGGGATAGATCCTGAAAAATATAGCGGTTTTGCTGCTGGACTTGGGGTGGAAAGATTTTGCATGGTTCGTCATGGCGTAGATGATATTAGAAAGTTATATACAAGTGATCTCAGATTTCTAGAACAATTTTAAATTTAGATATTTTTGAATTAACTTTTAATTGTATTAAATAAATATTTTTGACATTAATTGCTAATATTGATCAATAGTTTGTGAAGTATGATCGGTGCCCCGAGTAGGACTGATCGTTAATGATGGGAAAGATCTTGCTGTGAAGACAGCAAAAACTTTTCACAAGAAACTAGAAGATTCTGGTTTTGAAGTTGTCAGAGTTAGTAGCGCAGGCGGTTTATTAGGTTTTACTAATCCTGATCAATATATGAGTTCACAAGGATACAATTCATGCATACCAGATGGCTTTGATTCTTCAATTTCATTTGCCGTTGTATTAGGAGGTGATGGGACCGTATTGTCTGCAGCAAGACAGACAGCACCATTGGGTATCCCCATACTTACTGTAAATACAGGGCATTTAGGGTTTTTGGCTGAGGCTTACCTTTCAGATATAGATAAGATTTTTAAACATTTAGTTTCAAGGAGATGGAATATTGAAGAGAGAACAAGCTTAGTAGTAAGTGTTATGAGAGGTGATCAATGTAGATGGGAAGCTCTTTGTCTCAATGAAATGGCATTACATAGAGAACCTATGACAAGCATGTGTCATTTTGAGATTTCTGTTGGTCGCCATGCACCAGTAGACATTTCTGCAGATGGTGTAATTCTTTCTACTCCTACTGGCTCAACTGCTTATTCACTTAGTGCTGGGGGGCCAGTAATTACTCCTGATTGTCCGGTTTTGCAACTTACCCCTGTCTCTCCTCATTCATTGGCTTCAAGAGCGCTTGTCTTTAGCAATGAAGAGCCAGTAACAGTTTTCCCTGCTACACCTGAAAGATTAATGATGGTAGTAGATGGTAGTGCCGGCTGCTATGTGTGGCCAGAGGATAGAGTCCTAATTAGAAAAAGTGATCATCCAGTTAAATTTATTAGACTTTCTGATCATGAGTTCTTTCAAGTTCTAAGAAATAAATTAGGTTGGGGTCTACCCCACGTTGCGAAACCTGATAAAATATGAAAATGATTAAACTTCAGCTTTCAAAATAAAAACAGGATTTAAAGGAGATAATCTTATATCATCTCCAATACTTACACCTCTATAAGATTGATGTTGGCTGATAGAAAACTTGTGTGCTTTAGGCTTTAAAATTGACTCTAATCTTGATATAGATTTTAATGATATTAGTGGTATTACTATTACACAATTACTATTTATTAGCTTAATTGTCTCTTCAATAATTAAATTTAATTTTGATCCACCACCACCTATAATAACTCTATCTGGATGTAAAAGATTATATGTGAGTTTGTTTCCTTTGAATATATTTAATGCTTCGTCTTCAATTATTAAAGATGGATTAACTTCAAGCCTTCTTGCATTTTCTTCAATAATATTCTTACTTCCAATCCTTTTATCAACGGATACTAATTTTAAGTTTGGAGATATCCTTAGTGCTTCTAGGCCTATGCTACCTACGCCACTACCTATATCCCATATCACACCTTTATTGGGGAGATTAAGTTCGGCAAGAATTTGAACCCTAACTTCTTTTTTTGTCATTAATCCAGGGCAGTCTGGATTTTGAAGAAAAAATGAATCTTCGATTCCAAATAAAGGTAAATCTTTTGATTTTATTAGCGGCTCTTCTTTCTCAAAAAGAATAACAAGATGCAATGGATCTATATCCGTTGGAAAATCCCTAATTGAATTGATTTTTATGATTCTTTCATTTTGATATCCGAGCCTTTCAAAAGTCCAAAATTGATATTTCCTCTCAAGTCCTAGTGAATTAAGTAATTGATAAACCTCTTTGGCACCATATTTATTAGAGTCAGTTAAAACCACAAGTGATGAAGGAAGCTTTTTAATTGCTTTTTCAAATAGAATTGGGTCTCTTCCATGAAGACTGATCCATTGTGTATTTTGCCAAGGTTTTCCAAGTCTGGAAAAAGCCAGTTGAAAAGAGGTAGCGGCAGGCTCAAAATGAAGTTGTGATAAAGGAAAGTTTTGAATTAATAATCTACCGATTCCAAACCAAAGAGGATCACCTCCGGAAAACACAATTGTTGTTTTCTTTTTCTTTTTTAATTGATCTATAAAGTCATTTAGTTTGTCAGTTTCAATGAACTCAAATTTATGATTTTTTAAATTTTTATCGTTTAACCAGGTTTTGAATGAATCTAAAATTCTTCGCGGACCAGTGATTATTTCAGCTTTAAAAATTGTTTTTTTTTTAGTTTCAAAAAAACTTTCAGTACTTGAAGTATCAATTCCCATTACGTGTATCTGATTTGACTCATTAGGCATGGTTTAAATAAATGGACGAAGAAAAATTTCCTTTTTATAGCATTACTATGTTTTTGATTAAAATCAACTAAAACTTCAATAGTTATCTTAAAGGTTTTGTGAATCTTAAAAAAAACGAAGCGGAGGGTCACTTAACCAGAAGATCCCGACTACATGAAATTTTGATAGCTCTGATTAAGCAACAAAAAGATTTAGAGTTGATGGATGATGATGTTCAAGTCTTTGAAAACCCTATTAATTATTCAGAAAAATCTGATCCTTCAAAAATAGTTGAACGTAATCGACGTATCATTAAGAAATATCAGTCACTCGTTCGCTCAGCATTAGCATTAGATGCACTACTTGAATCAGAGATTTCCGATATTAGTGATGGAAGGATTTCGTGATTTATTTCGCATAATAATTTCTTGTCTTTTGATTTGTTGTTGTTTTTTTACTAACGCAAATAAAGGTTATGCAGATTCAACAGTTACTTCAAATGATCAGAAAAAAGAGATTAAAAGAAGTCTTGAGAGCCTCAAAGACGTGGATTATCAAACTTGGCAAATTATCGTTTATCCAAGTTCCATAAAGTCTAATAATTTAATTTTAAGAATTGTGGGTTATCCAGGCTCATTAAGGATTGATCATCCAACTAACTTGACAGTTAAATCGGGGAGAAAGACTTGGGATCTAAAAGACATAACTAAAAACAGTAAAATCAAGGTTGAAATTTTGAATGACTCTGCTGCAGAATTTGAACTAAGCAATTTGATTGCCGAGTTGGATAAAAATAGACCATTGAGACTCAGCTTGCCTGGCGTGATAAATGATTTGCCAATCCCGCCATACTTAGTAAGTGAATGGAGATCATTGGCTGAATAAAAATGATTAATTTGCCTGAGGATCAAAAAATATGGGTGCCATGGATGAGACGTTCAATCCAACTGGCTTTACTAGCTGAAGGTATGACTAGCCCTAACCCCCTTGTAGGAGCTGTTGTCCTGGATTCAAGTGGAAGACTTGTTGGAGAGGGATATCACACAGGTGCAGGGAACCCTCATGCCGAAATAGAAGCACTTGCTCAAGTGGGAGAGAAGTCGATTGATGGGACAATCGTTGTAACGTTAGAACCCTGTTGCCACCAAGGCTTAACCCCCCCATGTACAGAAGCAATAATAAAAGCAGGTTTAAAAAGAGTTGTCATTGGAATGGTTGACCCTGATCCAAGAGTCTCAGGCAATGGAATTTCAAGATTAAAAGACTCTGGACTTGAAGTTATCGAGGGGGTTTTGAGTCAAGAATGTGAATTAGTTAATCGCGAATTTAGTTTTCGAGTTCGTCATGGTCGTCCTTGGGGAATTCTTAAATGGGCAATGAGCTTAGATGGAAGAATTGGCTTACCAAATGGTTGTAGTAAGTGGATAACAGGTGTTACTGCTAGGAATTCAGTTCATCAAATTAGATCTAAGTGTGATGCAGTAATAGTTGGGGGAGGAACAGTTCGTGTCGATAATCCTCTTTTGACTTCAAGGGGTAAATCAAAGTTTGAACCTTTAAGGGTGATTTTCTCAAGGTCATTAGATTTACCTAAAGCTGCAAAACTTTGGGATACGCAAAGTGCGAGAACATTAATTGCTTATGGGCCAGATGGGAATGAAGCTTTCTTTTCTGATTTACCAGATGGTCCAGAGAAATTGAGATTAAATACGGATGATCCATCTGAATTGCTAGGCTCACTTGCGAAAAAAGGCTGCAACAAAATCCTTTGGGAATGCGGTCCCCAATTAGCTACAAGTGCAATTGAAGCTAATTGTGTTCAGGAATTAGTGGTTTTTGTTGCACCTAAACTCTTAGGAGGTAAGTCTTCAATGAGTCCTCTGAATGATTTTGGCTTTGAATCAATAGAATCTACCTACAAATTGCAACATTCTCTTTTAGAACGAAAAGGAGAAGATCTCAGTTGGAATCTACTTGTTTAGGGCATTAATTTTAAAAAATTAGATTTTCGTTCGGATCTCCCTCCAGTTAAAGAAGTCAATTAGTAGGGAATTTTGTTTAACTTAGTAATACCTAGTTCCTTGCTAATGCCAATACGACAAGATGAGAATCAACCAAATAAACGTTTTGGAATAATTAATTTAGTTCTTATAGGTTTTGGAGCGCTTCTGCTTTTTAGTAGTTTTTTCCCAAGCCAAAATACACAAGTTCCACGAGTTCCATATTCCCTTTTCATCAATCAAGTTGATGACGGAGAGGTAAAACGCGCATACATAACTCAAGACCAAATTAGATACGAACTTTCTACTGCAGAAGAGGGAGCTCCATCTGTTCTTGCAACAACTCCAATTTTTGATATGGAGTTACCACAGAGGTTAGAGAAAAAAGGCGTTGAGTTTGCAGCTGCCCCTCCCAAGAAACCTAATATATTTACTACTATCCTTAGTTGGGTTGTACCACCTCTAATATTTATTCTTGTCTTGCAGTTTTTTGCTCGCAGAAGTATGGGCGGGGGCGGAGCTCAGGGAGCTCTCAGTTTTACTAAAAGCAAGGCAAAAGTATATGTCCCCGACGATGAATCAAAAGTTACTTTCGAAGATGTAGCAGGAGTTGATGAGGCTAAAGATGAATTAACTGAAATAGTTGATTTCCTCAAAAAGCCTCAAAGATATACCGATATTGGCGCAAGAATTCCTAAGGGTGTTTTACTTGTCGGCCCTCCAGGAACTGGTAAAACCCTTTTATCAAAAGCTGTAGCTGGTGAGGCAGAAGTACCCTTCTTTATTATTTCGGGTTCTGAATTTGTAGAACTATTTGTTGGTGCAGGTGCTGCAAGAGTCAGAGATTTGTTTGAACAAGCTAAGAAAAAAGCACCTTGTATAATATTTATTGATGAACTTGATGCAATCGGCAAAAGCAGATCAGGTTCGATGGGAGTTGTTGGTGGAAATGATGAGAGAGAGCAAACACTTAATCAGCTACTAACAGAGATGGATGGTTTCGCTTCAACTGACAAACCAGTAATTGTTCTTGCGGCTACTAACCAACCTGAAGTTTTAGACGCAGCATTACTACGCCCAGGCAGATTTGATAGGCAAGTTCTTGTTGATAGACCTGATCTGTCTGGCAGAAAAACAATTTTGGAAATTTATACAAAAAAAGTAAAATTGTCTAATGAGATTGATTTAGATCGAATTGCTCAGGCAACTAGTGGGTTTGCTGGGGCTGACTTAGCCAATATGGTAAATGAAGCAGCCCTGCTAGCAGCCCGTGGTAAAAGAACATCCGTTGAACAAAAAGATCTCAACGAGGCAATTGAAAGAGTAGTTGCAGGATTAGAGAAAAAAAGCAGAGTTTTGCAAGATGATGAGAAAAAGATTGTTGCCTACCATGAGGTTGGTCATGCAATAGTCGGCCACCTAATGCCTGGAGGTAGCAAAGTCGCAAAAATATCTATAGTTCCAAGAGGTATGAGTGCATTGGGCTATACCCTTCAATTACCTACCGAAGAAAGATTCTTAAACTCAAAAGAAGATTTACAAGGTCAAATAGCTACTCTTTTAGGTGGTAGATCTGCAGAAGAAATCATTTTTGGAAAAATTACTACTGGAGCATCAAATGATTTACAAAGAGCTACTGATTTAGCAGAGCAGATGGTTGGAACATACGGTATGAGTGATATTTTGGGACCTTTGGCCTATGACAAGCAAGGAGGTGGGCAATTCCTTGGTGGTAATAACAATCCAAGAAGAGAATTAAGTGATGCAACTGCTCAGGCCATCGATAAAGAAGTTAGAAGTTTGGTAGATAACGCACACGAAAGTGCATTAAATATTCTTAAGAATAATCTTTCATTATTAGAAGATATATCTCAGAAAATCCTTGAGAAGGAAGTAATAGAGGGCGATGAACTTAAAGAAATGCTTTCGAACAGTGTCATGCCTGAAAAAGTTTTAAATTAAAAGACTTGACTTTTATATCCTTTATCTCCGATAAAGGATATTTGAGGCTTATTTATGGCTTCAGCATCTTTAGGTTTAGCTTCTAGATTAAATTCTTTTAGTAAAAGCAACTTCCTTTCTTCATCTGATCTGAATACAGATCAGGTCTTATCTTTATTTGAATTAGCTAAACAGCTAAAAATAGGTAATAGAAGAATAGACCTTGGAAATAGAGTTCTTGGATTGATATTCAAAAAAGCCTCTACAAGGACAAGAGTGAGTTTCCAAGTAGCAATGGCAAGACTTGGTGGGCAAACTATTGATCTAAATCCTCAAATCACTCAACTTGGTAGGGGTGAACCTATTAAAGATACAGCAAGAGTTTTGAGTCGATATTGCGATATTCTTGCAATTAGGACTTTTTCTCAGCAAGAACTGGAAGAATATGCAGAGTGGTCTACTATTCCCGTAATCAATGCTCTGACTGATCTTGAACATCCTTGTCAGGCCCTAGCAGATTATTTGACAATTCAGGAAGAATTTGGGCAGCTTAAAGGAATAAATCTTTCTTACATAGGAGATGGAAATAATGTTGCCAACTCCCTGATGATATGTGGAGCAATGTTGGGAGTGAATGTAAAAATTTGCTCTCCAAAAGGTTTTGAACCAGATTCTAAAATTGTAGAAAAGGCAAACTCGCTTTCCGAATTTGGTTCGAAAATATCTATTTCTAATAATCCTTCAAATGCTGTTAAGGGTGCTCAAGTTATTTATACAGATGTTTGGGCTTCTATGGGGCAAGAAGAAGAGCATTTAAAGAGGAAAGAAATTTTTGAAAAGTATAAAGTTGATCAAAAATTAATAGGTCTTGCAGATGAGGAAGTAATTATTTTGCATTGTTTGCCTGCTCATAGAGGTGAAGAAATTACAGAAGAAGCTTTAGAGAGCAAAAGTAGTCATGTATTTGATCAGGCTGAGAATAGGCTTCATGTTCAGCAAGCATTGCTCGCCGTCCAGCTTGGAGGGCTTTAGGGTTGCGATGTTGAGATAATTTAGGTACATATGTATTGAAGGACATATGTACTCAAACCATTCGAATGCCAGAAGAAGCTTTAACTACTGCCCAGCAAGAACTCTATGACTGGCTTGTAGATTTTATTGGAGCTCATCATCACAGCCCTTCAATTAGGCAGATGATGCAAGCTATGGGACTAAGATCTCCGGCACCAATCCAAAGCCGTTTAAGACATTTGCAACAAAAAGGCTGGATAAAATGGCAAGAAGGTCAGGCAAGAACACTGCAATTAATAGAGGAGACTATTTCGGGCGTTCCTGTTTTAGGAGCAATCGCTGCAGGTGGGTTAGTTGAAACTTTTGATGATGTACAGGAAACTCTGGATTTAAATTCAGTTCTTCAATTAAAGGGACTTTTTGCTTTGACGGTAAATGGAGATTCAATGATTGATTCTTTTATTGCAGACGGAGATATGGTTTTAATGGAACCTGTTAATGACCCTTCTCGTCTGAGAGACGGAACTATTGTTAGTGCTATGGTTCCCGGATTGGGAACTACTTTGAAACATTTTTTTCGTGATGGAAGTTTAGTTCGTTTAGAAGCCGCTAATACATCCTATGAACCTATAGAAATTGATGCTGAACAAGTATATGTTCAGGGAAAGTTAGTAGCTGTGTGGAGGAAAACTTAACTCTATTTTAAAAACTAATTAAGATTATTAATTTTTTTTGACTTCCAAGCGTTGAATAAAGATTTTCTATTTTTATCTTCGCTATAAACCAAATTATCTGCTGCAGTAATAGGGCTTTCAGTTGCTAATAAAGGTTTTCTTATTAGAAGCCCCAATCCTTTTGCTTCTATATAAATACCACCTTCTCCATGTACTACTTGAAAGGTCCAATTTTTATTCCAATAAATGGAGAAAGGATTATGCATACAATTACTATTACTCAAAATTGTCTTTTGGTGGTTTTAAAGTCAGCAAAATAAATTAATAAATTAATTAATAGGCTTATTAAAAAACTTACTTTCAACATAAACAATTGAAATTAGTTCATGATTATTTTTTTTATTCAAAAATTTATGATTATAAAAAAAAGTTTTTTGAAAATTCTCTAGGTAATTAAACTATTGAAGTTTTAGGTTTTAAAAAAATTGATTCTCAAGAAAAGGAAATGGAATTAGTAATTAAAGATGTAGAAGAAGAGCAAAGTTGTTTGAGCTATAAAGACTAGATTGGCTAGCTATAGGTTGTTTTCTTGGGGGTGAATTGTGTCTGTTGCAACCTCCAGAATTATATTTAGAATCAATGTCTTCTCCTTTTAAGATCAATAAAAAAAATTAGATTTTTAGTTGTTAAATAAGGGTTTTCCACTTTTCCACAAAATTCATAATTAAATAAAATCTCATTAAGGGGGTCATGTCAATTGAATAAGTGGATAAATTACAAAAAAAAATATTACAACTTATTCTAGGCGCTGCAGTTAGTTTCAAGGTTTTTGTATCTCTTGATACATTGAAAAGTTCATGTCAAAATCCTCGGACAAAACTTTTTGTAATATCAGGAAAAGAGAAAAATGTGGAAAAGTATCAGTTTGTACAAAAATCTCTAGAAAGAGTGGAATTTAGGTTATAGATAAATGAAATTATGAATTTTTTTAAGATTATCTGGGTGATTCTGTTGGTAAATTTTTGTTATTGACCATTTTCTTTTGGACAAATTCTTAAAACGCAATTAAATTTTGATTGACTAGAAAACTTTTATCAATTAATGAAGGAGACCTTAAATTCAAGAAAAACTAAACCATCCTTTGAAATTAATTGGAAGATTAGGGAAAATTTTTCAGAAGCTGCTTTGAATAGTTTTTTCGACGAGATATATAATCAAAATTTTTTAATAGAAAATAATAAGTGATTGTTTGTTTAAATCTTCTTTAGTCCTATTTCTTATTTTCTAAGTACTTTATAAGATTTTACTATATTTTTTCTAAATTAAGAGTGACTTTTTCTGAATCAAATAATATATTATTTATCTCTGTATTTTTTAATTTGGTTTTTATATTAGACATTGAATTTGGGTTGCTTGCAAGTCTTATCATTGTTTCTTATATCGATTTAAAAAATATTGATTTTAAATTAAACGATATAAAAATTAACTACTATAACAACCCGATCCTTTTTACCATTGTAAGATACAGAATGTAATTTAGAGGCAGGAAATATAACTATCATTCCTTCACCAGGTAGAAAATCTTGGTTTGGTTGATGAAATTGCAATTTACCTTTTTCTAGACAATTTTGATCCCCTATAGATAAATAATATACTAAACTAAACTTTTGTTTGGAGATATCAATTTCAGGTATTTTGTCTATTTCATTAAGATGATTGTGAATTTTATTACCTCCTCCAATACCATCTTTAGGTTGTATTATATTGAAAAATGAATCAGTAATGAAGATTTCAGATTCAAAATATACACTTAGTATATTAATTAGATCTTTCTTGAAATTTATTATTATAGGTGTTTTAGTTTCAAACAAATCATAGTCTGATCCTTTTATGTTGCCAAAGATTGGACGTGGATATCTATCTTGATTTGAAGCTTCTTGAGTTTTAAGAGTATATAGTTTTTGTATTAGTTCTTTCTCTATAGGCCTATGTAGCACAAGTGGCTTCCAATCTAACTTTTCCTCGAATTGTGAATTTAATATCTTTTCTAGTCTTAAGCTTTTTAACTTATCTATATTTCTTCCATTTAGAATAGACAACAAGCATTTTATTTGTATGTCTTTAGGATTTATTTTATAGGCCAATTCGAGTGTTGATATTGAAGAAGTTATATTTCCAAGAGCAAGCTGGCAAATAGCTAAGTTTAACTTAAATTGTGCAGAATTAGGTTCGATTTTATTTGCTTTTATAATATGAATCTCTGCTTCTTTTGATTTGGCAAGATCAATTAATATGAGTCCAAGATTGGAATATGCATTTGCGAAATCCGGATTAAGTTCGATTGCTTTTCGTTGATATATTTCTGCTTGTTCTAATTTGCCAAGATCCCTCAAAACGTTACCCAAGCTAGCATAAGCATTTGCGGAATCTGGCTTGATTTCAATTGCTTTTCGTTGATATATTTCTGCTTGTTCTAATTGGCAAAGATCCCTCAATATATTTCCCAGATTCAAATGAGCATCTGCTAAGTCAGGTTTTAGTTCAATTGCTTTTCGTGTTGATAATTCTGCTTCTTGTAATCTTCCAAGATCTCTCAATATGTTTCCTAGATTCAAATGAGCATCTGCTAAGTCAGGTTTTAGTTCAATTGCTTTTCGTGTTGATAATTCAGCTTCTTGTAATTTGCCAAGATCTTTAAATATGCTTCCCAGATTTAAATGAGCATCTGCTGATTGAGGTTTTAGTTCAATTGCTTTTCGTGTTGATAATTCAGCTTCTTTTGACTTGCCAAGATCTCTCAATATGCTTCCCAGATTTAAATGAGCATCAGCAAAATCAGGTTTTAGTTCAATTGCTTTTCGTGTTGATAATTCTGCTTCTTGTGGTTTGCCACAACTCAATAAAAGTCCTCCATAATTAGAAAAAACTCTGTAGTCACTAAATCCTTGATCTATGAAATATTTATAATATTTTATTGCTTCTAAAATGTTGCCTTCTGCATGAAATTTAAATGCTTGGTTAATTATTTGTTCTTTAGAAAGTTTAGAAGGAGTGTTCGAAGTCAAAGTGATATTTTCTTCGAATTCTTCTAAATCAAATGGTACTTTGAATGTTTTGAATTCAAAGCCTGCTTTCTTTTGATTTCTTTTTCCCTCAGTCACATTTATTTGTTTAGAAAGACCTATTAATTATGATTATAACTTTCACTGAGGTTTTAGCTTTGAATAGATCTTGGCTCCCTTTTATTAAGAAAGAAATTATCTCCCTAGAAAAGGAAGCAATTATTTCAAAGCCAATGAAAATAAAGACGTTTGCAATTAACCACCGATTTCATTAATGATAAAACTTCCTTACCTCAGCAAATTTTATAGCTAACTTTAGCAATTCTCTTTATTTACCATAGATTGGAAACTAATAAGGAAATAAAAATTTCGCTGGAGCAATAGCTTAAATCCATTATTTGTTTGAACAATTTATGAGACTTGATTTGATATGAAAATATAATTTACAACCGATTTCTTCAAGTGCCGTATAAGATTATTCTTTAACAAGATTAGTATAAATTGATTCAAGATCTTGAGTATATAATTTTGAAGAAAAATGTGTTGGTTCTTTCATTAGTTTTGATAGCTTAGATTTTAATTTAAAAAGTTCATCACTATTATTTGCTAGTCGTAATGCTGTTTCTTCATATTCATTTTCATTATATGTAATTAGTTCTGGCAAGCCTATTGAATTTAATAGACTTGATGAAACTCTTGCCACAAAGTTTTCTCCAATTTTTGTTAGGACTGGTAATCCTGCACTTAATGCATCAAAAGTTGTTTTATGACCATTAAAGTTAAAAGTATCAAGTCCAAGATCTCCAAGAGAGTGTCTTGCTAAATGTAAATTAAATTTAACTGGATTTGCGAAGATTAAACGTTTTGGATCTACATTTCTTTTCTCTGCTTCTCTATACAAATTATCAGTCGCTAATTTATTTGTCTGTTTCAACCAAAGTATACTTCCTTTTATTTTAATTAGTAATCTCATCCAAATATCAAACTCTTTTGGTGTGATTTTTTTATTATTATTAAAGCAAGTAAAGATAAATCCTTTCTCAGGTAGGTTGAAATCTTTTCGAGAAATAAGTTCTTTATCTATTTTGATTTTATCATCATTACATATATAACAATTTGGCATTCTTAGTATCTTTTCTGCGTAGAATTTCTCATAATTATCTGGAATTACAATTTTATCTGCAATAATATAATCAATAATATTAGAACCAACAGTAGAAGGATATCCCAAATAATTTATTTGAATAGGTGCGACTCTATAAGAAAATATATTAAACCTATTATTTCTTGTATAACCCATTAGATCAACAGCAATATCAATGTTGTCACCCCTTGCTAATTCGACAGCTTGGATATTATTTAACTTGCTTATGTCTCTAAATATACATCCAGAATTTCTTGCTCTTTCAGTATATTCATCTTCTTTTTTAACAAATGAGTATAAATATATTTTAAACCTAGATTTATCATGCAACTCAAGTAAGGGAGCAATTAGTTGCATTACAGGATGATTACGGAAATCAGCAGAGAAATAACCTATATGAATTATATTTTTTTTAGTATGTATTATTTTTTTAGTTGGTCGATAATATTTTTCTTTAAAATATTTTTTACTTCTTTTTAAATTCCTCAATGGATTATCTTCATAATAAAGTAAACCAAGTGGTGAAACAGAAGATCCTTCAATACCAAGATTCTTTAGCCAAATGGTTTGTATATCTAGATCACTCCAGTCGCAGATATAGCCTTTATTTTCAATTAAACCAAGCTTCGCCGTTGATGATTGATTGTTTAATTTTAGAGCTTTTTTGTATTGATTTATTGCATCATCAAGTTTTCCAAGCTCACTCAATATACTTCCAAGATTGTTATGAGCAACAACGTTATCTGGTTTAAGTTCAATCGATTTACGAGTGGATAATTCTGCTTCTTTTAAGTTCCCAAGATCTCTTAATATATTTCCAAGGTTATAATGTGCAATTCCTAAATCAGGATTAAGTTCAATAGCTTTAAGATATGAAATTTCCGCTTCTTTTAAGTTGCCAAGATCTCTTAATATGTTTCCAAGATTGGAATGAAACTCTGCGAAATCAGGCACAAGTTTAATAGCTTTACGAGTATATAATTCAGCTTCTTGTAATTTACGAAGCTCTCTTAAAATGTTTCCAAGATTGGAATATGCATTTGCGAAATCCGGATTAAGTTCGATTGCTTTTCGTTGATATATTTCTGCTTGTTCTAATTTGCCAAGATCCCTCAAAACGTTACCCAAGCTAGCATAAGCATTTGCGGAATCTGGCTTGATTTCAATTGCTTTTCGTTGATATATTTCTGCTTGTTCTAATTGGCAAAGATCCCTCAATATATTTCCCAGATTCAAATGAGCATCTGCTAAGTCAGGTTTTAGTTCAATTGCTTTTCGTGTTGATAATTCTGCTTCTTGTAATCTTCCAAGATCTCTCAATATGTTTCCTAGATTCAAATGAGCATCTGCTAAGTCAGGTTTTAGTTCAATTGCTTTTCGTGTTGATAATTCAGCTTCTTGTAATTTGCCAAGATCTTTAAATATGCTTCCCAGATTTAAATGAGCATCTGCTGATTGAGGTTTTAGTTCAATTGCTTTTCGTGTTGATAATTCAGCTTCTTTTGACTTGCCAAGATCTCTCAATATGCTTCCCAGATTTAAATGAGCATCAGCAAAATCAGGTTTTAGTTCAATTGCTTTTCGTGTTGATAATTCTGCTTCTTGTGGTTTGCCACAACTCAATAAAAGTCCTCCATAATTAGAAAAAACTCTGTAGTCACTAAATCCTTGATCTATGAAATATTTATAATATTTTATTGCTTCTAAAATGTTGCCTTCTGCATGAAATTTAAATGCTTGGTTAATTATTTGTTCTTTAGAAAGTTTAGAAGGAGTGTTCGAAGTCAAAGTGATATTTTCTTCGAATTCTTCTAAATCAAATGGTACTTTGAATGTTTTGAATTCAAAGCCTGCTTTCTTTTGATTTCTTTTTCCCTCAGTCACATTTATTTGTTTAGAAAGACCTATTAATTATGATTATAACTTTCACTGAGGTTTTAGCTTTGAATAGATCTTGGCTCCCTTTTATTAAGAAAGAAATTATCTCCCTAGAAAAGGAAGCAATTATTTCAAAGCCAATGAAAATAAAGACGTTTGCAATTAACCACCGATTTCTTCAAGTGCGTATAAGATTATTCTTTAACAAGATTAGTATAAATTGATTCAAGATCTTGAGTATATAATTTTGAAGAAAAATGTGTTGGTTCTTTCATTAGTTTTGATAGCTTAGATTTTAATTTAAAAAGTTCATCACTATTATTTGCTAGTCGTAATGCTGTTTCTTCATATTCATTTTCATTATATGTAATTAGTTCTGGCAAGCCTATTGAATTTAATAGACTTGATGAAACTCTTGCGGTAAAGTTTTCTCCAATTTTTGTTAGGACTGGTAATCCTGCACTTAATGCATCAAAAGTTGTTTTATGACCATTAAAGTTAAAAGTATCAAGTCCAAGATCTCCAAGAGAGTGTCTTGCTAAATGTAAATTAAATTTAACTGGATTTGCGAAGATTAAACGTTTTGGATCTACATTTCTTTTCTCTACTTCTCTATACAAATTATCAGTCGCTAATTTATTTGTCTGTTTCAACCAAAGTACACTTCCTTTTATTTTAATTAGTAATCTCATCCAAATATCAAACTCTTTTGGTGTGATTTTTATGCTATTATTAAAGCAAGTAAAGATAAATCCTTTCTCAGGTAGGTTGAAATCTTTTCGAGAAATAAGTTCTTTATTTATTTTGATTTTATCATCATTACATATATAACAATTTGGCATTCTTAGTATCTTTTCTGCGTAGAATTTCTCATAATTATCTGGAATTACAATTTTATCTGCAATAATATAATCAATAATATTAGACCCAATAGAAGAAGGATATCCCAAATAATTTATTTGAATAGGTGCGACTCTATAAGAAAATATAGACATTCTATTTTTCTTTGTATATCCCATTAGATCAACAGCAATATCAATGTTGTCACCCCTTGCTAATTCGACAGCTTGGATATTATTTAACTTGCTTATGTCTCTAAATATACATCCAGAATTTCTTGCTCTTTCAGTATATTCATCTTCTTTTTTAACAAATGAGTATAAATATATTTTAAACCTAGATTTATCATGCAACTCAAGTAAAGGAGCAATTAGTTGCATTACAGGATGATTCCGGAAATCAGCAGAGAAATAACCTATATGAATTATATTTTTTTTAGTATGTATTATTTTTTTAGTTGGTCGATCATATTTTTCTTTATAATATTTTTTACTTCTTTTTAAATTCCTCAATGGATTATCTTCATAATAAAGTAAACCAGATGGTGAAACAGAAGATCCTTCAATACCAAGATTCTTTAGCCAAATAGCTAGTATATCTTGATTACTCCAATCACAGATATTGCTTTTGGTTTCAATTAAAGCAGCCTTCGCTAAGGATAATTGATTGTTTAATTTTAGAGCTTTTTCGTATTGATTTATAGCATCTCTGAAATTGCCAAGATCTACCTGTAAATTTCCTAAATTAAAATGTGCTTTTGCGTAACTAGGTTTAATTTTAATTGCTTTGCGGTATGACAATTCTGCTTCTTGTAATTTTTCAAGATCTCTCAAAACATTTCCCAGATTGGAGTGAACCTCTGCGTAATTAGGTTTAATTTTAATTGCTTTGCGGTATGACAATTCTGCTTCTTGTAAGTTTCCAAGATCGTTCAATACATTTCCTAGATTGTAATGAGCCTCTGCGTAATTAGGTTTAATTTTAATTGCTGTGCGGTATGATAATTCTGCTTCTTGTAATTTTTTAAGATCTCTCAAAATATTTCCCAGATTGGAATGAGCCTCTGCGTAATCAGATTTAATTTTAATTGCATTAAGGAATGAAAATTTTGCTTCTTGTAATTTGCCAAGATCTTTAAATATGTTTCCTAGATTTGAATGAGCCTCTGCGTAATTAGGTTTAATTTTAATTGCATTAAGGAATGACAATTCTGCTTCTTGTAGGTTTCCAAGATCTCTCAATATATTTCCCAGATTCAAATGAGCATCTGCTGATTGAGGTGTTAGATCAATTGCTTTGCGGGTTGATAATTCTGCTTCTTGTAATCTTCCAAGATCTCTCAATATGATTCCAAGGTTATTATGAGCTTCAGCTAGATCTGGTTTAAGTGAAATTGCCTTACGAGTATAAGTTTCAGCTTCTTTAAACTGCCCTATTTCTCTAAATAAGTTCCCCAGGTTATTATGAGCATTGATATGATTAGGATTTAAAGAAATTGCTTTTTGATACAAAATTTTAGCTTCTTTTATTTTACCTAGGCCTTTTAAAATAGATCCATAATTAGAAAAAATTTTTGGGTCGTTAAACCCTTGATCTATAAAATATTGATAATATTTTGCTGCTTCTAAAATTTTTCCTTGTGAATGAAACATAAATGCTTTATTAATTATTTCTTCTTTAGATGGCTTGGCTGATGTATTAGTTGAAATTGAAAAATTCCCTTTAACTTCTTCTAATGCATCTGGAATTATTATGGCTTTATTTTCTTTAGTTTTTTTCTTTTTATGTTTACTTTGTTTACCAAAACCTTTAATTTTATCAGTCACTTCAATTCTTTCTGTAAAAGGTTATTCATGAGGAGTTTAACTTACACATGGGCTTAACTTTCAAATGGACTTGCAGCATTGTAATTATGCTGAAAGTTATCTCTATGTAAGGGAAGAAATTAGTTAAAGCCTATTTAAATAAAGGCATTTGTTGATTTTCCACCGCCTTTCCTTCGGGAATAGTATCTGAAAATTTATCAACACTTGTTATTTCAATCGTTTTATCTTTTTCCCCTCCCTTTGACCGGAGTCTAATTAGGAGCTGCAAATGCGCTGGACCTATAGGGTGATGATCATGTTCCAAGATACCATGTATTTATTAGACCCTTATGTTGAATAAGTGCTATCAAGTAAACCAGTGGATTTTTTTAATCTTACAAAATGCAATTTATTACTGTAGTTGAGAAACATTTATGAAAAATAATTATATTGATCATAAATATATTTTTATACAATTAATTCTTTAAAGCCCACTTCCATGTTTTAGTCAGACCCGCTTCTAAAGTTACTTTTGGATGGAAGTTTAAATGTTCTCTTGCTTTCTCAATTGATGCAAGCCTTCTTAGCGGTTCATCATCAGGATAATATTCTGGATATGGAGTTATTTTATAACTTAGATCTATATTAATTGTTTTGCGAAATAATTTAACTAAATCTATCATTGATATTTCAGGTTTGTCATTACCAATATTATAGGTTTCACCATAAACCCCATTTTTTATAACTTTAATTATCCCCTCAATTGCATCTGTATAATAACAAAAAGTTCTTGTCTGATTACCATTACCATATATATTAAATGTCTGCATTCTAAGTGCAGATTTCATTAAATTTGGAATCATTCTATAATCTGTATAAATAGACATGCCTGGACCATAAATGTTAAAAGGTCTAATTATATTAGTATTTATATTGTATTTTTTATTATATATATAGCACAAAGTCTCTCCGAGCCTTTTGCTTTCGTCATAACAAGATCTTGATCCTTGACATGAAACATATCCTTTATATTCTTCTTTCGTAGGTATATTATCTGGAGACGGGTTACCATAAATTTCGGATGAAGAGAAGAATATGAATCTTGCGTTCCACTCTTTACATTTTTCTAGTAACTTCCGTGTAACTGTTGTACCTATGTCTACTGTCTCAAGAGGATACTTATTATAGTAGAAAGGGCTAGCCAAGCTAGCCAAGTGAATAACAGTATCAAATTCTTGTAGTTGATCGAAGTCGAATTTAATTAAATCAGCTTCGATAAAGTTATATTTAGAACTAGTTGTATAAACATTTGATTTATTAGAACTAATGAAGTTATCTATCCCTGTGATATTAGTAATCGAATCGAATTGATTTGAATTTATAATTTTAGATAAAATATGTGTCCCTAAGAATCCATTTGACCCTGTCAGAAGAATTTTTTTCATCAATCATTTCACATTGACCTTTTTAAGTATATGTTATGAAAGAGCTATTATAAAAATATTAGGTTCTATTTGTATTTATTTGAATTTTTAAACTAAATTAAAATTATATATTAATATCATAAAGATATATATTTTTTATTTATAAATCTGTAAATACTTATTAAAGATATAGACTTAATGGTAAGGAGTGATTGGGTTTTAATTATCTTTATTTAAAAGAATCTATATCGAGGATTCTTTTAAAAGTCTACAAATTTCTACCCCTAGTGATAAACTCCAATGATGATTTATATCATTGTTTATTAAATCTAAAAATGATTCTATAACTAATTGAACTGGTTCCTTCTCTTCTAAGACTGGGATTGATATACCTCCCTTGCTTGGAAAATTACGGCAGGTCCAATTTTTATAAAACTTTAAAGGAGTAGTTTCTATATCATCAAAAACAAGCATTCCATTAGACCCTAAAACCCCCATTTTTCTGCATCTAGGCATCATGTTGCCTATTAAGGTACTCGATTCAATTTGATTATCAAAGCTACAATTTATCTGCCATATTGATTCATTTTCTTTTCTAGTTTTATTTTCTCTAATTTTTTTTGTAGATATTTTGTTAGGAGATTGTCCCATTAAACTAATCAACATTGACAAATCATGAGCACCCCAATCCCATAGAACAGGAGTATCTTTTCTATAGGGGCCAAAATTACCTGCTTTTGTTAATATATATTTGATATCACCAATTAGCTTTAATGAATCTTTTAAGGCTTTGAATTTGTAATTAAATAAATGTATAAAGTCAGTCACAACTAGACTATTGTAATATTTAGCTATTTTGTAAATAGATTTGGCTTCATTTAGATTAAGTGTTAAAGGCTTCTCAATAAGAATTGGAATTCTGGCTTTTATAAAATTTTGTGCAATCTCTAAATGGGTATTTGGTGGTGTGCATATAATTACCCCATCTAATTCCTGGTAAGTAATCATTTCACGCCAGTCCAAGTAAATTTCACAATCTTTTGGAATTAATTCTTTGGCATCTGGATTTTTGCTTGCTACACATTTCAACTTCAAGCACGATATGTTTTGGCATGCGGCTAGCATATTTTTACCCCAACGACCTAATCCAATTAAGCCTATTTCAGGTAAATCATCTTCATTTTTTTTCTTCTTTTTCATTAATGATTTGAATGATATAAGATGTTTACTAAATTACTTCTATATTTGGTAATGGAATAATAAATTTTCCGCCTTTATTCTGAAAGTCAATATTATTCTTTATTATTGATGATGAAAAATTCCAAGCTAAAATAAGAATATAATCTGGTTTCTTTTCTTTGAGAAAAGTCTTAGAAACTATAGGTATATGCATACCGGGCGTATATAAATTCTGCTTCCATTTACTGTCGTCAATTATATAGCTTAAGATTTCAGGACCAATATCAAAGTGATACATTAAAGTCGTAGCTTTTGCTGGAGCTCCATAACCAACAATTGTTTTACCTTTTGATTTTAATGATTTAAGCAAAGTTTTAAGTTCCCTGCCAATATGATTTATTTTATTGGCAAAGTTTAGATAAGTATCAATTTTATCTAGACCTGATTCCATTTCTTTAGTTACAAACTCCAAAACTGAATTGGAAATATCAAATTGACCATTCTTTAGTTGAATAAATATTCTTACTGAGCCTCCATGAGAATCTACATGCTCTACATTAAAAATTTCAAAACCATTTTCATTTAAAAATCTATTTAATGAAATTATTGAATGGTAATCTAAGTGCTCATGATAAATAGTATCAAATAAATTGTCCTTTATGACATCTAGAAGGTATGAAACTTCAATTATAAAAATACCTTTACTATCTTTAATCAAAGTTTTAATACCTTTCAAAAATGATTTAGGATTATCAATATGGGCAAAAACGTTGTTTGCTGTAATTACTGATGCTGAACCATAGTTTTTTAAAACTTCTTTAGATAAATCATTACTAAAAAAATCAATCAATGTAGGTATCCCTTTATTTAGAGCTTCGGTTGCGATTTTTTTTGCAGGTTCTATTCCTAATACTTTAAATCCATCGTCTTGAAAAAATCTCAATAACGTTCCATCATTAGATCCAATATCAATTATTAATCCATTTTTAAAATAATTTTCTTTTATTGATTGAAAATAATCATTAAAATGCTTAACAAATACATTAGAAGTTCCTGAAACATAAAGATAGTTTTTATAAAGATATTCTGGGTTTATTACATCAACTAATTGTAAATGCTTGCATTCATTACAAAAATAGACATTTAATGGGTATAAAGGCTGATTTAAAGCTATTTCTGATTCTTTTACAAATGAATTTGCAGGAGGTGTTTCTTTAATCTTTATCGCTAATGTCAGATCTCTAGAGTTACATTGCCTGCAGGTAGTTCTTAAATAATGATTTTTAAGCATAATATCTTTACGGGTTTATTGGAGCAATTCTAAAAACATCAGCTTCATAAAATTCTTGCAGCCTTGAATTTCTGCTCCAGGTTAAGAATTTAGTTTTTTTGTCAAAAACCATGGCATGATCAACCATAGGTGGAGTGAAAAACATTTGATTCTCTTTTATTATTAATTCCTTAGCTAATTTTTTGTCCCCATGAGGACGATAGTAATATTTTATTTCTCCAGAGAGTACATAACAATAATGCCAATCAGTTTTATGGTAATGATTAGCTCTAACAGATCCTGCATTTGAAATTATTAAGACAGAACTTTTCATATCAACATCCAATAGTGGCTGTATTGAGCCTCTGATATCACAGAAAGCCTCTGGAAGATTGATAATTACAGAAGAGGGCCATTCTTTTTTTTCATTCTCTGAATGGGGTATTATTTTATCCATATGAATTAACCATAACTATATTATTGATTTGATTTTAATGAAACGATTAACTTTAACTAACAATTTATAAAGATTCATAACTAATGGATTAAGCTTTATGAGATTTTCATGAATTCTAAGAAGGATTTTAATTAATTTAAATATAAAATTAATTATGTATTTGACAAGCTTAGACTTGGAAAAGATATAAAAGTTATATATTTTTAATTAATTTTTGCTTTAAGCAAATGGCTTCCAATTATCTTCTAGCAATTCTCCCTGTTCTGCTATTTTTACAGCCTCAGTAAAAAATATATAATATTCTTTGTATATTTCGTTATCATTAAATAGATACTTCTGTGCCCTTTCTTTTAAATCATTTTTTGTTTTCTCAAGAAATAATTTGTTCTTAGCATATTCTTTACACCAATTTATATAATCTTCAGGTGATTGAGCAATTGGTGGGTTTTTTACACCCATCTGTTTATAGCCTGAAGCAACTAAACTGCCTCTTTGACTGTATGGGTAAGTAATAAATGGAATGCCAAAGGCCATTGCTTCATAAAAAGTATTACCGCTTCCAAAATAGAATGGATCTAGCATAATGTGACAATTTTTTGTGGTATTAATAAAATCATCTTTAGACATTCGATTAAGAAATATTGATCTTTCTATTAATAAATTACTTTGTTGTTTCCATCTGGTTTTTAATTTTGTAGTTGTATTGTCCTGCTTGTCTTTTATAAGTATAATATATGCATTCTTTATCTCGCTTAATATTGATTCAAGTACTTTATCGAAATCAGGATGAAGCTTAAATAAAGACTGAGTAAGTCCGATTATAAAATTATTATCAGAATTAACTAGATTTTTACTAGATAACTTTGATTTATTTATTTTTGGCTTAGGATAATTGAAAGGCAATCTACTTAATTTAATTAAGCGCTCTGTGTAGCTAGATGATGGATGGTGAGGGACTATATCATTAGTAATAAAATAATCTATATTCTTAATTCCAGATGTATTTGGATGGCCTAGGCTGGTTGCTTGAACCAAAGCTAGTCTTGATGATGCAAGAATATATGTATAGTTAGACATCCCAATATCTGGGTAAAATAAAACATCTAGGTTGTCTGAAAATATTAATTCACTTGCTTTCTGTGTTGAATTTGGAAGAAAGATAACTCTTTTGAAGCCCTTTTTAATTAGGTCTAGACCTGAATTAATGAATTTATTAGGTGGTATATAAATATTAACTTCAATACCCGCTTTTAATAAATCTAATAGAACTTTAGTATATAATTTTCCGATGGTATGATTCTCTCTAAGAAATTCAGAGCAAATACCTAACGTTAAGTTGTTTTTTCTTGATGAAGTGGCAAGATATTTTTCTCTCGAAAACCCTTTAAATATTAGTCCTTTTACTTTGGATATTGTATTATTCAGTTCTTCGAGAATAACCTTGTCATCTAATCTGTTTTGGTAAGCAAGATAAAAAATACTTGTTTGAAAAATAATTTTGCTTTCATAATAGATTTTTTCATTATTCTTTAATGTTTTGATTTGCCTTTTGTATTCTTTACGCTCAGTATCTATCTGTTCAATATTATTCATTATTGGTGAGAATCTCAATCTAGAATTTATAAAAAAAGAAATATTGTTTGGGTCCTTTTCGAATGCAAGTGAATATTCTTTATTTGCATCTATTACTTTACCAAGATCGTACAAAATGGTTCCCAAATTCACATGAGCCTCTGCGAAATCAGGCTTAAGTTCAATTGCTTTACGAGTATATAATTCTGCTTCTTGTAAGTTACCAATATCTCTCAATAGATTTCCTAAATTCGAATGAGCCTCTGCGAAATCAGGCTTAAGTTCAATTGCTTTACGAGTAGATGATTCTGCTTCTTGTAAGTTACCAATATCTCTCAATATGTTTCCTAAATTCGAATGAGCCTCTGCGAAATCAGGCTTAAGTTCAATTGCTTTACGAGTATATAATTCTGCTTCTTGTAAGTTAACAATATCTCTCAATATTATGCCTAGGTTGTAATGGGCTTCTGCGTAATTAGGTTTTATTTTAATTGCATTACGGTATGATAATTCTGCTTCTTGTAACTTATCAATATCTCTCAAAATATTTCCAAGATTGGAATGAGCTTCTATGTAATCAGGTTTAATTTTAATTGCATTGCGGTATGATAATTCTGCTTGTTTTAAGTTGCCAAGATCTTTTAATATTATACCTAGGTTGTAATGTGCTTCTGCGTAATTAGGTTTAATTTTAATTGCATTGCGGTATGATAATTCTGATTGTTTTAAGTTGCCAAGATCTTTTAATATTATACCTAGGTTGTAATGTGCTTCTGCATAATCAGGTTTAATTTTAATTGCATTGCGGTATGATAATTCTGATTGTTTTAAGTTGCCAAGATCTTTTAATATTATACCTAGGTTGTAATGTGCTTCTGCATAATCAGGCTTAAGTTCAATTGCTTTACGAGTAGATAACTCAGCTTCTTCTAAGTTGCCAATATCTTTTAATATTATACTTAGGTTGTAATAAAAATCTG
This sequence comes from Prochlorococcus marinus str. MIT 0917, assembly GCF_027359575.1. NCBI lineage: Bacteria > Bacillati > Cyanobacteriota > Cyanophyceae > Synechococcales > Prochlorococcaceae > Prochlorococcus > Prochlorococcus marinus. The sequence continues at coordinate 796,938 of NZ_CP114784.1, read as the reverse complement.
TGTAATCAGGTTTGATTTTAATTGCTTTTCTGTACAATAATACTGCTTCTTTTGAGTTTCCAAGTTCGTGTAATATGTTTCCATAATTAGAAAAAACTATGTGGTTTTTGAAGCCTTGATTAATGAAATATTGATAATACTTTTTTGCTTCTTGAATATTACCTTCTGAATGAAATTTACATGCTTGATTAAATATTCGTTCTTTAGAAAGTTGAGAATCAGTATTAGTTATAACAGTAATATTCTCTTTGATTTCACCTAAAGGAAATCGAACTGGAGTTCTTTTATTTGCTGTTATTTTTTTCTTTTTATGTTTATGTTGTTTACCAAAACCTTTCATTTTCTAAGTAACTTCTGTCCTTTTTTAAAAGGCTATTAAAAATTATTCTAACTTAAATCCTTTCACAAATATTCCTTGTGTATAAATTTCTTGGATCTGGTTACAAAATAGTGAGCCATGTATGCATTTTGGAATCCTGTTTGATACAAAATTTAGATATGGCAAACGAAGAAAAGTAAATAATCACCTTTACCCATAGCAGAGTTTCTAATTAAAAGAACCTTTTTACCATTTTCACTCTTCTTATATAAGAGTAAAAACGATGTTATTTATATAGGTCGGTGGAAAGACACTTTGCCTCGATCGGGAGTGGAAGTGTTCATTCTTTGCTTCTAGTCCTTTAGCCACTAATTGATCAAGCAGTGATCTTGCTTGAACTCTAGGATTCTGACCCAGTTGATAGCTTTTACTGCACTTGCTTCTTCACTGGAACCAAGTCTGAATTTCTCGGCTTCTTTAATAGTTAGATTTCGATCATCAATAAGCATTTTTAGTTCTGCAACCGCCGTAGTAATCTTGGTTTGGTTTCGACTGTTCCATTCGTAAGGAATAAAAGTACTTTCTCTACGACCATCCTCTCGGTGTCTAAGAGTTACTTGAGTTTGTAGGAAGCCCTTTTCCCTTTTCTACGAAGAGATCATCCCTCGCCGTTCTCGAGTTTGTTGGTTTTGCGCAGAATTTTCTGCCATTCAGTCCTGGAACCCACTCTGTGATTGGTAATCCATTGCGCATATTGTTGCGCAGAATTGCTATACAGCCAATATCAAGTGATTTTGACTTCAACTCTAAATTCCTTGAAAGCTGTTGATAACACAGTGTTTAGAACGATTTGGGGCCATAGCTCAGCTGGTAGAGCACCTGCATGGCATGCAGGGGGTCAGCGGTTCGAGTCCGCTTGGCTCCATTAGGTTTTCTCATTCACAGCAATAGATTTCAGAGAATTTGCTGTAAAGCGTGAATAATACGATATTGCCTGATATAGCTAGAAATCGCTATTGTGCTCTCATTGTTAGATCGATAATCCTATTAAGGAATGATATTAAGATTAAGGCTTTGATCTTCACAGTCTTATCTGATTTACTAAAATATCTTATATCGTATTTAATCTAATCTCAGTAGTAATTATTTATATTAAATGAAGCTATCAATTTATGGTTCGACTGGTTTTATTGGAAGTAAGTTTATAAAATTGTACCCTTCTCACATAAATATTAAACGTGAGAATAGAAATCCGTTAAGTAATGAGATCCTTTATTTTATTTCAAGCATCGATAATTCTAGTATATTTACTGATACATCAATTGATGTTGAAAGCAATTTATCAGTACTTTGTGAGGTTTTAAATTACTGTAAAAAAAAAGATATTATTTTTAATTTTATAAGTTCATGGTATGTTTATGGAAAGTTGGATTCTCTACCAGCTAAAGAAATCTCATTATGTAAACCCAAGGGATTTTATTCAATTACTAAGAAGTGTGCAGAAGATATGCTTATTACATTTAGTGAAACATTTGGTATCAAATATAGGATAATAAGATTATGTAATGTTTTAGGAAAGGGCGATAAAAATATATCAAATAATAAAAATGCATTACTATGGATGATTAATAAACTAAAAGAAGATGAGCAAATTGAATTGCATGACAATGGTGAGCATATGAGAGAAATAATACATATTCATGATGCTTGCAAAGCTATTGAATTAATTTGCAGGAAAGGGGCGCTAAATGAAATATATAATGTTGGCCTAGGCAAGCCAATTAGTATTGGAGATTTTATAAATTTGGCAAAGGAAAGAATCCAATCTAGATCAAATATAATATCCATAAATTCTCCTAAATTCCGATCAGAATCAGTAAATAAAAGTTTTTGGATGGATATTAATAAAATACAATCACTTGGATTTAATGCAGACTTCTCTCATTTAGATATAATTAATGATTTATGTAATTAAAATATAAACTTAAAATTTTAATCTTATATTACCTGAAATATAAAGATATATATATCAGTCTATTCAAGCTTTTGAGGTCATGTTTTAGGTTACATAGTATGCGTTTGATTAGGCCGGCTTTAAATTGCAAGTTGCTTCCAGTGGGTATTGTTGAATCTATACCTAGAATATTTAGGGGTTTTCGAGGTTCATAAATGTAGGGGTCAGCGGTTCGAGTGCGCTTGGCTCCATACTAGATAGATAGGTCTTAGATGCGCGCAAAATGCGCGCATCTAATTTGATATTTTTCTTAAGTTCTTTCATAAAAATATATTTAGAAGAAATTTTCCCTTAATGGCATGCAGGGGTTTAGCGGTTCGAACCCGTTTGGGTTCATTAAGATTTATTCGTTATAGCAAAAGATATAGCGGGATTTATGGAAGTAAATGCATAATACGATATTGCCTGATATAGCTAGATATAGCTATTATGCGAACAGTTATTAGCTCATAATAGATTTGAGTGAAAGAAACAAAGATAATAAGAAAGAAAGATCTAAAGTAAAAACATTCCCAGTGCCATTTGATTTAAAAGTAATCCAAGAAGATCTTACGGTTCATAGCAATACTCCTTGCAAACAATCAAAGGAACAAATAATTAATCAAGCATTTAAATTTCATTCAGAAGGTAATATTCAAGAAGCAAAAAAGTATTATCAATATTTCATTAACCAAGGCTTCAAAGACTACATGGTTTTTTCAAATTATGGAATCCTCCTGAAAAAACTTGGCAAATCACAAGAAGCAGAGTTATTTACTCGTAAAGCAATTGAACATAACCCTAATTTCGCTGTTGCTCATTCCAATCTGGGAAAAATGTTAAAAGATCTTGGCAAATCAAAAGATGCAGAATTATCTATTCGAAAAGCAATTGAATTGAATCCTGATGACTCAGATGCGCATTTTAATCTTGGAGTGGTTTTACAAGATCTTAGTAACTTAAAGGAAGCAGAAATATCAACTCGCAAAGCAATTGAACTCAATCCTAATTACGCAGAGGCGCATTTAAATCTGGGAAATATATTGAGTGATCTTGGGAAATTAGAAGAAGCAGAAATCTCCACTCGTCAAGCAATTGAACTCAAACCTGATTTCGCTGAAGCACATTCCAATCTGGGAAACATATTGAGTGATCTTGGGAAATTAGAAGAAGCAGAGATCTCCACTCGTCAAGCAATTGAACTCAAACCTAATTACGTAGACGCACATTTAAATCTGGGAAACATATTAAATGATCTTGGGAAATTAGAAGAAGCAGAGATCTCCACTCGTCAAGCAATTGAACTCAAACCTAATTACGTAGACGCACATTTAAATCTGGGAAACATATTAAATGATCTTGGAAAATTAGAAGAAGCAGAATTATCAGCTCGAAAAGCGACTGAACTCAAACCTGATTACGCAGAAGCATATTCCAATCTGGGAAATATATTGAGTGATCTTGGAAAATCAGAAGAAGCAGAATTATCAGCTCGAAAAGCGACTGAACTCAAACCTGATTTCGCTGAAGCACATTCCAATCTAGGCAATATATTGAGTGATCTTGGGAAATTAGAAGAAGCAGAATTAACAGCTCGAAAAGCAACTGAGCTCAAACCTGATTTCGCTGAAGCACATTCATATCTGGGAAATATATTAAAAGATCTAGGCCAATTTAAAGAAGCAGAGTTGTCACAACGAAAAGCAATTGAACTTAACCCTGATTACGCCGATTTCCATTTAAATCTAGGAAGCATATTGATTGAGTGTGGCAACTTAGAAGAAGCTGAAATATCAACACGCAAAGCAATTGAACTAAAATCAGATTTAGTTGAAGCACATTCTAATCTAGGAGTCATATTAAAAGATATTGGCAAATTAGAAGAAGCCAAAAAAGAATTTGAAAAAAGCCTAGAAATAGAACCCAAAGATATTTACCGCTTATCAGATCTAATGCTTACATTATCAAAAATGTGTTTGTGGGATGAAATAGAAAAATATTTACCTTATTCAAATAAAATTGGAATAGAGGGAAAATCCACAGAACCATTAGGGTTGATGTATCTAGAGGATAATCCCATAAATCATTTAAAAAGAGCAGTTAACTTTAATCAGAGACATCGAAGAGAAGAATTACCAATTATAAGTCATCAAAATAATAATAAAATTAAAATCGGATATTTTTCTTCCGATTTCAGAAATCATGCAATAACACATTTAATAATAAGAATATTAGAATTACATGATAAATCTAAATTCGATATATATGCTTATAGTCTTAGTAATATAAATGACAATTACACAAATAGAGTAAAGGATGCGGTTTATTGCTTTAGAGAAATAGCTAATTTAAGTGATCTTGAAATAGTTCAACTTGCCAGAAAAGATAAAATAGATATAGCAATAGATCTGAATGGAATAACAACATTCAATAGGCAATCAATTTTCTCTTACAAATTAGCCCCAATCCAAATCAATTATCTAGGTTATCCTGGTACTATTGGCTCAGAATCATTTGATTATATAATTGCAGATAAAATAGTAATACCAGAGAAAAACAAGAAATTCTATACCGAAAAAGTATTATATCTGAAAAACACACTAGTACCTCATGATAATACAAAAGAGATATCAAGTTACAATTTTAGTAGGGAAGAATTAGGTCTTCCATCTATTGGATTTATATTCACATGCTTTAATAATATCCAAAAAATTACCAGAAAAGAGTTTAATATATGGATTAGATTATTAAAGAAAGTTGACAAAAGCATACTTTGGTTGATGAAGCCAAATCACTATGCAATAAAAAATATACATAGGGAACTAATCAATCAGGGCTTACAGAAAGATAGAGTTGTATTCGCCGAAAAAATGAATTTAGATGAACATTTGTCAAGGCATTCATGCGCTGATTTATTCTTAGATACCTTTAATTATAATGCAGGAACTACTGCTTCTGATTCTTTGTGGGCAGGATTACCTCTAATAACAATGTTAGGCAAAAGTTACAGTGCTAGGATGGCAGCAAGCATTCTAAGTTCGTGTGATTTAAAAGAATTAATAACACATACTGAATCGGAATACGAATCGTTAGCATATGAACTAGCGACTAATAAAGACAAACTAAAGAAAATAAGAAATAAATTAAAAAATAAAGAAGATTTAATATTATTTAACTCTAACAATTACACTAAAGAATTAGAAAATATATTTATTACTTTAGTAAAATCGAATAAATATATCTGATCCTATGAATAGGAGATAATTATCAATTATACGTTATAAATAAAGTTCTTTTAGTATATCGTCTAGATAATATTTCTGTTTAAATCCATTGCCTTCGCTGTAATCCTTCGAGCCTTTCTTTTGCTTAATTTGTATTCTTCGGTCACTCGGGTCGTTACTACGGTGCAACTATGATCTTGAGCGAGTAAGCCAGCAGCAAAGCCTGCTCTTAATTCCATCTCTTGTTTAGTAGCGTTTTTCATATTCCTCCTCGATGCAATGTAGATATAATTCTCTCTGGAGCATGTGCAAGCACAATGCAAGTTCAGCAACCATTTGAGGCTTCAAAGCCCAAGCTGGATTCTTTTCTATTGAAGAAAAAAGAGAACACATTGCTTCTCCGACATTTAAAAAATCAGAGTGAATGACTTTTGTCATTTAAGATTTTCTAGGCGTTGCTATCTTTGCTGAGACTATAAATCTGATCAACTATATAAATAACCAAAATAATAATTAAAGTAGCTGAATAACATAATAATTTCAATTAATTTGACTTCTTATTTGGTTTCAATTTACGATATAAGGATTGCATTTTGTTCTTTTTTATGAACAGACATATATATCTATATCTATATCTATATATGTCTGTTCATAAGTGATTGAGTGGCCCTATATCTAGGGCTATCAGATATGCGCTCAATTATGCGCGCTTTACATAGTGTAAGGAGCTTTTAAGAGGTTGGTTTTAAATCTATGACTAGGATATTCAGGGGTTTTGAGCTTCATGGTATGCAGGGGGTAAGCGGTTCAAGTCCGCTTGGCTACATTAGGATTTCTAAGTCACGGTAATAGATTTCAGAGGATTTACGTTAGAGCGTGAATAAAACGATATTGCCTGATATGGCAATTGTGTGTTCCGTTATGCCCTCATTTTCAGCTCTGAATCTTATGCTCGAATGTTTTTATCAACTATTATGATGAACCTTAGCGCAAGATATAATTTTAATTAATAGTCCATTTATAAAATAAATAGACGTGATTGAAAGAAAAAAAGATCAAAAGCAAAAAGTTCCTGAAGTTAAAACATTCGCTGTTCCATTTATTTTAGGAGAAGTCAAAGAAAATATTTCCATTAATTTAAATACTCCTTCTAAACCTTCTTCAGAAAAAATAATTAAACAAGCAATAGATTTTCATTTAAAAGGAAATATTAACGAAGCGGCAAAATATTATCAAAATTTAATAGATCAAGGATTAAAGGACCACAGAGTTTTTTATAATTATGGAATAATATTGCAAGATCTTGGGAAATCACAAGAAGCAGAAAAGTTCTATCGTACAGCTATTGAATATAATCCTAGCTACGCTGACGCTCATTTCAATCTTGGAAATATATTAACAGAAATGGGTAAGTTAAAAGAAGCAGAGATATCCTATATGAAAACAATTGAACTTAAACCAAATTTTGCAGAATCATATTCTAATTTGGGAACTATTTTGATTGAACTTGGGAGATTAAAAGAAGCAGAAATATCATTTAGAAAAGGAATTGAACTTAACCCAAGTCATGCAGAATCATATTCAAACTTGGGAACTATTTTGATTAAACTTGGGAGATTAAAAGAAGCAGAAACAGTGACATGTAAAGCCATTGAAATAAATCCTGAATATGCCTTAGCAAATTATAATCTTGGAACAATCTTGACAAGTTTAGATAGATTAGAGGAAGCAGAATATTATACTCTAAAAGCTATTCAAATAAATCCTAATTTAGCAGAGGCTTTTTATAATCTTGGATTCATATTGAAAATCCTTGGAAGATTTAAGGAGGCTGAAATATCTATACGAAAATCTATTAATCTAAATCCTAATTTTGCAGATGCTTTTTATACCTTAGCAAACATTCAGCTACGTAAAGGAGAATATGAATCTGGTCTAGAAAATTATGAATATAGATTTAAAATCGATAACCCCTCAAAAGTACATGCTAATCCAAAAATTAATCGAATAGATGATAGAAAACTAAACAAGGGAGAAAAGCTTTTAGTTGTGACTGAACAAGGCTTAGGCGACACTATTCTATTTATGAGGTATATTCCTTATCTTAAAAAACTAGGCATAGAAGTTTCATTTTGTGCCCAGGAAAAATTACATACATTGATCAAATCCTCTGGAATTGATCCCAATCCATTGTTTTCATATCAAGTTGATTCAATTTCAGAAGGTCAATGGATCCCGCTTTTATCTTTACCACGATATCTAAAGGTTAACCCAAAAAATCCAATCATTACCAAACCATATGTCAGCGCAAGACAAGAACTTAACTATAAATGGGTGGAGAAACTTTCTAATGAAACATTACCAATCATTGGAATTAATTGGCAAGGAAACCCATATATAGAAAAAGGTTTTTATGCTGGACGATCAATTCCTCTAGAAACTTTTGGAACTATTCTTAAGAAAAATAATATCAAGTTTCTTTCTTTACAAAAGGGTTATGGATCAGAACAACTGAAACATTGTTCTTTTAGAAAGCATTTTGTTGCTTGCCAAGATGAAATTGACAGTATTTTGGACTTTGAAGAACATGCTGCAATAATTAATAGCTGTGACTTAGTTATTAGCAATGACAGTTGCGCAGCTACTCTTGCAGCAAGCATGGGTAAAAAAGTGTGTTTACTTATGAAAAATATATCTTTTTGGGCTTGGGGAATTAAAGGAGATAGTACATTTTGGTATCCATCTATGAGGTTATTCCGACAAAATGAAAGAAACAATTGGGAAGAAGTTATGGAAAGAGTATCAACTGCACTTAAAGAAGAAATGGAAGTTGAAGCATGAATTCAAAACATAAACCTATTCACCATTATCTATCAAGTCTCCCAAGGAGACTTGATAGATAAAATCACAATTTTAGAAATTAAATAGGCAACTAATGTAATTATAAAATAGCTTAGAATATAATTGATTACAATTAAATTTCACCCATTACCTAGTTTAGAATTCAATATGCAGCCTGCCTTTACAGTTCTTTTTTTATTATTTTGTATTTAGTTATTAATGTCAAAAACTGCTATGAGGTAAATCGTGCAGCAATCATTTCTTACTTAACAAGAGAACTTAGTGATCGCTATGACTTTCAAGGGTTTACCCCTCCTGCATGCCATGCAGGAGGGGTAAACCCTTGAAAAAAGGAAGTAATTAGTCCAGAATCAAATGGAAGTGTGAATCTTATTGTTTTCGCTAATTAAATCTTTCTGGATTTGATTTAAAGTGTTATCCCATGTCTGAGACTGATTTTTTCTAAATAGCTTTTGCAATGGAAACCAATAACTGTAATCATTAGTTTGTCCAAATCTCCAATGACTTTTATTATTTAGTAAAATCAAGCTATTGATACCAATTGCACCTGCCAGGTCTGAGATTAAATTTTCAATGGTTACTATTTGATCACATGCATTGATTAGAGATGCAAGGTCATCAATATCATTAAAAGTATCCACTTCATCTATATCAATAATATTAATATCATATTTTTTCTTTAGATTAATAATTTCATCAGTAGTATCACCATACTGAAGATTAACAAAACAAAATGATGGAGAATGAATTCCTAGAATAAATTCTTCAAGGGATAATGATTTATCTTTATTGATTTTTGACATCGATTTCCAAGAAATGCCTATAATTTTTTCAAATTTTAAATTTCTTAATTGCTTTCTAAAGTTATGAGACTTTTTATCATCTACTTTTAGATATGTCTTATTACTTTTTGTCAAGCTTTCTTTGTTAGTTATTAGTAACCTAGGTAGGGAACCCATTGCAATTTGGAAATCATATTTATCTTCACTAATAAAATCATTTTGATCAAAATAAATTATATTCTTATCGAAAGATCTTTGCAATAAAGGAATCAATCTTTTATCAACTTTAACAATTAATTTATCAACTTTTTGTACTAATTCAGGTATTAAAGATGTAAATAGAATTTGATCTCCTATTCCTTGCTCGCCCCAAAGCAAAACCCTACCTTTACTGATTAGTGACCACTCAGGTTTTGATGTAACTAATTTTTCTCCAATATAATTGTCCTTATCATGTACTTTCCATCTCCATTCATAATAATCCCAACCTTCTTTAAATTTCATTCTTTGTAAAAGAAGACTAGCAAGATTAGAGTATGCCTCTGCAAAATCAGGTTTCAGTTCAATTGCTTTACGCTGTGATATTTCAGCTTCTTCTAATTTGCCAAGATCTCTTAATATGTTTCCCAAAGTTAAATGAGCATCTGCTAAATTAGGATTGAGTTTAATAGCTTTTCTAATAGATAATTCTGCTTCTTGTGATTTGCCAATATTATTTAAAATGATTCCCAAATTGGAATGTGAATCTGCTAAATCAGGATTAATTTTAATAGCTTTACGAGTATATAATTCTGCCTCTTTTAAGTTACCAAGATCTTTCAAAATTATTCCCAAATTGGAATTAGCATCTGCAAAATCAGGATTAATTTTAATAGCTTTACGAGTATATAATTCTGCTTCTTCTAAGTTGCTAAGATCTCTCAATAAATCTCCCAGATTTAAATAAGCATCTGCAAAATCAGGATGAAGTTCAATAGCTTTACGGTATGAGATTTCTGCTTCTTTTAATTTGCCAAAACCTTTTAAGATGATTCCATAATTAGAGAAAACTCTGTAATCTTCTAACCCTTGATTTATAAAAAGTTGATAATATTTTACTGCTTCTGGAATATTACCTTCTGAATGAAATTTAAATGCTTGGTTAATTATTTGTTCTTTAGATATTTTAGAAGGAGTATTTAAATTAATGGAAATATTTTCTTTGACTTCTCCTAAAATAAATGGAACAGCGAATGTTTTAACTTCAGGAACTTTTTGCTTTTGATCTTTTTTTCTTTCAATCACGTCTATTTATTTTATAAATGGACTATTAATTAAAATTATATCTTGCGCTAAGGTTCATCATAATAGTTGATAAAAACATTCGAGCATAAGATTCAGAGCTGAAAATGAGGGCATAACGGAACACACAATTGCCATATCAGGCAATATCGTTTTATTCACGCTCTAACGTAAATCCTCTGAAATCTATTACCGTGACTTAGAAATCCTAATGTAGCCAAGCGGACTTGAACCGCTTACCCCCTGCATGCCATGCAGGTGCTCTACTCGCTGAGCCATGGCCTCAATCAGGTGAAAGGTCATTCATACCAGTGATCTTTGGAAGAAAAAAACCTCTACTTTGCTTGATAGGAATTGATAGTTGTTAAAGTAGAAATGATTAGAAATTATATGCGCCATATCAGTGCCTAATAACCAAATGCTATCTAAAAACGTCTCATTACCCAATAACCCATCGCAATTGTGGCTCCTTATTAGTCTCGATTCTATGGGAATTAAAGAAAGTAAAACTATTAATATAACTAGCTTTGATAAAGTTCCTAATAATGTTTCTAAGGAAAATAACTTTTACCTGCAATGGAAGCCGTGGAAAATTATCAAAGGTCTTTGTTTCTTTAATGGGACTAGACTGATTACTTCCCTTTGCAGGGAGATAATCCCCCACCTAATTAAAGGGGGCAATATCTTTTCAAAGCTAAATACTAAATCCTAAGTACAAGGTATAATCATCATTAATAAATCCTTTGTAAAACAAATAAATTTGACTGAGGAACGAAAAAATCAAAAGAAAGCAGGGTTTGAAGTGAAAACATTCCCAGTTCCTTTTGAACTGGGAGAAAGAAAAAAAAATATTTCCATTAATTTCAATACTCCTTCTAAACCTTCTTCAGAAAGAATAATTAAACAAGCAATAGATTTTCATTTAAAAGGAAATATTAACGAAGCGGTAAAATCATACCAATATTGTATTAATCAAGGTTTTATTACTGATAGTGTTTTTTCTAATTATGCAATGATTTTAAAAGATCAAGGTCAACTAGAAGAAGCAGAGATATTGACAATTAAAGCTATTAAAATCAATCCTGATATAGCAAATCATCATTTACTACTAGGAAGCATATTGCAAGATCAAGGCAAATCAAAAGAAGCTGAGATAGCTACAAAAAAGGCAATAGCAATTGAACCCAATTTTGCTAATGCTCATTACAATCTAGGAACTATTTTTAAAGATCTTGGTAACTTAAAAGAGGCAGAATTATCTATTCGCAAAGCTATTGAAATTGATCCTGACCTCATAAATGCTTATTCTTTTCTTGGGAAGATTTTACAAGAAATTGAGGAAATAGCTTCATGAAAGAACATAAAGTTGTAATACTTGGACTTCATTTTGGACACGATGCTGGTGTCGCTGTTTTGATAGATGGTATCCCTAAATGTAATTTAATAAGAGAAAGATATAATAGATCTAAGCATTCATTTGGAATTAATGTCTCTCATATTGAAGAAGCATTATTAGATGCAAAAGTAAAAGTAGAAGATATTGATATGATTTCTATAACATCGACTCAAGGCTTTGAGCTTGTAGTGGTCGATCGTCCTAATGATTTAGAATTTAAATATGGTGAAAACCCCAATAATAAATATTTAAATCCAAATAATAATAGCTTTGAAAAGCGTTTGTGCGGAAATATTATTGAATGTGTTTATCAAAAAAATAAACAACATAATAGTCTAAAAAATTCATTTCCTGAATATAAAAGTATAAAACAAGAGGATTTAGGAATAACAAAGTCATTATTAAATTTTCCTTCAATAGATTTTTGGAAAGACGAAATATGTTTAAAAGATATTAAGCATATTAAGTTTAATAATATATTAACTGCGAAAGAAAAAAATCAAAATCTTTTTCATTACCCAATGCAAATAACTTTAAAGGGAAGGAATATACCTGGTGTTTCTATTCAACATCAGCTTGCACATGCAGCTTCTACTTTTTATAACTGTAAATCTAATGAATCTATAATTCTTACTCATGATGGAGGAATTCCTCCAGGTCCTAGCAGTGGAATGATTTTTTATGGAGAATCAAATAAAATCATTCCAATTGTTCCTAATCATCTTTTTTTAGGAACTTTATATAATCAAATTGGCCAATTTTTAGGCTTTGATCTGTTTGGTGGCGCTGGAAAACTGATGGGTTTAGCACCTTATGGTAAACCTGTTTTCTTCAAAAAAGAAATGGTTGGGAATACTTATGACCTTCGTTCGAAAGGATTTAAAGAACCTACTCAAGATTGGATAAAACATTGCATAAAATTGTCTAAATTAAAAGGATATAATCTTGATCCAATAGGAAATACCAACAAAATTCTTGAACCAATATGCGTTGATATAGCTGCTAGTACACAAAAGCTTTTTGAAGAAACTCTTTTATATACAGTCAACTGTATTTCAGAAATGTGTTTTAATAACCAAATTAGTATTGATACTCTTTGTTATGCAGGTGGAACAGGCTTAAATTGTCCTGCCAATTCTCTTTTACTGAAAGATAGTTCTTTTAGAAATATCTATATTCCTCCTAATTGTGATGACAGTGGTTTGTCTTTAGGAGTAGCTCAATATGCTTATCACCATCTACTAAATAAACCTCGTCTAAAAATGACTCAAAAATCATATTTATCTCTACCATATCTTGGTTTGGAAAATAGTAAGAATGATCTAAATAAGGCAATTAAGAAATATGAGAATCAAATTAATATCGAAGAAAATATTGATTGTGAACAGTCAGCAGCAAATGATCTTCATGAAAATAAAATCATTGCATGGTTTGAAGGTCGTAGTGAAATTGGACCTCGAGCTCTAGGACACCGCTCACTATTGAGCAATCCTTCATATCCTGAAAATTGGCCGCGTATGAATGAGTTAAAGCAAAGAGAGAAATGGCGTCCTTTTGCACCTGCAGTTTTAAAAGAAGATGTGAATTTGTACTTTAAGGGTTTACTAAATGAATCGCCTTTTATGCTTTTCACTGCTCAAGTTCTAAAAAGCAATTTACCTGCAATTACTCATGTAGATGGTTCTGCACGGGTTCAAACAGTTACAGAAGAAACAGGTGGGCTTTTTTTAATACTTAAAAAACTTAAAGAAATATCTGGATCTTCAGTTGTACTTAATACCTCATTTAATGGTCCCAAAGAACCTATTGTTGAGAAACCTGAAGAAGCTATTGATTTCCTTGTAACTACAAAACTTGATGTGCTTTATCTAAATGGAAAAAAAATAACTAGAAAATAAAAAAGATATAAAAACTAGGTTTTGAAATCGAGCACATACTAGATTTTCTAACTCGTTCTTATACAAGGAATCAGCAGTCAATACAGCCAGTGAAATTATTTGTTTTGTAAATGCATCAAAGCCACTTGATTGGTTGTTGATGAGTCCTTTTTGCATTGGTTGTTCAAAATTTATTAGTAGCTTTGCCACCATTTGCTGCCGCTCAATATTGATCTCTTCAAAGTTCTGAACAATCAGCCCATTGCCTTAGCTGTAATCCTTCGAGCTTGTCTTCTGCTTACTTCGTACTTTTCGGTAACTAGGGTCGTTATGACTTTGCAGATGATCTATTTTTTTAAGAGATAAACACTAGTTCCAGATATAATCGAATTCAATGGATCTTTCATAAAGCGAAGAGATGTGACTGAAGGAAAAAAAGATCAAAAGCAAAAAGTTCAAGTTAAAACATTCGCTGTTCCATTTGCTTTAGGAGAAATCCAAGAAAATATTACTAGAACTATTAATTCTAATTCAAATTTTTCTAAAGAGAAAATAATTAATAAAGCATTTAAGTTTCATTCACAAGGAAACATTTTAGAAGCAGCAAAATATTATAAATACTTGATAAATCAAGGTTTTAAAGACTCAGCAATATTTTTTAATTATGGAGTAATTTTAAAAGATATTGGAAAATTAAAAGATGCAGAAATATACTATCGCAAAGCTATTAAAATCAATCCTAATTTTGTAAAAGCGCATTTAAATTTGGCAAATATATTGAGCGAAGTTGGTGATCTAAAAGGAGCAGAATTATCCATTCGAAAAGCTATTGAACTTAAGCCTAATCAGGTAGATGGTCATTACAATCTGGGAATAATATTAAAAGAACTAGGTAAATTGAAAGAAGCAGAATTATCCAATCGAAAGGCTATTGAACTTAACCCTAATTTATCAAAACTGCATTCCAATCTGGCAAGTGTTTTGAGAGAACTTGGCGACCTGAGAGGAGCAGAATTAGCCACTAGAAAAGCTATTGAACTTAATCCTAACTTTGCAAATGAACATTATAATCTTGGTATAATATTGAAAGATCTAGGCAAATTAAAAGACGCAGAATTAGCTACTCGCAAAGCTATAAAACTTAATCCTGATTTTGCAGCTGCGTATTCAAATCTAGGAGGAATACTGAAAAGTCTTGATAACTTACAAAATGCTGAAATATTAACTCGCAAGGCTATTGAACTTAATCCTGAATATGTAGAGGCTTATTCCAACCTAGGACTAATATTAACAGACCTAGGTAAGTTAGAGGGTGCACAGAGATCATTTCGAAAAGCAATTGAACTCAATCCTGATTACGCTGATGCTTACTTCAACCTATCATTGGTAGAACTTTTAAAAGGTAACTATGTAGATGGTCTAGAAAATTATGAATATAGATTTAAAAAGAAATCACCCTCAATAATTCATGGGAATCCTATTATCAGAAAAAAAATTGATATCGATTTACTAAAAGGAGAAAAACTTTTAATCGTATGTGAGCAAGGTTTAGGTGATACTTTACATTACATGAGATATCTACATTATTTAAAGAATAAAGGTCTAGATATTTCTTTTTGTCCACAATTAAAATTACATAGTTTGATTAAATCTTCAAATATTGATCACAATCCATTGACCCAAGATCAGTGTTGTAAAATTTCTGAAGGTAAATGGATCCCATTACTATCAATATCTAAATTACTAGGTGTAAATCCTAAGAACCCAATTACTACTAAACCATATATTAGAGCGAGACAAGAACTTAACTATAAATGGGCGGAGAAACTTTCTAATGAAACATTACCAATTATTGGAATTCATTGGCAAGGAAGCCCTGAAATAGAGAAAAATGGTTATCAAGGAAGATCAATTCCTCTAGAAACTTTTGGAACTCTTCTTAAGAAAAATAATATCAAGTTTCTTTCTTTACAAAAGGGTTATGGATCAGAACAACTGAAACATTGTTCTTTTAGAAAGCATTTTGTTGCTTGCCAAGATGAAATTGACAGTATTTTGGACTTTGAAGAACATGCTGCAATAATTAATAGCTGTGACTTAGTTATTAGCAATGACAGTTGCGCAGCTACTCTTGCAGGAGGTATGGGCAAACAAGTTTGGCTACTATTGCGTGATATACCTCATTGGACTTGGGGACTTGAAAAGGAAAGTACTTTTTGGTACCCGTCTATGAGATTGTTTCGACAGAAAGAGAAGAATAATTGGACTGAAGTTTTGGAGAGAGTATCAATTGAGTTTGAGAAGATTAATAACTAGTTGATATATTTAAATACAAGACTGAAGCATAAAATTTCTGTGCTATAATAATAGATAATATAAAAATCACTCTTTTGAATTTTCAAGCTATCAATAGTAAAAGTCTTGATAAATGTGTTGTATGTGGAAGTGATAATTTGCAAAGTATTTTTAATTTATCCAATATATTCTTAACAGGTTATTTCCCTCTAAAAAATGAAACTAATTTGATTAAAACCCCAATCACGCTAAATCTTTGCAATGAATGTAATAATATACAAATGAAAGAAAAAGTTGACCCAAAAAATATGTTTGTTAATTATTGGTATCGATCTTCTACAACTAATACTATGAAAGATCATCTTCAGCGTATTGTACATAACTATGGTATTAAAAATGGTCGCCTATTTGATATTGGTTGTAATGATGGAACTTTAATTCAATTTGCGGATAACTTTGGCATGGAAGTTTTTGGAATAGACCCTTCAAATGCTGTAGAAGAAATTCCAAATAAATATAAGACAAAAGTGTTCAATGATTTTTTTAATTTAGAATTTTGTAAAACAAAATTATTGGATTTGAATAATTCTTTTGATCTCGTAACTGTTATATCAATGTTCTATGATATCTCCAAACCTCTAGAATTCTTAACTGGTATAAAATACCTTTTAAAAGATACAGGAAAAGCAATTATTGAAGTTAATTATGCAAAAGATTTTTTTCAAAGAAAGAATGTAGATATGCTTGGTCAAGAACATTTAATCTATTATTTTATAAAAACATTTGAAATTATATGTAGAGAATCTGGACTCTTTATTCATGATGCATATCTTACAGAGATGAATGGAGGAAATATTACATTTGTTATTACTAAATCAAATCTTGGAAAGACTAAAAACTTGCTTAAGCTAATAGAGGAAGAAATAGAATGGTTAAATAAATTTAACTTTAAATTATTTGAAAACAATGTAAAAACGGAATTCAGACTTTTTCATAAATGGATCAAGGAAAAGTCTAATTCATCTAAAATAAAAATTCTCGGAGCATCTACTCGAGGAGCTTTAGTTTCACAAATGATAAAACTAAATAGTAAAATAATTATCTCAGCGGTAGATCTTCAATTAAATAAAAAAGGAAGATTAATTCCAGGTTCTAATATCTCTATAGAATATGACCCTGAACATGATTCACCTGATTGTTATTTAGTGATGCCCTATCAGTTTAAAAGTGAAATTATAAATCGATATGAAAACTTTTTAAAGGATGGTGGGGAATTAATCTTTTATAGACCAAAATTTTCTATAGTCAAATTTGATTTTGAAATGAATAAAATTATTGAAGAGCCAATTTTTTATTAAATATTTATTAAGATATTAATATGTTCTTCAGCTGCATTAAGGAAAATCCAATATGACAAATTATTTATCGTAAAGGTAAATTATTTAGCAATACTTAACGCTTAATTTCTTCTTGATTTGTTTTCTAATTAATTAATCTTTTTTAGATGTTTCACTTGCTTTGGATAGGTAAAAACTTTTGAATATTTGAATACCTTTTTCACCAGAGAGGTTTATTGGGTAGCCACATTTTTCAACTACTGATATAGCTATCTCTTCTGCAAGTATATCTTGATTAATGCTATTGAATTCTTTTTTCTTTTTAAATACTTGTTTATTCTCTTCTATGGAAAAGTTCATAGCACTTTCCTTTGAAAGGCCGAAACCTATTGCATTACAATATTTTTTTGTATATGATCTTGATACTTTTTTTATAAAAGCA
Source organism: Prochlorococcus marinus str. MIT 0917 (assembly GCF_027359575.1). Lineage (NCBI taxonomy): Bacteria > Bacillati > Cyanobacteriota > Cyanophyceae > Synechococcales > Prochlorococcaceae > Prochlorococcus > Prochlorococcus marinus. The sequence goes on along the minus strand of NZ_CP114784.1, from coordinate 779,130 downwards.
GACTGATCGCTTTCTGAGGCATATAAAGTTTCAGTCTGAAATAAAAATAATGTTGAAGACACTATAAAAATGAAAGAAAAAAGCTTGAATATAATTTTCTTTTTTATTTCTGCCATGATGTATCCTAAAACTTTAAATTAGACTAATAAATTAATTTTATATCTATTTTTAATAAATTTGTAATAGCATAAAATTTTTGTTTAGGAAGCTCTTGCTTATCATTAGCTAATATATTAAAAATCTTGATATTGAGTCCTTACGGGGTCGATTTATTCAATTAAAGCCAATTTTATCTTGCTTGGTAAATAAGCTAAGGCTTACTCCCTGTGACTTATGATTTTTGCTATTGTATAAATTGATTTAAATATAGTTATTGTGTTCGGATTGGTTTTGCCAGTGGATTTATTTAAATCTGCTACCGTTGCTTATATCCATTATCTAAGTTTTATGCTTTGTTTTGGGGCATTGATTTTTGAACGAATTTCATTGAAGCCTAATCCAAATAGAGATGAGGCAATATCAATGGTGGCTGCTGATATTATCTATGGAATTGCAGGAGTTGCTCTTTTGGTTAGTGGTGTTTATAGAGTTATTAAGTTTGGTCAGGGTTCAGAATTTTATACTCAAAATCCTATCTTTTGGACAAAGATTATTGTTTTTGCTTTGACCGGCTCTCTATCGCTCTATCCAACAATTACTTATATATTATGGGCAATCCCTTTGAGTAAGGGAACTCTGCCTCAAGTCAATGAGAATCTTGTTTTAAGGTTAAGGCTGATAATTAATGTCGAATTAATAGGTTTTGCTTCAATACCTTTTCTAGCGACACTTATGGCTAGAGGAGTGGGATTAGGTTGAAACTTTCTGCTTTATAATGCTTTTTAATGGATTAACAAATGTTTGGTTTCAAATTATAATTTTTTTATGATTTAATCTAGCTTTAAATAAATTAAAGCGATCCCTACAAGATTGGAACTTGCTCCCAACTGTTAATAAGGCAGTTATTTAGTGGTTTAGAACACAGATAAGGGAATTGATCTTTTGTTAAATTTAATATAGGTAGAGCCTATTTAATATATTAGCCAGTGGAAGAAACTCTCAAGTCTTTTAATTAATTTCAATTATACCTATCTAAAATATTCTTTATAATTATTTTTTGTTTAGTGTTATTTTTTTATTCAATTTAAGACCAGATTCATATCACTATTAATATTGAAAGGGGTAAATTACTAGTCAAACTCAATACTATTAATCTATAGATTTTGATATTAAACGCATTTTATTTATCGATTTCTAATTTTTCTAATATAGGTTTACTTAGATCAGGTTTTGCTTCAAGTATTTCATTTTATAGCCAATTATTCTAAGCATTTTTCTAATATAATTTATTTTTTGCCCTGGGTAAATAAGAAGGTGATAGTCTAAAATAATATGAAATTTGATCTTCCTCATTTATCGAACATTTGACCTGCTAACAATTATCGATATATGACCCTTGATCCGATTTTGATGTTAATTTCTATCTATCATGATTAGGCTTTTTTATGGCCTACTAATTCTTTGATTTTCATGCAAAATTCGTAGTTCATATCCTTTAATTAAAACTATATGTTATGCTTCGATACTTTTTATAGATTAAGCAGCTCTTAATGTTCCATTCTCATGCATTTAAAATTTTTTTTAGTCTTTTGCTTTTAATCTTGCTGGAATAATCGCAATTATTTTGATTCTATTATTCTTTCATTTAATAAGCTTAAAACGGCAGGATGCAAATGAAGTAGACCCTTTAATTCAGACTTTGAGTTGATTACAGGAAGATCCCAAATCTTTAATTTACCCATTAACTTAACAGCATCTAACAAAGTAGTTTTTTCATTCACAAACTTATAATTTTTTACAGCATAATTTACTATATCATCAATAAAAAAAGAAGAAAGAGTTTGTTGATTATTTATAATTGTCCTTCTTAAATCACCATCACAAAAAACAGCTTCTAGTCTCATTTTATTTGAAACTATACATGCTATACCTATTCTAAAATGATTCATTTTATCTATTACTTCTTTCGTAATATGATTCGCTGAGACAATAGGAAAGTTATCATTCGATAGCATGACATCTTTTACTAAGAGATTATTTTTTTGTATGAACATTGTCTTCTCCATAAGTCTTGAGTTGTTTTAATCTAAGATTGTGAATTTCTTGGCTTTGCTTAAGTATAATTTCTAAATATTGAATGTCCAAAACTGTATTAGGGTCAGATAATGCCTGACTTGGATTGTCATGAACTTCCATGAAAAGAGCGTTAATCCCACAAGCAACTGCTGATCGTACTAGACATGGTATGAATTCTCTTTGTCCTCCGGAAATATTGCCCATAGAAGTTGGCAACTGAATTGAATGAGTTGCGTCAAAACAAACTGGATAACCAGATCGCTTCATTATTGGAAAACAAGTCATATCGTTTACTAATTGGTTATATCCAAAAAATGTTCCTCTGTCAGTTATTAGAATTTGTTTGCATCCAAATAACTCTAATTTGCGAACAGAATTCTTTATATTCCAAGGACTAATAAATTGTCCTTTCTTTAGGTGTACAGGTCTTCCTGTTTCTGCTGCAGCTTTTAGGATCGATGATTGACGACATAAATAAGCTGGAACTTGTACTAGGTCACAAACCTTACCTGTTGCTTTTGCCCATGAAGCATCTGAGAAATCTGATACAACAGGAACATTGAATTCTTTCCTAACAGCTGAAAGTATTTCAAGTCCTTCTTCTAATCCAACTCCATGAAAACTTTGAGGCGAAGATCGACAATCTTTATCATAACAAGATTTATATATCCATTGTATTCCTAATTTTTTGCATATTTTCGAAATTAGACCTGCCATTAGAAAAGTATGATCATAAGATTCAATCGCACAGGGTCCAGCGATGAGAACAAGTGGATATCCAAGGCCTATTTTTACCGGAGTTACCTCTCCGTAGCCAACAGTTATATCTTTGTTTGATTTTCTCATTAATTTAAAAATAACCTTTTGCCATATTGAATTTAGGATTGAGTCATAATATGTAATTTAATAAAGATAAATATAGTTAATGTAGGCATATACTATAGATGGGTTTTAATTTATTTATAGGGATTAATTTGTTTCTTTATAGATTTTAATGGCTCATTCCATGTTTTAAAATTCTGTTTTCTAAATAATTTAATTGAAGGAAACCAGTAACTCTTAATCTCATTTAATCCCCAATACCAATGAGAATTAATTGGTATTAGTAAGTTACATTTTGAACCAATGGCACCTGCTAAAATAACTGTACTATTATCAATCGTAACTATTTCATCACATGCACTTATTAGGGATGAGAGTCCATCAATATCATTGAATTTATCAATATCATTTACTAACTCAATTTCCACCCCATGTTTATTTTTTAAATTATAAACTTCTTTTTCTACATCACCATATTGAAGACAAATGAATTTAATTTTTGGTGAATAAATACCAAGAATCAATTCTTCTAGTTCTAGCGACCTACTTTTCTTAGCTTTTGCAATAGTTTTCCATGAGATACCCACGATTTTTTCGTAGTTAGGATTTTGTATTCTATTTCTGATATTACTAGCTTTTATATCATCAACTTTAAGATAATTTTCTGGTACTCTTTTAAAACTTTCTTCATTTTCTCTAAAGATTTTTGGAAGTGAGCCCATAGGAATTTGAAAATCATACTTATCTTCTTCTACATAACTATCCTTATTTACATAAACAATTCTTCTATCAAATGATCTTTTGAAAATAGCTATTAGTCTCTTATCTGCCATAACTATCAAATGATCAACTTTTTTTTCTAATTCAGGAATCATAGATGAAAAAAATATTTCATCACCCACACCTTGTTCTGGCCAAAGTAAAACCCTACCTTTAGATTCTATTGTCCACACTGGTTTAGTTGTCCTTAACTTTTTGCCGATTGACAATTTTGAATTACTCATTTTCCATCTCCATTCAAAGTGATTCCATCCTTCTTTAAATTGCTTTAATTTTAAAAGAATAGAAGAAAGATTATGATGAGCTTCTCCCCATTCAGGACGAAGCTCAATAGCTTTTCTAGTTGATATTTCGGCTTGCTTTAATTTCCCAATATCTCTCAAAAGGATTCCTAAGTTGCAATGTACGTCAGCGAAATCAGGATTAAGTTCAATTGCTTTACGATATAATGTTTCTGCTTCTTTCAATTTGCCAAGGTCACTAAATATGTTCCCTAGATTAGAATAGGCTTCTGGAAACTTAGGATTAAGTTCAATTGCTTTACGATATGATATTTCTGCTTCTTTTAAGTTACCAAGATCTCTCAATACATTACCTAGATTGGAATGCGCCTCTGTCAAATTAGGATTAAGTTGAATAGCTTTACGAGTTGATAATTCTGCTTCTTCTAAATAATTAAGATCACTTAATATATTTCCTAAATATAAATGAGAGTCAGCGAAATCAGGATTAAGTTCAATAGCTTTACGGTATGAGATTTCTGCTTCTTTTAATTTGCCAAAACCTTTTAAGATGATTCCATAATTAGAGAAAACTCTGTAGTCCTCGAAGCCTTGATTGATAAAAATTTGATAATATTTTACTGCTTCTGGAATATTACCTTCTGAGTGAAATTTAAATGCTTTTTTAATTAATTCCTCTTTCGATGGTTTATAAGGACTATTTATATTAATAGTAATATTTTCTTTGACTTCTCCTAAAGTAAATGGAACAGCGAATGTTTTAAGTTCAGGAACTTTTTGCTTTTGATCTGTTTCTTTTTCAGTCAATTCCATTCGCTTTTACTATGACTACATTGTATATCTTTAATAAAAATTGACCCTCTGCAATTGGAGCAGTAGTCCATCTACCTTCGATGAGAAACAATTAGTCCAGACCTGTTTAAAATAAGGACTTTTGTTAAGTTCTTACCACTCTTCCCTCGAAGTAAACTTTTCCCTTCGTAAAAGTATCTGGAACTTTTCCCAACAATATTCACGTTTTCAGCATTTAATGGGTTCCAATCATTATCAAGAACATTTTGGTCGATTCAGAAAATGAAAAAAAGAAGCGATGTTTTGAAGGGGTTTCTTCCTTTCGTTTCCTCCGGTTTTACTTTTTCCCAGTGCTGATTTGAGTATTGAATCATCTCTTCTCTGCCTGGCCAAGGCGTTGTCTTCCCTGGGAGCATCCTCAATAAATAGGAGAGTCTTATTCTTTTTTGGTAGTAAGTTGTTGCTTTTCCCCTTTTGCTTTGCAAATCGCCAAGTATTCATCTTTTAAGTTCTGCCAGTATTGAGTGGCCGCAAATGGTGGCACAACAACTAGTAAAGCTTGAACGAGGGAGGCAAAAAGGACTAATTAATAATGAATCAAGTGGAGTTGCTTTGCTGCTTGTGCAAGACAAATAATTTTATTAGCTGGATTGACTGCTGATACCTCGTATAACAATAGGGAGAGAAAAATCTGTTAATTAATCTGGAATCAAGTCAAAAAACAAAACCAATTCTCTCTTCTGAGCTTTTAAAACAAATAGTATAATGAAATGAAGATGAAGAGAAAATATATATCTCTTGATGCTATATTTGAATATAAAAAGAGATTTCTAAAATTAGTTTTTTTAGAAAGTCTTTATTTACTTTGAAATTATTATGAGTGTTCTTCTAACAGGAGGAACTGGAATGGTTGGACATAATATAAAGGAGCATCAAAATGCCAGTAATTATTGTGTTTTATCTCCTTCTCGTAAAGAACTAGATTTAACTAATAGAGATCAAATAAGAAGTTATTTGAAGGCAAATACTCCAGAATATATTATTCATGCAGCTGGATTGGTTGGTGGAATTCATGCAAATATCGCAAATCCCTCAAAATTTCTATTAGAGAATCTTGAGATAGGTTGTAATCTAATATCTGAAGCGGCAAGGATAGGAGTAAAAAATATTATTAATTTGGGAAGTTCTTGCATGTATCCTAAGAATGGTCCTAATCCATTAAAAGAAGAATATTTATTAAATGGTTTGTTGGAGCCAACGAATGAAGGTTATGCAATTGCTAAGATAGCTGCACAAAGATTATGTGATTATTTAAGAATAGAAGATAATTCGAGAAATTATATTACTTTAATGCCTTGTAATTTGTATGGTAAATATGATAATTATAATCCTAAACGCTCTCATTTAATTGCTTCAATAATAGTTAAACTACATGAGGCTAAAATTAATAAAGATAAATCAGTTGAGATTTGGGGAGATGGCAGTGTTAGAAGAGAATTTATGTATGCTAAAGATTTTGCTGATGCAGTTTGGTTCGCTTTACCTAGGATAAAGGAAATGCCTCATATAATTAATATAGGTAGAGGAGAGGATTATTCGATTTTTGATTACTATAAAAAAATCTCTGATATTTTAGGCTTTGAAGGTACTTTTACATTTGATTTAAGAAAACCTACTGGAATGAAGCAAAAGTTGTTAGATGTTAAGAAAATAAATGATTTAGGTTGGTACCCAATGCATGATTTAGAATTAGGAATTAAAAAAACATATGCTCATTATTTAGACTGTCATCGATGATATTTATCAATTATGTTTGATTTATAAAAAATGAATAAAAAAATAGGTTTAGCTTCAGAAACAATACCCAAAAAACATCTAGACAGATTATCCGAGTGGATTAAAACCTATCCAAGATTGACTCAAGGTGAGAAAGTAATTGAATTTGAATCTTTATTTGCAAAATATATACAAGTAAATGATTCAACTCTTGTTAATAGTGGCTCTTCTGCCAATTTGTTAATGGCAACTACAAATCTTTTTTTTAAAGATCTAAGGAATAAAAAAGTTGGTATACCAGCCTTGTCATGGGCAACAACAGTATCACCATTTATTCAATTAGGTTATCAACCTTATCTATTGGATGCTGATCCTATTAATCTAGGTATTAATATTGATAATTTATATAAGTTAATAAAGGAAGAGGATATTGGAACTTTGATTTTAGTTCATGTTCTTGGTCATAATTCATCTGTTGAGAAAATACTAGATATTTGCGAAGAATTTGATATACGTTTGCTTGAAGATACTTGCCAATCATTAGGCTCTACCATCTCTGGGAAATCCCTAGGATCATTTGGTCTTGCCTCAACATTTTCATTTTTTTATGGTCATCATATTTCCACAATTGAGGGAGGATGTCTTTGTAGCAATGATTATGAGTTTAATCAAGTAAGCAAGTCAATAAGGACTCATGGCTGGGGAAGAAACCTCGATGTTGAATTTCATGAGAATTTAAGATCAAAATACAACACCTCAGACTTTAGAGACTTATATACATTTTATTATCCTGGATATAACTTAAGATCTACTGAATTGAATGCATTTTTGGGCCTGATGCAGATGAGTATTTTAGATGAATATTGCTCAAAGCGATCAATAGTTTTTAATAAATACAGGGAAGAACTTTCAAACTTTTGGTGTCAAGAATCATCTAACGATTTTATTTCAAGTTTTGCCTATGCTACTTTAGTAAAAAATCCTGAGGAGGTTTGGATTCATTTAAAGAAAAAAAATATTGAAAGTAGGCCTCTTATTGCTGGAAGTATTGGTCAACAACCGTTTTGGAATGAATATAGCGGCAAAAGTACTTCTCTGAAATATGCTGATCAAATTCATTTATATGGAATTTATCTTCCTGTTAATGCAGATATAGATAAAAGCGATGTTCAGAGAATATGTACTGAATTTAAAAAAGTTGCAGAACCCTACAATTTTATATGAGATTTATATTGAATTAGATTTTTTCTAAATAAATTGATTAATTAAATTTTAGATCTTTGATTTTATTTAAATACATTTTTGAATAGGAATGAATAGCCTTTGATGCCATATCTTCCAGAGAAATCCATTCGAAATTTGAATGTTGCTCATTTAAATTTATGTTTAGTTTAATATTCTCTTGTTCAACTTCAATTAATCTTGCTTCTATAATATAATGGGTACTGCTTTCTAAGGTAGACCAATATGTAACATTATAAAAGTGTTCGTATAAACCCATTGAAGTCGTTTTATTAAAGGGGAAAGTTAAACCTGTTTCACTTAGTAATATTCTATTAAAAGCATCTATAATTCTTTCGTTTTTATAAATTCTTCCACCTGGGACAAAAAGTTTACCTTTTGCTGGATTATTAATTCTATAGCCCATTAACACTCCATATCTTCGGGAAAATATAATCATATCAATACCAAATATTGGTATTGAATCTACACAGGTTCTCCAGATCTCTTCAGGTAATTTTTTTGTAAGCATGAAGAAATTATCAACTTAACTACTTTAACACTTTCAAAAGCGAAGACTAAAATGATTTTCGAACAAGATTATGATAAATAGTTTCAAGATCTTGAGTATATAATTTTGAAGAAAAATGTGTTGGTTCTTTCATTAGTTTTGATAGCTTAGATTTTAATTTAAAAAGTTCATCACTATTATTTGCTAGTCGTAATGCTGTTTCTTCATATTCATTTTCATTATATGTAATTAGTTCTGGCAAGCCTATTGAATTTAATAGACTTGATGAAACTCTTGCCACAAAGTTTTCTCCAATTTTTGTTAGGACTGGTAATCCTGCACTTAATGCATCAAAAGTTGTTTTATGACCATTAAAGTTAAAAGTATCAAGTCCAAGATCTCCAAGAGAGTGTCTTGCTAAATGTAAATTAAATTTAACTGGATTTGCGAAGATTAAACGTTTTGGATCTACATTTCTTTTCTCTGCTTCTCTATACAAATTATCAGTCGCTAATTTATTTGGCTGTTTCAACCAAAGTACACTTCCTTTTATTTTAATTAGTAATCTCATCCAAATATCAAACTCTTTGGGTGTGATTTTTTTATTATTATTAAAGCAAGTAAAGATAAATCCTTTCTCAGGTAGGTTGAAATCTTTTCGAGAAATAAGTTTTTTATCTATTTTGATTTTATCATCATTACATATATAACAATTTGGCATTCTTAGTATCTTTTCTGCGTAGAATTTTTCATAATTATCTGGGATTACAATTTTATCTGCAATAATATAATCAATAATATTAGAACCAACAGTAGAAGGATATCCCAAATAATTTATTTGAATAGGTGCGACTCTCGAAGAAAATATATTAAACCTATTGTGTTTTGTATAACCCATCAGATCTACAGCAATATCAATTTCGTCACTTCTTGCTAAAGCTATAGCTTCGGTATTATTAAACTCGCTTATGTTTCTAAATATGCATCCAGAATTTCTTGCTCTTTCAGTATATTCATCTTCTATTTTAACAAATGAGTATAAATATATTTTAAACCTAGATTTATCATGCAACTCAAGTAAGGGAGCAATTAGTTGCATTACAGGATGCATCCGGAAATCAGCAGAGAAATAACCTATATGAATTATATTTTTTTTAGTATGTTTTATTTTTTTAGTTGGTCGATAAAAATTTTCTTTAAAATATTTTTTACTTCTTTTTAAATTATTCAATGGATTATCTTCAAAATAAAGTAATCCAAATGGTGAAGTAGAAGATCCTTCAATACCAAGATTCTTTAGCCAAATGGTTTGTATATCTAGATCACTCCAGTCGCAGATATGGCCTTTGGTTTCAATTAAACCAAGCTTCGCCCTTGATGATTGATTGTTTAATTTTATTGCTTTTTTGTATATATTTATTGCATCATCAAGTTTTTCAAGATCCCTTAATATGTTTCCAAGATTGTTATAAGCATTAACGTTATCAGGCATAAGTTTAATAGCTTTACGAGTATATAATTCTGCTTCTTGTAATTTACTAAGCTCTCCTAAAATGTTTCCAAGGTTATTATGTGCAATTCCTAAATCAGGATTAAGTTCAATAGCTTTAAGATATGAAATTTCCGCTTCTTTTAAGTTGCCAAGATCTCTTAATATGTTTCCAAGATTGGAATGAAACTCTGCGAAATCAGGCACAAGTTTAATAGCTTTACGAGTATATAATTCAGCTTCTTGTGATTTACGAAGCTCTCTTAAAATGTTTCCAAGATTGGAATATGCATTTGCGAAATCAGGTTTAATGTTAATTGCATTTCGGTATGACAATTCGGCTTGTTCTGTTTTGCCAAGATCTCTCAATATATTTCCCAGATTTAAATGAGCATCTGCTGATTTAGGTGTCAGTTCAATTGCTTTTCGTGTTGATAATTCAGCTTCTTTTAACTTGCCAAGATCTCTCAATATATTTCCCAGATGTAAATGAGCATAACTAAAATCAGGTTTTAATTCAATTGCTTTTCGTGTTGATAATTCTGCTTCTTGTAATTTGCCAAGATCTCTCAATATATTTCCCAGATGTAAATGAGCATTAGTAAAATCAGGTTTTAATTCAATTGCTTTTCGTGTTGATAATTCTGCTTCTTGTAATTTGCCAAGATCTTTAAATATGCTTCCCAGATTTAGATGAGCAAAGGCTAAATCAGGAGCAAGTTCAATAGCTTTAAGACATGCTATTTCCGCATCTTCTAATTTGCCATGATCTTTCAATATGCTTCCCAGATTGCAATGAGCATCAGCACAATCAGGCCTGATTTCAATAGCTTTGCGAGTATATGATTCAGCTTCTTGCAAGTTTCCCCGATCTCTTAATATATTTCCTAAATATAAATAAGCCTCTGTAAAATTAGGATTAATTTCAATAGCTTTAATATATGCAATTTCAGCTTCATGCGATTTACCAACATCTCTTAAGATACTTCCCAGATTACAATGAGCATCTGCAAAATTAGGATTGATTGATATCGCTTTATTAGTATATATTTCTGCGTCTTTTAATTCACCAATATCTCTAAGTAAATCTCCTAAATTCAAATAGGCATCAGAGAATTCAGGGTTGATTTTAATTGCTTTTCGGTATAATAATTCTGCTTCTTTTAATTTTCCAAAACCTTTTAAGATAATTCCATAATTTGAGAAAACCCTGGAATCCTCGAAGCCTTGATTAATAAACAGTTGATAATATTTTACTGCTTCTGGAATATTATTTTCAGAATGAGATTTAAATGCTTGCTTAATTATTTTTTCTTTAGAGAGTTTAGACTCACTACTAGTAATAATAATACTATTATCTTTGATTTCTTGTAAAGTAAAAGGAATTGTGAATGTTTTTGCTTTAGATATTCCTTCTTTTTTATGTGTTTGCATCTTATTCACATCCATCGATTTTATATCAGGATCTAATTTTTAGCATTATAGCTCGCTATAGATTTATCACATCATCTTTTTCCTATAGTGTGTACAAGGGTGTATTTTGGTATATGTAGTTTTTGATCTATAATTTTTCTTCATATTGATAGCTATTCATATCAATTATTTACGACCATGGCTTAGTTTGTATGTCAAATGAAAGGCAATTATAAGGTTAAATTCATGAAGTTGATTTTAATTAATAGGATTTTTTAGTTATAAATAATTTCTCACAATTTATGGCAGAACTAAAAATTATTCTCTAAGTATGTTTATGCTTCAAAAGCAATTACTGCATTTATCCTTATATAAATAGCTGTTATCTAGTATAAAAATTCTCTATTTATGAAGTTTAAGTGTTTTGCATTATTCTATTGATTTGAAACTATTTTCTTTAAGATATAGCTCTTTTATCGATTTTGATTATTTTTTTTAGGCCAAGTTAGTTTCTTAGAATAATACGGGAAAAATATATAAACTTATAAATATTCAAAAATCCTCAAATTAGTAAGGTCTTTACAAATTAAAATTACCAGATTTCATTTATTCATAAGAACTAAAATATGTATTAATCTAATTATTACATGTCTCAAATGGTAATAGTGGATTTATATTTAGTGCTAGTAAAAATAAGTCAGTGAACTCTCTTATGAATCCTTCTCCACCCTTTAATGATCCTGTCCAGTATGCGTTTTTGATACAAGCAGGATGAGCATTAGCAGGAGTTAAAAACATTTTAACTGCAGGTAATACTAAAAGGTCATTTACATCATCACCTAGAAAAATAGTTTGTTGTGGAATTATATTTAATTCTTTCTGAACTTTATTTATCGCAAACAGTTTATTTTCCACCCCTTTCAGAACAATATCAATTTTCAATGAATTAGCCCGTTCGTGTATAGTATTACTTTTAGATCCTGAAATTAAAGCAATATGGAAGCCATTTGCTTGAAGTAGTTTTATTCCCATACCATCCTTTACATCAAATCTTTTCATCTCATTGCCTTTCGAATCAATATAAATTCCTCCATCAGAAAGTACTCCATCAAAATCCATCGCTATCAATTTTATATCTGAGACTATTCCCATAAATGGATTGGTCATTTATTTAGAAGGTTTAATTTTTCTTTATAGATTTTAATAGCCCATTCCAGGTTTTTAAATTGTGTTTTTTTAATAACTTAACTGGTTGGATTGAATTCTGATTATACATCCAATACTTTAGTGAGAAATATCTATTATTCAAAATGGCATAATGTCAAAAACAAAACAAATTCTCTCTTCTGAGCTTTTAAAAGGGATAGTATAATGAAATAATGAAGAGGGAAAAATACATATATCTCTTGATTTTATTGTTAATACTTTCTCAGGGAAAAGCTTTCCTTTGTCAGGATAAAGTGGACCTTTAGGACTGAAGACAATATTACCTTCGTCATTGTTTTTCTTTGGAACTTTTAAATAAAATGAGCCACTTAGCCATGCTCCTTCATGCATATGAGGCTTTAGTAAACCACCAGGCTTGGTATCTAATAGCCAGCCACCCAAGCTATAATTTTCAGGCCAATTCTTTATAAAACCCTCTTTACTATCTCTAAAAAGATGTCTATAATTATTTATTTGATTTTCGATTAATTTCTTTAAGTCCTTTATGAAAGTATAATCTAATGAAAAGATATTTCCTTTTGTTTGAGATATATTATTTAATCCATTCCTAACTTTTGCTTTGTTGTTATCTTGATGTAGAAATGAGATAAGAGAATCACACATATTTGTTGGAAATTCTTCTTCATTTAAGTTTTTATGCATTATATAATCAATAGCTTCATTGCAAAAGGTTGAATTATTTTTTTCACCATAAATTATATTAGAATGATCAATAACTGATCCGATTATTGAATTACATATATTTTTCTCAGATATTATTTTGTAGGCATTATAGAAATCCTTAGTAGTATCAAGTCCTAGCAAGCATGCTATATTATAGCTATAATAATATTCATCAACTGTTAATTTTCCAAGAAGTTCTCTTGAAGATGTAAAATCACCTTCATGAAAAAGACAGTGGGTTAATTTATATAAAGCCTTTTGTTGAATAGTATTTAGTAAATTAATTCTTTCTTTGTTTATATCTTTATTAGGTTTAATATCTAATATATTCATTAGATATTTTTTCCCTTCTTCATTTTTTCTTATATCTATTAAGGTGGACCCTAGGCTTAATATGGCATCTAAGTTATCAGGTGAAAATTTTATTGTTTTTTTAAAAGCTTCTATTGCTTTGTAAGGATCACCTTGTCTATTTGATATTAATCCAAGACAAAAATGAGCTTTAGCTAAATCAGGTTTAATCTTTATAGATTTAAGAGTATATAATTCTGCTTCTTCTAAGTTACCAAGATCTTTCAAAATATTTCCTAGATTGAATAATATACTTGCTTCATTAGGATTAATTTCAATTGCTTTGCGAGTATATAATTCTGCTTCATCTAAGTTACCAAGGCCTTTCAATATATTACCTAAATTACTGAAAACCCTGTAATCATTGACTCCTTGATCTATTAAATATTTATAATATTTGGTTGCCTCTTTAATGTTTCCCTGTATATGAATATTAATTGATTGATTAATTAGTTCTTCTTGATTTAGCTTATCATTTTTACTACTTTTTTCTTTTATTACTCCTAACGAAATTGGAACAGGGAATGTTTTTACTTTAAATTCTGCTTGGTCTCTAGATCTTTTCCCCTCCATCACATCTATTGGTTTTGTAAGGTAACTACTTTTCCTGATTATAACTTATCTTGCCATTAAATTCTTAACTTTCAATAGTTATTGACCCTATTTAATGCAACCGTTGTCTAGTCCCCTCCAACGGGAAGTCATTAGTCCAGAATTAAATGGAAGTTTGAATATTGTTTTTTTCGTTAATTAAATCTTTCTGGATTTGATTTAAAGCGTTATCCCATGTCTGAGAGTGGTTTTTTCTAAATAGCTTTTGCAATGGGAACCAATAAGAGTAATCATTATTTTGTCCAGATCTCCAATGACTTTTATGATTTAGTAAAATTAAGCTATTGATACCAATTGAACCTGCGAGGTCTGAGATTAAATTTTCAATGCTGACTATTTGATCACATGCATTTATTAGAGATGCAAGGTCATCAATATCGTTAAAAGTATCAACTTCTTCTATTTCAATAATATTAATATCATATTTTTTCTTTAAATTAATTATTTCATCAGTTGTATTACCATACTGAAGATTAACAAAACAAAATGATGGAGAATAAATTCCGAGAATAAATTCTTCAAGAGATAATGATTTATCTTTATTAAATCTTGACATTGATTTCCAAGAAATACCTATAATTTTTTTAAATTGTGAATGTCTTAATTGCTTTCTAAAATTATGAGACTTTTTATCATCTACTTTTAAATATGGCTTATTATTTTTTGCTAAACTTTCTTTGTTAGTTCTTAGTAACCTAGGAAGGGAACCCATTGCAATTTGGAAATCATATTTATCTTCACTAACAAAATCATTTTGATCAAAATAAATTATATTCCTATCGAAAGATCTTTGCAATAAAGGAATTAATCTTTTATCAACTTTAATAATTAATTTATCAACTTTTTGTACTAATTCAGGTATTAAAGATGTAAATAGAATTTGATCTCCTATTCCTTGCTCGCCCCAAAGCAAAACCCTACCTTTATCGATTAGAGACCACTCAGGTTTTGATGTCACTAATTTTTCTCCAATATAATTGTCCTTCTCATTTACTTGCCATCTCCATTCATAATAATCCCAACCCTCTTTAAATTTCATTCTTTGTAAAAGAAGATTGGCAAGATTAGAATATGCCTCTGCAAAATCAGGTTTCAGTTCAATTGCTTTACGCTGTGATATTTCAGCTTCTTCTAATTTCCCAAGATATTTTTGTATAGTCCCTAGATTGTAATATGCTTTTGATAAATTAGGTTTGATTTCAATTGCCTTTATTTGGGATAATTCTGCTTCCTTTAATTTACCAAGATCGCTCAATATGTTTCCCAAATTGGAATATGCCTCTGCAAAATTAGGATTGAGTTTAATAGCTTTACGAGTTGATAATTCAGCTTCTTGTAAGTTGCCATGATCTCTTAATACATTACCTAGATTGGAATATGCCTCTGCAAAATTAGGATTAAGTTTAATAGCTTTACGAGTTGATAATTCAGCTTCTTGTAATTTACCAAGATCTCTCAATATATTACCAAGATTTGAATGAGCTTCTGCAAAATTAGGATTAAGTTTAATAGCTTTACGAGTCGATGATTCCGCTTCTTGTAATTTACCAAGATCACTTAATATATTACCAAGATTTGAATGAGCTTCTGTAAAATTAGGATTAAGTTCAATTGCTTTACGGGTCGATAATTCCGCTTCTTGTAATTTACCAAGATCTCTCAATACATTACCTAGAATGAAATGAGCCTCTGTAAAATTAGGATTAAGTTCAATAGCTTTACGGGTCGATAATTCCGCTTCTTGTAATTTGCCAAGATCTCTCAATACATTACCTAGATTGGAATGAGCCTCTGTAAAATTAGGATTAAGTTCAATAGCTTTACGAGTCGATAATTCCGCTTCTTGTGATTTGCCAAGATCATTCAAAATGCTTCCCAGATTGGAATATGCTTTTCCGAAATCAGGATTAAGTTCAATAGCTTTGCGAGCAGATAACTCTGCCTCTTTTAATTTACCAAGATCTTTTAAAATTGTTCCATAATTAGAAAAAACTCTGTAATCCTCGAAGCCTTGATTGATAAAAAGTTGATAATATTTTACTGCTTCTGAAATGTTTCCTTCTGAGTGAAACTTAAATGCTTGATTAATTATTTGTTCTTTAGAAGGTTTGAAAGGATTGTTCGTAGTAATAGTTGTATTTTCTTTAATTTCTTTTAAAGGAAATGGTACTGAGAATGTTTTTACTTCAGTCACTTTCTTTTTTACTTGCTCTTTATCACTAGGTTCCATTAATTTTAAAAATTTTTAATTTGAGTAATTTCATTACTCACTCTATCCTTGTTAAAACTCTTTTTGAGATTATTGATACTTAACTAATAACGCTAGATGATTGATTAGTTGCTTGATAAAACGAACTATTTTTCCAGTCAACTAATTGATTGAAGTCATCCAATTTGCTTAAGTCTGTTAATCCATAATTAAAGGTTTGCGAGAACTCTTCTAATAATAATGGATATAAGGGCTTTGAAGTGTGCGTTTCACATAGGTTTCAAATATGCTCTTTCACCTCTCTCTAGACAAAATCATAGCAAGTTTCTTTTTTCTAAAAAATCAGAATATTTTAATGCTCTTGAAATATTCTGATTTTCGTTTTAAAACCAATTTATACACTCCTCTGAAGATATGTGGATACTTATATTAAACGCTCCCAGTTTTCTAATGTGGTTTGTTGTTGCAACTTAGTTAAATACCTATTATCTTCACTGCTGTTTGATAAGTAGAATAAGAAACTGCCAAAACCTCGTAAGTAAAATTGTTGTTTAAGCAAAATTCATTGAATGCTCTATATTCGTCTTGCTCCCAATTATCGTGGACAATAAATTCATCAAAAATTAAAATCGTATCTTTATCGATGATTGGTTTTGAATAATTCAACGCACAGACAGTAGAAGAATATAGATCGGCGTCAAAATTTATAACTGATGCTATTGGTCTTGGTTTAGAAAAGAACGTAGGTAATGTTTCTTCAAACATTCCTGCTATAAATGTTCCTCCATTAATTTTTGGAATTGTTCCTTGTGTTGAAAATGCTCCTTTTTTAAAATGATTCCAATTTTCAGGCAAGCCTTCAAATGTATCAAACCCATAGCCTTTTTTAAATGTTTTAATTAAATACTCAAATGAAGAACCTGTATACACACCAAACTCATAAAAAGGTCGATTTTTTATACTTTGAGTAATTATTGCGTCATAAAAAGAATATCTATCAAAAAAAACTTCTGGTATTTTGGATAAATCTGATACCCATTTTAAAGAATTTAGAAAAGGATTATTTGCTTGAGTTGATTGTATTAAGTGCTTCAATAATGAATTGTCACCTTGGTGTAGCCTCATAGCGCTCAGTGTGAGCCTTCCTTGTAAATGATTTTCATTCACTTTTAAGCATTGCACTATACTTTTCTCTCCTTCTTCTGATTTACCTAGAGTATTTAATATATTTCCAAGATTGTAGTGAGCTTCTGCTAAATCAGGCTTAATTTCAATTGCTTTGCGAGTAGATATTTCTGCTTCCTGTAGTTTGCCAAGAACTTTTAATATACTACCAAGATTTGAATGAGCCTCTGCAAAATTAGGATTAAGTTCAATTGCTTTACGAGTGGATTCTTCTGCTTCTTGTAATTTATCAAGAACTTTTAATATATTACCTAGATTTGAATGAGCCTCTGCAAAATTAGGATTGAGTTTAATAGCTTTACGAGTTGATAATTCAGCTTCTTGTAAGTTGCCAAGATCTCTGAATACATTACCTAGATTGGAATATGCCTCTGCAAAATTAGGATTGAGTTTAATAGCTTTACGAGTTGATAATTCAGCTTCTTGTAATTTACCAAGATCTCTCAATATATTACCAAGATTTGAATGAGCTTCTGTAAAATTAGGATTAAGTTCAATTGCTTTACGGGTCGATAATTCCGCTTCTTGTGATTTACCAAGATCACTTAATATATTACCTAGATTTGAATGAGCTTTTGCGAAATCAGGATTAATTTCTATAGCTTTACGAGTAAATAATTCTGCTTCTTTTAATTTGCCAAAACCTTTTAAGATGATTCCATAATTAGAAAAAACTCTGTAATCCTCGAAGCCTTGATTGATAAAAAGTTGATAATATTTTACTGCTTCTGAAATGTTTCCTTCTGAGTGAAACTTAAATGCTTTTTTAATTAATTCCTCTTTCGAAGGTCTCTTTGATGTATTAGAGTAAATTAAAATATTTTCTTTGATTTTTTCTGATGATAATGGAACTGTAAATGTTCTTACGTTAGAGGCTTCCTTCTTTTGGATTTTTTTTCCCTCAATCACATCGATTAGTTAAAGATTAAATCTTTTGCATATATTATATCTATAACTAGTTTCTAATTTTGAAAAGAAATTAACCCGTTGCAAATTTGTATAATTAAGCAATGGATCCATTCCTTCGCTTGAGCGATGAAGATCTTAAAAAGGGAGATCATTCTTTAGGTCTTTCTTCTAGAGCTGAGAAATGGTTCATGGAAGAAAAGTTTCCAAATTTATTGAATAATCCTTTTTATAGAAAACAGCTTTAAAAGCATATTGCTGATCTAAAAGAGCAGTCAGACAAGATGAATGAAGACATTCAAAAATATGTTCAATTAGGTCTATAAGCTCAAGAAAAGATGGACCTTATTTTTGAGAAATGCTCAAGAATACTCAAGTTGCCTGCTTAATGAATAAGACCATACAAAAAAGATTTCTTGATTTGCTTCAATTCGATTGAAGAGAACAACGCTTGGAATATGATGCCCGAATTTCTACCCGAATTAGCTTAGTGCATCGTGATTATGAGTAGGTAGCTCAACATTCATTTAATTGAGGCCAATTGTGAAAAAAAACAATAAATAAATCATGGAATTAAGTACGGACGAGGCTGCTCCGATTCTTGCTCAAGGTCATAGCTGCACAGTTATAAAGGCCGAAATGCCTCAAAAATATGGCTTAAGTAGACGGCAAGCGAGGCGAATAACAGCGAAGGCAATGGATTTGATCGTTCAAGACTTTGATGAAATTAATATTGAGCGGCCGCAAATGGTGGCAAAACTACTCGTAAATCTTGAACAAGGGATGCAAAAAGGTCTTATTAATAATCAATCAAGTGGTGTTGCTGCCTGCGCAAGACAAATAATTTTATTAGCTGGATTGACTGCTGATTCCTCGTATAACAATAGAGAGAGAAATATATGTTAATCAATCTGGAATCAAGTCAAAAGATATAACTATTCTGTCTGTATCTGAAGAAAAAGGTATTGTTCTGTGGTGAAGAGAAGAAGGAAACAAAACTATATCCCCTAATTCAGGTAGATAAGTTAATTTAGGAGAGTTGATATTAAAATAAGTTTGTCCATTTAAACTAAATTCAATTGCACCTTCATCCTTTTCTAAAGGAGGTACAACTTTTAAATAAATTACGCCGCTTAGCCAACCTCCTGGATGTATATGAGCTTCTTGATAACCTTGCTTCTTTAGAATTACATGCCAACCAACAATATTCTTTTGTTTTGGCCATTTCTGAATATAAGAGCAAGATTCTTTTTCAAACTTTGAATAATATGATTCCAATTCATTTGAAATTATTGATTTAAGTTTGGAAATACTTTTTGATGAGTTTGAAAATATATTTAGATGAGTAGGCGTTTGGAACCCATTTCGAGTGGTTTTATTTATAGGCTCCCAAATAGTTTCAACCTCAGACAAATCTTTAATTAGTTTGCTTGCAAAATCTATATAGTCTTTACAATGATATTTTATATTTGAAAAATATAAAAATGAAAGTGGGTCTTGACAAAAATTATTGGAGGTATTTTTCTTTTCTTGTTCCGCAATAAATGAAGAGAATGAAGCTAGTCTTATATTTTCATTATCAAATGTAGCCGTTTTTTCAATTCTCTCATAAATCTCGTCAATTCTTCCTAATTCGTAAAGAATTTCCAGAGATAATACTCTTGAAATTTGCGTATTGCATGAGTCTGAATCTGTTAATGCTTTATCAAGTTTTCCCTGATCACGATATAAACATGCTCTGTTAATATATGCGCTATCAAAATCTGATTTCATCTCAATTGCTTTTGTGAAACTATTTTCTGCCTCTCTTAATTTACCAATATCCTGAAATATGTTTCCCAGATTATTATAAGCCTCTGCGTAATTAGGTTTCAGTTTAATTGCTTTGCGAGTATATATTTCTGCTTCTTGTAGTTTGCCAAGATCTTTTAATATGCTTCCAAGATTAGAATGAGCTCTTGCGAAGTTGGGATTCAATTTAATTGCTTTGCGAGTATATATTTCTGCTTCCTGTAGTTTGCCAAGACCTTTTAATATATTTCCAAGATTAGAATGAGCATCTGTGTAATCAGGTTTGAGTTCAATTGCTTTGCGAGTATATATTTCTGCTTCCTGTAGTTTGCCAAGACCTTTTAATATGCTACCAAGATTGGAATGAGCCTCAGCGAAAGTAGGATTAAGTTCAACTGCTTTGCGAGTGGCTATTTCTGCTTCTTGTAGTTTGCCAAGATCATTCAATATGCTACCAAGATTGGAATGAGCTTCAGTGAAAGTAGGGTTAAGTTCAACTGCTTTGCGAGTGGATATTTCTGCTTCTTCTAATTTGCCAAGATCATTCAATATGCTACCAAGATTAAAATGAGATCTTGCGAAATTAGGGTTAAGTTCAACTGCTTTGCGAGTATATATTTCTGCTTCCTGTAGTTTGCCAAGACCTTTTAATAAGCATCCATAATTAGAAAAAACTATGTGATCTTTAAACCCTTGATTGATGCAATATTGATAATATTTTACTGCTTCTAGAAGTTTTCCTTCTGAGTGAAGCTTAAAGGCTTTATTGATTATTTGTTCTTTAGAAGGTCTCTTTGATGTATTAGCGGGAATAGAAACATTCTCTTTGATTTCTCCTAAAGCAAATGGAACAGCGAATGTTTTAACTTGAACTTTTTGCTTTTGATTTTTTTTTCCCTCAGTCACATCTCTTCGCTTTATGAAAGATCCATTGAATTCGATTATATCTGGAATTAGGGTTTATCTCTTAAAAAGAAGAGATCATCTGCAAAGTCATAACGTCCCGAGTGACAGAAGAATATGACTTAAGCAGATGACAAGCTAGACTAATTACAGCTAAGGCAATGTATTTGATTGATCAAGACTTTTAAGAGATCAATATTGCGCGGACCCAAATGGTGGCAAAAATACTCTTAAATCTTGAGCAAGGTATATAAACAAGGACTTCTCAATAATCAATCAAGTGGTTTTGCTGGTTGTGCAATACAAATCATTTCACTAGCTCGATTGACTGCTGATTCCACATATAACAATCGATTTAGAAAAATCTAGTATGTGCTTAATTTTGAAAAGAATAAGTGTTAGTTTGGTAATTAAATAGATAAACTAACGTGAATAATCAAATAGAATATAATAATTCTATTAAAAAAATTTTTTATGCTGAGGCAGATTATTCTCAGGATGAAATTGATGCAGTAATAGATGTTTTAAAAAATAATCGACTTTCTTTAATGGGAGGAAAGAAAGTTAAGATATTAGAGCAAAAAGTTTCAAATATATTCAATAAAAGTTATGGACTAATGGTCAATAGCGGCTCATCTGCCAATCTAATTGCGTTTTTATCTCTTAAGCTTGAAAAAGGTACTAAGGTTATAACTCCTTCGCTAACTTTTTCAACTACAATTGCACCCATTGTTCAGAGCAACTTAATACCTTATTTTGTAGATGTAGAGGAGGAAACCTTGCAAATAAATACATCAAGACTAAAGGAAATGGATTTAGAGAATGTATCTGCTATTTGTGTTCCTAATCTAATTGGTAATATAGCAAATTGGAATGATATATATAACTTCGCAAAGGAGAATAAACTTAAAATTATTGAAGATTCTGCCGATACTATAGGGTATACATATAAGACTAAAATTGAAAATTGGTCTGATATAACAACAACTAGTTTTTATGCATCACATGTTATTACAGGAGCGGGTTTTGGTGGTATGGTTTCTTATGCTAATGCTATGGAATATAATAATGGGCTTTCTCTTAGAGGGTGGGGAAGACGATCTTGTCTATATGGAGAAATAGAAGACTATCAAAGAAGATTCTCTGTTAAAATTGATGGTATAGATTATGATGATAAATATGTATTTGATGAGATAGGGTATAATTTTCTACCCTCAGAAATATCAGCAGCTTTCGCATTAGTTCAACTAAAAAAGTTGAATGAAAATATTAGAAAAAGATCTATTAATTTTAATTTTCTTAGTAATAAATTTTCTTCTTCCTCTAATTTTTATATCCCTATCACGTATGATAATGTTGAGACGGGTTGGCTGGCATTTCCTCTGATTCTTAAAAATAAGCTAGCCTCAAAAAGAAAGGAAATTCAGACTTTCTTGGAAAAAGCTGGTATTCAGACGAGGACAATATTTTCGGGTAATATCATGAGACATCCAGTGGCTAATAAATTTCAATGGGATAAATATGGAACATTTGAAGTAAGTGATGAAATAATGAAATCTGGACTATTACTAGGTATTCATAATAGACAAAGTCAAGATAATTTAAATTATATAGTTAATAAGGTTTTTGAAGCAGAATATATATTTGCTAATTCATAAAGAAGCTTAACCTTTAAGCTCCTGTTTTCTATCAATATTATTTTTATTAAACTTACAAAGAAAATATTTTCATAATACATAAGTCTATACTTTAGGATCTATAAATACTATATATTTATAATGGACTTCCGTTATTCATCTATTCGGAAAGGGATTTTAGTTGCAGGTGGAAAAGGCAGAAGATTAGCTCCACTTACGAATGTATTAAGTAAACAGTTGATGCCTGTTTATGATAAACCTATGATTTATTACCCGATTACAAACTTAATGCTCTGTGGAATTAAAGAGATTTTGGTTGTTAGCGATTCAATGAATATGAATTTATTTAAAAATCTTTTGGGTGATGGAAATCAGTGGGGGATGAAAATTTGTTATAAGATCCAAAAGAAGCCAGATGGTGTTGCAAATGCAATTTCACTAGGAGAAAGTTTTATTGATAAATCCAATGTTGCTGTTGCTCTTGGAGATAATATTTTTCACGGTAACGACTTTGTTAATCTTTTGCGCTCTGCAGACTCTATTTCAAAAGGATCTACTGTGTTGGCTTACCCAGTAAGAGATCCTAAAGAATATGGAGTAGTGAAGTTTGATAATTCTGGAAATGTTATTGATATTGAAGAAAAGCCTGAATTACCATCAAGTCAATATGCAATAACAGGAATATATTTCTACGATAATACGGTGTTTAAAAGAATAAAAGAATTAGAAATTTCTTCGCGAGGCGAAATGGAAGTCACTGATTTAAATAGAAAATATTTAAATGATAAACTTTTAAATGTAAAGATCATGGGAAGAGGCATGGCATGGCTAGATACGGGCACAATTAATTCACTTCAGGAAGCATCCTTTTATGTTAAGACTCTTGAACATCGGCAAGGGTTGAAAATAGGATGTCCAGAGGAGGTTGCTTGGAGACAAGGTTGGATCGATGATCTGCAATTAGAAAAATTAGCCGATAGTTTAAGTAATAGTGGATATGGAAAATATCTATTAAAGCTATTAAGAACTAAATATACCAGATGAATTTTTCTTTAAAATTTTACACAAATTAAGAATATAAGGTCAAAATCATGATTTCGTTTCCTGAACCTATAAATAGAATCCTCGTTACAGGTGGCTCTGGTTTTATAGGAGGAACATTAGTTAGAAGAATACTTAAAGAAACTACTCATAAAGTATTTAACTTAGATAAATTAAGCTACGCGAGTAACTTAGATGTTGTTAATAATGAATTTGATCTTAATAGATATCAATTGTTAAATATTGACTTAGCGAATAAGGAAGATACTAAAAATGCTATTGATTTAATTGATCCAGATATTGTTTTTCATTTAGCAGCCGAAAGTCATGTTGATAGATCTATCTTAGGCCCACGAATATTTCTAGAAGCTAACATGATAGGCACATTTAATTTGTTGGAGTCAGTTTTCCAGCATTGGGAATCACTTGAATTATCTAGAAAAGATTCCTTTAGGTTTATTCATGTTAGTACTGATGAGGTTTTTGGTTCGCTAGGCCCAATTGGTCTTTTCTCTGAGGACAGTCCATATAAACCAAGTAGTCCATATTCAGCAACAAAGGCGGCCAGTGATCATTTAGTTAAATCTTGGTTTCATACTTATGGGCTGCCTACAATAATAACTAACTCAAGTAATAATTTTGGAGCATGGCAATTACCAGAGAAATTAATTCCTGTAATTATTATGAATGCTATATCACAAAAACCTATCCCTATTTATGGAGATGGAAAAAATATAAGAGACTGGATTTACGTTGAAGATCATATAGATGCTTTATTAAAAGTGGCTTTAAATGGCAGAGTAGGTGATTCATACTGTATTGGAGCAAATCAGGAAAAAAGTAATGAAGAGATCGTAGAATTAATTTGTGAATTACTAGATAGTCATAATAAATCAAATGCTCCTCATAGTAGATTTAAGGTATTTGTAAAAGATCGCCCGGGTCATGATAGAAGGTACGCTATTGATAATAAAAAAATAATACAAGAATTAGATTGGTGCCCTAAACATGATTTCTCGAAAGCCATATTAATTACAATTGAATGGTATTTATCAAATTTAGATTGGTGTAAAAAGCATAGTTCAAATCTAGTGGTTTAAATGAAATATATAATCAATATAGTTTTCCTTTAAAAATTAATTACATATGTCATTGATTATATCTTTATAATTAAAATGGTTTTTAAACCCTAGATCATTAAGTTTTTTACTATCCATCCAGAAATTAGTTTTTAGTTCTTCTGTTTTTGATTTAGGTGTGTCTACGTATATAATTTTTGATTTCGATTGGAGTTTTTCTTTTGCATTACTTATGAAACTTTCAATTTTTATTATTTCACCAGAACCAACATTATATATTTGATTTAATCTTCCTTTTTTACATATTAACTCAATTGCCCTGCAAGCATCCTCAATATGTATGATCTCTCTAATTTGTCCCCTCTCACCATGCAATTCAATATTTTCATTGGTTTTTAATTTATTAACAATCTGAGTTAAGGTATTCTTTCTATTAGAAACTTTTTTTTCTCCTTTTCCTAAGACACTACATAATCTTAGTATTCTATACTTGATGCCAAATGTTTTACTGAATGAAATAAGCAAATCTTCTGCACATTTTTTGGTAATTGAATAAAAACCTTTAGGGGTGCATATTGAGTTTTCATTTGCAGGGATTGGGCATAAACTTCCATAAACCAATGATGAACTTATAAAGTTGAATATAATTTCTTCATTTTTACAATAATTTAAGACTTCACAAAGTATTGATAAATTCGTTTTTATATCAATTGAAGCATCTATATCGAGATTATAATTACCTACATTTGAAATTAAATAGAGAATATCTTTATTTAAAGGTTTCCTCTCTTCGCGTTTGATTCTATTATGAAAAGGGTACATCTTTATAAATTTACTTCCAATAAAACCCGTTGAACCATAAATTGATAATTCCATTTTTATAACTAAGTATTAATAATTTTATTATAAATAAGTTCTAATTCATTAGTAAATTTGGAAGAATCAAAAAACGATAATTTATTTTTATTTATAAGCTTTTCGCGAATTGCTTTGAGCTTTTCTTTGTTAGTTGCAAGTTCACATGCTAAAGATTCATATTCAGCATGGCTAGTTGTAATTAATTCATTTAGATTACAAGCACTTAGTATACTTGCTCCTATTCTTGCACTGTAACTCTTTCCTAATAAAGTTATAACTGGTAAACCCGAGGATAAGGCAAAATTTGCTGTTGTTGCAGCATTAAAATTGAAAGTATCAAGAAATAAATCAGCACATGCTTGTCTTGATAAATGCTCGTCTAATTTCATATGTTCAGCAAATATTATCCTTTCTTTATCTAAGCCATGATTAATTAATTCAGAATATAAGTTATTCATTGCAACCTGATGTGGTTTTATTAACCATAAAACACTTCCTTCTACGCTATGTAATAATCTGAGCCATATATTGAATTCTTTTCTAGTTATTTTTTGGATTGCATTAAAGCATGTAAATACGAATCCATCTACTGGAAGTCCTAATTGCTCCCTGCTGAATTTATTAACTGATACTTTCCTTGTATTATCATGGGGATAAGAGCTATTAGGAAGGTGTAAGACTTTTTCAGTATAAAATTTCTTATTTTCCTCTGGAATTAATACTTTATCAGCAAGAATATAATCATAGGAATCTGATCCTAGCGATCCAGTATAACCAAGATAGTTTATTTGAATAGGAGCTACTCTATAAGAAAAAATAGAAGCTCTATGAAATTTTGTAATTCCATTTAGATCTATTGCTATATCTATTTGATCATTTCTTGCAAGTTTAACTATATCAAGATCAGAAAGATTATTGATTTCTCTGAAAGTAGATACAGCTTTCTTTACTCTTATTGTATAATCATCTTTAACCTTAGATAGACTATATGCATATATATCGAATTTGGATTTATCATGTAACTCTAGTGTCCTTATTAGTAAATGAGTAACTGGATGATTTCTGAAATCAGATGAAAAATAGCCGATCTTAATTTTTTTGTTTTTTTTGTGATTGACATTTGGTAATTCTTCTTTTTTGTGTTCTTGATTATATTTAACTGCACGCTTTAAGTGATTTAATGGGTTGTCCTCTACATACATTAATTCTAATGGATTTACTGCCTTTCCCTCTATCCCTAATCTATTTAAATCAGGTATATACTTTTCCATCTGATCCCACATGCAAAGATGGGCTGAAGTGAAAATCATCTTGGAAATAGTACGAATTTGTTTGGGATTTATTTCTAAGGATTTTTTATATGCTAGATGTGATTCTTCTAATTTGTCTGAATCCAGCAAAATGGACCCTAGATTAAAATGAGCATCAGGATAATCAGGTTTAAGTTCTATCGTTTTTCGAGTATATAATTCTGCTTCTTTTAAATCAATAATCGATTGGTATTTATCATATATATCAAGCAATATACATCCAAGATTAAAATTACCAACAGCGTAATCAGGTTTAAGTTCAATTGATTTGCGAGCAGAAATTTCTGCCTCTTTCAATTGTCCAAGATCTTTCATGATAGATCCCAGATTACAATGCGCTTCTGCGAAATCAGGTTTTATTTCAATTGCTTTGCGAGCAGAAATTTCCGCCTCTTGTAATTGGCCCTTATCTTTCAAAATAGATCCTAGATTATTATGAGAGATTGCTAAATCAGGATTTATTTCTATTGCTTTTCGAGTAGAAATTTCTGCCTCTTTCAATTGTCCAAGATCTTTCAATGTGTTTCCCAGATTGTTATGCGCCATTGCAAGATTAGGGTTCAATTTAATGGCAATACGTTGTGATGATTCTGCTTCTTTTGATTTACCAAGATCTATCAATATATTTCCTAGATTTACATAAGCATCTGCATTGTTAGGGTTCATCTCAATAGATTTGCGAGTAAATAATTCTGCTTCTTGTAGTTTCCCTAACCTTCTTAAAATAATTCCATAATTTGAAAAAATATTGCAATCCTTAAAGCCAAGATTGATAAAAAGTTCATAATATCTTACTGCTTCTGGAATATTACCTTCTGAATGAAATTTAAATACTTTATTAATTATTTCTTCCTTAGTTGGCTTGGCTGATTTATTGGTTGAAAGTGAAAAATTGCCTTTAAATTCTTCTAAAGCACCTGGAATTAATATTTTTTTATTTGCTTTTGGTTGTTTCTTTTTATGTTTACGTTGTTTACCAAAACCTTTCATTTCTTCAGGCACTTCTATTCTTTCTTTAAAAAGCTTTTCATTAGGATATTAACTTACACTTGGGCTTAACTTTAAGAAGAGCTTGACCCGTTGTAATTATGCAGAAGTTTATCTCCATGCACGGGGAAGTAATTTGTCAAAGCCTATTGAAATAAAGGTATTTGTTAATTACCCACCGCTTTCCCTTCAAGGGAAACTTTTTCCCTTTAACAAGATTATCGTAAATTTTCTAATTAAATATTCACTTTTTCAGTATTTAATGTGTTCCAGCCCTTATCCATAACATGTTGGTCGAGCATAAAGTGAAAAAACAGCTAAGTTTTGAAGGGTTTTCTTCCTTTCGTTTCCTCAGGTTTTTACTTTTTTCAGTCCTGTTTTGAGTATTTAATCATCGCTTTTCTTTCTGACCGAGGCTTTTCTTCACTAGAGTTTCCTTAATAAATTGATGTGTCTTCACCTTGCTTAGTAGGTAGTTGTTGTTCTTTTCCCTTTTGCTTTGCAAGTCGCCAAGTATTCGTTTTTTTAAGTTCTCCCTGTTCATTAATACACCTTGAACAAGGCTTTGAGTTTCAACTTTGGATTGAGCTTCTTTTGGTGAAAGAGAATTATCTGAATTTATTGTTAGGACATTAGGTCGTTTAAATGTGTCTCTGATAAGGGAGGAGGTATTTTCTTGCTTGAAAGCTATGTACAGATTCCATAAGCTTCTTGGATTATTAGATCCGAGTCCTTTTGCAAGTTTTCTTTCAACCTTTGTTTTGCGACCTTGTGGAGTAATTAACCACCCACGTTCACATTCAACCTTGATATTTTGATGCAGAATTCAAGCCAATACGCCATTTCGTTGGTACGGCTAAATCTTTTTGGTAAATATTTTGTTTTAGAATTGCAATAAGAGCAAATAGCATGACATATGAAAAATGACTTGGATAATTTCACCGATCTCTGAAGTCTATTTCTATCAAAGCTTTTTTGAACGCTCCCTGCAAGATTCGAACTTGCGGCCCACTGCTTAGAAGGCAGTTGCTCTATCCAGCTGAGCTAAGGGAGCTAAATGGGGTTCTTTTAAGAGAAAAACGATAAGGCTCGCTTTAGTCTGAAAAACTCAACTATTCAAGACTACATACTGACGTATCACGCCACAAGCAGAATTAAGCAGACCAACAATAGCTTGATTGTTGATGTATTGAAATTAATTGATTCTTATCAACATATGGATAATCAAATAATATAGGATTTTTGGGACTGAATTTGGTGGTGCCTTGTGCTTTCTGGATTTTTATAAGATTTTTTTGTAGGTTGAAATGTTTTTTTACTAGTTCTAGCGATTAGGTCTTATCTTGGATATGTAGAAACGATAGAAAATGATTTCAAGAAGGTTGACCAAAACACAAAAAGCAGAGATTTTAGATGCTTATAAGGCTGGAGATAGTACCAATTTCTTAGCAGGAAAATATAGTTGTTCACCAAATACTATAAATAGAACGGTCAAAACTTTATTAACAGATAGTGAATATAAACTTTTAAAGAAAAAACGATCAAAGATTCACAATAAAAGCGAAAAATTGTTTGATACTAAAACTATAATAGAAAAGAAGGATATAGAATATTCTAATTCATTGATTTCATTTAAGGAACAAGATGAAAAAGAAGATTCAAGTATTAACGTAAATCAAGAATCTAATTTACATGAACTTGATATGATTAATTCTTTTTCAGTTGAAGATTCTGATTATTTAAGTGAAGATTTGTCTTTTGTAAGTAATAATAATAGTCAAGATGTAGCTAATGATTTTGAGGAAATAGCCCCCTTGATTTCTAGCTTTGATTTTGATTTAGGGAAGCAAAAATCAGATTTTGAGATACTTAATTATGAAAGCCTTCCTGAAAGCGTATATATGATTGTGGATAAAAAAGTTGAGTTAGAATTGCAGTCTATTTCTGATTTGCCTGAGTGGAGCTTTTTACCTGAAAATGAATTACAAAGAAATGCAATTTTATTATTTGCTAATCAACGTTCTGCTAAAAGGATTTGTTCGAGAAGTCAAAGAGTAATTAAGGTTCCAAACACAAATGTATTTAAACTTTCAAAATCATATTTAATTTCAAAAGGTATTACTAGATTAATACTTGAAGATTCAATAATTGGCTTGGATAATTAGTTATTGTAAAAGTTAATTATCATCATCCTTGCTAATCATTAATACTGAAGTTAAACCACCAGACATTAATCCGAAAGTAAATGTCGCACCCATTAAGAAACCAATTGGAAGAGATACTGTTTTATTAATTATAAAATCTAAACTATATTTTTTCCCTATATTTTGAGATCCTAGGCATAGAAAAAAAATTAACAATATTGCTGTGGCAATATTTAGAGTTAAAAGTTTTAATCTGAAAAACATTTAAAAATTCTCTAATAAAAATTTATCTTTTTATTAGCTTTGAGTTAAAAAGTTTATTTGTCAAGCTTCTTATGTAATTTCGAATAAAGCCATTTTTTGTCATAACCCGTTTCTTCTGAAACTTTTCGAGCTGCAATATTAGATCTTTCTCCTTGATTGATTAAAATATTGAGTTTATTTAATGCTTCTGATTCACCTATTCTATTCTTTTTCTTTTTATTATTTCCTCCTAGAACTATTGTGAATTCTCCTTTTGGCTTGTTTATCATGAAATATTTTTTTACCTCCTCGATGGTCTTCCCTATTGACTCTTCATATCTTTTTGTAAGTTCTCTTGCGATTTGAATAGGGCGATCTTTTCCGCATTCAATAGATAAATCTTCTAAGAGTTTTATCAATTGATGCGGTGATTCATATATTACTGTCGTTCTATGTTCTTGTGAAATATCCTCCAAACGTTTCTTCCTAAGGCTTCGTTTCTTTGGGAGAAACCCTTCAAAGCAAAATCGCTCTGATGGTAAGCCACTTATTACTAATGCTGTAGTTGCAGCGCAAGGTCCTGGAATGCAAATTACTTCATAACTATTGGACCTAGCAGCATGAACAAGTTCTTGACCTGGATCATTTATCCCTGGTAAGCCAGCATCACTAATTAAAGCAAGACTCCCCCTGCTTTCTAGTATTCCTAATAATTGAGATTGACGACTTTTGAAATTGTGTTTGTGATAGCTAAGAAGTGGTACTTTAGATTTTATTATTTTCAATAATTGTCCACTTCTACGAGTATCCTCACAGGCTATTACTGAAACATTCTTGAGAATTGACTTTGCCCTCGGAGATAAATCTCCTAAGTTTCCTATTGGCGTACCTACTATGTAAAGTGTCCCTGGACAAGGTTCTGATCTTTCTTGCTGATGCTGGTTCTCGTCAATTAAATCCATTATGTCAATTGATCTTGTTGTGCCAGAAGAGGTCGAATTAACGACTTTATTGGATGAGCTTAGAAAACTTTGCTGGGCTTCAGCCGATGTTTTGATGGCATATGCGAGAGGGGAGCAGCCTCCCTATGGCTTTCCAAGATCCTTAACTGTAGAAGAAGGTGGCGATGGCCCAGTATCAGCAGCTGACATGGCAGTTAATGAATTATTGATCTCTGGATTGCAGGATAATCTCACATTTAAAGAATGGGATATTTTAAGTGAAGAAACTTCTAAGGAAAAAACCTTTCAACTAGAAAATTATAAAAAAGATTGGTGCTGGATTATTGACCCACTTGATGGGACAAAGGATTTTCTTCAAGGGTCTGAAAACTATGCAGTTCATATTGCTTTGGCATATAAAGAAAAGCCAAAACTTGGGATAGTTTTGATTCCTGAAAAGAATGAATTATGGTTTGGAATTATTGGAATTGGTGCATGGTTTGAAAACCGAGATGGCTCTAAAAAGAACTTTTCTTTTAGTGAAAGGATTGATATTCCTAAATTAGTTCTGGTTTCAAGCAAAAATCATCAACAATCAAAACTTAAAAAACTTCTGTCAACTTTGTGCTTTGCTGAGACAAAAAAAATAGGCAGTGTCGGTTGTAAAATCGCCTCGATTATGAGAGGAGAAGCAGATGTTTATATATCTATATCTGGACAAACTTCTCCAAAGGATTGGGATATGGCTGCTCCCCATGTACTCATTGAAGCGGCTGGTGGAATGTTCTCTCATGCCGATGGAACAAATTTGACTTACCAGCAAACTAACTATTCTCAGCCTGGCTGTTTAATTGCTAGCCATGGTAAATCTCATAAAAAGATTTGCCAAAAAGCTATGGAGTTTTTCTCTCTAGAAGAATCTAAATTTGTAGTTTAATTATCAAGTAAGAGGGGCTACAGGCGTAGGAGTTGGCTCAGGGTAGTTGTTCATTCCACCATTTTGAGATACTCCTCTTAAAGTTAGATTAATGCGCCCGCGATTATCTATTTCTCTTACCCTTACCGTTACTTGATCTCCAACTTTTACAACGTCTTCCACTTTTTCTACTCTTGCTTCAGATAATTGAGAAATATGAATCATTCCCTCTTTTCCAGGAAGTATTTCAACAAACGCGCCAATTGGAATAATTCTAGTGATGGAACCAGGGAAAATTTCTCCCTCATGTACTTTTCTAGTTAAACCTTCAATAATTCTCTGAGCTTCTTCTGCCGCTGCCCCATCATGTGAGGCAATAGTGACAATACCCCCATCTTCTATATCGATTTTTGTGTTAGTTCTTTCTGTGATTCCTTTTATTGTTCTTCCTCCAGGTCCAATGACAGTTCCAATGAGCTCTGGGTCAATTCTAAAGCTTAATAGCCTTGGGGCATGAGGAGATAAATTGTCTTTTGGTGTTTCAATTGCCTCTAGCATTTTCCCTAATATGTGTGTCCTAGCAGGAAGTGCTTGATTAATAGCCTCCCCAATTGTCTCAATGGGAAGTCCAGTTATCTTCATATCCATTTGCAAGGCTGTAATTCCTTTTTCTGTGCCAGCAACTTTGAAATCCATATCTCCAAGAAAGTCTTCAATACCTTGAATATCAGTTAAAATTCTGACTTCCTTGCCTTCTTTGATTAGGCCCATGGCAGCGCCACCTACAGGGGCTTTTAAGGGGACTCCTGCATCCATGAGTGCAAGCGTACTTCCACATACTGAGGCCATAGAGGTGGAGCCGTTAGAACTCAAGACTTCGCTAACAACTCTTAAAACATAAGGAAAAGTATCTTTTGCTGGAAGTACAGGAATTAAAGCCCTTTCTGCTAAAGCTCCGTGACCAATCTCTCTTCTTCCAGGAGTTCTCATTGGTCGAGTCTCTCCTACTGAGTAAGGTGGAAAATTGTAATGATGTATATAGGTCTTATCAGTATTAGGGTTTAAATCGTCCATTTCCTGGGCATCGCTTGGAGTGCCCAATGTTGCAGTAGAGAGTACTTGAGTTAAACCTCTTTGAAATAAAGCTGATCCATGAACTCTGTTAGGTAAAACTGCAGCATCAGCCTCAATTGCTCTTACTTCATTCAATTCTCTTCCGTCTACCCTTTTACCTTCCTTAATTATCTGATCTCTCATTAACTTTTTGGTTAAAGCTTTATAACTATTTTCTAGTAGTTTGTTGTTTAAAGAAATAGATTTTTTTACAGCGTTATCGTCTTTTAGTCCATCTATTTTTAAAGAAATACTTGTCTTTATTTCTTCGATCTTATTGTCTCTTTCTTCTTTCGTTTGATCAAAGTTTTTGAGGACTTCACTAATTGATTTTGTACAGTTTTTATCTAAATAGTTTGATATTGTTTCGTCAACCTTAGGGGCTTCAGGAATCTCTTGATTGATTCCTGACTCTTTTAAAACTTCTTTTTGAGCATTGATTAATTCAGTTATGGCTTCGTAGCCAAAATCAATAGCTTCAATAACGTCTTGTTCGGAAAGTTGATTGGCTCCTGCTTCAACCATTACTACTCCATCTGGAGTTCCAGCAACTACAAGGTCAAGATCACCTCTTTCGATTTCTCGATAACTTGGATTAAGAACAAAGTCATCTCCTAAGAGGCCAACGCGAACAGCAGCCATAGGCCCTTGGAAAGGAATACCTGCCATTAATGTTGCCATTGAAGCTCCTGTTACAGCTAATACATCTGCTGGAACTCTTTCATCTAAGGAAAGACAGGTTGCAACTATTTGTATGTCATCCCTCATCCAACCAGGGAAAAGAGGTCTCATTGGACGATCAATAAGTCTTGATATCAAAGTCGCTCTTTCGGGAGGTCGACCTTCGCGACGCATAAAACTTCCTGGAATCCTTCCTGCTGCATATAACCTTTCTTCGTATTCACACATTAAAGGTAGGAAATCAATCCCCTCTCTTCCTGTAGATCTTGTTGCTGTTACGAGAACGGAGGTGTCCCCACACTCAATCATTACTGAACCACCAGCCTGTGGAGCAAATCTCCCTGTAGTGAGCTTTATCTCTCTACCATCGAAGGAAACGGATTTTGTCTGACCTTGCACGTGCCTTTATAGCTTTTTGTCTTTAGACATTCTTACACTTGATGGGACTAATTGAGTAAAAATCTCGATAGATTTGTTTCCTAGAGGAAACATTTACCACAATTCCTGAAACTATAAAATTAAAAAAGAAGTGGGAAATATAATCTTTCCCACTTCTTGGTTTAAATAAATTTGCTGATAGTTATTACCAACTTGATTTTACTACTCCAGGTAATTCTCCATTATGAGCTCTTGATCTAAGTTGATTCCTGCATAAGCCAAAATCCCTATAAACGCCTCTTGGTTTACCCGTGGCCCAACAACGATTTCTAATTCTATTTGGTGCACAATTTCTTGGTAAAGCTTGAATCTTTCGATGGATTTCTAGCCTTTCCATAGGATCTTTAGCTGATTTGAAAGCATCAATAAGAGTTTTACGCTTCGCTGCGTATCTTTCTACAAGTTTTTTGCGCTTTACATCACGCGCTATCATTGACTTTTTGGCCATTAAGGTGCTTATTAAACACGTTTGGATATCATTTTAACTCTTTGCCTGATTGTTTTAAGAAATTGCAGGAAATTTATTTTCAAAATATTTTTTTCAAATTTAAATAATCCATTTTTTAGGTTATTATCTATGGACAAGCTGTTGAAATAAAGATAGTTGAGTTGTATCGCGGATTATTAAAACAACACTTAGTCCAACTAGTAAAACAAATCCAGATTGCATAAAAGCTAATTGAACTTTTTCTGGAACTGGCTTTCCACGGATACTCTCTAGAATTAGAAGAAAAAGTTGTCCTCCATCTAAAAGAGGCAATGGTAAAGAGTTAAGAACTGCCAGATTAATTGAAACCAAAGCAGAAAAGAGTACAAGACCTGACCCTCCTTGCTCTGAAAGCTGAGCACCAATTTCAACTATTTTGACTGGTCCACTCAACTGCTGAGCAGTTGAAGAGAAATTAGTAATCAAACTTTTATAACCAATAACTGTCCGACTTAGTAATTCATAAAATTGTGAATTTGAGCTGTCCAATATTTCTCCAATATTCTTTGCTTTCGATACTTCATTGGGAAGATTTGGTTGCAACTGAGCTCCTATCCTCCCATTCCCTTCGTTTTCAGATGGGATTATAGAAACCGTCTCGCTTTCTCCTTCATTAATTCTCTCAAAAAGTAATTCTTCTCCAGATGATTTTTGAATGATATTGACTAAATTCATAATGCCTTCTTTACCGCTGCCTAATTCTTCACCGTTTACGCTCATTATTCGATCTCCAGCAACTAATCCTGAATTAAATGCAGGCTCGTCTGGCTGGATTCCCATGATTATTACTCCAGGTTCAGGTTGATTAGGAATCCCTACAAAGCTTGCTTGACCAATAAGTACTATCCAAGCAAGTAATAAATTTGCTATTACACCCGCTGAAATAACTATTGCCCTTTGGTGAATTGGTCTATTCTTTAAAAGATCTGGGTCATTGGGTTGAACTAATGAATCAGTTTCTTCATCAGGAAATGACACGAATCCCCCTAGAGGAAGAGATCTAAGTGAATAAGTAATTCCATTTATTTCCTTTTTCAAAAGAGCTGGTCCAAAACCAATTGAAAAACCACTGACTTTGATTTTTTGAAGAACTGCTGCTAAAAAATGACCAGACTCATGAAAAAAAATCAGAAGGCCAAGTACAGCTATAGATAATAGAACGTTCATTAATTAGATTTTGATTGGGTTATTCTGGCTGTAATTTGTTCGAACCGAAGTAAGGTATTAAGGCTTTTGGTAAATTGATACTTCCATCAGATTGTTGACCGTTTTCCAAAATCGCAGCCATAGTGCGACCTATAGCTAATCCACTTCCATTTAAGGTATGCAAAAGTATATTTTTTTTATTGTTATCTTTTGTTCGTATTGAAGAACGTCTAGCTTGAAAGTCTCCACAATTACTGCAACTAGATATTTCTCTAAAAGTATTTGCACCTGGTAGCCAAACCTCCAAATCATAAGTTTTTTTTGCGGAGAAACCTAAGTCTCCTGTGCAAAGTTGAATTACTCGGTAAGGTAGTTCGAGTTCTCGCAACACAGATTCTGCATCATATGTGATTTGTTCTAAAGCCTCTTCAGATTTTTCTGGAGTAGTAAACCAATACAGTTCAACTTTATTGAATTGATGAAGTCTGATTAAACCTCTTGTATCCCTTCCGTAACTTCCAGCTTCTCTTCTGAAACAAGGGCTATAAGCAACGTATCTTAACGGCAGCAAATCTTTAGGAATGATCTCTCCACGATGAAGAGATGTTATTGGAACTTCAGCAGTAGGAGTCAGCCATAAATCATCATCAGCACATTTAAAACTTTCTTCTGCGAATTTTGGTAACTGTCCAGATCCAGTTAGACTAGCTGTGTTTACAAGAGCTGGTGGAAGAACTTCTAAATATCCTTTCTTAACATGTAAATCAAGCATGAAATTTATAAGTGATCTCTCAAGTTTTGCTGCTTGTTTGAAAAGGGTTACAAATCGACTTTTTGCTATCACTGAAGACCTCTCACTATCCCAGAGGTTTAATTTATTGGCAATTTCCCAGTGATCTTTTAAATTATTTCCTGAAATAGGTTCTCCCCATTTTCTTATTTCTTTATTATCTTTTTCGTTTTTCCCTTTGAGAGAATACTTTTCTGGAAGGTTAGGCAAGCAAAGGATTTGTTCGTTTAATTTATTTGAAATCGATTTTTCTTCGTCTTCAATAGCACCCACTTGTTTTTTGATTTGATTGCCCTTGATGCGAAGATTTGAAATCTCATCAGAATCTTGAGAAAGACCTTGTTTGATCTTTTGGCCAACCTCTTTACCAATCGAATTGCCCAGTGCTTGTAAAGAATTTCTTTTCTCTTCAAGTGCTTTAAGCTCTTTGCATAATTTTTGAAGAGGTCCTAAATCAAAATCAATTCCTCTAGATTTAAGTCCTTCCGAAATTAAATTAGGATTTTCTCTTAGCAGTCTCTGGTCTATCACTATCTGTATATTGAATTCCTTTTAGCCTAATCGTTAATTGTTCCTAAAAATAATCATGCTTGTTAATTTCTTCTAAATCAAGAACTTTTTTGATTAATTAAAATAAAATTATAAGAAAATTCTAAAAAAGTTTTGGAGATGAAGCTCTTGCTCTTCCACTAGAGGCCCATTGTCTTAGAGATTCAAGTTGTTCTTTTGCAGTTCTAGAAAGAGGAACTAGTTGACTTGTAGCGAGAATTAAATCACCTTCAAGAAGTTCTCTTTTTTCTGCAAATGCAAAGTACATAGCCTCTATGACTGATTGTTCTAATTCTGCCCCAGAGAATCCCTCTGTTCTATCTAAAGCAGCATTTAAATCAATTTTTAAATTAGGTCTTCTTTTTTGAAGATGAAGTTCAAGAATGCTATGTCTTTCATTTCTAGAGGGTAACTCCAACATGAAAATTTCATCAAATCTTCCTTTCCTCAGTAGCTCCGCAGGAAGCTTATCTATTCCATTCGCAGTGGCTACAAGAAAAACTGATGAAGTTTTTTCTGACATCCACGTGAGAATATTTGCAAGCACTCTTTGACTTGTTCCTCCGTCACTTCTACCATCTCCTCCAAAAGCTTTGTCAATTTCGTCAATCCATAAAATGCAAGGGGCCATAGCTTCAGCTCTCTGAATAGTTTCTCTTGTGCGTGCTTCACTTGCTCCTACTAAGCCAGCAAATAATCTCCCTACATCAAGTCTTAACAATGGCATAGACCAGCTATTTGCAATTGCTTTTGCTATGAGAGTTTTTCCCGTTCCTTGAGGGCCAACTAATAAAACCCCTTTGGGTAAAGGCAATCCAAAATCTTTTGCCTCTTCGGAGAAGGCTTGTTTCCTTTGCTTCAACCAATCTTTCAATATTTGTAAACCACCAACATCGTTTGGTGACTTATTTGTTTTGCAATATTCCAGTACTTCGCTACGAGCAATAGATTGGCGTTTCTCTTCCAGTACTTCTATTAAATCTTCTTTACCAATTTTACCTCTTTGCGCAAGAGCTCTAGCGGCTACTTTACGGATCCTTGATTCACTAAGGCCACCACATGCATTTGTAAGTTCCTTTAGAACTTTTTCGTCTAATTGAGAATTACTAGCTTCAGCTATATTTGATAAGAGTGCCTTTATTTCATTATTATTGGGCAGAGGAAGATCAAGAATAGTTAGATCCTCTTCTAAATCATTTGAGGGGCTCCATAAGCCAGAACTGATAATTATTGAATGAGGCTTTGAGCGAAGATTAATAGTTAAATTTTTTAGCATCCTTAGAATGCTTGGATCTTCACAGAAATGATGAAAATCTTTTAAAAGAAGAATAGTTGGGGAACTTTCATCCAGTTTTTTAAGCCATTCAAGAATTGCCATTGGCTGCCTAGAGCCAACATTATTGGAATTAAGAACATTACTAATTCCATCTATGTAATTCCATATCGCAAGTCTTCTTGGAGCA
Source organism: Prochlorococcus marinus str. MIT 0917 (assembly GCF_027359575.1). Classification (NCBI taxonomy): domain Bacteria; kingdom Bacillati; phylum Cyanobacteriota; class Cyanophyceae; order Synechococcales; family Prochlorococcaceae; genus Prochlorococcus; species Prochlorococcus marinus. The sequence goes on along the minus strand of NZ_CP114784.1, from coordinate 740,239 downwards.
AGCCTTTTAGTAGCGTTTTTTAAAAGGGTTTCAACCCTTTCTTCTTCATTAGTTCTTATCCAAATAATAGGAGTTCTCGCTCGAATTAGTAGATCAAGTTGTTCGTCCCAATTAGACATCAGTTATTGATTTGGTTCTATCTTAGGCTGAATTTAAATAATAAGTTCCTCATAAAATTATTTATTACTTTTTGGTTCAAAGGGTAATCTATCTGAATCACCTACTACTTCTGAGGCAACTGAAATAGAGGGTTTATCTTGCTGATTAAGTTGATCGTCTAGTATTTTTTGTAAATTGTCTGGTAATGCTTCTCTACTAAGCAGAAATGTTTGTAATCCTTGAAAAATATTTGCAATGACCATATAAAGCAATACACCAGCAGGCAAAGGAAAGAATAAAAACATTCCAGTAATCATTACCGGCGTGATTTTATTTGCAGTTGATTGTTGTTTGTTTACTGGCATTCCTCTTCCAGAGAGCACCTGAGAAATGACAAGTGTTAAGCCGAAACCTGCCACCAGAATGGCAATATCCCAATGAATTGCTCCGTCTACATAAAAACCAACATTCCCTAATGCTTTTATAAACAAGAAGCCGCTTTTAGCAGCTAAACCAGGGATCTTCGCTTCTACAGTCGCATCACCAGTATTAAGAGCATTTACAGTTCCATCAGAGGATACTTTTACAATGTCTTCTCCTTTAGTTACTTTCCAAGAAGGTGAAAACTTAGATCCATTTTCATATTTCTGTAATTCGTTGACATATGAATTTCCACTCAAAGTTTGCAAATTAATTTTAACGGAATCACCTGAGCCGATTTTTGTGCCGCCTGGAAGAGATGCGATAACAGGGAAATGATTTTTTTCAGTTATAAATATTGAATGTTTGGCTGTCTTGAAAGGTTTGGGCTCAACGGCTGCTATTTGGTCTGATGGCAGAACTTTAATATTGACAAGATAAGGTACATCAGCAAAAGGTGAACCTCGCAAAGTTGCAAATAGCGCAAATAAAATTGGCATTTGGACAAGAAGAGGAAGACACCCAGCTAATGGGCTGCCGAATTCACCCATTAATTTCCCTAATTCTTCCTGTTGTTTTTGAGGATTACTTGCGTAGCGGCTTTTGATCTCAGCCTGTCTTTTTTGCATTACAGGTTGAGCTATCTTCATTCTTCTTGCACTTCTAATTGAGCCCGCGCTAAGAGGGAAAAGTGCTAAGCGAATAACTATGGTTAATGCGACAATCGCTAGTCCATAACTTGGAACTAATCCGTAGAAAAAATCTAGGATCGGGATAAGTAGATTGTCGGAGATGTACCCGATCACGGTTTTAAGGTAGAAAGTTTGAGGTTGTTAGGCCAGTTTGCCTTAGAAGATGTGTTCTTGTCTCACATATATTTAATGGCTCATTAGTTTGAAAAACCCTGAACATCTTTATCGGGCATATTGGAAGCTGATTTTTCTATTTTTTCAAGAATGAAAGATTCTGTTTCTCGAAAGTTTGGAAGCGATCTCATTTCGAGTCGGGCACCATCTTTAAGGACTAGCACCATATCTCCATAAGATCCCAGACCTCTTGGTATAGACCTGATATCAGCAATTTGACTATACACAACTTGGGTCTTATCCCTCCCTAGCCAGCCACCAGTAACGGATATTCTACGAGTCGTTATTTTGTATCTAACCCACAAGGCTCTAACCAAGGCCCCGAAAGTAAAAGGTAAACCTATAAGTGTTATCCCAGCCATCAAATTTATTATTAGGTCACCGCGGGCAGGACCGCCTTCGTAAAAAATGTCTTCATTGGGGCTAATTGTCATTTTGTTATTCCAGCCTTGATTAGCAGTTTGTCACATTCTTTAAGCAGATTGCTCTCGGAATCTTTCATGCAAGAGGGCTTTAAGGAAATAAAAGCCCATAATTCTCTGTCAAAAACCATTTTAGAAAGTCTGTATGATAAATGTTGGTGGAATAACCGTCGAAGCTTATTTCTTATAACTGATTTTTTGCTTACTTTATTACTTATTGATATTGCACATTTTATCGTAGGCCTGATCTTTGAGTTGATTCCTTTGACTTGAAGCTTTGTATTTGCGTACGTAACTCTAAGAATCATTGAAGGACCGTAGAACCTCGAGCCTTCCTTATAGATGAAGTCAAAACATTTATGACCTTTGAGTCTCATATGTTTTGGCAAAACCATTAGAAGAAACTTTTGTTGTTAAGTATCTTTACTTGAAAGTCTTTTTTATACAGTTAAACGAGCCCTTCCACGTTTTCTACGAGTTCTTACTACTCTTCTCCCAGTATGAGATCTCATTCTCACTCTGAAACCAGAAACTCTTTTCCTTTTTCTACTAGTTCCTCCAAAAGTTCTTTTTGTCATTTTTATTTATTCTCGTATTGGATTAGATATGAAGGTTAATTTATCAGTTCACTGTACGTCTATGTTCCAAGTCCCTAAATATGTTGAGATAAGCATGTCTCCACCTTTTTGGGACAGCGCTTGAAATTGAAACATACCTCTTTTTCTAGGATTGAAGATTTTCATTACTACCGCGTAATTATCTTTATTATTTGGTATTGGTTTCTCTGGGAGGATTTCAATAATAGTTTGTTTATCATTAACTCTAATTAAAGAAGGGATGTTTTCTAGGCAACGAGTCCTTTCGGTATATCCGCCAACTTTTACTTTGCAGAGGTTTAATTTTTTTGTCTTGATTTTTGCTTCAAAGTAATCAGGCACTGCAATCGTCAGTTTTTCAATATCTTCTTTTCTTTCCTTACCTCTAAGGAAGAAGTAATAAGTCGATCTTTCATTTCTTTCAGAGGAGGATTGATAATATTTAAGTCTTTTATATCCAGGCTCAGGATCCCATTGGTATTCAAAGAACCCTGGGGATGCAAAAGATTGTGGAGCTAAAATGGAAGCCCCTGTTCCAAATAAAAAAGCTGAAAATCCAATAAAAAAACTTTTCTTAAAGGTTGATAATAATTTCTTCTTGAACATAACTTGAAGTTTTCAGAAATATTAATCACTTGAATATTTTCAAGTGTATTTGCATGAGCTTGAATGAATATAAGCTGTTATTGGAAAAAAATCTGGATTTAGCGGTCAGGACGTAAATTTTTTGCTTTACCAAGATAGGGATTTTTGGGCATTTGCTCGTTAGGTAAATAAACGTAAGCAAGTAGCCGAATACATTTAGATAGGTCGTCTTTCACAAACATCTGCTGACAGTCTAAAAGTGCGATTTTTTCCCAGCCTGTTTTTTTTCTAGCGATAGAAGCGGGGAAACAAGCATCCAAGTCTGAAGTTACGGAGAAAGTAACAGAAATAATTTGATCTGGGATCAAATTATTTCTAGAAACTAATTCAATTAGCAATTCCTCTACAGCCGAAGTAATTGAATCAACAGAATTATTTTCACAAGTCGTTGCTCCCCTCAATGCACACAGGCAAGTGAATTCATTTGAAAAATTCATGGCTTATATAGCCAAAGGATTTGTCCATTCCCCTCCAACTCTAGGTTTAATGCATTTAAAATATTTTGAATTAATTTCCCTCCAGGTAAAAAACCTAATAATTTCTTTTTGGTTTTGCCAAAGGTAATTGGTTTCGTTTTTTCATCTAGGTTCGCAATTTTTATAGCAAGTAATTTTGCATCATTTTCATCACCAATTTCATCCACTAGTCCAAATTCTTTGGCTTGCTCTCCAGTAAAAACTCTTCCATCGGCAAAACTCTTAACAACTTCTGGGGTTAAATTTCTTCCTTTTGAAACTGCCAAAACAAATTGTTCGTAACTGCTATCAATCAAAGATTGTAAGAGTGCTCTCTCTTCCGACGATAAAGAGCGATCGGGGGAAAGAATGTCTTTATAAATTCCACTTTTTACGGTCTCAAATTTAATACCAACCTTTTCTAATAACTTAGACAGGTTGTTACCTCTTAAAATCACACCAATAGAACCTGTTATTGTCCCTGGATTGGCAACAATTTTTTCAGCACCTACGCCTATATAGACCCCCCCTGAGGCTGAGATATTGCCAAAACTAGCGACAACATGACAACCTTTATCTCTTAGCCTTAAGAGAGCGCTGTGGATTTCTTGGCTATCACCAACTGTTCCCCCAGGGCTATCAATGCGAAGTAATAAGGCTGGAAACTCTCTTTCCTCAATTTGCTTTAATGCTTTTAGAACATTTTTTCGAGTTTCTGAATTGATAGGACCTTCAATACAGATTCGTGCCATCCTTTTTTTGGATTTTCGTCTCAAGGGCCAAATCATTCAAATTATGCATAACTTTATAGATCTTAAAAAGGAGATTGCTTTCTGACCTTATGTTTGTCATTTGGAATTGGTTTTTGATGATTTTGCCGTTCGCTCTTTGGGGTACATCAATGGCGGCTATGGCACCTTTGGTTAATGCAGCAGGACCTGAGATTGTAGCCTCACTAAGGCTTTTGCCTGCAGGTCTAGTAGTTTTAGCTTCAGTCCCTTTCTTGAAAAGGAGTTGGAATATTTCGAAAGATGACTTGGTGTGGTTTTTAGTATTTACTTTGATTGACGCAACTCTTTTTCAGATTTTTTTGGCTAAAGGTTTAATGGAAACGGGCGCAGGATTGGGATCTGTTCTTATCGATTCCCAACCTTTAATGGTTGCTTTGTTAGCAAGAATTTTGTTTGGGGATGCAATAAATCCAATTGGATGGCTTGGATTGGTGCTTGGCTTGGTTGGCATAATTTGTCTTGGAGTCCCTACTGAGTTGCTAGGGAATTGGTTTTTGCTGGGCAAATTTGAATCAGGAAGTAATTTTTTAAGCCATGGGGAAGTATGGATGATATGCGCAGCAACCTCGATGGCTTTAGGAACAGTGCTTATTCGATTTGCTTGCAGAAATAGTGATCCTGTTGCTGTAACAGGTTGGCACATGGTTTTAGGAAGTGTTCCTCTTCTCGTGTGGCATGTGTTTGATAAAAATTGGCCGTTAGTTCCAGAGTGGTCTCCTTTTGAATGGACTTTGATGTCTTATTCAAGTTTGTTTGGTAGTGCATTGGCCTATGGATTATTTTTTTGGTTTGCAAGCCGCAAAGAATTAACAAGCTTCAGTACCCTTGCCTTTTTAACACCTGTATTCGCCTTGATAACTGGCGGAATATGGTTGGGTGAGAGACTCTTCCTCCTTCAGTGGATTGGAGTGGTTTTGGTTTTAATTTCAGTACTATTTGTTAGTCAAAGGAGAAGATTTTGGGGAGATAAAAGCAATAATGAATTAATAAAAGAGGTTTAATTTAAGTGATTAATAAGCAATTAAAACTTATTCTTGTAAGCACACCTATTGGTTGTTTGGGCAGTGGAAAAGGAGGAGGAGTTGAAATTACTATTATTTCTCTCATAAAAGGCTTAATTTCATTAGGTCATAAAATTATTTTAATTGCACCAAAAGGATCAAAGTTACCTTTTGAAAGTGAATTGCTTGAAATAAGATTAATAGATGGAATTGATCAACCTAGTTGGCAACATCAGAAGGAAACAGATCCAATCTTAATTCCCTCTAATAGTGTTTTGCCAAGGTTATGGGAAGAAGCAATATATATAGCAAATGAATACGACGCTGTTATTAATTTTGCATATGATTGGCTTCCATTATGGTTAACAAAAACTCAAACAATTAAGATATTTCACTTAATTAGTATGGGCGCTGAATCACTAATAATGAAAGAAATTATTAGTGAGATAAGTGAATTATATCCATTTCAGTTGGCTTTTCATACTAAAAGACAATCTAAAGATTATTGTTTAAAAAATGATCCAATTATTGTTGGCAACGGTTTTGATATCGAAAATTATTTATTCAATGAAAATGAGAATGGACCATTAGGTTGGGCTGGAAGAATCGCGCCAGAAAAAGGTTTAGAAGATGCAGTAAAAGTTGCTAATTCTTTAGGAGAAAAATTATTAGTTTGGGGACTTATAGAAGATAAAGAATATGCATCAAAAATCGAAAATATTTATACAAAAGAAATTATTGAGTGGAAAGGATTTCTTCCAACGAATAAATTTCAGGAACAATTAGGACGATGTAGAGTGTTGATAAACACCCCTAAATGGAATGAAGCTTACGGTAACGTTATTGTTGAAGCGATGGCTTGTGGCGTCCCAGTAATCGCATATGATCTTGGAGGACCTGGGGAATTGATCGAAAATGGATTGAATGGTTTTTTGGTTAAGCCTAATGATATTGAAGGATTGATAAAAGCAACAAAATCAATCTCAGAAATCAAAAGAAAAAATTGTAGGGATTGGTTTGAAAAGAAAGCAACTAATAAAGTCTTTGCAGAACTAGTGGAGAATTGGCTTGATAAAGGCTTAAATAAACAAATCTCTGCAGACTTTCAAGATTAATTGAAAAGTTTAACTAACTCTTTTTACGCAAGTTTAAAACAAAGAAGACGTGGTCTTCTTTGTATTTTATTTATTGGATTAATAATTTTTGTTTGGCAATTAGGCACAACAGGTTTAGTGGATGAAACACCACCTTTGTTTGCTGCAGCTAGTAGAGCAATGGCAGAAACGGGGAATTGGTTCACTCCTCAAGTAAATGGATTACCTCGATTTGATAAGCCTCCTTTGGTTTATTGGTTGATGGGGCTGGGGTATTCAATCCCAGGGAACAACTCTTGGGATCCTTTAGGCACCTGGGCTGCCAGGCTTCCTTCTGCATTGTCAACAATTTTTTTAATGCTTGTTCTAGGGGACACAATGATGAAATATCCCCAAGAAGAAAATAATTTCAATAGAAGAATTGCAGTTGTTACTTCTCTAGTATTTGCATTGTCGCCTTTGGTAATAATTTGGGGAAGGATTGCTGTAAGTGACGCACTTCTTTGTAGCACTCTAGGAAGTTGCTTGCTTTTTCAATGGAGAAGATTCGCTAATCCAAAAGGAGAAGTTTGGTGGTTGTCTTGGATTTTTTTATCATTAGCAGTTTTAACTAAAGGTCCTGTCGCGTTAGTTTTATCAGGATTAACAATTTTATTTTTTGGCTTATTTCAAAATAATTTTATTGGAATTTTAAAAATATTGAGGCTACTTCCAGGATTTTTTCTTGTTTTTGTTATTAGTTTTCCTTGGTACTTAATTGAATTATTAATAGAGGGAAAGCCCTTCCTAGATAGTTTTTTTGGATACCATAACCTTCAAAGATTTACCTCGGTAGTAAATTCTCATGGTGAACCTTGGTGGTTTTTTTTAATAGTGTTATGTATAGCCTCTTTACCTTTTACGCCATTTTTATTAATAAGTATTTGGAAGAATTTTTGCAATATATCTAAATGGCCTAGAAGGCTTATTAAAAAACCAGAGGAATCATTATTTGAGTTCTCATTTTTTTGGTTAGTTGCTGTATTTGTCTTCTTTACTATTTCAGCTACAAAACTTCCGAGTTATTGGCTTCCTGCTACTCCTGCAGCCTCACTTTTAATATCACTTTCCTTAACCAATAATATAAAAGAGGAATTTTTAAAATCTCTGGCTTGGAAATTTACAATATTCTTATCAATACTCTTTTCCATATTTCTCTTCTCTTCAAAGCTATGGATTCAGTTTCTTAATGATCCTGAGATTCCCAATTTTGTAGAAGAATTAACCAAAAGCTTTTTAATTGAAAAAGCCGGATTTATTTTTCTTTTAATTGCTGCGCTAGGAATCATATTTTCCTCTAAAAAAATATATGGCAAACTATTGATTTTGCAAATCCCTATAGTTTTATCCCATTTTTTGGTCGTATTACCAACTTTTGATTTAGCAGATAGGTTGAGACAACTCCCCTTAAGGCAAGCCTCAGAATCACTTTTAAATTCTCGAAGCAAAAACGAACCTTTAGTAATGGTAGGAGCTATGAAACCATCAATTCATTTTTATACCAATCAGGTCATTATTTTTGAAGGTAGATCTGAAAATGCTTTTGTAAATATTTCAGATCGACTAAATAATGAGAAAAGAAGAGGCTGGAAAGGAAGGCCAATATATGGATCCAATGGCTCAGAAACTACTCTTTTAGTAATTGATAAAAGATCAGCGGAAAAAACTTATTGGCAAGGACTTAATCCAAAAGTCATAGGTAATTTTGGTGTTTATAGCGTTTGGAGACTTGATAGAGAAATTCTTGAAAGACGAGCTAAAACTTTGAAAAAAGAGGGTGTTATTTCTACTTGGAAAAATCCTAGACCTGAAAGATTTTAAAAAAACATCCAATATTTATTGAATCGAATTTATTAAATCTTGTTTACTACATTTTTCGGGGATGATAACAATGCCTAGATCATCCTGAAGTCTCTCTAAATCAATTACCGAGTCTTCAGTTATTGAGCTTATTACATCCTCAAGACTTGCGCCCATATCATTTGCCATCTCTATCAGCATTCGCAAAGTCTCATCTTTTAAAGAAAGATTTACGTTTATAGAAACGTTTTGACCCGAGCAGTTGTTTGAGTTCATAAAGAAAACATTAAGATATTATCGGGCTGTTTGGGTGTATTTCTTAAATAGCTTCAGAAAATGACTTTTTTAGGGATATTTATAATTTATCTTTTCAGAATTTTTACTTTTATTAAAAATCGACAAAAAAAATCTTCCTAAGTAAGGACTTAGGAAGATCTAGAAGTTTTTGTTTAAGGCTTAAAACATCTCGCCTTTTAGCTTCTCAGCCCATCCTGAAAGCCTTTCATCAGTCATGTCTGATTCACTGTCTTCATCAAGAGGTAATCCGCAGAATTCTTCTCCAACAACACTTTTTGACTCGTCAAAGGTGTAATCACCTTTAGAAGTGTAACCAACCATTGAAGCACCTGCTTGCTTGAAGTACCTATGAAGTTCTTCCATTGCATCGCAATAGTTTTCGGTGTAAGTAGAAGAATCACCTAAACCAAAAATCGCAACTTTCTTGCCACTAAGACTTAGTTCTCCAATGTCTTCAAGGATTGAGTCCCAGGCAGTTCCTGATCTCTCAGAGTCTGCACCAGTATTCCATGTAGGGATTCCACAAATAACCCCATCATGTCCGGCTAGTTCACTAAGGTCATCGACGTCTGAAATATCCTTTGGAGCTTCAGCAGAGTCAAGTAAGCCGTGCAGCCTTTCCGCTATATCTTCGGTTTTACCTGTTGTTGTAGCGAAGTAGATTCCTACAGTCATGGAGCAATTTAAAATCAAGTATATTTTAAAGCAGCTTTGCACATTTAGAGTGAATTTGGTTTTTTTTAAATTTTCTTGTCCATTGAATATTGATTTTTGATACATGAAAAAGTCAATATTCGTTTTCCTATCTACTAGGAAACTCATTTTCCATTTTGCTTTACATGATCATCTTCATTCTTAAACTAAGTGATGCAAAGGGTTTGAAGAGAAAATGATTGGAAATTTTTCAGAAAAAAATTAAAATGCTAGATATTTTTAATAAAATAGATTCAAAATTTTCAAAAATTACCCAAAATCTCATTTACAAAAGATCTTTATCTGAAAACATTTGTGGTCAAGAAAATTATTCTCTTAAAAAAAGTCAAACTCCAAATTATAGAGTTTGACTTTAGGATGAATTGAATTGGTTTAGATTAAATTATTTTTGCTAATTGTTTATTTCTTAGTTTTAAGTTGAATCAATTTATAAGCTTGGTCCCATCATTCCAAATCCACTTTGTAGTCCAAAGGAAATTATTACAAAAGTACTTATAGCTAAACCAATCAAAATAGAGGTGTAAAGCCTGTTAACTCCATAGCCAGCTTCAACAGGATTGAAATCAGCAACTACAAAAGATTTTTTGCTGTACTTCCCTCTATCGCTAAGACCGATAGCACCCAGTGCTGAATTAGGTGTGAGTGTCCCACCTTCATCATCAATGAACCATGGTTTGTTGGAGCCGTTCGCATTAGTTCCTGACTGAGCAGAACCTACTGGAGAAGTACTATTAATTCGACTGGAATCTTCTTTGAAAAATGTTGGAAACATATAGGTATGCCATAGGCCAATAACTCCGGCCCAAGCAATCATGCTGACCCCAGCAAGTCCAAAAAGGATTTCTTTGAAACCAAATTCCATAAATAAAAACCAATAATTTATAGGCCTGCCATAAGGCAATAAAACTACCTTATCAGAAGTAAAGCTAGAGGTATAAAGGAGTCTTTAAAGCTTCTGAAATTGGATTAATTTGTTACAGAATCCTTAGGGTCTTCTTCTTGATCAGCCTTTTTGGCTCTCATATGCCAGGATTTGTGACATAAATATCCTAGATGGATGAACACACTTAAATTATTGCTGGTTCTTTCTCCAGTTATTTTTACTCTTGCCTTTGCTGATTATTGGTTACGTAGATGGGGAGTATTTGTCTGGGATAATGGCCCTACTATTAAAAACGAACAAGTTTGGGAAGACACTGCAATTGTTGCTGATAAAGGAAGACCAGCAGGTGGCTACCCAGTTTTCACTGTTAGGACTTTGGCAGTGAATGCATTGGGTATTCCAACAGTGTTTTTCCTTGGAGCAATATTTGCAATGCAATTTATTCGCCGTGGTGTAATAAACGCTTAAATAAAAAAATAAAAATAGAAAAAGGCTTATCAGCAGGTAAGCCTTTTTTTATTGATTAAAAAGATAATTAAAATTTCTATTTAATATTTTTAAATTATATATTTCTTTAATCAAAAATAACCAAGACGACTTATAATCTTTTCAAAACGGAAGTTTGTTATGGAAAGTCAAGAATCAAATTTGAATGAAAATAATAGCTCTACGGCTGTTTTAGAAAATACTGAAAACGAAATCGTTTCTTCCGTTGATCAATCCAACGTCATTAATACAAAAGTTGTATTCCCAACAGATCAAAATCTGATTTCAGAGATTATCGAGGATGCTTTCCCAAAAGATAAAGCAAATAAGCAATTAGGAATTCCTCAATCAGATACTTTTGCATTTGCTAGTCGTATATTTTTCTTGTGGGTTTGGCCAATAGTCCTGCATAACAAAGTTAGAAATTTAATAAATAATATGAATTTTGCTCAGCCTTACTCTAGCCCAGGAGAAAATTCATACACCGTAAGTGATACTGAAACCGTCTACACAATGACTAAAGACGCATTTGCAGGGAAAGGTGGAATGAAATTTATGGGAATTAGATTTATGTCTATTTGGGTTTTTCCTGTTGCAATAACAGGTGCTGTTATGGAATTTCTATTTGTAGGACCACTTAAAGGAACTAATCCTTTTGGTTGATTACTAACTAAACTAATTTATTCGCAAAAGGTTGATTAATTATATTTTTAAACGTTTCTAAAAGGAAAAAACGGAGTAACTTTTTTTGTTGGATTGCTGCTTGCAATAGCTTTACCTCTAATGTACATGAATAAACCAAGTGTGATTATCATTACGGGAGGATGCAAAGCTAAAGATTTCCCAATAATTTGTAGTTCTTCTACAGGCATTTAATTAGTTCAATTCTTAAGTAACTATAGCTTCTATAGGAGCTATAGAAAAATAATTTAATATATATAAAAGAATCTCAGCCGTGTTTATTTTTTTCTATATGTAATTTTTAAAATTAAAATTGAAAAATTAAAAATAAAAGTAATAATATTAGCAATTATGATAGGAAAAGAATTAATTTTTAAGCCGTAAATAATCCAACAAAAAAGGCCTGTTATAAAAAGAATTAACATAATTAATGAAACATCATCAGCTGATTTTGTTTGCCATGTTTTATACAATTGAGGTAAAAAAGCAATGGTAGTGAGTAAAGCCGCTAAAAAACCAAATAAATCTATATAATTAAAGTCACTCATTCTTTTATAGGTGTGGATTTAGATCAAAACTATATAGTAATGAAAAAGGTCTCATATTGTTTTACCTTACATTAGTACTATTACTATCAAAATTAAATGGGCGATCAGTCTGATTTTAATGACGAGCTTTTAAAGGATAAATTGGAAACTTTATTAGATGAAGATAATGAGATTAAAAAATGGAATGAAGGCCTATTAATAAAATCACTTATCCTTTTGCCAGTAATAATTTTTATAGTGGGTTTATTTATTGTGAATAGACCAGAAAAATTAACGGATATATTATTTATACTTCTATACCCTGTAGCCCTAATATTGATAGGGTTGATACTTCAATTTGCTATGAGAAGCAAATTGAATTAGAAGATAACAATAGAATCTTTTTGCCTTAAATCTTGGTTTTTATGTAGCCAATAAGGTAGTGCCACTGTAAGCTATTGGTAATTAAACATTAATATCCAATGGCAGGCGGACCATTATTACAACTTTGGGAAAACCTACTACCATTTGCTAAAGATTTAAGAATTCGCTTTGCAATAGCAATGCTAGGTAATGTTTTAGCAATATTATTTATTTTCTCACTATGTAAAATGTTCATTCCAGGATTGGAAGAACAACTATTCAATTGATTTTCTAGCCCAGAATTGATACATTTCTCTAAAAGAATTAGGATTTAATTTTTCAAATTTATCCCATAATTCTAAATCTTTTAAAGAATTTGTATTTTTAGTCTTTTTCTGAAATTGATCTTTTATATCTTTCGAAAGAGTAAAACCTAGGAATTCCAGATTAGATACTTTTAACATCTCTTTGATTTCAATTAATGAGTAACAGTTTTCGTGACTGTGAAAGCAGAGATCTCTACACATTGAGGTTGAGTAGAAATCTGACCAATTAGTTATTTCATTTAACTGTTTTATTTCTCCATTAAGAACGTCATTTCTGAATCTTCTTATTCCATCAACGTTTGGTTTAATATTTTTTTCTTTGATTAGATTTCTCGCTTTTTGTATTCCTTCTCTTGCATGCTTGCTATAAAAACCTAACTTTAAAAACCCTTTTGGTTCTAATACATTAAATAGATTTGATAATCCCTTAGTAGGATCATTCATATGATGGAGAACACCTGAGCATTCTATTAAATCAAATCTTTTATTTAGTGCTTTCAATTCAAGTAAATCCATTTCTATAAAATCTACATTTTTTAATCCATATTCATCGACCTTCCTCTTTGCATATGAGATACTTGAATTGCTTAAATCGATTGCTGTTATTTCACAATTACTATATCGAGATGCTTCAATTATTTGAATCCCAGTTCCGCACCCTGCTATAAGTATATTTATTTTTTTATTTTCAAATTGACCTGCATTATATTTAATTTGATATGGATAGATTTCAGAATTAATAACTGAAAAAAAGTTTAATTTATTTTCTTTAGCATATGAATTATATCTCCATCTAGGATATGGATTTAATTCATACTGATTCTTTACTTCTTTAGATATTGAATCTTTTATCTTTCCTATCTTTTTGATTCCTTTTGATATATTTTTTTCATCATTTAACTCTTTGTATTGTAAATTCAGTAAATTATTGAATTCTTTGTTGTTTGATACATAGGTATTTAAATCGATTGTTTTATTATTTATTGATGATAGAGATTGATAACAAGATATTAAGGCTAATTTGTAGTCATTATTTTTATTTCTGATCGTTTTTTTAAGTTCTATTAGTTTATCTTTTTCTTCTTTAGATACGTAATATACATACTCATTTAAGAAGCATTGTGATCCAAGAGCTATTGTAAATTCAAGAATAGTATTACTTACTTTATCTTTGTCTGAATAGCTTAGAAGAATATTTTTTCGTATATTTCCTAAAACTTTTTCCCATAACGGAGAGCAAAATATTAGTAACGAAAGTGCTTTTACTAACTCCTTGTCCGTACTAAGAATCTTGAATTCATTACTGTCGTACAAATCGGATTCTAAAGTATATAATTTTTCTAATATTTCTTTGGAGATTAGGCTATTAATATTCCCGAATAGCTCTCGATGAGAAATATCTTTTCTATTTAATATACTTTTAAGTAATTCTCTATTATCTTTCTCCGATGTATTTAATAATTCTCCTTTTTTAATTAATTCACTTATAAGTTGATAACTTAATTCACTATTTTTGTTCAATAAAATTTCTTTTTTTGTAAGTGAGAGTGATTTTTTATAATCACCAATTTGGTTATATATGCTAGCTAGATTTAAATAACATTTTTCTAGTTTATTATCTATCTCTATTGCTTTCTCTGTATGTAATATTGCCTTTTCTATTTCTTTTTTCTCTTTGTAGCAAGCGCCTAGATTTAAATGAGCTATGGCAGATTTATTATTGATTTCTAAAGCTTTTAAATAATATTCTTCTGCCTCATCATATTTATTAGAATCTTTATTTAGCAATCCTAGATTTATGTAAGCATCAAAGTAATTATTATCTAGTTCGATTGCTTGTTGAAGTGATAATTGAGCGTCATCATATTTATTTAAACCTTTCAGAATTAATCCTCTAATACAATAGCTATTTGGAAGACTTGGCTTTAATTTAATTGCTTCTTCAATTATTATTGCAGCTTTTTCTAAATTATTTAATTTATAATATAAAAAAGATAAATTTAATTTTGTGTAAATATGATTTGGATAACTTTTGGCACATTTTTTATATAGTTTTATAGCTTTATCATTTTCTCCTTTTTCTTCACATATGAGTGCGTAATTTGAAATTATATCTGCATCAGAATACCCATTTTTTAAAAAAGTTATGTAACCTTTTTCAGCTTCATCTAAATTACCTTTAATATGATTATTGATTGATTTTGCCTTCAGGTCCTTTTCTGAAAGCTTTTGGAGTTTTTTAGAAGAGCCACTTTTCTCTTCTTTCTTTATACCGAAACCACTCAATGACTTTTATTTAATTAATAGCATTATACTAAAACCCGAAAATCTTATTATTTAAGCTTAATATATCTATAGTTTCCAATCCAAAGTTACTAACGCTTGATTTATAAATTATAGAGTAAATACTATTTGATTAACTCTTTTTACCTCCAATATGCCCTAATTTTTTATATAATGAATTAATGTAATTTTAGGATAAAAATGCCTTTAAAGTTAGGCGATCAAATACCTGATTTCTCACTCTCTGATCAGTTAGGAGTTGCTAGGACGAATAAGCAAGCTAAAGGTAGGCCACTAGTTCTATTTTTTTATCCGAAAGATGATACCCCTGGTTGCACAGCTGAAAATTGCGGCTTTAGAGATAAATATGATCTTTTTAAACTATTTGGTGCTGAGGTTTGGGGGGTGAGTGGTGATGATGAAGCTAGCCACAGATCTTTTGCTGACAAAAATAAGCTTCCATTTCCTTTACTATGTGATACAGATAATTCTTTGAGAAGAGCTTTTGGTGTCCCTAAAGTTCTTGGTTTGCTTGATGGCCGTGTGACTTATATTGTTGACGCTAGAGGTGTTATTAGGCATATTTTCAACGACCTTTTAAATGGTCCTGCTCATGTAAATGAAGCATTAAGAGTATTAGGTGAAATTAGAAATTGATTATTCCTGGTTATTATTTAATGATTTTTTTCTAAACCTGTTATATAAGAAATACTAAAGATATTAATTTTCTGCTAATTTCTTATGCTTGTAGTTTTTCTACAACTGTTTCAGAAGAAACCTTTGCAACATCATTCAGACCGTTTGCATCAAACCAAGGGGCTGTGGCCCAATCGAATCCTTTACCGAAAGTATTGTCTGGAGAAACTATATACCAATGGCATGCAGTGTCGGGTACATCCACAGCACATTTTGACCAGTTATCACTCCACTGAGGCACTTGAACCCAAAGTAAAGTTGAGAAGAAAAGAGAAAATATAGAAGTGAACATTTCTTTAGATTTACTTTATTCTAGTGCTTTTTGTCCTTGAATGAGGATTTGAAAATTCCTTTTCTGCTAGATAATCAAATGTTAAATATAAGTTAATCTAATTAATCTTTCTGTCATTTCTTAAGTACCTCAGGCATAAAATTTCTTGTCTCTTTTCATTTTCTCCGGAATTTACAATCCATTCTTTAAATTCTTGATAAAGAACGGATCTATCTATTCTATCTAATTCAGTCATCCTAATTAATGTACAGCTAAGTGTGACTGAAATTATTTCTTCAATAGAAGGATTATTATTCAATTTTAGTTTAGATGTATTTTAGAAATTTTAATTAAAAATTCTCTCTAACGAGTCTTTTTGACCATAATTTTATATTCAATTTATCAATCGAATATAATTATAGAAAAAACTAAGGTATTTTTATAAATATTATTTCAAACTAGTTATTATTTGTTTATCGTGTTTTTCTAAATCTATTTTTAAATGGAAAGAGAAAGTAAAGATAAATATATCCTTATTTGGATTGAGGAGATTTGGGAAGAAATAGAGGTTCAAATTTATGGAATAATAGGTGCAATATTCTTCTTTGGTGCAATTTATTTTATTTTTCAACCTCATTGGATGAGATCAGTTTTTGATCTTTTTCGAAAATTAAATTATCTGTAGTATTAATTCTATATTAATAGATAATTTAATTCCAATTAATTTCTATATTTAATTATTAGTGTTCTAAACTTTTTTCTTTAGCGACTAATTCTATAAATTTCCATACAAGAGCGTGTTTATAGTCATCCTTATTAGGACAAGCCGATACTACTTCTTGCCATGAGAATTCATCTTGATCTTTATTGTCTTTTAGTGGTGATCCAAAATCTCTTGCAAGATTAGAAAGAAAAGAGTATCCGAGTCTTTCTGAAGTGTATTGGATTATTTCATCTGAGTAACTCATGTAGAGCAAGAGAGTGTCTGCTTGATAGTTATGTCTTGTGCATGCACCATCAGAACAACCACTACTAGCAATCTCTAAACATGCTTTATGGTCGTAGGTTTTTTTGATTAACTCAACTAATGCTCCCATTTGATTCTTTCAACACCACTTTTGTTATAGCTAAAAAAAATTAATTACGTTTATTATCAAATAAACAAAAATAAATTAGAAAATAAGTAAATATTATTTTTTTTGGTTTGCGATTAGGCAAATTTACTACTTATTTTTTTTAACATTATAAATATTTTAGTCAACAAATCTTGAGTATAAAAATCTAAAAAATGCTCCTATAAATGGAATATTACCAAATGTTCCTGAACAAAAATCAAAATAATCTCTATGTTCTTTTACTTTCCCTTCTTCATCAAATATTAATCTTGTTGTCCCATCGTATATAAATTCTATACCTTTTATTTTTAAACCCATTGTCCACTCAACAAAAGCAATATTATTATTTATAGCAATTGAATGTGATTTTAAATAAATATCATCACATCTTTTGATTAATCCATCTTGAGCTTTGATATATGCATCAATTCCATTTTTTTCTTGAGTAGGATCGATGAATTTAACTTGTTGATTGTACAAAGATTCCCATTCTTCCTTTGATGGAGCTTTCTCTCCATAAGATAAGTTAAAGAATTTTTTTAATTCTTTCTCTTTGATGAGCATTGAATTTAGCGTTAATCGTTAATAATTACAATTTAGATTATTTAAATAAACATCGCGTTTAAACTATGTCATCAAGATAACTCAGAAATAGATTAGATTTAGTATCTATTCATTTAGCTCATATGAACAGGAAGAACATTTTTATTTCTATTGCTGTCCTTGGAATAGGAATAATTCTCTATAAATTGCTATTGGGACTTGTCCTCCCAATAGCTTTGTTTGTCTCTCTTAGATATGTTCTGAAATTTTTACTTAAGGGCTCAGAGTCTGATTCTGGTAAGGAGGTTTCTAAGATTTTTACTAATAGTGAGACCTCTTCTTCAATTGAAAACATAGTTGAAATTAAGCCTGTCGAAGAAGAGAATCCTGTCGAAGAAGAGAAGCCTGTTGAAGAGGATCAGCCTGTCGAAGAAGAGAATCCTGTCGAAGAAGAGAAGCCTGTTGAAGAGGATCAGCCTGTCGAAGAAGAGAATCCTGTCGAAGAAGAGAAGCCTGTTGAAGAGGATCAGCCTGTCGAAGAAGAGAAGCCTGTTGAAGAAGAGAAGCCTGTTGAAGAAGAGAAGCCTGTTGAAGAGGATCAGCCTGTCAAGGAAGAGAAGACTGTCGAAGGCGACAAGTATGAATAAGCGATTAGCATTGAATCGCTTCCCTTAATCATTTTTAAAGTTTCTTTAATGGATACAAATACAAAAAAAGATTTTTGGGATTCAAAGCCTTACTGGTGTCAACCTTGGTCAATTATTAGCTTTGGAATTTTAGTTCTAATTTTTAGTTGGAAACTATTTAATAACATTATATTTACTTCAATTATAGGGTTTTTTATTTTTGTTTGGTGGATAGTATTTTTAATATTTGCTCCGAATTCATATGAAGTAATTAGAGATAAAGAATAACCATAATTTATTATTTTATTTGTGTTTAAATATGCTTAATAATTAATTTAGACCGGAAAACCACAAATAAGAAATTTCAAGTTAAGTCTTTATTTACTCTGATCTCTATTGTTTTGGATGGAAAGCCTATATAACCACCTGAAAACCGTTTTCTATTTGTCCAATAAAATTCAACCAACTCCCTTGTGGAGCTTGTTATGAGAGCTTCTCTTCCTACTCCTAGTTCGCTTGAAAGCTTTAGGCTCGTTGTTGATTTCCAGCTTGAAGTGCTTGAAGATTCCATTAAATTCTCCATTTGATTGTTCGATTAAATAAGCTAAGAATCCCGTTCCACTTTTGATCATTTTATTAATCATGCTTGGAAATTAAATGATTTTGTTTGGGTTGGGGGAAGAAAATTCAGATTCCTAAATAGAGGCGAAACACCTCTTAATAGTACATCAGTATTATGTAATGTCAATTTTATCTTCTTTGGTTATGCAGATTGTCATGCACTATTGAATCTGCTATATATAATATTAAAAATCTATAAAATTAAATTAAATATATATAATTCTTTTATTTACTCAATTAAGAGCCTGAATCGAAATAAAAATAGCTAAAAGTTAAATTTAGAAAAATTCAATATAAAATTATTGTTTATATTATATTTTTATTTTAGATTTTATTAAGTAGTAATTAAATTTGTTTATAAATAATTTTTATGAGGACGTACTTAAGCATAAGTTAATATTCGATATTATTCTATATCATAAATATATATTTCTCATATTTTAAAATAAAAATTGAATAAAATATTCGCTATGGAATCATTCAATATTATATATCTATATTATTAACCTAACTAAATGTAAATTTATCTATAATTAGTATCTCTTGTTCTGAGAAATCACTAGCAGATATACAGTTTATCCACTCTTTATACTCTTGTGCAATAGCTAATTGATCCTTAGGGCTCACTTCTACTGTTCTTTTTAGAATATGTGATAAACCTTTAACTAATATGTCTTCTATGCTTTTTTGATCTTTTTCCATTTGCATTTAGCATGTATTTCATACTACCTTTTATCGATATAAGTGTAAATAGATAGATAGCTTTATAAAGACAATTATTTAGTATTGATGTTAGATATAAAAAAATTATAGTGCATTATTATCATTATTGTTTTTTATAGAGGGAATGAATCCTAGCTCTTCTATTTTTTCAACTAATGTAAGCTGGGGACCATTTGTTATTGATTTTGTATTGATAGAATCAGATTTTTTTACCTTATCTTTTTTAATTAACACCTGATATACTTTTTCAATTATTAAATCTATTTTTAATGATCTTAGAAAACTAGTAATAAAATTAATGTTAATCAAATATAATGAAAATATAATTCCAATCAGAACTAATAAAATATTATGAATAAAAAAATAGGAGATAATTACGGTTGCTGATAAATATTCTAATAGATTATTTATTTTATTTATTTTCATAATTAGGCAATATCTTGTTTGTTTATCTTGTTTTGTCTTTCTAATAACGTAAGATCGTATGATGATTGAATCTGATTATTGTAATCTAGTTCATCGATGAACTTTGAGATATATTCTTTATTTTGTATCCACTTACGTCTTATTGTTTTTGGTAGATTTGGGAGTTCAACTATTTTTTTATCTAGTGACCTTATATATCTTTTTCTCTGCCCACTATCGATTGTAGAGATATCCAATGCATTGTTTTTAGAAAGAGTTTTTTTAATATCTCTTGAGTCAGTCATTACCATTAACTCTGAAATACTTCTAATAAATGGAATCATGCTGCGTACCTTTCTGGATTCTTTTTGTTTGTTTTTATTTCTAATTTATTATTTTTTTTATAAGCATTTATATAGTGGACATCGTATGATCCCAATCCTTCTTCCTTTGGGTTGTATAAATGGATGAATCCATTTCTAGATTTTGATTTCTTATTCATAATCTTAGGCAAACCTCTTCTGATCTTTTCTGTCTTTAATGCCGTCTGTATCGCAAAGACTTTTGAGCTTGTATTTTTGAAGCAATCTCTTCATTAAACCTTGATCTGCGTTATCGATGCTATCGTTTTTACTAATTCCTTCATTTCTAGAACGAATTGTTGTGTTTGGTTTTTGCATTTTTAATAAAACTTGGGGAATAGTGGTTTTTCTTGATTGGCATTAAACAAGCGAGTCTATTTTTTCTCTATTTGATAGCAATTTGCTTAACTTTTTGTTTTCATCTTTAAGATTTATTATTACTTTTTTGTATGTATCAATCTTGTCTTTGAGGGATTTTATCTTTTCACTTTCTGTCTTTTTGGAAATCGTGGTTGCCTTTTTCTTGTTTCCTTTTACCAAAACTCTTACCGCTGCCTCTGTCATTCTTTCGCCGTTCCCAACGGCCTCGAATACCTTTTGACGCTCCTTGTCGGTTACTCCTTTGCTGCCCATCAGGGCTAGTGACCTAGGAGTTAAAGAAGCGAGTAGGTTGTCTTCTATATCTGAGCCAGCTAGCCAGTTGGTGTATGCGCTTACGAGGTCAATAGCAAACCTTTCGGAGCAATTAATCGCGCCTGATTTTAAAAAGGCTCTCCAGTTTCCTGGCTTGATGTTGCTCTTTATGTCTGAGAGATTTGCGGCAACAGCTCTCAGAGATTGGCCAACGCAGCTAAGCTCCTCGTTGATTTCGACGACTGACTCTTTAACGTACTCCACTTGGGCGGGGACGAGTCCCTTCGTGACCTCGCTATTTAGTGGAATATTTGCTACATCAACCACCTCTGTAGGCGATAAATTCATGAGCTTAGCCAATTACGTGTTTAATATACTTCTTGTGACGAATCGGAACAATGGATACAAATGTATTATCTTTTGTGTTGTCTTCTTGCAGCTTGGTTTGATTCCTCTATATTCTATTATTATAATAAATATGCTAGAATATTGTGGTATCTTAGTATTTAAAAAATGTTTTTATTCTAGAATGTGATTAATAGCTTTTTGAAAAATACTAATTTTAGCAATAATACTAAATATATGCTTTTTGACGTTTACTTAAAGATATTAATAATTTTTTTTTATCATTAAACCTTATTGCGATGTCATATTACTCTTAGTACTTGCTCTGCCACTATGTAAGTATATATACTTATGTGTACTCCGGTTTGGCCTCGTTAGGGGCTCGGTAATTGATTTGCGTTTGAATTGATTGCCCTTTTTGATCTATTCCCACCTTGATTGCTGGATATATTTTTTGGCTATTTGCTCTATAAAGTTATTTTTTTTCACCTTTGACTCTAGCTCTGTCAAAACTAATATTTTCTTGTGATACAAGGTTTTTGTTTTGCAAACACTTTTTTGATATACCGTATCAATATTTTTGAGAATTGATATTACAAGTCCATGAGATGTTTGATTACTTTTTGCCTTAGACTGTATTTTAATATTTAAGTATTTAAATTTTTAATGGAAGTTAAAAAAATATCTCCTCGAGTCAGTTGTTTTTTGCAAGTAAAATTAGATCAAGCAGTTGTTGATTATCTATGGAAAATTATTGATATTGGTAAAACGAATAATAAAAATCATAAAAACAAGTTAGTTGGTAATATTTCGCAAAGTCTTTTGTTAGACGATATTGATTCTTTTTTTTATAAATCTGTTTGTGTTCCTTTGATTAAATATTACCGTGAAAATAATCCTATTTCTGGTGACCCTGTATCTGAAAATACATTGTTAAAACCAGGATCTAAATTAATATTAAACAACCTATGGGTAAACTATCAATATAAGACAGAATTCAATCCTTCTCATGATCATAGTGGAGTCTATTCTTTTGCTATATGGATGAAGATTCCATATTCATGGGAGGATCAAAAAAAATTACCACAATTTCGTAATATTAGAGATGGAGATATAAAAGCAGGTTGTTTTGAGTTTGAATACATTGATTCTCTTGGAGGTATTCTGAACTCAATGTATAGATTATCTTCAGAATATGAAGGCTATATGGTTTTCTTTCCTGCTAGATTAAGGCACTGTGTTTATCCATTTTACGGTAGTGATGAACCCAGGATATCCGTTGCAGGAAATCTAAATTATTTACCTGATTGATATAATTAAAATATTAAAATCATTTAAATATTTCCATATTCTGTTTTTTCTTATAAACTTTTTATTTAAGTGTATTTTAAGTGTATATTTAGTAGATGAATCTATTAATTCTAAAAGAAAAATCAACTAGATAAGTCACTATATTATGTATTTCCAGGATATAATTTCTAGCCTCAATAATTTCTGGAGTGAGAAAGGTTGTTTGCTGCTTCAGCCATATGATTTAGAGAAGGGCGCAGGGACGATGAGCCCTCATTCTTTTTTAAGAGCGATAGGTCCTGAACCTTGGGCTGTAGCTTACCCAGAGCCCTGTCGTCGACCAACTGATGGTAGGTATGGAGACAATCCAAATAGAGCACAGCATTATTTTCAATATCAAGTTCTTATCAAGCCCTCTTTAGACGGTATACAAGAAATTTATTTGTCTTCTCTTGAAGCCTTGGGGATTTCAGCTAAAGATCACGATATTAGATTTGTTGAAGATAATTGGGAATCTCCAACTTTAGGCGCCTGGGGAGTGGGTTGGGAAGTTTGGCTTAATGGGATGGAAGTTACCCAATTTACTTATTTTCAGCAATGTGGAGGTCTTGATTGCAAGCCTGTTTCAATTGAGATCACTTATGGCCTGGAGAGACTGGCAATGTATTTACAAAATGTTGAAAGTATTTGGGACCTTTCCTGGAATAAAAAGAATAAATATGGTGACATCTGGCTTCCTTTTGAAAAAGGTCAATGTAAGTATAATTTTGAAGAATCTAACTCGGAAAATTTAAGGAAACTTTTTGAAATTTATGAGGAAGAGGCTCATCAATTAATCGCTAAAAATATACCTGCAACTTGCCTTGATTACGTTCTAAAATGTAGTCATACATTTAATTTGCTAGAAGCAAGAGGGGTTATTTCAGTTACTGAGAGAACTAAGATTATTGCAAGAATTCGATCTTTAGCTCGGAAAGTTGCTCAAGCTTGGTTAGAGGAAAGAGAGAGCCTCGGGTTCCCACTTTGTACCAATAATTAATTAACCTCTAGTAATAATTAGAGTTTTTAAGATAATAAAAAGTTCGAATATTATATTTGGCTGTATAAAAAGATACTTCTAAGAGCTTGAGTCCTGGAATGTCTTATTGAATACACTATTATAAATCCGAAATATTTGTGTGAGGACACAATGAAGCTTTTTCAGCGTTTGCTGGTAGCTCCTGCTGCTTTGGGCCTAATGGCACCTTTAGCTGCAAATGCCGACGTTTCTACAGTATCTAACGAGTCAGACCTTAGTTCTGAAGTTATTCAAGCTCGTGTTGATGGTGTTGAGTCTCAACTCGGCGAAATTATGGCTGGTCAATTCTCTTCATCTACAAAGATGAGCGGAAAGGCTGCTTTCATTACTGGTTATGTTGATGATGATGCTGAGTCAGATACTGACAGCATCACTATGGAATATATGTATCAGTTGAACATGAACACCAGTTTTACTGGTGAAGACATGCTCTACACAAGAATTAAGTCTGGTAATGTCGGCGATCATTTCAAAGACAAAGGACAAGGTACATACCTATCCGCTGCTAACGGTAATGCTGATGCATTAAAAGTTGACAAGATTTGGTATCAATTCCCGGTTGGCGATGACGTAACTGTTTGGGTTGGTCCAAAAATTGAGAACTACTACATGCTTGCAAGTTCTCCTTCTATCTATAAGCCTGTAACTAAGCAATTCACTCTTGGTGGAAACGGAACTGTTTATGGTTCTTCTACTAAAGCTGGTTTTGGTGCAGCTTATGTACAACCAACTGAAGATCCTTCAGAAGGTAGATTTGCAGTAAGTGTTGCTTACACAAATCAAAGTGGCGCAAAGTCTGGAAAAGACGAGGGTCTTTTCGGTGAAGATGGTAAGTCAGCTTTGCTTACTAAGCTTGAGTACGGCACACCTCAGTGGCAAGTATCTGGTGCAGTTGCATTAAAAGAAAATGGCTGGTCTGATAGCTACTTCACAACAGCTGCAGGTGGAAAAAGATCTGCTGCTGGTTCTGAAACTGCAGTCGGTTTAAGAGCATATTGGAAGCCTGATACAACTGGTGCTATTCCTGAAGTTCAGCTTGGTTATGACGTTTCTACTATTGACGACGCTCCAACTGGATATGCTGATGAAGCATCAGGTTGGATGGTTGGACTTGGTTGGAAAGACCTACTGATCGATGGAAATAGAGCTGGTGTTGCTTTTGGTTCAAGAGTTAGCGCTACTTCTATTGTTGGCGGTACTTCTGATCCTTCTGAAGACAACAGTGTTTGGGAAGCTTATTACTCCTTCAAAATTAACGATGGCGTAACAGTTACTCCTGCAATCTTTGGTGGTTCAGATGTTGAGTCTGAAGGCAAAGATGTTAGTGGAGCAGTTGTTCTAACTGAATTCAGATTCTAATTCTTGTAATTAGTAGATTTGAGAACGCCCCTACCTGGGGCGTTCTTTTTTTTTTTATATTCAAATGAAAAAGGCCCCTTACAGGGGCCTTTTTCATTTGAATATAAAAAGCTTTACCAGCAGTTCTCGCCCTCACCAATAGGGATGCAAACATTTGATTTCTTAGCTTTATCAGCAGCTTTTTGTGCAGCATCATCGAGCTTTCCATCTTCATCTGCTTCTTGATCTGTGGTCCATTCCTTGGTGCCACCCATGTCACCATGTTTGTCCCCAGCCATTGCATTTTCAGGAATAATTGCGGTTGTGGCTAATGCCGCTGTTGCCGCTAGGAATATTCCTACAGTTGTGTTTTTAGGCATATGTAATGAGGTTTGAGTCTATTTTGATAGCTAAAGTCTATCAATGAAAGTTCATTTTTTACGTTATTTAGTATAAAGAATCTATCTTAATCTCCCATTCTTCTAAGTAGATTGCTATATGCCTGAAAAATTAAGTCTAATTCGTCTGATCTCCCATGTTTAGCTAGTAAACCTTTTGCCCCTGCGTCTAGTTCAAAGAGGAAAGATCTATCTTCATTGTTTTGTACATAACTTTGAATCCACCCTACACATACATGACGTTCACCATCTTTGACTTCAGCTACAGAATGTAGTTTTGTGCTGGGATAAATTATCATTTCTCCAGCAGGCAGTTTGATAGTTTCCATCTTATTGATTGTCTGAATACATAATTCACCACCTTTATAATCTTCTGGCGCGTTTAAAAATAACGTAAATGATAGATCGCTTCTTCCCGAGGGCATATAAGGATTATCGATATGTGAGCCATAGCTATGTCCAGCTAGGGATTGAGTAAACATGAGTCCATGGATAAGGTTAGGTAATGTAAAACTTTTTAGAAGTGGATTTGAAATTATTTTGTTAACAATAATATCTCTAAGTTCAATTGATAATTTTGAATTTTTATCTAATTGAAAATTAGATTTTATTTTTGCAGCATGGCTTCCTGCTGTTTTTTTACCATCTTGCCATGATGATTTCTCTGCTTTTAGCTTATTAACTATTTGAAGAGCTTCTGATTCATCTATTAGAGAATGAGTTAGATATTCCATCTTTAATATTTAGATTTAATTTCTATCATAAAGTATAAATAAGATATCAATTTATACTTCAATACGTATCAAAGTTGCGAATCTATTCTTAGCAGTATCTTCTTGTCTAGTCTATTCAAAGTTATTAATCCCTTCCTAGATAGATTAATGAATTTAATTAAGCGTCTTTTCACTTCAGTAATAGCAGGTACTCTTTTAGTCTCTTCAAGTTTTAATTATGTAAAAGCCTCTGATAGAGAAGTAAGAATTTATTCAGGCAGGCATTACAACACCGATAAGCAGATATATAAGCAATTTGCAGAAAAGACTGGGATAAAAATCCGATTAATCGAGGCGACAGGAATTTCTCTAGTTGAAAGATTGAAAAGGGAAGGATCAAATTCTAAAGCCGATGTGATTCTTCTTGTTGATGCGGCTCGAATTAGCAATGCTGCCAAAAGCGGTCTACTTCAGTCGTATAGGTCTGCCAAATTAGACAAAAATGTTCCAGTGGAATATCGAGATCCTCAAGCAAGATGGTATGCCTTAACAAGAAGGGTGAGAGTCATGGTTGCTAACCCTAAGAAAGTTGATATTAATTCAATCAAAGATTATTCAGATCTTGCTAAACCTTCTTTGGAGGGACTTGTTTGTGTGAGAAAAAGAAGCAGTCCATACAATCAATCTTTAGTCGCTAATCAAATTGTCAATAAAGGAGAAGCGCAAACTAAAGAGTGGTTGAAAGGGATGATTTCAAATATTTCTCAGCCTTTTTTCCCCGGTGATATAGGTGTTATAAGAGCTGTCGCTCAGGGGAAGTGTGGAGTAGGTATTGTGAATCACTACTATATTTCAAGAATGCTCGCAGGTGTGAATGGAAGAAAAGACAAAGGTTTGGCTAAAAAAGTAAAGGTTCTTACTCCTAATCCTGCTCATGTGAATGTCAGTGCAGGTGGAATTGCTAAATATGCTGAAAACAAAGAAGAAGCTATTCAGCTCTTGGAGTATCTTGCCTCTCCTGCTGGGAGTAGTGGGTTAGCTGGTCCAACATTTGAACACCCTTTAGTTGGTTTTAATAAAACTAATGAGGTTGCACAATTTGGAGGATTTACTCCTGATAGTGTGACCATTGATCAATTAGGAGCAAATAATAAAAAAGCAATTCAGCTTATGAGAAAGGCAGGTTGGGATTAAACAATTAAGAATTAGATTTTTAATTCTGCTTATTCTTAAGTGGAAAGAGAAGATTGCCTTAAACTAACTTCTAGGGAGAGGTGGCTGAGTGGTCGAAAGCGAACGACTCGAAATCGTTTGATAGTAAACTATCCGTGGGTTCGAATCCCACCCTCTCCGCTTTTTGATTTATATCAAAAAAGAATTTACCCTTAATATGCAAACATGTGGAATTCTTTAGTTGCCTTTAGTATCTTTCGAAAATAATCCAATCAATGCATCTATTTCTAATGAAATAAAATACCCTCTGATGGTTTGTTCTCATGAGAGAAGTGGAACACATTTTCTTATGAATTCATTATCTTCCTCTACTTTTTATAGTGTTGAACCTTACTTAAATTATGACTATTCCCGTTTAGGATGTTCTTTGAATTTTTATAGTAAAAAAGATATATTTTCTTTTATTCAAAAGTGTTCAAATATTTCTACTAATACTGGTAGTTTTTGTATAAATAGTATCATAAAATCTCATTTTCCTCTGTCTTTGATTGGTGATGATTCTACTAAAATTTTAAAAATTGCATACATATATAGAAACCCTGTAGATGTGTTTATATCTTATTGGAAATTTCTTCATAAATGGGATTGGTTTGAAGGACCTAAACTAAAATGCCCTCTAGAACTTATGAAGACTAAACCTTGTGGCCATTCCCAGAGATACCAATTTGAAAATTATAATACTTATTTTGCTAGGTGGGCAAATCATGTAAGCAGTGCTTTCATAGCATCAAAAAAAATAAGAAATATTGTTTGTATTAATTATTCTGATTTACTTTCTAATTACACAAGTTGTATTCAAAATTTGTGTAAGGATCTTTCTATTGAATTAATTGAAGGAACAAAAATACCTAAAAAAAGTAATTATATTAAAGGTATCGAATCTTTAAAAGTTTCTGAGGATATAAGAACTGAAATGAGTGAATACTGCCGAAATGAGGTTCAGAAATATAAATATCTTCCTAGAGATATTATTAGTAATTTTTCCTGAATTGTATTTTTTCTTATTTTTCAAGGTCAAATCTAACGGTAAAACTTGTTAATTCTAATAGGTGAGATACTTACAACTGAAATCTTGATTAAAAACCATCTTCTTCGATTCATTCGTCTTCCTGAGGTGCTTCATCGCACTGGATTGTCGAGAACTACTGTTTACAGACTTATGGATTCTGATGAATTTCCTAGACAAATTCCTCTTGGTTCAAGAATTGTGGTCTGGAATGAAAAAGAAATTGAGCAGTGGATGAAAGAAAAATTGAGGGGTTAACACCCCTTCTTTTTTGGGTTTAAGTTTGTCCCTTACTATCCCATTTTTGGTGCTAGGGAATGTGCTAGGGAAAATCGACTTCAAACAGATACTCGTAGTCCCATATCATCCTATGCTGTGCCAAAAGGTACTATTTCGAGGACACCCTCTCCGTATTGCTCAGAAGTTGCTTTTTTCTACTATATTTTCTTGAAGACTTTTAAACTGACTGTATTTAATGTGCTTAAAATAAAGAAGAGGTTTAAATCATTTGAAAAAATTAGTAGAGCCTTCATCTTTTTATTATGAAGCAATTAATTTGATTGATCTAGATGATTATGATGGGGCCATTAACTATATTAAAAAGAATATTGATAGTCTTGAAGACCCAGATGATATTGCTTTAGCATATTTAAATTGTGGTTTCTTGAATGATAAGTTAGGAGAGAATAAATCGGCTATAGATGACTTCTCAAACTCAATTCATTTTGAATCTAAGATAGATATTATTAAACAACGGTCTAAAGACATTTCATTTAGTGGTAGAAGTGACTCTAGATATAAAACTGGAGATTATCAGGGAGCAATAGATGATAAAAGAAAAGCTAAAAAAATTAGATTATTGGAAATTGATAAATCCAATGAATTAGATAACATTAAAATAGATTATAAAAATATTTTGTTAGGTACATTTAAAAAAATCGATCTAGAACCTAAATATAATGCTTTGATTAAATGTTCAAAAATACGAAAAAGTAAATATGATTTAATTGCAGATTATAAAAAAGTGATTAGTGAGAAGAGAAAAGAGGAGGTAAGAAATAAATTAGAGGTTATTAGTGAATCAAAGTATAAAATAGGAGATTATAAAGGTTCAATTAAAGCTATTAGAAGAGCAGAGAAATATTATTGATTATCAAAAAGTTGGATTTATTTTCTTTTACCAATAGGGATCACTAAAAAATTCAACATTTAGTTCTTTTTTATCCGGAACTGTTGCAATACATGCACGTACTACTTCACCATTAACTTCTATTTCGCAAGCTCCGCAGCTTCCTCCTAGGCATCCAGTAGGGATCTCGATATCCGCATTATAGGCAGCTTTTAGCCAATCAACTCCAGGACAGCAATTGCTTGATTTCTTATTAGGCCAGTTTATTTTCACAGTATTCATTGTTTAAATTATTTGATTAAAATATCTATATTTATATTTTTTTCGAAGGCATCAGTTAATAAATCTAATAATTTTTCTCTTTTATCAATATTGTTTTCTTCATTAATTTCTATATGATTTAATCCCTTTTTCTGTCTTATTTTGTTGATCCATTGCCTTCGCCATTGATTATTTTCAAAAATTCCATGTAAATAAGTTCCTCCAATAAAGCTTTTATCTTTTTTTTCAATTACCCACCCTAAAGAACTGTTTTTAAATAGAGAAATAATTTCAGAATCTTTATTATTGATTAAATCACTCTCCCCATAATGCATTTCAAACCCCTTTATTTTCTGAGAACCTGGCCATGAAACTTTTTCTTCTCTTTGTGAGGTATGCTTGATTTCTCCAAAAGTTGTTTTGATTGGAAGAAGGTTCATCCCCATATTTGGAAATGCATTTATTTCATTAATACTTTCCTGCTGATGTGGGTCTTCCAATGATTTCCCTAGCATTTGCAATCCTCCACATATGCCAAAAATATTCCCCCCATTTTTGGCATATTCTTTTATTTGAGCGCTCAATCCAGTTTTATTTAAACTCTCTAGATCTTTAATCGTTTGTTTGCTTCCAGGAATTATTAATACATCTGGATTACCTAGGTCTTCTCCAGGTTCTATCCATCGCATTTGAATACTTGAATCGCTAAAGAAAGGATCTAAATCAGAAAAATTGCTAATTCTAGGTAATTTTATTATTGCGATTTCTATTTCTGCACTTTGATTTATTTGTTTCCTTTCAAGTAAGTCAAGGGAATCTTCAGGTGGAAAAATCTCTTTTAGCCAAGGTAATATTCCTAAAACTGGGATTCCTGTTTCTTTTTCTATCCATGTTACTCCTGATTCGAATAAGGCTTTATCGCCTCTGAATCTATTAATAATTATTCCTTTAATCAATTTTTTTTCATCAGGTTTCATCAATGCGATTGTTCCAATGATTTGAGCAAAAACGCCTCCTCTTTCAATATCTGATACTAAAATACAATTTGCATTTAGAAATTTTGCTAATTTCAAATTTGTAAGATCTTTATGTTGCAAATTCACTTCTACTGGGCTCCCAGCCCCTTCAAGAATAAGTCTTCCTTCTGTTTTACTCTTTAATAATATTGCTAGGCCTTTTTTAATAGCTTCCCACCCTGAATCGAACCAGTCTTCGTAATAATTGATTGCTTTGCAAGTCCCTACACTTTTGCCTAGATGAATTACTTCACTTGTGCAATCCCCTTTTGGTTTTAGAAGCACAGGATTCATTTCAGCACTTGGCTCTAAGCCTGCAGACCAAGATTGAAGGGCTTGAGAATATGCCATTTCTCTTCCCTGCTTATCAACCCAAGCGTTATTGCTCATGTTTTGGCCCTTAAAAGGTATTGGCTGTTCCCCTTTTCTTTTTAAGCATCGACAAATAGCAGTAGCTATGAGCGTTTTACCTGCGCCACTAGAGGTTCCTAAAACCATTAGTGGAGTCCTTTTGAGATCTATGTTCATCTTGGCGATAATCGATACTTTAGGCATGTAATTAATTTTTTTATAAGCGATATTCTTTTAGTAAATAAATCTGCACAGCTTTCTATTACTTTTCTTCCTGTTGGTGTAATACGAACTTTTGAAGTAAGCCCTTGGCCATCAACTTCCCTTCTTAATACACCAATTTTAATTAATTTAATAAATTCATTCTCTATTAATAAAGAACTATTGATAAACATAAATTCTTGACTCAAATATTTTGATTTATGCTCAAAAACATTTTGAGCACTGAGACTCTCTCTTTGAAGACTTTGAAAAAGGAATAAGTTAAAGGGACAATTCCTAATCCCTTTCTTTGCTCTTCTAAAGATTTTTTGGTCAATCAGCAACATTTAATTAAAAGGATTAATTTTTTAAATAGAAGATCAATAATAATCGTAGGTATTAAAAAATTTAGTTTTCTATGTTTGTGCTTGCCTCTGCATCCAAAGCACGTCAAAAATTACTTGATCAAATAGCTTTGAGATACAAAGTTATTGTAAGTGATATTGATGAAAAACAGCTTCAGGAACCAGATCCAACTTTGAAGGTCAAATTATTAGCTAAGGGTAAAGCTGCCGGTGCAGTAAAAAAGTTGATAGAAGAAAATCATACCTTAAATACTTATCAAGCTTTATTAGCTTGTGATTCTTTGTTTGAGTTTAAGGGGGAAATTTTCGAAAAGCCAATTAATAAAGAGCAATTGATATCTAGATGGCAAAGAATGTCAGGTCAATCTGGTTTTTTACATACTGGTCACTGTTTGATTTCGTTGGATAATTATAAATCTGATATGGAAAGTATTTCACAAAAAAATAGTTGCCAAGGAGTTGTGAGTACAAAAATTGAATTTATGAATTTATCCAATTTTGAGATTAAGAAATATGCTTCGACTTCAGAACCATACAATTGTGCAGGAGGCTTTGCGATTGAGGGTAATGGAGGACTCTTTATAAAAAAAATAGATGGATGTTTTAGTAATGTTATTGGTCTTAGCTTACCTTGGTTAAAAAATAATTTAGAAAAACTTGGTTTGTCTCGCTTGCTTTTAGATAGATAAATAATATTAAGATCAAATATTTTTAAGCATAAAAA
This sequence comes from Prochlorococcus marinus str. MIT 0917, assembly GCF_027359575.1. NCBI lineage: Bacteria > Bacillati > Cyanobacteriota > Cyanophyceae > Synechococcales > Prochlorococcaceae > Prochlorococcus > Prochlorococcus marinus. The sequence goes on along the minus strand of NZ_CP114784.1, from coordinate 708,008 downwards.
AAGCCCTCTAGTAGAGGACTTTTTTTATTTATTTAAGGATCTAATCTAGATCAGGCATTGAAAGAGCAGGCTCTTGTGAACGACTAATACCTTTTTCAAATCCAGCTGCAGCGGCTCTTGCGCGTCCAGCATGCCAAAGATGACCTACAAAAGTAAACCAACCAAGGAAGAACTGAGCACCTGCAAGCCATTGACGCAAGTTAACAAAGTTAACTGCATTGGGCTCGGTAATGATTCCACCAACTGAGTTAATAGAAGCGTTAGGAGCATGTGTCATGTATTCAGCAGCACGGCGAACCTGCCAAGGCTGAATATCATTTTGAATTTTATCAAGACTTAATCCATTAGGACCTCTAAGAGGCTCTAACCATGGACCTCTAAAGTCCCAAAAACGCATTGTCTCTCCACCAAAGATGATTTCTCCTGTAGGAGAGCGCATTAGGTACTTACCTAAACCTGTTGGTCCCATAGTTGAACCCACATTTGCTCCAATTCGTTGATCACGAACTAGGAATGTGAAACTTTGGGCCTGAGAGGCTTCAGCGTTCGTTGGACCGTAGAATTCAGAAGGATAAGCAGTGTTATTGAACCAGATGAAACATGAAGCTACAAAACTAGCAACACAGATTCCACCAAGTGCATAACTTAGAAGTCCTTCACCGTTCCAGATAAAAGCTCTTCTTGCCCATCCATATGGACCAGTAAAGATATGGAAAAGTCCACCTATTATCTCGATCACTCCCAGGTAAACATGTCCTCCGACAATATCTTCCATTGAGTTGACACCAACTATCCAGCCTTGTCCACCCCATGGGGTTGAAACTAGGTATCCAAAAATAACTCTTGGATCGAGAGTTGGATTGATTAGCCTAACTTCTCCTCCACCAGGAGCCCATGTGTCATATGCACCTCCTATGTACATCCAGTTAATGGACCATAGAAGAGCACCAACTCCAAGAACAACCAAATGAAAACCAAGAATATTGGTCATTTGATTTTTGTCTCTCCAATCAGTGGAGAAAAATGGGAAATCTTCTTCAAGTTTCTCTGGCCCAGCTAGGGAGTGGAAAACCCCTCCAAAACCAAGAATTCCAGATGCAACAAGGTGAATAACACCTGCAATGAAGAATGGCCAAACGTCTGTGACCTCTCCGCCTGGGCCTATGCCATATCCAAACATGGCTACATGAGGCATACAAATTAAGCCTTGTTCCCACATGGGTTTATCCATGGTGAAATGACTTACTTCGAAAAGCATCATTGCGCCAGCCCAGAAGACAATTAGTCCTGCGTGAGCGATATGAGCACCTAATAGTCTTCCAGAGAGGTTTATTAGCCTTGCATTTCCTACATACCAGGCGTAACCAGTCTCTTCGAGACTTTGATTAGGAGCTTTAAGTAAACTATTAAAGGGCGTTTCCACGTGGGAGTACCTCCTCAGGGAATACAAAGTTTTCGTGTGGCTGGTCTACAGAAGACATCCATGCACGCATACCTTCATTAAGAAGGATGTTTTTGGTATAGAAAGTTTCGAATTCAGGATCTTCAGCAGCTCTGATTTCTTGGCTAACAAAGTCGTAAGCACGAAGGTTTAGAGCTAATCCGACGATTCCAATTGAGGCTGCCCACATTCCTGTTACTGGAACGAAGAGCATCAAGAAGTGAAGGAAACGCTTATTTGAGAAAGCAATACCGAAAATCTGACTCCAGAAACGGTTTGCAGTAATAAATGAGTAAGTTTCTTCTTCTTGAACTGGATCGAAACCTCTGAAAGTAGAACTCTGAGCTTTACCATCAGAGTACTGACTTGAATCTTCGTAAAGAGTGTTCTGAACTGTTGCGCCGTGAATAGCACAAAGTAGAGCACCACCAAGAATTCCTGCTACTCCCATCATGTGGAATGGGTTAAGCGTGATGTTATGGAATCCTTGAATGAAGAGAATGAAACGGAATATTGCTGCAACTCCAAATGAAGGAGCGAAGAACCAACTGTGCTGTCCTAAAGGATATATAAGGAAGCAAGCAGTAAATACTGCAATAACTGCTGAGAAAGCAAGTGCGTTATATGGACGGATACCAACTAGTCTTGCAATTTCGAATTGACGAAGCATGAAGCCAATAAGACTGAATGCACCGTGAAGAGCAACGAAATTCCAAAGGCCACCAAGTTGGAACCAACGTGTTAAATCGCCCTGAGCTTCTGGTCCCCAAAGGAATAGAAGACTGTGACCCATGGCATCGCCAGGGGTGCTAACAGCGGCTGTGAGGAAATTGCATCCCTCAAGATATGAACTGGCTACACCGTGGGTGTACCAGGAAGAAACGAAGGTTGTACCTGTAAACCATCCACCAATAGCTAGGAAAGCCGTAGGGAAGAGTAGTAGTCCAGACCAACCAACAAATACGAATCGGTCGCGCTTTAACCAGTCATCGAGGGCGTCAAACCAACCTCGTTCTGTTGCGCTTCCAACAGCGATCGTCATGGGAGGAGCGTTGCTGAGCTTTTGTATACGTCGAGGACTTTAACAACGATGACGGGGTTTGTGGGTAAATCTTTAACTTGATGAAATCCCTTGTATTGAAATGAGATAAAACTAATTTTTTTTATTTCTACTTTTTAAATGTCAAAAACTTAGTCTCTATAATGTTTTGAAAGGGATGTGCTTCCCAATTTAATTAGATTATGTCATCTGAATCAAATTTAAGCCAATCAGCAAAAGAGTTATCTGGTTTGGTTTTAGAACAAAAAATTAAAGGTTCACGTAAGGTTTCGAACTATCTAGTTGCTTCGATGCTGAGTATTGGTGGCGTTGGATTTTTGTTGGCTTCATTCTCTAGTTATTTTGGAAGAGACTTTTTACCACTAGGCAACCCTTCTACCCTTATTTTTGTTCCTCAAGGCTTAGTTATGGGGCTATATGGTATTGCGGCTTTTTTGCTGGCTCTTTATTTTTGGAGGCTAATAAGCATCGATTATGGTTCGGGAGTTAATAGATTTGATAAAAACAAAGGAGTTTTATCTCTATCTAGGAGAGGTTTGTTAAAAAATATAGAAATAGAAATCCCGATTGATGAGATTAAAGCTGTCAAATTAGAGGTAAGAGAAGGTTTTAATCCACTAAGAAGAGTATCTTTGAGAATAAAAGGTAGGAAGGATTTGCCAATATCTAGAGTTGGATCTCCTAAACCATTATTGGATTTGGAAAATGAAGGAGCTGAAATCGCGAGATTTTTAGAGGTTAACCTTGAAGGAATCTAAAAAGAAAAATACTATTTTCAGCCTATTAAATAATTCAACTTTAATTTATAGATTTTTTAAACCATTTTATATTTTTTTAATTGTCAATTCTATATTAATAACTGGATGTTCTGCTTTAAAGAAAAATGAAAATGTAGATATATGTTCTTCTACGAGCTTTCCTTGTCTATTGTCAAATGAATATGTTTTGCTAATTACCAACAGAGGAAATATAAAATTAGAACTTTATGGTAAATCAGCCCCAATAACTGTTGGTAACTTTATTGATTTTGTTGAAAAAGGTGCATATGACAAAACTATATTTAATAGAGTTATTAGGGAACCTTACCCTTTTATAATTAGAGGGGGCGAGAGCACTTTTATAGATAAAAATACAGGAAAAATAAGATATATTCCATTGGAAATCAAACTGAAAACCAAAAAATTACCAATTTATGGAAAAGAAATAGATATTTCTAATCAAATTAATAACATTGAACTTAAGCATAAAAGATCATATTTATCCATGGCAAGAAATAAATCATTGAATTCAGCCAGCGCGCAGTTTTACATATTATTAAAGTCTTTACCAGAACTTGATGGTAGGTTTGCCGTTTTTGGGAAAGTGATTAGTGGTATGGATATAGTTGATTTAATTCAAGAAGAAGATTTTATAATTGAAGCAAAAAGAGTTGATTTTTGAAGAGAAATATTACTTTGTGGCTTTTAGCATTTCAGTATTGACTCCTGAGGCCCTCTTTAGAGCAACTTTTCCTGTCCTGGCAATTTCTAAAATTCCATAAGGTTTGAGTAAGTTCTCTAGGGCAACAAGTTTTCCAGGGTCTCCAACAACTTCAAGTGTCAGTGCATTATCAGAAACGTCTACAACTTTTGCTCTAAAAACTTGAACAAGATCTAAGATTTTTCCTCTATTTTCAGAGGATGCTGAGACTTTCAAGAGCATCAACTCTCTTTCTACAGCGGGCAAAGTTGTTAAATCTAGAACCTCTAAAACATTTATTAATTTGTTCAATTGTTTGGTCATTTGTTGAAGTGTTGATTCGTCTCCTTCAACAACCATAGTTAATCTAGATATTCCTTTAGCCTCTGCAGGACCAACTGCCAAGCTATCAATATTAAATCCTCTTCGTGCAAAAAGCCCTGCAATCCTGCTTAATGCTCCAGACTCATCTTCAACTAAAACTGAAAGTGTGTGCTTCATATTGGTTGCTCAGAGGTTTTTAAATTCTCTAGCCATTTCAGAACAATTTGATTGAAATGATTTGGTAGTTCATCGTGAAGACAATGACCTGCATTATCGATAACACTTAATTTAAGCCAAGGATGGAGCTTTATAAGTTTTTTTGCCAAAAATATAGGTATCAATTTATCTTTATTGCCCCAAATCAATAAAATTGGTGGACGATTTGGCAGGTTTTTAATTTTTTCTAAAATTGACGGACCTTTTGAATAGTTTGCTCTATTACTCATCCCAACGCACATAGATCTAAGCGCTTTTGAGGCATTGGGTCTTCTAGCAGGAACTGTAACTATTCTTTTTAACAAATTGTCATTTGAAATTGAGCGAAAGTAAGCGCTTTGAAGAGCAAAAGTAATTAATTTTGTTCTTGATATTAAATTTATTAAGATCTTAAGTGGAAATAAATGAAAAAAAATTTTTATCAAAAAACTTTTAACTTTTACCAGCCAACTTGGAAAATAAAATTTAATTGGATTAATGAAAACTGGTTCTGGTAGTGGGGCTGCAATGATTGTTTTTATTAACTCAGGTCTCTCAGATAGTGTTGTTATTGCTGTTAAAGCTCCCAATGAATTTCCAATTAATATAACCTTACCGTTCTTTTGAATATCTACAATTTCATCAAGAAAAGAAGCTAATTGATTTGCCCAAAATTGATTCTCTAAATACTTTATTTTTCTTTGAAGATTTTGCTCTGATTTCCCAAAACCTATTAAATCTATTCCGAATACCCTAAACCCTTCTGAAGCAAATATTTCTGCATTATTCCTCCAGTGATCACTACTAGCTCCAAAACCATGTATTAGAACAATGGGAGGATTAGATTCATCTCCAGTCACTCTGAAGTGAACACTTAGATCTTTGTAGCTCCAATATTTAGACTCACCCCATTCAGGAGATCCAATGAAAGGATCTTTTTTAAAAATATTTGACTTCATTTAGTTCAAGACTCACTTTGACTTTGAGTTTTATAGTTTTTAAATCCATTTTAAGTTTATTTTAAAAATTTGCGTATGACTTTGGATTGTTATCTGAATGTAAGAGCTTTAGGTTTTAATAGTAAATGAGTTAAATTATTTGAATGGCATCAGAAATTTTCGGAATCGCTGCAGTCTTTTGGGTTTTAATTCCCGTTGGGCTTCTAGGAGGAGTACTTCTTTTGAAACTTCAAGGTGATTAATTTCCACAATCCATAGTTTGCCCATTTAAGCTCCAATCTTGTAATGAATTCAACTATGCAAGTTCTGGTGATTGGTGGCACAGGAACTCTTGGTCGCCAAATAGCCAAAAACGCCATAGATGCAGGGCATAAAGTGCGTTGCATGGTTAGAAAACCAAAATCTGCTTCATTTCTTCAGGAGTGGGGTTGTGAATTGACTCGTGGCAATTTGATAAATAAAGAAGATATTGAGTACGCTCTTGATGGGGTTGATGCTGTTATTGATGCTGCTACTAGCAGACCTGATGATCCCCGTAGCGTTTACGAAATAGATTGGGATGGAAAATTAAATTTATATAATGCTTGCGAAGAAAAAAATGTAAAAAGAGTTGTATTTCTATCTTTGTTAGGTGCAGAGAAATATAGAAAAATCCCATTAATGGACATTAAATACTGTACTGAAGAGTTATTGGTAAGTTCATCTTTGGACTACACCATCTTGCAAGGTGTTGCTTTCATGCAAGGTGTAATAGGTCAATTTGCTATTCCTATTTTAAATAATGAACCAGTTTGGATAAGTGGAAATCCCACTGAGATCGCTTATATGAATACGCAGGACATAGCTAGATTTGCCGTTGCAGCTTTAGATAGGCCTCAAACAATAAAGGGAAGATTCCCTATCGTTGGTCCCAAAGCTTGGAGCGCTAAAGAATTAGTCAATCTATGCGAAAAATTCAGTGAAAAAAGAGCAAGAGTACTAAAAGTTTCTCCAACAATCATTTCCGTTGCTCAATCAGTTGTATCGTTTTTTGAACCAACCTTAAATGTAGCCGAAAGGCTATCTTTCTCTGAATTGAGTGGTAGTGGAGGCAAATTGGATGCGCCAATGGATGATACTTATAGTGCGTTTGGGTTGAAACAAGCTGATGCAACAACAATGGAGGGTTATATACAAGAGTATTACGGGGTCATCTTGAAGAGGCTTAAAGATATTGGAGTTGATCTTGATATTGAAGAAAAAAAGAAATTCCCAATCTGATCTATTGCAAAAATGTAGTTAATATGTACTATCAAGGAAAATCCTTTTTCTAATGTCAATTAGTCAAATTAAGAACCTTAATAGAAGGCTAGAAAATCTATCTAAAGAAGCTTCTGCGGAGCTAGATAAGTTATGTGGTAATGAGTTATGGAAAAGTATTGGATTTGAAGCTTTTGATGGTTTGGCTGATGCTGGTTTAAGAGCTTCCGCGAATTATTATTATGGACAGTTTCAAACTGCTAGAGAGTTGAAAGACATTTTTAGTTAAATATACATTTATTGGTTAATTAAAGACTTTTTAGAATACAATCATTTAGTTAATTAGTGATGCAAAAAAAAACACATGATTGAAACATCCGGTGTGATTGAAAAAGAGCAAGGAAATGGATTCTATCTTGTAACTCTTGAACAGCCCGCTGGACATCAATGCTTGTGTAGGGCAGCAGGGAAATTGACAAAATTTAGAATAAAATTGCTCGCAGGAGATAAAGTTCTTGTAGAAATAAGTCCCTACGATTTAACAAGAGGTCGTATAACATATAGAGAAAGAAACGTAGGTCCTGGAGGAGGAAGACAAGGAGGGAATAGACCAGGAGGGCCAAGGAAAAGATAATAAGTTGTTAACCCAATAGTTCATCTAACGCTAATTTATATTCACTTCTTGCTTTAACACCTTTCCATTGCCTTTTTAATTCCTTATTTTTGAAAAGATGTACTGTTGGAGTTCCGCTCACTTCGGCTTGTTTAGCAATATCTTGATCGTTCTCAATGTCAATCTCAACACCTACTGCTTTTCCATTTGATTCATTAAGAACTCTGTTAAGTTGAGGCTTGAGTATGTGGCAAGGCCCACAACTACTAGATGTATATATTACAAAAAGAGGTTTTTGGGTCTCATGGTACAACTTTCTTAGTGCATAACTTCCCTTTTGCCAGGTTTTTTCGGGATCGAAATTTTGCTCGTTACTAACTTCTAAAGTTTTTGTTGTCTCAGCTTTTGATGGTTCTAATTCATCTCGTTTGATAATAGTTGCTAGTTTATTTTTTGATAGCCATCTTTCGGCAGCTAGAGCTGCTTTGCAACCACTGCCAGCAGCGGTAACACCTTGACGCCATTCCGAATCAGCAACATCTCCTGCTGCGTAAACACCTTCCAAAGAAGTTTCTGGTCTTCCAGGCTCTGTTAGTAAGTAACCTTTTGAGTCTGTAATTAACTGGTTTATGAACAAAGACGTATTGGGAGTATGTCCAATTGCATAAAAAAGGCCTTTGGCTAAAATTTCATCTTCCTGGTTGGTACTTTTTCGTTTAACTTTTAATTTCTCCAGCCATTCATTACCTAAAACATCTAAAAGCTCAGTCTCCCAGTGGATAGTAATATTAGAGTTTGCTTCTACTCGATCGGCCATTGCTGCAGAGGCCTTTAATTTTTTTGATCTGACTAATAAATGTACATGGCTTCCGTATTTTGTTAGATATTCCGCCTCTTCACAAGCTGAGTCCCCTCCTCCAACTACTGCTAATTCTTCGTTTCTGAATTGAGGAGTTGCCCCATCGCAAATTGCACATGCACTAATACCTTTGCTCCAGAATAACTTCTCGTTTTTAAGATTTAAGCGATTGGCGCTTGCTCCGGTGGAGATGATTAACGAGTTTGATTTAATATTTTGAGTTGAAGTAACAATAGAAAAGGGTCTTTTGCTTAGATCAATTGATATGGCGTCTTCCTCAATTAACTTTGTCCCCCATCTAACAGCTTGAGCTTTGATTAAATCCATCAATTCTGGTCCTTGAATTCCATTAGGGAAACCTGGGAAATTCTCTACAAATGTTGTCGTCATTAATTGACCACCTGGGATTCCACCTTTTTCAAAACCAGTAATAAGCAATGGCTGAAGATTCGCTCTTGCTGCATATATCGCTGCAGTGTATCCAGCGGGACCTGAGCCTAAAATTACTAAATTCTCAGTTTTTAATTCTTTTTTCTTGGCTGGCATGCCATAGCAAATAGGACTGAATTACACGATATAAGAAAAAACCATCAAAGTGTATTTACAGCTTAAAAAGGATTATTTAATCTAAAATTTATTGAAAATCAAAGCTCTAAAAGTTCATCAGCATCAAAATTTTCTGTTTGAAAATTAGGAACTTGTAAGGTTGAGGCTTTTAATCCCTCAGGGTAAGTATTGATACATGTAATCCATTCACAGAATTCTTGGCTGATAGCGTAACTATCTTCATATCTTTCAACGCTATCAAGTAAAGCTATTCTGCTTGCTGCCCAACAGCTTGCGATATTTATTCTCTTGTTGAAAGAAGCATTCATAATTAATCCCCAACGACCACACCTTGCCATGCCATTGGTAGATTAACTTGTGTTTTTTGGTACAAATTTGCGTTTTGTCTGCAAAACGAAATTATCACTTAAGATTTTAGATTTCCTTAATATTTTGGGTTTTATTTTATTCTCTTTAGTTAATGGCAGTATTGATAGCTAATTAATATGATTATTTAAGCACTTATTGACTAACAAATTAAACTGCTTCTGTATGGTTTATTAATAGTTTTTCAACATCATTAATACCCTCAACTGCTGCATTTTTGGCTAATTCTAAATCTCCATTAGCTTCATTTTCTAATGCTTTGGCAATCTTATTTGTTAATTCTTCTTTTTTGCCTTCGATCATGACTATGATTTCATTCTCTATCACTTTTCTAACGGCTTTAGACGGTAATTTGTCATCTTTCGCTTCAGCAAATGTTCCTTGCACAAGTTCTTGAATAAATAATCGATGAACTTCGCTGCTTCTTAAAAAACTTTCAGTAGCATTGATGATCCCTTCAACTAAAGTTTCGTCTGGTTCAGATTCTTTGTTCGCAAGTTTGAATTCCCAGTCAAGATGCTTCCTCTGCCAACCAGAAGAATGAAGGCTTGGCATGACTGTTTGAGAAAAAGTATCTACAGACATTTCGTAAATTCGTTCTGCTAATCGCTCACACCATTCTTTGCCATGACTTTGCAGATTTTTTTGCATGGCTGTTCTTGGAACAGCATGCCCACCGTGATGGCTATGACAAACACCATCAGGACATTCGATCGCGGTGAGGCTCATTTTTTTTGATCGATAACATTTTCTCATTTCCTTCATAGCCAAGGAAAACTATTAGGAAAACCTTTCTTAACTAAAAATGCTGGTATTCAAACCTTTCCTCTCCTAATCTGAAGGAGGATAAATATTTTTACTTTGGTTAGTTTCTTAATTCCCTGCGAATCAGCTTTAGGTGAGACACGTGTTTCTGCTACTCCAGAGACTGTTAAAAAGTTTTTGGACTTGGGCTGTAAAGTTTTTTTTGAAAGAGGTGCAGGAGAGTCTGCTGGCTTTCTAGATAATTCTTATATGGAGGCTGGGGCTGAATTAGTTGAAAAGGACAATAATGATGTAAAAAAAATAGTTGATATTGTTCTCTGCGTGCAACCTCCTGAAGACAAATTTCTTTCACATTTAAAATCAGGCTCTTTCCTTGTGGGCTTATTGGATCCTTATGGGAATAAATTATTAGCAGAAACATTAAAATCCCAAAAAATTTCTGCAATATCTTTGGAGTTGCTTCCGAGAATTAGCAGAGCTCAATCATCAGATGCATTATCCTCTCAAGCAAATATAGCTGGATATAAATCTGTACTTTTAGCCGCTACTGCTCTTGATAGATATTTCCCAATGTTAATGACTGCTGCTGGTACTATTCAGCCTTCAAAAGTTGTTGTTTTAGGTGCTGGGGTTGCAGGACTACAAGCTATTGCAACTGCAAAAAGACTAGGTGCAGTTGTTTATGTGAGTGATATTCGAGAGGCTGTAAAGGAGCAAGTTGAATCATTAGGAGCAAGATTTATTGCGCTTCCAAAGATTGATGAAACTCCATCAGAGTCAGGAGGATATGCAAAACAAGTCTCTGATGAATTTCTGATTGCACAAAGAAAAGAATTGGCGATTCAATTGTCTGAAGCTGACGTAGCAATTTGTACTGCTCAGGTGCCTGGTAAACAAGCTCCCAAGCTTATTGATGAGAATATGTTGGATGATATGCGTCCTGGTTCGGTAGTGGTTGATCTTGCTGTGCTCAGTGGTGGTAATTGTGCATGTTCGAAACCAGGAGAAACCATTGTTAGAAAAGGGGTCAAGATTGTGGGTGCTTCTAATCTTCCTTGTTCAATTCCGAATCATGCCAGTTCTTTGTATTCGAGAAATTTATTGTCTCTTCTTCAACCAATGTTGAAAGAGGGTAAGTTTTTAATTGATAACGATGATGAGCTTATTGCTGGTTCTTTGATTAGTAAGGATGGAGTAATACTTAAATCAGAGATTATTGAGAATGGAGGAACTAAGTCATGAGTTTTTTTAGTGAAGCTCTTTGGGTGCTTCTCCTTGGAAGCCTTTTGGGGTTGGAGCTTATAGGTAAGGTCCCTCCAACTTTGCACACTCCACTAATGAGTGGGGCTAATGCAATTTCAGGCATCACGATGCTTGCAGCTTTAACATTAATAATAAAATCGGGAGACAATTTACCTCTACTAATAATTGGATCAATATCTCTTGGATTTGCTTTGTTTAATGTGATTGGCGGTTTCCTGGTTACAGACAGGATGCTTGCAATGTTTAGTCGTAAAAAAACTCGTAAATAGGATTATCTCTTATGACTTTTATTGCTCCCGTTAAGTTTGCTATTGATCTACTGGCAGTTTTATTGCTTGCTTTAGGTATTAAAGGCCTTTCAAAAGTTAGATCAGCAAGAGAGGCCAATAGGCTTGCTGCCATTGCAATGATATTTGCTGCTTTTGGAGTATTGCTTAACTCTCAAGGAACTATAGGCATTTCTATTAACTCTTGGATTTGGATAATTTGTGGAACTTTAATAGGAGGCCTTTTAGGCGCCTTAACTGCTAAAAGGGTTCCGATGACTGCGATGCCTGAGATAGTAGCTTTATTTAACGGTTGTGGAGGAATGTCATCGCTATTGGTGGCACTTGGTGTGGCTTTGTTCCCATCTTCAGACGGCTCCGATGGGGTGGTCGGTGATCTTATTAGAAACTTTTCAATAGTCGTTTCACTCTTCGTTGGAGCCATTACATTCTCTGGATCAATTGTAGCAATGGCCAAGCTTCAAGGTTGGCTGTCTACGCCTTCTTGGACCCAAAGCAAAGCTAGGCATTTCTTTAATATTCTTTGTGCTGTTATTGCTTTGATAGGTGGAATCTATCTTTCAATTGATGGACAGAATGGTCTTTTTCTTATTGTAGTTGCTTCATCTCTGCTGGGTATTGGAGTGACTCTTCCAATTGGTGGAGCCGATATGCCAGTAGTTATATCCTTGCTAAATAGCTATTCAGGAGTTGCGGCAGCAGCAGCAGGTTTTGTTGTTGGTAGTCAACTTTTGATTGTCGCCGGTGCCATGGTTGGAGCTGCTGGATTGATACTTACTCAAGTGATGTGCGATGGCATGAACAGATCTTTGGTTTCTGTATTATTTGGTGGTGCACTTGGAGCTAGTTCTGTGGCTTCAGGAGGTGGAGGGGGAGAATATACAAATATTACTAGTTGCAGCCCAGAAGAATGTGCACTCACACTTGAGGCAGCAGAGAGAGTCGTGATTGTTCCTGGTTATGGTCTTGCTGTAGCTCAGGCTCAGCACACACTAAGAGAGGTCACCAGAGTTTTAGAAAACGCCGACATTGAAGTTACATATGCTATTCATCCTGTTGCAGGAAGAATGCCTGGTCATATGAACGTTCTTTTGGCCGAAGCAGATGTTCCTTATGAGCAATTAAAAGAAATGGATGTAATCAATCCTGAATTTCCCGCGACGGATGTAGTATTAGTTTTAGGAGCGAATGATGTGGTTAACCCTCAGGCCAAGAATGATAAGACTTCACCTTTGTATGGAATGCCAGTTTTAGATGTTCAAGAAGCTAGAACTGTATTTGTTGTTAAGAGAGGAATGAGTGCTGGATATTCAGGGATAAAAAATGACCTTTTTGATTTGCAAAATACCTCTATGGTCTTTGGAGATGCAAAAAAGGTTCTTGGAGATCTTTTATTGGAATTAAAGGAGCTTGGAGTTGGCAGTAAAGGATAATTTAAAAAAAAAAGATTTACTTTCAGATTTAGGAATAAGCCCTTTTAAAGAGCGTCTCCCATGGATCGGTCCTGACCTTCAGACACTAAGAGATACCTTTGCTTCAGATGAATTGCCTGATGCCTATTCATCTGAAATTCGTATAAAGGTCCCACCTCTCAAAAGTAGAAAGACAGGAGGAGGCTTCTTGGTTGCCTACTTGGATAAGCCATCAAGTGTATCTAGCATTAATGGTTTAGTTCTACTTCTGCATGGTCTTGGTGGTTCCACTCGCAGAAGAGGTTTGACGAGAATGGCGAGTGCTTTGGTGCAATCAAATTTCGCTGTGTTGAAGCTTAATCTGAGAGGTTCAGATCCTTGTAGGGATTTTGTTGATGGTACCTATGCTGCTGAATGCAATAGTGATTTGATTCCTGTTTTAAGGCGTGCCAGAGAGATTTCATATCAATTAACTGAAGAGTATCAATCTTCAAAAAATATTCCTGTCTTTGGAGCTGGGATCTCTTTGGGTGGAACTATTCTTTTAAATGCTTGCATGTGTGATGAGTCTTTATTAGATGGATTGGTATGTATAAGTAGCCCTTTGGATTTGAATGAATGTAGTTCTTCTATTGAAAGACCAAGAAATTTTATTTATCAAAAATGGTTGTTAAATCGTTTAATTAGGCAAACTTTAGAAGATCCTTTTGGGATAGAAGAAAGGGAAAAGAATGCATTGTTAATAAATAGAAAGGATAAAGAAAGAAAAATAATTGATATTAGATCTTTTGATGATGTGATAACAGCTCCAAGGTGGGGATATAAAGATGTTGGAGAATATTATGCAAAAGCATCTCCTTTCTTCTCTCTTATAGAAAATAAAAAATCTCTTCCTAAAACATTATTTATTCAATCCAAAGATGATCCCTGGGTTCCTTTTTTAGCTGCTGAAAAACTAATGGAAAAAATAAAATTTTCTAATAATAAAATAGCTAATCAATTTATTTTTACTGAGAAAGGAGGCCACAATGGATTTCATGGGGTTCATGGTTGTTGGGGGGACAAAGTTGTTTCTAAATGGTTTTTATCTTTGAAAACTATTTAATCTAAAACTGCATTTCTGTAATAGTTTTTTCTGAATAATCTAAGACTTCTTCTCTGGCCCAGCTGTCAATTTCAAGAATTTCACTGAGGCTTGGATTTAGATTTAAGTCGCGTTTATGTTTTTCGCAAATCGCCTCAATTACTTTTGGAATATCGATAAATTTAAACCTTTCTTTTAGAAATAGTTCTACTGCCTTTTCATTAGCGGCATTAAGTACTGCTGGCATTGTGCCCCCTAATTTTCCTGCGCTGTAAGCAAGTTCCATACATGGATATTTTTTAGTATCTGGTTCTTTAAAAGTTAAATTGCCTATTTCAGTAAGCTTTAATCTTGGCCACGGTGTTTTAAGTCGACTGGGCCAACTTAAACAATACAAAATAGGGAGCTTCATATCTGGCCATCCCAATTGAGCTAAAACTGATGAATCATCCAATTCAACCATCGAGTGAATTATGCTTTGTGGATGGATAATGATTTCGATTTGATCATATGAAAGGCCGAAAAGATAATGCGCTTCAATGACTTCTAGTCCCTTATTCATAAGGGTTGCAGAATCTACAGTTATTTTCTTTCCCATGCTCCAATTAGGATGGCTAGTCGCATCCTCGACAGTTGCTTTCACTAAATCTTCTGCTTTCCAATCTCTAAATGCTCCTCCTGATGCAGTTAATTGTATGGATTTAAATCCTGGAGTAGGCACTCCAGTTGAGAGTCGTGCATTTTCAGCCCATGGCGTTCCTTGGAGACATTGAAATATCGCTGAGTGCTCAGAATCAGCAGGCAAGAGCCTACTTCCACTTTTTTTTAAAGCAGGAATGACAACTGGTCCTGCTGCAATCAAAGTTTCTTTATTTGCTAGAGCTAGGTCCTTCCCTGCTTCAATAGCTGCAAGTGTTGGTAAGAGGCCAGCACAGCCAACTATTCCAGTTACAACAAGATCTGCACTTTCCCAAGCTGCTGCATTATTAAGTCCTTCGGCTCCCCCCATCAATAAGGGCTTCTTGAATATTTTAGAATCTTCATTAAGACTATTTATTCGCCTAGACAGTTCTGGCAAAAGAGACTCATCGGCTAGTGAAACGACTTCAGGTTGATGAGTTTCAATTTGTTTGATTACTAAATCAAGATTCTTTCCTGCTGTTAGTGCAACAATTTTAAATTGATCTGGAAACTCTTCTGCAATTTGAAGGGTTTGAGTCCCAATAGATCCTGTCGAGCCTAAAACGCTTATGGCTTTCACATTGTGAAGTCAAGTATGACCAGTCTCCCATTTAAAGGTATAACCCAGTTATATATTTACCAGTTTCTTCTGGATTTTAATAGAGATTTATTATGCAAGAAAGGGAACAATGGAGATCAGGGCTGGGATTCGCCCTCGCCGCGGCCGGTAGTGCTGTAGGGCTTGGAAATCTTTGGGGCTTTGCTTATAGGTCATCTCAAGGCGGTGGACTTGCTTTTCTTATCCTTTATGTATTGGTTGTTTTAGTTGTTTGCCTACCTGTATTAGTTGCAGAGATGGTCTTGGGGAGAAGCACTGCGAGTAGTCCTTTCCTTGCTCCAATCAAAGCTGCTGGAGAGAATTGGAAGCCTCTAGGTTGGTTATTTGCAATAGCTTCTTGTGGAATTCTTTCTTATTACGCAGTGATAATGGGATGGACAATTGATACTTTCTTCCATTCCTTATTTATTGGCCTACCCTCAGACATGACAGAAGCGGGAGAGTTCTTTGGTAAAATTAGCAGTGGTAATAGTGTATTTGTAGGTCAAATAATCAGCTTATTGTTAACTGCTTTTGTTGTTGTAGCAGGCGTTCGTGGAGGTATAGAAAAACTAACAAAATGGGCAATGCCATTTTTATTTGGACTCCTTTTGTTGTTAGCTATATGGGCTGCAACTTTATCTGGGGCATGGGAAGGATATACATCATTTTTACTTAAATGGGATTCATCTCAACTTTTTGATAAAAACACAATAAGTAATGCATTTAAACAAGCTTTCTTTTCTTTAAGTTTAGGTATAGGAATTATGGTTGCCTATTCTTCATATCTAAACCGTAAAAATCATCTTCCTAAAGAAGCTTTGAGAGTTGCAACTTTGGATACTGCTGTGGGTTTACTTGCCGGGCTGATTACATTCCCTGTCGTTATGAGTTTTGGTTTGAAAGATGTTATCAGTGAATCAACTGTTGGGACTTTGTTTATTGCTCTTCCAACTGGGTTTGCAAATCTTGGATTGTTTGGGAGATTGATTGCTGCCGTTTTCTTCGGATTGGCCTTTATAGCTGCTATTACTTCTTCTATTTCATTAATGGAAGTACCAGTATCTTCTTTAATGGACAGGCTGAATTGGAGCAGAAAGAAGGCCGTTTGGACTTCAACATTATTGATTTTCTTGATTGGAATACCGTCTGCTATTTCTACAGACTTTTTAGGTAAATCTGATGCTATCTGTAATACACTTTTGATATTAGGTGGTCTTCTGATTTCAATTCTTTTGGGATGGATTGTTCCAAATCGTTATGATGAGGATCTTGCAAATTCTAATGCTAATATAAGAGTTAGAAGGTATCTAAAGTTTATGCTGCGCTGGGTGTCTCCACCAGTTATTGCTATAGGACTTTATTTAACAGTCTTATCTACAATAGAAACATTTGCTTAATCTGAAAGTTGTTTCCACTCAGTAACCCCTTTAGGTTTATCAATTAAATCAATTCCAATATTTTTCAAATCAGATCTTATTTTATCAGCCAGTAAAAAGTCTTTATTAGCTTTTGCTAAGGATCTATTCTTGATAAGTTCTTCAATTTTATTGGTATCAAGTTCATTATTATTTTTTGGTTCTTCTTGGTTTAAATTTACTTTTAAGCCTAGAACTCCTGCCAACTCAGAGAGTATTTCCCATCTATTAAAAACTTGATTTAAAATATCTTCGTCAACTTCATTGATATCTTTTCCTTTTAATAAATTTAGGCACTTTCTAATAGGTTGAGACAATTCAAAAAGTATAGATAAAGCACCAGATGTGTTTAGGTCGTCATCCATATATTTTTCAAAGTCTGATAATAATTTAAATGAGTCTTTATCAAGTTTACTGTTGGCAGATCTTTCTATCGGTTTTTCTAGGTTGATTTCTTTTTTAGCTTGATTTTTAATTTTATAAATATAACCAAAAGACAGACAATTGTTTAATCTTTCCCACCCTTTTGAAGCAGCTTTTAGCGCTTCTTCAGTAAAATCTAGTGGCTTTCGGTAATTAGTTTGTAACACAAAAAATCTCAAAGTCATAGGTGAAATACCTTCATCTAATAAAGACCTAATGGTTGTAAAATTCCCTAGTGATTTACTCATCTTTTCACCCTCCACATTAACCATTCCATTGTGAAGCCAGTATTTTGCTAACTCTTTCCCATTACAGGCTTCAGATTGAGCTATTTCATTCTCATGATGAGGAAATATCAGGTCTGATCCACCAAGGTGAATATCAATACTTTCTCCTAATTCCTGTTTAACCATTGCTGAACACTCAATATGCCAACCTGGTCTGCCGTTTCCCCAAGGCGAAGAGTAACTAACCTCTCCTGATTTGGACTTTTTCCAGAGAGCGAAATCAAGCAAGCTCTTTTTACTTTTTTTTTGATTTGTTTTTAATCTCCCTGCTGCATTATCTATCTGATTCTCAATTTCTCTTCCACTAAGTTTCCCATAATTTTTATGTTTATCTACTGAAAAATAAACATCACCATTTGCTGAGTAGGCTATTTTTTTTTGTTCTAATTCTTCTATGAAATTAATAATTTGATGGAGGCATTTTGTTGCTCTTGGCATGCTACTTGGTCTAAGAATGGAAAGAGAATCCATGTCTTTGTGAAATTCATCAATATTTCTTTCACTTAATTCATTAGTAGAACATCCTTCTTTTTTTGCTCGATTAATAATTTTGTCATCAATATCAGTGAAGTTTTGTACAAATTTAACTTCAAATCCTTTCCAAATTAAAAACCGTCTTAATACATCCCAATTAAGATAACTTCTTGCATGACCAAGATGACAAAGATCATAAACAGTTACACCACAACAATATATTTTAACTTGATTAGGATTTATAGAAATAAAATCCTCTTTCTTTTTGGATAAGGTGTTTGTGAATTTTAGGGACAATTTCTTAGATAAAAATGTGAGAAATTATTGAATTTGTCAGCAACTATTTTGCCTCCATCCAATTTACTCCAACGCCAGTTTCAACGATAAGAGGGACACTAAGTTTTATAGCATTTTCCATAGTGTTTTGGACAAGGAGTTTTGTTTCCTCTAAATCTTTGGGATCAACTTCTAGCACGAGTTCATCATGCACTTGAAGTAGAATTTTCGCTGCCAATCCAGTCTGTCTTAAAGCTGAATGCAATTGAATCATTGCTAGCTTAATTATGTCTGCACTTGAGCCTTGAATAGGTGCGTTTGCTGCGGCTCTTAATTGTTGTGCTTCCATACCTGCTCTTCTGGCTGTAGTTAAATCAATTTCATTTGGGGGAGTTCCCAGAAGTCTTCCAAGCCCATTTTTATTGAAATGAAAATAACGTCTTCTCCCTAGCAATGTTTCAACAAACCCTTGGCTTAAGGCAAGTCTTTCTTGATATTCTAAAAATTTAAAAACGGCTGGATAACGTTCTTTGAATTTACTTAAAAAATATTTTGCTTCTATTAATGTGACGCCCGTTGATCTTGCAAACCTTTGAGCCCCCATACCATAAATAACCCCAAAATTTATTGTTTTTCCTATTCTTCTTTCATCGGCGTCAATGGCATCTTTTTCAAATAAAATTTTTGCTGTTAAAGAGTGGACATCTTCATTTTTTAAATAAGCATTTTTTAGTACTTCTTCACCTGAAAGATGTGTGAGTATACGAAGTTCAATTTGTGAGTAGTCTGCGCTTAGAAGTTTCCAATCTTTTTGCGGAAGAAAAGCTTTTCTTATCCGTCTACTAAATTCAGTTCTGACAGGTATATTTTGGAGATTTGGATTGCTGCTACTTAATCTTCCAGTAGCGGTTACGGCTTGATTGAAATCTGTATGTACTCTTCCCGTTTCTTTTTCAATAAGCTGAGGCAAAGCGTCTACATAAGTATTAAGCAACTTGCTTATTGTGCGATGTTCAATGATCATTTTTACTATTGGATGGTCTGATTCCAGCTTTTCCAATACACCTGCATCTGTACTCCATCCTGTTTTTGTTTTTCTTGATTTCTTCCTATCTAAATCAAGTTTCTCAAAAAGTAATTCACCTAATTGTTTAGGTGATGAAAGGTTAAATTCACTTCCTGCAATCTTATATACTTCTTCCTCTATAGTATTTAATTTTTTTGTTAACTCTAAAGATAAATCTTTTAGATAAGGTATATCAATAATGATGCCTGTGGATTCGATTTCTGCTAAAACCTGCTCAAGTGGTTGTTCAACTTCTTTGAGTAAGTTTATTAATTTTATACTTTTTTCTTTTAATCTATTAATATAAATAACTGCTAATTTTCTTGTTAAATAAACGTCCATCCCGCAGTACATACTTGCAGACTTAATGTCCACATAAGAAAAGTCTTCTCCTTTTTTGACAACATCAGAAAAACTTTTGGGCTTAAATCCAAATTCTCTATAAGCAATTTCATCTAAACTATGTTTAAGAGTTGCATCACATATATAATCTGCAAGTAAAGTATCAATTACAACGCCATTTAATATAATTCCGTGTCTTAGTAGAATCAGTCTGTCGTATTTTGTATTCTGTAGGGTTTTAGGATTTTCATTACTAGCAAACCAATCCTTAAGTGCAAAGATAACTTCTTCAATCTTTAATTGTTTTATTGGATTAATTTCTATTAAATGGGATTCTTTATTTTGATGCCCTATTGGTATATAAGCTATATCTTTTAATGATTCACCAAAACAAAATCCTAAGCCAACAAGTTCAGCTTTAAATGGATTCAAATTAGTTGTTTCAGTATCAATGGCTATTGGTTTTGTCTCATCAGTATGTTTCATTATTTTTGCAACAAAATTATTAAGTTCTTCCAGATTATCTATAATCTTAGGCTCTATCTGAGGAATCTCTTTTGTTCCATTAAGCTTAGTTATTTCAATATTCTCACTTTTATTATTAACGGTCTTACTTTCTTTTGATGAGCGATTATTGTCTTGCTCTGATAATCCTTCTTTAGAAAATAGCGCTTTAAAAGTTGAAACTTGTTTTAATAAACTATGTAACTCAAGTTTTTCAAGGCTTTCAGTTAGTTTTGATTCATTAATACCTTCTAAGTTATGTTCTATTTTTGGACTTATAGGAATTTTAATTAATATTTCTGCAAGTTTTCTTGAGAGATATGCATTATTTTTATCTGCTTTTAGCTTTAATCTTACGGCTCCTTTTATTGCGCCTCGTTTAGCTTTTTCGCCTTCTTGCTCTAGCTCTTGGAGTGATTTATAAACTCCATCGAGATCATTGTTTTCGTTTAAAAGATTTATAGCCGTTTTTGGACCAACTCCTTTGACTCCTGGAATATTATCTGAGCTATCACCAGTTAAGGCTTTCAGATCAATAACCTTGTTTGGATTGACTCCAAGTTTATCCCTTACGCCCTCTTCCTTAATAAGTTTAGGATTTCCGCTTTTTGCGTAGGGACCTCCTCCCATGTACAAGACTGCTATGTCTCTTTCATCATCAACTAATTGGAATAAGTCTCTATCTCCAGATAGAATTCTTACACTCCACCCTTTTTCAGCGGCATTGTTGGCGAGTGTTCCTAAGACATCATCAGCCTCATAGCCTGGGGCTTTGCAGATTGAGAGATTCAGGCTTTCTTTGAGAATCTCTTCAAGCTGGTCTAAATCTTGAAAAAATATATCTGGTGCGACATCCCGATTCGCTTTGTAGTTTGGATCTTCTTTGTGGCGAAATGTTGGCTCAGCGGTATCAAAAGCAATTGTTATCCCTTTTGGTTTGAGAGATTTGCAATTATCTAAAAGACTTTTTAGAAAACCATAGGTAACACTTGTAGGTAAACCATCTTTTGTCGTAAGGCCTCCTTCCCCACCTTTGCTAAAAGCATAAAAACTTCTAAAAGCTAATGAGTGGCCATCAATTAATAATAAAGTTGGCTTTTTTATTTCTTTCATGAAACATTCATGATGAGATTAATTTATTAATTTTTTCTTTTTTTAGCCCAAGGAGGAAGATCAATAAAAACTTTCTCTCCAGGATCTAATCCAGATATTATTGCAGTCTTGCTACCACTACTTGTACCCAATTCAACTTTTTTAAATGTTGGTTGATTGTTATTTCCAACTACAAGTACTCCAGCTTTTCCTTCTTCCGTGACAATTGCAACTGTTGGAATAAGCGTGCTGATTTTGGTTGCTCCAGTTTGAAAGTTGATATCAGATGTCATGCCTAGGCGTAAATCTTCAGGCCTTTTGCTCAACAACAACGTAACTTCAAATGAAGTTACGTTGTTGTTCTTGATTGCACTTGGAGAGATTTTGGAAACAACTGCTTTAAAACGCTTATCAGGAAAAGCATCTACCCTGATACTTGCTTCTTGACCTGTTTTTATTCTTCCAATATCACTCTCAGGAACTTTCGCAACTATTTCAAGACCTTGAGAAAGCTCGACTATTGATGAACTTGTAGCACCACCCTCTCTTGATGAAGAAGCAGAGGTTGTAGGAGTTACAAATGCCCCAGGAACTGCGTATCTGCTAGTTATTACTCCTCTAAATGGTGCTCTTATGTTTGTCTCATTCTCTTCGACTTCTATTTGTTTGAATTTAGCTTTGCTTTTTAAAAATCTATTTTTATATTCTTCATACTCTTCGGCACTTATGGCCCCTTCATTAAAAAGCATCTCCCTTCTTTTATAGCTTGATTTTTGAGTCTCATAGTTAGCTTTTATTTCGTCAATTCTAAATTTCAAGTCTCCAAAATCCATTTTTGCAATCAGATCTCCTTTCTTTACCTGATCGCCTTCGTCCACGAAAATCTCTTCAAGTATTCCTTGCCTTTTGGGGCTTACATTTACGCTTTTATTTGCTTTTAATTCCCCACTTGCTGTTATCAATCCAGGCAATCTGCCGCTTTCAGCTGCAATTGTAAATTCACTTATGTCTTTATTAGACCCATCTCCTTGTAAAAGTTTAAAACTAATGCCACCAACACTTAAGAATGAAAGTGCTATGAGGCCTATAACTTTTTTCTTTTTGAAATTTTTCCAAATCATTTTGTGAAAATCAATTACTCAAGAGTTTTAGAAGTTTGGACGATGTAAAGAAAAATCTTAAAAACTTTCCTTAAGAGATTTATAACAATATTTTCGCTGTTAATGGGCACTATTGGGTTTAATTTAGTCAGATTAATCCGCTGGGTTCCTTCAATGAATCGTTTCAATGCTTAAGGCCGGAATTGTTGGACTCCCAAATGTGGGAAAGTCCACCTTGTTCAATGCTCTTGTTGCAAATGCTCAAGCTCAAGCAGCTAACTTTCCTTTTTGTACTATTGAACCCAATGTAGGTTCTGTCTCGGTTCCTGATCAACGTTTGAATTTGCTTGCTGAAATTAGTAATAGTAAGCAAATTATTCCAACTAGAATTGAGTTTGTTGATATTGCTGGTCTTGTTAAGGGAGCAAGTAAAGGTGAGGGACTGGGTAACAAATTCTTAGCAAATATAAGGGAGGTGGATGCAATAGTTCATGTGATTAGATGTTTTAGTGATGATGATGTTATTCATGTCTCTGGATCAGTAGACCCATCAAGAGATATTGAGATAATAAATTTAGAATTAGCATTATCTGATTTAAATCAGATAGAAAAACGTAGAACTCGATTAAAAAAACAAATAGGTACTAATAAGGAAGCAAAGTTAGAAGATGATGTATTGGCAAAATTAAGTGAGGCCCTTGGAAATGAAAATGCAGTAAGGAGTATTTCATTAACTGATGAAGAAAAAAAATTAATTAAACCATTAGGCTTGTTAACGGAAAAACCAATTATTTATGCAACTAATCTTGGAGAAGATGAACTTTCTAAGGGCAATTCCTTTTCAGAAGAAGTAAATACACTTGCAAAGAAAGAAGGTTCTGAATGTGTGAAGATTTCAGCGCAAGTTGAGGCTGAGTTAGTTGAATTAGGGGAGGAGGAAAGAGATGATTATTTAAATGGTCTAGGAGTTGAAGAAGGCGGTTTGATTAGTCTGATTAAAGCTACATACCGACTTTTGGGGTTAAGCACTTATTTTACTACTGGAGAAAAAGAAACAAAAGCCTGGACCATTTCTGATGGGATGACAGCTCCTCAAGCAGCTGGGGTAATTCATACAGATTTTGAGAAGGGATTTATTCGAGCTCAAACAATTTCATATAAAAAACTACTTGAAGCAGGATCTTTAGCGGAAGCTCGAAACAAAGGTTGGCTAAGAAGTGAAGGCAAAGAATACGTAGTAAATGAAGGGGACGTAATGGAGTTTTTATTCAACGTATAAGCATCCAGTCATAACAAGGGTTTTCAGCGATTTTTATAGCTGTTCTAACTTTGTTCTAACTTCTGAATTATTTTAGAAATCTTTTTTAGTTATTTTCCCTCTAAACATGCATAACCTTAAGTTCGTTCGATGCTTGAGATTTATGAGGAAATAATAGAAGATCATGCAAGAACTGTATTTTAATATACTTAAATCATAAACTGGAGATATTTAAATTCTTTTTTGTATTTTTAGCTACCTGAATAATTGCTGGCTTGATTCATATTTAATTAACTAATTGGAGGTTGATATGTTTACAGATTATCAACCAAAAAAGGGATATGATGAATATTTTACATCTGAAGATTTTTCTCCTAGAACATCCCTTGAGCCTCTTCTTTCGTCTTTAAAAAAGATAGGTTTAGACCAGTTAAATGTAAGTCATGAAATTGCAAGAAAATTACTTCTACGTCATGGAGCAACTTTTCGTCTTAACGACTCCGGTAATAAAGGTTCTGAAAGGATTCTTCCTTTTGATCCTTTGCCGAGAGTAATTGGTGCCTCTGAGTGGTTAGAGCTAGAAAAAGGACTTGTACAGAGACTTGAAGCAATAGATTTATTTTTATCTGATGTTTATGGTAAACAGCAAATAATAAAAGATCGGATTATCCCAAGAGAATTTATAGAGAGTTCTGATGGTTGGCGGCCACAAATGCAGGGATTTGTGTTGCCATTAGGTAAATGGTGCCATGTGTCTGGATTGGATTTAATTAGGGATGGAAAAGGAGACTGGCTCGTTCTTGAGGACAATCTTCGGTGCCCTTCAGGAGTTGCATATTTCTTGGAGAATAGATTAGTTATGAAAAGAATTTTCCCTAGCCTTTTTGCTGGCAGGATTGTTAGACCTATTGATGATTACCCATCATATTTATTGAAATCACTTCAGGAATTGGCAGTTTGGACTGACAATCCAAAAGTTGTTTTATTGACTCCTGGAGTTTTTAATAGCGCATATTTTGAACATAGTTATTTAGCTCAACAGATGGGAGTTCAATTAGTTGAAGGAAGTGATTTAGTTTGTCAGAATGATAATGTTTATTTGAGAACCACCTCAGGGATAAAAAAAATTGATGTTATTTATCGTCGAATAGATGATGATTTTTTAGATCCTAAATTCTTTAGAAAAGATTCAATGCTTGGAGTCCCAGGTCTTCTTGATGTGATGAGTAAGGGTAGAGTTGCTGTTGCAAATGCTCCTGGCACAGGATTAGCAGATGATAAATTAATTTATACTTTTGTGCCAGATATGATTAGATATTATTTAAAAGAGGAACCTATAATAAATAATGTTAAAACATATGTATGCGCAAAGGAAAAAGATCTTAATTATGTACTTGAGAACCTCAATTACTTAGTTGTTAAAAGTGTTTCTGAAGCTGGTGGCTATGGAATGTTAATAGGTCCACATTCTTCTCAAATAGATATTGATAAATTTTCAGCAAAAATCAAAGCTAATCCAAGAAATTATATAGCTCAACCAACTCTAGATTTGTCTACGGTCCCATCACTTAGTGATGGTGAAGTATACCCATGTCATGTTGATTTAAGACCATATGTTCTTAGGGGAAAGAATACTTGGGTAAGTCCTGGAGGTCTCACAAGGGTTGCTTTAAAACGAGATTCTTTGATTGTTAATTCTTCTCAAGGTGGAGGGTGTAAAGACACTTGGGTGGTAAGCCAATAATATAAATGTTACTTAGTAGAGTTGCTGAATCACTTTATTGGATTAATAGATATTTAGAACGTGCAGAGAATATTTCTAGATTTGTTGAAGTTAGTGAGTCTATGGCTCTAGATTGTCCGCCTGGTAGTGCTGAACCATGGTTGCCTTTAATAGATGCTAGTGGTGATAGAAACGAATTCGATAAGAGTTATAAGAATAAAACTTCAAGCGATGTAATAAGTTTTCTTATTAAAGATAGAGAGAATCCAAATAGCATTGTTAGTTGTATTTATATGGCAAGAGAAAATGCTCGCCAAATAAGAGATGTTATTACTTCTGAGATGTGGGAACAAATAAATAGTTTGTTTTGGAGTATTCAGGAGGGTGAGGTCATTTGGCATCAACCTGCTCAAGAACAATTATTCGAAATAAGAAGAAGTTGCCAGTTATTTTATGGAGTTACAGATGCTACTTTTAGTCATGATATTGCATGGCATTTTAGTAAATTAGGAAGGTTGATTGAGAGAGCGGATAAAACTTCTAGAATATTAGATGTAAAATATTTTTTGCTTTTACCAAATCTAAATGAGCTTGGTGGAGCGTTAGATGAGCTGCAATGGATTTCTTTATTACGCTCAGCGGGAGCTTATCAAATGTTTAGAAGATCTGAACAAGGATCAATAACTCCTAATGCAATCGCAAGTTTTTTACTATTAGATCCTATTTTCCCAAGATCTGTGAGATTTTGTCTTGAGGGTATTAAAGAATCTTTAGGTAAGATTCAAAATTCACCTGTTTCTGAGAAGCCAAATGATCTGGAATGTTTAATAGGTTTATTACTATCAAAATGGAGTTTTGTAAGAATAGATCACTTAATTAAAAATGGTTTGCATGAGGCTATTGATAGTCTTCAAATTGATTTAAATAAATTAAATGATCTTATACATAGCTTTTATTTTATAAACGAAAAGGGATTTGATTTTGATTCTTTACAAGAATGAAAAAGAAAATAATTCACAAACTATTTTATTCTTATGAAGAGCCCGTCTCTCTTAGCGAGCATTTGATTTGTATGAAACCCAGGTCTGGCGGCTTCCAGAAGTTAAATTATTTTGATCTTGAAATTAATCCCTATCCCCATTCAATATTTCCTTTGATCTCTGCTAATGGAGATGATATTTTTAAAGTATTTTTTAAAGAACCTACTGATTCTCTTCTTATTAAGACAGAAAGTGAAATTGAGACACAGACTCATCCAGATTTATATCAATTACAAAATTATAATGATCTAAGTTTACCTATGAAAATAGAAGGAGAAAATAGCTCATTGAATGGATTTATTCAAGGTTGGTTCCTTAATGGACAACATGATCCGGCAGCTATTCAAATTGCTCAAGAGGCATTGGTAGGGATCGAAAATAATGTATTGGACTTTTTATATCAATTAATCGCTCTAATAAAAGATAGAGTTAAATATACACCTAGACATATTGGACCGGCATGGACTGCAGGAAGAACTCTTAGAGAAAGAGTTGGTTCTTGCAGGGATTTGGCGATTTTGTTAATGGAGACTTGTCGATGCGTTGGCATACCTAGTCGTTTCGTTAGCGGGTATCAATTTATGGACCAACCCCCAGAAAAATATGAACTTCATGCATGGACTGAGGTTTTTATACCTGGTTTTGGATGGAGAGGATTTGATCCAAGCGGTTGTGGTTTGATTAATAGTAAATATATAACCCTAGCCTCTTCTTCTAAGTCTGAACTTGTAGCTCCAGTAAGAGGAAGTTTTACTGGTGCTCCTGACTTGAAAAGTGAATTACAGTGGAATATTGAAATTATCTGAATTGTATGGAAATTATGAATGGACTCACTTATTGATAAATCTTCGATCAGTCTTTCTCGTTTCTGCCTCCTTCTTGATAGTTATATCTGTTCTAACTTCGTTCTAGTCTTCTAACTTACGTCTAACCGCGATTTTCGCCTGTAATCGCTTGGTATAACTGGACGTTATGGAGTTTTATTCAACGTATAGCAGTCTAGTTATACCAAGGGTTCTCAGCGTTCTCGATAGGCTTCTATTCTAACTTCGTTCTAACTTTTGAACAAAATTAAATAAATACCCTATTTCAACTTTTTAAAGCTATTTCAGTTTTTTTTAAGCTAACTTTTTTAGTTGTTGAATCTAAATAAGAGTAGATGCTTTAATGTAATTAAAGTTTTTCTTAATGGCTTCATAAGTTTTAAAGCTAAAGATGGAAAGTTTTCATAAAAAAAAGCAGGTAAAACATAATTCCACTAATTTACATACATTTACTATTCCTCTTGCCTTGAGAGAAGTTAAAGAAAATATATCTATTAATACTGAGTTCCCTTCTCAAGATTCTCAGAAAGAAATAATAAATAAAGCATTTAAATTTCATTCTCAGGGAAATATTTTGGAAGCAGCAAAATATTATCAATGCTTTCTTGATAAAGGTTTTGAAGACCACAGAGTTTTTTCTAATTATGGAATCATACTGAAAAGCTTAGGGGAATTATCTGAAGCGAAAATTTTGTTTCATAGAGCTATTAATATTAAACCTGATTTTGCAGAGGGTCATAATAATCTTGGAACATTATTTGAATCTATTGGAAATTTTAGGCAAGCAGAAAAATCTATAAGAGAAGCAATTAGATTAAAACCAAATTTTGCAGAGTTTTATTTTCAACTTGCTAACGTATTAAAAAAATCTGAAAAATATAATGAAGCTGAGATCTCAATAAGGAAAGCTATTAAATTAAAATCTGATTATGCAGAAGCCTATTCAAATCTTGGAAATATATTAAAAAATCTTGATAAATTCAATGAGGCTGAAAGATATTTTAGAAAAGCCATCAAACTTAAGCCTGATTTTGCAGAAGCTTATAATAACCTTGGAAGTCTATTTAGAACTCTTGGTGAATTGGAAAAAGCTGAGGAAGTCACTCGAAAAGCTGTAGATATAAAACCCGATTTTTCAATGGCTCTTTCTAATCTTGGAAATACATTACAAGCACTTGGTAAATTAAATGAAGCAGAAATTTTTACTCGAGAAGCTATTAAATTTGATCCTAACTATGCATTGGCTCACATTAATCTTGCATCAATCCAACTATTAACTGGAAATTATGAATCAGGTTTAAAGCATTATGAATTTAGAGATAAATTAAACAATTCTTTATTACTTTATGCAATTCCGAAAGTCAAAAAAGTTGATAATGAAAATTTACAAAAAGGGTCAAAAATCTTGGTTATTAGTGAACAGGGATTAGGCGATACCATTCAATATATGAGGTATATACCTTATTTAAGAAATAAAGGAATAGATATTTCTTTTTGTGCGCAAGAAAAATTACATAGATTGATCAAATCCTCTGGAATTGATCCAAATCCTCTTACAGCAAAACAAGCTACGAAAGTTTCAGAAGGGAAATGGATTTCACTACTATCCTTACCTAGACATCTCAACGTTAATCCAAAAAATCCAATCATTTCAGAACCATATATTTTTTCAAAAGATGAACTGAACCTGAAATGGAAAAATATTCTTTCCCAAGAAAAAAGACCAATTGTTGGTATTAATTGGCAAGGGAATCCTGAAATGGAAAAAACTTACCAAGGAAGATCATTTCCTTTAGAAAATTTCTCAGGAATTTTGGATCAAAATAAAATAACTTTGCTTTCCCTACAAAAAGGATTTGGTACAGAGCAATTAGATAATTGCTCGTTTAAAAATAAGTTTGTTGAATGCCAACCGCAAATTGATTCGACTTGGGATTTTCTTGATAATGCTGCCATTATTCACAACTGTGATTTGATTATTACTTGTGATACATCTATTGCTCATTTGGCTGGTGGAATGGGTAAAAAGGTGTGGTTACTTTTAAAAGATATACCTTTTTGGACTTGGGGCTTAGATGGTGATAGTACTTTTTGGTATCCTTCCATGAGACTATTCCGACAAAAAGAGAGAAATAATTGGAGTGAAGTCATGGTAAGAGTATCAAAGCAACTAAAAGAAGACGTCTGAAAAAAATTATATGTTCAAGAAATATTATGTCAAAATTTTTAGTCTCATCTCCAAAAGAAAAACTCTTAAGAAGAGTAGTATTCGCAAATAAATTATTGGCTTCTTCCTTAGTTTATTTCTCTCTGAAATACTTAGAGTTAAACTATTCCAACTTCGTTCTACTGTTCTAACTTACGTCTAACCCTGGTTTTTCGCTGTAATTAGTTGGCATGACTGGACGTGATGAAGTTTTATTCAACGTGTAGAAGCTAGTCATACTAAGGGTTCTCAGAGGTTTGGCCAAGGTTTGGTCTGCCCATTTTGTCTAACCTTTTGAGACGAATAATTGTTTTTTTTGAGATAGATTGGTTTAAGTGTTCAGTATTAACCGAAAAAATTTAGTTCTGATGTTTTTTGGTTATTCAAGATTAGCTAAATATCTAGTAACCCATGTCAAGATATTTAGCTAATCACTACCTAGAGTAGTGATTAATGATTTATTTTTTCATTGAAGAAATTTGTGCTAAATGCACCCTCTTGGCATGAGCTGCTTTCCTTGCTAAATGACTATTTAATAACGCAGAAGTACTTCGAGCAGACCTAGAAGCTATATACAATTCTGCTTGATGCAGTCTTTTCTTTTTGGTGTTTTCTTCTACTAAACGTAGATTTAATTCTGATGAATTTGCATGACTTGGCTTAGAAGCTAAAACCAATTCTGCTTGATGAAGTAATTCCTTTTTGCAGAGACTTTTTCTTATCAGAGGAAGGTGATTCATAACGTTTCTCAGTAAAGACAACCCCGTACCTTGTTGCCTAACATGCATTTCCAGAGAGGAAACGAACGTACTAAAAGTGTAGCGGTTGATACCATTTCAAGTGAATGGAGTGAATTACTCAATTCTTGTGACTGTTAATCAAAGACTTCTTGTCGTTAGTGATGTTCCATTTAACTTTTGATTTCTTGCATTATTCAAGAGTAATAGCTTCATGAGAGACTCAACATGTCTCAAAAATGGTCTAACTTTTTGTTGTATTGGCCTAACCTAAAATTATCACTTAAATACGTTGCTATCACTTGATATATAGGAGTTTTTATTTAACGTCTAGAAGTTCAGTTATGCCAGTCGATCTCGGCTTCTTTGATTATACACTATTCTAACTTTATTCTAACTTTTTAGATAAAATATCATTAGTTGGCAACGGATTCATAGTTGATTTCTGAGACATTAAGACATGAAGAGAGTGCAGTCTTACTGTTAATCAATACATATGCAAGTAATCTTTTTCTTATCTATAAACTTACACATATAACCTATTAATCTTGCGCTAAATCGACCAAAGGGATTTGATAGAGACAAGCATTTATCAAGGTAATTAATTTCTTCAATTCTTTGATGTAGGAAATTGTAGTTACCTCGATTAATTAGTAATATTTCGACAATTTCATGCATCTGATTATATATAGGGTATGTATTATTATCTCTAAGATAATATTCTAATTCATGCAGCTTGTTAGTACTAAAATATTGAATTTTAATATAAAATATTTTTAGCTCTTCTGAGTGTAAAAACATAACTAGCTTGGATGAAATTTTTTATATAATTGATTCTCTGAAAGCTCTATTCCGAAACATACAACATTATCAAAGTCACCTGATAAATGCATGGCTGACATATAATCTTTAATTTCTGAATCATCAATATTCATTCCAAAGTTATTACAATAATCTGATAATACTCTCATTGCTCCTTCATGATCAAATAAGAATTGCTCGCATATCTCTGATAAAACTTCACTTTTTAAATCTTTTATCATTTCTTTGAATTGATTAAGATTATTCATAGAGGAAGTCGAAGATATAATATTATTGATAATCAAAAAAGAAAAAACTTGCAAAGCAATTATCACTATCCAATGTATTAAGATGACATCTATCGATGAAACATATGCAACATTTTTATGTTGTATTGAGCATTAGATTTGGTGTTTGATAATCTCTTCGTGATGGATATTTATGAGAGTGCATATATTTACTCACTTATCTCTGTAGGTGCTATCGATAAATGTCTAAATTCATTAGCTTCTGTTTCTATTTCTGGGTGCTGGGAATGAAAAGCAAATAGGTATACGAATTTTAATTGGGTTTATCGTTTGGCTAGATTTCTCTCGTTGTTTGTCTGTCCTAGCTTCGTTCTGCGCTCCTAACTTACGTCTAACCTTAATAAATGCTTGTAATCGGTTGGGATGACTGGACGCTAAGGAATTTTTATTCAACGCATAGCAGATTTTTAATCCAAATGGTTTTCAGCTTTCTCAATAGAGGCTTGTCTAACTTCTACGCACGTTTTGTTGGCTAATTCCTTAATAGATAAATGATAGAAAATGATTTAATCCTTGCTGGAAGTAGTTGATTTTTATGGAGAATATATATACTAGAAAATATATAAAAAAAGATGAAGAGTGAAGACAAGTCTCAGCTGAATATCAAGATTGATCCGCAACTCCTGCTTGAATTGAAGGCTAAGGCAATAAAGAGTGGAAAAACACTAACAGCTTTTGTTACTGAGCTGTTAAAACAAGGTTCTATTCAAGCATCAAGTGATATTGATATCCTTGAACAGAGACTCTTAAGAATAGAAGAACTGCTTAATTTAAAAGATAATTTCCATTCTGATAAAGAAGAAAATTCGACCCAAAGTAATGCTATTTTTTCTAATAGTGGAGCAAAGAAATATGGTGAGGTTGCTAGAGAATTGTTTGATTTATATCGGATAGAAAAGAAAATATCTTTGAAAGATGCTTTCGCAGAATTAACTACTTGTCTTGCTAATTATGAGAGTCAACCTGAACTAGTCTTTGCCATCCTCTCGGGAAATCATGAATTGACAGGTGCAGAAATGACAGATGCATATAGGAATGGGTCTTGTGGAATGAGAAGTGCTCTATCTGAATGGACTAAAAGCTCTTTAGAGCCATTAAATGAAGCTTTTTTAAATGCTGTGGAAGTTAGAAATCTTGTATGACTAAAGATGGATAGGTTAGCGGCAAGTTCCTTGTTCTGCTTAAGTTGTTCTAACTTCTTAGACTCCATCAGTAAATATCTATTCTATAATCCAGCTTAGGAAATAGATTTCAGGCGTTTTTTTCATTTATTCACAGTCGTATTAAAGCCTTATTGACAAAGTACATTATATAATTAAGTTTTATTATTTATATATGGAGACTATAGGTGATCAAGAACAGGAGAACAAAAAACTCACTGAAATAAAAACATTCCCAGTTCCATTAAGTTTAGGAGAAATTAAAGAGAGTATTACGATTCCGACTAAAAACCAACGGCAAATTTCTAAAGAAGAAATAATTAAACAAGCATTAACTTTGCATTCACAAGGAAACTTGCTGGAAGCAGCAAAATATTATCAAAATTTTATAGACTTAGGATTTTCGGATCCAATAATTTTTTCTAATTTTGGAATAATACTTGCTACTTCAGGTGATTTAACAAAAGCAGAAAAATTGATCCGTAAATCTATTGAGACTTATCCTGAATTCATCAATAACTATTTTATTCTTGGAAATATATCGAGGGATCTAGGGAAACTTTTAGAAGCAGAAATATTTATGCAAAAATTTATTGAACTAAATCCTAATTTCTCAGATTCATATTTGTGTATGGGGAATATATTAAAAGATCTTGGTAAAAATAAGGAGGCATTTGATTTTTATTTGAAAGCTATTAAATTAAATCCAAAAGATCATAAGTTATATTCATCAATAACAACTTTTATAAAACAATCAATTCTGTCAGAACTTGATATCAATAAATTAAAATCTATATTAATAATTTTAATTAAAAGGGATGATATTTTTCATAGTGATTTACTTGAAGCATTCAAAAAAATATATGAAAATAAATTATCATTTTATATTAAATTACTGGAATCAGAAGAATACAATGAAAAAATATTTCAAGAATTAATTGAAGATGATTTATTAATTAATGTAATGAAAAAGATTCCTCTAAGAGATTTTAAATGGGAAAAGCTATTAACAATTATTAGAAATAAAATTTCTCAAGTAATAGCTATAAAAAGGAAAGAAATTGATTATTCAACATTTAATTTTATTATTTCTCTAGCGGAGCAATGTTTTATAAATGAATATGTTTTTTCATTGAATAATTATGATTATATTTCTATAGATAATATTATTAAAATGTGCAAAAATAAAGAGTTGAATGAAGTAAATATTGCTATTTTAGCTTGTTATTATCCACTTTATAAACTTATTGATAAGATTCCTGAAATAAAGTTTATCAAAACTTCTGATTTGAATTTTAATAATCTAGTCAAGTTGCAGTTATTAGAACCTAAAGAAGAGATTGACATATCTAAAAATATCTTAAAATTAGGTTCGATAAAAGATAAAATTTCAATTAAAGTAAAATCACAATATGAGGAGAATCCATATCCTAGGTGGAGGTATGGTAATCCTTCTAAGGAACAAAAGTTGCTTCCTATTCAAATAGTCAATAATGAAATAAAACCAAATTCAATTAATTCTAAATTTAAATCTGAGAAGGTTCAAGTTTTAATAGCTGGCTGTGGCACAGGCTATCAGACTTTATATGCACAAAAATATAAAGGTTGTGAAATAATAGCAATAGATTTAAGTATGGCATCACTTAGCTTTGCTCAACGAAGAATAAATGAACTTAACATTAATAATGTTGATTTCATTCAAATGGATATCTTAGAGGTTAGCTTATTGCAAAAAAAATTTGACATTATTATATGTACCGGCGTGCTTCATCATATGAAAGAACCTTTAGAGGGATTAAAAGCTTTATTAGGAGTATTAAAATATAATGGCTTGCTTAAATTAGGTTTATATAGTGAATTAGCAAGATCAAATATTATAAAAGCAAGAAATTATATTCAATTAAAACAACTTAAACCCAATATAAATGACATTCGTAATTTTAGATCGATTGTCTTTTCAGAAAAAGTAAAAGAACTTAACTCTTTAATTGAGAGTCCTGATTTTTATACACTTTCTTCCTGCCGTGACCTTTGCTTCCATTCACAAGAACATAGATTCACAATCCCAAAACTAAATGAGACTATAAGCTCTAATAAATTAAAGTTTCTTGGTTTCGTCTTGCCGCATACTATTAAAAGCATTTATAATAATAATTTTCCAGAAGATAAAACTCAAACTAATTTACAAAACTGGGCACGATTTGAGGAGATTTATGCTGATACTTTCGCTGGTTTGTATCAGTTTTGGGTTTCTAATGATTATCAAAATTTG
Organism: Prochlorococcus marinus str. MIT 0917; assembly: GCF_027359575.1. Classification (NCBI taxonomy): domain Bacteria; kingdom Bacillati; phylum Cyanobacteriota; class Cyanophyceae; order Synechococcales; family Prochlorococcaceae; genus Prochlorococcus; species Prochlorococcus marinus. The sequence continues at coordinate 673,526 of NZ_CP114784.1, read as the reverse complement.
AATTAGAATTATCTTTAGTAGTTAAATAATTAATATGTTTTTAATTAATTATTTTTTGAGGCTGATCTAACTTCCGTCTATCCGCGACTTTCTCGTATTAAATATTATAAATAGATGTTATGTGCTTTTATCTAATGTATAGGCGTCCATTCATTGCAGGTTTTCGCAAAGGTTGTAAGAGGCGCTGTTCTAACTCTTGAACTCAATTAAATATCCTATTACAATCTCTTAAAGTTATCTGAATTTTTAGATCTAAGCTTATTTCTTTAATTTTTTAATCTAATGAAGGCGTATGCTCTAAAGTACTTATAATCTGTCTGAATGGCTTAATAAGTTTTAAAATTAAAGATGTGTAGTCTTCATAAAAGAAAGAAAGTAAAACATAATACCGCGCAGGTATCTATATTTACTGTCCCTCATGAATTAAGAGAAGTTAAAGAAAATTTATTTATTACTACTGATAATTTTTCTATATATTATCAGAATGAAATCATAAATAAAGCATTTAGGTATCATTCTCAAGGAAATATTTCAGAAGCAGCCAAATATTATCAAGACTTTCTAGATCAAGGTTTTAAGGATCACAGAGTTTTTTCTAACTATGGCGTTATCTTAAAAGACCTTGGGAAATTAGAAGAGGCCGAAGCCTTTATGAGAAAAGCACTTCTAATAAAGCCTGAATCATCAGATTATAATTATAATCTTGGAGGAATATTGAAAGATCAAAATAAATTTAGAGAGGCTGAATTCTATACTACTATTGCCATTAAATTTAATCCAGTATTTGCAGATGCATATTCAAATCTGGGTGGAATACAGAGCGATCTTTATAAATTTAGTCAGGCAGAATCTAGTCTGAGAAAATCAATAGAATTAAACTCTAATGTTTCAGAGTATTATTATAATTTAGGAGAGGTATTGGTGCACCTTGGAAAGTTTTATGAAGCGAAGGAATATTTAATTAAAGCAATTAAGCTTAAACCAAATTTTATTAAAGCTTATTATGTCTTAAGTAGATTTGGATCAATAGGAAATAAAGAAATTGAAGAAAATATTTTTTCTGATGAAATACTATATAGTACTAAACAAGAAGAATTGGTTGATATATATTTTGCAAGATCTAATATCTTGCACCGTAGAAATAAATTTAGAGAAAGTGCAAAATATCTAAAATTAGCGAATAATATTAAATTTAAAATTAGACCTTATGAATTTGATAAGTTAAGTAAGTATTCATATAAGCTATTAAATAAAAATGAAATTCAAAAATTAGAATCTAATAATCTATTGGCTAATATTTTTATTGTCGGCATGACGCGAAGTGGTTCTACATTGCTGGAATCTATATTAAGTATTAACAAAGAAGTTCTCGATTTAGGAGAAATAAATATTTTTGAGGATTCCTATCTTGAATGGATGAATTTACAAAAAGATAATATTAATTGTTCATTAGAAGACATATATAATAAAAATATACTAGAAATTAATAATTCACGATTTATAACAACAAATAAATGTTTACATAATTATATTTATACTGGAATTATTGTTAATTATTTAAGTAGTTCGAGAGTTATCCATTGCTATAGAAATCCATTGGATAATATTCTTTCTATTTATAGGAGTAATTTTGCAAGAGGGAATGATTATTCATCTTCTTTAGTTGATTGCGCGAAGCTTTATTTACTTCATGATCATGTTATGGGTGAATATAAAAAGAAGTATAGATCAAAAATATATGATCTTAATTATGATCTTTTGGTTAAAGATCCTATTGGTGAAATTAAATCTTTAATTAAATGGTTGGATTGGGAATGGAAAGATTGTTATTTATCACCTCAGCTCAATAAACGATCAGTTCTAACAGCTAGTAACATTCAAGTTCGCTCACCAATTAATTCAAAATCTATAGGAGGGTGGAAAAACTATCGGGAGATGCTACAGCCTGCTATTGATATTTTAGTAAAGCATGAAAAATATAAAAACTTACAATTCTTATAAAGACAATACGAATAAATAAATTTCATTGTTGGTGATGTCATTAAATCCAGAGGGCTAGGGTTCGCGTAACAAAACTGTCCGAAGGAATTGAGACGATTTACATAAAAGACTTAGAAATTTTGCAATACTAGGGTATGCATATTCTTGACAGCTCTCCTCCTTAAGTAGCGCTGAGAGGGACAGGTGGTAGTAAAATCCCTAGAATAGATTTTCTTCAGTTGGCGGAATTCCTGCAAGAGCATAAGTCAACTACCTCAATAAATAAGACTTAGTTGACTTGTTATATGATTCTAGTTCTCTTCTGACTTAGGTCTAATGATATTTTATCTCTCTAACTAGTTGTTAGGAATTTAGTAATCGAGAGGAGTGTGATTGTGATAACTTCATAGGTCCAAATAGGACTACTATTTCGAGATGCTCTTGTCATCCATTCAGCAATACCATTATTCTTAATAACGAATAGATAGAGGAATTCAAAGCTTGATATTGGGATAAATACAGCAAGGAAAAGATTCATTCGCAATTCCCCTGCATTGGCTTGGCTGCTTCTTTATCTCCAAGATCTAATGCTTTTCTCCAGTCTTCGCAAGCACCATTGATATCTCCAATTTCTTTTTTTACATTGGCACGATTAAAATATGCATCGGAGTCCTTTTGTTTTTTGGTAATGAGCGAGGAAATAAAAAAAATTACTGAAATAAAAATATTTCCCATTCCATATGCTTTAGAAGTAAATAAAAAAAATATTAATATTGTGACAAATATACCTTCTAAAATTTCTAAACAACAAATCATTGAGAAAGCAGTCAATTTTCATCTTGAAGGAAATATTCAAGAAGCCTCAAAATATTATCAATACTGTATTAGTCGAGGTTTTAATGATCACAAAGTTTTTTCTAACTATGGAACAATATTAATTGGTCTAGGTAAACTAAAAGAAGCAGAAGAATCTATTCGTAAAGCGATAGAACTTAAACCTGATTATTCAATAGCTTATTCCAATCTTGGAAATATATTGAAAGAATTAGGTAAACTAAAAGAAGCAGAAGAATCTATTCGTAAAGCGATAGAACTTAAACCTGATTATTCAATAGCTTATTCCAACCTTGGAAACATATTGAAAAAATTAGGGAAGCTAAAAGAAGCAGAAGAGTTTATGCGTAAAGCTATAGAACTTAAGCCTGATTTTGTTGAAGCATATTCCAATCTTGGAAACATATTGAAAGAATTAGGGAAACTAAAAGCAGCAGAAGTATCCACGCGCAAAGCATTAGAACTTGATTTTGATTTCGCTGATGCACATAACAATCTTGGGGATATTTTAAGAGAGCTTGGTAACTTACAAGAAGCGGAATTATGTACTCGCAAAGCTATTGAACTTAAGTCTGACTTCGCAGAGGCTCATTTTAATCTTGCTTACTTACAACTCTTAAATGAAGATTATCAATCTGGACTGGAGAATTATGAATTTAGATTTAATACAGAAGAACCTGCTATTATTTACGGTTCTACAAAACTTAAAAGAGTTAAGAATGAGAAGTTAAAAAAAGGAGAAAAGCTTTTATTAATTAGTGAACAAGGGTTAGGCGATACCTTGCAATATATGCGCTATGTGCCTTATTTAAGAACATTGGGTTTAGATGTTTCTTTTTGTGCACATAAAAAATTACATACATTGATAAAATCATCAGGTATTGATCAACAACCATTAAATCCTGAGCAAGTAAATCAAATTACAGAAGGGAAATGGATTCCATTATTATCTTTGCCTAAATATCTAAAAGTTAACCCGAAAAAACCAATCATTACTAATCCGTATATTTTCCCATCGGGTCAATTAGTAAAAAAATGGGAAAACATTCTTTCTAATGAAGAAAGACCAATTGTGGGTATTAATTGGCAAGGAAATCCAGAAATGGAAAAAACTTATCGAGGAAGATCATTCCCCTTAGAAAATTTTTCAGAAATTTTTAATCAAAACAAAATAACTTTGCTTTCTCTACAAAAAGGATTTGGTTCAGAGCAATTAGATGATTGCTCATTTAAAAATAAGTTTGTTGAATGCCAACCCTTAATTGATCAAAAGTGGGATTTTAATGAAAATGCTGCAATCATAGAGAACTGTGATTTGATTATTACTTGTGATACATCTATTGCTCATTTAGCTGGTGGAATGGGTAAAAAAGTATGGTTACTTTTAAAAGATATACCTTTTTGGACTTGGGGGCTTAAAGAAGAGAGAACTTTCTGGTATCCGTCGATGAGATTATTCCGGCAAAAAGAACGAAATAATTGGAAAAAAGTCATGATAAGCGTATCAAGGGCAATCAAAAAAGAAATGTATGCAAAATCATGAGATTAAAAGTTAAAATCTTTTTACAAGTATATATTCCTAATTAATATATACTTGTAAAATCAATAAATGTGAATTAGTGATAAAGAGATCAAAATAAAGTAGGATCTGAACTGATAGCTTTCTTAGGTTAATTTGCTTTAGTGGAATATTAAGGAAACCTTGTCATCCACAGCAATACATCATATAAAACTTCTCAAGAATAAATAATTGGTCAAGCTTTTAAGTTTCATTGAGAGGGAAATATTCAAGAATCAAAAAAAGTTTTATCAATATTAAAGTTAAGAGGATTACTTTTATTTTATAAAAATATTAAACATTTTCATATGCTATTAGTAACAGAGTATAAGATATTTTATAAATATTCTATTGAATATTTAATTTTAGTTAAAGCATCTATTAGTTAATGATTATTTGAATTTAGAAAGTATAAAAATAAATTATTTAACCCCTTCTTCTTATTCTTTTTGATAGGTAATAATTAATTTAGAAACATAATGTCTTTTAGATAATAAGAATCCATCTCGATTTATTTGATTTTCTTTAAATAGCCTGTCTATATCTATTTATTGCCTGAATTTTAAAGCTAAATTATTATAGTAAATAGGTTTTTAAAAAATACATAAAAAAGCTGCAACTTGCTTGCAGCTTTTTTATGTATTGAAATTAAGTGCAATAACGAATTTTAATCATTAACCAAATAAAGCTGAAGCCACACCAGCAACGGCTATCACGATTCCACCCCATTTGATTACGGACTGATCCTTGTCATAGGTGTTTGAGACAAGAATTGCAGCAAGAAGGATTTCTACAAGGTTCTCATTGATCATGGGTCGAAGCCAGAAATGTAATTGTTGCTACTTTTTAGCTGGTTTTTGATTTATGGGCAACAAATATTAAGTACTTATTAGGCTAATTTGTTTTAAAGCTAAAAAATATTGAGACCTGAATTGTTAGTTTTATGCAAAAGGCAAAAAAAAAGCCCTCTAAAAGAGGGCTTTAAAACAATCAAGTTAAAGACTTAACCAATTGCAGGTGCAACAAGAGCTACAGAAGTAGACTCAGCAGCTGCTAGGTCAAGTGGGAAGTTGTGAGCATTACGCTCGTGCATTACTTCCATACCAAGGTTTGCACGGTTAAGTACATCACCCCAGGTTGGTACAACCTTGCCTGAAGTATCAACTACAGACTGATTGAAGTTGAAGCCGTTCAAGTTGAACGCCATGGTGCAGATGCCCATAGATGTCAACCAAACACAGATCACTGGCCATGAAGCCAAGAAGAAGTGAAGGCTGCGGCTGTTGTTGAAGCTTGCATATTGGAAGATCAAACGACCGAAGTAGCCATGAGCTGCAACGATGTTGTATGTCTCTTCTTCTTGTCCAAACTTGTAACCGTAGTTCTGAGAATCAAGTCCTGTGGTCTCACGGATAAGTGATGAAGTAACCAAAGAACCGTGCATTGCAGAGAACAAAGCACCACCGAACATACCTGCTACACCAGCCATATGGAATGGGTGCATCAAGATGTTGTGCTCAGCCTGGAAAACGAACATGAAGTTGAATGTTCCAGAGATTCCTAGAGGCATACCATCAGAGAATGAACCCTGACCGAATGGGTAAACAAGGAATACAGCGAAAGCTGCTGATACAGGAGCTGAGTAAGCAACACAGATCCATGGGCGCATACCTAAACGGTATGAAAGCTCCCACTGACGTCCCATGTATGCAGAGATACCAATAAGGAAGTGGAAGATTACAAGCTGGTAAGGGCCACCGTTATATAGCCACTCATCAAGAGTTGCTGCTTCCCAAATTGGGTAGAAGTGAAGGCCGATAGCGTTACTTGAAGGAACAACAGCACCAGAAATGATGTTGTTTCCATACATAAATGAACCAGCTACTGGCTCACGGATACCGTCGATATCAACTGGAGGAGCAGCGATAAATGCAACGATGAAACAAGTTGTTGCCGCAAGAAGGCAAGGGATCATCAATACACCGAACCAACCGACATAGATACGATTGTTGGTGGAAGTAACCCACTCGCAGAATTGTGGCCAACCTTTGAGCAACGAAGAACGCTGCTGCTGAATGGTGGTCATGGATAAGAACGTTTTGGTTTGCCCGAAAAGGCAAGGAATAAGGTCAGAAAAAATCTGACATACGAAATTTAGCTTTCAAGTGAAATACATAGGGTGGGTAAACTCACCAAAATCTGATTAAAGGAAATTAGTAAATCTATTAGCTAGAATAATTTTTTCTTATTCGATAATATTATCTAAACTATTTAAACTATTCGATCTATTTTTACTAGTATAAATAGTTTAGTTAGTAGTGAACTTATCTATTGAGTTAACTGTATTTTAATTATCTTGTATGGTCTTGTTATTGTGGAATAAATGATTATAGTTTATCAAGATGTTTATGAATAAATGACTAAGAGTCAGTTTAATATAAAGATCTCAAAAGATTTGTTGATCAGAGTTAAGCGTCAGACAATGATGTCGGGGAAAAGCCTAACGGAACATATTACTGATTTAGTCTCTAATTCCTTATTAGATAATGAAATTCAAGATAATCACTTGTCTTCAGTTGAAAAGATTAATAATTTGGAAGAAAGATTATTGACTCTAGAATCAATAGTAAGAAATCGGGAATACATAAGTCAAAAGTTAAAACCATTTACTAATTCAGAGGCAATTAATTGCACAAAATTTATGCGAGGTGTTTTTGATAAAGAATTAGAAAAAAGAAATTTTGATGATAAATTCGATGCCTTTGATGATTTTTTTCAATCAGTGAAAGTTTTTGATGAGTTAAATAAGTCCTTTTCTGATCGATTGAAAGAAATAATGCTTAGCGATAATCCAACTCCTTGGACCGGGAAAGAACTCAATGAATTTACTGCTGGGGATAAATGTAATTGTTCAATTAGAAAAGGCTTAATTAATTGGACTGGAGTAACAGAATGTCCTTCGCAACAAGAAATATGTGATAAAGGAGAAGAGTTGCTTTCAATGTTTTGATAGGAAATTAATTAATATTTATTAGCTTTTTGCTTATCTCCCACAATTTTTTTCTTGTAGTCTTATTTAATGCTTTTGGAGCATTTCTACATATTTTTGGGAACCCTCTGAAATTAAATCTTGGACCATATTGTTCTCCTCCTTTAGCGCTAGGAAGTGTAGAGGCTGTTAGTTGAGGTAATGCGCCCATTTTCGCGCTTTGAAACATAGGATCCATCAATTTATAAGCAATTTCTTCTTGCCAAGATTGATTCGCCTCAACAGACTTTGGCTGTAAATTTGTACGAGCAAATCCTGGATGAGCAAGTAGTGAAGATGTTTTTGAATTGCTTTCTTTAAGTTTTGAATTGAGCTCTAAACCAAACATTACGTTTGCAAGTTTACTCTGAGCATATGAAGCCCAGCGATCGTATTTAAGATTTCCTTGTAGATCGTCCCATTTGATTACCCCAAAATATTGAACGCCTGAGGTTACAGTAACAACCCTAGAATTATTCTTTTCTTCAAGAATAGGTAGTAATTCCAAAGTTAAAAACATGTGTGCAAGATGATTAACAGCAAACTGTATTTCTAAACCTTGTTTGCTAAAAGTCTTTGGAGGTGCCATTATTCCAGCATTATTAATTAAAACATCTAAGTAATTGAAATTTTGTTTTATAAATTCAGAAAATTTCTTAACGTTATTTAAATCGGATAAATCTAATTCAACTAGTTCAATCTTGCCAGAGAAATTAAATTTTAAAAGTTCTTGTTTGGCCTTCTCTCCTTTGAGTAAATCTCTGCAACACATAATCACTGTTGCTCCCTTTTCTAGCAGGGCTTTAGATGTCTCATAGCCAAGACCACTATTCGCTCCAGTGATTAAGAATATTCTTCCGTCTTGCCGCTTAATTTTATTTAACCTAACCATAACTATTTAAAATGTATACTTACTATAATTATAATTTGATTTAATTGTGGTAGTTTGATCTTATTATGTTTGAATTGATTTCACATGACTTGATAAGATTTTAGATTTTATTAATTCTATGAAATGAAGACTTAAATCTGTAAAATCCTGAATTTGCATAATTCCAATATTTAAGATCTTCTTCTCTATATATATAATTAATAATAATTTGATTTTGATTAGCGTATTTATTTATCAAATCTAGATTATGACCAACTCCTGGGTAGATAACATCAATACATCTGTGATCACACAAAAATTTTTCTATGTCTCTTGATTCAAATATTTCTGAGTTTGGGATTAATTTATTTATATTATCAATTAAACCTAATTTGAATTGACTTACTTTCTCACTTAGCCCAAATCTATTATTGGTTATTCCATTGCTCAATATATAAACTTTACAGTATGAATTGAATAACTTAGATCTGTTCAAAATATTCATATCATTGTCGAACATTAGTAGAATATTACTGTTAGAGAAACTTCTTTGAACTGGAAGTTTATTAGATTGATGTTTATTACTTTTTATTGGTTTAATTTTGTTTGATCTGCTAATCGATGTATTCCTGAATCGATTAATTGTGTATTTATTGATGTTTTCTTTGGATGCTAAGTAAGGCTTATTATTTGTGTGCATGCCCGCTACCCATCTCCAGCTAAGGGTATTTGATGAAGCATCCCCATCAAATAGATGTTTCATGAAAAATCTTGCACCTAGTTGCCATGGAAGTCCTAAAGTGAAAATCCATATACTTGCAAACCACATCCTTGAGTGATTATGTAAATAGTTATTTTCTCTAAGCTCCTCTATCCAAGTATCAAAGCAATCTATACCTGTTTTACCATCCATTGCACTAATTAAGTTTGAATTATTTGGATATTCTTTAAAATTTATATATTCAAACCATATTGATTTGTAATTTTCAAGATAACCCTTCCAGTATATCCTCCAGAGAATTTCATCAGTATACTTTTTTTTCTTATCAATTCTTTTTAATTTTTCAACTATAGCGTATTCGTAAAGGATTCTATGAGATGTATATTTAGAAATTTGAGAAACATTAGTTCTTTTTTTGATACCGAAATCGTAATTTCTTAGCTGATGGTATGAAATAAGGTGATTGATGATAAAAGTATCTAATACATCATTAGCCTCTTCAAAAATATTCATCTGAGTATCAATAGTGATTTTTGACTTATCATTGAAGTTTTTTTAATGCTTTTATAGCTTCTTTTATATGAGCTGGACCATTTAAAAGGTCTTCAAATATGTGTATTATTCTTCTTTCACAATTTATTATATATGTTACTCTCCCTTCGATTAATCCTAGTTTTTTTGGCACACCAAATTCTTTTCTAATAATATTATTTTGGTCGCAAAGTAATGGATACTGAAGTTTATTTTTATTAGCAAATCCAAGATGACTTTGTATACTGCCATTACTTATTCCCCACACCTCAGCTCCTAGAATTTTAAAAAGATCATATTTGTCTCGGAATCCACAAGCCTCGATAGTGCAGCCTGGAGTATCGTCTTTTGGGTAAAAAAACAAGACCAGAGGCTTTTTTATTTTATTGGATGTCCTGATGTTTCCATTTTGATCTTTCAAAGAAAACGATGGAATCTGATCACCAATTTTCAGCGTCACTCTATCTAATCAAATTATAAGTATAATGAATTCTTTTTTTTTCGAGAGTTCTCTTTTGGCGTAAGAACAGCACCTAGACAAAGATAATAGAAATTGATAATTAAATATCTGAGTTGATATTATTAAGTTAGATTAGATATGAATTCATTAGCATTACGCCTGTAGTTCATTTTTTTATTAGGGTCCATTTTTTTTAGATTTCTTAAAATCATAGACAATCGATATTGGTCCTTGAACTTATTTTTATAGTCATCTATAAATGTCCAAAAAAGGCTATCCCAAGTTGAGCACCAATCTTCAGATTTATAGTTAGACATTTTTTTTATATAATTAGAACTTGAAATATATGGCTTAGTTGTGAATAGTCCTCCATCAGCAAATTGACTCATTCCATAAACATTTGGAACCATAACCCAATCATATGCATCTATAAATAACTCCATAAACCATTTGTATACTTGATTTGGGTGGAATCTGCATAGAAGCATTAAATTTCCAACTATCATCAGTCTTTCTATATGATGAGCATATCCGGTTTCTAAAATTTTTTGTATTGTGTCATCTAATGGCTTTATTCCCGTTTGACCAGTGTAAAAACTTGAAGGTATTGGTTTATCCTCAAAATCCCAGAAGTTTCCATTTCTGAGTTCTAAACTATTTCGTTTATATATCAATAGGATAAATTCACGCCAGCCAATAATTTGTCTAACAAATCCTTCATAGGAATTAATCCCAATATTATTCGATTGATAAAAATACCAAGATTTTTCTATTATTTGTCTTGGAGTAAGTAATCCGGAATTAATTAATGGAGAAATAACACTATGCCAAAGTGTTCTATGGTTTGAATGTATTGCATCTTCGTAATCTCCAAATAAATTCAATCTTTCAATTAAAAAATTGTCTAACCATTCTTCTGCATCTTTGTGAGATATAGGATAATTAAAGTCCTCATATTTACCATAATATTCATTATATTTCAAAGAAACATCTTTCTTCGCTTTATCTATAAATTTGTTTGCTTTTAGAGTTGGTATTTTTGGAATTTTAATTGAATTTGGTATTTTTTTTCTATTTAGTTTGTCGAAATTCCATGCACCACCTGTTGGCGAACCATCTTTTTCAATAAGAATATTTAGTTTTTTTCTTTGAATCTTATAGAATTTATGCATTCCATGAATTTTTTTATGATTAAGGAATTCTTCAGATATCTCATGTCCAGTTAAAAACATATCATTTTTTCTTATTTCTAACTTTGAATTATTTTTCAAAGAGAAATCCTTAACTCTTTTTTCTAAAGACCAATCAAATGCCTCATAAGTAATAAAATAATTAAAACCTTTTTCTGATAGATAATTAAGATTATCTTCAGTTCTGGTTTCTTTTTTATGTTTTATATAGATGACACTTAAACCGTGAGATTTCAGCTCTTGTTCGTAAGAGTCCATCGTGGCCATGTGAAAAATTATTTTTTGACAATGAAATTTTTGTTTCCACTGGGAATCACAACCAAAAAATAAGTTATCTTGGATTAAAGCAACATGCTTTACATCAGAAAATTGTTTTTTTATTTTGAATAATTGATTCGGAAAAATTAGGAAAATTTTTCTCACTTTATTTTCACATAATTTGACACTTTTTAGATAATGTTTAATAGATTAATTTAATCAAAATAACTAAGAATTTTTTTAAGTGCGAAAAATTAAGCAATATTATTAGTTTGATTTTTTCCTCTTCTACATCTTTCTGAGCAGTAAATGACGTTTTCCCAATCTTTAGACCATTTTTTTCTCCATTGAAAATTTTTAAGACAAATTGGACAATTTTTTGTCAAATTGATTTCACTTTTGGTTTGCCGACTTGAATCTTGTCTTTTTATTAGGGAACCCATGCTTTAATTTTCTTCCAGTAACTCTTTTTCTCCATATTTTAAAAGAAGATGATTTTAAATTCGAACGCATTAACTGAATGACTTCTTTCTCTTTGAGTTTGAATTGAAAATCAATTGCTTCAAAAGGAGTTTTGTCCTCCCAAGCCATTTCGACAACTCGGTCAATTTCAGCTGAATTCAGTTCTCTAAGTTTGATTTTTTTTAATCTAATTAGTTCTTATTTTATAGGAAATTTGTAAGTGCATAAGTACGTATATCCCTCAAATTTTTCTTTGATCTATAAAAATCCAATTGCTAATTAATTTGTTTTGGCTTTATTAAATGAATTATTTGTTCTCGCACTAAGGATTGATTTTTGTTATGACAGTTCTTGTTGATAGGAATTGAAGTCGAAGTTCTTTTCTCTGTCAACACTGGAAGAGTTCTTGCACTCTTCCAGTACTAAACAAATTCTACAAAAGTTCTACATATAGTTAAGTAGAACTTATGCAATTCCTTGAATTAAGACACCCAACTTATCATGACCTGTCTTTGTATAATTGGCTACTAATATCATTGTTAAGTTTTACTTATGAGCGAGTATATAATGATATCTGATTATTAATCATTAGCTGTTTCTTTGGGTTTTAGATAGTTAAAAAGTCTACTGACTTGTAGTCTGGAAAATATATATTCCCCCCTAATTTCATATGCAAACCTATGGAAATCCAGATACCACCTACGGGTGGTGGGCTGGTAATTCAAGGGTTACTAACCGCGCTGGAAAATTTATTGCAGCTCATGCCGGTCATACTGGCCTGATTTCATTTGCTGCGGGAGCTAGCACTCTTTGGGAGTTAGCGAGGTTTGATCCCTCTATAGCCATGGGGCATCAAAGTTCTATCTTTCTTGCTCATCTTGCCTCTATTGGAATTGGATTTGATGATTCAGGGGTTTGGACTGGAGCGAATGTTGCTTCAGTAGCAATCGTCCATATTATTGCTTCGCTTGTATACGCAGGAGGAGCTCTTTCTCACTCTCTTCTTTTTGATGGTGATTTAGCTTATGGGCCTGGACCTACTACACAAAAATTTAAGCTTGAATGGGACAATCCTGATAACTTGACATTCATTCTTGGTCACCATCTGATTTTCTTCGGTGTCGCTTGTATCGCTTTTGTGGAATGGGCAAGGATTCACGGAATTTACGACCCTGCGATAGGAGCTGTTAGACAAGTTGAGTACAACCTTAACTTGACCAATATTTGGAATCACCAGTTTGATTTCTTGGCTATCGATAATCTTGAAGACGTTTTGGGAGGCCATGCATTCTTAGCATTTGTTGAAATTACAGGCGGAGCATTTCATATCGCTACTAAGCAAGTAGGTGAGTACACCGAATTCAAAGGAAAGAACATTCTTTCTGCTGAAGCTGTACTTTCTTTCTCTTTGGCTGGTATTGGTTGGATGGCTATTGTCGCAGCTTTCTGGTGCGCAACAAATACAACTGTTTATCCCGAGGCTTGGTACGGAGAACCACTGGCTTTGAAATTTGGTATTTCTCCCTATTGGATTGATACGGTAGATGTGAGTGATAGCAATGCATTTGCAGGTCACACAACAAGAGCTGCATTAACTAATGTCCATTATTATTTTGGATTCTTCTTTTTACAAGGTCACTTATGGCATGCAATTCGCGCATTAGGCTTTGACTTTAGAAGAGTTACAAATGCTGTTTCCAGTTTGGATACCGCAAAAGTTACTCTTAATGGCTAGCTGATTTAATTATTGGATAATCAAAAAAAAGCCCCGTATTTTTTTGACGGGGTTTTTTATTGATTTTTTTATTGATTTATTTAAAAATTGATTGATATTAATAAAAATTCTCACTTTTCATCTGTCACTGCTTTTGTAGGAAAAATCAATGAATATTCATAGCTCTTTTGTTGATTAGTTTTGTGCATTAAATAAAGACCTTTTACGATTTCAAGCAAATTTATTGCACTAAATGTAAGGTAGGTCGAATTTCGACTTCAATTTCCTCAATTATGCAGTCCTACGGAAACCCAGACGTCACTTACGGGTGGTGGGTTGGTAATTCTGTCGTAACAAATAAGTCAAGCCGATTTATTGGCTCGCATGTTGCTCATACAGGATTGATTTGTTTCGCCGCTGGTGCCAACACACTTTGGGAGCTCGCTAGATACAACCCAGATATTCCAATGGGACACCAAGGAATGGTGAGTATCCCCCATCTTGCTTCTATTGGTATTGGATTTGATCCAACTGGAACGGTATTCGATGGAACATCAATTGCTTTTATCGGCGTATTCCATCTGATTTGTTCAATGGTTTACGCGGGTGCAGGTCTATTGCACTCTTTGATCTTTAGCGAAGATACCCAAAATAGTTCAGGTTTGTTTGCTGATGATCGTCCTGAACATCGTCAGGCAGCAAGATACAAGCTTGAATGGGATAATCCTGATAATCAGACATTTATCCTTGGTCACCATTTGATTTTCTTTGGTGTGGCATGTATATGGTTTGTTGAATGGGCTCGAATTCATGGCATTTACGATCCTGCATTAGGAGCAGTTCGACAAGTCGAGTACAACTTAAACTTGACCAACATTTGGAACCATCAGTTTGATTTCTTGGCTATCGATAGTCTTGAGGATGTGATGGGTGGTCATGCATTCTTAGCATTTGTTGAGATAACAGGTGGCGCATTCCATATCGCTACTAAGCAGGTTGGAGAATACACTGAATTCAAAGGAAAGAATATTCTTTCTGCTGAAGCTGTTCTTTCATGGTCTCTTGCTGGTATCGGTTGGATGGCAATTATTGCAGCTTTCTGGTGTGCAACAAATACAACTGTTTATCCAGAGGCTTGGTATGGAGAAACATTAGCTCTAAAGTTTGGGATCTCTCCTTATTGGATTGATACTGCTGATATGACTGGTGTTGTTAGTGGTCATACTTCAAGGGCTTGGCTTGCTAACGTTCATTACTACCTTGGATTTTTCTTTATTCAAGGTCACCTATGGCATGCAATACGTGCTTTAGGCTTTGATTTCAAAAAGGTTACTGATGCAATTAGTAATCTTGATTCAGCAAGAGTTACTCTCACTGATTGATTATCTGAATTTTTCAGCATTAAAAAAGAGTCTCGTCAAAAGACGAGACTCTTTTTTTTTGAAAAAAATTAAATAGGTTTTTAACTTTCTTTAGTTTTTGTAGTTGTCAGGCTTAGCCCAAGGATCGATCCTTTTTGAATCATCAGAATAATAGAAGAATTGAGACGCACCAAATACTGCTCCGAGACCACATAGAGCTGCAGCTATATTAAATCCACCGGATGGTTTGATTAAACCAATATCTGATGGGTGTGGAAGCTGAGTGGCAAAATCAAGAAGGTGAGAAAAATCAATCATTGAGTAAAAATTTTTTTTTTATTGTTAACCCAGGTGGCCACTATGCCAAACCCGTGTTTGAGGATATTACATTAATTTGTCAACTATCATTGAAAAACAAAATTTTCTTAGTCATTTAAAATCCTTTTGGGCGTGATTTTTTCTCAAGAGGAAGATCATCAGCAATTTTAGTTTTGGGGCTGTAATTTTTTTGAAAGAGATAAAAAATCACTGCTAAAAGACAAACTCCAAGTAGAACAAACCAAATTATTGTTGCTATATAAGGAAGTCCATGAAGATCTTGCAGTTCAAGTTGTAAAGCAGATTTCATTTTTGATATTTAAATTTTTTCTTGAGTATTTCCATGAAAACCTAGTTTGGTTGCGGGTTAAGCCAATTTGAAGAAAAAAAACTTTACTACTTCTGAATAAGACCTTATTACTAATAGTAGTTTTTGAATTGAGCTGCCTGTAAGGTGTGCTCACCGTATTACGCCAAAAATCTTAAATCATGCAGACCTACGGAAACCCGGATGTCACCTATGGTTGGTGGGCTGGAAACGCTGGGGTTACTAACAAATCTGGTAAATTCATTGCTGCTCACATTGCGCATACTGGGCTAATAGCCTTTGCAGCAGGTGGAAGTACTCTTTGGGAACTAGCAAGATATAACCCTGAGATCCCAATGGGACATCAGAGTTCTATCTTTCTTGCTCACTTAGCTTCAATTGGTATTGGCTTTGACGAGGCTGGTGCTTGGACAGGGGCAGGAGTCGCTTCGATTGCCATCGTACATTTGGTTCTTTCCATGGTTTATGGAGCCGGTGGTTTATTGCATTCAGTGCTATTCGTTGGCGATATGCAAGATTCAGAGGTTCCTCAAGCTAGAAAGTTCAAGCTTGAGTGGGACAACCCAGATAATCAGACATTTATTCTTGGACATCATTTGCTTTTCTTTGGTGTCGCATGTATATGGTTCGTTGAATGGGCACGAATTCATGGAATTTATGATCCTGCTTTAGGAGCTGTTAGACAAGTTGAGTACAACCTTAATTTGACTAATATTTGGAACCATCAGTTTGACTTCCTAGCTATCGATAGTCTTGAAGATGTCCTAGGTGGACATGCTTTCTTGGCTTTCATAGAAATAACAGGTGGAGCTTTTCATATCGCAACCAAACAAGTTGGTGAATACACCAAATTCAAAGGAGCTGGTCTTCTTTCAGCAGAATCAATTCTTTCATTCTCTTGTGCAGGTATTGGTTGGATGGCTGTAGTTGCAGCTTTCTGGTGTGCTCAGAACACAACAGTTTACCCTGAAGCTTGGTATGGAGAAGCTTTGATCTTGAAGTTTGGCATTGCTCCATATTGGATTGATAGTGTTGATCTTTCAGGAGGTCCTGCTTTCTTTGGCCATACAACTAGGGCTGCTCTAGCAAATGTTCATTATTACTTTGGATTTTTCTTCCTTCAAGGTCATCTGTGGCATGCTTTAAGAGCTATGGGATTTGACTTTAAGAAAGTTCTTAAAGAACCTCTTCCAGCTCAGCTTTATTGATTAGTTAAAAAACAAAATGTTCCTAAAGAGGAGATTTCTCTCCTCTTTTTTTTTGCAAATTTTTATCTTTTAATTTCGATCTATTTAAAAAAATTTATTGTTTTTTCAACGTTGAAATTTTTCTATCAAATATTGTTAGATCTTCTGGATTGAGCTTTTTTTAATGATTACTCTAGGAATTCACTTATTTAAATCAAGCTATAATTAGACTTTGGAAGATTTTTACTATTTCATCGAGATAATATCTCAGCATCCATAAAATCGTTTTTATTATTGAAATGGGCAAAAATAGTCAAACTAAATAACGACCTCTAACTATTTTGCACATATCATTTCAGCAGCGTGTAATCTGCACGCATATTTCGCCTGTATCGCTTAAAAAATTATGCAGAGCTATGGAAATCCAGATGTTACCTATGATTGGTGGGCTGGTAATTCTGTGGTCACCAACCGCTCAGGCCGATTTATAGCCTCCCATATAGGGCATACAGGCTTAATCGCATTTGCGGCTGGTGGAAGCACCCTTTGGGAGCTTGCCCGCTACAACCCTGATATTCCAATGGGGCATCAGAGCTCACTTTTCTTGGCTCATTTGGCTTCAATTGGAATTGGTTTCAATGAGGCAGGAGCATGGACAGGTGTAGGAGTAGCTGCAATAGCTATTGTCCATTTAGTCTTGTCAATGGTTTATGGAGGAGGAGCTCTCTTGCATGCAGTCTATTTTGAGGCTGATGTTGAAGAAAGCGAAGTGCCTCGAGCTAGAAAATTCAAACTTGAATGGGAAAATCCCGATAATCAAACTTTTATTCTTGGTCACCATTTGTTTTTCTTTGGTGTCGCTTGTATATGGTTTGTTGAATGGGCAAGGATACATGGCATATACGATCCAGCGATAGGAGCTGTTCGTCAGGTTAATTACAACCTTGACTTGACAATGATTTGGGATAGACAGTTCGATTTCATTGAAATTGATAGTCTTGAAGATGTTATGGGTGGACATGCATTCTTGGCTTTTGCTGAATTGACAGGAGCAACTATTCATATGGTTGCTGGTTCAACTCAATGGGAAAATAAGAGGCTTGGAGAATGGAGTAAATTTAAGGGAGCTGAATTGCTCTCAGCAGAAGCTGTGCTTTCATGGTCACTTGCTGGTATTGGTTGGATGGCAATTGTGGCTGCTTTCTGGGCTGCAACTAATACAACCGTATATCCAACAGAGTGGTTTGGGGAACCTTTGAAATTACAGTTCTCCGTTGCCCCTTATTGGGTTGATACTGGAGACCTTTCTGATTCCACCGCTTTCTTTGGTCATTCAACCAGAGCCGCTTTGGTGAATGTTCACTATTACTTTGGTTTCTTCTTCTTACAAGGTCATTTTTGGCATGCTCTTCGTGCTTTAGGATTTGACTTTAAGAAAGTTGCTGATGCCATTGGTAACAGTCAAGGCGCAACAGTTCGAGTTGATGGTGCAGGTTTTAACGGCAGAGCACCAAGATAAATTCAATTTAAAAATAAAAAATGCCTCCATTCGTGGGGGTATTTTTTTTGTTTTTTTTCAGTAAAAAGTGTTTTTTTGGTAAAAAAAGACAGATACCTATAAAGACCTCTAACTATTCTGGTAAAAACAATTGCAATAAGTGTATGGTAGCCAAAATTTCGACTTTAATTCCTTAATTATGCAGACCTACGGAAATCCGGACGTCACCTACGGGTGGTGGGTTGGTAATTCTGTGGTGACCAATCGCGCAGGTCGATTCATAGGGTCACACATAGGCCACACAGGTCTTATTTGCTTCGCAGCAGGTGGAAGCACCCTTTGGGAGCTTGCTCGCTACAACCCAGAAATACCAATGGGACATCAAAGTTCCATATTCCTTGCTCATTTAGCCTCTCTTGGAATTGGCTTTGATGAAGCGGGAGTATGGACTGGTGCTGGTGTAGCAACAATTGCTATTTTCCATTTGATTTTTTCAGCCGTATATGGAACTGCTGGATTAGCTCATTCACTTTTATTTGACCCGGACTTGAAAGATGGTCCAATCCCTACCACTAAGAAATTCAAACTAGAATGGGACAATCCAGATAATTTGACATTCATTCTTGGTCATCATTTGATTTTCTTTGGGGTTGCAAATATTTGGTTCGTTGAGTGGGCAAGATGGCATGGGATTTACGACCCAGCTATAGGCGAAATCAGAACAATCTTCCCTGGATATGGTGATTTTGGAATGGTTTACGGGCATCAGTTCGACTTTTTAACCATTGACAGCCTTGAAGAAGTAATGAGCGGACATGCATTCTTAGCATTCGTTCAAATAAGTGGTGGTGCATGGCACATAGCTACAAAACAACTAGGCGAATACACTGAATTCAAAGGTAAAGGATTGCTTTCAGCAGAAGCTGTCCTTTCATGGTCTCTTGCAGGTATTGGTTGGATGGCAATTGTTGCTGCATTCTGGTGTGCACAAAATACAACTGTTTATCCAATTGATTGGTACGGAGAGCCTTTAGCTTTGAAATTTGGAATTTCTCCTTATTGGGTAGACACAGGAGATGTCTCAGATAGCACTGCGTTTTTAGGCCATACTACTAGAGCTGCATTGTCCAATGTTCACTATTACTTTGGATTTTTCTTTATTCAAGGTCATATCTGGCATGCTCTAAGAGCAATGGGCTTTGATTTCCGTCGTGTTGTTGGATCAGTAGCTTCTCTAGCATCAACTGAGAGTTAGTAGATTCAAACGCAAATTTCAATCAAAAAGCCTCATCAAATTTGATGAGGCTTTTTATTGGAAAAAATATTTAATTAAAAATTGCTTGTTTTTGTATCAATATTTTCATCATTAATTGAATCATCAGAAGGTTTTTCTAATTCGCTAGTTAGTCGAATTTCAGGTTCAGCATTTACCTCAGGTTCAGAAGTTCCCTCAGGTTCAGCAGTTACCTCAGGTTCAGCAGTTCCCTCAGGTTCAGCAGTTACCTCAGGTTCAGCATTTACCTCAGGTTCAGCATTAGCTTCAGGTTCAGCAGTTACCTCAGGTTCAGCAGTTCCCTCAGGTTCAGCAGTTACCTCAGGTTCAGCATTAGCTTCAGGTTCAGCAGTTACCTCAGGTTCAGCAATAGCTCCAGGCTCAGTAGTTAGATCAGTTTCAGCATTAGCTTCAGGCTCATTAGTTATATCAGGTTCAGAGGGCGCTTCAGATTCTGAAATGGTTGATTCATCTTTCAGTTGAGTTGGCTCTTGATCTAATTTTGATTGAATGACCTCTTTAACTATCAGAAAAAGCTTTTTAAAATTTGAGAAAAGTTCTTTGAAATTTTCATATATATCTTTGAGAATGCTTTTGATCTCTTGAGCTTTTTCCCCTTTGTTAAAGAAAAGCAAAGCGGAAACCACTAATACTGAAATTAATATGAAAATAAATAGTGCACTCATTTTTTTTTAACAGTTAGATATCATTAAGATCGCTCGTTATTGTTATGCTATCAAGTGTTTATTTACATTGAACAACGAATATAGCCTTCCATTTTTAAATTTAAGCTTTTATGAGTATCTAAATTTTTTATGAATCTAATCAAACTTACTATTTTTTTTTGATGGAGGGTGCCCCTTATGTAAAAAAGAGGTTAATTTCTTGCAATCAAGAAATTAAAAGGGATACCTAAGCTTTATTGATATAAACAGTTCTGATTTTTCTTTAGATATTAAATACGGAATTTTTTATAAACAAGCGATGGAGAGAATCCATGCTTTCAAAAGTGATGGTTCAGTAAACAAGGATATTAAGGTTTTTCAAGAGGCTTATAGCTTGATTGGTTTAGGGTGGATTTATACACCAACAAAATTGCCCATTTTAGATAAATGTATTGAGTTTATTTATGGATTGTGGGCTAAATATAGATTGAAAATAACTTTTCGCCCTTCTATCGAAAAGCTATGTTCTGAAAGAGGTTGTGACCTTTCCTGATTATATGAATGGTTAATTTATTTAATAATAAATTTCAGCTTTAATTAAACAAGATAATAAATTTACTATCCAAATGTTGAACTATTAAATCCCCAGTGTGAGGCTTTAACGTCGATAAATTCAATATAAATCCTATTCTTATTTATATTCGTTTTAGATGCAATTAACTCGCATAAAGACTTGCTCATCGAGGAGGGGGTTAGAGAGCCAATTGATTTAACATTAATAAAACAGCATGGTTCATCGGATCCACCGAATGTCATCTTGTTATCTCTTTGGATCATCGTCATTACATAATTTTCAGGTTTGCCGGTTAGATCTGCAACCATTTTTGAAATATCTTTTTGGAGCAAATCAACATTTTCGACATTACTTTTGGAGGATGTGTTGATTTGTATGAATGGCATGAGTGAATCAGTCTTTATCAGATACTAATACTTGAGTGAGATATTGATTTTTATAAATCTAGAAACATCTAAGCAGCCCTCATTAAGATCTCTCAGTAAAAAATATTATTCAAATCTTAAAAAAATAGAAAGATCCTGTTAATTCTCCTGTTAGGGCCTCAAAAATTTTGTTTTTCTAGTAACTTGGTCAGGTGTTATTACGCAAAATGAACCAGAATTTTCAAGCTATTGTTCAAGAAACTACAGAAGATAATTCTTCGAATTATCAGACTTTTTTACTAAGTGGAGCTTTAATATTTTTTAATGTGTTTGTCATGTTATTTGTAGGCTTATATTGGATGAATCCGGTAATGCATGAATTTATCTCCGGAAGGCCTCTTTTGTGATAATCATTTAGATATTTCTTCTTACATTAATTTGTCTTATCAATGTATATAAAATTCTTTAATAGGAGAGATAATTGCATTATTCAGGTGGATTATCATCTTTACTCATGAATTTTGATCTTCTTTTTTCAAAAATAATTAAATATGTACTGAGCTTTGTAATCATATTTTTTGGAGTTAACCCAGTATTTGCGGGTGCAAACGTGGCCGTTAAGGGAGAAGGGGACGAAGTACCAAGCTACGTTCGATCTGATATCACTGGTTTTAATTTTCATGGAGAAGACTTACATCTTTCTTCAATAGCTGGGGCCATGGCAAGAGATGCTGATTTTAGTGATGTTGATCTTCACGGAACAACATTAACTTTATCTGATTTAAAAGGTTCAAATCTTAATGGGATAGACCTTACTGATACCCTCTCAGACAGGGTTAATTTTCAGAAAACCGATCTTAGAAATGCTGTATTGATAAACATGATCGCCTCGGGTAGCAGCTTTGCTGGTGCTCAGATTGAGGGAGCTGATTTTACATTTGCAATTCTTGATAGTGAAGATCAGAGAAATCTTTGTAAAATAGCTGATGGTGTAAATCCAACTACAGGTGTTTCTACTAGGGAAAGTCTTGAATGTGTAGGAGATAAAGAATCATATAAACCAGCCATGCCAGCTGCTTAATTTCTAGGAATAGTACATGAAAGATTTGTTATAAAAAAATAGAATTAGTTGCAATTTTCTTTTTATTGGTTTTCCTTAAAAAAGAGATTTAATTTATCGTGAAGAATTTTTGGCCACATCGATCAAAGGCAGAAGGGTTCTCAATTCAAAATCTTGCGCGTAAATATCGTTTAAAGATATCAAGAGTTTCTTCTAATCAAATATCAAATAAACTTGTAGATGATAGGAATGTAATCTCTATGAAAGAAGAAAGTAAGAATATCTCGTCGGTAAATCTATCTATCAAAAGAATACATTGGGCGAATAGAGATTTTTCAGAATACAAGGAGGCTGCTTGAATGTTACTTTTTTGAAGAAATATTTTTTGTATCTTGTATATTTTTAGTAAGAGGAATTGTTGATAAAACAAAAGATACGACAAATAGCAATGTAATACCAACAAGGCCCCAAAAAGTTAGGTTAGATAGCTCTAGCTCTCCAAATGAGACCGTTAGGTATAAATTCAATTTTAATTGAGTGAAGAATTATTGATTTGATTTTAGCAATAATTAGTTTTTTTATAATGTTTACTTTTTGTCTTTTAAGATTTACACATATTTTTTCTTTCCATCATCACTTATTTTGTAAATCCCTCCTTTTGGTCCGACAAATAGCATTTCGCCATTAATTTTTGATTTACCAAATTTACTTAATCTAGATCGATGAATATCTGCTTTCTCCCTAAGCTCATCCTCTGAATACCATGTACCTATTGGGATGTTTTTACAAGGGTCAAGTAAAAGAGAGTTTGTAAATTCCTCAGATATCCTTTTTCGACGAACATTTATACTTTTGAACCTATTCTTAAATCTCTCCATCAAACTCTTTTTATTAGAAAAATTTTTTCTCTTATTTAAAATTAAGAACATATATAAAAAAAATATTATTAAAAATATTGGAATTAATTGCATTATAGATAATTATAACTTTTTCTAATTAAAGCAACTTCTAGAAATAAAGCCAGTTGATTGTAAATTATTTAATTTATTTATTTTGATTTTATCACTTTATTTTCTTTTGATTGTCAAGTCGAAGCCTAGATCTGTTTTTTTTGAAAGTATTTCTTTCTTTACAATACCTTTTTTAAATAAACTGATAATTATTAGTATTGATTCAAAAAAAAGAGAAATAATAGAAAATATTAGTATAATAAAATTATTAGTAATAGAATTTTTTTTGTTTGGTTGTGGATTTTTATTTTGTTGGCTTTTCATTTTAGTAAGGTCCGAAATGGGTTGAGCATTCAGCGCCGCAATATGCACCTATATTAATTGCTTGCTCTAAATTTAGTTTTGCTGAGAGAGCTGCCGTGACAGCTCCTGCGAAGCAGTCACCACATCCATAGGTGTCGATCTCTTTTGAACTAGGCTTAATGGATTTATATTTAATATTTTCAGGAAAAATTGTTCCACCTAATTTACCTTTTGTTGAAATGTATATGTCTGGTTTCGGTTCAAGTTCTTCAAGATTTATTTTTTCACCAGGATCAAGAGCGCTACCAATTAAAGCGTTTATTTTTACTTTGGAATTCTTTAAGGTTTGTTCACCTGTTCGGGGAGTGGCAGAGAGGAATTTAGCTTCTCTGGCAAGTCTT
The DNA here is from genome assembly GCF_027359575.1 of Prochlorococcus marinus str. MIT 0917. Classification (NCBI taxonomy): domain Bacteria; kingdom Bacillati; phylum Cyanobacteriota; class Cyanophyceae; order Synechococcales; family Prochlorococcaceae; genus Prochlorococcus; species Prochlorococcus marinus. The sequence goes on along the minus strand of NZ_CP114784.1, from coordinate 649,636 downwards.
ATTCCTTCTTCATCTGTCGCCGTAACAAAAATACCATCGTAATTTTGCATATCACCCCATGGTAGATTGTCAGAAGCAATTGGTTGTAATCTCTCTCCAATAACCGTAATTGCTCTTTCTCCATCTTTACTAATCAAGCTAATACCTTTTCTTGTTGGTTTTTCACGCCAAGCCACTTTTAAATTTAAACCGATTTTAGTAAGTCTTTCGTAGCATTTTTCACCATAATTGTCATTACCTAATGATGTAATTAAGTCAACAGGTCCATTTATCAATCTTGCCATTTGAACCGCTGCTACTGCCGCACCTCCTGCTGCTTCCTCAAAGCTATCTTTCGCATGTGAAATTTCTCCCGCTAACGGAAGCTGGTCAACCTTTAAGAATGAGACCCATTCAACATGACCAATTACAGCTAATTTAAGTTTAGGGAGCCTAAATATTTCTTTAGGTGCAATAATTCTCATTCTTGAATAACTATATTATTTCTAATATAGTTAGTTAAGTTCATAGGTAAAACTATGATATTTTTTTTTCATAAAATAGATAATCTTTATAATACTTCTGATATATTAAATTGTATTAAATAAAATTTTTCTTATGATAAGGCAGATTAAATGGTTGAAATGGGTTTATTTATTATTGGTAATATTAGGAGCCATTTTACCTACACTCGCAAATATTGAATTCGCAAAAAGCTATGGACCTGCTTTTGATATTCAATTATTTTTAGAATTGGCTAATAATAATCCAGCTTCACAGTCTTTATCTAGAGATCTTTTTATAGGTTCAACAGCAGTATTTGTTTGGATAATTTCAGAATCGAAGAGACTAGAGATGAAAAACCTTTGGATTGTAATATTAACCACATTTACAATTGCATTTGCCTTCTCAGCACCTCTTTTTTTATATTTAAGGGAATTAAGAATTGAAGAAATGAATAGGAATCAAACTATTTAAAAAGAATTAGATATTCTTATTTAATATGTTTAGATATTGGTACTAAAGCTAAACAGATAAGACTAACAATTAACCATAAATGAAATGCTGTATTGAAATTATCTATTAACTTACCAGCCATCCAAGGGATAGTTAAAGAACTAATGCCAAAGCACTGAGAATATAAAGCAATTGCCGTACCTTTATATTTAATTGGAGTTGATTTTATTATTGAATCTGAAGCTGATGGTAGAAATATACATAGAGAAATTGTTAGAGGTATGAAAGCTAAAAGTATTAATAGATATCCGTTAATCAATAAATTAGAAAGTGATAAGAAAATAAAACCTATTAGTAGCGATATTAAGCATAATTTGAATTTAAAAGATGAATTTTTATTCCTTAAAATATAACCTACTGGCCATTGAAAAATTGCAAGTAAAACAAGTTTAAGTGTTACTAATGTAGCTACTCTTTGCTCTATGAATGGCGGCCTTATTATACCACCGTTCGCTAAATCTAATGGAAGAATGCTTTGCAATAGACTCATTACACCTGTTACAAATAGAGTTACTAAAAATAAAGGAAATAACTTTATAACCCATTTTAGATTAGATTTTTTCTCTGTATTATTATAATTGAATTCTATATCAGCTTTTGTTTCGAATTCCTTTTTGATTGTAAATATTCCTAGATTATTTAATAGAATATTGAATATGTATAACATGCATAAAATATCTATTAAATATATTATTCGTTCGAATTCAAAATACGTTCCAATTGTGCCTAGCAGGACCCCTAATGTGACTCCAATAGCGTCAGCACTTCTTGCAAGAGAATAACCTTCACTTGATTTGATTTTGCTATAGCAATTTAAGGGAACTGCTAATTCTGCGGAAGGCCAATAAATTCCAGCGGCAGCTCCTAAAAAAAATTGACCATAGAGGTATGCTAAATGGCTTTGTGAAAAAAAAAGTATAATATCCGATAATATTGCAATTAAACATGCGATTTTAATTGAATATCCATAGTTAAATTTTTTGTCAAGTAAATATCCTGTTCCAAATCTTGTCGTTATTCCAGCAAATGCAGCTATAGTTATGCCGCTACCAATTTGCTCTGCTGAGAAACCTAAACTATTAAAAATTATTGGACTTAAATACAATACCCCTCCTGCTCCTATTGCTGTCCATAAACGAGCCTTTATGATTAATTTTAGGGATACAGGGAATCTCTTCCAATAATTGCTATAAATAGACTTTGAGAACAAATTCATTCATTAAAAAATTAGTTGTTCTTGGAACTGTTGGAAGTTTAGTAGCTCCTTATTGTTTTTATCCAAAATTTCAAGCAGCAGAGAGATTTGAAATTCATTTTGATGGAATGTCTATTCCAATTTCAATAAAAGAATTGATTGATTGGAGTAATGGAGAAGAGTCAACAAATTCAGAACTAGCCAGCTGGCTAAATTTACTTGGATTTAAAGAAAGGAAAGGTTTAGCAAAGTTTTTAAGCACACCTTTGGTTAGAGATAAAAGTATGGCTAGACAAATTTTGCGAAGTTGGTCTGGACGAAAATTACTTGATGAAGTAAGTGATCTCATCCTTATGGATGAAGACAACACTGGTGAAAGCGTTCTAGATACTTTGGAAACTCTTTTAAATAAAAAGGATGAGGTGACAACTCTTGATCTTCTAAATTCACTTTCTGTTAAAGCAATTCATATTGATTTGGACGGTTGGATTGAAGTAGCCAATAATTGGAGAAGTGAATTAAATAAACAACAAAAACTAATCTCTGATTTGGTTTCTATTAATGAAAAATCAGTAAAGAGAGAAAAAATTAATCTTTTGCCTTTTGAGATTAAAGAATCTGAATATAAATTGATTTCCTTAAATGTTACCCATCGAAATGAACCTTTAAATTTGGAGGTATGGAATCCTTCCTTTAGAGAGAAAACTAAAAAAAATTGGATTTTGTTAATGCCTGGTTTAGGAGGAGATCGTAATCATTTTAATTGGCTTGCAAGAAGTCTTAGTCACAATGGTTGGCCTGTTGTTGTTCTAGATCATCCAGGTAGTGATTCATTAGCATTAGAAGACTTGTTGAAAGGGAAACTGCCTCTGCCTGGTGCTGAAGTTATCCCTGATCGATTGAATGATTTAGATAGTGTTTTTAATGCTAAAAAATCAGGCAAGATTGATATTTCAGTAGAAAATGTTGTCCTTATGGGGCATTCTTTAGGAGCTCTTACCGCTATTTTAGCTTCAGGGGTAAAAATAGATGATCAGCTTGAGAATAGATGTCAGAGGGTGCTTGATAACCTTTCTCTTACTAATTTATCTTCACTTTTACAATGTCAGTTAGTAGATATTACTTTATTAGACAGAGGAAATATGGAAAATCTTTCAGCGATCGTTGGTATGAATAGTTTTGGGAGTTTTTTGTGGCAAAAGGATTTAGAAAATAAGATAAATATTCCTCTTTTTCTTACTGGAGGAACTTTTGACTTGGTTACACCATCTGTTAGTGAGCAACTCGGATTATCGATTGCTTTGAGTTCAAGTCCATTGAGCAGAGTACTATTAATTGAGGGGGCAAGTCATTTTTCACCTATTAGAGTAGAGGGGCAGATGAAGCAGTCTGAAGGAAAGGACTTGTTTAATCTGGGAGAATCAATTGTGGGCTACCACCCACTTTCTGTACAGAGCTTATTATCTTTTGAGATAATAAGGTTCTTAGAAAAATTAGAAGAGAAAAAATCAATTCCTTCGAATACGAATTTAACTAAAGGCGAGCTTAAGTTTCATATTTTAGATAGGAATGTAATTGAAAAACTTATCAAGATTCAATAGCTAACTCTTGGATCAAGATATGCAATAACGATATCTATTCCAACACTAATCATGACAACAAGGCTTGATATTATAACAACTATTCCTTGCACAACAGGATAATCTCTTTGGTTAATAGCCTCTTGAAGTCCAAGAGCAATACCTGGCCATGAGAATGTTATTTCAATTAAAAGTGCTCCACCAATTAAAGAAGAAACTGTTAAACCAGTAATTGTCAATATTGGGAGAAGTGTATTTGGTAAAGCATGCTTAATTAATATTCTAGAATCATTTATACCTCTACTTTTGGCGGCCTCAATATAATCTTTTTTTAAAACTTCCTCTAGATTTAATCTTAATGCCCTACTGAATATTCCGCTTAATAATATTCCTAGAGTGAATGAAGGCAATATTAAATGTTTAAAAGAGCTAAAAATTATTTCCATATTTTTGTTTAAAATTCCATCTAAAAGTAAGAAGCCAGTAATTTGGGGTGGAGGAATAGCCCCGGGAGGTAATCTGCCACCAATTGGTAGCCAACCAAGCAATACAGCAAAAATAATTTGAATTAACATAGCGGCCCAAAAAGGAGGCAAAGCATAGGTCCCAATGCCGAAAATCCTTCCCCAAAAATCTAATCTGCCTTCTGGTTTTACTGCTCCTAAAAAACCAATTAAATAACCAACTATTGATGCTATTAATACTGAAAATATTGCTAATTCCAAACTTGCTGGAAGAGCTTTTGAAATAATTATTTTAACAGGTTCTTGTGTGTTTAATGAGATTCCTAAATTTCCATGCATTAACTGATTTAAATATTCAATGTATTGATTAATTAAAGGTTTATCTAAGCCAAGTTTAATTCTTAGACTTTCCCTTGCAAATTCATTGGCTCGAGTGCCTAGAATTGCATCTACAGGGTCGCCAGGTGCGATTCTCAATAATATAAAAACTAAACTCGAAATGATCCAAAGCATAATTGGCAATAGAGCTAATCTCGAGAGTGTATATTTGAAAAGTTCCTTTTTAGATGACAAAACTATTCTCTTTTTAAGTTCTTTAGAATAATTAATCCATCGCTTGAGAATTCTGGTTGACTTATATCTTTTAAAGACCAAGCTTTAGGATTAACTAGCCAAATTGGTAAATAAGCACTTCCTTGTGCTGCAAGTTGTTCAACTTTTATTAAATTTTTTAATCTACTTTCTCCTTCTGATTCTTCACTTTTCTCCAATAATTCTTGTAATTTATTATCACCCCAAAAACTCCCACTAAACACAGCTTCCCCTTTAATACAAGTATTATTATTTATTTCATTACAACTTAATAAGGGAGTTAAGTATGCTTCTGGGTCAGGATATGCTCCAGTCCAATCTAATATAACTGCATCAAAAGCTCCTTCGGAAAGTTGTTTGTAAACTGTGGTTGATTCAATTCCATTTAAAGTTATTTCTATACAATCAGATAAATCTCTTTTGATTTGATCTTTCCATGTAAGGGCAAGTAGTTTATCAGCAGGTACATTAGATCTAAATGTTAATGGAATAGAAAGAACATTTGTTCCACAATAGCCTTCTTTTTTTAATAAAGATCTTGCAATATGGGGATTGTATTTAGGCCATGGCGTAAGTTTGTTTTTGTGTAATTGAGGAGGAACTATTGATCTTAATGGTTCTCTAGTCCCAAAACTTACTTGCTTACTAATTAGTTCTCTATCAATTGTGTAAGTAAGAGCTTCTCTAATTGTTTTATTTTTTAAAGGTAATTTGTTACTTCTAAATGTAATGTACCCTATCTCTATTGGATTACCTTCTCCTGATTTAAGCAAATCTTTATTAACCATGTTATTTAATGTTAATCGCTGCATATCATCGATCGAATTTGAAATCAGGACGTCAACTTCTTTCGTTTTTATAGCCCCGAAAAGAGTACTAGAATTACTATAATTTATAAAGTCAATTCCTTTATTTTGAGGTTTGACTCCCCAATAGTTGTTAAATGGCTTGATTATTTGTTGACTTGAGTTGAAGCTTTCTAAGAGGTAAGGCCCAGTTCCTATGAAACTTTTATTTTTGAAACTATCTATATGATTTGAATATGAATTAGGTGATACTGGAGTTAAATTTACTGAAGTTAAAAGACTTTTTAAAGAACTGGATGGCTTTTTTAATTTGATTCTTATAACGAATTCATCTTTGACTTCAATATTTTCTATTTTGTCATTTAACAGGTAATTTAAAGTTCCTATCTTCATAAAGCGATTAAGACTAAATGCCATCGCTTCTGCATTGAAAATACTTCCGTCATGAAAAGAAATATTCTCTTTTAATATAATATCTATTAGCAAACCATTCTTACTAACTCTTGGTAACTCTTTAGCTAAGATTGGGGAAAGATTTCCTTCCTTATTTATTTTATATAAAGTATCTCCAAGAGCGCTTAATATTTGTAGTGTCCTAAGAGTATTTGCTTGAGCAGGATCAAGGGATTCAATTTTACCTGCACTTGCAACAATAATATTTTCTCTTTTCTTATTTTGTACACAAGATAATTGGAAGAGTATTAGTAAAATACTTGAGAATTTTAAAATATTTTTTATATAATTCAGTTTTAACATTTATTATTATTCTATAAAAATTTCTGCCTAAAACTATTTATTGATTAGGTGATACTTGTTTAATTGAGATCTCAAAAACAGGAGATCCGTTAGGATTAAGTGGCCATTGTCTAACCCAACATTTTTCATAAGCATTATCTATACCTAATACTTGAAAAAGTTCTTCTTGATTCTTTAGATAAACACAATCTCCTTGATTAATATTTTTTTCTGTTTCTTGTCTGGCTTCCTCAACTACGCTTTTGGATGTTTTCATGGTTTAGTTACGAAAAGAAATTTAAGATATAATTTCCTTTGTTCTATTTATATAAGTAGCAACTTAATTCCGATTTGACTAGTTTTCGTTAGCTAAAGGCAACCCATCGTTGTTGCAATTCTCTTAACTTGTGACAAGTGTTCTATATCTAAAAGAGCCTCTTCAAGCTGACCTTGATTAATCTTATGAGTAATAACTACTATTTCTGCTTCTTTATCCGTTGCATCGAATTGCACAATTGATTCAATAGATATTTTTTTCTTTCCAAAGATAGTTCCGATTTCTCCAATTACTCCTGGACTATCTTCTGCGATAAGCCGTATGTAATTCTTTTTAGTTATTTTTTTCTTTTCTGCTACATGACAACTTCTCCAACCTTTTGCTGATAGAAGCGGATCTAAGTTAAAGATTTTGTCTCCACTCATAGACTGAATACCTGCAATATTAAGTATGTCTGCAACAACAGCTGATGCAGTTGGACCTGATCCTGCACCTGGTCCGAAAAACATTACTTCTCCAATGGGATTACCTTCCACAAGGATTGCATTGTTCACTCCATTTACCCCTTCTAATGGATTATCTTCAGGTACCAATGTTGGCTCAACCCAGACAGATAGTGGTTGACTGTTTTCGCTTTTTGATTGAGTTTCTCCTTTCTCAGATATAGCTAAAAGTTTAATTCCATAACCCAACTTTCTTGCATAATTGACATCGATACCCTCTAGAAGATTTATCCCAGTCGTTGGGATGTCAGCTCGATTAATTGCTCCACCAAAAGCAAGGCCACTTAGAATTGCAATTTTGTCAGCGGCGTCAGATCCTTCGACATCAGCTGCTGGGTCACTTTCTGCATATCCCAGTGCTTGTGCATCTTTTAAAACATCAGCATAATTAACTCCTTCTTTATCCATTCTGGAGAGTATGTAATTAGTTGTTCCATTTATTATTCCGCTTACTTTAGTTATCTGATTTCCACCTAAAGATTGCTTTAGAGGCTCAATTATTGGTATCCCGCCTCCTACTGCCGCTTCTATAAGGACATAAACCCCAGCGGCTTTCGCTTCATTTGAAATCTCTTCACCATGTCTTGCAATTACGGCTTTGTTGGCAGTTACAACAGATTTACCTGCTCTTATCGCTTGGATAATTAATGATTTTGCGGGCTCTATTCCCCCCATTACTTCAACAACTATTTGAATATTAGAATTATTTACTATTTCAATTGGGTTTGTTGTAAGTATTGAATCGGGAAAAGATACATCTCTTTTCTTTTGGAGATTCCTTACTGCAATACCCATGATTTCAAGTTCTCCAACCAATGGATGTCTATCATTTGGGTTGTTAATTATATTTGCAACACCCTGCCCAACAGTGCCTAGGCCAAGTAAACCAATACCAACTTTTTTCATTTTTTATAAGGAGATAATTTTTTTTTGAATTTTTTTTTATTCATTATCAGAAATAGGTAGTGAGAGATTTTTGGCTTGAGCTTTCATTTTTAGGAATATGTTGAGAAAACCATTTGCTCTCGATGGAGTCAAGCTTTTGTTTAGTCCTGTCATCTCTATAAAATTTTCATTTATAGAGAGTACTTCAAAAGGTGTTAGATCATTCAAACCTTTTATTAGAAAAGCTAGTAATCCTTTTGTTATGAGTGCATCTGAATATCCTTTCCATTGAATTTTTCCATTATAAAGAATTCCAAGAACATATACTTCTGAAATGCATCCTTTTACTTTTGTGGTTTCCAAGTGAAGATCTTCAGTCAGCAATGGCAAACTTTTAGCTAGCCATAAAATATATTCATAGCGCCTTTTGGGATCTGAAGTTGATTGTAGACGCTTTATAAGATTATCTAATGAATCACTCCCATAAGTATTGATGGAAGATTTTTCTTTGATTTCACTCACCCCTTGACTTTAAGCATTTTGTATATATTAAAGCCTAACTAATTATTTAGCTGCTTCAATTTCATGTAGACCTTTTTCGCTAATCCAGCCATTAAAAGGAACGTCCCATTTGTCTCTAGGTAATGGTTCTCTAGAAATGCAATTATTACTGATAACTACAAATGATGGTATTGAAAACCATAAATCTCTTTGTCGAAGTCGATCAAAATATCCTCCCCCGTAGCCTAATCTGTATCCTTCTTGATCGATAGCTAGTGCGGGGACAAATAGAATAGAAATATCATTAGGGTTAATAGGGTTTTCTCTTGATGGTGCAGGGATACTATTTGCGTCTATTTCTAATTGATTGTTTGACCAATGATGATAGCTTATACCTTTGGTTTTAGAACTTGAAGGCAGAACAACTTTTTGATTATTAATTTCTTTAATAAACCTTATATCTATCTCCCCTTTTAATGGCCAATAAATACCTATAAATTGTCCCTCCACATGATATTTATTTAAAAGTATATTTAGTTTTGATTTGACGTTGAATTTTATTTTCTCATGTATTAATGATGAGTTTGAATTACGGATTAAATTATATTCCTTTCTTTTGATTTCTTTTTTTGATTTAATATCGCCATACATACTTGCCATGAAATAACATATTTTTATTATAGATTTGGTTATTTAAGATAGATACCAGTAAGTGCGATTGCTAATGCATCTGCAGCATCGTCAGGCTTTGGTGGTGAAGTGATACCGAGTTCATTCATGACAGATTTTAAAACTTCATTTTTATCTGAATGGCCATAACCAGTCACAGTAAGTTTGATTTGCATTGGTGGAAATTCTTGAATCGGAAGATTGTGTTTCCCTAAAGTCATCATTATCACTCCCCGAGCTTGAACAACACTAATTGTCGTACTAGAGCGGTAGAAAAAGAACTTTTCTACCGCTGCAAAATTTGGATTCCATTTATTTAATATTGAACTTAAATCACTTGAAATTTCTACAAGTCTTTTTTCCTCTTTTTGTGTTGATTTAGTTTCTATGATTCCGCAATCCAGCATTATTTTCTTTCCCTCTATTTCATCAATAATTCCGTACCCCACTCTGGCCAAGCCTGGATCTATTCCTATTATTCTCACTTAGTTTGTTGTGGCTAGTTCAAATTCAGATACATCATTACTTTCATTCCTTTCAAAAACTTTGCAAAAAGCTTTTATTACTCTATCTCCAGAATCAACTTGTTCAAGAGGATCTTTTCTCAGTCTGTGCCTTAAAGCGGTCGAAACGACACGTGCAATATCTTCTTCAGTAACCTCTTTTCTTCCTTCAAAGGCTGCAAGGGCTCTAGCTGCTCTATTTGTTACAATATCGCCTCTAAGTCCATCAACATCAAGCTCACCACAAACTGCTGAAATCCTCAATCTGAGATCTTCATCGATAGAAACTTCGTTAAGTAAATTTTGAGCGTCAACCACCTTTTGTTGAAGCGAGTCTTGATTCTCCTGAACCGAATTAGTAAAAGATTCAGGGTCATTGTCAAAGGCTGTGCGTTGATCAACAACTTGAACGCGAAGTTTTGCTTCCCTTACGGTTCTTACTTCTACACTCATTCCAAAACGATCAAGTAACTGTGGCCTCAATTCTCCTTCCTCAGGGTTCCCTGAACCAATAAGTACAAACCTCGCAGGATGTCGAACCGAAATACCTTCACGTTCAACTGTATTCCAGCCTGAGGCGGCAGAGTCTAGAAGTACGTCAACAAGATGATCATCTAGCAAGTTGACTTCGTCAACATAAAGCAATCCTCTGTTTGCTTTGGCCAGCAGTCCTGGTTCAAAAGCTCTAACACCTTCGCTAAGAGCTTTTTCGATATCAATTGTTCCACAAAGTCTGTCTTCAGTGGCTCCTAATGGTAAATCAATCATAGGAACTTGTTTCTCGCCTTTTTTTAGGTCACTACCACTGTCAATCCTCTCCCTTACATCATTGCTTTGAAGGTCTGGATCATCAAGGGAGCTGTTATAGGGATCTCCTTCAACGACTTCAATAGCAGGTAAGAGATCTGCAAGTGCTCTTATGGTCGTGGACTTCCCTGTGCCTCTATCACCCATTATCATTACACCGCCAATTCTCGGGTCAATAACGTTTAAAAGAAGCGCTAGCTTCATTTCTTCTTGTCCAATCACTGAAGTGAATGGAAAAACTCTGCGTTTTCTAGTTGAACTCACTTTCTTAGTACTGGTAACTAGATTGTTTCATAAGCAGGCCACTTTAAATTGATTAAGGTCAAAAAAAAATGATAATGAAAAGCAAAAGTTTATTTAAACCAGAAAAAAATCTAATTTTGTTTACTTGATTTTTGATCTGGTACTAGAAAAGGAACCAATTCTGCCGATAAATTTCTTATCAACTCAGGTGATCTTGGATCGTTAAATGGACCTTTCACTATAAAACTTGCAAATGCCTTTGAGTTATGGGGAGTTTGAATTAAAGCAGTATCTGAGTATGAGATTCCAATATCACCAGTTTTGTTGTGAACTAAATAACCTTTTAATGAAAGGCGATAGTCTGTATCTTTAGATTCTTTACCAAGACCTCTTAAAATTCCCGAGGGTATTAATGTATTTGTTTTTGATTTGCTCATTATGTCTCTGAAAATATCCCTAGAACTAACATTAAGTAGAGATCCATTATCTACAAGTGACATGGCTAAAGATAGATCCTTAGTTGACGTTAGATTTGTTCCATCTAGATCAGGAAGATAGTTATTTATTTGTGTGTTGTTTAATCCAATTTCTTTGAATTTTTGATTAACTATATTGATTCCACCTATTCGTTTTATTAGTAAATTAGTTGCTGTGTTATCACTCACTCTAATCATTTCCGTGGCCACTTCGTAAATAGGGAAACGGTCACCAATCTCTTGGTATGACATCCAGCCAGAACCGCTACCGATTGTATCTTTTGAAAGTATTAACTTTTCATTCCAAAATATCTCCTCTCTATCTAGCATTGTAAGTAAAATAATTAGAATAGGAACCTTGATACTGCTTGCTGCAGATAGCTTTATTTCAGATTTTATTTCTGCATAGACTTGCTCATCTAATGATAAGAAAAAAGCACTAACATTTAGATCTGGATTTTTATTTATAAGATTTTCCCATTTATTAATTAATTTTTCAAGTCTTTCAAACTTTTCTAATTTTTTATTGTAAAATGATATAAAGTTTGTTTTCCTAGCTTTAAATTCTTTTTTAGCTAACCTTCGTGATTTAGCAGATATATTAATTTTTCTATTTATTGTATGGTGTTGATTAATTGGACCAACAATTCTTAGCAAACTACCAATTAAAACTGATAAGCCTATGCTTGATAAAAATATGTTCGTTATTACTTTGAGGTAACTTTTCACTTTCAATGAAAGAATATAAACCTTTGCTATTTATTCTAGCTTTTTATTTTAATTAATCATTTTTATTTTTAATTTTCCATCTTGCTTGGCTAATTATTCCTCTAATTAGTGCAACTTCATCATCTTTTATCTCACCTCTTAAAAGTAATTGCTTGATTTTCGTCATTTTGGCTTTATATGTATGTTTCATCAAGAAACCAATATCAAGTAAAAAGCTACCTGCATCATTAATACAATCTTCTAATTTTATTAAATTCGCAGGACAACTTGTTTTTGTATGGGGCCCTAATAAATCAAGCTTATTAAGTTGATTGAATTGATGGAGAACAATTGCTACTGCATGTGAAAGATTTAATGACGGATAATCCTCACTTGTACTAAGGCTAATTACTTTATTTGCTTTTAGAAGCTCTTCGTTAGATAAACCCCGGTCTTCTCTTCCGAATACAAAAGCTATTGTCTCTTCTCTTTCTGATTTAAGAGCCCAGCTCAAGGCATCTTTATTTGAATTAAGTGGTATTTCTCCATGTTCTTTTCTTCCGCAAGTGGCAATAATTCTTGAGCAATCTGAAAGCGCTGAATTTAGATCCTTATAGACTTTTGCTGTTTCTAATATCTTCAATCCTTTGACAGACATCTTTTTCGATTCTTTAGCTAAATAATCACATTTAGGAGAAACTAGTCTTAATTCATGAACACTAAAGTTTTCGCAGAGTCTTGCCACACTCCCAACATTGATTGGTCCTGCGGGTTCAACAAGTACTACTTTGAGATCTTTTTTTATAGCCACTATTTATTGAGTGAATGCATATACGCCAATAGATCTGCCATTGATTGAGGTTCGATTTCAAAACTTGGCATTGGTGGAGTCAATCCTCGAATAACTTGATTAATAATCTTTTTATCACTCATTTCTTGAGTCACTTCATGGAGATCGGGTCCTACAAAACCTTGAGCTGATATCCCATGGCAACCGACACAATTGATTTTGAATAATTTGCTTCCTGATAAAGCTTCACCTTGAATAGATAATGTTTCATTTATGAAAGGATCTTCTTTAAAGTCACCAATTCTCCAGAAAAGAATAAGGAAGGCAATAGTGACTATCGATAATAAAAATATTCGCCAAGAGCTAATCTTTTGCTCCTGATTAATTAATGCTTTTGATGACGGAGTATTCACTAAAACCTCTTTGACATGAAAGAATTGTTACTAGTAATCATGAAGTATGCGAGCCAATGATTGAGCCTCTGCTATGTGGGATTGTTCTTGGACTAGTTCCCATAACATTATTAGGCCTTTTTGTTAGTGCATGGAATCAGTATCGTCGAAGCAGTTCAATGCCTGATTGGGAATAAGAAAAAGAAGAGAGGTGTTTCCATAAAATTTCTCTTTATTTAATTTCCACCCATTATGTATTCTTGGCATAGTTTTTGACGAGCATTCACATATCAAAGTAGTTGATTCCTTAATCCATTGTTTAGACAATAAAAGTTCTTGAGAAAGTTCATATAATCCAGATTCGTAAGGAGGGTCAAGAAAAACATAATCAAATTTTTGTTCAGGAATTAGGCAATCTTTAACAAAATCAATTTTCTTGTTTTTTGGACCCTTTTTGAGGAATGAGATCAATTCAGTGCATATGACTTCAATATGGATTGAGCTGTTAATAGTATTTGATACATCAATAAGGTTTTTTTTGCATATTTTTGCCGTTTCCCTCTGCTTTTCAATCGCAAGAACTCTTTTTACTCCTTGTTGAAGAACCTCACATGCCATTACTCCACTTCCACTGCAAAGATCTAGCCAACTTGTGCCTATAAGTTTGTTCCCAAGAATATTTATTAGTGCCTCTCTTACTCTTGAGGAGGTTGGCCTTGTCTTTTGGGATGAAGGACTTTCTATCCTTTTCCCAGAAATTAGTTTAAGTTTCCCTTTCAAACTAAAATTTATTTTTTTTCAACCAATTAATCCAATTAAAAATAAGTTTTTGTCCTGCAACTCCTGATTTTTCGGGATGAAACTGACATGCACCAGTGTTTTTATGCCAGACCATAGATGAGAAATCAGTTTTACCAAATTTTGTTGTGGCTACGGTTTGTTTTGGTTCTAAAGGACAAGCTGAGTAAGAATGGACGAAATACATCCAATTTGAATCAGGATGATTTTCTATAATAGGACAATCATTTATTTTGTTTATCGGAGACCAACCAATGTGCGGAATCCTCTCATTTTTTTCTTGAGGTAATCTCCGAATATGACCTTTGAAAATTCCTAAGCCCTCTGAGGAACCCTCATCACTAGTCTCGAATAATAGCTGTAATCCTAAACAAATTCCAATTAGCGGTTTACCATTATTTACCCACTCAATTATTAAAGGTACTAGTTCAGTCTTTTTTAAATTCTTCATTGCTGGATCAAAAGCACCAACCCCAGGAAGAATTAAAGCATCACAAGAGTTGAGTGCTTTGATATCACGAATAATATCTAAAGGTTGATTCAACCTTTTAAATGCTTGTTGAACGGAAAAAAGATTACCCATTCCATAATCTATTAATCCAATTTTTGCCAATAGATTTACCTTTGAATCATTTATATAAGGACCTAAAAGACTAAGTTCTTTAATCGATATTAGAGATGTTTAGAGATTGTTCCAGAAAGGGTGGCTTTAGGAACTGCTCCGACAACAGTATCTACTTTTTGACCTCCCTTAAAGATCATCAAAGTTGGTATGCTTCTAATTCCATACTGACTAGCAACATTAGGGTTCTCATCAGTGTTCAATTTGAAAACTTTTATTTTGCCTTCGAAATCTTTTGAGATTTCTTCAACAATTGGAGCAACCATTCGGCAAGGTCCGCACCAAGGTGCCCAAAAATCAACCAAAACAGGAACATCGCTCTGGAGGACTTCTTGTTCGAAAGAGGAATCAGTTACTGCAGAAGCTGTGGACATACCTTAGAAGTCTTAAGAACTAGATCATAACAATTGTATTTTGCCTATAAAAACTTTTGCTGCCATTTTTAAACGAAGTTTGAATATTGATTTGCGTCCTTTTTAATAAGAAAAACCCGAACAAGTCGGGTATTTTTTGTGTGAGGAGTGTGAGAGCAAAGGCTCTCACTACTCAATTCTAACCATTGTATTTAATTATGAAATCTTTCGGTAGCTTTTATTTTCCCATCCCAAGCTGTTGTGCTTTTTGGTAAACCTTTCCTTCTGTTAACAAAGAGGGTGCGATAACTACCTCAACTTGTTGCATTTCCTTTATGTTCGTCGCTCCTAGAGTCCCCATTGAGGTTTTTATTGCTCCTAGTAAATTGTGTGTTCCATCATCAAGAATTGCAGGTCCACAAAGAATACTTTTTAAACTACCTGTTGTCCCAACCTTAATCCTGGTCCCTCTAGGAAGAACAGGACTTGGAGTAGCCATGCCCCAATGAAAACCTTTACCAGGTGCTTCCTGAGATCTTGCAATTGGGGAACCAATCATAACTGAGTCGGCACCACAAGCTATGCATTTGCAAATATCACCACCAGTGATAATTCCACCATCAGCAATAATCGGAACATATTTCCCACTTTCTTTTTGAAAATAATCCCTTGCTGCAGCGCAATCAGAGATAGCAGTTGCTTGAGGGATGCCAACACCTAATACTCCTCTTGAGGTGCATGCAGCTCCAGGCCCAATACCAACCATTACTGCTGCAGCTCCTGCTCTCATTAGTTTTAAAGAAACTTCATAAGTTACGCAATTACCCACAGCAACTGGTATTCCAATGTTTTTGCAAAGATCATAAAGGTCAAGATTTTGACTGCCCTCTTTGCCCAGATGTTCTGTTGAAACTACAGTTGCCTGAAGAAAAAACAAGTCTGCACCTGAGCCTTTGATTAAATCTCTATATCTAATCGCAGCTAATGGGGTTCCACTTACAGCCGCAATACCTCCACTTTTTTTGATTTCTTGAATTCTTTTTAAAATTAATTCTTCTTTTATAGGTTTCTTATAAATTTCTTGCATAAGAGGAACAAATTCCTCTTTCCCAATTGATTGGATTTTGCTTAGGACTTCTTCTGGATCTTCATATCTGGTTTGGACTCCTTCTAGATTTAAAACACCTAGGGCTCCTAATTCTGACAGGGCGACAGCCATGTTTACATCTACAACGCCATCCATCGCACTTGCGATTATGGGAATATCTCTTTCAATTCCTCCGATTTCCCAATTGGTTTTTGTGATTTCAGGGTCAACTGTTCTTCCTCCGGGAACTAATGCAATTTCATCAATCCCGTAAGCTCTTCTAACAGTTTTGGTGCGTCCTAGTTGAATATTCACACCTAAATTTTGTAAGTTCTCGTCAAACTACCAACTGAAGTGCCAAATTGAGCAAATGTTGGGAATAGATAATCAAGATTTTGCTTGTTTTTCTTATTAATTCGATGATTTGTGATTATTTAGAGAGAATTTTTACTATGTTTTTGTAATTGTTGATTTTGTCAGAGGTGATTTACTTTCAGATATATGGTTATTCACTCTAAAAGGTTTATTAATGCTGAGATGTTCTTATAATTGGTAAAACCCTTATATATGGCTGATCCATTGGGACCTAATAGTACTGGTCCCGGGGAATCCGACGATCGGATCATTCAGACTGACTTAAGAAATGAAATGTCGCGTTCCTATTTGGAATACGCGATGAGTGTGATTGTTGGAAGAGCTTTACCTGATTCGAGAGATGGACTTAAGCCCGTTCATCGTAGGATTCTTTATGCGATGTATGAACTTGGTCTAACTAGTGATAGGCCATACAGAAAATGTGCACGTGTAGTTGGAGAGGTTTTAGGCAAATTCCATCCTCATGGTGATACTGCCGTTTATGACGCTTTGGTCAGAATGGCGCAAGATTTCTCTATGCAGATGCCTCTAATTGATGGGCATGGGAATTTTGGATCTGTTGATAATGATCCTCCTGCTGCGATGAGATATACAGAATCCAGATTGCAATCTTTAACCACTGATAGCTTGCTTGAAGATATTGAATCTGAAACAGTTGATTTTGCCGATAATTTTGATGGATCAGTACAAGAGCCAACAGTCTTGCCGGCAAGAATTCCTCAATTGCTACTAAATGGTTCGTCTGGCATAGCTGTAGGTATGGCAACCAACATACCTCCCCATAATTTGGTCGAACTGATTGATGGATTGATGGCGTTAATTTCTAATCCTGAGTTAGATGAAATAGAATTGATGAATTTAATTAAAGGCCCAGATTTTCCTACTGGGGGCCAGATACTTGGCAGAAGTGGAATTAAAGAAACATACCTTTCTGGAAGAGGCTCAATAACAATGCGTGGAGTTGCTGAAATAGAAACCATTGAAAATCCAGGAAGACCAGATAGAGATGCTGTAATAATCACTGAACTTCCTTATCAAACAAATAAAGCAGGATTAATAGAACGAATCGCCGATATGGTTAACGATAAAAAACTTGAAGGTATTGCAGATATAAGAGATGAAAGTGATAGAGATGGTATGAGAATAGTAGTTGAATTAAGAAGAGATTCATATCCTCAAGTTGTTTTAAATAATTTATTTAAACTTACTCCTTTACAGACTAATTTTAGTGCAAATATGCTTGCATTAGTTAATGGTGAGCCTGTTATATTGTCACTTAAAAAAATGTTGCAAGTATTTTTAGATTTTAGAGTAGAAACCATTGAAAAAAGAACTAAATATCTCTTAAAGAAGGCAGAGAGTAGAGACCATATATTATTAGGATTATTATTAGCTTTAGATCAGCTAGATGACATAATTAGCCTTATCAGGTCCGCATCTGACTCCGCTACTGCTAAACGTAAATTACAAGAACTTCATGGCTTAACAGATATTCAATCTGACGCTATTTTGCAGATGCAGTTAAGAAGACTGACTGCTTTAGAGGCTGATAAGATAAGACTTGAACATGAGGATTTAGTTAGAAAAATAATAGATTTAAAAGATATTTTAAATACGAAAGAAAGGGTATTTGAAATAACAAAAATAGAACTAAATGAAATAAAAGAAAAATATAATACTCCAAGAAGAACAGAAATTCTTGATCTTGGAGGAGGCCTTGAAGATATTGATTTAATTGCTAATGAAAGATCAGTCGTTTTGTTGACAGAGACAGGATACCTAAAGAGGATGCCTGTTAGTGAATTTGAAGCAACAAGTCGAGGAACTAGAGGTAAAGCAGGAACGAGAAGCCAAGGAGAGGAAGAAGTGAAAAAATTTATTAGTTGTAATGACCATGACAGTCTCCTGCTTTTTAGTGATAGAGGCGTTGCGTATGCTCTTCCTGCTTACAGAGTTCCTCAATGCAGTAGAACTGCGAAAGGTACTCCTATTGTTCAATTGCTTCCAATTCCGCGGGAAGAAGCTATAACTTCATTGCTTTCTGTTAGTACTTTTGATGATGAAAACTATTTATTGATGCTTACTAGGGGGGGATATATTAAAAGAACACCTCTTTCAGCTTTCAGTAAGATTAGAGCAAATGGATTAATTGCAATAGGTTTAGAGGATGGTGATGCTTTAACTTGGGTTCGATTGGCTGAGTCTGGAGATAGTGTTTTGATTGGTTCCAAGAATGGAATGACAATTCATTTTAGATTAAATGATTCTGAATTACGCCCTTTAGGTAGATCAGCAAGAGGGGTGAAGTCAATGAATCTTAAGTCTGGTGATTCTCTTGTAAGTATGGATGTTTTATCTACTGAGTTGGCTGATCATGTTGATAAAAGTGAAGACGAAGAACTACAGGATGAATCATCAGAATCTGAAGGGCCTTGGGTACTTGTTGCCTCTGGAAGCGGTCTAGGTAAAAGAGTTCCTGTGACACAATTTCGCTTGCAAAAAAGAGCAGGAATGGGCTTAAGAGCAATAAAATTCAGAAAAGACGGAGATGAACTTGTAGGTTTAAGAGTTCTAGGCAAAGGAGAAGAATTATTATTAGTTAGTGAAAGGGGAGTAATTGTCAGAACTAGTGCGGATAAGATCTCTCAACAGTCTAGAGCTGCAACGGGGGTAAGAATTCAGAAACTTGATAATGGGGATAAGTTGTCTGAGGTCGTTTTAGTTCCTCCAGAACAAATTAATGAAGATGAAGAAAAAGAATTGTCCACAAGTATGGAATCAATAAATACTGATCCAACTTCAAAAAATTGAAATTGAATAACTTTGCTGATGTATTAGTTATGGGAGCAGGACCAGCTGCTCTTTGCATCACTGCTGAGTTGGTTGAACAAGGACTTAATGTTCAGGCAATAGCTTCTAAATCTCCTTTAGAGCCTTGGCCAAACACTTATGGAATCTGGGCATCTGAACTTGAGTCTTTAAATATGGATGAATTATTAAAATATAGATGGAAAGATACTGTTAGTTTCTTTGGAGATGGATTAAGTAATAAGGGTAACAGTTGTACAAATCATTATCTTGATTACGGTCTCTTTAATTCAATTAATTTTCAGGAGGCTCTTCTTGAGAGATGTAATGGACTCGCTTGGCAGGTAGAAACTGTCAAAAATATTGATTTTAGTGAGAGAGAAACGGTTGTTATTTGCACCTCCGGGAAAAAATATTTCGCTAGGCTCGTTATTGATGCAAGCGGTCACAAAACCTCTTTTGTTAAAAGGCCTAAGCATGATCAAATAGCTAAGCAGGCAGCCTATGGGGTGGTTGGGAAATTTAGTTCTGCTCCTGTGGATAAGGATCGCTTCGTTTTAATGGATTTTAGACCAGACCATTTAAATGCCAATGAACTGGAAGAGCCACCTTC
The DNA here is from genome assembly GCF_027359575.1 of Prochlorococcus marinus str. MIT 0917. NCBI lineage: Bacteria > Bacillati > Cyanobacteriota > Cyanophyceae > Synechococcales > Prochlorococcaceae > Prochlorococcus > Prochlorococcus marinus. Next base: position 629,859 of record NZ_CP114784.1, on the reverse strand, counting down.
TTTTCTTTACGCTATGGACCTGGGAGACGGTAGTTATTTTGTAGAAGAAACATCTTTGGCATGTGCACCGCCAGTTTCATTTGAATCATTAAAAGCAAGATTAAATTCACGACTAACTAACAAAGGTATTCAAATTGAGGAAGTTATGCACGAAGAACATTGCCTTTTCCCAATGAATTTGCCATTGCCTTATAGAGATCAACCTCTTTTGGCCTTTGGAGGGTCTGCAAGCATGGTTCACCCTGCATCTGGATACATGGTTGGCAGCCTTTTAAGGAGAGCCCCCTCATTAGCAAAGGAGATAGCAAAAATAATGAAAAAAGATCCCCTCATGCCTACTTCTAAAATAGCAAGAATAGGATGGAAAACCCTTTGGCCAACTGAATTGATTCAAAGACATCGTCTTTATCAGTTTGGTCTTCAAAGACTAATGACGTTTGAGGAATCCCTGTTAAGATCTTTTTTTGATACTTTTTTTAAATTACCCAAAAAAGATTGGTATGGATATTTAACTAACACTCTTCCTTTGCCGAGGCTTTTTATTGTTATGCTCAAGTTATTTTCTATTGCTCCATTGAAAGTTAGATTCGGAATGATTGGTTTTTTAATAAAAAAGTAAGAAAAAAATTAGATTTTCTTTTTCCAATCTATGGGAGAGATCAGAGGAAATATACAATCCTCTTTTTCAATTTCATCTATAATTTTTTCAGTTATATTTTTATTGTCTTTAATTGCATTTATCAATATCCAAAATCTTTTTAGATGCAAGTTTATTCTTTCTCTTGCAAGCTCCGTAGTCGTTTCGGCTTTTAAAATGAAACTCCAATCTGAAGATTGAGACAGTAAAAGTTCTCTTCCAGCTTGTTTGATTATCTTTATATTTGATTCTTCTATTAAACCTCCTGAACAAATACTGACCATTTCTCTTCCGGCTTTACTCCATTCATGAACAATCCAAGCATTTGATTTGTCTAACCAATAATTATGAAAACCACCTTGTCCCCAACTAGATGGAGAAGGATTGCATAATTGGATTTGGGGCGTTAATTGAAGAGCATCTTTTAAAGTGATTAATTTAACACCTTCCCTTTTAGCTTTGATAAATAAATGTGATAGAAATTTAGGACCTTCAAACCACCAATGACCAAAAAGTTCTGCATCAAAAGGTGCTATTAACAATGGTTCTATTTTCATTGATTTTTCAAGTTTTATAAGTTGTTTTTTTCTGTCCTTTAAATAACTCTCTGCATCTTTTTCAACACTTTCTTTTGCTGCTTGTGGGTCATATTCTTGTTTGTCTTCTAAAGATGTATTTTGAGATGAAATCTTAAATAATTTTATTCCTAATGGCCTTTTTTCCTTAATCCCTATCTTTTTTAGGTTTTCTATTGATAAATCCCAGCCTAGGTCTCTATGAAATTCTCTGTAGTTTGGATTCCCTGGATATCCATCCCTTGCTGACCAAACTGGAAGAGTTGATTCACTATCTCTACCAAAAAAAGCTACTCCTCTTCTTGTGCATATAGGAGCATATAAACCATATCTTGGTCTTGGATCTGCATTTAATAAGCCATGTCCATCTAGGACGGCATACCTAAGTCCTGATTCAGACATTAAATCATCTAAGCCCTCGTAATAGGCACATTCAGGCAACCAAATACCCAATGGGGCGTTTGTAAAAAGGCGCTGGTGCTCTCTTACTGCAGTTTTCAATTGAGCTCTTACTGCCTCAGGGTTTTCTCTCAAAAGAGGCAGATATCCATGAGTAGCTGCACATGTAAGAATATCAATTATTTCTAATGTTTGTAGCTTTTTAAATCTTCCTATTAGATCACCTTTGCAGCTCTTCCAGCTTTTTAATTGACGTTTTAAGTGACCTTTAAGATCTAGGGCTGCTGCTGTGCAGTTTGTCTCTAATTTATTTAGAAGTTCTAATCTTATTGATACCCATTCTTCAAAGCGATTTTTTAATACTTGATCCTCCAAAAGCGAAAGCAAAGTAGGAGATAAACCTATTGTGATTTTAGGTGTTTGATCTTTTGCAGTAGAGGCCTCCTCAAGTGTTTCTAAAAGTGGCAAATAACATTCCACTAGAGCTTGAAAGAACCAATCCTCCTCTAAGGAGCCGGGTTCTTCTGATCTCACGTAAGGCAGATGGGCATGCAGGACTATGGCGAGATTGCCTTTAGTCATTAAAACTCCCAGATTTTTTGAATAGACCTTCGACACTTATACTCTTTAGCTGCTCTAGAAAAGATAAACTTTAAGTTCTAATATAAATCTAGTCAAAATAGATACTAAAAAATAATTAATTTTTACTTATTAATTAGAGCTTTTTTATTTGAATTTGATATTAAACCTTAAATTTTTACTATTTTAGAGAAAGAAATATATAAAAAGATAAATTAAATTACTAGAAACTTAATATTTTTTCTAGTAATTTATTAGAAACATACTACAATTAAATAGATTCATTTAGATCTTAAAGGTCTATTTATTTTTATATAATCCATGTTATGGCCAAAGATCCGGGCCGAGTTTTAATTTTCGATACCACTTTAAGGGATGGAGAGCAATCCCCTGGGGCGAGTCTTAATTTAGAGGAAAAGTTAGCCATAGCACAACAATTAGCAAGATTAGGCGTTGATGTTATTGAGGCAGGATTCCCTTTCGCTAGCCCTGGTGATTTCGCTGCAGTTCAGAAAATAGCTGAGAATGTAGGAGGAGAGGAAGGACCTATAATTTGCGGACTATCAAGAGCCTCAAAACCTGATATAAAAGCTTGTGCTGATGCTATTGCTCCAGCTCCAAGAAAAAGGATTCATACTTTCATTGCAACCAGTGATATTCATCTTGAACATAAATTAAGGAAATCTAGAAAAGAAGTTCTTGATATCGTTCCAGATATGGTTGGATATGCTAAAAGTTTTGTTGATGATGTTGAATTTTCTTGTGAAGATGCTGCAAGAAGTGATTTAGATTTTCTGTATGAAGTAATCGAATTAGCCATATCTTCAGGTGCTAATACTATAAATATTCCAGATACAGTTGGTTATACAACTCCATCTGAATTTGGAGATTTAATATTAAATATTAATAAAAATGTTCCAAATATCAATGAAGCAGTTCTCTCCGTTCATGGTCACAATGATTTAGGACTTGCTGTCGCAAACTTCCTTGAGGCTGTCAAGAATGGAGCTAGACAACTTGAATGCACTATTAACGGAATAGGAGAGAGAGCAGGTAATGCTGCTTTAGAAGAATTGATTATGGCTCTTCATGTAAGAAGATCATATTTTAATCCGTTTTTCGGCAGGGCTCCTGAATCTCCTACTCCTCTAACAGCAGTTAGAACAGAGGAGATAACCAAGTCCTCTCGTTTGGTTTCCAATTTGACTGGGATGGTTGTACAGCCTAACAAAGCAATTGTTGGAGCAAACGCTTTTGCCCATGAATCTGGAATACATCAAGATGGAGTATTGAAGAATAGGCTTACGTATGAAATTATCGATGCAAAAACAGTTGGGTTGTCAGACAATAAAATTACTTTAGGAAAACTTAGTGGTAGGAGTGCTGTTAGAGCTAGGTTAGAGGACCTAGGATATGATTTGAATAGAGAAGATCTTAATGATGCTTTCGCTAGATTTAAAGACTTAGCCGATAGGAAAAAAGAGATAACAGATCGAGATCTAGAGGCAATTGTTAGTGAGCAAGTCCAACTGCCAGAAGCTTTGTTCCAATTGAAATTGGTACAAGTAAGTTGTGGAACATCTCTGATGCCTACTGCAACAGTAACTGTTGTTGGGGAAGAGGGAGAGGAAAAAACAGCAGTCTCTCTTGGGACCGGTCCTGTTGATGCAGTTGTTCGAGCTTTGGATTCTTTAACTGAAGAACCAAATGAATTGGTTGAATTCTCTGTAAAGTCAGTTACAGAGGGAATAGATGCTTTAGGAGAAGTTACTATTCGAATAAGAAGAGATGGAAACCTTTTCTCTGGTCATTCTGCTGATACCGATGTTGTTGTTGCAGCGGCGCAAGCATATATAAATGCGCTTAATAGATTAGTAGATGCTCAAGGAAGGAAATCGATTCATCCACAACATGATTTGGCTCAGGTAGATAAGAAAGGGGTTTGATGATATTTTTTTTCTTTAATATTTCTTTAAAAGCGTTCCGTAAATTTTTTTTGAAAAATCGTACTAAATCACTTAATGAAAGATTAATATATGTTGTGACGATTCGATAAGCGCACATAAATGGCTTTAAAAAAAAATCTCTATCGACTTACAGGACTTGATGGATCTCCCCACCATGTTCTAGATGCTCCATATGAAAATATTGATGCAGCTCTGAAAGCAGCAAAAACATGGTGCGATGGTCAAGGGTTGAGTTGCGCTATTAAAAATAGAGGTATTGGTGTACAAGTGCTTGCAGGGAATGGAACTTGGAGAACTGTTTGTTATCCATCTAATTGTTTGCAACCTTCTCTTGCATAAAATAATTTATTAATATCATTTATATGATTCTATTTAAGAGAATAATTTTTTAAAAATGGGTTCAGGGATGCGCGGCTATTGGACCCTTACATGGTTTGGTTTGATCTCAAATACACTTGCGATTCCTTTTATTGCTTATGTTGTTGGATCAGGACCGCCCCTTCAAACTGCAAATATTACTCTCGCAATAAGTCTTGCATGGCCAGCGGCAGTAACTGGAATTGTTGCTTCAGCAGGGCTATTTGCTCAGAGAGTATGGGGTGTTATTTTATCAATAGTTGCTTTATCTATGTCTCTTTCTGGAACTTTGCCTTATGGAATAATCAGATTAATTAAAGTAAATGATCTTTTTGGGATAAGTGGTTTATCATTGCTGATAGCTTTGCTTAATTTATTAGCTTTACTGTATTGGTGTAGAAGAGGTCATAGACGAATAAGGCTTTAAATAATTTTGAATCTTCCCAAATTTCATTTAACTTTTACCTTGAATTATAGGTTGGATATTTTAATCTTCTATGTCGCATCCTCCTCCATACAGAAACAAAAGCCCTAAGTATTATTTCTATTTCCGCTCTAGTTAAACTACTTTCTTTTAATTGACCGTCTATCTGACGAGATTGAATTATTTTTCTAACAGTTTTGCATGCTTCGTTATCTGAGGAAGATGCGTCAAGAGCCCTTAAAGCTGCTTCACAACCATCTGCAAGCATAAGTATCCCAGTCTCTTTTGAATGGGGTATAGGTCCTTTATATCTGAAACGTTTTTCAGAAGCAGAGGGATCACTTTCTCGAGCTTTATGGAGAAAATATCCCATTTTTAATGTTCCTTGATGTTCTGGGATGAAATCAGCGATAGGAGATGGAAGTCGATATCTCCTCGCAAGCTTCAGTCCTTCATCTACATGTGCTTGAAGAATATCGGCACTTTTATATGGGTTTTTTATTTCTTCATGTGGGTTTACTCCATCTTTCTGATTTTCAATAAACCAATTGGGAGCATGTAATTTCCCTATATCATGATAGAGAGCTCCGGTTCTTATTAGGTCAACATCAGCTCCAATAACTCTTGCTCCTTCCTCTGCGAGGCTTGAAATTGTTAAAGTATGCTCAAATGTCCCTGGTGCTTCTCTAGATAAACGGCGAAGTAAAGGACGTTCTTGATCAGCAAGTTCCATTAATCTTGCTCTGGTAAGTAATCCAAATGTATTTTCTAATATTGGAATAATTAATATAGTTACCATTAGTATTGCACTTATTATAAGTGTCTCATTGAAAATAGAATTAGGATTAAATGTTAGATTATTTAATTCTATATTTTTCTCTTTAATTAGTTGATTAAAAATAAACCATTGTCCTAATAATGCACCAAAAGGTATAAATACAGCTATTTGAAGAACTTGTGCACGGCTTCTCATCCTTCTACCTAAAAATGCAACAAAAGATCCAGCGACACAAGCAATTATTAGCCTAGCTTCACTTAATTCATTAATAGATGATGGCCACATTAGACTAGCAGTGGCCATCCAAGCTAATGATGTTGTTGTACCTATTCCTTGCGATAGAAGTAGTGTGGGAGGTAATATTAATTGCATAGGACTTGCTAGCGGACCAAGCCAATCTTTTGTCAATTGAACTACAAATAATAAAGTTAAGGAAAGTAATCCATGTCTAGCCTTAAGCCTGGGCTTTTCTCTTCTCATAATCATAAGAAGTAATCCGCAACTACCCATGGCTTCGGAGAAAGTCATTAACCATTTTAAAGGCCTAGGACTTCGGCTTACTTTATTAAAATGTTCTAGAATATCAAACTCTTGTGAACTTATTGGCTCTCCTTTTTTTGTTATTATACTGCCTTCTTTAACATTTATTGTCTTTATAGAATCTTTATTAATCAAATTTTCAAGTAATAGATTAGTTTTGAATTTATCAACTTTTAAATTACTTTTTTGATAAAAACTGTTTGATAATATTTTTGCACCTAACGATCTATTTGGAGAATCTTTTTCACCTAGATCTATTAATTGAATTGAAGAAGCTTCATTAAGTTGATCAAGTGCAAGTGTATTAATAATTCCTTGAGAAAGCATTTTTCTTGAAACATTTTTTATCTCTTCTTTCCATTCCTCCCATTCATTATCAGAAATATTAACTAGCCAAATTTTCTCTGAATTTGTTAAATTAATTTCTTTTAAATCCTCCTCAAAATTATTATCCTTTAAGTTGCTAAGTAGATTTATTTTCTTAAAAACAGTATTTTCTAAATTGTTTGATTGATTCTTGTCTACTACTTGAACAAAACTTTCTTTTAAGCCTTGTTTCTTTTCTTTTAAATCCTTAGTGTCTATTACTTTTGCATCTCTAGGTGCTATTACATTTACTTGAGAAATATCACCTGGTTTGAGATCGGGAACAGCAAGTAACTTATAGCTTGAAAATATTGCTACTAATAGGCATACCATTAGTAGACCTAATTTGTCAGTGGTTGACCAGCGGAGTATTGGCCGCCTGGGAGATTGACTCCCTAACCATATTCTCCAAATTTTTTTTGGACTGGGTAATTTAGCCAAAGACTTTCTCACCTACCCTGACGCTAGGTTTTATGCGTTGATTAATTGAAATTGCATTCATTTTACTTATGCCAAAAATTTTAGATGGGAAAAAACTTGCTCTGGAGATTGAACTCATCCTTCAACAGGCTATCGAATCTGGTTTGGAAGTTGTGAAACGTCCTCCTGGTCTTGCTGTACTTAGGGTTGGTAATGATCCTGCGAGTGGAGTTTATGTCAATTACAAGGAAAAAGCATGCGATCGAATAGGTGTCAGAAGTTTTGCAAGGCATTTAAAAGAAGATATTTCATTGAAGGAACTTAAAGAAATCATTAAAAGTTTGAATGAAGAAGAGAATGTTGATGGAATTTTATTGCAACTTCCATTACCTGCGCACCTTGATGAGGCTTCCTTGCTGAGGAGTATTGATCCTGATAAGGATGCTGATGGTCTACATCCTTTGAACCTTGGAAGATTGATGAAGGGAGAGAAAGGCCCACGATCATGTACTCCTGCTGGTGTTATGTCTCTGCTTGAGCGAAATCAAATCAAAATTGAAGGTAAAAGAGCAGTAGTTATTGGACGTAGCATTCTTGTTGGCAAGCCAATGGCTTTAATGCTTGAAGCTGCAAATGCTACTGTCACGGTTGCTCATTCTAGAACTAAAGATTTACCTTCTTTGACTAAGGATGCTGATTTACTCGTAGTAGCTGCTGGCAAGCCATATTTGATTGGGGAAAATCATGTCAGCGAGAATTGCGTAGTTATTGATGTAGGAATTCACAGACTTCCGCCTGATCAAGAAAATATTCAAGAGCTCAAAAAGACTAAACTTTGTGGAGATGTAAAGATATTTGAAATTGAAGATAAAGTAGCTGCTTATTCTCCTGTACCTGGTGGTGTAGGGCCTATGACAGTAACAATGCTTCTAGCAAATACGGTTGATAGGTGGCAGAAACATTGTGGATTACCTTTAACTATTAGTCATTTACTTCCATGAATCACAATGTCCTGAGAGAATTGGTAAGAATCGATTTTTTGCATGCAGGAAGCAATCGCTTCTTTTGACTTCGCTGAGTATCTAGAGAAAGCTAGAACTCGCGTTGAAGATGCGCTTGATGCGTCTCTGGGCCCTGAAAAGCCAGAAAAATTAAGAGAATCTATGCGCTATTCCCTTTTGGCTGGAGGGAAGAGATTAAGACCAATACTATGTCTAGCTGCCTGCGAACTTGCAGGAGGCGAAGTTGAAAAAGCATTGCCTACAGCAGTTGCTCTTGAAATGATTCATACAATGTCTCTTATCCATGACGATCTACCTTCAATGGATAATGACGATCTTCGTCGAGGGCGTCCAACCAATCACAAAGTCTACGGAGATGCTGTGGCCATTCTTGCTGGAGACGCTCTTTTGACTCGAGCTTTTGAGATGGTGTCAATTCGAACAGAGGGTATACCGTCAGAGAGACTATTGAAAATAGTTGGTGAGCTTTCTTTAGTTGCAGGAGCTCCTGGACTAGTTGGAGGACAAGTGGTTGATCTCGATTGTGAAGGGAAAGAAGTTGATTTAGAAACCTTGGAGTACATTCACCTCCATAAAACAGGAGCCCTGCTTAAGGCATGTGTGACTTGCGGAGCATTGATTGGAGGAGCTGATGAAAATCTTCTGGAAGCATTAAGTGTTTATGCCAGAGGTATTGGATTGGCATTTCAAATAATTGATGACATTCTTGATGTAACAGCAAGTAGTGAAGTATTGGGCAAAACAGCAGGAAAGGATTTAATTGCTGATAAGACTACTTATCCAAAATTACTTGGTCTTGATGAATCAAGAAGGAGAGCAGATCTTTTAGTCGCTAAAGCAAAAAATGCTCTAGATCCTTGGCCGGTAAAGTCAAAACCTCTTCTTGCCTTGGCTGATTACATTACAAGTAGAGATAGATGAATCTTAATCCAGATTTCGCATTACCATTTATTGATTTTCTTGATAATGCTGTATTGGCCTGGGGGCTAGCAGCATGTGGACTTGCTCAATTTTCTAAATTATTATTTGAATTAATTTTTAGGCAAAGGTGGAGACCGTCAGTACTTATAGAAACAGGAGGTATGCCTTCAAGTCATTCGGCTTTGGTAACAGGAACCGCTGCAGGAGTTGGACTTCAGCTTGGTTTTAATGATCCCTTATTTGCTTTGGCTTCAACAATTGCTTTTATTGTGATGTATGACGCTTCTGGCATAAGAAGATCGGCAGGCTTAACAGCAGCAAAAGTCAATCAAATTTCTAAAGATAATTCCAATGAATTATCTTTAGAAACCACTTTAAAAGAATCTTTGGGTCACACAAAAGCCGAGGTGTTGGTAGGAAGTCTACTTGGCCCAATTGTGTCTTTACCAGGTATTTTCTTTATTGGTTCCCCTTTGCATATTTTGCAAATGATTGGATTAGTTTCTTTGTGAAAGAACTAAAGTCAAAAGAAGATTGTGTCGTTTTAACTAAGGATCAAAAAAAATCTCTTGAATTATTCTGTGAATGGCTAAAGGCCCCATATTCCTTTAAACCCTTCTTAGTTGAAGGCTTTGCAGGTAGCGGAAAAACATATTTATCGATGAAATTATTAAAAAAGGTCGATGAGTTAGATTTGAGTTGGACCGTAGTTGCTCCAACTCATAAAGCTGTAGGTGTATTAAGGCAGGGATTAAGAAATGAATCTATTCAACCCACACTGTATCCCTCTACAATTCATCGTTTGCTTCGACTGAAATTAAAAAGAAAAGCGGAAGTAGAAATATGCGAAAAAACAGATCAAACCGAAAGCTCTTTGGAGAATTTAGGACTTGTTTTAATTGATGAAGTATCAATGATTGATTCTAAATTATTGGAGATAACTCTTGAATGCGCAAGATACAACTCGACTCGCTTGGTTTTTGTTGGTGATCCTGCGCAACTACCACCAGTGGGAGAAAGCTCTAGCTCAGTTTTTTTAATGAAAAGAGCTGTGAAAACTGAACTTAGGGAAGTTGTTCGTCATCAAGGACCTGTTCTGAAATTGGCAACAATAATTAGAGACGGTCAAATCCCTTGTAAACAGCCTCCAATATTGCCAGTTATAAATTCTAAGAAAGGTAAAGTTGGAATATTAGAAAGAACAAGTTGGCTTGAAAAAGCCAAATCGGCATTGAGGTTATCTTCTTTAGATGATGATCACGATGGAGCAAGAATTTTGTGCTATACGAATCGAATCGTTGATAATTTAGTTCCTCATGCAAGAAGAGCTATACATGGTGAGATGGCAGATCAATACCAGGTTTTACCTGGAGAGGTTTTAATAAGCCGTAAAGCAGTAATGGTCAATGCTTCCTTAAATGAGGATGAGCTTGGAGAAGAACCAGATATTTTGATTAGTTCCAATAGAGAGATGATGGTAGAAGATGTGATTCCAAATAGTTTTGAATTGGCCTCTTTAGGAATCCATCAAGATTTTGAAAATCCTTTACCTGTTATTGAAACTCAGATAGCTAAAGTGAGATGTGATAAAAAAGAATTTTCTTTGAGGTTAATGCCTCAAATAGGGTCTAAATCTCGTATTGATTTAGATCTTTCTTTAAATAAATTAAGCAATTTGGCAAGAGATAGAGGAAAAAAAAATAGTGCTAAGATTTGGAAACTTTTCTTTTTTATCAGAGATTCATTTGCATATTTAGGACCTGCTTCTGTCCTTACAATCCACAGAAGTCAAGGAAGTACTTTTGGAGAAGTGTTCATAACATCTGATGTCTTTTGGCCTAAAGACCTTGAATTTAGAAGACGGCTTGTATACGTTGCTGTAAGCAGAGCGAGCAAAGGAGTATGGATTGTTGGTGATAATACAAGCAAGACGAATCAATCTCTTTTAGAGAAATTATTAATCGACTAATTTGGAAAAGTTTTATTTTAAAAAATCAGATTTGCCTTAGGAATAATTCATGACACTTCTTTTCCAGTTTTCTAGAATAAGAGGTGAACTTGCCCAATGTAGATGTATCCAACTTGCATGAATTAAATGATTACAAAAACCTTCATTTTTAGTGTCTATATTCCATCCTCTAATATCCCATAGTGGATTTATTTCTGAATTATATCTTTCATTAATTATTTCCCAGCGATGAAATTCATGTCCTATTAGTTTATTACCGGGATTGCTAATAGGACTTTTATTTTTACTTGTTACTTCTCTATAACCAATTTTTAGATTACCTTTCTTAGCCTTAAAGGGTAATACACCAGCCATTGAATGTTCTTTACCTTCAAGATCAAATATACTTTCACCCAAAAGCATCATTCCTCCACATTCAGCATATATAGGAAACTTTTTTGAAAACATTTTTATTGACTTGAGGCTTATTTTTGAATTACTCAATTGGTTTGCATGTTGCTCAGGAAAACCACCAGGTATTATTAATCCTCTAGCTTCTTTGGGGATCTGTTCGTTTTCAAGAGGTTTCCAAGTAATTGTAGGCATACCGTTTTTTTCTAGTAATTCTTTTGTTTCTTGATACCTAAAATGGAAAGCATCATCATCAGCAATAGCAATTGGGTGAATAAATTCTGATTTTTTCTTTGAGAAAGAGTTAATTGTTTTGTTGTTAGGTTCTGGAGGTAATAAAAGCTTTCTAAAACTTTCTATATCTAGATAATCTTTGGCTATTGAAGCCCAATTTTTAACTTTAATTTCTAAGTCTAAAATTTCATGAGCTGGAGCTAAACCTAAATCTCTTGAAGGAAGATATAACTCTTTGCAGTAAGGAAGAGAACCCAATGCCTTTATATTGATTTGATCAAGAACCTCCAATAATATTTTTTTATGTCTAGGAGTTTGAACATTATTGAGAACAACTCCTGCAATTTTTAATTCTTTATCGTGTTCTCTAAATCCTTTTATTAAGGCTGCTAGTGATGCCGCCTTCCCTCTAGCATCAACAATAAGGACTATTGGCAGCCTTAATAACTTAGCTAATTCAGCAGTACTCCCTTTTGAACTACTGCCAATTCCATCGAATAATCCCATTACCCCTTCAACAAACGAAAAATCAGTTAATCCTCCGAAGTGATTAAAATTTTCTTTAACCCAACTTTCGCCAGACAGAATCAAATCAAGATTGCGGCAAGCTTTATTTGAAACTGCAGTGAGTTGTTGAGGGTCTAAATAATCAGGTCCTACCTTAAAAGTTTGAACTGTTTTATTTATACTTTTTAACCAAGAAATTAAAAGAAGACTTAAAAGAGTTTTTCCACTGTTACTAGATACAGCAGAGATTACGCATGCCATCTAATGAATATGTTTTATTTGGCTTGATTAACTAAATCAAGCATTTCTTTTGCTATTGGTGTCGCACTTGCGAGTAAAGGACTTGTATTGCCTCTACTGCTGGAAAGTAAACGAGCAACATCATTTTCTAAAGAGTTTTTTTGAACAGGAACGACTTGTTCAATAAGCTCCATTCTTGCCATGCCCCCAGCTTCTAATCTCATGCATTCCCCTGATTCTGATGCGAGAATGACACAAAGATCGTTTCTTTGTTTGTTTTTGGCTTTTGCAATTAATCTTAAACCAACTATTTGACCAGGATTTATACTTGGCTTACCCAGTGGTAGAGAAGTGATACTGACTTCAACAAGAGTTTTGTCAGGACGAAGAAAATTAACTTTAAGCTGATCTTTTTTTGAAAAGATGCAATTTGCAATTTTCCAGTTGAGTCGATCGGCAATCCATGAAGCGAGTAGAAGACCTTGAACAGTTTGAGAACCCTCAATATCAATATCAATCTTTTGTAAATTATCAAGAGCATTTCTTCTTTGAAGTGGATCAAATACCATTGCTAAGGTTTCTCTCCAACCTCTAAGTCGTAGCCAATTCAGATCATTAACAGCTTGTCCAGATTGAATTCTTTGAAGCAATAAATTTAAGCAGATCATTGGTTCACCTAGTGCCGTATCAATAATTAATCTCCGATTTGGCAGCGCTAGAGCATTAAGAAATTCAGGGGCCTCATCAATTCTTCCATTCCACCACAACCAAGAGGGAAGTTCATTAGGGACAAGAGTCTCAACAATCTCAAGTCCATCATTGATGGCGGTTTTATTACCTCTTAAAACAATTACATCGCCACAAGCTGTTTTGCCTCCCCCTTCTTCAGGAAGAGGACAATATGCGGCTACTAAAGTTTCTAAATTATTTTCTTTTTCAATTGTTGGTGCAATGGTTATTAATCTTCTAGGTTGCAAATTACTAATTGAGGTGTCAATGTGTTGCCCTCTAAGGTCTTCTACATTTTTAATCAACTCTTCAGATTGAATTGAAGCTTGAACTCTGAAATCTAGTGGTGATGTACTGTTAGGAAGATCTCCTTTTAAAATAATTTCTCTTGCCGCTTCAATAAGATCATTCCTTTGACTCCCTACTACTGGGCCAGATATTTTTCCAGTTTTTACTAGTTTTTGTTCAATCCAAGCTGGTTGCCAAACAATTAAGCAAAAAGTATTAGCTCCTTTATCTCCTCGTTCGTCATGAGACCAGAGTTGATTAAGATAAGTAGGGATTTCAGCTGGAGGGAGCTGAAGAGGCGTTTGTAGGGTTAATTGAGGGGACATTTAGTTTGGTTCGAATAAAAGATTTAGATTAAATTTTTTCAAGGCCTTCGCCATAGAAGCTGATCTTTTCCAATAAGTAAGTCTGATTCAGTAGGCCCCCATGTCCTTGATTCGTATGGATAAACAGGTAATTCCCAGGGAGAATCCTCAATCTTCTCAAGTAGAGGAGTATATAAACGCCAAGCAGCCTCTACTTCATCGCTTCGAGTAAATAATGTTGGGTCTCCAAGCATTGCATCAGCAAGTAGTCTTACATAACCTTCATCTGAGGGCTCTCCAAAGGATTCATCATAAGAAAACTCCATATTTACAGGTCTACTTCTCATCCCAGATCCTGGTGATTTAACCTCAAAACTAAATTCAGCTCCTTCGTTGGGTTGAATTCTGAGAATTAATTGGTTTGATGTTGGGCATCCACCTGCGGCATCAAAAAGGTGAACAGGAGCTTCTCTAAATGTAAGAACAACCTCACTAAGTCTTTTGGCTAGTCGTTTCCCTGTCCTAACGTAAAAAGGGACTCCTTGCCATCTCCAATTGTCTATGAAAAGTTTCATAGCTACATATGTTTCGGTTGTGCTGTTTGGATTAACGCCTGGTTCTTCTCTATATCCAAGGAGTGGATCTTCATCATTACCTCCCTTTGAGTACTGTCCCCTAACGCAACATTCCCAAGGTCTTTCTTCATTGGCAAGCTTGACTGCTTGAAGAACTTTGGCTTTTTCATTTCTTATAGCTTCTGGATCAAAATGTCCAGGTGGCTCCATTGCCGTTAGAGCAAGCATTTGAGTTAGATGGTTTTGAACCATATCTCTTAGAGCTCCTGCAGATTCGTAATATCCTGCGCGATCTTCCACTCCAACTGTTTCGGAACTCGTGATTTGAACACTAGATATATAATTTCTATTCCAAATTGGTTCAAAAATCGTATTTGCAAATCTGAGAACAAGAATATTTTGAACGGTTTCTTTGCCTAAATAATGATCTATTCGAAACACTTGGCTTTCTTGCGCACAACCCTGAACAAGAGAATTGAGTGACTGAGCGCTATTGAAGTCTCTTCCAAAAGGTTTTTCAATTACAACTCTGCTACGTTTGGGATCTTTCAATAATCCTGCGGCAGCTAGAGCTCTACATCCACTCCCATAGAATTTGGGAGATACTGAAAGGTAAAAAGTTCGATGACCATGAGTTGCTCTTAACTTATCAATTATTTCAAGTCTTTCCCCAAGCTTTACTAGGTGATCTGGTTGTTGCAGATCTACAGGCTCGTAAAAAAGATTTTGAGAAAATAGTTCCCATTCTTTTTGACTTTCTTTTATTTGCGAAGAAAGAGCTTCTTCCATCTTCTCTTTAAATATCTCATCAGTCCACGCTCTTCTTGCGCAGCCTAAAACGGCAAACTCACTTGGTAATCTTCTTTGTTTAAAGAGCTCAAATAAAGCAGGAATAAGTTTCCTGTGTGTTAGATCCCCTGAGGCTCCAAAAATAACAAGACATTGAGGAGGAACTACTCGCTCTTGTCGAAGACCTATTCTCAATGGGTTTGTTACTGGCATGCTCATTGATAAATTCCTCCCCCATTAGATGACAAATATTATCCAAGTTGCTTCTAATCATTCCTCTCTATTTGTGGGAGGATGTAAAAAACAAAATTGATATTGATTGATTAAATATAGAAAAAATATTTATAAAGTAATTAATAATTATCGCTTTCCAGACTTTTTATTTATCTAATAAGTCTCAGCATGCCATCTTCCAGCTTTTCTCAGTTTAGGTCTAAGTTCAGACCAGTCTAAACCTTTTGCAGAAGCTGCAGTTGTCATTGCCTCATCTATACCTGGCTCCATCCCTTTTAATCCACATAAGTAGATATGAGTTTTGGGATTCTCAATCATGTTGAATATTTCTTCAGCATGTTCAAGCACTCTGTCTTGAATATACATTCTGCCTCCTTTTGCATTCTGTTGTTCTCTGCTGATTGCTTTTGTATATCTAAGATTGTCGGGGAATTTTGATTTGTAGTGTTCAAAATCAGCGTCGTAGAGCAAGTTGGCTGTCTTTGGTGCACCCATGAACAACCAAGCTTTTCCCTTGAAATTCCAATTGTGTTTTTCAATTTCCGTAGGTTCAAACATCCTTCTCAAGTATGCCCTCATTGGTGCTATGCCAGTACCTGTCGCAAGCATTATTATGTTTGAATCTTCTTCCTCAGGAAGAAGCATTTCTTTACCTACTGGGCCACTAATTTTTACTTTATCTCCAGGAGATAGGTTGCACAAATAGGTGGAGCAAACACCATTAATTGTTTCACCATCTTTTTCATACTGAAGCTGGCGAACACATAATGAAAGCGTATTTCCTGCAAAGTTATCACCATATCTCGTGCTAGCAATTGAATAAAGTCTTGGCCTATGAGGTTTCCCTTTTGCATCTTCACCTGCGGCAAGAATTCCGCAACTTTGACCTTCAACATATTTGAAGTCCGGATCTCCACCAGAAAGATCAAAAGTTATGTGTTGTACTTTACCAATTGCACCTTCTTGCAATGCTGAATAATTTTCAGTCACTGTGCCTGTAAAAGGTGCTTTTGGTTTGTATGTATTAACAGGTACATCTGCATGAGGTTTCTTTGCAGCGGCTGCTTTGGCAGGAGAGGTGGCAGCAGCTTTAACGGTGGCGGGAGCGGCAGGCTTGGCTTTGGCGGGAGGTGTAGCTTTAACTGGAGCTGCTTTAACTTTTTCGCTTAAAGCATTTTTACCAGTTCGCAAAATTGCTCCAAATGAATATTGCCTGCGTATTAGGTAGAAAAAACCAATTATGATAGGGATATGTGCAAGACCACCAAGAACTACCTTTGTCTCTGAGTAAGCCATAAATACTTAAATTAGAAAGTGAGATTACCAAAAGGAGGGGACTTTTAGCTGTTTTATCTCGATATTACTAATTTATCAGTTCACCTTTGATGATCGTCACAAGATCACTTTCATTCTTGGTTGACCATCCTAAAGAGTTTTTAGTGAATGTATGGTTTTTGATTAACCGAATATTATTTTTTTCAATATTTATTTAATAAGTGAAGGATTTAAAATTAAATATATGCATATGCGAAAAATTAAATACAAGAAAATCCCTATTAGGATCTTGTGCTCATATTAAGGTTTTAAATAAATTTTATTTATAGCCCCAAGGGGATTCGAACCCCTGTCGCCTCCGTGAAAGGGAGGTGTCCTAGGCCTCTAGACGATGGGGCCAGATGCAGTGATAAATCACTTAAAAAGTAATTGTTATCACAATTGAAAGTTACGGGCCAGCCTTGCCACTCGTCAAGGCTTCTTGATCCTTGTTTTGACCACGCCATACTGGAACGGTGAAGTAGAAACATGCACCTTCAGTCGGTTTGGAAACTACCCAGATCTTGCCACCATGCACTTCAACTATTCTTCTGCAAACTGAAAGACCAATGCCAAAGCCTATTGTCTCTTGAGAAGTTTGTGGAAGTCTAACTCGATCAACAAATATTCTTTGTTGTTCTTCTTGGGGTATTCCAGGCCCATTATCTCGAACAATTACTTCAACCCATTGATTTGTTCTGTGAAGCATTGTTATAAAAATTTCACCTTCGTCTTCAGAAAATTTCAACGCATTTTCTATGAGGTTTAGCAAAACCTGCATCATTCTTCTTTGATCTGCGAAAACGGAGGGTAAATCAGATGGAATATCTGTATTTATTTTTATTTTGCGATTAAGCCATAACTTCTCAAGTTCTAGTATTGCCTCAGCAGATATATTCGCAAGATCAACTTTTTGAGGATTAAACAAAGTTTCCCAACGAGTACTTCCCACTTCTAATAAGTCTTTGGAAAGTAGTTCAATTTCTTCTAGCCTTCTTTTTAAGACATCTTGAAATTTAGACATAGTTATTTGTCCGAGTTTTTGACTTTGGAGCGCTAAACCTGCTGCAGTTAATGGAGTTCTCAATTCATGAGCAACCATTCTTAGTAGACTCTCCTGCGAGTGTATTTTTTTAGTGAGTGTTTCGTTCTCCTGTCTAAGAACTAGTAGGTCATCCTCTAGAAGAAGTTCTTTTTGTGTTTGATCGGATTCAAAGTTTTTAGCTCTAAGACTTATTCCGATTCCATTTATTAGGCCTTCGTGTTGCCATCTTGGAACCCAAGTTTTAACTTGTGAAAAAATTGAACTCCCAGCGAAAATTTGTTTAGGTGAAGGTTCTAATTTTATTAGTGCAGGGAGCGCTACTAATCTATAAAGCTCAAGTAATTCCGGATTATCAGAAGGGTCTGAAAAATCTAGAGTGACAATAAATCCACAATCTTCGCCTTCCAAGTATTCAATTAACGAGCGAATATCTCCCCTCGAGAGATGGTGGCGAGATGCCACAAGCAACAGTTTTAACTGTCGTCTGTCATTAGCTTCGGCACTAACCACAGTGTCGAGCAATTTAAATAATTACGTATACCTTAAGGTAATGAGACTCGTTTTAGGTATTGGCTAATAATTAAGAGAATACTTTTTAAATTTCTCAGTTCCAGAAAATGGCTATTTCTCATTCATCTGGTATTGGAAGAACTAGAAACTCTTCAATTGGCATTGATAGACTTAGGATTGACTTCGATACTAATTTAAGGCGATGGTTTGGTAGAAATATTGGTTTATGGCATTCTAAAAGACAATATTTTTTTGATGAAGAAAAGGCTGTTAATTTGGAAATGTATATAGAGATAAGCAGCTTAATTCAAAGCGATTCAGAATATGAGAGCTATAGGTTTAAGTGGTGGTGCGAAGATGAAAAAGATTTTTTTATTAAAAGACCAACCTATAAAAGTGAAGGAGAAATAACAGCTCGACTACAAGGCCATAGGCTAATACGTGATTGTTCTTATTTATCTAATTCTTCAGGCATATCAAACATTAGGCAAGTTGATGAACACGAATTGATCTTTGAGTCTAATTACGATAATTGGCACGTATTAGAACATACACGCTTAATAGAGCAAGATAAATTTAGATCTAGAACTATTTATAGTTGGTTTAATGATAAGTTGAAAATAGTTGAGAATCATCACGAAATAAGGGTTAAGAATCCCAACTAATTGATTAGTGAAAATTGTTTAATTTAACTTAAACGTAATACTGTATAGTTTGATTAGCATATATGAATCTATTTTAGGTTTTTGCTAAATGATGTTTTTGGATTAAATTCTCTTGGATAAATTTATTAAATCATTAACTGGAAAAATTTTAGCAATATCTTTTTTAACCATTTTGACTCCAGCTGTCACAAGCACTTCTTCTTTAAGCAAAGAAAATAAGATTGTTGATGCAAGTCGCTCTGACATGCTTTTGTATGGACAAATCTTTTCTAATTATTTTTGTATCGCTAGAAGATCTAAGGTTAAATTCGATGACGCTATTTCCTTGGCTGCAAATAATTTAACTGCAATCATCATTAATAAACATGGAGGCCTTTTAGAGGAATTAGATGGAAAAGCGATAACACCCAAGCAATTAATTAATGGGTCATCTAATGTGATAGTTGAATCGGCTGTATTAACTTGTCCTGATCAAGTACCAGAGAAGATAGAGAGAAAAGTAAGAAAAACTATTGAACAAAGAGCAAAGTCAATTGAGCAAGAAAATAAAAAGAATTAATTAATTAATTCTTTTTTAAATTGATGTTATTATATAAATAGAGAGAATAATTCTATATGAAAGAAAACATACCAACGAAACTATCAGAATATATTCCTTACCCTTTTCTGATACCAAAAGTAAACATAGATTTTAATATTGGTGAGGACAAAGTTTTTGTACAAACTTCAATGTTTATAAAATCTAAGTCAGAAGAATCTTCAAAACTTATTCTTAAGGGTTATGAAATTGAATTAATTTCAGTCTCAATAGATGGCAAAGAATTAGGTTCTGAAAAATATAACTATTCAGAAAACTTTTTAGTTATTAATAAAACTCCAATATCTGAATTTGTATTGAATATAAAATCCACAATTGATCCATTTAATAATACATCATTAGAAGGTTTATATTTAAGCTCTGGTATGTTAGCTACACAATGCGAAGCTGAGGGCTTTAGACGGATTTGTTTCCATCCTGATAGACCTGATGTTTTAAGTAAATATACAGTAAGAATAGAATCAGATAGCAATTTATATCCAATCTTACTGTCAAATGGTAATAAGAAATATGCAGGAAGATTAAAAACTAATTTTGATAGGCATGAAGTTATTTGGGAGGATCCTTTTCCTAAGCCATCTTATTTATTTGCACTTGTTGCTGGAAAATTAAATGAGGTTTGTGATAGTTATATTACTAATTCAGGAAAATCAATTGATATAAAATTATATGTTGAGGAAGGTGATGAGATATATACGCAACATGCTATAAAATCTTTAAAAAAAGCAATGAGATGGGATGAAGAAAAATATAAATTGGAATATGATTTAGATGAATATAAAATTGTTGCTGTAAGACATTTTAATATGGGAGCAATGGAAAATAAGGGGTTAAACATATTTAATTCGAAATTGGTTTTAGCTGACTCAATGACATCAACCGATAATGAATTAGAAAGAATAGAAAACATAATAGCTCATGAGTATTTTCATAATTGGACTGGTAATAGAATTACATGTAGAGATTGGTTTCAATTGTCTTTAAAGGAAGGTTTGACAGTCTTTCGTGATCAATCTTTTACAGCTGATCTTCATAGTACTGGACTAAAAAGAATAGAAGATGTTTCATTCATTAGGAATTTTCAATTTGCTGAGGATAAGGGGCCTACTTCGCATGCTGTTAAGCCTAAAGAGTATATAGCTATTGATAATTTTTATACAACAACAATTTATGAAAAGGGCGCTGAGTTGATAAGAATGCTTGAGCTATTGCTAGGCAAAAAAAAGTTTTATAAGGGCATTAGTCATTATATTAATACTTTTGATGGAAGTGCGGCTACAACTGAGGATTTCATTAACTCATTAATAATAGGGGCCTATTCAGATGAGAAAAATTGCCCTTTTGATGTGAAAAAATTTATAAATTGGTATTACACAGCAGGTACTCCAAAAGTTTATGTAAATCAATCTTGGGACTCGAAAAATTCAATTTTGAATGTTTCTTTCGAGCAGAAAATAGATAGTGATAAAACTAATGACAATATTGAAATGGTTATTCCAATTCTTTATTCTTGTTATAGTAGAGAGAGAGAATCTAGGCCAATAGCTGAGGATAATTTATTTGTTTTAGATAAGAATAAAAAGATTCTGCAAATCAATACTTTTCCAGGTGATAAAGAACCTCCAGTTTTATCGATTTTTAGAAATTTTTCTGCACCTGTTGTTTGGAAATCTGATTTATCTATAGATGACTATCTTTATCTTTTCTTAAATGATAATGACTATTTTTCGAGGTGGGACTCCGGTCAATTCTTGATGCGTGAAATCATTAAAACTAGGCTTTGTTATGAAGTAAATTTTTCATTGGAGGATAGATTTATTTATGCTATTAAACAATCCATAAAATCTTTTGAAATTAATGATCCTTTCTTTTTGGCGACTCTTTTAACAATACCGGGTTTTGCAGAATTGGAATCTTTATTCGAAATAGTTGATCCAATTAATATTTATAGAGAGTCAATAAATTTCCAAGTTTTGATTGGTAATCAAATTCTTCAAGAGCTAAGAAAATTAGCAAAAGATTTGTCAGTTAATATTCATCATGAATGGCCAATGGGTAAAGGAGAAAGAAAACTATTAGGAACTATTTGGTCTTATTTAACTCTTGCAGGCGATAGAAATGTTCAAAAGGATTGTGTTGAATCCATTAGTCATTCTTCAATGACCATCTCAAGGGCAGCTCTTGCCGCACTAAAGCCTCTTGATTGCCCTGAGACAGAGGAGGCATCTAATTTGTTTTTTAATCTTTGGAAAGATAATCCAGTAGTCTTAGATTCATGGTTCGCTTATGAGGCCTCAAGACCTAATAAGAAAGGAATTGATGTTATTGAAAAATTACTATCACACTCTAAATTCGATTGGAAGGCTCCAAATTCGATAAGAGCTGTTTTAGGAGGATTTAGCAAAAATATTGAGTTATTTCATTCTCTTGATGGACAAGGTTATTTATTTATGGCTGATAAATTGATAGAGGTAGATAAAATGAATCCAATAACGGCTTCAAGAATGGTAAAAACTTTTAGTAAATGGAAAACTTACGTAGATAAAAATAAGGAAGGAATGTATACATCAATATTGAAAATAAATAAAGCAAACATATCTTCAAACACAAGAGAAGTAGTGGAACTCATTTTGAAGCAAATTTAGAGAATTATCTGAACATTGAGCTGACAGAACTTTCTTCATGAATTCTCCAGATAGCTTCTCCAAGCATATTTGCAACTGATAAAACCTTTAATTGTGAGAAATCTAAATTTTTAGGTACTGGAATACTATTAGTGACAATAACTTGTTCAAAAAGACCTTCTTTTGAAAGTCTCTCGTAGGCAGGTGGAGAGAAAACAGCATGAGATGCACAAGCAATAATTTTTTTTGCACCCTCTTTCCTAAGTAATTCAGCTCCTGCGCAAATAGTACCTCCAGTGTCAATCATGTCGTCAATTAATATTGCAGTTTTGCCAGAGACTTCCCCAATGACTGTAAGGCTTTCGGCAACATTATGCCCTGAGCGACGTTTGTCAATAATTGCTAGAGGTGAGTCCTTCATTTGCTTAGCAAATGCCCTTGCTCTAGCCACACCGCCCACATCAGGAGAGACGACTACGATTTCATTAAGTTTCATAGTTGATAGATAATCAACTAAAACAGGTGAACCATATATGTGATCGCAGGGGATATCGAAATAACCTTGTATTTGTGCCGAATGTAAATCCATTGCTAGAACCCTATCTACTCCTGATTTGACAAGAATATTTGCGGTTAGTTTCGCAGTTATTGACTCTCTACCTGCTGTCTTTCTATCTGCTCTAGCGTAACCGAAGTATGGAATTACAGCTGTAATTTGTCTAGCAGATGCTCTTTTGCAAGCATCCACCATGATCATGAGCTCCATTAAACTGTCATTAACAGGAGCACACGTTGGTTGTATGAGAAAAACATCACATCCTCTAATTGATTGCTGAATTTGAACATAGAGCTCTCCATCCGCAAACCTTTTTGAAACTAGAGGAACATTGGCTATCCCCATATAAGTAGCAATTTCTTTGGCTAATTCAGTATTTGATGTCCCACTAATTAATCTGAGTCTATTAGTGTCATGCTTGAGACTAGTTGTCTCAGGATGGGATGCAGTGATAAAACTGGTCACGGTTCCACCGCAAGCAAGAAGTAATATTTACCAATCTACAGTTTTGTTGAGACATGATCATCAAAAACTTTTGTTTAATTTTCTCTTATAGGAGTTGATATTTTTTTTTGAAACAGGAAACCATTGCCCTGTCTTATGTTTGGGTTTTTTGCGAACAGAAATCTCTTCTGAAGAATTTTCTTTTGAAAACATTTTTAACTTGATTTTTGGTAAAGAGAGCTTGACTTAGTTACTTGGGTATTTACAAGTATGACTTTGTTGGTAATGAAAAAATATAAATTCTCAAGTTTAATCTTTGCTCGCTTGGATGGCTTCCTTTAAAATTTTTTTAAGATGTTCAAATAAACAAAGCTATTGGTAAAAATAAATATATTAAGTGTTTTGCTTTAACTCAAGAAAAATTTTGTTTTTCCAAACGAAATGTTTAGATTATTAATAGATTTGGTAAGATAAAATTACTAGATTTATTTTTTTGATATTTAAGAAAAAGATTTCCCATTTCACAAGGGAATTCATTTTTAATTTAATAAAAAAAAATAGCATTATTAGTATTTCTTTTTTATTTTTTAGAGACTACAAAAAGTGAAATTGGAAAGAAATTCAGGAATCCTTCTGCATCCAACCTCATTACCTGATAGTCCTGTCTGTGGCAGTTTTGGTAGCCCTGCTCGATTATGGCTTAATGAACTTGCTTCGGCTGGCATAGGAGTTTGGCAGTTTTTACCTCTAGCTCCTACTGATTCATTTGGATCTCCTTATAGTTCCCCATCAAGTTTTGCTTTTAACCCATGGTTCCTTGATCAAAATGATTTAGTGAGAGACGGTTTTCTAGCTAATGACTTAGAAAATTTTTCTGTTGAAAAAGATTATTCTTCAAATAGAGTTGATTTTCAATTAGCTAATTCAAAAGTTAAGATCTTACGTTCTTCTTTGCTTAATTATTGGGATAAACAGAATAGAACAGTTCAAGAACAATTTGAATTATGGTGCTCAAGTCAATTTTGGTTGGATGACCATTCTATGTTTATGGAACTAAAAATTCAAAACAATGATCTTCCATGGTGGGAATGGCCAGATGAATATGCTGCTCGGGATAAGAAAGAATTAGCAAATTGGAAAAAAAATAACCAAAGAGAATTGTTAGGACATAATTTGCTCCAATGGCATTTGGAAAGGCAGTGGAAATCAATCAGAAAACTGGCAAAAAATCTGGGAATTTTCTTATTTGGTGATGTCCCTTTTTATGTATCAAAAGATAGTGCTGATGTATGGGGTAATAGAACCTTATTTTCTATTTTAATTAATTCAGATACATATCTTCAAAGTGGTGTACCGCCTGATTATTTCTCTGAGACCGGGCAGCTTTGGGGAAACCCCGTTTATCGTTGGAGTAGGCACAAAGCTAGTAAATATCGATGGTGGAGAAAAAGAATTTCAAGACACTTAGATCAGGTTGATTTTTTACGTCTTGATCATTTTCGTGCTCTTGAAGCTTTTTGGGCAATTCCTGGTAAAGATAAAACAGCTGAGAATGGTTTTTGGTTGCCTTCCCCTGGGAAAGAGATACTTGGCTTGATAAAAAAAGATTGCAGTGGTTTGCTTCCTTTAGTTGCTGAAGACTTAGGTCTCATAACATCAAACGTTGAAAATTTAAGAGATTACTATGAATTAGCAGGAATGAAGATTCTTCAATTTGCTTTTGATGGGAATTTAGATAACCCCTATTTGCCAGAGAATATTAAAGATGAAAATTGGATTGTTTATACAGGCACTCACGATAATTCAACTTCTCAAGGCTGGTGGAGTGAAATGGATCAAGACAGAAAAGAACAAATCAGAGAAAGGATTCTTGATTACGAGAATTTTACCTCTTGGGAATTGATTCGAATTGGAATGGAAACTAAAGCCAAATTATTTGTAGCGCCTATACAAGATTTATTATGTCTTGATGATAGCTCTCGATTAAATAAACCTGGCACAATAGAGAATAATTGGTCATGGAGATTATCGAAAAATGATTTAAATTTTCAAGAAGCTTTAAAAAGGTATGGTGATTTAGCTAAAGCAAATAAAAGATAAAATCACTATTCTTTTTGATTATTAATTATATTTCTAGTTTTTAGAACAGTCTTTTCTATAATTATGGGTTCATTAGAAACACTATTTATTTTTATAAGATATCTTTGTTGACTGTTAAGGGCTAATATAGATAAAAACATAAAGATAATATATAACAGGCTTCCAATCCAGCTATTTAGAAAGTCTATATTTATAAAATTAAATTTAAAACTAGATATAGTATTAATACTACTCTTTTGTACTGATAAACCGCGTAAACTTCCTATCTCTAAGTTTAGACTAATCTCAAGACTTTTTATCATTGAAATTAAATAAGTTTTTTCTGGTAAATATTTATTCCATCCATTTTCAATAGCAATTAGTACATTCATTGAGATTTTTGTTTCCTTTGATAGTTGCTCTAGTGAAATCCCAGCTTTCTTTCTTTGAGTTTTAAATAAGTTAATAGCCTCAGAAAATTCATTATCTAATGAAACAGGTTTATCTGTTTCATTTGATAAGCCTGATGAGGATTTTTTAAAGGGAAAATATAAAACCATAGAATCAAATACCTTTAATTAATAATTGAAATCAATTCCTTTGTCTTTAGCTCTCGCCATTTTCCTTCTTGTCTTCCATTTAAGTTTATATTTGAGATCGATATACTTTGCAAATCTTGAACTGGATCTCCAATGAGATTTCCTATTCTGTAAATTTTGCGATTTAGCCCTTCTTTTAGAATAAATTTAAGAAGAGCCTTGCGATTTACTTTATTCAAAGCTTTAATGCTCGCTGGTATTGTCATTTCTCCATCAAGTAAAACTCCTCTTCTCCAATCATCTGAAATTGGTTGACTTGGCTGACCACTTAACCATACTAGATAAGTTTTTGTGTGGGAGAATTTGGGATGTGTGAGGCTTGGGGTTAATTCTTCATTATTGGTCAATTGATTGGCTCCTCTACTATTTAAATCCAACCTTCCCACAGGATGAAGACCACTACGTAAGTGTGATGGAATTAAACTTAAAATAGTTTTTCTTCTATGATTATCTTGGCAGCTAGATATAACTACATTAGGTTTAATTAGTAGAAAAACTTTATGATTTAGCTTCTTAGGTAAATTTATCCCATCAACTAAAATATGATCAGAGCTAGTATCAGCTTTGTCTCCAAGAATAGCTTGCCTTATATTCAGTCTTACTAGGCCTTCCTTTATTATTAAGTTGGCTTTACGTTTTAATGAATTACCAGAGTCAGATATTATCTTTTGTGATCTATTAAGTGGCATTATTATTAAATACTATATTAATTTTTATCTTATTTTATAAGCAAATGCACCAAAATATAATTTATTTTTTTAGAAAAACTCATCTATTTCTTTAACAGTTCCGGCTTCTACTTGGCTTAATAAATCTTTAATGGCTTTCCACATGCTTATGCCAAAAAGTATGGAGATTATTGAAGAAAATATTATAGATTTAATAATAGAAAAGTTTATGATGCTTAAGGCACTTACAAAAATAATTGTTAGACCTGTGAAGAATGAAAACCAACTTGAAATTGTTCTAGGGTTCTCTAGTGGTATGGGTGATATCTTTTTTGTCGCCCAATTGTTTAGTTTTGATTTCATTATGTCGGCAAATAT
Source organism: Prochlorococcus marinus str. MIT 0917 (assembly GCF_027359575.1). Classification (NCBI taxonomy): domain Bacteria; kingdom Bacillati; phylum Cyanobacteriota; class Cyanophyceae; order Synechococcales; family Prochlorococcaceae; genus Prochlorococcus; species Prochlorococcus marinus. The sequence continues at coordinate 603,134 of NZ_CP114784.1, read as the reverse complement.
CAATCCAGACATTAGGCAAATGAATGCACCACATGACAGCCAAAAAACGGGATCTTCAATTGGCTCTATTTGTTGATAATCGGAAATAAATTGATCTACATCTGGTAAATTAGCATCATCTAAACTAACTACAATAAATGTGATTATATTTTGAATATTGATAGTAATCATATTGGTAATTTCAATAGAATTTTTTTGATATTATATTTTATAAAAATCATCTACGCAACTTGTGTATTGTTTTGTTTTGCTAGACCTGAAGCCATTCTTATAGGATTGAAGATTTTTCTTACCAGTTTGACTAATTGCTTCATATCTTTTGTATCTATCCTTTCATCTTTAATAATACTCATTAATAAGTTTTTTCTTATTATCGAGCCTCTAGAGCTTGTTAAGAGCTTAAAACCTGCTCCTGCTACTGGAATAAGCTCTTTTGCGGGTGTGCTTGAGTCTTGTACAAGGACATCGAATAAATTCTCTATTCGCTCAACTCTTATGTGACCATTCTGGTCAAATATTACGTCTAGTAATATATTTATCATCTCATTAGTATCTGAAGTAAGTAATCTTTTTGCTACGTAAGGATAGGCTAAATCTATAATCTTAAAATCAGGATCTAAGCGAAGAGCAAGTCCTTCTTGACTAATTACTGCTCTGATAATCAGAGCAAATCTTGCGGGAACTCTAAAGGGGTAATCAAACATTAATTCAGAGAATTTATTTGTAATTTCTTTAAAATTAAAAGACGCAACATCTTTACCTATTGCACTTCCAAGTACTTCTTTTAAAACAGGTATTAGAGGTTTAAGATCTTGTGCTTCATTTAAAAACCCCAGCTTTTGAAAATCTTTTGCAACAGCATGAAAATCATTATTTATCAGGTGAACAATTGCACCAGTAAGAGTTAATCTGTCTTCCTCTGAAATTGAGTCCATCATTCCGAAATCTACATAGGCTATATTTCCTAAATCACCATTATGACCTTGAAGAGCAAACATGTTTCCTGGATGAGGATCTGCATGAAAGTATCCAAACTCTAATAATTGTTGTATTCCACTGATAACACCAGTTCTAATAATTTTTGATGGATTTAAATTATTTATAACTAATTCATCTCTATCTTTTAGTTTTGTACCATTAATCCAGCTTGTGGTTAATACCTTTACAGATGATAAATGTCTTTCTACTGTTGGAATGGTAACTGACTTATTATTGTGGAATAGGTTGGAAAATTTTTCAGCATTATTAGCTTCTTTTTTGTAATCAACTTCGTCAAATAAACTTCTTCCAAATTCATCTATTATTTCGCCTAAACCGAACCCAAGATTTAATGGCAGTATTGGAGCACTCAGAACCCCTAGTATTTTTATAATAACGATGTCTCTCCTAATGTTAAAAATCAGATGAGGCCTCTGAACTTTTACTGCTACCCAATAATTGCTACTTAACTTTGCTTTATATACTTGACCGAGACTAGCTGAAGCTATTGGATTAGATGGGAATTCTTCAAAAAGTTCATTTACTGGTCTACCTAGCTCATCTTTTATAATTTCAAGTGCTTTTTCATGAGAAAATGAGGGCAAGTTATCTTGTAGGTTTGTTAATTCTTCCAGCCAATCCTTTCTTATTAGATCTGGCCTAGTTGAAAGCGCTTGCCCTACTTTTATAAAACAGGGGCCCAGACCAATAAGTGTCTTAAGTAGAAATTTAGCTAGATTCTTTTGAGTTTTGTCATCATTGCTTGAACCTTGAAAAATAAGCCTTGCTAATAGAACTGATATTGCGCCAACTATCTGAATAAATCTAGGCACAAATATCCATGGCCTGGAAATTAACCAGATTAAATCTCTTTTGAAATCGTATTTCATGAATCCATCATAAGTTCTTTTAGCTACCTCCCTTAAGAAGTTCTTTTGATTTGCTTATTGATTAATTTTATTAGATTGATTTTAGATAATCCTTTTATTTTATGGGGCTTTTAAACTTGCTTTCTGTTAATAGAAGTGAAAATCTTTTCTTGCCAGCCCATGGGAGAGGAAATGCTCTCCCAAAAAAGATAAAAAAACTATTGAAGCTAAGGCCAGGTATTTGGGATTTGCCTGAGCTTTTTGAGATTGGTGGCCCGTTGATTAGTGAAGGAGCAATAGCAGAAAGTCAAAGGTCTTCTGCTAAGCAAGTGGGTGTTAATAGATGTTGGTATGGAGTCAACGGTGCTACGGGTTTACTTCAAAGTTCATTGCTTGCTCTAGCTCATCCTGGTCAAGCTGTTCTCATGCCTAGGAATATACATAAAAGTTGTATTCAAGCATGCCTCTTTGGAGGCTTAACACCCTTGCTTTTTGATGTACCTTATTTAACTGATAGAGGCCATGCCTCTGTTTTTGATAGAAAATGGCTTAAGAGGGTTTTTGAAAAAGCAAAAGAACTTGAAAATGATATAGCGGCGGTAGTTTTAGTTAATCCCACATATCAAGGCTATTCTGCGGATATGAAATCTCTGATTCAGGAGATTCATTCACATTCTTTGCCAGTTTTGGTTGACGAGGCTCATGGAGCATACCTAATCAGTCAAATAAGACCAGATCTACCTAAGTCAGCTATCTATTTTGGAGCAGACCTTGTGGTTCATTCTCTCCACAAATCTGCACCAGGATTAGTTCAATCCGCAGTTTTATGGTCGCAAGGTGAGAAGGTTGATCCATTTAAAATCGAAAGAAGTATTGATTTGCTTCAAACTTCAAGTCCAAGTTCTTTGTTGATAGCTTCTTGTGAAAGTTCAATAAAGGAACTTTTTGAATCTAAAGGGTTAAAGAAATTGAACTCTCGCATAGAAGAAGCTGAGTTGTTAAAAGATTTTTTGATTAATAAAGAAGTTCCAATTCTTAAAAACAGTGATCCATTACGAATGATTCTTCACACATCAAAATTTGGTTTGAGTGGTATTGAAGTTGATAAAAGTTTTATAAAAAAAAGAATAATTGGCGAGTTGGCTGAGCCAGGTACACTAACTTTTTGCCTTGGGTTTTCATCTCATAAGAGATTAGGAAAAAGATTTGTAAGAATTTGGAATGAGATTCTTACATCTTTTGGTCAAAAAAAATCTTGTCTATTTAAAAGACCACCTTTCAAAATCGTTTCTAAGCCAGACAAGCCATGTACTGCCTCTTGGGGATCCAATTTTGAGAAGGTTTATTTGCAGGATGCCATAGGAAGAATTTCAGTTGAAATGGTTTGCCCTTATCCTCCTGGTATCCCATTATTGATTCCAGGGGAGATTTTGGACAAAGCTCGGGTTGATTGGTTGATAGAGCAAAAAGGCTTTTGGCCAGAGCAAATTCCAGACTTTGTAAGAGTTATTTCTTGATTAATAATATCTACTTATCAGCTATAATAAAATTTATTATTAATAACCCCTTTTAAGTATGCTTTATAAAAGAAAGCTATATTTTTTATCTAATTTATGTTTTTAGCTGTTTCGAAAAAGAGATTATTAAGTGGACTTTTAGTTGGTGCTTTTGGATTCTTAATAGTCTCTCTTGGTAATTGGTGGTTTTATATTGCAATAAGCTTAATTGTTCATTTAGCTCTTCTAGAGTTCTTTAGGATGGCAGAATTTACTGGAATAAGACCAGCTACTAAAACAACATTGTTAGCCTGTCAAATATTGCTTTTCTTTACACAATTATCTTCCCTTGGATATATCTCGATTGAAATATCTGATGCTATTTTACCCTTGTCTGGTGCTGCTATTTGTGGTTGGTTATTGTTGCAACCTGTTACTGGTTCCATAGCTGATGTAGCAGCATCAATCTTCGGATTATTTTATTTAGGTTTCTTGCCAAGTCATTGGATTAAGCTAAGAAATCTTTTAGAGACTGATTTAACAAATAATTTCAACTTGATTCCCACTAATTGGTCCTCATCTATTACTTTTGGAATGCTAATAACTTTTTCTACATGTTTTATGATAGTTGGATTTGATATAGGCTCTTATTTTGTAGGTAAGAAATTTGGCAATCACTCATTATCACCAATTTCGCCTTCTAAAACTATTGAGGGTGTTATTGGTGGATTATTATTTTCAATGTTTATAGGAGCCTCTTTTGGTTATCTACTTAAATGGGAATTTGGAGTATTTATTGGAGTGTTTATTGGCGTTTTAGTAGCATTATTTTCTCTGGTTGGAGACCTTACAGAATCAATGTTAAAGAGAAATGCAGGATTAAAAGATTCAGGTGATTTTTTACCTGGTCATGGAGGGATTCTTGATAGAATAGATAGTTATTTATTTACTCCAGCAATTGTATTTTATATTGTAATTTTATTATCACCATTAATTATTTCCTGAAACAATTAAAAACTTATAGTTGAATTTGCAAAAATATTAATTATATCATTTTCTATATTTACACTTTCAATATATATTTTATCTTCAATTGGTATCTGAATAGTCTTAGTGTATATTTTATTTCCCAAATAGATTTTACCTTTAGCTGTTTTAATATTTATCTGTTCTCCTTGATTAATCGTGGTTTTCTCTTCAGAAGCTTTTATTAATAATTTACCATTACTTATTTTTATATCTTCTAATTTTTTTTTGTTTAATATTTTCATGCAAATCATCTTACCGATCCAATTCCAATTGTCAGATAATAAAACTGTTCTGATTGAATTTTGAGATAAAGAAATATTGAATTTTATTAAAGGATTATTCATAAAGTATAATTCCTTATTGGTTAATTTAAACATTATCTTAAGATTATTGGCTTCTAACTTGAGTTTATCGAATAAAAGATCTTTATAATTTATATTTTCAGCAATGATAGTGATTTTTTGTATTTCCCCTTTGATTATTTGAGTAGAACTAGAGATGATGTCTATTTTAATGTTGCTAATTTTTTTACATTCTTTTATGAGTAATATCCTTATACATTTTTCTAATAATATTGCTAGAACCCCTTTATCTTGAATACGCTTCTCTATCATTTTATTTTTCTAATTTTTCCCAAGCTTCAGCAACTAATTTTGGTTCTTCCAAATGTGGAAGATGACCTGAATTTGATGCTATTTCTATGCTGGAATTATAGTTCCTGTTGGTTTCTTCTTTTTCATTCTTAGGAATGATTCTGTCATATTTACCTAATATAATTTTAAGAGGTTGAGTTGGTTTTGGGAGCCCACAATCAGATACTCCCCCATCTGCTGCAAAATCTGCTAGCGATGATTGCCAACCAGGAACTTTTAAATGTATGGAAGCTATTTGCTCTTCTGCAGCTCCAACGCTATTTGTTGGATCTGCGAATGCTTGCCTACATAATCCCCTACGAACAAAAGGTTGACTAAGAAAAAAGGCTCCCAAATGATTAAAGGGCCATGGGATTTTGGGATTTTTGCCTGCTAAACCTGCTGGTGATAGAAGTAATAATTTATTTATCCTCTTTGGGTTTTGTCTTGCGAGTTCAAGAGCTAAAGCTCCACCCATTGAGGCACCAATAACGCCTAAGGGTTGATTCTTTGAAAAACAGTCCAAAACAGAATTCAAATGTCTCATTAAATATTTAAATCCATATTGGTTTCCACTAGATCTAGGACAAAAGCCAAATCCATATAGATCTGGAATGATTAGTTTATTATTCTTTTTTAGAAAGGGAGTAAGGCGTCTATATTCAAGAAAGCAGCTGTCAAAACCATGAATGAGAAGAATTCTTTCACCTTTACCTGTTAAAACTATTGGAAATAAATCAGATTTATCACTTGAAATATTATCTAGTTGTATCCATTTAAGATCTTTAAAAAGTGTATTCGCTTGTTTATCAATAATCTTATCTTGTATTTCATTGATGTATGCCTTGTTAGCATCTGTTTTATCTATATTTTTATTTACTTTTTGAATCAATGCCCTTAAGTCTTATTTATTATTATTTTGGAGCTTTTAGGCAAGGAGTGAAAACTTTGAAATGCTTGAAAAAGATCATTTTCATTTACTGAGAAAGGTAATTGATGTATGTCGGAGCTTTCATTGCAGGCGAATTTACAAGCTTTATGTAGTTCTTTTGAGTTTGAATTTCTAAGAAAAATAGATTCAGTTGAAATAGGAAGTTTTAGTTGAGAGAAGAAATCTATAAGTTGTGACTTAGCTTGTTTTGGTAATTGACTGTTTGAATTTATCTCTTCCAAATGTAATTGTACTAGCAGACCCAATCCAACAAGTTCTCCATGAAGTGGTTTGTTTATGTATGAAAGTTGTGTTAATCCATTGTGAATAGGATGAGCAGCTGCTGTTCTGCATCTAGCACCCCCAAGCCCTCCTATTATTCCAGCAGTAAGAGCACATCCTTCTGCAACAGTTTCCCAAGAATTGCTTTTTGGATCTAAGAAAGCCTTGTAGCCGTTTAAAAATAATTGATCTCGCAAAACTCTAGCCATCTGAACGGCTTGTTGAACAAAACCGTCCTGGCTTGTACTGCTTGTTAAGGACGACTCGTACCATTTTGCGACAGCATCTGCGATCCCGCTAGCAAGCATTCTTGGTGGGGCGGCTCTAACAATTGTGTGATCAAAGATCAATAAGTTTGGACAGTTTTTTAAAGTTACATCTTTTATGAATTTGCCATCTGGCGTATAAATATTAGATAAAGCGGTCCATCCAGCACATGTGGAAGCGCTTAATGGCACAGTAATACAATTTATGCAAAGTAAATCAGCAATTAATTTTCCAGCGTCAAGTACTTTCCCTCCTCCTGCTGCAATAATCCCATCGCAATTATTATTTTTTGAAATCAGGCATGCTTTTTGGATATCTAATTCACAACAATCATGATCTAACACGAGAGAGATTGATTGAATACCTTTTAAAAGAAGATCTTTTTTAAATGAATTTCTTATTTCTTTTGTACAGCTACTTTTACCTATTATTAAAGGCCTTCTGCATAATTTAGTTATGAGATCTAACGATTTAAACCATGCTCCATCACCCCTGACTACCTTTGAAGGTGAAATGCTGTGATTATTTATAGACATTTAAATCTACTATTTAAAGTTAAACAGCAGCACTTGCTAATTCTGGCGTGGAACTATCTTTCCCAAGATGTTTAACAATTACTTTTTTACTTTCATCAATATCTACCTCTGCTTTGTCTCCATCTTTTATTCTTCCAGATAAAACTTCTTCAGCAAGACTATCTTCTAACAATCTCATTACAGCTCTTCTTAAAGGTCTCGCCCCATAGGAAGGGTTGTATCCTTCTTCAACTAATCTTTCTTTGAAATCATCTGAGACAGTTAAAGATATTCCTTTCTCTTTTATCCTCAAGAATACTTCTTTTAACATTATTTCTGCGATGTCTTTAACTTCGTTTCTAGAGAGTTGTCTGAATACAATTATTTCATCTAATCTATTAAGAAATTCAGGGCGGAAGTATTGCTTTAATTCTTCATTTACTAATGATTTAATTCGATTGTATTGACTATCTTCTAAATTCTCGCCTGAGAATTCAAATCCCAATCCTCCTCCACCTTTTTCTATAACTTTAGATCCAATATTAGAAGTCATTATTATTAAAGTGTTTTTGAAATCAACAGTTCTTCCTTTTGAATCGGTTAACCTTCCTTCCTCTAATAGTTGAAGGAGTAGATTAAACACATCTGGATGAGCTTTTTCAATTTCATCGAACAAAACTACTGTGTAGGGTCTTCTTCTTACAGCCTCTGTTAGTTGTCCACCTTCATTGAAACCTACATATCCAGGTGGAGAACCTATCAATTTACTAACAGTATGTCTTTCCATAAATTCAGACATATCTAGCCGTATCATTGCTTCTTCACTACCAAAGAAGTATGCCGCTAGAGCCTTTGTAAGTTCAGTTTTCCCGACTCCCGTTGGACCAGAAAAAATAAAACTAGCAATTGGTCTATTTGGATTCTTAAGGCCAACTCTTGCTCTTCTTATTGCTTTCGAAACAGCTTTAACTGCTTCGTCTTGACCAATCAGTCTTTGATGCAACGTGTCTTCCATATTTAGAAGTTTGACTGATTCACTTTCAGTTAATTTCTGGACAGGAACGCCAGTCCATGAGGCAACTATATGAGCAATATCTTCTTCATTAACTACAGGTTGAGATACTTTTAATTCATCAGAATGATCAACAACTTTATCAGGGGTTTCAATGTTTTTATCTTTAGTATTATTAGGATCGGGATTTTCATTTGATGAGGTTTTTTGTCTTATATTTTGTAAAAGATTTCTAATTTTATCTCTGAGTTCAACTTCTTTTTCTCTAAGCTCTCCTGCCTGGGTGAAATTTTGATCTCTTACTGCTTCTTCTTTACTCTTTTGTATTTTCCTTAATTCTTTATCGACTTCTTTCGCCTCTGGAGGTAATTTGGAGTTTAGTAATCTGACTCGGCTTCCTGCTTCGTCTATTAGGTCTATTGCTTTATCAGGTAAAAAACGATCTGAGATATATCTATCCCCAAGATTCGCAGCAGCATCAAGAGCTTCATCAGTAATCTTTAATCTGTGATGTTGCTCATATCTCTCTCTTAATCCTTTAAGTATTTCGATCGTATCTTTGATTGAAGGTTCTCCAATCATTACAGGTTGGAATCTTCTCTCTAGTGCAGCATCTCTTTCAATATGCTTTCTATACTCATCTAGAGTTGTAGCTCCAATACATTGGAGTTCACCTCTGGCTAAAGCTGGTTTTAATATGTTTGCAGCGTCAATTGCGCCTTCTGCAGCGCCTGCTCCTATTAATGTGTGAACTTCATCAATAACCAGAATTACGTTTCCAGCCGATTTGATTTCTTCCATTATTTTTTTTAATCTTTCTTCAAATTCACCTCTATATTTAGTTCCAGCAACAAGTAAACCAATATCAAGAGTTAATACTCTTTTTTCTTCGAGTATGTCAGGAATGTTTCCCTGTTGAATTCTCTGCGCAAGTCCTTCCGCTATTGCTGTTTTCCCAACTCCAGGTTCTCCTATTAAAACAGGATTATTTTTTGTTCTTCTTCCTAAAATTTGAATTACACGATCAATCTCTGAATGTCTTCCAACGACTGGATCAAGCTTTGATTCACTAGCTAATTGAGTAAGGTTTGTTCCGAATTCGTCTAATGTTGCCGTTTTGGCTGACCCTTTAGACGATCCAGACCCTGTTGTAACTTCAGCAGTTTCACCAAGCATTCTTACAACTTGTGTCCTGACTTTTGTCAGGTCAACTCCTAAATTTTCAAGAACTCTTGCAGCTACTCCCTCCCCTTCTCTAATTAGACCAAGTAATAGATGTTCGGTGCCAATGTAATTGTGACCTAGTTGACGGGCTTCTTCTAATGAAAGTTCAAGGACTCTTTTAGCTCTTGGTGTGAAGGGGATTTCTACAGCGACGAATCCTGAACCTCTTCCTATTATTTTTTCAACTTCAACTCTTGAGTCTTTGAGGTTTACTCCTAATGATTTAAGAACTTTAGCAGCCACACCAGTTCCTTCTCCTATTAGCCCCAAGAGGATTTGCTCTGTTCCAACAAAATTATGCCCAAGTCTCCTTGCCTCTTCTTGAGCAAGCATGATCACTTTTATAGCCTTTTCTGTAAACCTCTCGAACATTTAACTTTTACCATTGACTATTCACACTAATTTATCAGGGTTAAGTGTGAAATGTGTACGGTTAAGTTTTTTTTTATAAAGGGTAAATATTAAGTGTTCGTTGAAAAATAATCAAAAGTATTAATTGATGCAAAGAATGTCCTAATTTATTTGTTTTTTAATTTCGGTAAACCGTACTTAATTATTGATTTTTTGATTTCTTATTGTTTTCTTTTTTGAGAATAAGAGCATCACTACCATCTTTGTAAAAATTAGTTCTATTACCTACTCTTTTGAAGCCCATGGATTTGTAAAAAGCTTTAGCTGGCTCGTTATTTTCTTTAACTTCTAGATGTATGTGATTTGTTTGAAGTGATTTTGAACGTTTGATTAAGTCTGTCAAGAGAAATTTTCCTAACCCTCTTCTTTGATGTAAGGGATGAACAGCTATAAAAGTTATGTGTAATTCTTCTATTACTAACCAGGCGGAACAAAGGCCCAAAAGTTTTTTAGTTTCCAATTCGATTATTCCTATACAAATCCTATTAGGGTCAGTAAGTTCTCTTTCCCACTGAGATTTTGTCCAAAGACCATTTAATGATTTTTGGTCAAGATCCACGCAATCATTTAAATGCATAATCCCAAGTTGAATTATTGTGAGTTTCATATCCAACTATTAATTAATAGATCCCTATTTTTTAAAAAGAATACTAATTGGTGCATTGATCTCTAGATTGGTTAAATATTAAAGTAAAACTTTTTATGCACGGATCAAAAGCTTTTGAACCCAATGTGGATATTGATAGTCCCAATCGAAATATAGCTCCTATAACTTCAGAAATTAATGAGAATAAAAAATTAGTTGTTGGGGGATGTCAACTTAGCGAACTCGCAAAAAAATATGGCACACCTTTATATGTTCTTGATGAGTTTTCACTTAGGACTGCATGCAAAACTTATATTTCTTCTTTGAAAAAACATTACCCAGGAAAATCACTTCCTCTATATGCTTCAAAAGCAAATAGCTCACTAGCTATTTGTGCAGTTATTGCTTCTGAGGGGTTTGGACTTGATGCAGTTTCAGAAGGTGAATTACTTACTGCCTTAAAGGGTGGTGTAAAAGGCAAAGATATTGTTTTTCATGGAAATAACAAGTCTCATGATGAATTGAATTTTGCCTACAAAAATAATGTGACGATTGTTTTAGATAATTATCACGATATTGAGTTGCTGAAAAATATTGCTTCTGATAACAAACCAGCAAAGCTAATGTTGAGGTTTACTCCTGGCATTGAATGTCATACACATGAATATATTAGGACTGGACATTTAGATAGTAAATTTGGTTTTGATCCTGATGAGCTTAAGTCAGTTTTAGAAGAATTAAAAACATATAACTGGGCTAATTTATCTGGTTTACATGCACATATAGGGTCTCAAATTTTTGAGGTTCAACCTCATATTGATCTTGCTGGTGTTATGGCTGATGCGTTTGTGCTTGCTCAGGAAATTGGTCACCCAATAGTTGACCTAAATGTAGGAGGTGGCCTAGGGATCAAATATGTTCAAGAAGATAAACCTCCTTCTATTGAAAAATGGGTTGAAGTTATTTCTAATGCTGTTGTTAAGGCCTTTAGGGAAAGAAATCTAGATTTGCCAAGATTGATGTGTGAACCTGGCAGATCTCTTGTCGCTAATTCCGGGCTTACTATCTACAAGATTGGAGCTAAGAAAGTTGTTCCTGGTGTTAGAACTTATTTATCTATTGATGGAGGGATGAGTGATAATCCACGTCCAATAACTTATCAGTCTTTATACAGTGCTTGTTTAGTTGATAAACCATTAAATACAAATTTCGAAAAAGTTACTATCGCTGGCAAGCATTGTGAATCTGGAGATGTTTTGTTGAAAGATTTTCTCCTTCCGTCTTGTGAAAGTGGAGAGTTTCTTGCTGTGTTTGGAACAGGTGCATATAACTATTCAATGAGTTCCAATTACAACAGAATACCTAGACCTGCGACAATTTTGGTTGGGAAAGGTTCGTCCGAGTTGACTCAAAGGAGAGAACTTCCTGAGGATCTATTGCAATTAGATGTATTACCTGATCGCTTTATTCCCAAGAATTAGGTAAGTTGAAATAACGTTGGGGTGTAGGAGTGAATTTCTGGTGGCTTATAAACCTGCGTGTTCTCCTTGATGTCTTGTTCGCTTCTTCACTTGGAGTGCTTCTTTTTACAAGAGTTAAAGAACAAAGAACATTATGGCTTTTGAGAGGCTATCTCTTTTTGGTTTCATTAGCGTGGTTTGTTCAAAGGTTTGCAAACTTACCAATTACTTCAAAGCTTGTCGACGCCTTAGTTTTGGCCTGTTCATTATCTTTAGCAATTTTATGGCAAGGGGAATTAAGAAGGTTGATGGAGTTATTAGGAACTGGACGATTGGCTGTGATTCTTGGAAATACTCAAAATGAATTTAGGGCAAGTTCTAATACTTTCGCTCAATTAACTGAAGCCGCTGGCCGCTTATCACAAAATAGAAAAGGAGCTTTAATTGTTGTTGATATGGGGAGTGACTTGCGCCCTGAAGATTTCCTTTTCCCTGGGGTTCCAATTGATGCTCAATTATCCTCTGAATTGTTATTAAATCTTTTTGCAGCTGACACTCCTCTTCATGATGGAGCTGTTTTAGTAAAGGGAAATAGAATTATTTCAGCAGGGGTGATTTTGCCTCTTTCAAGGCAAGGAATTAGCAGATACGGAACTAGACATTTGGCAGCTCTTGGAATAACTGAACGATTTGATCGATGTATTTGTGTTGTTGTTTCAGAAGAATCAGGTACCTTATCCTTAGCTAGTCAAGGAAGACTAGAAAGACCCATTACAAGCAGCCGATTACTTGACCTTTTGAAAGAATTGTTGGATCCTTCCAATGCATCTGGATCCAAGTCCTCTAGCATTAATTCTTCATTGAAAACAACTTCCTCTAATATTGAAACTAAAGTTGCTCAATCTAGAGTTAATCTTGGGAAAATTAATGACAGCAAGGAGTCTTTGAATTGACTTACCCTTCTGTAATAAGCACTGATAATTCTAGAAAGGTATTCCCATTACCTAAAGATTTGGATCGTCTTCGTATGCCCAATCACATTGCTGTGATTATGGATGGGAATGGAAGGTGGGCGAAAGCGAAGGGGTTACCTAGGACAATGGGACATACGGCTGGGGTTGAGGCTTTAAAAACTACTTTGCATTTATGTACTAATTGGGGTATTGGAGCCTTAACTGTTTATGCTTTCTCAACTGAAAATTGGTCCAGACCTAATGAAGAAGTGAATTTTTTAATGACACTTTTTGAAAGTGTTCTTAAGCGTGAATTGACTAATTTAAAGCTCGAAGAAGTAAGACTAAATTTCTTGGGTGATCTTGACCCATTACCTGTTGCATTAAAGGAATTAATAAAAGAATCAGTTGAATCAACTTCTAATAATAAAGGAATTCATTTTAATGTTTGTACTAATTATGGTGGACGACGTGAATTAGTACGAGCCGCCCAAAAGTTGGCAGAACGTTCCGTTAAAGGTGAATTAGATCCTTCATTGATAGATGAAAATGTATTTGCCTCTGAATTGTTTACAGCTAGTGAGGTTGACCCAGACTTACTCATTAGAACTAGTGGTGAGAAAAGAATAAGTAATTTTCTCTTGTGGCAATTAGCTTATGCTGAGATCCATGTCACAGATGTACTATGGCCAGATTTTAACGCAGATACCCTTGCTAATGCCCTACTTGACTATCAGTCTAGAAGGAGGAGATTTGGAGGTGTATAACTAAAATAATTGAATATCTTAGGTTCTATGATTTTTTATAGATAATCAGCTAAAACTAGATAGCAATTAAATTTTTTATATTCAGATTTTTTATGACTCTAATTAACCCTAATATTCAGGAATCTAATAAATTCACTTTTAAAGATGAATCATTATTAGATTTTAATTCTATAAAAGGTGGAGATATTAGACATGATTGGTCTATAGATGAAGTCAAAGAGATACTTCAGTTGCCATTAATGGATTTATTGTGGAGAGCTCAAATAGTTCATAGGTCTTACAATCCAGGTTATAAAGTTCAACTAGCTTCTCTTCTAAGTGTGAAGACAGGTGGATGCTCAGAAGATTGTTCGTACTGTCCTCAATCTGTACACAACGAAACAAAGGTTCAACCTATTCCTGCTCTTCAAGTCAAGTCAGTCCTTGACAGAGCAAGAGCGGCTAAAGATGCAGGTGCAGATAGATTCTGCATGGGCTGGGCTTGGCGTGAGATCCAAGACGGAAAAGCGTTTGATTCAATGCTGGAAATGATTAGAGGTGTTAGAGAACTTGGCCTTGAGGCATGTGTTACTGCTGGAATGATTACCGATTCACAAGCATCTAGATTGGCAGAAGCAGGTCTAACAGCTTATAACCACAATTTAGATACAAGCCCTGAACATTATTCAAAAATTATTTCAACAAGAACATATCAAGATCGACTTGAGACATTGAGAAGAGTACGTACAGCTGGAATAACAGTGTGTTGCGGTGGAATTATTGGTATGGGCGAATCTGTCTCTGATAGAGCATCTTTACTCAAAGTATTGGCGACCTTAGATCCACATCCTGAGAGTGTCCCTATAAATGCTTTGGTGGCTGTAGAGGGGACACCTATGGAAGACTTATCTTCAATTGATCCATTGGAGATGGTTCGCATGGTCGCGACAGCAAGGATCATTATGCCTAAAAGTCGAATAAGACTTAGCGCGGGTAGGCAGCAATTAGGTAGGGAGGCTCAAATACTATGTCTACAATCTGGAGCTGATTCGATTTTTTATGGAGATACTCTTTTAACTACTAGTAACCCTGAAATTGAAGCTGACCGAAAGCTTTTAGCTGATGCTGGGATTAAGGCCAATTTTACTCAAGAATAAGTAGGTATGAAAACAGGAGAAAGCTTCAAGAAAGTTAAATACAAAGTTGCTGCATTCTACAATTTCTTGTCGATTCTTGACAAAGATATTTTTTTGCTTAAAGAAGAATTGTCGGAATTAGCAAAGAATAATGGAGTAAAAGGAACTATCTTAATAGCCACTGAAGGAATCAATGGTACGGTTTGTGGACCTGAAAAAGCAATAATCCACTTTATTGAATTTTTAAAGCAATTATTAAAGATATCAGACATTAATGTTAAATATAGCTGGACTGAAAAACAGGCGTTTAGACGCTTCAAGGCTCGCAAGAAAAAAGAAATCGTCACTATTGGGCTAAAACAAATCAATCCTATTAAATCTGTAGGTAAATATATAAAAGCTGATGAATGGAATGAGTTCTTAGAAGATCCAGATAGTGTTGTTATTGATACACGTAATGAGTATGAAATAAAAATTGGTAATTTTGCAGGAGCTTTAAATCCACATACAAGTTCATTTCGTGAATTTCCTGCATGGGTTCAAAAGCATTTAAAGCCTTTAATCGAACAGAATCCCTCTTTAAAAATAGGAATGTATTGTACGGGTGGAATAAGATGCGAAAAAGCCACCTCTTATTTAATAGAGGAAGGCTTTTCCGATGTATATCACCTTGAGGGTGGAATACTGAAATATCTAGAAGATGTTACACCTGAGAAGAGTCTATGGGATGGTGAGTGCTTTGTTTTTGATCAACGTGTCTCTTTAGATCATGCTCTCTCACCAGGTTCACACACTATGTGTCATGCTTGTGGATTGCCTATCTCCCCTGAGGATTTGAAAAAGCCAACGTATATTAAAGGCTTGCAATGTGAGGCTTGTGTGAATAAATTTACAGATAGCGATAGAGCTAGATTTGCGGAGAGACAACGTCAAATTGATGAAATAATGAAACGTCTACCTGAAAATTCTATATGGCCAGTCTCATGACTAAAATTAATTTAACTATTTTAGAAAAAGAAGCATCTAATAGAGGTTTGTTGTTGCGAATACAAGTTAGGAGACCAATCAGTATTTGGTCGTTTAGGCTAGTTGTTGGCGAATTCATCAGTAATGATAAAATTCAATTATGGGGTGAAATGAAAGGATGGGCGTATCAAAATATCAAGGGACTTCAGCTTGATACTATGAAGGTTAGTAAGAACGCCAATTCTAAAGTAGGTGATTTAATTTGGGCTGCAACTATGGCTTGGACTTTAGAAGAGACTCCATGTCGAAGTGCTAGATTATTGGCTATTTTTGATGAGAACAATCAACATGAAATCTTGCAACGTTACTTTCGGAGGCGTGGATTTAATACTGTGCGTACTGTTGGATCTTCTCCCTTGGATTTGCCTTTGAGACTTGTGTGGGGAGGTGCAGGTGCATTTATGGTAGGGAATTGTGAGACAGTCCTTGAAAGAAGTTATCGGAGTTGGTCGGAATAATTAAATTTTTTTAGGAGACTAAATCTAAGGTTTCATTCGCATGGTAACTGCTTCTTACTAGTGGACCGCTGTTTACTTTCTTAAAACCTAATCTCTTTGCTATTTCTGCAAAATCATTGAATTTTGTAGGTGACCAGTAATGAGAAACTGGAATATGAGCAAGTGATGGTCGTAAATATTGGCCGATAGTTAGATATTGGCAGTCGACTTCTCTTAGGTCTTTGAGGGTTTGAATTATTTCATGAAACTTTTCTCCTAGTCCAAGCATTATTCCTGATTTTGTAGGAATCTTTGGAGCGATTTCCCTGGCAGATTTGAGGAGGTTTAGTGAATGTTCGTAAGTAGCTCCTCTTCTGACTTCTCTCTGAAGTCTCTTGACGGTCTCAAGATTATGGTTAAAGCAAATAGGATCAGCCGAGAGAACTAGCTTAAGTCGTTCTCTTTGTTCTTTGTTATTGTCCTTGTTGTTTCCACCCCAGAAATCTGGTGTTAGCACCTCTATCGCGACACCAGGATTCAATGATTTAATTGCCTCTATTGTTGTAGTGAATAGACTTGCGCCGTGATCAGTTAAATCATCTCTTGCAACTGCGGTTAGTACCACATACTTGAGATCTAAGACCTGAACAGCATTTGCAATTTTTTCTGCTTCGAAAATATTTACTTTCTCGGGTGATTTCCCTTTCTCTACTTGGCAGAATGCGCAGCTCCTTGTACAGATTGAGCCACCTAATAAAAAAGTAGCCGTACCAGCGGCGTAACATTCACCTCTGTTCGGACATCTACCTTCCTCACAGATTGTATGTAATCTATTTTCCTTTACTAGCTTTTGAACTTTTTCTAGTTGAGATGCGTTCCCTATGGATGGTTTGATCCAACTAGGTAAACGTTCTGCTGGAAGGAAGTTACTATATTTTGTTGTTTTTCTTGTGGTTGTGGTCATTTTGGTTTGATGATTAATCTAAATCTGTACGTCCTTCTAAAGCACGCGAAAGAGTTACCTCATCGGCATATTCCAATTCACTTCCAACAGGAAGTCCATAAGCAATACGAGTGACTTTTGTGAAAGGCTTTAATAATCTTCCAACATAAAGACTCGTAGTATCCCCTTCAATACTTGGAGTTAAGGCAAGTATGACTTCTTTGATATTTTCTTTATCCACTCTTCTTATAAGACTTGATATTTCAAGCATCTCTGGTCCAATACCATCCATCGGAGAAATCAGTCCACCAATGACATGATAAAGACCTTTGTACTCGCGAGTTCGTTCAAGCGCAAGTAAATCTCTTGACTCGGAAACAACGCAAATCAGATCTTGATTTCTTTGTTTGTTTAAACAAATTTCGCATTGTTCTCCTGCAGTTAAATGAAAACACTTCTTGCATTGGCCTACCTGATTCTTTGCATTAACTAAAGCCTCTGAAAACAGTCTTATTTTCTCTTCGGGTTGGCGCAAAAGATGCAAGGCTAATCTTTGAGCAGTTCTGGGTCCTATCCCAGGCAATTGCTCAAATTGATCAATTAATTTAGATAATGGTTTTGTGAAGCCGCTCAGAGTTAAGAAGCAATTAACTTGAATTTAGTCAGAGTTTTATCTGTGTTGCACTAATTTAATGAAGATTACCATCAGTTAAATTATAAATGTATCAAAATGGTGGTGATTGAGTCTTTCAAAATGATCAAATTTCTACGAACATCTTTTAAATCTCTTTTGGCTATTGCTCTAGTCTTGACACTCGGAGCATGCTCTACAGGGGGAGCCGCAGGGCTGGAACCTTTTAAAAGTCAAGATGGACGATATGGTTTCCTTTTTCCAACAGGGTGGACGAGAGTGGCTGTCGATAATGGCCCAGAGGTTGTTTATCATGACTTGATTAATTCAGATGAAACTCTCAGCCTTGTTATTTCTAAATTGGAGAATGAAGTTGATTTAGATGACTTGGGTGGACCGGATGCCGTAGGGGAAAGACTCTTTGGCGAAAAAAATATTAATAATCCTATTCAATTAATTGATGCTTCTGAGAGAGAAATAGATGAACGCAAATTTTATGATCTTGAATATTCTATTGATTTAAAAGAAAAAAGTAGGCACGAAATCGCTACTGTTGTCGTAGACAGAGGTTATTTATATACACTTGCCGCCAGCACCAGTGAACAACGCTGGTCAAAAATGCAAGATACTTTTAAAAAAGTAGTTAGTTCTTTTACTTTTTTTGTCTAACTTTAAGTATTATTTTCACCAGCTTGAATTTTCCATAGGTAGTAATAGAAATCTTTATTTTTTAGAAGAGAACTATGTGTTCCTTTCTCGATGACCTTTCCTTTATCTAAAACTATAATTTCGTCAGCATCTATTACTGTGCTTAATCGATGTGCAATAACAATTGTGGTGCAGCTATTTGTTATCTTCTTTAGAGACCTTTGAATCGCGGCTTCAGTTTCATTATCTACAGATGCTGTTGCCTCATCTAATATTAATATTGGGGCGTTTTTTAAGATTGCCCTTGCGATAGCAATTCTTTGCCTTTGTCCACCAGATAACTTTTGTCCTCTTTCTCCAACTATTGTTTTTAAACCTTCTGGCAGTTTATTAATAAATTCAGTTGCTTCAGCAGTATCTGCAGCATTTATTATTTTTGACTTATCAATATTTTGTGATCCATAAGAAATATTTTCTTCAATTGTACCTTGAAATAAATATGTTTCCTGGCTTACTAATGCAATAGATCGTCGTAGACTTTTTAAATCTAATGATTCAATTGAGTTTCCATCAATTTCTATTGAACCTTTACTTATTTTATACAGCCTTAATAATAGTTTTACAAGTGTACTTTTACCAGAACCGGTAGCACCTACAATGCCTATTTTCGTTCCTGGGAAAATATCTAAATTAAAGTTTTTAATAACTTGAGCCCGACCTTGATAGGTGAAATCAACATTCTTAAATTTGATTTTACCTTGGACATTATTAGTATCTAATTTGATTTTTCCAGTTTTAATTTTTATTGGAGTATCTATTAAATCTAAAACTCTATTTGTTGAAGCCATTGATCTTTGATAATCATCCAAAATATGACCTAATGTTGTTAAGGGCCATAATAATCTTTGTGTAATAAATACTAAAAAACTATAAGTTCCGACTGGCATCAATCCTTTCCAAGTTTGGAAGCCTCCAGCAATTAATATTGCAAGGAATGCAAATAGTATTGCGAATCTAATTAATGGTATAAATGCAGCTGATAACTTAATTGCCTTTCTATTGCTTTCTTGATATAGATTGCTATCTAGTCTTAATCTTTCTAGTTCCCAATCCTCAGTAGCGAAACTTTTAATAGTAAGCATTCCACTTAGGTTATTATTTAGTCTTGAGGCAAGATCTCCAGCTCTATCTCTGACTTCACGGTAACGAGGAGCTAGGTTCTTCTGAAAATTAATCGAACCCCAAAGGATAAATGGAATAGGTATGAATGCTAGCAATGCAATTTCTGGAGCTAATAAAATCATTGCCCCACCAACAATAAAAACAGTAATGATTAATTGAATGATTTTATTAGCTCCTTCATCCAAGAATCTTTCTAATTGATTAATATCATCATTAAGTACAGTCATAAGCCTTCCTGTATTATCTGATTCGAAGAATGTCATCTCTAATTTTTGTAAATGCTCATATGCTTTGATTCTTAAATAGTGTTGTGTCTTCTGAGCTAAATTTCTCCACAATAATCCATACAAATATTCAAAGAATGACTCAGCTGTCCAAATCAAAAATGAAATTACTGCAAGTACAATTAACTGATCTGGGACAGTATTGAAGCCTATTGAACCTAGCCATGAACTTTCTTTTCTTACTACTACATCAACAGATATACCAATTAATACAGGTGGTGCTAGATCAAAAAATTTATTTAATATAGAGCAAGTAATAGCTGAATAAATTAGACGCTTTTGACTTTTAAGATTACTTAAAAGTCTTGCTATCGGTGTTCTATTTATTTTTGTACTCGATCTATTCATTTGATTTAGATGGTTTTTCTTTTAGAGATTATATTTCTCAGAGGCTTTATCTCTACAGTAAGCACGAGAGCTTTTTAAGGAATTTCCAGAATTATATTTTTTAAAAAAACATTCACATGTAAAATCACTGATTTCATTTGAATTCTGTTTATTCTTGCTTTCAAGTTTTGATTTTAGTGTCGCAATACAGAATTTATTAATAAGACTATTTTTAGTACTAATTTTTTCTTCCTGAGCCTCCAAATTGATACCTATATCTATAAGAAGATATGTGATCATGCTGCTGAATAATAATTTACGAAGCATTTTATTTGTTTTGTTTTTCAGTCAGCTCGGTTTATCTGTAATTCTCTATTCATTACTTTGACTTTCTTTAAAGCTTGAAAAACATTATCAGGCATTTGTTTTGGCAAATCTACTAGGCTGTAGTTTTCAAATATTCTTATTCTCCCTATAGATCTTCCTTTTAGTCCTGCTTCGTTGGCAATTGCTCCGACTAGATTACCAGGCTTAACTCTATCTCGGTGCCCAACTTCAACCCTGAATCTGTCCATCTCATCTTCAAGTCTGTTGTTATCAAAATCACCTCTCCTTCGTTGTTTGAATTTATTGTCTCGTCGATCATTTCTTGTATTCTTTTGAGCTGATTGCCTGATCCAATCTTCATTCCCATTCTCAAGGAGTGCATTAAAACCAACTGCTAAATTTAATGCGGCAAGTGTTAAGTCTTTTGGATCTATTTCTAATTCTTTTTCAACATTTTTTATTAATTCTTCTAAAATATTAGACTCTTCTGGGTTATCTCTTTCCGTTGAAGCGGCCTTTATTAATTTTGCTTTAAGCTTATTAACTCGGTTGCTGTTGATAAGTTCATTGTCTGGAATATCCATTTTCTCAATTGGTTGACCTACAGCTCTTTCAAGATTACTTAAAAAAGATCTTTCTCTTGGATTAACAAAAAGAATAGCTTCACCATTTCTTCCTGCACGTCCAGTTCTACCAATTCTATGAACATACGCTTCGCGATCAAATGGCATATCATAATTTATTACTAACCCAATTCGATCCACATCAAGGCCTCTTGCTGCGACATCTGTAGCTACTAAAATATTGATAGAACCCTGTCTTAACCTTTCAACAGTTCGTTCCCTTTGATTTTGAGGAATATCTCCATTTAAAACAGCTACATTATATCCAAATGATTCTAATTTTTCAGCTACTACAATTGTAATAGCTTTTGTTCTAGCGAATATTATTACTCCTTCTTCTGATACAGCTTCAAGTACTCTTTGAAGTGCATTGATTTTATAAACATTTTGAACGCTTATATACCTTTGCCTGATCAGTCTTTCCTTCAATTCAGTTGCTTTTATAGTTATTTCTGCAGGACTATTTAAATATTTTTTTGATAATCTTCTTATCTCTGATGGCATTGTCGCTGAGAACAAAACCAGTTGTCTCTCCTCTGGTAATTGTTCTAAAATCCACTCAACATCATCTATGAACCCCATTCTTAACATTTCATCAGCTTCATCTAGAACTAAACAACTTAAATGACTAGTATTTAGAGTCTTTTGGCGCATATGATCCATAACTCGTCCAGGAGTCCCCACGACCACATCAACTCCCCTCCTAAGTGTGTTGATTTGATTTCGGAAATCAGAGCCTCCATATATTGCAAGTACTTTAAAGTGCGGATGCCCTGCGGAATATGTGCGAAATGATTCAGCCACTTGCATAGCCAACTCGCGAGTTGGAGCTAGAACTAAAACTTGTGGATGTCGAACATCCTTTTTTAGTCTTTCAAGGATTGGCAATGCAAATGCAGCTGTTTTACCTGTACCTGTTTGAGCTTGCCCAACTAAATCTCTACCTAGAAGTAATTCAGGAATTGCAGCTTTTTGAATAGGAGTGGGTGATGAGTAGCCTTTATCAGAAATTGTTTGAATTAGTTCTTCACTAAAGTTAAATTCAGAAAATCCATTTTCTGAATTTTGTTCACCTTCATCCAATATTTCCTCAGTAGATTCCTCGAGAACATCTTGTTCTACTGGACATGAGGAATCCTCATGTAGATTTTTATTTGTCATCTAATAATGGTTGCCTTTTTGTCCTTCAAATTAGGCAGACAACTTCCGATCGGTGTATAACCGTGCTTTGCTGACTCGCCTTGTTAAAGGGATATAAGGTTTATTTTATCATTTCAAAAATCCTTTTAGGAATAAGTTGACCACATCTTTAAAAGTCTTCTTCTTTATTGGTAATTACCAGTAATTGTTTTTTTGCACGAGTTATTGCTGTATAAAGCATTCTTTTTTCATAATCATCAGAGTAAAATTTATTGAATGTCTTCTCTGCTGAAACTTTTGAGGTTGTCGGCCAAAGAAGAAAAACTTGATCAGCTTCACTCCCCTGTGCTTTATGAATTGTCATTGCATATGCCGCATCATATATATTTAACCTTGATGGATTTATTAATCGAGTTACTAGTCTTTGTTCCTCAGAAAAAACATTAAATAAAAAACGTCTTTTCTCCCCGTTGCCAATAATTATCCCAATGTCTCCATTCGCTAAACCTATTTCGGGCTGATTACTTTTTGCCATAATTGGTGTTCCCTCCCCCCAATTATGTGTTTCCTTCTCAAATCTCTTTCCTAAAAGAAACTCGTGGATTTTTTTTACACCCCAGGGCCCATATCTTTGTGGACAAAGTATAAGAAGATTATCTATAAATTTAAAGAGTTTTAGTATCTCAACTGATTGTTCTACCTCAATCATGCTTGATTGCCATGCTTCGTCTGGAATATAATTAATACAATTTTCTGTTAACTTTTTAAGGTTCTTTCTATAGCTGGCAAGAGTCCTTACTACGGGATCTGGAACACTTTTTAGGGATGAAAGGTAGTGAAGTGTATTCGTTGAATTTTTTTTTATTGAAAGGAGGTGCCAAAAGGCATCTACTCCATTATCTTTTAGTGTATTTCTTAATAAAGCAATATCTCCTTTATTTCGGTATGACTTTGTTAGTTTGACTGAGTTTGTTTGAAAGTGTGTTTTCGTTTCTTTCTCTTGCAAAATTTGCCATATACCACCACTTCCTATTGGTAATAATTGGTCAGGATCACCTACTAAGATTATTTGACATGATTTTGTTAATGCATCCAGCAATCCATTAATGGTTGACAAGTCAACCATTGACATCTCATCTATGACTATAAGGTCTAATTTTAATAGGCGTTGAGAGTTTCTTCTAAAGCCATTTGGTCCTGCTTCTAACCATTTATGTAATGTTTTTGAAGGAATATTAGAAAGCTTATTCTTTATATGATCATCAAAATCTTCAATACCGGCCTGAATAGTATCTTTTAGCTTTTTTGCAGCTTTCCCTGTTGGAGCAGCCATTGCAATACTAAGAGTTGGATTTATTGTTAGTGCTTGTAAAAGCATTTGAAGGATGGTACTAGTCTTACCTGTGCCTGGGCCACCACTTAATAAGATGATTTGTTCACTTTTAACAAGGTTAACAGCTTCTATTTGTTGATTATTTAGATGCTCTAGATTCTTAGCATCAATTCGAACAGGTAATCCTTTAGATAGCTGTTTAATAGATTGATTCCTTAGGAGTATTTTATTAATGGTCTCAACAATCTCATTATGTGTTCTACGCCAACTTATCAAATCCCCATTTAAAACTATTGGGGAGTTATCTTCTTTAGTCCAGCCACTCTCTAATAAGGCTTTCATATGACAGCTGGGCCAATCTTTATATTTAAGTTCAAGATTTTTAGGGATTTCCTTCATGTCTATATAAACATCACCTCTTGATAATCCATCCATTAATACATTTACGACATCAATTAAGGCTTCATTAAACTCTATGGGTGGGAAATAGCGAATTAGAGTAGCTAATAATGATTTATTTAAATCAGTTGGAAATTTTTTTTTCAAGGGTTCTCTCATTTACATTCGTTTAATCAATAAATCTAATTTTTTAATTCTTTTAATAGGAGCAGGTTCTACGATTAAGCCTGGAGTCATTTGAGGGAAATTCTTTTCTACTAAATCTCCTTTATCTGGAAGACCTCTCAAAAACACGTAAATATAACCTCCAAGATGTTTTTGAGGTGAATACTCGGGCAGTCTCCAATTTAAAAATCTATGTAAAGCTAGTAAATATATATGGGCTTGAAGAGGATAGTGGTGATGGTACATTTCTTCATCCATTCTGGCAATTGAATAATTTGAGGGACCACAAGAAGAACCACCATCTTTTGATAGCGGACTTCCTATCCAGTTGCTTTTCCAATCTAAAACCCACCATTTAGCAATTTCATGATTTGGGTTGTCTGCAAAAACTTGGTCTATGGATCCGGTTAGGAAGCCGCTGCTATAGATATTTAGATTCATCAGTTTATTTATATAGTCTGAGCCATATTTATTTTGAGGATCTTCTCTAAATATTGATGATAATTCGAAAGTATTAATTGGATTGGCTTTATGACAAATTGGAATATCAAATTTCAATTCTTTGATAGAGCTTTTAGGATTTAAATCTTTCATTTTAAATTTACCTAATGGACCACCTAAAGGGATATTTGCAATTCTCTTTAATAAAATATTAATTGGTTCAATAAATGAATTACTTATATTAACTGTATTTAATTCTTCTTCTATTATAGCTGAAACTTTTAGTTGATTTTCAATATCATTGAAATCTATTTTTTCAAGTATTTTATGAAGACAAGTCCCTGCTATAGGTCCTCGGGGGAAATTACCAATAGGACTTTCTTTTGACAATAGCTCAGCTTCTGATTGGTCAAAACTTTGATCTTTCTCTATCAATAATTGATCAATTTTTTTGAGAGATATATCCTCAATTTCTTCTTTAAATGCATGATCTTCATTTAACTCATCTGATAAGTCTTTTAGAATTAATTCGTCATCTTTTTTTGATATCCATTTTGAAAAACTATACCTTCCCCAACTATTCTCAAACGGATGTTTAGGAATTTCTCCCAGTTGTAATTTGACTTCACTTTTCGGTTGAGTCCATTTTTGATTAGTTTCAATTGCTTTTATATCTTGAATATCAACTTTTAGTTCCCTTGTCTTGAATGACTTTTCCATCATTTCTTTTGTATGGTCTTCTATATTTAGATTTATCGATTTAGATCCAAATAAAAAGCCTGAAAGAGGGTTCCCTTCTTGATCAGCAGCCTTTGCCCACAGGACTATTAATTGTTGTTTAGCTCTTGTAAAAGCAACGTAAGCTAACCGCTCTGCTTCATTTAATGATTCTTTTCTAATGAAATTTTGATATGACCTATATTTCTTATGCCATTTATACTTTTTAGAAATTAATAGATTTTGATTATCTTTCCATAAATGACTTTTTTTATCAGGAGGCTTTTGCCACAAGTATGGACAGATTACTATTTTAAATTGAAGTCCTTTACTCTTGTGAATTGTAATGATATTTACGGAGCTATTACTAATGGCACTGTTAGGTTGATATTCTTCAGGTATAGGCTCAATGGGCTCGAAACGTTGATCCCTAAGCCATTGTGATGCTCTTAAAGCATTGAATTTCTGTCGATGGATCTGCTCGTCTACTAATTGAGAGCTTTGATACAAATCACCTAACAAAGTTCCTCTATTAGAAAGGTCAGCTATTGATTTCCCTTCTAGAAAGTTTGATAAACACCCTAATAATCCAATCTTTGGAAATAATTTGGCAAGTTCATAGAACTTCGAAGATAATGAATCAAAATCGCCATTAATTTTAGATTCAATAAGTTGTTTCTTTTTCCATTGCATTAGCTCAGAACAAGCTAATATGGAAAGTTTTTGTTGGTTATATGGACTGACGATGCAGTTAATGAAAATCTGTAGAATTTGAGCACCCTCTCTAGTAAAAATATTTTCATTGCTTAGGAGTTGTGAAGGGATTTTTATTTTGGATAAATAGCTATGGATGTTGGTAGCTTGATCGTGTCTATTGACTAGTATGCAAATATCTGAGGGGCTTAAATCTTTGGGATTACTGTTTAATAGCTCTAACAAATAAGATCCAATAACTTTCGGAATTTTATCCTCTATTTTGCTTTTTGATTCCAATTTTATTCTTTCTGCTTTCTCTTCATGATTGTTATCTATTAGATTTATTATTTTAAATGGTTCTTTTATACCATTTAGTTTTAGTAGCTTTTCTTGTGAACAAGGATTAAGTTCTTGAGTTGATAGCTTTGATCTTATTAAACCATCAAGAAATAATTTATTGAGAGTTAAAATTAGAGATTTTGTACTTCTATAATTAGCGTTCATCAAATCAATTCGATCACAAGCCTCTCTGGCTTCCATGTATGTATTTAAACTTCCACCTCTAAAACTATAGATTGCTTGCTTTGGATCTCCAATCATTAGTAATAGATGTTTTGAGCTGTTACCAAAGGTCTCTTTTAGTAATCTTAATTGGACTGGATCAGTATCTTGGAACTCATCGATTAATGCTACTTTATACCTGAATTTTAGGTTTTTATAGATATTGTTAGATTTATATTCATCTTTTATTTTACTACTATTTAGTTTATTGGGATCTAATAATTTAAGTAGATCAGAATAATTTATCAAACCCTTTTTAGATTTTCTTTTTTCAAGCTCTCTCTTAGTCCATAACAAAGCATGTTCCCAAACTAATTCACCTGGACTATCATATAAATCTGCTATAACATGAAGTATTTCCCTCATTTCTTTTGAACAGGAATCTATTTCATATTTCATATCTAATTGGTAAATATTTTTAGGATGAAAATATTTATTTATAAGGGTTTGATTTTGAATATCTTCATATGATGGTCGTTTGTGATCTTTATATTCTTCAATCCAGTTAGTTAATAGCTGATAACGATTTTTCCTAGGCTTGGATGAGTATGGCTGTGTCCGTGCAATACCCTGAGATTTTAGATCCTTCGCGATCTCTATAAATCCATCTTCAATCGCTTGGCCCTTTTCTTTCCATTTAGTTTTAAATTCTATCCATAATAATTCAATTAAGTTGTTTAATTGATTTGAAAGACTTTCTTCTATTTTTAATTCATTAAATGTTTGCTTGAAAATATTATTTGGATCATTATCCAATGAACTAAGAACTTGAATTAAACTCTTTCGATTAAAATTTGTTTTAAATATCCCTTTTAATTCTGAAATTTCTATTTCTAATATTTCTTTTATCCAATATTCTTCAACAATTTCATTTATTAGTGAATTTGAATCTTTTTCGATTGATGGGTTTAAATTATTACCATTCTCAATAGCTTCTCTACGAAGAGTTTTACTGCAAAATCCATGAATTGTTGTGATATCTGCCGTGTCAATTCTTTCTAATGCTTCTAATAGTAGGGATGCTATGTATAAAGCTCTTTCTTTAGATGTAATATTTAATTCTATCCATTCATTTAACACGTCGTCAATTTGATATGGTTTTACTTTTGTATTTATTGATTCAATTATTTTTAATGCTGAAATTAGTCTTTCAATGATTTTTGCTTTTATCTCTGATGCTGTTGCTTCTGTAAAACTGACAACTAGTATTTGGTCTATTGAATACTCTTTTTCAGTCAATAATCTTAAGACAAGATGCGAAAGAGAGAATGTCTTACCTGTGCCAGCACTTGCTTCTATTAGACGCATTCCATTAGTTAAAGGATATTTATTTGCTTGAAATAATTTAATATTTTTCATATCTATTTTATGTTTACTATCATAAAATAACAAATCAATAGTTCACTCTTCTTTTTACCTTGATGCTGATGTTTTAAATTACTTCTAATTAACATTTTATGATCTCCAATCTAAATATTTTATTTTTTTGATAATAGCTGGGACTTCTTTGATATATTTTTTGTATTCAGAGAATTTAATTTTCAGCCTTTCTTCTTCCTTTAATGCTTTTATCTTTAAGATGTAAGCTAATGATATGAGCAAACATAGATGTATTAGACTCAATAAAAAAATACATATTCCTAATGAAATAAATAATAATCCCTTATAAATGGGATGTCTAACATTTTTGTATGATTTATTTTTTATCAGAATCGATTCATTCATTGGATAAGTTAGCGGTGTAAGATTTTCTCCTAAATCTAGGAATGCTTTAATGACAATAATTAGACCGTGAATTGAAATTGATAATCCAATAATCATAATAAAAGTATTTGTTGCAAATTCTGTATGCTCTATTTTTGGGTAGGGAGGTATAAAATGGAGTAGTATTAGTAGGATTTGAGAAAATAAATACCATTCCCCTTTTGAATTATTTAATAGTCCCTGCTTGCTAAATCCCCATCTTGATAAGACAGTTATAATATTATTAAAGTGTTTTCTTTTGTTTAGCCTCATTTTAGTAGATGTTTTTTAGTAGTGGTTCATACAGACTCATTAATATATCGTTAAATGATTTAACGTCTAGAAAAGTAGAGGCCTTGCATTTCTTTCCAAAGCAAAGTTCCATTGTTAGTGATTCTCTTTCTCCTTGCCTATATAAATCACCTTCCCATTGCTTTTGAAATAAATCTTCCTCATTCTTATTCTTTTCGTTTATGGCAAGGGCATACGCCAGGCCACTTTCAGGTGGTATGGGCCAACAACTTTTTCTTCCTGCAGCTGCTAATAGATGGATCTCTCTTAGTGTTTTAGTTGCTTCTTGGGCATTGATGGGTAATATTTCCTTGCTTACTTCAAAATTAATGTTTTTACTATAATCTTTCTTTTTAGAAATTATCAGAGTTTTAGAATTAAATGAACTATTTGCAGATAAATATAAATGATTTAGCCACCCTTTCATAAGAGTTTTATATTTTAAAATACCAATTTCAATCTGTATTAAATTCTTCTCACTAAAGTAAAATTCACCTTCCAACTCTTGCATCTCTATACTCCTTTTCGTGATTTCACCGGTAGCGTATATTGCGGATATTAAATTATTCCATCGCTCTTCAAGAATATCTTCTTCTATTAATCCAGAGCCTTTTGGAGGGAAAACACCTTTGCCAGAAAAGTTTTCTTCCCAGTAGTTTGAATTGTTTTTTATGTTGTTAATTTTTCTGAGATCACTATTCTCTAGTCGATATTTAAGCAGCTTATATTTTTCTAATTCTGAAAGCTCGAGTGAATCATTATCTTCAATAAGATTGACAAATTCTTTTGATTGGATTTCATTCTCTTTCAACCATGTTATTTGTGGATTTAGTAACCATTCTTTGGTTTTCTCGAAGGAATAAGATTTTAATTCGCTTACGTTTATTCCTTTCCATTTTATTGGTAATGCTAGTGAGACATCTTTTGTTGGTATAGCTTTTTCAAGCCATTTTCTAGCTTCTAGATTCTTCATATCACAACTCATGATTTGTGGATTTTCGGTTTTTATAAAGTTGAAATGATCAAGAGGATTTGCTGGTGGCTCAATGAGGATATCTTGAAAGGTGTTGGCTCCTAATTTGATTTTTAAGTAATTCATCCATTGTTGAATAGGACTTGGAGGTTCAAGATCTTCTCCTGTCTTTTCATCTTTGGAATTCCAAGAAAGTAAAAGATGTTGACGAGTTGAGATTAAAGCTTCTAATAATGAATAGCGGTCTTTGTCATATTGGTTAGGGTCTCCAAGTTCTCTTTTTCTTTCTAGGAGATTAAAACTCCTTCTATTATCTATTCTCGGAAAAGTTCTACTTTCCAGTCCCATAACGATGATGATTTGATGAGGGATTGCTCTCATTGGCTCTAAGGCACTGATCGTAATTTTCCCTGTCCTATGACCAAACTTGCCATTCGTAGAACTTAATGCTTTGGTGATAATGTCTTTGACTATTAAACAATCAATTTCTAATTCACAATTATCTGTTATGAGACCCCAACTATTAACAATAGTTAGTAGTTGTTGCTCTTCCCATGCCCATTCTCCACCATCCCCAAATAAATCCTTTACGAGCGATGTTATAAGCTTTATCCATTCTTGACATGAACGACTACTGCGAATCGCATCGATATAATTGCAAAGTTTTGAAAGTATACCCCAAACTTTTATAAACTCAGTACTTGAAATATTCTCGGAATAAGGGGAGATATTGCTTATTCCATTAATTGGATCATTTGGTAAAACAAGACCAAGTAGAAATCTTTCTAGACACCAACAGAGACTATGAGTTTCATCCCCAAATCTTTCTGAAGAATCAAGTCCCCAAGTAAAGCCAGCGGATTGAAGGTTTTTGGTTATCTCACTCACTTCCTCATTACTTATATTCTGTTGTGCTTGGAATGCTGGATTCGTTAATAAGTTTTCAAAAATTGAGGCAGTAAGACGAGATGCCGAAATCTCTAACAGATTTAACACAAAATGTATTAAACCTACTTTATCCTCTTGACTCCTATCTGTGATTACCCAGGGTAGCTGTGTAGTATTGTGATCGATATTGTTAAATATTGAGGCAATTATTGGCGCATAACTATCAACCTGTGGTGTCATTATTAGAATGTCTCTGGGTTGTAGTTCTTTGTCATTGGCGAAAAGCTGTAATATATGGTCCCGTATTAATTCTACTTGCCGATACTTTCCTGGAGATTTAAGGAAAAGGAGTGATTTGTCAGATTTTTCTTTAGTTAAAATAGTTTCACTTTTTGTGACTAACAATTCTTGTTGTAGTTGTTCTAATAAATTTGGTTTGTTCCCTTTATTAGTGACAATATCTGCTGTAAGAGAAAAAATATCTTGCTCATTTTTCTCTCCTAATTGATATTCACCACTCCCCTCTAGCAACTGTTGAAATTCAGCCCCCATCCTTCCAAGTAAGGCTTCAAGTCTTGGAGATTCTAGTAACCATTGGCTATCAGGAGGAGTATTCCATGTGTTTCTAAATTGCAGTCTTCTTGCTTCACATCTTTGCCAAAGATCATTGCAAGGGGAAATTAGATAAATTTTTATATTTATTACTTTTGAAAATGCTTGAATTAAATCTATTTGCAATGGGGCCAGACTGCTAAGTCCATATATGTAGAGATTTTTTGGATAATCTAGCTTAGGAATATCATCTTTTTTTAAACGTTTAATAGCTTTTTCGACTTGGATGCAGAATGGATCTTTGTTTATCTTTTTATGTAATAAATTAAATAAAATTTTTTGCCAATGAATATTTTTATTAATACTAATTTCTCTAGGATTCTTTTCTGTTTTCTTGCTTAACCATTGCTTGATAATTTCAGGCCTATAAAGTATGTAATCATCAAATATCTCTGCAATATTGTTTGCTAGATCCCATAAATTTAGATTTATTTGCTCATTTTCTTTATCGCTTATTTTTATCCAGGATCTAATTACCTGTGCTTCTTCATCTTTCATTAATTCCGGTAATAATTCTAAAATATTCCAAACAAGATGATTCTTTTCCCATTGATCTTTTTCATTAGGGTCAATACCAATAATTCTCTTGACTAACCCTTTCAAATATGAACCAGGGAAAGGGTATTTAACTAATGCATTGATATTATTAATTATTGAAAGTTTTTCACTTAGCCATCTGCTTGATGGCCATGTACTCACGATAATATTAACTTCTTCAGTTATTTCAGGAGGATTTAATCGGAGTTCCTGTCCTAGTATCTCTGCTAACCATTCAGCTTTATTACTTCGATAAATTGTTAGCAAGAGTCAAAATCCGATTAAGGTTTTTTTAAAGTAAGAAGTTTTCTTTTCTTGGATTGATAATTAGGCTTTTCATTTCTTTTACTGCCTGAGATAGACCTACTGAAATGGCTCTAGAAATAATTGTATGGCCAATATTTAATTCTTCAATCCCTTCGATAGCTGCAATCGGTTCAACGTTTTGATATGTTAATCCATGTCCTGCGTTTACTCTCAAACCATAGGATTTTGCTTTAGCTGTGCTCTCTCTAAGAATTGATAATTCCAAATGTCTTGCCTTGTTTTTTGTAATTGCATATTTACCTGTGTGTAGTTCAATCCAGGCAGCCTTTACTTCAGCACAATTTTCTAATTGAGCTTGGACTGGATCAACAAAAAGACTAACTGGAATATCCTCATCGGAAAGACGTTGAATTATTTCCTTCAATTTGTTTTTGTGTTTAATGACATCAAGTCCTCCTTCTGTAGTGACCTCTTCCCTTTTTTCAGGAACTAATGTAACCATATCTGGTTTGAGATTAAGTGCTATTGAAATCATTTCCTCAGTTGCAGCTATTTCCAGATTTAGTCGAGTATGAACAGTCTCTTTTAGAAGATTGAGATCTCTATCTTGAATATGCCTTCTATCTTCTCTTAGATGAACTGTTATACCGTCAGCACCACCTAATTCCGCTAAAAGAACCATTTTTACTGGGTCAGGTTCAAATGTCTTACGAGCTTCTCGGACATTTGCTATGTGATCAATGTTTACGCCAAGACTTGCCATAGGTATTTAAAATATACTTTGATTGTATTCATCAAAATCAGAATAAGGTTTAGCCGCTGGAGTAACTGCCCAGTCTAACCATTAATAATAAAGCTTTCGGAGTTAACTTCATTACATGGTTTGTTAAAGAGGGTTTTTTTGCCCCTTCTTCATAGAGAAAAAAAAATATGCCTCGGTGTAGATCCCTTTTGGAGTCGATTAGCTATGTTTGCAACGCAAGATTTTGCGTTGAATAATTTTTTTCGAAGAAGAATAGTTATTGGTCGAGAAAATTTACCTTTAAGTGGTTCTGTTGTACTTGCTCCCACTCATAGGTCTAGATGGGATGCTTTGATGTTGACTATGGCTGCTGGGAGGAGGATTACAAATAGAGATTGTAGATACATGGTCACCCGATCAGAAATGAGAGGGTTACAAGGTTGGTTCTTAAACAGGTTGGGTTGTTTTCCAATTGATCAAGGAAGACCTTCTTTAACTACTCTTAGATATGCAATTGATTTGTTGATTTCAAGTCAGCAATTAGTTGTTTTCCCTGAAGGAAAGATAAATCGACACGGAGAGCCTGTAAAACTGAAAAAAGGCTTGATTCGCTTAGCTCAGCTAGCCTCTAATAAAGGGTTGGACATTAAAATTGTTCCAGTCGGTTTGGCTTACAGCGATGTTATCCCGAAGTTTTATGGATCGGCCTCAATTTGTTTCTCTAAACCAATAATTATTTCGAGGGATTTTAGGCAATCTACGAATGACTTTAATATTGAACTTTCCAAAAGTATGAGAAGTGCTGAACAATTGGCTTTATTAGCTGTTGGTAGAAGATAATATGATTTTACTTAGTTGAATCTTTAGCACTTACATTGAATTTATTTTCTCCAAATTCACTTTAATTCCTTATTTGAAAATGATTACCGCACAAGAAGTTACTCTTCTAATTAAGCAATCACTTCCCGATGCTCAAATTGATGTTAAAGATATGGGCGGTGGAGACCATCTTGAAGTAAATGTCGTATCTGAAGGATTCTCTGGTTTATCTCTTGTACAACAACATCAACTTGTTTATGGTGCGTTAAAAAATGAATTGCAAACAGAAACAATTCATGCTTTGGCCTTGAAAACCTCCACTCCTCAATAACTTTTCAGATATGGATTCTACAACTCGTTCAAAAATCGAACTCTTAATTAATTCAAAACCAATATTTGTTTTCATGAAGGGCAATAAGTTGATGCCACAATGTGGTTTTTCCAACAATGTTGTTCAGATTCTTAATTCCTTGGGAATGAGCTTTGATACTTTTGA
The DNA here is from genome assembly GCF_027359575.1 of Prochlorococcus marinus str. MIT 0917. Classification (NCBI taxonomy): domain Bacteria; kingdom Bacillati; phylum Cyanobacteriota; class Cyanophyceae; order Synechococcales; family Prochlorococcaceae; genus Prochlorococcus; species Prochlorococcus marinus. Next base: position 569,359 of record NZ_CP114784.1, on the reverse strand, counting down.
TGTGCTTTCAGATATGGAAATTAGAGAAGGAATTAAGGAATTTTCAAATTGGCCAACAATACCCCAAGTTTATGTGAAGGGTGAATTTATTGGAGGCTCCGATATTTTGATAAGCATGTATAACTCTGGAGAATTGAAGGAAAAATTAGAAATTGCACTTGCTTCATAACTTGTCACTTTTTTTATCTTTATCCAGGTTCTTTTTGAAAAAAGAGGTTATTAATATCTCCATCAGGCCCAACAAAGCTTGAAGGATCCATGATCCATCTATCAATTAATGCTTCTAATTTTTCTTGATCCTTTGACCCTAATCTCTTGCAATTCCTGAGGGAATGCAAATATCCATCTGCATAGATCCTAAGCTCAGAAGGGCTGTGGTATCGACTTGTTAGCTCCTGACAGGCATCACAAATTGATTGGAAGTGTTTTATTGACTCTGGAGTATCAAAAGATGTCATGGTTTGCTAAGACACAGACTATTCTTGTTAGTCAGCGAACAGTTTGCTTTAATATCTTTTCTAGTCTAAGGGTCTACATTTCCGACTTGTGACATTAATACCTGCAGATCAGCTTGCTACTGAGCAAATTCAAGGATCCTCATCAGGTTCTTCTCCTATTCAAGCAACCACTCAATCACCTTCAAAGGTTCTTGTTGTAGAACCACATCCAACTCTCAGAACTGTTTTAGTTCAAAGGCTCAGACAAGATGGGCAGCTCGCCGCAGCAGTAGGTTCTGCTTCCGAGGCAGTTGATCTTTGTCGGGATCAATCACCAGATTTACTAGTTAGTGCTGAGATATTGGAAAAAAGTTCTGCCCTACGACTTGCACAACAGTTGGGCTGTTCAGTGATTGTTCTAACTGCAAGAACAGGAGTTGAACCAGTAGTAGGACTTTTAGATGAGGGTGCTGATGATGTTTTAAGGAAACCTTTTGGCCTAGAAGAATTAGCTGCTAGATGCAGGACACTACTTAAAAGAGGAAGAATTGGTTTACAGGAGCGTGTTGCTGTAGGTCCACTTGAGGTTCATCTTCTACTAAGGCAGGTCACCTTGAGAGAAAAACCTGTAGAACTAAGCCCTAGGGAATTTGCTTTATTGTGTGCCTTGTTGATGCCACCTGGCATGGTAAGAAGCCGCCATGAGCTACTTCGAATGGCTTGGCCTCCATTTAGTGGTGGACCTCGTTCAGTTGATACCCAGGTTTTGACGCTTAGAAGAAAATTAGAACAAGCAGGTTTAGGAGATGGAGGAGGTATTACAACTGTTCGACAGCAAGGTTATAGATTCAGTCTTGATAACTTGCCTTCGTAGTTTTATTAGCTTTTTCATAATTTATTCAGGAAGTTCCCATTTATTTATTCCCAACTTTGTGCCAATTTTGTGAGCACAGGCATAGCCGCTAAATGCCACTGCGTTTAATCCTTGACCGGGGAAAGAAGAATCCCCAACACAATAAAGTCCTTTTATTTTTGTAGTATTAAATGGCATAGGAAGAAGACCAGGCAACCTCATTGAAGGTATTGGCCCATAACTGCCCTTGTTTCTAGCAAGAAACCTTTTATGTGTTCTTGGACTACCTATCTCCTTGTGTAAAATGTTTTGACTAAGGTTTGGAAATAATTTTTCTAACTTAGATATAAGTTTATCTCCATCTTCTTTTTTCTTGTCAAGATATTCTTTGTTGCTTAATCCCTCCCAACAATCCATTGAAGAAGGGGTAAAGGCATGAACAATATGATTATCTGAAGGTGCTAAGGATGGATCTAATAGAGTTGGGATTGATAGAAAAGTAACTCCTTGTTCATGTTCCATCTCTTCCCATTTATCGAGAAGTAAGTGATGGCAATGTGTATTCGAAGGGATAGAATCTTTACTTACTCCCAAATGTAGTGATAAAAATGAAGGAGAAGGGATATATCTATTTTTCCATTTTGTCTCTGCCGGTGGAGTCTTGTCTGATGCTACAAGTGGATCATTTATTCCTTGCCCACCAAATGTATCCCATCTTGTTGCATTAGAAACTATTGTTTTACCAAAAATTTCTTCACCATTATTTAGTGAAACACCTATTGCCTTTCCGTTCTCAAATATTATTTTTTTAACTTTAGCTTTATATCTTATTTCTCCCTTGAAGTTTTCAATTCCTTTTACTAATTTTTCAGCAATTACTCCAACACCTCCTTTTGGATAGTTAATGCCTCCATAATGTCTATCAGAGAAGACCATTCCTGCATTTATCATAGGTGTTAAGTCAGCGGGCATGACTGACCAGCAAAAACATTCAATGTCTATAAAGTTTAAAAGTGCAGGATCTTTGATATATCGTTTAGCAACATCTCCGGCATTAATTGGTAACCATCTAGCGAGTCCTAGGCAAGATAAGGGTGATTTAAAAAAAACTTTCATTAGATATCCAGGATCCTCTATTGAAAGTAAAGGCATCGAATTCAGACAATTAAATACATCCCAACATGTTTCGTAGAAATGATTTATTCCTTTCTCTTCATGGGGAAATAAACCAATTAGCTTAGTAATGAATTCTTTATAGTCTCTATCAACTGTAATTTCTAAATGATTAGGTAGATGATATGCCAATTGTGTGGGGTCAGGAATTGTTTCACATTCTTGTCCAACATCTTTGAGAGCTCGCGTTAGTAAATTGGTGTAACCCTTTTTACCAAAGCCGAAAATCATAGATGCTCCAACATCAAAAGTAAATCCTTTCCTTTTAAATGAACCACCACTTCCACCAGGAATTTTGTATTGTTCCAGTACCAGAACTTTTGCACCCTTGCTTGCTAATTGACTTGCAGTCACTAATCCACCAAGACCGGAACCAATAACTATCGAATCCCAGTTAGAAGAAGCTTTAGTTTTATTTGTTAATTTAGTCATGATGTAAAAGAAATTTTTTAAATGGACGGTTGAGTAGAATTTTTATCTAATGATGTTTCTCTTAACTTTTTTATTTGACTCAAAGCTCTATCTCTATATTCTTTGTATCTTTCACGTTTGTTGTGAACTCTATTCTCGAGTTCAGGTAGTAATCCGAAATTAGCTGGCATAGGTTGAAAGTTTTTTTTATTTTGAACTCGTAAGCTTGTTTGACTATTACTGACAAAGTTTGTCAATGCCCCAATCATGGTAGACGATGGCAAAGTAATTGTATCTAATCCCTTTGCCAATAATGCTGCGTTAGTTCCAGCCAACCAGCCTCCAGCGATAGCCGCAGCATACCCCTCTGTACCAGTGAGCTGTCCAGCAGCGAATAAAGTTTTTCTATTTGTGAACTGAAGTGTTGGCTCTAATAGCTTTGGAGATTCAAGAAAAGTATTTCTATGCATTACTCCTAAACGAATAAATTCTGCATTCGACAAGCCAGGAATCATTCTGAATACACGTTTTTGTTCGCCCCATTTTAAATTTGTTTGAAAACCAACGAGATTCCATAGTTGACCTGCTTTATCCTCTTGCCTTAATTGAACGACAGCATGAGCTCTTTTGAGCCTTCTGAGGGATTTGTCGTTTACATCGCCCCATCTTGGATCCCAGAGGCCTATTGGCTTTAACGGGCCAAAACGCATAGTCTCTAGACCTCTTTTCGCAAGCTCTTCAATAGGAAGGCAGCCTTCAAAAAAAAGAGCTGATTCTTTCTCAAAATCCTTTAACTCAGCTTGTTCAGCTTTTATTAACGCAGAGTGAAATTTTAAATATGTCTCTTCGTTCATTGGGCAATTAACGTAATCAGCATCGCCTTTGTCGTATCTACTTGCCCGAAATGCTGTTGAGAAATCAATGCTTTCCCCAGTAATTATTGGACTAGCCGCATCGAAAAAATGACATTCACTTTCTCCTGTGAATTTTTTGATGTCTTCAGCTAGCGATTCGCTTGTTAAAGGACCTGTGGCTAGAATTGTAATTTTTTGAGCATTAGGCAGGCACGGACATTCATCTCTAATGATTCTTATTAGAGGATGAGAAGAAAGTTTATTTGTGATTGATAGACTGAATTGACTTCTGTCTACTGCAAGTGCTCCTCCTGCAGGAACAGAGTGTTGATCAGCTTTTGCAATGACAATCGATTTTAAATTTCTCAACTCTTCTTGTAAAAGTCCTGCTGCTCTATCACTACTAAGAGCTCCAAAGCTATTGCTGCAAACAAGTTCAGCGAATTCGGCTGAGTGGTGAGCTGGAGACTTCTTCTTTGGTCGCATTTCAAAGAGTGTTACTTTGACTCCAGCCCTTGCTATTTGCCATGCTGCTTCTGATCCTGCGAGACCAGCGCCTATTACTGTTACCGATGGATCTTCTGTCAAACTTTCGTGTTTTTCTTTTTAAAAGCTTAATTAAATAATATTCTCATGTCCTCCAACTTTTTATTAAGGCTTTAAAAGTATCTAAAAAAATCAATGAGGAAGGGAAAAAATATCTTTAAATTGTTTTTTAGTCCTCAAAAAGGAACATTAAGACCATTAATGCTTCTGCAACGTGATATTTTTCATATTGGGCCATTACTATTGGTCTATTGTGGGTCGCTAGCTCAGTGGTAGAGCATCCGGCTTTTAACCGGCTGGTCCTGAGTTCGAATCTCAGGCGACCCATTTTTCTTGAGACTATTTTTAGATAAATTGAAGTGATCACCACTTCTAAGTTTTTGAAGAATTATTTTTTTTTGATCCTTTTGATTTCAAGTTTTACATCAATAAACGCTGGGTTGAATAGCTTTACTAATTTGATTGTTGTAGAAGATTGGCTTATTGAGAGGAAGGTTGATTTAACTATTAATGATACGAAATGCAGAGCCTCAATACCTTCACATGCAAGTTGGTTTGGAGCCAGGGTAAGACTTGGACCCAATAATGAATTGATAAAACCTATTTGGATCTCAATAAAAGCTAACCAAGTGCTTGATTCAAAATTAACTATAATTAGAAAACTTCTTGATGATTGCAGGTCAGGACTTATTTTTCTTCCTGAAAAGTTATAAAGGTCAATGACTAATGTGTTGATGATAATATAAATACTTCCTCCAAAGAAAATTTATTGCTGAATTAGAAATATATAAATTCACTTTAGTATGAAGCAGCTAACTGTAGGCGCAGCGATTGCATTAAATATATCTTTGTATATATGGGCTTTAATGGACTTGCCCGTAAAATTTTAAGCACTAAATAAATGACAATAATTTTATTTATATCTCTGACTTCTAAAATTCCTAAGATCTTTATTTTTTAGATTTCATCATTTATTATGTTTATTTTAATTAAAAAAAGTTACTAGTTTTAAAATAATTTATTTTTTTGTTTTCATAAGCACTTTTTTAACTTTCATTTTTTTTTTAATTCTCAATCCTTTTTTTTTACCAGTAGCGGTTAGGGTTTATATGAGGTATCAAATGCCTCTCGTCTTATTGATATGCGGGGTATGGTTAAGAAATCTTCTTCGATTACAAAATCCAATTCTAATTGGCTATGGAGGTGGGCAGAACCTGAAAGTGAACTATCAGTAATTCCAAAATCAAAAACTAAACGTTTGGCCCAACAGGCAAAGTTAGCAAATGTTGATGCTGAAAGAGCCGTCTCTAGGGCATATCAAATTGAATTATCAAGAACTAAGGCCATTGGAGAGGCAATGTTTAAATCTGGCAAAGCATTGAGGTTTACTCTATCTAGTTCTGGAAGGCAGTTAATACTCAGGACACAGGCAGCACGAAGGCAATTTGAGCCTGGTTTTAGGAATAATAAATAATTCTCGGATAGAATAAAAGTCCTTCGAAAAATAAAAAATGCAGCTGTATATAGTTACTTGGAAATTCGAATCATCTGAAGATCAAAATTATTCATCGGAAGCATTTGTAGATTACGTTGAAAGTGGGAAATCTGAGGATCTTATTGATGGCTATGAAAGAATTGCATGGGCTCATACTCCGCAAGACGGAACAGGAGTGATAATTTGCAGGGCTTCAAGTGCATCAATCTTATTTAAGGTTTTTGGATCCTGGAGAGATAAATTTGGAATGACTTGGGAGTATAAACCTGCCTTAACTACTGAAGAGTTTGTTAGTTTAATAAAAGAAAAATAGATATTAATTTTTTTATTACTTAGATTTAATTTATATAAAGAATAAACTTCTGTATATAAACTTTCAAGATTGAGCTATGCAACTTAGCCTTTTAAAAGTATCTGTTCATTTAATGAAAGCTCATTTTTTCTTTGCTTTGACTGCTAATGAAATGGGTCTTAGTCCGATAATACTAATTTTAATAGTAGTCTCATCTATAGTTTTTATTGTCGGCTTTGCAAAGAGCTCAAGAGAGAATGAATACAAAAAATTGATGGATTCATTTATAGAAAGGAAAGAGGAATCTGACTGATTATTGATTTATTCATATTAGTAAGAAGATCTTCTTACTAATATGAATTCTTATGTCTAATGAGGCAGGATGGTAGAAGCGTAGTTTTGAAATTGATCAATTTATTAGCAAAGGAGAGAATTGTCTCTCCTTCTCGCGATGTTCTTGCTGGTCTTGTGGTTGCATTCGCAATGATTCCAGAGGCGATAGCTTTTTCTGGTATTGCAGGTGTTGATCCAAGAGTTGGACTCTTTGGTGCTTTTTTGCTTTCTATAACCCTCGCGATTTTCGGAGGCAGAATGGCGATGATCACCTCAGTAACTGGTTCAACTGCTCTTTTGATGACTGGGATTGTTCAACAAGGAGAAAATATTAGCCCTGGTCTTGGTCTGCAATATCTTTTGGCGGCTGGATTGCTTACTGGAGTTCTTCAGATTGCTTGGGGGTATCTAAGACTTGCACATCAGATGAGATTTGTGCCTCAACCTGTCATGGATGGTTTTGTTAATGGGTTGGCTATATTGATCTTCCTTGCTCAATTGCCTCATTTGGGTATTGACTTAGGGCATTCTGCGAATGTAGTTACTGCAACACAAGTACCTGCAGTTTGGCTATTGACCATACTTACGTTATTAATTATCTATTTGCTGCCAAAAGTTACGAAGATTTTGCCTTCAGCATTGGTTGCAATTTTTATTTGTACTGCAATTTCTATTGGATTTAAATTGGATGTTCCAACTGTGTCGAATTTAGGAATTCTTCCAAATGGATTGCCTGGCTTTGGCCTTCCAAAAGTTCCTTTTAATTTTGAAACTCTTGGTTTGATACTTCCAACAGCTTTGGCAATTTCTTTGGTAGGTCTTATGGAGACATTTCTCACTCAAGATATTCTTGATGATATGACTGATAAAAGCACAAATAAAAATGTTGAGGCTCGTGGCCAAGGTATAGGAAATATTGTTAGTTCTCTTTTTGGTGGTATGGCTGGATGTGCTTTGGTTGGACAATCTGTTATGAATGTGGGCTATGGGGGAAGAACACGGCTTTCAACATTAAGTTCAGGAGTTTGTTTAATAGCAATGATTCTTGCTGCTAAAGATTGGGTGAATCAAATTCCAATGGCAACATTAGTTGGTGTAATGATAATGATTGCAATTAATACGGCTAATTGGATCTCAATTAAAGATATAAGCCGTATCCCTAGAAGTGATAGTTCAGTTATGATTTTAACTGTATTTGTAACTGTTATTACTCATAATTTAGCCTTGGGACTTCTTTCAGGCGTAGGACTTGCCGCTATACTATTTAGTAGAAAGGTCGCAAAGGTTATTAAGGTTGAGTCTTCTTTAAATGGTGAAGACCACAGGATATATAAAGTTAAAGGGCAGTTATTCTTTGTTAGCAGTATTTACTTTAGGCAAGGATTTGAACTTCACGAACATCCTAAGAAAATTACAATTGACATGGCCGAGGCTCATATTTGGGATCAAAGTGGTGTTACAGTTCTTGATCAAGTAATTAGAAGAATAAAACTAGGTGGATCTGAGATTGAAGTGATTAACTTAAATGATGAAAGTTTGAATTTATTTTCTCGAATAGGACAGGCAACTGAAGCTGGAGGTAGAGGGGGAGAATTTAAACCTGCACATTAAAAAATTAGACTTCTACTTGAGATTTTTGCAGATTTTTTTAAGAGCTTGTATAAAAGGCTTGTAAGGATTCATTTCCATCTGACTGTAATTTGTAAATTTTATACATTTAAATGTAAAAGCCTGAGCCTCAGATGATCAAGCATCATATCTTATGGTCATACAAGTCATAAGATTTGCTTATGTATACTCTATGTCTTGATGACCTCTATGAATTCTATTTTTTATAGATAGTTCGCAAGTCTTTAGCTATGATTTTTGGATTTTTGTAATTTGAATTGGTTTAAAAAAAGATCTAAATCAGTCAAGTGTTTTAACACTTGATGAATTTAGATCTTTTTGTTGTGAGTTTGATTCCCTAGATAGATTTATGAAAATCTAAATATTTGTTGGTAAGGAAACTTGGCCAATAGATTTTTGTCTAAAAGCGATCGTCCTAAGCGTCAGAATCAAATTTAGATAGATTAGGACCAGCAATCACGCCAACTAGTCCAAAAAGAACAAGGGATACAACTCCGACAATTGTTGCTGAGAGGCTTCCTCCTCCCAAAGCAAAGGTTAAGAATGGCAAATGAAGCATTTTTTTTTAGATGCAGGTATATATATAAACCTAAAATTGCCCAAATTTAATGAAGTTGTAGCACCTTGATAAATTCAGACATCTTTAAAAGGTTTTAGTGAGTGTTAAGCCGTAGGGAAATTATTTGGAAATCTTGATTCTAAATCGTCTTGGCTAGCATTTGTTTCCCACTTAAGCCAGTCTTTTACTCCGTTAGGCTTTACCTTCTGAGCACTACGAGCAGCAAAAATAATTACATGAAATGGAATCACAATCGCAAAGAAGAAGAAATGTAGTAAATACAAATCCCAAGGGATCCCTTGATAACCGTAATCAGGGAAAAATATTGCAGTAATAAAAGGGAGCACCATGTTGTTCAAGTTTCAACTGTATTAATCATTATCCATAAAGCCTTAATTTTTTCGATAAGGACGGATATTTTAACTTCTAGAAATGCTAACGATTTTTGAAATGCATATTATGAGGTCTTGATTACTAAGCTTTTTAAATTGAGTTTTGAGTGGATTCGCAATGTACATAAAACTTTATAGAACAATAATTAGTAAAAATTTTGCTATATACATATTTTGATTAAAATCCTTAAATGTTTAATTAATAACTCTTTCTATTAACTTGACTAGCTTAAAAGTAAAATAGAGACTAACTATTATCCAGACTGGTAAAAGGATATTCCATGCCTTTTGATATTTTAAAAGTATAATTTCATCTAGGAAATATGCCCCTCCAATGGGAATAAATATTAATAAGCTCATTTTAAAAAAAATCTCGAGGAATGCTAGCGCTGCTATTGGATTTATTAGCCATGCTATTAATATTCCACTTAGTAAGTAGCCACCATATTGCCCCAGTTTCTTTATCATAAATGTCATTTTTGTATCACTAACTTATTTTAACTAAAATATTACTCTTAATACAAAAAGGTATTAATTTGATGACTTATTGTGAAGCTTAAGTAACAGTTAGTATTGTTTGAAAAAAATGACTACTTTCTAGATTTATACTTATAAGTAAATTTTTTATAGGGTTTTTAATTCCAATAGATTTATAAGTATTAATTTGATCAATCTTTGGACTTAGGGTATAGTTTGTTAATTGCATCAGCTTGAGTTGTTTCCTTTTTCTTTAACTGCTTTAATTCATTAAATCTTCTAACTATAATTCCTGGAATGAACCAAATGACTGTTATTAAAGAAAAAATAAAAAGTGGATTATTTATTGTCATATCAAGTATAGTCGTTTTTATTAATAGTAAATATAGTCTATTTATTAAAAATAATTGATAGTGCATGTTTGTTAAACGTTTAAGATCATTATAATCGTAGATGTGAATTAATTTTTTATTTAATCTCTGGTTTTTTACTTTTTTCTATTTTTATTTTTTGGCATCATTCTTTCTCTTCCTTAGACTGTTCTTCTAAATAGACTTCGGATTCATCAGCAATTATTTTTAAATAGTTATCAATTCCTTTTGATTCTGCAATTTCTTTTGAGTTTCTATATTTTATTCTTATATCTTTATTAGACCATGCTGCTTGATCTTTGAAAAGATTCCTTTTTGCCAAATAAAATATCTTTTTTACAATGAAGAAAATAGCTAAAATAAATATAGAAAGTAGAAGAACTATTCTCATTTTTCTAATGTCTATTTATTTAATCATAACTTCTTATAAATCCTATGTTGGAAGAAGATGAAAAAAAAAATATATAAATATACTTCAGCTCATTTCAGTATGAATTTTGCTGTTTCCTTGGATCACTTTTATTCTCATAACCTTTAACACTCTTGCTTAGATCTTTTCAAATTTTGTTTTTTTAATTAATATTGATTTGATAATTGCCATCTTTGTAATTGTTTGCTAAAGATAGATATATATATATTTATAATATTATTCAAATATGTTTTCTTGGATTAATCAAAGTAGAGTTATTTATATTTTGTCTAATTTGTTTGTTTTACCGGCTACATTTATTCCTTTCTTTGACTTGATTTCAAATATTTCTTTTATTCTAGCTTTCATATTATTGATAAACATAAATTTATTCCAATTATTAGTATTATGTGTTGTTTTTATTATTAAAAATAACTCAAATTATCGATTTAATCTTTTGTTGAAGCTTAAAGGTAAAGAAATCTCTAAGTCAGATTATGAATGTGTTTATTTATATGCATGGTGTACCTTATTAAGATATTCTCTAATTGGATTAGCCGCAAATCAAATTTATTTGATTTTTAAATAGTTTTATCAAGTTTACTTATTTTTAAATGGATTTGAAAAAAAACTTTTTGCTATATTTTGTGGAGGATTAATCATTCCCGTATCTGCATTTAGTCTTCTTTTGATGTCTTCAATTGTTTTTTGATGTTGAACCTCATCTGTATCTGGGTCTAAGGAGGCAAACCAATTTTGAAGATCCCAATTTTGATGACCGTTTTGATCTACCTTGATTTTTACAAATCCTTCCTGACCTGAAAAGAAATAAACACCTTCAGGAAGGTTTTCGAAATCAAACTCTCCATCTTTCCCCTTTATGATTGAATCCATTATTATTTAAATTTTTTTCATTACAATATCTCATCACAGATGTTTTTGAACTTCTTTGATTTCTTGGAACGTAATTCTTCTTACTAAATATTTAGTAATTATAATTTTTACTTGCTTTTAACCTTAATAGCGTGAATGATTGAAAAAATACATAAGATTTATGTGCCCTTTTAGTAAGGAATTTTCTCTTCTTGCCAAAACATTCGAGTATTCCGATTACCTTGAAGATTCAGAATGGAAATTTCAGAAATATAACTTGGTAAATGCTTCTTGTTATTCTGATCTTCTAGAAGATACTGAGTGGGGAACAAGATCTGACGATTTAACTATTGCTTGAAGCTCTTGGTATAGATTCGGTTTTATATATTTTAATCTGCGATTGTTAGTTCAGAAATGAATGTATCGTTTATCCATTCTATTTCGTGATCTTCGTTTGGGGTTCTTCCTAAAATGATAATTGGTATTCGAATTTCTTTGTTTTCAATAATTTGTCTATATCCAACTAGGAGTTCTACGTATTTTTTAAAAGTCCATCCATTGTTTCCTTTTGTGTTCGATTCTGAAGAGTTTCGAAGAGATCGATGAAAATCTTCAATTCCAAATTCATTCCAGCATTCCTGAATGGCAAGTAAATGATCGTGACCTTCCTTGAGTAATTGTTGATATTGAATTAGTTCAGGGGCTTCTTGTGAGTTGTCTGGTTTAAGTTCTTTAGCTAAATCATAGACTGTGACTTTTTTAAGCCTGAACCAATCCCTGTTAAAAAGAAAAACTGGAAAATTCAAAGACCATTTTTGACTGCCTAAGCTTTCGTATGTTTTGGCAAACTCATTCACGTGTTTTTTTAGAAATTTGTATTGTCTTTTCATAAATAATTCTTCTTATGTAATTACTTTTGGTTTTCAATTTTTAGAATTAACGTTAAGCCTTAGCAGCTTTAAGTCAATATCAGATTTTGTAAGTATATTATATATATAGAACATTGATTTATTAAATTAAATGAATAATGGTAATAAGCGACCTGCATGGCTTAATTGGGTTTACCTCTTAATATTTTTATATTCTTCTTATTTCTTGTTCAATTATTGGTCGGCAATTTTAGAAAAATAAGACCATTTACTGAAAAAATATAATTAATTTATTCATGAGATATGATATATTTAAATTTTATAATTTATTAAATTAAAGCAATTTATATATTTAATTGTTAAAGTTAAAAATTTTAAACTGAAGTAACTTGGATTTATTTTCCAATCATCCAGCAAATACTGGCAAACCAATTGTTGCTGTGCTGATTAATGCTCCTGCAAAAATAAGGAAAGGAAGTAATGGGTACTTTTGAATCATGAGAGCTTAAATACTTTACTTTTTGATTTATAGGTAATTATACCATACTAGGTATTTATACTTCAGTCTGAGCTGAAGATAGTTGTAATTCCTCTTTTATCTTTACCTCTCTCTCTCTCTCTCTCTCTCTCTCTCTCTCTCTCTCTCTCTCTCTCGTTAGGTGCTTTGCTTTCATAGTTTGAGTTTTAGTTAAATATTTTACCTCTGATTTGATCAAGAGATGGACCCCTTCTTTTTTCCTCCCTAGTCAAAGGAATCCAGTTCCAGTCACAACTAACAGTCAGAAGGTACCCAACGAGTAAGTGCCAAATCAATATTAAAAAAGGTTGATCTAAATGAGGAGTCAAATGGTTCACTATTAATAGATCTTATCTTAGCTATTTAGGGGAATTCCCACGAGTTCCTTTAATTTTGACTTGACATATATTCAGTAACGTAAATCTAACGCTGTGAGTTGAAAAATATCTTTATGTGATTTATAGATGGCGTTACTTTTTCTTTTCTAGATCTTGATTTGATGTGATCCTTGAAGCAATCATTTCTAATTGTTTTCAAGTAAAGGTTAGTTCTTTTCAGTTTTTAGTTTCTATTCCACAAAAGTTAGATTAGCCTTGGAACTTTTTGATAAGACAAAAATAAAATATATACAAAAACTTTTGCCCAAATTCGAATTTTATGTCATTGATAAAATATATAAATTTTACTTTCCTTGCTCTCTGTATGTAAAAGGAATTTAAGGTTTTTTTCATCTCATCTCTCTTGCCTTCTGTTGTTTATTCTTTTGCCTTCTAATTTTTATTCGCTATCCCAGATTTTTTAAAATATAAAATTGGTGATTTTAGTACAAATATAGTAAGAAGTCCTAACCATCCCCAGATTTTTGCTCTTAAACAAATTAGTTAGTTGAGATTTTTCTGTATATTCTGGGAGTAAATCATACTTTATGTAACCAAGATTGGATTTCATAAGGAGATTGTAGTTTGCTTTTTATTCGAAAGAGAATTTTGTTTGGTTTCTTTTTACCTCTTTGCTAGGGCACGTAAAGAATCTAATTGAACCTTTTTTAATCAAGGGTGAATTTGGAAATAATTTTTTATTCCAGGTGATTAAGCGCCTTTGAAGCCTTAAGATTAAAGGGGTACGGGGCGTGGCGCAGCTTGGTAGCGCGGGTGCTTTGGGAGCACTAGGTCGCAGGTTCGAATCCTGTCGCCCCGATCAGTCAGAGACAGGTTTCCCAGCCTGTCTTTTTTAATGGGTAAAAATAGCGTGGGCAAAACGTGGGCAAAAGAACTTTCGGCGTTGGTTGAAAAGCTAGATTTGGCCTACAGATCGGGCAATGCTCAAGTAAGTGACAAGCAATTTGATCAATTAGAAAATAGGCTTAGGGAAATAGATCCTCAGAACTCATATTTCCAGCAAAAAATGAAGTTGCTTAGTTTGGATAATTATTGCTTTTCAGAATGGTGGGCAGACAAAGCCAGAAATGAAACCATGATTGTTCAACCAAAATTTGATGGTTGCGCTTTGGGGTTGAGATACCAATCTGGAACCTTAGTTGCAGCCTTCACCAGAAGTGGAAAAGATGTTACCGAGGCAGCTAGAACTGTTTGCAATCTTCCTGTTGAACTTCCAGAAGATGGACAAGCAGTTTCAGAAGATCCAGTTGAAATAAGAGGCGAATTGTATGCGCCAAATCTTTCTAGAACTAAAAGCCAAGCATTAGCCGCTGGACATTTAAGAAAGAAAAATCCAACTGGGGCGGGATTGTCATTTGTTGCTTATGAAATTCTTGGAAGTACTGCAGATGAAATCGAAGATATTAAACGCCTAGAAAGTTGGTTTTTTGAAATTCCTCCTACAAATCGAACAGCCGATCCAAAGCAAGTGAAGAAATGGCATAAGGAATGGCTTGCTGGTGAATTATTTGAGAACCTTCCTACTGATGGAATTGTCGTAAAAGTTGCGTCTGGTGCAACTAAACAAAAACTTGGTGTTACTTCAAAATGTCCGAATTGGGCGATTGCTTTAAAAGGGTAAATGCATCAAAGACATTTCCTTTGCCGTTTAAAGCAAGGATTCATTATTAGGAATTTGGAACTAAGAATTATTCAAAAATACATTTTTATCATGCAAGATTTATTCATTGCAGATTGGGAATTTAAAGACCTTAGGAAAATAATAGAAAAATGAGGCGAAGCACTCAGAACTCACCTCAGAAGGAAAAGTGTATGGAATGTTCTATGTAAGGAGAAAGAAATGATAGGCGAGGTGTTAGTCCTTTATACATTTAGGCATCGTTATGCAAAAGCTTCACATGCTGCTGGGGTTCCACTAAGTAATATCGCGGCTGCTATGGATCACACAACAGAAGTGCCTCATCAAAGTTATGAAAGATTCATTCCAGACGGTACGGTTGATTTGTATGCCAAGCGCAACGCGAGAATCTCATAAATATGGAAAAAAGACTCAACTCGCTCAAATACTTTGCTCCTCTAGTTCAGATAGTCCTATGCCCTGTAACTATTCTGTTTTTATGGACTGTGTTTACAGGTTCTGAAGTAATCCCTGAAGTTAATGAAGAATTAGTTCGTAAAGAATAGACAAAGGTCTAATGTTTACATCTCATCAAAGTTGACATGATAGACGTATGAAAAGTTTTTTTAGTTATGCCATAGCATTTCTTTTTATCTTTATCGCACTTTCATCTAAAGTTAGTAGTTATGAAAATGAATCTATCCTAGATAAATCTCAAATAATAATTGCAAATAAATACGCAGAGAGATTTTGCAGTGCTAAAGCCGATCATTTTTTTGAGGGGTTAGACAATGAGAAGACTCTTAAATATTCTTACTTTCAATATATAGGTTTGATGAGTGATGAGATTGTTTTAAAGGGTATGTACAAGCCATTAATCAATCAAATAAGAGGAAAATGCCTTATTAGCAATGATGAAGAAAGAGAACTAAATGAATTATTCACGAAGAAACCATAGCCAAGACAAATTCATTAATTACTTCAGGGCCAAACTATTATAATTTTGACTATGTTAATTTATCTTCTAAGATATTCTTAGTCTATTGACTTAGTCGAAATTGCTATTTTTAAACCATCAATACTCCTAAGAACATCTAGAACACTAATTACATAACCATGAGAAACATTTTTATCTGCATTGAGAACAACTAAATTCTTATTTTTATTAGTCAAATTAACAACCTTGACTCTCATTTCCTGTAATCTTGTTCTTTTTTTATTTATAAATAAACTACCACCTTTATCAATAGATATATTCACAAACTTCTTATTCTGCGTAATCGAGTTACTTGCCTTCGGCAATTCAACAGATACAGTTTCAACACGAGTTAAATAAAGACTAGAAATAATAAGAAAAGCTAAAATAGAAAATATAATATCTATCATAGGCAAAATATCAATTTTATTCTCGCTCTTATTATCTTCTTTAAAATAGACCATTATTATAATTTATTTGCTCTATATAGCATCTCAAATCTACCACAATACTGATTTAGAATAGAATTTTGTTTCCTCCATAAACTATTAAAATAGTTAGAAAAGATGAGTGTAATAATAGCAATAATTAAACCAGTTGCTGTGGAAATCAATGCCTCACTTATACCACCAGTAACTTCTTGAGCATTAACACCAGATTCTCCTAATTTTATAAATGAAAAAGAATTTATAAGCCCCAAAACTGTCCCTAAAAGTCCAAGCAAAGGAGAGACAGTAATAATTGTAGAGAACAAATTACTAAACTTTCCAAATTCAGATTGAATTGATTGAATTGATATTTCTAATGCTAATTTTAGATCAATAGAATTTTTATCAGTTAGAAGACTTCTATCTATAATTTTCAAGGAATCTAACAATACTTTTTCTAATGGAATGGAAGAAATCTCATTTTGTTTCGTAAAATCCACAGAAGAAATAGTTGAATATTTTTCAACTGTAATCATTAGTTTACTATCATTTTTTTTTATTACATCTATCCAGTATGCAATTCTTTCAAATATGCACGCTAAAGAAGTAATTGAAATCAATAATAATGGCCACATAACTATGCCGCCTGATTTGAAAAGATCAAACAAGAAGACTTATAATGAATATAACAATCATAATCCTAATAAAAGAAAGCTAATTGGATTAATAATTACCTAGAAAAATGAATAAGATAAAAACAATTAGAATCAATTATTACATCCTCTTGTCAGTATTGATTCACCTTTCCTTCTTTTTATTTGTAGAAAAAGAAAAAGATATCAGTTTAGGTAAGAAAATTATTCCAATTGAGCTGATTGATAATTTCCAAGAATCAGGATTAGGGGAAGCCACAAAAAGAAGTGAAAAATCAATTAAAAGACCTTCAACAAAAGAAGAATTAAAAGAAAAAATTAATAATAAAAATCCTTTAGATCAAGAAAAATCATTTGAAAATAAAAAAATAACTAAAAAGATAAATGAGAATCAAATTGAACAGAAGTTAAATAAAAGTAATTCGGTAAACAAAACTATATTAAAAGAGGAAAAAGGGAGCGGATCTAGTGAAGGTATAAACAATAATGAGCCAGAAAAGGGATCTTTAATGGGCAAGGGAACAATAAAAATTACTTGTTTGAAATGTGTTCGGCCTATATACCCTCCAATCGCTCTTAGAAGAGGAGCAGAGGGAACTCCTATAGTAAAAGTATGGATTAACAAAAAGGGAAAAGTCTTTAAGGCAGAGTTAATAAGTCACAGTGGGCATGAATCAATTGATAAAGCTGCTAAAAAAGCTGCAATTAATTCTACTTTTTACCCCTTAGAAGAGGAAACTTCAATAAATATTGAATACGATTTAAAAATAAAATAAGTAGTTAAAATATTTTTCTAAGTTTTAAACATGCACTATTAATACTCTCTAAACTACCTGCATTTATTAGCCCATAGTAATTAAAACGATACACTTGATCAGATTTAACTGCTTTTAGATTAGAAAATGGCTTAGATTTTTCAAAGTCAACGTATTGTCCAGGCCTTGTTTGGATAATAATTAAGTTATCAGGATCTTCTTTTATTAACCATTCTGGTGATAAATTTACGTAACCTCGAAACTCACTTTTTGAATCAAGATCTTTAGTTAGACTATTTATACCAAATCTTTGAAGAAGATTTCCAGCCCAACTTTTTGAGTTAGGAGAGAGAATAGGTTTTGTACTAGCAAGAACAACTACACTAGGGTTTTCATTTTGTTCATTGGCAACAACACATTCTTTCAATTTAGTGTTAACTATTTCATTAGATGTCCTCAAATTATTTATATCTAATTTAGTAGAAATTAAATTAATAGTATTTTCTAGGCTATTCCAATCATTTAATTCATACGAAATTGTTTGAATATTAATATCTTTAAGTTTGCCTAGTATTTTGTCATGAAAACCCTTTGTCCCAATTACCAAATCTGGCTTCAAAGAAACAATTTTCTCTAAATTAGGTGGAGTTCTGCCCTGACTTATTCTTGGCAATTTCTGATAGTCAATTTTACCTTTAAAAAGTGAACTTCCAGGAATAGCTACAAGTTTATCCCTTGATAAAGCACTAACAATATCAGTACTTAATGATGTTAAAGTAATTACTTTATTAATACTCTTATCTTGTAAGAGCTTTGAATTACTATCACTTATTGCTCCATTATTAGAATTAAATGACGAACAAGAACTTAATAACAAAAATGGTAAAAAGTAGAAATAATTTAGAATCTTCATTAACTTTTTTGTTTAATTAAAAACTTGACTTAATTTATACTTACTATATAAAATTTAAAATCTGAAATTAAACCCAGCCTTAATATGCCTAGAGGGTTGAGAATATCCCTCTAAATTGGCAGCTGTCTTAGACAATCCTTTGACATCGGAGTAATAGTAATATCTTTCGTCAAACAAATTATAAACTCCTAAATCAACTTCTAATCTATCTGATTGTTTTAGACTACCAATCAAATCAACCTTATTATAAGAATCAGGAACGTATGTAGTTGTTCCACTTTCTACTCTCGGTCCTCCTACATGAGTGTTCTTCAAATCAACAGTAATTTTATTATCTGAGGTTTTATATCTAAGAATAGCTATCGCTTTAAGTGGTTCTATTGACTCAAGAGCCGTATCTGTTTTTGTATTTTCTCCATGCTGGTAGCCCAAGGATGCTAGCAAACTTATTCCAGTTGAATCAGGATTAAACCTATATTCAGCCTCAATTTCAGTACCATAAATATCAATCTCATCTTTATTCACAGACTTATATTCACTGAATCCACTTGCTGATTGACCTATATAACTATGTTGTTCAATATAATCATCATATTTACTGAAGAATCCTGAAATATTCCAATCAAATTTATCAGTAAATTTTCTTAACCCAACTTCAAATGTATCACTTGTCTCAGGCTTCAAATCAGGATTAGAATAAGTTGTATATCTTCTCTGGACATTAGTAAAACTACTATTCATATCAACATAATTTGGTGCTCTAAAACCTCTTGCATATAGACCATAGAAAGAGAGCTCAGGATTAACCTTATATATTGCAGACAATTTCGGACTAATAGCACTTTCATTATAGCCAACTGGTTCTAGAACACCTACTCCATTAGCTAAATATGCTGCATCTGATTCGGCATCTAAATCAAAATTATCATATCTAATGCCAGCGATAATATCTAATTTATCATTTACAGCAATTTCATCTTGTATGTATACACCAGTTCGTTGAATAGTCGAATCAGGTGTTTCTTTAAGGCTTTCTGTTACCCCAGTCAAGTTATTGGTAACCTTTCTTTCTCTTTCATTATCACTTTCAGAAAAATCTAGGCCATAAGAAATTTGATGTAGAGAATTTCCAACGCTTCTATCACTCCTAAACTGTAACTCTGCTCCATATGAAGAATGTTCAAAAGGTTGGTCTCTTTTCTGATTTGATGGCCTTCCATAAACAACCGCATTACGACTATATTTATGATCTGCTTCTATATCTTGAAAATAAGCTTTGACTTTCGAGTACTGTACCGACTTACCATTAGATGGATTTTCATAAACATATGATATTGAATATCTATTTGTTTGTGTTTCACTTTCAGAGTCTAAAGAGCTATAACCACTTGGTAAGTTGTCAGGCTTGACTGGATCTTCATCTGTTGATTTATTTATACTTTCAGCTATAAAATTTGCTTTTGAATAATCATCAATATTTAACTCAAGATTAGAAAATAATGTATTACCAGAACTCTCTCCTCCGTTTATGTATTTATCATCTGCATTTGTTGCAGGATCTCCCCCTCTCTCCCCACTAACAATAAATAATCCTGAGAGTCTTTCCGATAGAGGTGCCGCAATTTTTATCGCTCCTCCTAACCCTTCATTTGCTCCATCGTAATAGGTTGGCAACTCAACAGCATATGTGCCGTCTTCTTTTAATAAATCAGATGGGGATAGCTGTCTAAATGTAATTGCCCCCCCAAGAGCATCACTTCCATAAAGTGTTGAGGCTGGACCTTTCAGAACTTCAACTGATTTGAGCGTATTGAAATCTACATAACTACCTCTGCCAAAAGTGTAATAACTTCCATAGGAATAGGTAGGTAGTCTTATTCCATCAACTTGCATTAAAACTCTATCGCCATTCATACCTCTTATATTTACGTCTTCTTGACTTGTTATTCCCCTTACTCCACTTTGAGTAAATTTCTTTGTACTAACACCAGGTACATCCTGTAATAAATTTCTTAAAGTAGGAGACTGATTTGAGTATATTTCCTCTCCTTCGATAACAGTTACACTCCCTGGATATTCAGAAGTTGCTCTTGGTGTTTTAGTACCAGTAACAGTAATTTTAATTTTACCAGCTGCATCTTCTTGTCCTCCCTGAGCAATTAAAGTTGCATCTCTATTTGTCTTAACTCCAAATCCTTTAGGAGAATTTGATTCAACTTGCAATGCAATTGCTGTAGAAGAACCTAAAAAAGAGATTGCCGCAGGAATAACCAGCAGCTTACGAAAAAGCTTCACCCTTGCCTCACACAACAAGAAAATATACTTATTTTTATAGACATAAATTTATTGAAAAACTTTTCAAAAAGGTATCGTTCTATACATATAAATAAGCAAAAAGATTCTTTCTGGTAATCCATAGGCTAAAAGGTGCTATTAGATCCTCTTACAGGTATAAAGCTATACTTCTATGTCTATATACAAATTGATTATGCCATTTCAGCAAGATTTAATTGTACATACTTGAAGACCAATAGGTGTTTCTATTTGGCATGTCTCAACTTGAAAAGCATTTTTCAAAAGCTCATGAGTTAGAACTTCTCTTGGTTTGTCGATAGCTAATAATTCGCCGTCTTTAAGTACTGCAATCCGATCGCAGTATCTCGCAGCCAAGTTCAAGTCATGAATAACAGTAACAATTGAAATTTCCTGTTCATGATTTATTTTCTTGAGTAGGTCTAAGAATTGAAGTTGATAGCGAAGATCTAAAAAAGTTGTTGGTTCATCCAATAAAAGTGTTTTTGCATCTTGCGCAAGAGCTAAAGAAAGGAAAGCCCTTTGCCTTTGCCCTCCAGATAATTTATCAACAGGTTTATCCTTAAAAACTGTCATATCAGTTAATTCGATGGATCTCTCTACTTTTATATGATCATTTTCATCAAGGTCGAGTTCCCACCATTTTTTATGAGGAGACCGTCCAAGACATACCAATTCATAGACGGTAAGAGTTAAATTAGACCTCTGATGCTGAGGTAATACAGAAATCTTTTTTGCTATTTCCTTAGTAGAAGAATGATGAATATCCTGCCCATCCAAATAGGCATTACCTGTATGTGCGTCAAGTATGCGGCTTATACCTTTTAAGAAAGTGGATTTACCTGATCCATTCGCTCCAACAATTCCTAACCACTCAGATTTCTCTAATGAGAGACTTATCGATTTAATGATTTGATTTTCTTCATAACCGGTAGAGAAATCTTTTGTTATTAGTGTCATTACGTCTATCTCATACTAGTTAAGGATTTTTGTCTTTTATACAATAAGACTATAAAAATTGGAGCGCCTAATAATGATGTGATGATTCCAACAGGCAATTCAATAGACCCCGATCTTGCAATCAAATCGGCCGAACTAAGGGTAAAGGCACCTAATAAAGCAGAGAATGGAAGAACAACTTTATAGTCTGTCCCAAATAAAAATCGTACGGCATGGGGGACAATCAAACCTACAAATCCAATCAAGCCACCAACGCTAACTGAGCTTGCAGCCAACAGAGTTGCAGATGCACCAATCAAGCATCTTGAACGAAATAAAGAATTTCCTAAACCTACAGATAATTCATCTCCCAAGCCTAATAAATTCAATTGTCTTGAGAGTAATAATCCCACAACTAAAGCAAAGATGATTGGTGGACCAGCTAACTTGATTTCAGTCCAACCTCTGGAGTTAAGACTACCTATTAACCAAGTCAAAGCAGCTTGAACTCTTCCATCTTCTGTTTGTAGGAGAAGCATTGACTGAATAGACCCAAAAAGACTACTTAAAGCAACCCCTGCAAGAATCAATCTTTCAACTGATATGGAAGTCCCAGATTTTGCTAAACAATAGACAATTAACGTAGTGATAATTGCCCCTATCCATGCAGCAATCGGAATCCAAGAGAGCCATAAACCCATGCTTATCAACAAAACAATTACCAAGCCAGACCCTGCAGAAATGCCGAGCAAGTAAGGACTTGCCAATCCATTTCTTAGCATTCCTTGCAGGAGAGCCCCAGACATACCTAATGCTGAGCCAACAAGTAAAGAAGCAATTAATCTAGGAAGTCTAAGTTCCCAAAAAATAATTTGATTAGTTAAATCACCTTCTCTCATGAATGCTTTGATTAATTCATGACTACTTAATTCAACAGAGCCATTACTTAAAGACAAAACTATGACTAAAGCAATAAATACTAAAAGAACCGTTGCGTTCAATCTATTCTTTTCCCTAAACAAGTTTAAAAACTTTTGATAGGACACCTGAAAGAAATTATTTCAACTTAACGATAGTTATTCTAATATTTATGCCATGTACAAATATTACATACGTGATTACTAAAGCTGGATGGCTTTTACAGAAAGAAGTCTACAAAATAAATTAAAATCTAATTAAATCCAAACCTCTAAATTACTTCTATATCATATCAAAGATTTATTAAGCCATTCTTCAACTTTATTTTTTGAACCATACCAATCCTTACCAAAAGCTTTTCCGTGTGCTGTTTCTTTCATCACTACCTGTTTTGAGCCAATTAGTAATGCTGAATCTCTAGGGACTAGTCCATCTCCAATAACATCTCCATTTCCATTCAATGCTCTATAAGATGACTTGCTTAATTTTAGTGATGTCTTTGTCGCAATAGGTCCGTTCAAGTCTAATTCGCCAGCAACAGATATATAACTAACATCTGCGCTATAGAAACTACCTGGCAATTTAGAGCTTACAAAATTACGTAGATAGGTGGCTCTTTTTGCTTGATTAGGACTTCCTAGTGTAATTAAGCAATTTGCATAATCCTTCCCATTGTAGATCTTCCGACTAAATAAAAGATCTGATAAATACAATCTGAGGATCATCCCTCCAGAGCTATGACCTATCAAAGTGACTTTATTCGTAGACGATTCTTTCGATAATTCTGTCACTATTTTCTCAACTTTATCAAGAATATTCTTCCAACCAAATGACCAATTAGTACTAAGCCACTCAATTTTATTTACTGGAACTATTACTACTTTGTTCTTTATTCTACTTTTAATATATTCTGTCATTTCCTTATAGGCACTACCGTCAATCAAGAAACCACCAAGTATAACAATTGGCTGATCAAAATATTTATTCATGATTTAGTACAAGACCTCAAACGAATTTATTCTGATAATCCATTGTAATTATTAACTAATTACAATTTAAAAAATGCTTAATTTATTAAAAAAAAGCTTTTAGAAGATTCCCTGATAGTAATAGCGACTACATATCGATGTATGCAATGACATTCTCTAAAGTTCTCTCTAAAAAAGCATTTAAAGTAAAAAAGAAATCAAGAAAAGTAGATGAAGGATGTTGCGATACAATTTTTTAACGGTGTCGACGAAAAAGTTATTCCAGAAATAAGGCTTACAAAAAGCAAAGATGGTCAAGCAGGACAAGCTTTCTTCAGATTTAATAGTCCTGACGCATTATTATCAGATAATTTTAAAGAAATACAGGGAATGTATTTAATTGACGAAGAAGGGAAAATAACTACTAGAGAAATAAATATCGCTGTTTCAAAAAAAAATGGGAAATATACTGCTATAGAGGCTATTTACTGTTGGAGATCACAAAGAGATTTTAATAGATTCATGCGTTTCGCAAATCGATATGCCAAACAAAATGGTCTTGCTTATGAAGCGAATAATGACAAGTAATTAAAATGAAACGCTTTTTACTCCTCGCCCTAACTGCTGATCTTCTCTCCCCTGTCTATTAACTACAAACGCATGTGTCTAATAATACTTATAAAAATATCTTTTTTTATTCTCTTGCTATAAATTGTCTCAGTTTTTTAGATTATATTTATTTATTGATTATAAATACAAGAATAAGATTATTTTATTCAAATGATTTTAGCTTTAACGTCTTCTGAGCTAGGAGTCAGTAGCTTCACCATTAATCTCATTCTTCTTACGGCTATTGTTGTTTTATTAGCTTTGCCAACTTTCTTCCTTTTCAAGTCAAGTCAGGGCAAATCAGCTGTTTCGAAAAAAACAGATGCAGAAAAAACAGAGGTTGAAAACATAGAACCTGAAAAAATAGAATCTAAATAAATCTTGTGTAAGAACTAAGTAAACAGACAATCGCCTAACAGTTAATGTGAAAGCTCGGTTGACAGTCGATTTATGTGAGGGGGCTAAATGCCCCCCCCCTTTTTTTATTTATAGTTTTCCTTCTGTTAGTCGGAAATTCCAATTGGTATGAGGTGCTCGAATGGCTTTTAGCCTTTGATATTCATCAGATTCGTAGCATTTAATTACTGCATCCTTACCCTTTGGATGTCTTGCAATAACAGTTAGAGGACCACCATCTCCTCTCTTATTTCCTTCTCGTATATCTGTATTTCTATCTAATACCAAGGTTGTAAAACCACATTCTTTAGTGAATTGATTAACGTTTTGAAAATACTCTTTAGCTGCTTCTCTATCTTTTGTGGTTCCTGTAATTACGGCATATCCCGCAGTACCAGATTTAGGAAGTTGAGAACCAACAGCAAGTCCTATTGCCGCTGCAACAACACCCACAATCGCAGTTTTCTTCATTTGAATTTTTAAAGATCATTGGCAGAATATCGGCTTTTTACTGAACTGACCACCGCCTGACAGTAGTAGGACTCACTCCATAAATTCCGGCAATCTTTTTTCAACTCCATCCGTAATTTCTATATCTGTTATTTATTATTTTTCCAGCCATACATCTAAGCCATTCTTCCAGTTAAAGCTAAATATCCCACGAATTGTTCAGAATCCTTTTAGTCTATAAAAATAAGGTGTTCCTTCGTATGATGCTGTTATCGACTGCCTTGTTTTTTCCCGACTATGGAAGTTCAGGTGTTCCTTGGGACCTTCTTTTATTGCATTTTTATTTCTTTGCAATAGCTATTCCATTTCTAATAATTTTTAACGCAGCCAGAAACTCTGATCGTGAAAATCCAAACAGAGTTAAAGATGAAACGACAAGGTACCCAGATTTACATCCGAGAGCCTAATTTTCAGTAGAACTTTTTATATTTGAGCTTTCTATCAGATACTAGCTTTAACGCTAGATTCAGCTATTGCTTTTCTGTTGTTATTTCTAATATTGATCGTTGAAATCATTAGTTATCAAATAGTAGTCATATAAGCAAGAAAACCAATAGGAACGAAAAGCAATGCAGCGATCGTATAGCGAACAAATTTGCCTGTTCCTGAATCTCTTGAATAATCAGTGAAATGCTTTGTGTTGTTCCACTCAGACCAATTCTTTGGGCTGTTATCAGATGATGTCATTGTGAGTTAAGCAAATAGGGTAGTACCAACTTCATAAGCACCAGCTAACAAAAGTAGTGCAGGAAGATTCCAGAGAACGATTAGTTTTGCAGCAGTGGTTTTGTTGATTGCAAGCATGACTAAAAGTTCGGTTCTGGTTTGGATTTAAAGATGAGTGAAATATAAAAGAAGCTCTCAATTCCTGTAGGACGGTTGAAGTAGGGCTAACCAGTTCGGGCTATTTATACTTATGAGGGTTATCAATAGATCTAATCATTTTATAAATATCTCTCTAATGAGTTGCTGTAGTTAGTGTTTGAGGCTTATAGCTGTTAAGGATTAGAAGAAGCCGTACCCAACCGTATCTTTCGTTTGAAAAATTAATAATTTAACTTCACTTACACAAACGCAATTCCAGTAATGACTCCAGAAGCAGAAAAGTTTAACGGTTGGGCAGCAATGCTTGGCTTCGTTGCAGCCTTCGGTGCATACGCAACAACAGGTCAAATCATTCCTGGAATCTTTTAAAACAATTAATCATGCAACCATCTAACAAAACAATCCTAGAAAGAAGCATCGGCAGACCAGCCATGATGGCATTCGTTCTATTAACAGGTATCTACCTAACAACCGGTCAACTAATCCCAGGTGTCGTTTAATGACTACTCAAAACAACAACAACAGAAACATTGATCCTGAAAAGGTAACTGCAGAAAGACTTAACGGCTATGCAGCATTATTTGGTTGCATCGCTCTAGTCGGTGCATATGCAACAACAGGTCAAATCATCCCAGGTTTCGTTTAATGAAAAGTCAAACCACTGAAACGCCAAGATTAGAAGAAGGCAAATTGTTTGCTGAACGACTCAATGGTCTAGCTGCTTCTGTTGGCTGTTTAGCTCTCATTGGCGCATACCTAACAACCGGTCAAATCATTCCAGGTTTTGTGTAATGAATAAAGAAACGAATTACTGGAAAACAGCAGAGCAAATGAATGGTCGCCTTGCGATGATGGGCTTCTTTGCTGCAGTCATTAACTACGGAATAACAGGCTGGATCATCCCAGGAATTGTTTAATCCTAACTGTCAAATTTAGTAAAAAGGCCTCTTCTCAGTCATTACAGAAGGGGCTTTTTTTATTGCTTCGGAAGACGATGAGCAACTAGAACTGGAGATATTCTGATTGGAAAGTACTGGTTTTAAAATTGTATTAATGAGCAAATCTGCAGAATAGTCATATAAAAAGGGCTGATTTAGTCAGCCCCAGTTGTTTAGATGGTAATTAGCTATCAACGAAGGTTAATCTCTTTCATAGGTGTTGAACTTATCTTGGATTTTAAATTTGCTCTTAGATTTCCCTAAAGTTTATTTAAAACTTTTTCCTTAGATTGAATTGGATCTAACTTCATTCTTTTAATCTGTTCTTTTTCCCAAACCCAGTAAACAGGATTTTTCTTTTGAGCTTCTTGTAGATCTTTTCTTTCTCTTAAACTAACTGGTATAAATTCATTTTCAGGATTAAATTTTTCATCTCTTACGGCTTGGTTTAGAACAATACTTCCTTCTTTATTAGAGATTGATCGATGATATGTTCCGATAGGAATTTGAAGTGCGCCCATGGCACGATTTAAATAAATAATATGATGAGGTTCATCCCATTCAGGATTGATCAACGTAAAAATACGACTACCTTCAATGACTAAATTGTGATCAATTTGATGTCGATGTACGTAATACTGTTCAAAATCTCCATCATCTGGTGGTGAGATTGCATTGCCGTGATGAATGACAACATCAGAGCCATTACATCCTTTTACTCCTGCATCGAAGAACGAGACTTGAGGTGTTTCACGGAAAACGTGAGTAGGAACAAAATTTAAACGCATTGCAACTCCTCCTTTACTGTTGTTTTCAAGGTCAGTCAAAAACGAAATCAAATCTTTGCCTGTAAAGGTTTTCAAAAAGGTTATCTAAAAATGGATTCTTAACTGCTTTTTTCTTATTCTTTTCAATTCTGCAAAGGTCGCAGTTTTCCTTTTGAGGAATAGTGAAGGGAGTGAATAGTCTCATAAGACCTCCTCTTGCTACATCTTTGGTCTACTCCTTCTTTTGGCTTGTAGGGAGTAGGGAAGCACTACTCCAACCGAACATCATTACTTCAATAGAACTTTTTATATTTATCACATCGGTGGATGGAATGTTCAACCCCTGTATCACCGAAAATTTTCAACCCTCTCCCTGCCATGACTTCAATCAATAATTCTTCAGCAGCTAAGTTCCTAGCTCTTTTTTGTATCCCTGCGCTTTTACTTGCATCAGGTTCATTTGATGTTGCTTCTTTCGTAATCGTTTAATTAGAACAATGCCTTCAAAATTCTCACCTGATTTTTACGAATCTATCCTTGAAGCTTCAGACAAAGGTGAGCTTTGGGGAATAGAAAATAGTGATTTAACCCCGCTAGAAATTCAGTTACTTCTTTCTCATGACTTCAACTGATAAACCAGCATTTGACAAAGCAGCATTCGAAAAGAAGGCTTTTAAGTTTGTTCCATATCTCATTTTGGGAAAAATTATTTTTGCCGCTTGGTTTATTTCCTACTTGGTGAAACTCTAACTTTGCCTAGTTTTCAAGCTTACCCGTAACTTCTAATAAGTTAATGTTTTGATATTCCATGATGTTTCGTCAATAACCTTATCTGTAATTCCTTTTCTAGATGAAAATATTGCCCATTCAAATTCCTCAACAGTAAGAAATAATAAAATAAAGGCCAAAATAGAATTAACAATAATAAATCTAATTGCTGCTAATAAAGTCTTTAGATCAAAAATACTTCTATCGCTATAGCTATATGTAGTTGCAAAAGTCATCCTTTAAAAATCAGAAAGAAGTATAGAAGAACAATAAGAAATTCTTAATACAAGTCAAGAGGCTTCATGCCAAATCCAACCTCCTAGGAGTAGTTGGATTTGCGCTATAAATATCAGTAATCTTTTTCCAACTCCAGCTGTAACTTCTATATCTGTTAATTCTTGTTCTTTTGGTATCCAATGCCCAGATAAACAGCATTAGTGGAATCATTAGCACAGCACAAAGCCATGCTATTACGCATGTAAAAGATGTCATTAGTTTGGAAGAGTGCTTTTATGTCGAGTGAGGACTCATGCCCTACGACTTCGACTCGTTTATTTTATGCGCCGCCTTTTATTTGTTGCTCTGACTGCTGGACTTTTGTCACCTACCGCCGCGATTGCAGACACCTATGATGCACTCTGCAATAACAAGGATTGTCAAATAACTATTAATGAATCTGGGTTAGAAGGTCCTCAGGGCTTTATCGACAAAGAAAAAATTACTCAATGGCATTCATACAAACTTGCGTTAGGAACAGCTGGAGGTGTTAAGGGGGAAACTGCTGCATTAGCTGCTGCAACTGCAGCATGTCTAACAGGAGTATTCTGTCCTGTAGCAGTAGCTGTTGGAGTGGCTGGTCCTAACAAAGTAGGTTCAATATTAGGCAAAGGAAATAATTACTTTTTTACTGTTATGGGCCAAAAAGAAGATGGATCAAATTACGTTCAAAGTTTTAGATTTCCAAATAAGAAAATAACTAAGAAGTTTCAAAAAGAAGTAATTAAACTGACTGGTTTAAAAATGGGACAAGTTAAATCTTCTTGATAGCTATTATTACGAGCTTTTTGAATAAATAAATGATTGAATAGCAAGGGAGAACCAACAAGTTCTACGACTTCGACTCGTTTATTTTATGCGCCGCCTTTTATTTGTTGCCCTGACTGCTGGACTTTTGTCACCTACCGCCGTGATTGCAGACACCTATGATGCACTCTGCAATAACAAGGATTGTCAAATAACTATTAATGAGTCTGGGTTAGAAGGTCCTCAGGGCTTTATCGACAAAGATAACATTATTCAATGGTATACAGGCGGAGATGAATACAACCTGGCTTTGGGTGTTGCTGGAGGTGCTGCTGTAAGTACAGCTGGATATATGGGTACTGTTGCATGCGTAATGTCAGGAGGAGTATTATGCCCCGTAGTAGCGGTTGGTGGAATCTTAGGTGGAGCGAAATTAGGATCAAGATTAGGTAAAGGGAAAAATGTCTTTTTTACTGTGATGGGGCAAAAAGATGATGGTTCAAATTACGTTCAAAGTTTTAGATTTTTAAATAAGAGAACAGCAAAAAAGCATCAAAAAGAATTAATTAAATTCACTGGTTTGCAAATGGGACAAGTTAAATCTTCTGGATAGCTATCTGTATGAGAATGAAATGCCTACTACTTGCACCGTTAATATTTGGAATTACTGTACCTGTTAATGCTGGAATCTATTACTACCCCTCTTATCAGGATGGGATAGAAGTTCGTTGTAAAGATGGCAAGCCTAAGCACCTTGTAGAAATTTCTAAGTCTGGTAGAGGACTGAAATTAGAGGGAGATGGAGAAGATCAATACTCATGGCCGATAACTTATTTATTTCCAGAAGCCTCCGACGAAAAATACAAATACTTTCCAAGTACCACTAGTGTATGCAGCTATCGAAAACTCGATGTAGAAGAAAAGAACTCACTAATACTCAAAGCCTTTAAGACTTGTGTTGGGACAGAAGGAACAGAAGAGGAGAGAATAGAAAGAAGGGAAAAGTATTGCTTCGGGTGGAATTAGATGAAGCGCCTTTTCTTTCTCGCAACTTATGGGAGACATTTCTGATGAATGTAAAAGATCCTGTATGGCATGATTCAAATGATCCTTGGTCGCAAGATTCTGAGTCAGACAGCTCTGGATATGTTTATGTTATTCAAGATCTTGATAGTGGTCTTCTTAAAAAAGGAATTAAAGGGATTTAACGGACCAATGAAAATGCTCTTAAGATATGGAACCTACTTTTAAGTTCAAAGTGAAAAAGGTTATTTCATTTGTTTTTGCTCTTTCAGTTATTGCTGGCCCATCTCTTGCTTGGGGTTGGGGTGAAGGCGGTTGCTCTTATTCAAAAGACAAAAAAAGCCAAGAAACAAAAACTGAGCAAGTAAAAGAAACTGACGCTTAAGTTGGAAGACCAAGCCAACCAGGAAGAATTTTTAACTGAATATTTTGCTGGTATAAAAAAGGGAGATTTCTATGAAGAACCAGTTGAAGGAGAATATCCAGATTGGTAGCTGCAATGAAATTTGAGTATTAGTGCCGAGAGCTACAAAAGAGAGTTTGATCCTTTAATAGAGAAAATTTGGCTCATTCAGGAACATGACCAGGAAAGAGTTCATGGATAAGTTCTTTGATCTTTGCAAGGACGCTCAAGAAGAAATCCCACCAAATGTTATTGCAGAAATTCTCAGAGATTATGCAGATAGGTTGGATTAGATAAAAAAACTATTTGCTTTTGTTCTTGGTCTGCTTTTGTTTTTCTGTCCTTTTGCAGTTCAAGCAGAACAAATATCTGATGCACCTTCACCTGATCCAATGTCGGATGAAGCAATTAGATATTTACAAGGTGAGGACATGTATCAAGGCACTCTTTCTTGGCAAGGCAACAAAGTTTCTACCAAATTTAATTACGATATGAAAAAGGAAAAAAGATAGATGCCAATATTCGCAGTTTTAGTTCTCATTGGATTTGCCCTGTCTTGGTACTTCCGAAGCTGGGAAGTTTTTAATCACATGCTTGGATATGGTTTGATTTTTGCCTCACTACCTTTAGGGCTGAAATTCGCATCGGTGGCAGGGGTAAACCCAATAGCAGTTTTCTTTATTTACTTAGCTGTCTTTTGGATTGTTTATTTCTTTATTTACAGAAGGAACCGTTAAACATCCAAAACTCATTAGGGTGATTTTATTAGTAATTGATTTTCGAATGCCTAGTCCTTTATTTGCAATACCACTCAATATGGGAACAGGTACTTGGATTGTGACGATTTTTGCTGGTCTAGGTTTTGTTGTGATGTTTGGTCTTGCCTCAGCAGGTGGAGACTATCAAGGTTTGATAAATACAACGCTTGAAAATGATGCACTTGCGCGTGAGAAGAGAAAGGGCAAAAAGTAGTTGCATGAAAACAACAAAGATCCCTAATGAAGAGAACCGATATTGGTCTGATAGGAAGCCAATTATCTGCCCTAGTTGTGGTGAGAAAGCAGTAAGAAAATCAATTTATGGTTATCCCTCGCAGGAAGATTTCCAGAATCCAAATATTCATTGCGTTGGATGTATTCCAGATCTTCCTTGGCCTCGAACTTGGGGATGCAATAATTGTGATGCTGCTATTTGGAAAGATACCCCAAAGATGAGATATAGATATGAGAGGTTTGAACTATGAGCCGTTTCACAGATATAAATGTTCCCTATTCAGTTGATCCTGAAGACAAAAGAACGGATGAAGAAGTCCTAAAAGATATGGAAAAAAATTTAGGAGTTAAAGTAGTTCGTGTATCAAAAAAACCTCCCGAAGCTTTTTAAAAATAAGATTGTCTTTAAATCAATTTTTTAGATAACTTTTTTCATAGTTTTTCTGTAATTTCTCCAACCAAGTCAAAAGGTGTTGATACCTTTTCTTTGAGGCTACTGAATTGTCTGGATCTATTAAATCAAATCTTACGTCCAATAGAAACTTTAAAAAATCTTTTGGCTCACAACTTTCTCCACCTTTCCATGCATGAAATTGTATATGTATTTGATTTTCGACAACTAAGATATTTTCTTGAAGATCAGCAAGGTCTGGGCGTGTATGTCTATCAAACAGATGGTGTCCTATTAATTGCACAGAATTAACATTGTTTTTTTTCTTCCCACTTACTTGGCATGTGTAATTCGTGGCTTTTTTTGCATTACTAATTATCTTGTCAATTCTATTTGAAGCTGCATTCAATCTTTTGATCTCTTGCTTAAAACAATCCTCTACGACATCACCAACTGTCTCTACCCAAACTTTACGAGATTTTTTTATCCTTGAATTTTGAGACATATCAATTGCAAGCCGAGCAATGCCTCTTTGACTCCACATCCTTTCTTCTGTTTCTTCTGAACGAATAAAATCTTTATCAATTTCAAGCCCTTCTTGACCATCTAATGAACCAGAATTAATTAAACGTTGTTCGCTATTGTTAAACCCTTTTCCATTTGTCTCAAGAATATTTATAGTAGTTTTCTTGGTAACGAATGCGAACTCTCCTCTTATTTCTAGAGGTACTTCAGACGAAACAAACTGCTTCACAATTTTTCTTGAGACAAGCATTTTCTTTCTTTTAAGGCGCCTTCTTAACAAGGCATCTAAAACACGATTTACAAAGTTTATTTCACCTTTTTCTTCATAATAACGGGCCAAAATAGCAACAGCTTCTTCAGTAAATCGTCGTGGGCGAAGATGAATCGGACCACTCTTAATTAGAAACTCAAAATGTTCTCCTTCTTGTAATTCCCATTCGTCATCATCATGAGCATCAAAAAAATTAATTGTATTTGTTAATTGCGTAGTAGTTTTGTTGAGAATTTTCGCCACTTCATGATGACTTAATAACGCTGGACCGAGTTTTTTTGAAATCTTATCAGTCATCACATCAACCCTAAAATTGAATCTTTCATTTTTGTTAGCCGTTCCATGACTCTTTCATCTCCGCCATGATCTGGGTGATGAACCATTGCAAGAGAGTTATATGCTTTTTTTACATCTTCTTTTGTTGCTGTTGAGCTATCTAATCCAAAGACATGCCATGGACGAAAATTTTCTAGAACATCGATTCCATTAATACAAGTTGCACCTTCCTTACTTCTCTCCTCTGTAGGTACGCCAACCCATTTTCTATAAAGTTTCATCCAGTCATCTTTTGACTTGAATGAAATTTTTTCTCCTGTCATCGCCATACTGAAAGTTTTATTTTTTCGTAATTGAGGAACCGTTGTACAATTAAATTGAGCTAAGACGGCCTTCCTTGCTGCTGCCATTGTCATTGTTTTCGGCTTCTTAGATTTAGGAGTAGTAAAAGGTCCACCATTAATTTTCTCTGCAAACCCATATAACAATTCTTCTGAAATATCTCCTTGTGAAGTTAAGTCACTTATCAATGCAACAACTTCAGGTTTAGTCAGTCGCTTGCGCCTTGCTGGCATAACAATTGATGGAGAAAAAGATACTTACTTTGTAAATCTCAACCTAGATCAACCACTACCCAAAAGCTTTTGATTGCACAATATTCGCAAAACTTCTAATAATTCTTTAATTATGAACTCGGTTTTTTAATGAGAAAGTGAGACTGGGATCTCAGCGGGATCTACTGAGTCTTTACTCGCTAGTGATAGCTTAATTTCTTAGGCAAATACTTTCTGAAACTACTTGACTTAACAGACTTAGAAATTTGGTCTAAAATGATACTTCCCTTGCTTGATGGATTTGGACAGAATGAACTTATGGATGAACCTTTATTTTTAAAAGTCAGACCTGGGGACGCTGTTCTATATGAAAAGGACCAAATCGGAAAAGTTCTTACTTTTGTCGGCGGCTCTCGTGATCCTGATGCACCCTCACTCTTTCAAATTGCCAACGTAGATTCTGGCGAAATCCGTTGGATTCATGGTGAAGAAGTTACTGACATCGTTAGCGAATATCGAACAACAATCAAAAAGCCTTCCACTTTCTACGAGCAAATTCAGCAGCAACAACAGTAGAAATGAAGCAATTTAAAAATCTATTCCCTTTTATTGCTGCTATTGGAGTTTTCTTCTTGGCTAGTAATTCAGCTATGTGGAAACTAATGGTCGAAAACGAAATCAAATCTATCCCTGTAAAGGAATTTAAATAGTTGAAGAATCTGGCTGTCCCAGCGAAAGAAGTACACTCACTCCAACCGTTAGCAAGGACGAAGAAACCTTAAGTTCTTTTGTCATTGTGGAGAGGTAACTCTTGATTTATTTGTGTCGCACGCATTTTCAATGTGCCGCATCCTCGGATACATTTTTGCAGCAGCAAAAAAAGAGAGGCTATTTGCCCCTCTTCTGATTATTCCTTTTAATCCTGCAAAGATCGCAGTTGTCTTTTTTGGGTATGGTGAAGGGAGTGAAGAGTTTCATAAAGCCTCCTTTCTTACACCTTCGGTCTAATCCTTCTTTTTATTGGATGGAAGTAGGGAAGCACTACCCCAACCGAACATCATTACTTCAAGATTACTTTTTATATTTGTCGCATCGGTGAATGGAATGTTCAACCCCTGTATCACCGAAAATTTTTAACCCTCTCCCTGCCATGACTTCAATCAATAATTCTTCAGCAGCTAAGTTCCTAGCTCTTTTTTGTATCCCTGCGCTTTTACTTGCATCAGGTTCATTTGATGTTGCTTCTTTCGTAATCGTTTAATTAGAACAATGCTTTCAAAATTCTCACCTGAGTTTTACGAATCTATCCTTGAAGCCTCAAACAAAGGTGAGCTTTGGGGAATAGAAAATAGTGATTTAACCCCGCTAGAAATTCAGTTGCTTCTTTCTCATGCTTTCGACTGATAAACCAGCATTTGACAAAGCAGCATTCGAAAAGAAGGCTTTTAAGTTTGTTCCATATCTCATTTTGGGAAAAATTATTTTTGCCGCTTGGTTTATTTCCTACTTGGTGAAACTCTAATTTTCAAGCCATTGACCACCTCCTAGCAGTAGTAGCAGAAACACCCCAGAAACATTCGCTTTCTACTACATCACTGCTATATCTCAACTGATTAGATTTTTAAAAGTTTAGTTTTTAGAAAATGTTTACTGCATATCACGCAATCATGTTCGCAGTTTTATTGATAGGTGGAGCTGGAGTTATTTTTCAAGCGTCCTCAGGAGATGATTCTTTAGCAAATAATACAATTCCAGTTAAAACTACTGAATCAAAATTCGACTTAAACACTTACTAGGTTGACAGTCGATTTACTTGGGGGCATTGGCCCCCATTTTTATGGATAAAGTAAAAACAGGTTAAAACAAGAAACCCCCTTAGAAATTCCAATAACTAAAGGGGTTATTAATCGACTCGTACTATATAAAGTCAATTATGTCTTGATGAGGCTTGGCCTCAATTATATATATAGGCGAAATCAAGTTAGAAAACAAGAAAAGATTGGATAGCCCTACCTAAACCGAACATCAGGACTCAATAAATCCTTTTTAAATTAGTCCCATATTGATGGCGTGATACGGAAGCATCATCAAGCTAGATCGGGGGACGGTCGTCGAAATCCCAGTCCTCCCTTCGCTATTTCATTAAAAGTTCACTAGGTCTGCACTTTTTTTGTAATCAAAACCATTAGTTAACCCTCCAACGCGGGGGTTTCTTTTTCAGTAATCGTTTAGGACTAAAAAAAATGGACATGAATCCTTTCAAGCCGTTAATCCAACATTGCGAAGAGTTCTATGGAAAAATGCTTTCCATAAAAGAGCCACTAAACAATTTTTATTTAAAACTACGACTAAGCAAAGCCAACGCCAACGCTTAAAAATTATGTACGGAATCAACGAAGTAACAATTATTGCAAGCTTGGCTATACCCGCTGGGTTGTTTATTGGCTTTTCAACAATCCTTGTTAATAGACTTCGCCAATGTATGTAATGACCACATCTACTCCAGCACAACCAAAGAAGAAATCATGGTTCGGACTAGGTGAGTTTATTGGTGGGATTCTGTTTGATCTTTACGCTTGTTACTAATCAATAGACCAACGCCTGGCAGTAGTAGGACTCACTTCATAAATTCCGGCAATCTTTTTTCAACTCCAGCAGTAATTTCTATATCTGTTATTTATTTTTTTCCAGCCGAACATCTCAGCCATTTCCCCAGTTAAAGCCAAATATCCCATTCTCCAAGGAATATCCCAAAAGCAAACAGGTTGGGAACTATTACACCAATAATTTGAGCATTAGCAAAGAGAACAATTCTTTCTAAAGCAATGAAACTCTGTTATGTCAATGTCAGCTGTGAAACCTCATGCAACCATATGTACCCCAATTAGTTTTTGTTTTTTCAAAGATACTCTCTAACGTGCTTATAAAAGTAATTGATTTTTGGATGCCTAGCCCATTATTTGCAATACCACTCAATATGGGAACAGGTGCTTGGATCGTGACGATTGTCGCTGGGTTAAGCTTTGTCGTGATGTTTGGTATCGCTTCTGCTGTAGGTGACTTCCAAGGTTTGATTAATACAACATTAGAAAATGATGCACTTTCCCGAGAAAAGAGGAAGTATAAAAAATAAAAAAAGGATTGATCTAAGTCAGTCCTCTCGTACTTTCTTCAACCAATAGGGAATAAAAGTTTTTTCCTTATTGGCTGAATCATATAGATAATCAGAAGCACCTTCTAATAAGACTGCAAGGGTTATACGTACACTAGGGAAAGTAAGACTACAAATAATAGCAATTAAAAAGATTATCTTCATTTATTAGTTCCTATAAATCTGATTGGTTCATTACCAAAATCAACGTTTTCCATTCTAGTTATATAGCAACTAAACTATAAAACCAACCATAAACAAGGGCATAAAGCTATCGAGTAGTGAATAGCCTGCATAGACTATTAATGGGAAGAAGATTACACCTTTAATCTTTAAACGAGGAAAGTCTGATCTGTAATGTGCTTCGACCTATATATTTTGAGCCTAGCCTAAAACTATCTTTTTATCTTTTTCTTGCTGTAATCAATCCCTTTTACTTGAGAGCTTGTTGCCACGCCAATCAGTTTCTCCAATATACATTTCCTCTCCAAATAAATCGTTTAGTTGCTTTTCTGTTATTGGATCAAGGGCAGGTGCTTGAGATATTTCTTCTTGGGGCATTAGTTCAATCTCTTCTGCTTGTACTGCTAGAGGGCTGAAAAACAATAGAAGACCAAGAACAAAAGTAAAGATCTTTGTCATCCCCCTGAATTGGCTAATTTTGTCTATTAAAAACCCAAACTCTCTTTTGAAGCTATCGGCATTAATGCCTTTTCAAAGTAGTTTCTTTTATTGCTTTTGCTGCTGTTGTATTTGCTCGAAAGAAGAAAAAGGATTTTTGATTGTTGTCCGATATTCGCTAACTTTCTAAGTAACTCCCTCTCCATGGATCCAGCGAATTTCTCCAGAATCTACATTTGCGACTTAGAAGAGAGTTGTGTGTCTGGATCTCTTGAGCCCCCAATAAAAGTAAGAATTTTTCCTATCTGATCTTTTCATAGAGAACAGTATCCCCTGGGTTAACTTTTAGAAATAGAGGTTCATCTAAAAATACTTTCTAACTAAATCCATAGGACTAGGAAAGTAATTTTAATTACAAATCTGGATACTCGTCTTGAACTAGTTATTCATAGAAGTCTTAATTTTATTCCAGAGAAATATTCATTTAATATGTAGGGTCTTCACTCATTCTTTATTTTTTGATTGATTTGAGGACTTCTCAAGAAACTCGACAAACTCTTTTTGTTTCGGAGTAATTTCCTCTTGTTTATGATCTTCTTGTTCCCATGCTTGAAATTGGAAATAAAATATTGCTGCAATCGCAAAGAAGATTGCAAGAAGTCCAGTCCAACCCCAAAACTTATGCTCGGTAAAAAGGTTAGTCAGTGATGACTGTTCAACATATCTTGCATCCATCTCGTTTTGAATATTCCCAGTCCATGCGTCAGCAGCAATAATAAAATTCCCAATTAAATTAATCATTTCCGCCATCTGATTAAGAATAATACTAGGCAAAAAGAAGCCCTCAAAATAGAGGGTTTTCCAAAATTGTGTGAGGATGTTTTTGAAGGAAAAAGATTTAACATCCCACTCTTCTAGTTCTCAAAAGAAGTGCATACCTAATCAACTTTAATGAATTTGCTAATAGAGGAATGGATTTGACGCTTTCCCCTCGGTCTGGCTTGATGATGCTTCAGTATTACGCCATAAATTTAAATTTATTTTAAAAAGAACTTTTCTGGTCCTGATGTTCGGTTCGGGTAGGGCTTTCTAACTTTGTTTGTTCTTTGGATTGATTTTCGCCTATATAAGTAATTGAGGCCAAACCTCATCAAGACATAATTGACTTTATATAGTACGAGTCGATTAATAACCCCTTTAGTTTTTGGAAGTTCTAGAGGGGTTTCTTGTTGGTTCTTGCTTCTGTATTTGCTCGTAGAAAGTAGAAGGCTTTTTGATTGTTGTCCGATATTCGCTAACGATGTCAGTAACTTCTTCACCATGAATCCAACGGATTTCGCCAGAATCTACGTTGGCAATTTGAAAGAGTCTCGGTGTGTCTGGATCTCGCGAAACACCTATCTATAGATGTGAGAACTTTGCCTATCTGATCCGTTTCATAAAGAACAGCTTCACCCGGTCTGACTTTTATAAATAGAGTCTCATCCATAAGTTCATTCTGTCCAAATTCATCAAGAAAGTGAAGTATCCTTTTAGAGCGATTTTTAAGTTTTTCTTAATTGGGTATTTCTTTCAGGTAGTAAAAATCAATATCTTTAGCGAATCTAGTTATGTCGAAATCTAATCTTTCTCTCCACTATGCCTTTTGTGGTTATTTCTGGAACTGGTATTTGGGTTCCTTCTCATTCCCTTCTTTATATTGTTTTGATTGTGGGGGCGCTCCTTACCGCTGGTGTAGCTATGTCAGCTTTTTCATTTTACGATGATTATTATTGGGGGGATGAGGATTTTAGAGATCAGCTTAGGTTTCATCCTTCAAATAGGAATTCATCCAATCAAAAGACTCGCAAGGTCTAAACAAGATTTAAAAATACATGGATCAAAGAATTCAAAGCTGAAACTAATAATATTTTTCGATGTATGCTTAAACTAGATCAGCTATAACGAGCTGGTATTTACATATCTTTAATGCGCCGTTTTTTACTTCTTGCACTTACAGCTGGAATTTCAATTCCAATAGTTGCATGTAGCCCAAAGGAGCAAACATCCCTTGAACCTGTGGTACTAGAAACTCTTATTAGTGCATCTGAATCGTGGAATGGAGATTCATTTAAATATCCAAGAGGGCAAGCAGAAATGAAACTTGAGAAAATAACTGCTAAACCTGGTTTTAAAACACCTCTTCATTTTCATCCACAGCCTGGGATTATTTATGTACAAAGAGGAACTCTTTATTGTGAAACTAGTGACGGACAATCCCTGACAGTAGGGGCTGGTGAAAGCTTCGCTTCATCCCAGGACACTGATCATTATTGTCAAAACATTGGTGATCAAGAGATGGTAGTTTTTAGTGCCTCAGCAGGATCTAAAGGTAAGAAAACAACTGTCCCGACTGAATAAATAAACGCTTTCTGATTAAATAAAGAAGGTTGACAGGCGATTACTATCTGAACCAGAGGGGCTGACTTTGATCAGTCCTTTTTATTTTAATTAACCATTATATAAAATATAAATCCTGCAAGAATGGTGAGTTTTCACCAATACCATAAGCAATTATCTTGCCAAATCTGGAGCCTCTGAAATAATCAAACCAATGATTTTCAGCCTTATTACTTGAATTCATTTCTAATTAGAGAAAAGGATTTAACGAGGAAAGGGAAAGGATTTCGACAGCTGTCCCATTCTTTGACTAGAGTTGAAATCAAAATGTCTTTGGTAGAAGTTACTCCTCTTGCTTAACAAGATCACAAAAAGAAGTTCTCTAAAACTGATTTTCGATTGAGGTAGGTTTTCCTATCTATTTTTCATTTATTTTATGTTTTTTCAATTGGTGCCATTGTTAATCCTTTGCTGACTAGTTGCTGATGATATAGCTCTGCCTGTTCAAGGGGTCCTCTCCATACTTCCGCGGAACTTTCCCTATCCACTTCGAAAGCAAGTTCCCATGACCTTTTTTCACTCATTCCGGGGATGATTGTAACAAGACAATTTGCCACATGTTCAAACGAATTAAAATTGTCATCGAGAACTATTATCCTTGCTTCTGGATATAGTCTTTTTGTTGTCTTTGGATCTAAGACTGTGGTAGTTGAATCAGTAATTTGATTCATAAAGAAGGGGGACAATGTCTCAAGATAAATCGACTGTCAACCGAACTTTTAATTTACCAGTCTGGATACTCCCCTTCGACTGGTTCTTCGTAAAAATCACCCTTTTTTATACCAAAATATATTCAATTAAAAATTCCGGTTG
Source organism: Prochlorococcus marinus str. MIT 0917 (assembly GCF_027359575.1). Classification (NCBI taxonomy): domain Bacteria; kingdom Bacillati; phylum Cyanobacteriota; class Cyanophyceae; order Synechococcales; family Prochlorococcaceae; genus Prochlorococcus; species Prochlorococcus marinus. The sequence goes on along the minus strand of NZ_CP114784.1, from coordinate 528,695 downwards.
GTTTACTTGGTCTTCCAACTTAAGAGTCAGCTTCTTTTACTTGCTCAGTTTTAGTTTCTTTGTTTTATTTGTTTTTTGAACCAAAACAACCACCTTAGCCCCAACCCCAAGCATGAGATCACTCCCAATAATTAGAAAACAAAACCAATGAAATAACCTTTTTCACTTTTAACTTAAAGTATATTCAATATGGTAAGAGCTTTTTTCTTTAGCCGTTAAATCAAGCTGAAGAATATTAAAGAGGACTCCGACAGCGAACAATCTCTAAGGGCTATAGCCTTTGTTATTTCTCACCGAGCACAAAGTAATTCACAGGGGATTCCAAAGACAAAAGTGAAAAGGGAAAAGAGAACCAATCGAACTGTATGCACCATAAAAACTTGTTATGTATAAATTCATAATCTGTTGATTACTCTCTTGTTCGACTTTGAAACTATATGGAACTTTTTATGACTTAATGAACCTTAAAATACCTATGGAAAAAAGATTGACTCCATGAGACTAGGGAAAGAAATCGAACGTCTACGGCAATGTGTAGATAAATTATCTATAGAGACAGCTATTGGTAACATTTGGTTTTAAAACTATAGATATTTTTTTGCTTAATTTTGCCGAGGTTGTCATGACAAATAAAGCAATATTTGTCCGCATATTTAAAATAAATAAAAGCTAACTTTGACAAAATGGCAACCAGAATAAATAAATATTTAAGTGAAGTCGGTTACTGTTCTAGAAGAGTCGCAGATAGATTAATTGAAGATGGGAAAGTAACCATTAATGGTAAAATTCCAGAAATGGGTACCAAGGTCGAGGAAGGTGATCAAGTAATAGTTGAAGGTCAAAAAATAGAAAAATCAACGAAACAAAAAAACATATACTTAGCCTTTAATAAACCTGTTGGGATTGTTTGCACAACCGATAGAAGAGTAGAACCCGACAATATTGTAGATTTCATTAAATATCCTTCAAGAATTTTTCCTATTGGAAGATTGGATAAGCCCAGTGAGGGATTAATTTTTTTAACTAACGATGGAGATATCGTAAATAAAATACTAAGAGCAAGAAATAATCATGAAAAAGAATACATCGTAAGCGTTAATCGTCCGATTAATAGAGACTTTATTCAAAGTATGAGTAATGGAGTTGAAATATTAGAAACCATAACTAAGAATTGTTTCGTAGAACAATTGGGGGCAAAAAAATTTAAAATCATACTCACTCAAGGACTTAACCGTCAGGTAAGGAGAATGTGTGAGTCCTTAGGCTACAGAGTACATTCATTAAAGCGTGTAAGAATTATGAATATTAAGTTAGACGTACCAACAGGAAAATATCGCGAATTTACCAAAGAAGAACTCTTAGAATTAAATAGATTACTCAAAAACTCTTCAAAAACGTTTGACTAATCAAATATCCCCTCTTTTCTCTAAGAGAATTTTTGAAAATTAAATTACCCAAATCCCCTTGCAGATGATTTAGGCTTATCAAGAACATTAAGAAAGTGAGTTTTATCACTTCCAACATCATAAAGCGTGTAATAAGCTCGAGCATCAATACCTAATTACTCCTCGCTTAGGTACTTTCTATTCTTGTTTGCGATCACCACCTAAATCTTTTACGTATGAATTAACGACAGCGTTAGTCAACTCAAGATGAAATTGTTTCTTGATTACTTGTTTTTTTTCTACTTTCATTCATGCTCAAGTAAGAATTTTATTTAATTGAGATATGGAGGGACGTTGGGTACAGATAGAACAAGGTCCAGTACCATTACGTTGCTGGTGGAATAATCCTCAGAAAGAAAGTAAGAATATCGTTCTTGTTCTACCAGAAGTCTTTGGGATTAATAGTTGGGTAAGAAGCGTTGTCGATCGGCTCGCAGAACAAGGTATTCCTGCTTTGGCGATGCCACTTTTCGCTAGGACAGCTCCAGAGTTAGACCTTGGATATGGCGAAGATGACTTATTAGAGGGACGTCGGCATAAAGAACAAACGACGACTCACCAAATTCTTGATGATGCTTCTACTTCTCTAAATTGGTTAAAACAGCAGTACAACCAATCAAAAATAAATGTTGTTGGATTTTGCTTTGGTGGCCATGCTGCTTTAATTACATCAACACTCCCTGACGTCGATAAAACTTTTGATTTTTACGGTGCTGGTATTGCAACAACCAGACCAGGAGGAGGCCCTCCAAGCTTGGAATTGTTGAGTCAAACCTCAGGAAAATTAACTTGTATTTGTGGGACTGGTGATCCATTAATACCTGAAGCTGATAGAACCTCTATCCAAGAAGCTTTAAGCAAAGCAGATCCTTCTGAAGTCAGATTGAGCTATGTAGAAATTGGAGATGCTGATCATGGATTTATGTGTGAGGAAAGAGCAAGTTTCAGCCCCAAGGCCTCCACTCTTGGTTGGCAATTAATTATGAATGAACTTAAAGAATAATTTTTAATCTTTCGGGTCCTTCTTGGATTGAGATTCATGGTTGATTTCGGATCGCAAAGTCTGGCTAGGTAGCGTCTAAAAAAAATAGTTACATTTACACTTTCTCAACACCCTCAGACTTATTCCCTTTCAATTATTCTCAAGGTTCTGGTGGCGTAACAAATGTAAACCAACTTATAGTCTTACTTACTTACGAGAAGCCCAGCGGTTAGGGCGAATAGTACGAAGCGGTTCATTTAAATTCTCTTAAAACAGCTCGTGAAAATTCAAAAGCCCCGTGAACTAGCACCCTTGAATAGACGGAAGTAATTGCTAATGTCCAATAAACCAATGGAATAAAAAGGAGAATCCACCACATCCTGAAAATATTTGACCAGATAAAATTTAAAGTTGGTATTACTCCAACAAATACCAAGCTAAAAAGAAAAGCCAAAATCACTACAAATTTCTTACCACCTTTCGTCTTGATAAATGTCAGTAAAGGTCTTAGAAATTTTTCAGGTAACAAATCTCCCCAACGAGATGGTCGATACTTTATCCAAAAGCCCATATCTTTTCTTATCTGTCTGTCATAGGCTGCAAGAATTTCTTTTAGTGTATTCTTATTAGTTAAGCGGTTCATCACCAAAGTCTCCTTTTACCAGTCCAGTTATATAGCAACCAAATTACAAATCCCACCATAAACAAAGGCATAAAACTATCGAGTAATAAATAGGCTGAATAGACGATTAATGGAAAGAAGATGACACGTTTTATATTTAAACGTCTACCTCTAGATAGCTTTTTGAATAGTTTAAGTACGAAGCGGTTCATTTTTTAAATCACATCCATCTTTAATCGATTGCTCAATATCTTCTTTCCAATTTTGTGAATTCAAGTCAAATTTAACAGCCTTCTCACGTGCAACGAGCACTTGTAACAAGGAGCAATGGATCGACATGGAAAGTTCCTGCTGAATCAGTAGGGATGGACTATCGGATACTCAGGAAATACGTATGAGATCATCCTGATGCGAATGAGTTCCTGGAGCGTCAAACACAAGACGCATTAGATCAAAGCCATACCAAACTTATTGCAGCTGCTCCTCTAGCAGCTCAACGATTAATCGATGTTATTAATAACGAGAACAATAGAGGATATATTGTTGTTCAAGCTGTTGAGAGTTTATTTAGGATTATTGATCGAGGTTTTACAGATCGAGAGAACGCTGAGCAACTAAGAGAAATTAAGGAATCGCTGAATGCTCTAGAAGGAGGGAGAGTTCTTGATATCTAAAATGGTTGATTACATACAGAACGATTAGTCAGAGTTGCTCCTAAATTTAATTTCTATTCAAAGGATTAACTGATGTAATGCTTAGAGATATTGAATATGCATTTAATGCACAACCTCCAGAAGGAAAAAGTAGCTATGAGTGTTGTTAATTAATTAACTTCTCTTCAACACAAAACTCTTACTTGCAAACGTTTTAGAAGTAATTTCCATACAAATCTATTAAGGACAGCTAATTATCTAATGACTAATTCAGTCGAATCAATTGTTATCTCTTTAGGGAATGAACCTGCAGAAGTCCTTGGTTTCAAAACAGAAGAACAAATAGAAACAGCCTTAATCCCCTTAATGGCAGAAGTTTTTAACAATGAGCCCCTTACTGTTAAAGAAACCAATTCAAGCGGAATAAGACGAAACTAAATCACTTTATAAATTATCCAAGGTCCTGGTATAGACACAAAGAGTATTAACTCCAGTTTCAAGATCAAGATTACCAGCTATTGAATAAGTAATAGATAAGTTCTTACACGAATGAATGCTGACAAGGAGCTAAAAGACATATTGCACATGGCAGTAGAGAATGCAATCTCAAGAATGAAAATCGTAAGAAGTCCTGCTGATCGTCGCTGTTTATTCCATGAATACAAGGAATGGCTAGGAGAAAGTATTAATAATGAAGTTTTAGCAATTCCTACAGAGATAATTCAAAACGAACTTGATAAATAAAGTCAACTCAGGAGGAGTCAACAATATTTATGGTCAAGTTATAAGAAGATCAGTCTTTTAATTTGCCATTAAAAAATAAAAACAAAGGAATAGTTCCATGGGAATATTAAATTGGAGATGAGAATTATCAAATAGAGCCTTGGATAATCAAGAAAGGGAAGGAATATGTAACTATTGAGGAAGACAAAATTAATAAAGGTTTTTTCCTCCTTCAAAAGTATGAAGACAAACGTCTATTTCTTAGCCCTTCGCAAGCTAGATTGACATATCATCAACTGATTTAGTTTGGATATAAGCTACAAAAACCTAAGAATTAATTTGACAATCAAAGTTCAGGAGAATGGTTAAGAAGATATTTCAAATAGCTTTCTCTAAGATGTTTGACTTGACATCCATTCTGAAAGAGGAAATCTGTTAAAGCAGAATTTATAAATTTTTTTCTATCAAGGTCAGAACTTGATTCAATGAAATCCTTCATCTCTGTGAAAAGAACCTCAGGGATCTCTGTCTCTAAGCTCATATGCTCCCACTCATTGATCTTTTGCAAAACATACTTTGAGTGTAAAAACGTCTCATCTCTAGTGATGTGACCCCTTTTTCCAAAAGGTAACCAGAGATCGCCGCTTGCATTAATCGATGTTGATCCCAGTTTGGATGGTCATCTATATATTTTCTCATTGCCTCATTTAGATAGGCAGGTACATCTTCTATAAAACTAACTATCGACTCTTTTTGATCATTAATAGAAATACTGTTTTGATGATCTATTTTTTTTGATTGAATCGTTTCTAGCCCAGAATTTTGCATTAAATATTTCTTTGTTGAGACACCAGTATCAAGGTTTTTGAGGACAAGTCAAGGAAAAAGAAAACTCAAATCTCATTGGGTCTCATCAAGAGATCCTATGGGAGGGAAGGGTGTCAATAGAAAAATTAAATATAAAGACTAGATTGCCTATATCTTCACAAATAAAGCATCAAGTTGAGGGTTTTCCACTGAAGTACAGCAGCAAAGGCATTAATATTTTTTCCCTGTGGAAAAAATGTTGAAAACAAATGATTTACTCTTAAGAAAGTGCTTAAAAGTTGATTGATTAGATTATCTTATGAATGATATTAGATTTCTTTTGAGACTCATCAAAGAGATTGATAAGGACAAATCAACATTAGCTGACTTATTTTTTATTCAATCTTTTAGGAATATATAAGCCCAGCAAAAGGATCTGCCATTGCATATTCTTTCTTTAAATCAGCCTGAGTCACTTAATTTATAAGAAAACAGCTCCATTTATAAAATTAAAAATTTTTCTTGTAATTTTTAAATCAAAAACCAAAAAATGGCTTTAAGCAATTGACCTTTCAACTTTTATGCTGCGAGTTTCTAATGGATTTTTTCTTGTTTTTGATTTATTTAAAAGTTGAGAGCCAAAACCTTAAATTGTGGAAAAGTATCTAATTATACAAAGAATAATCATGAAATGTAAACACTTTCAGTGCAATTCTAAGGAATGATTCCGTCGCCTTAATTTGTTAATGAGATAAGATCATTGAATCAAATAGAGTCAATAGGGAAATAATTCTTTCAAATCTCCTTGAGAAGTATCATTTATTGTTTTATTTCCCAGAACCTTGGTAGGGTCGATTTCAAAATCAAGTTTATCTATTTCGAATAGCTTATACAAATGACAGAAGACTGGAATACGACTGATGAGCTAAAGAAAGACATTATTACAGCCGTTTATAAGGACATAAATGATCAAATAGAAGAAATGGTTGAGGATCTTGGTTGTCCTCGAAGTTTTGCAGAAGGACTATTGAAATCTATTGCAGACAACTTTAAAGATGGAACGACAGTCGGCAAGACAGAATCTTCCTATTCTTCTCGTCATGCTTCAACACCAGAGCATGAGAGAGGTGCACAAGAAATAGTAATCAAGAATGAGAGAGAAGTTAGGAAAGCCTCTTCTGAGTTGATGAAAGATTTCAATAAAAAGATTGAGGTTATTGAAAACAACGATACACAAAGTTCTTTATATTCCTCTCGACATCTCTCAACTCAAAACGAAGAAAAAGGAGCTGAAGCAATCGTTATTAAGAACGAAGAAAAAATTAGGGAAGAGATGAAAAAGGAGAAAGCGTAAAAAAGAAATAGCAATAGTGAAATAGCTCTATTTCCTAATGATGCTTCTACTTTGTAATTCTATGCAGCTTCAATAACTCTTGATTCGTTGCGCTTTTGGTCTAAATAAATTACAGAGTTAGCGACAGGAAATAATTTCTTTTCTAAGTGAGCTATTGCAATTCTCTTTGTTTCTGTCATTTCTTCGGTATAGAACTTCAAAGGCTGAGAAACATACTGATTGTCTCCACTCATTAAAAATTTCCAAAACATCTCTATCTTATATAAGCGTATTAATAATTTGAATGCATTAATCAATACACAATTAAATTAACTATTCAAAATCAATTTCTACTTCTTCTTTCATATCCCTATCTAGGTCGGGAAGATTTGGCTCTATCCAATGAGATTTATTATCAACACCAGCCGCAGTTGCATAATTCATAATGTGCTGATCAACTTGTTTATAAATGTCATGTAGATTTAAGTCCTTACTAACACCATGCGCTATTTCCGAAACCTGTTGTTCTGTTAAACAATGATCAGGATGTAATAAATCACAGCAAGGAATTCTTTTTTCTATCAACTCATTTATGTTGATTTTAATTTCGTAGTCTGGATGAACAGTCATGGTATGAAAGAACTTTTTTAATACTTGTAAATCAATTTTATGATTATTTTTAAATTTATCGTTGATCCCAAACAGCATCAAATTGATTCGCAACTATTTTTAAGTCTGATTTGGGATAGGCCTGACATAAAAGGACATAGCCCTGATCTTGCAATTCACTCTTCAACCCCATTGCATCCATATCGACAGAACCTTCTTTAAGAAAGGCGGCACATGTACAACACATTCCTACAAGGCAAGAACTCGGTAGCTCCACATTCGCATCTGCGGCAGCCTCCAATACGGTTTGGTTTGACTTGCAATTAAAACTTTTCTGAACTTGATCAATCTCGATACTTATCTTGAATAAGAGATCAGACAATTTAGCCAAGACTAACCTTGGCTTATTATGGCTTATTTGTTACACAAAAGGAAAGCTTTTTTTACGGCAGTAATCTTGTCTTCTAGTGTTCAGCTGGAAAAGCTTGTCTAGATTCAGGGCTAAAATTAAATTTAAGAATTTGCTTTAATATTGCTCAAGCAGTTACAAGCGAAACTGAAATTAACTGGAAAGAGTCAATCAAGGCTTACAGGGAATTTAAAAAGATCTTGTAAAAGATTCAACTTGGCGTAGCAAATATGACCCTGTTTTTAAGAACGTAATTAAGGCCACTAGCAAAAGTTCCAAAGCACCTTTAAATTGGGCCATCACTTTCAAGGTTGCACTTAAGCAATGGCAACAAGGAACACTAAAGAGAAGACACAAGCATCTGGCCCTTTTTGGGTTTCTTCGGTATTGTGCTCAGGAACAGCTGTAAGAATCCACGTGGTTGCCCCCAGCCGTAATAGATAAAGATTTAGTTACCACTAAAAAAAGAATTTGTTATCCATTAACTGATTCACAAATTCTCTGATTATTAGATTCTTTCCCTGCAGATGAAATTGGTAATAAGTGGAGGTTTGCTTTCAATGTATAGCGGTTTATGGCCTAAAAGCAGAAGACCTACGAACAATCCACACCCGCAATGGTGGGCAAGAAATTACGAAATTAAAATCAACATAAATGAGTTGATAGAAAAAAGAATTCCTTGCTGTGATTTATTACATCCTGATCATTGTTTAACAGAACAACAGGTTTCGGAAATAGCGCATGGTGTTAGTAAGGACTTAAATCTACATGACATTTATAAACAAGTTGATCAGCACATTATGAATTATGCAACTGCGGCTGGTGTTGATAATAAATCTCATTGGATAGAGCCAAATCTTCCCGACCTAGATAGGGATATGAAAGAAGAAGTAGAAATTGATTTTGAATAGTTAATTTGATTGTGTAGCAATTAATGTAATCGAATTATTAATACGCATTTAAGAGATAGTTTTCTTTTGGAAAAATTTTAAATGAATGGATAAATTAATCTTTGTGCCGGTGTAGGCTCTACTGCAATATTTTTACTGTGGCTTTGATCTAATGCGCTTTTTAATTATCCGTAATCGGCTTTAATGACATAAGTTTTTTTAATTGATAAACAGACTTGGATCTACTGTTTATTTACTAGATAGTGATAAACCAATTACTTATCAAATACGTTGTTGTTTTTGCAGCACCTGAATTTCTGCGTTGCTTCTTTGAGCTTCAATCTTTGCTTCTTGCTTTGCGGGAGAAGTGTATTCAGTCAGTTTGGTCATAAGGTCAAGTGTAGTATGAGTGATGATCTCTGGGTAAATAGAAGGCGTATATAGTGTTGAGGTCATGCGTATATGTACAAGTTTCCACTAAATATGGCGATATTGGTCCTAAATGGAATCGGAATTTACACTTATTCGCAAAAAGAAACAGGGCTTGAATTATGAAATTTATTTTTAAACCTATATCCCTTTGACGAATCACTCACCCCATATTTGTGGCCTTTTGATAAAGTTTTGTTAAATAAATCTGTATATGGTGTTATGAGGATTTGAAAGTTCATGTGTTCTTACTAATGTCTCTATGACTGGGTGATGGGTCTCAGTCTTTTGTTCATAAAGGTCCACGCTTCTTTATTTAAATTAACGCTTGACCTTTAATTCTTTATAAATTCTATGAACCTTGGATTGCTTTTTCTCGAATCAATTTCAACTGGAGTTATCACTTCGGATGAGATGAAATGGGTGACATCAAATCAGACTAAATTTTCACGAGTTGAAGAAGCAACAGCTTTGAAACTTGGTCGACTATTAGATAGAGGCCTAATTCAAATTGGTTGTCGTGTTGTAGCAATTAAGAATTGATTCGACTACTAAAAAGGAATCAAAATTAGTGAAGCTTTTGGATTAGACCTTATTGCTTGACTGAGTTAATTATCATTATTAAGAATTTCCGCATTTCTGAATGTTCTGTATCTGTTAGATAAAGGTTATTAAACTTTTGAATTAGTTTTTTTGGGAGAATTATTTGATTGTAATGAACATTTTCCTCTGAAGAAATGAAGCTTTCATAAGCTTCTATTGTCAGAGAGAGTCCGTCATGGTGTCACAAAAAAGAGTTCCTCTTTGTACATGAATAATTCCTGCCTCTGGATCTAAATAAGAGTTGTTTGAAAACCAGGTTGAGTAGTTATTCTTTTCGAGTTTCAGCCTGCTTTCCCTCTAGGATATTTACAAGAATCTTTATCCCAATATGCCTTTGAACTAATAAGAGTTTCCAGAACTAAGTGTGCAAGTTATATTTGCTTCCTTTGGACTACACGCAATTATTTGGATAGAAATTCCAGCTACAAGTGCAAAATTTGAAATAGTGCATAAACCACATAATACCAATTCTTAATATCTGATTTGGCTCAATTAGAGATCACATAAAAAGTTTTTACCCTATCAGCCCAGTGATTTTGATAGCAATAGGCTGGTTAATAGTAATTACTTCAACGAACCAAGCCTGTCTTTTGATAAGTCTCATCAACTTTGGTCATTTCTTCATCGTCGTCATGAAAACAACAGGTATACATAAGATTTATCACACGGTCCAGGTCAATCTTTCTATCTGCAACATCCTGCCAAAGTCTCTTCGTTAACTCTTCATCACCTCGGGCAAATTGAGCCTGTACTAAATCTCGTACAAGCTGAAAAACTGCTTGGCGGTCATTTCTTATTCTTGCCTCTTGAGCTCCTACTGGAACTTGAGGTGAATTTGAAATGAATTTATTTGTTAGCTTCAATGTATTTTCCTTGAAGTTTGTATCCAATTTTACAAAAAAAATGATTTGTGGCAATCAGTACTTATTTGGATTTTTGTTCAATTGTGATACAAATATCACAATTATGTATGTTGATGAAATTCATGAATAAATTAGAGGTTTATACAGTTGAGTTTAGGTTGACTTTAGATTTATCTTGTAGGCATTAGCCATTTTTCACTAAATATGGGAGAAGCCAAAAGAAGAAAAGATTTGGGATTGCCTCCTAGAGAAAAGAAGATAAAGAAAGATGAAAAGAAAACTGGTTTTATAAGTAATCTCTCAGCCAAATATCCTTTTTTGCCTTTCATTCTAGGAGGAACCCTTTTGACTGTGCTTATTGTTGATCTGTTGAATTACTACAAATAAATAGATAATTGAAAGATTCAATAAGTTTTAAAAGGGATTAATCTAGCGTCATCCAAAGCATTCAAGGTTTTAGGCACAGCTCTGAAAAGATGAAATAGTTAACTGTTAATGCTTAAGAGCAAATAAGCTTGAATAAAAGCTATTAGAGATCAAAGGAGTTGATTAGAACAAGGATTGGGCGTTAATACCTATTGTCATTTTGTAGCTGTTGATACAAAAATGTTCCACATTCCAGAAATGGAGTATTAACTATGCCTCTTAGAAAGCCTTTCCACGTAACTAACCATGGTGGATCAATTCATTGTATTGAGGGTTTTTCAGGAAGAATCTTTAGAGCTTGTTCTGCAAATCAATGTACTTACACTGGTGATCTCTACAGTGCAAAATCATATTTAGACTTTATTGAAAACAAGACTATTAAATTTCTCCCTCCTGGAAAAAAGAACGATAATATCCCATTTCAACGTAAAACTACTCTTAAATGGAATTCGGACGGAAGTCTTTCCTCTATAGACATGGCTAGGATATTAAGTCGTCTTGAGAAAACAAATTTGACTGAATGTGAACTTTCTTGCGAATGGGGAACCACATCAAATAATGAGAGTTAATTAGCGAAAAAACAATTCTTTTTTCAGTAGTAACTAAATCTTATCTGTTACGGCTTGTAGATACTATGCTAAGCCTAACTGTTATTACTTTCTTGCAAAGGAAGAAGTCTCTACAACTTATAAACATCTCTATTCTTATCGGTGTTCTTCGTAGCCGTTGTTTTTAAAGGAACATTTCAAGGTTAAGCTCTATTGTTCCCGTCTGTGTTTTTAAAAGACATAGTATTCATATAAGCAAGTAACTCAACATGAACGATAAGAAAGTCAGGAATCATATAACGACAATCTCCCCTTTTCCTGAATCCCATTAATAAACAGTAAAATGCATTGTGCTAATCCACTCGGACTAATTCTCTAAACTTTTATCAGATGATGTCCTTGTTGATTAAATAAGTATGTTCTTACCAACTTCATAAGCACAAGCCAAGAAAACTAGTTCAGGAAGATTCCACAAAACGATTAATTTTGCAGCAGTGGTTTTGTTGATTGCAAGCATGAGTAAACGTTATCCAAATGTTTAAAAAGATAAAGCAAACATAATTTCATTTATTTCATGTCTTGTTATTTCTAAAGTCAATCAAACTAATTTATGAATAGCTAGAATGAGTAGTCAATATAAATCTTTAATTGAAGCCCGAAATCAATGGCAGAGGGATATAAAAATGTACAAGGATTTTCTGCAAGGAGAAACTAAAACCTTTGAAGGTAGATACGGTGCAGAAGAATATATTTCTATGGCTGTAAACAGATTGAAAGACATCAACCTAAAGTTAAAGGAAATTGAACAAGATAGTTTGAAGGATGCGTTATGACTTTTTATTCCCTATCCAGTCTTCAGGTTTTTTCATCATCCAATTCATAATTCCATCACTATCCATATTCTTTGAGCTAAGACCAAAGGCAACGATAAATAAAATGCTAAAGGAAATTATTATGGCGAGTAATATAGGACTTATTTCCATTTCTGAAAGAGTAAGACCAAAAAGATATTGCATGATTTGTGAATACAAGATTTTTTATTGAAATTCTAAAACCTAAGTGTGTGTGTTTGATTATCCATGCCATAAAAGCTCAGATAATTCACTTTTTCCCATTGAGATGAACTGCTGAAACATTGTCTCTTCGTACAACCTTCTAAGTTCCTTCTCATTTGCTTTGTCTGCCATAGCCTTTGCTAAATTTCTCGCTATCTCTTGATGATTAAGCTCCTGTCCCATTTTCTCAGAATAAATTTAATTATCCCTTTCTAGAATTAATTATTTGTTTTACTTAGAGGGTATTCACATAATGTATTTTGCATGTATCAAATTTGCTAGTTAATAAGACTGGTGGCTCTAAAAAAACTATACGAATCAACTAATACCAATAAATTTGGATATGGGAGAAATAGGTTTCATTTTGCGAAAATCAAAGAGCTTGTCAATTCATATCAGTAACCAGAGCAGTATCTGCAAAAAAAACCTCCTTTTTAGGGGAGGTCTTTTACTTCTTAGACCTGAGCTAGCAGTTGCTAGCAGAGCTAAATCGTTAACTTGATGAGATTATTGTAGTCTTTTTTAGACCTCTTCGCTTTCTACTTTTTCAGCAAGTTCTCTAAGCATCTTGGCAATTACATCTTTTGACCAACTGAACTCTTCTTTCATCCCATCCACGCAATCTAAAACAGATTCCCATGCGGCCTCATATTCTTTTGGGTCAACTTTTTCAGTCATGCTTAATGAATGATTTTTTTTATTAAACCGTCTAAATCTTTATAAGCCAAAGACCAACTCCGATTTATCTTTAGAGGATTACGTCCTCTTTTTTTATGGGAGAAGCTAAAAGAAGAAAAGAATTGGGACTCCCCCCAAGAGAAAAACCAGTTGAGTTAAAGTTGCCCGTACTTGATAAAGAAAATATTCAAAAAAAAGTTAGGTCTTTTTTGTATAAAAATCCAATAGTTCCTTTTGTTTTTTATGGCCTTGTACTTGGAGCTTTTGGATGGGGGCTATATAATCTCGTGAAAGGCTATCAATTAATTAAGTCATAGATAATTCCCTAGCAATCACACATGTTGGGATGTTCACCTGTATCGCAATAGAATTCAGCATATTGGCCAGAAGCACCATCACAAGTTAAAGTTCTTGGCTGAAAAGGAAAAGATGGATTCCAACCTGCTGGATAGTTTCCTCGAGCTCCACCTCCAGAAGTGATGCATCCTGTAAGTAAAACTGTCAGAGAGAGAAAAAGTAAATTATGCAAGAGTGTCGAATCTCGCCCGCATATTTAAACACTCGTCTAACAAATAAACCATTGCATAACAGTGGTTGGAGAACCTTAATCAGATTTTGTGGTACCTAAATAAAACTTCTTTTCCGTATTAACCACTTGAAAGTATTGGGCTTGTGGTTATAACGAACACAACTTGAAAAGTTTTATGGCTTTCATTTCTCGTTTGATTAACAAAAGGATCTCTAACTTAATTAGTAAATTTAATGTTTCAACTAAAGTTGTTGAACAGTTTGAAAACGACTACCCACTTGATTGTATGGGGGATCATCATAGGTTCTTGCTTTAGAAATCACTATTGCTTTGAGAATTGAGGGTGAGTTAGACAGTCAGGCAAGATCTATCTCGGCTGGTAAAACTGGTCTTTAATCTCATAAAAACTCAACAGGAAAAGAAATATGATGCGTTTATGAAATATAACTGGAAGGATCTTTTAGTAGATGCTGCGATTGTGGCTGTTGTCCTTGGAGTGTTGGCTCTGATCATTGGATCATTTCCTGCAACCTTCAGCAAATTTCTTCCTTTTCTTAAATAGGAATGGATATCAACTATCACTTGCTTGTTGATATTGTCCTTGTCTCAGGGGCACTATCCTTTGTCTTGATCGCAAGGAAATTAAAAAAAGAATGATTTCAATCATTGAAGTCTCTAAGCAAGCAAACCTACTCATCTATGTTGGTTGAGGTTGATTCGTTTTACTAGGAAAAGTTTTTTGATCTATTAGTCACGTTCTTTTTTTCAAAGAAACCATTAATCAGAAACGGCACAAAATAAAAAGTTGAGTGAGCCTAAATTTCTAAAAGTTAAACTTGGAGATACTGTTCTTGTTGGAGAAGATGAGATTGCGAAAGTTCTTTCATTTGTTGTAGGAGCTAGAGACCCAGCTGCCTCCAAACCTTTTCAAGTCACAAACCTTGATTAAGGCGAAATCAAACTTGTTCATAGTGAGGAAGTGAAACAAATTCTGTCTGAGCATGAAAAGCGGCTAAAAATAATGTTTGAAGTTCTCTTTACCAAATGCCCCTAGATAAACCTATCCCTGATTCTGTGATTAATTACTGGAAAAATGTATTCAATAATTTTAGGTCGAAATTCAGTGATACTAAAAAAGCCAACTAGTTATGGATCCAATACAAGTTTTAGGTCTCAAGGATCGGAGGAGGGAGGTTCAAGTTAAAGATGAAAATACTGCAGGTCAGTTGTTAGTTAAAAATACACATGCAGAAGAACGGTATGTAAGAGGAATGTCTAAGACTGCGAAAAGGCACTATATCAATAGAAAAGATTGTCCTGTTAAAAATCATTTTCTTGGTCTACCAACGTGGAGTAGAGAGGATGCTGTAAAAGCTTTTGATACCTATCTATGGTCTCAACATCAAAAAGATGCAATAGAGAAACCCCTCAAGGATTGGTTTAATGCCAGAGTGAAGGAGCTAATGGCGGGACATAATTTAGACCTTATTGATGATATTGATTTTGTAAAAGGTAATGATGATTCTCATGGTTTTACTTTGAAAAATTATATTGAATATTTAGCTAAAGAAATTTATTGAAGACAGCACCTTACAACTCTTTGGGGACTTACCATTTACAAGTGATCTATTGTCTGACTTATAAATGCTTATACATAAGTCAGAAAAAATAAAACTTTTAAGCTGCATGATCGGATTTATAAAGATATTTCCATTTAGGCTTGCATATATCAATGAAAAATAAAGGAAAAGAGTTTTTAAAGGATTCTGCTCAATGGGTGATTATTTTTGGAGCAATTTATTTGCTGGTTTTTTACAACTACGTTGAAGTGAAAGGCATTCTGAATCATAAGTTTAACTAATTCTCGAAAACCCCACCTTTGAACTGTCACGTGTCTGGGTATTTGTTCTTACTTTTATAGTATCTTTCCACATTCACCTGCGAGTACAAGGTCAAATGGCTCAACGAATTAACGTTGCATTAAATTCAATCCCATCAGGATGCAGAGATTTAGCTGAATTTGCTTTCTTCTGCGGAATTGGTTTCACTTTTGGGAGCTTAGGTCTCATATGACTTCAACTACGAAATCAATAGCCGAAACAAGAATTAAAAAGCTTATTCCTTATTCTTTAGCAGGAAAACTTGCAATTTTTACTGGATTTCTCGTTTACATGATGCAGGGTTAAAGAATTTCAGATCCATAAGAAAAATTTATTCCACGGTTAGCCCTACCCCGACCGAACCTCACTCAAACCAAGTACTTTCTTATCTTTGTTCCATCAGAGATTTAGGTCTGTATTTCTCTGAAATTATTTCTCCTAAATCAAAATGACTTCTGCAACCTATAAAAAAACTGCTCTCAAAGTTCTAGTGCTTTGGAACCTACCTGCTTTACTTCTTTTGGCTGGTGCATTCCAAGTTGGTTCTTCAGTAATCGTTTAGTTATAGGGCAAGACAATGGATATGAACCCTTTTAAGCCGCTTATTCAGCATTTAGATGAATTTTGCGTAAAAATCCTTTCAATAAAGGATCCAATAAATAAGTTTTACCTAAAGCTTCGCTTAACTAAAGCCACCACATAATTTTTCTTAAGTTAGGATTTTCCAAAAAAATCCAATGGAGATCAAAGATTTTAATAACCATGGGTTAGATAGCCTTGGTATTCACTGGATGCAATATCTATCAATGACATTAATTTCTTTATTAATATTTTTCATTGGTCTAGATAAGGCGGTTCCGAGTTTTCATCATTTTGTTTTATCTCTCTTATTCAAGCTTCAGTGCAGCGGCTTCAACTGTAATGGTGTGAAAATCAATTATTTATAGCTTTATTAGTTGTAATTTAGCGTCAACAGTCAGCTAAAATTTATAAACTTTATCTGATATAACCTTTTGAAGGAAATTTCTTAATTTTGAGAATCTTGTTAATACATGGTTGCGCTAACTCTTCTTTTTCTTATCTGGTAGTTGGATTACATGACTTAATTTCCTTTTAGGCATGAACTTTCGAATTATGAATGATTTATGAAACGCCCATTATATCTCGTAATTTTTTTGATTCTTTCTCTTCCTTTGAATTCAAATACTTTTGACGAAATAGAGGCTAAAAGAGAATGTGATAAATGGGTTCATGAAGCAGGAACTTACCTCATGTGGAAAAAAGATTGGAAACAAGTTGATGGTGAAATGCAAAGGAAATGGAAAATAAAAAGAGTGTCCAAAAGAGTCTGTAAAATGGATCAATTAACCAATAAATTTATTGGATTAGAGTACCAAGTTAGAAATGGAAAAGTTCTTTCTAAAAACGAAATGATTGGTAAGAGACATCAATTAATAATAAAAAGGACTTTTCTTTTTAAGCCATAGATCGTTTTGAACAAATTAGAATAAAATTATTCAATCTAATGAAAGAAGAGTTGCTCTAGATGACAGAACAAATCGAAGTGCTTGGACAATTTGATGTCAGAAGAGATGATGTCGCTACTAAAAGTGAACCTGAATTGACTGGTAAGATATCAATTGAAAAAGCGAGAATAACTAATACATTTGGAGGAGATCAATTAAACGCTGCTTTGGACGCAGTAAATAATAAAAAAACATATATCAGAGGTTATGAGAATCAATCTAAAAAGTTTTATATCAGTAGAAAAGACTGTCCAGTAAGAAATTTTTGTGAGGACTTGGCAGGGCCAAATAAAAGAGCAGAATCAATACAAATGTTTGATGCACTGTTCTGGGGTTCATGGATTGCTTGTAATGGGATGCCAGAGGAAGCAAAAGAATGGCTAGATGAGAGAGTCAAAGATTATAAAGATGGGAGAAAGATGGATTTTATATGTGATTGTCGAAAATTTAGAGGTAATGATGCTGACAAGACTCAGGCAAGTGAGATAACTAGGGCAGAATATCCATTTGATTGTCATGGTTATACCCTTAAAAAATACATTGAAGAACAAGCCAAGTAAACAAATAATGGATTTTTAAAAATTTAATTGCTTTTTTAAAGACTTCAATATTTTAATTTTCAATGCTTTTCTTAATTTAAAGGATCACCTAAATAGTTTTATCTCTTGTTTTATATTTCCTATTAAAGATATTTTCCCATAAATATTCTATTGTTTTCGAAGAACTTGATCTTATGTCCTACTTCTTCCACCTCAATCATTCAGATATATTGCTCCATTCTGTCCTCAATTAAGCACTTTAAGAAAACCACATCCCACCATTCTTGCTTGCTTCTAAGAAACACTTGTTTTGCACCTCAATATCCTCAATCAAATTTTTGGACTTGTGCAACTCAACTTTTTGATTGTTGAGAGGTTTTGCTGTTATTGGCCATAGCCTTGATAGCAATGATCTTGTTCTTGCTCTAGCAAATGAAACCATCGATCAATAGTCCTAAAGAGTAGTGGCAGCTAATTAGCTTCCTATATTTTTTATAGCCTTAAAAAAGAGATTACCTATTACATATGTTATGAGATAAAGATCAGCATGGATGGAGATCCAACTGATGGTTTAAATTCTCTTGATTTGTTTTTGACTCATATGGTTTTTTTTTGCTTTTTTTTAATTAACTTTGCTTAGATTAAGAAGATGAGTTGAGCAAGATCAGCTAGAAAGGGTTAATGAAATTCTCATTACCTATTTACCAAGACCTCAATGATTACTTAGCTGTAAGAACTAAGACCATATCCCGTATCGCTATAGCTGACATTATGGATAACAGTATGCTGATTAGATGGTACAGCAAAATTTTTGATAGCTATTTACTCGTAAAAGACTTAAAAGGTTTTGGCTATTTTGAATCTGAGTACTCACATGGTTATGTCCAAGCCACTTTTCGATTTAACAAACTTGCATTGGAAGTAATTCGATTTCAATTTGACCTGCGTGGACTTAATAGAAGAAACACCAGAGAGATTTCTATTATTGAAGAAGCTATGAAAGGCTAAATAAATCCCGACTGTCATGCTGTTAGTAATAAAGGTATTTAATTTCCTGTTATGTCAGAAGAGCCTAAAGAGATAGACATTCGTACAGAAAAGCTATAAAAGAAATGCAATGCTAACTATTGTTTTGACCATTTTTTTATGAATACCCTAATCATTTCAACCTTTAGCTGTACTTTTGAAGAATTTGAAAAGGAAATTACTGAGAGTTTCTTTGGTTGCTTGGTTAAGGATTATGTGAGTGACTTTGAGTTTGTAAAAGTCAACGATCATAAAGCTCATACCTTAATCAATATCACCGATATGGATAAATTTGGAGCATCATTAGAAAGTGATGAAGCTAAAGAGTTCGACAAAAGAAATAATTGTAAAGATACTGTTTATACTCTTGATCTTATAGAATAAGTAAATTCTCTCGAGGTTAACGAGATCTTTTCTTCTGAAAAAAACTAATGAAAACAATAAAATCTTTTTTTCCATTTATTGCTGCAATTGGGTTTTTCTTCTTCGCGACTAATTCGAAGATGCAGAAAAAAATGTATTAATATCACTCAACCGATAATGAAATCAGTACCATTTCTGTTCAGGCATTTAATCCGAATGAATGAATTTTAAAGTTTCCATTTACAATTAAGGAGAGATAAGCATCTTCCTTTGTGATTCAAGCTAACGATTTAGAAGTAAAGCTCAAGCTTTGTACAAGTTTTATAGTTAAAGAAGTTATCGCATTAGATCCACTTGCAAGGAGGCAATGGCTTTTTACTTACAAAGGGATTATTCAATACGCTGATTCTCAAGGGAGCGAACTCACAAAAGATCAGATTGTAGGGGCAGATATTTATAGAGATCTTATTAAGCAAGTAGAAGAATTAATTAAAGAGGAAGATTTTGAAGGGCAAAATTACAATGCATATAAAAGCCGTGATCCAGATTACGAAACTATTCACAAAAAACGTTTAAAACAAATACGAGAAGATTTTCCTATACCTGATCAATTTAAAGAGAGGACTTCATAAAACCTTCACAGCAAAAAAATAAAAATAGTCTATTAGCTTTGCTTAGGTGATTCTTTTATTGATTCTTTTTCTTAAAGCCTTTAGTTGATAGTTAAATCTCAATTGCTTTATATGTTGCAGCTTTTCGGCTAAATCGACTGGCATTGACCTTGCCGCTTTAACAAGCTCAAAAGCGTACCTATGCGTATCTTTTGTATAAGAATCCATAGTCGACGTAAGGAATTATCTAACATCTTGGCAACTCAAAACAGATTTTGTCTATGTAAAAAAGAAATTTGAGTATTAACGCTGTTCGTTGGTAATAAAAATGTCTTATCTAGGGATCTAAATCGTATATATCAGATATCTTTACTCTGCTATATCTATTAGGCAGGAACTGCTTGTTCTTGTTCTTTTTGTTTTTAACGCCCTCCACTTGAAGATCTAGTCTTCTTAAAAATTAAAATGTTTATGTCAGAAGAGCCTGAAAAGCTGCCCTCTTACTACAGCAACTTTAAAAGAAATATGCGATGGTGAGATCTAACGCAGAAAAATTAATGTCATTCGGAGTCGAAACACCCTTTATTCTTCTTGCTCGTATTCAAGTTAAGCCAGATAAAGTTCAAGAATATTTATTACTTGCAGCTAAAACTGATAAGGCCGTTGAGGATTCAGAACCAGGAATGTTGCACCATACTTTTGATCAAGATCCCGGGAATCCTCTTTGTTTTGTTTGGTCCGAAGTTTATAAAAATGATGAGGCTTTCCTTTCTCATCTGTCAAATCCACCTGTAGGTGAATATTTACAGGGTCATGCAGAACTTGGCGATAATTTCACTGTCGAGGTTTATGGAACTGTTGGAGAAAAATGTAAAGCCGCAATGGAAGCAACAGGATTGCCATTAAAAATCTTTGAGAGCAAACTTGGCTACAGCAGGGTCTAATTAAATGGAAAAACTTTTTATTGTATGTACTTTTGATTGCTCTTTTGAATACTATCAAGAGACGATTGAAAAGTTCGTTAAGGAATATGGTGATGGAGTCGTTATTGACTATGACTTAAACAAAATCAATGACCATAAATCACATTCCTTCTATAACGTCACAAGCTTAGAAGCTTTTATAGAGATACTTGATACTCCATTTGCTAAGGAGTGGGACAAAGCAAACAATTGCAAAGATATTGTTTATAAGCTTGAGCTCGTTGAATAAAGTTATGAACAGCTTTTTTAGTATGACTCTTAATCTTAAGAATGAATCCGTGGTTTGTGAGATTAAGTGTATTTTTCCAATCAGATAATTTGAGAACCACTGGAGAGGTAACCGTGATTAATTGTCGTGAAAACCCCTGCTAAATGATAATTATATCTTTAAGTTTTTATGAAAATAACTCTATTGATTGGTGGCTATGAAATTTTTCTGTATTAAAAATTGAATGACTTTCAATATAAATCTGATCTGTTTTACTCATTGGATTCAATCTTTAAGCCAAGTTATGACCGAACCTCCTTGCCCTCTTGCTGAAAGCCATTCACAAGCTTCTCCTAATGCAATCAGAGCAAAAAATGACTTCTTCTCTTCTTCTGGCTCTTCAAGGGATCTCCTCAATAATGTATTTGAATTTGAATTGAGTTCAATTAGTTTCAAATAGAATGTTAATAAAGGTTGTTTTCCTTGTAAATAGCCAGAGCCTGAAAATTTTATTGTGAAGAGTCCCAATTGGATGGATGCGATAACAGAAAATTTGGGTAAATCCTCATTTGAGATGTCCTCTTTAAACTCTATGTTTGCAGAGAAGATTCTTAGCAATGAACTGAAAATAAGTTCTTCTTCGTTGATGTCTTTTTTCCATACAGAGAGAAACTTCCAATTTCCTATAAGCGAATCAAATTCAATTCCACTACCTTGATACTTTGCAAGTCTTTCCAGCTCAATAAGCTTTTCTTTATCTGGGAGTTTGACAGAAGTCTTTCTTAAAAGATCTTCCTTATTGTAACTGCTTAAAAGGGAAGTTTTTCTTGCACGACTTTGAATCGAAAATAGAAGTGGTATTACTGCAATTACTAATGCTGCATCAATTAATAGGAATTTAGATATATTCATTTCATGGAACCATGAGGAACATCAGTGGTAAAAAGTCATTTCTTTATAAATCTCTTATAGGTTTTTCATAGTGTCAGAGCAATAGGACTTAACAGTTAATGCCTCTTTATAGGAGAGTTTTGCTGGGCCTAGTTTTCTTCCAGTTCGCGCTACTTATACTTATCAGAATGATCAATATATCTAATCATTGTATCAATATCTCTCTAATTAGTTGCTGTATTTAGTTTTTAAGGTTTACCTCTATCAAGGATTAGAAGAAGCCGTACCCGACCGTATCTTCCACTTAGAAAATTCATACTTTACATTTGTTCACATCAACGCAATTCCAGCAATGACAAGTTCATCTCCATCTCAAGTAATCACTGAGTACGGCAAGCAAAACATCTTTGGCCGTGAAACACAGCCTCAGCTTGTAGAGGACTACACCAGCTATCCAGAGGAAGCAGAAAAGACAAATGGCCGTTGGGCAATGATCGGAATGTTCAGCCTTTTGGTTTCATACTTCGCAACAGGTCAAATCATTCCTGGAATTTTCTAAACCAATAACTACTCATAACAATGCAACCATCTAACAAAACAATCCTAGAAAGAAGCATCGGCAGACCAGCCATGATGGCATTCGTTCTACTAACAGGTATCTACCTGACAACTGGTCAACTTATCCCAGGTGTCGTTTAATGAAAAACCAAATCACTGAAACTCCAAGAGTTGAAGAAGGCAAAGTTATTGCTGAAAGACTAAATGGCTACGCAGCATTTGTTGGATGTTGGGCACTAATCGGTGCATATCTAACAACCGGTCAAATCATTCCAGGTGTTGTGTAATGAACAAAGAAACAAACTACTGGAAAACAGCAGAGCAAATGAATGGCCGTCTCGCGATGATGGGTTTCTTTGCTGCAGTGATTAATTACGGAATAACAGGCTGGATTATCCCAGGAATTGTATAGTCCGAACTTCCAACTCTAAATTAAAAGCCTCTTGTCTGTGATTACGGAAGGGGCTTTTTTAGTGCTTCTAAAGCGATTTTTTTTTTTTTTGACAACAGTTCCTTTTTCAAATTTTTTATAAAGTACATATCCAATCAGAAATAGAGCAATAAAGGAAAAGTTTTGATTGAAAATCTCAATTATCAGATATGCAAACACTGGAATCAATAAAAATCTTTTGGCTGAAAGCTTTTCTTCAGGTGTTAAACCTCTCCATTCAAGATACCTTCTCCATTGGAAAACCCTCTTCATTTCTCTTCCTGTTGATTCTCTCCTCTTTATAAAATTATTAAATAAAATTTTTAGATCAAAGAAGCGGCTCATAACCTCATTATGTTTTCTTAATACTTATGTTACCTATAAAAAACAAAGCTCAATCTATGAAGACGGAAGTCAATATGAGCTAATAGCTTTACTTATACAGGTGCTTAAGAGATATTATTTACTTAAGACGTTCTTTTTTTCAATAAAAGGAGTGAGGTTGAATGCTCTTAAATAGATGAGATAAAAGACAGACGTATGTCGTCTTTTATCTCAATTACCTCGCTATTAATCAGGTTTTGATTTAACTGTAGATTTTTGCGCAAATGGGTCCAGCTTCTTCATCTGTAAATACTGGAGTGGTTTGCCAATCTAGGAATTCAGCCCATTCAGCGGCATGCTCGTAAAGTGCTTTTGGATCTTCTGCTTTTACAAGAATCCAGCCTTCAAGTGATCCTGGAGCGTGATATCTACCCAGCATCTCTGCTCCTGCGTATGGAGCTCCCGTGGCTAAAAATCTTTCTGCGCCTTTTTGGTGGTAACCAGACTTGAATTTCCAATGCTGTATGTAGAGCATGAATCGTTTGAGTAATCTTGTACTTTATAAACGAATCTTGTTTTTATCGCTCGTAAAGATGATCACATTTAGATACATACCTTTAATTTCTCAACACCTAACGAACACTCCAAAGGTAAGTACATGAGTAGTTTGCTTGTCTTTAGCTTGGGAAGAGAGTTGGTAACACTTTTTTTAGATCAGTATTATTTTTGCTTTTTATGCCAGGAAATTAAAAAATTCTTCACTGTGATGAATATGACGTGAAGCTTTGACAACTAAATTCTCTTCAATGTAGTTCTCTAAAACTCATGATTATGTCTTAAGTATTGCCATTACAGTGGAAAATAGTTTCATTCACTCCATGGAAATAGACTTTTCCGATGCTGATTCTTGATCAGCCAAATAATCACAAATTCTTTTGCTCATACTAGAAAAGCCTTACGATTGATTCAATTCTCGTGAAGAGATTTTGCCACAAGTATAAAATTAGGTGTTAAGACGGACTTGTTTAGTGATTCTAATGACGCATTAATTGTTTAATTATCTTTTTTGTAAATGCCATCACGAGTCCTTGATGATTTTATTGATGATTGTTTTCTCAGTGGTGACGATATTTGCAAATTTCAAATCTATAGGTCAAGAAAATATGAGAACAGGGTCAACCCAATTGCCTCTCAATTAATTGCTTTGAATCAGAAGGTCTATCTAGATAAGACTAAATAAATTGCTGTTAAAAACTTTACTTCTATAGTCTAGATACTTCTTATTGTCACAATAAATTTGAACATTAATAGGCTTAACTGGATTATCGCAAGATTTGCATGTAAACTTAAACTTATGGTATGTATTTTTTAGAATGCCATTAAAGAAAAAACCAGTACCAGTTCCATGGGAAATAAATGATGGTGACGACAATTATCTTAAAGAGCCTTGGATTCTCAAGAAAGGAAAAGAGTTTATTACCATTGAGACAGATAATGATAATAGAGGTAATTTCTATCTTCAAAAAGATGATGAAAAACGTTTATCTTTAAGTGCTTTACAAGCTAAATTGACTTATCATCAACTTCTTGATTTTGGTTATAAGCTTCAAAAACCAAAGAGAAAAAAAACAAAGACATCTGAGAGTTCTGATAAATTTATTTAAGATGAACCACTATTTTCTTGATACATCAATTCTAAGTAGTAAATAATAATGATTAGCAAATAAAATTACAATTACTCATGATGAACACTTGTCAAAGTGTCTTTATGACCCTTGAAAAGAAATATATGTAACTTTTAGTAAATATACGTCTAGCTTATTTGAATGAATATTTCAAAAGTAATTATTTCTAAGCAAAAAAAAATAGCTAATCAATATTCTTTTGAAAATGAGGTTGGTTTATCTTCTTATGACTTAGCCTTGATTTCGATTAATAAAATTAATAACAAGAGCAAATCATTTATAAATGACTCTTCAAAAACTACTTTTTTAATCTAAGCCTGATTCCTAGTCGTCTACTTTAATAATGTATTAGGGAATACCTTTATAATGTAGATATATAATTTTTTTATAGTTGTAATAACTCCTACTGACTCATGAATGTAGCTGTTTAAACTGAATTTATACAATTATTTATTTCACTTAAAAACCAATGATAGGGACAATATCTAAATGGTTCTCATCGAATTTAAATCCAGACAAAGCTGAAAAATATAATGGTTGGGCTGCCATGATTGGAATTATTTCTGGTATTGGTGCATATGCAATTACGGGTCAGATAATTCCTGGTGTCTTCTAGTACTAGTAAATACTGAGGTAGTAAAACGGAGGTCATAATACTCCCGCATTAAGACGGATTTACTCATGGTCTTTATTTCTATTTAATCAGATATATATTCACTATTAACAATAAGAACCACTGAAGGCTTTTGAGAGTAAGTGAATGTTCTCATGTTAAAAATTAATTTAGTAACTATGACTAACAAAGCTTCAAAAAAAACATCTAATCAAAATGATGATTATTTAAAAAGGTCTCAAGCAGAGATGCAAAGAAGATTTGTGGATTTGCAATTCAAGAGAAGTGAATTGGAGAAGCAGTTGAAAACAGTTAATGAAGTCCTTTTTTCTTTGGGTAGAGAAATGGAACAACACTTTTCATATAATCAGTTTTATAAGTAAGCATAAAGTTTTTTGATATTACCTATAAGCAAAACTGCTTATTGAGCATTTGTTTTTAAGAAAATAGAATTTTTATTTGGTATTAATGTTCATTTGAACTATTTCAAAATTGAGTCGAAACTGAAGACTTCA
Source organism: Prochlorococcus marinus str. MIT 0917 (assembly GCF_027359575.1). Lineage (NCBI taxonomy): Bacteria > Bacillati > Cyanobacteriota > Cyanophyceae > Synechococcales > Prochlorococcaceae > Prochlorococcus > Prochlorococcus marinus. Next base: position 502,939 of record NZ_CP114784.1, on the reverse strand, counting down.
AGTTTTTAAGAAAAGATAATTTATGTATATTTACTATACGTTATAGATTATTGCCTTTTATCGGTCGACTCAAGTAGGGATAATTATAAAAATAGCTATAAATAATGATTGCCTTGCGAAAATATATACACCAACGATTGCTTATCTTCTGCATCTTTTTTCTGATTTTTTTCTTCTCTCCCTTTATCCTATTTGCTGATGGGATAGGTTGGTTAGAAGTATCTAAGACAAATAATGAATTACTATCTATAAAACCTGATTCAATCAAATATAATAACAAAGGTTTTCTTTCAGTTCTCGCTAAATATTCTGAGATCGATTTAGATGATCAAACTATTATAAATAATGATTCCTTTTTAATGGCTATTGATTGTGAGAATAGATTATTTAGTAAATTTCCAGTAAATGCTGATCTTAAGCAAGTAAAAAGTTGGGTAAACCCCATTAATAACAAGTTGATTAAAAAAGCTATTATTAATAGCTGTTCATACTAATTGTTTGAAAATATATAAATAATTTCTTTATATTTACAGGTGAAAAATTGTTAATTCAAAGTTCTAGAAAGATGATATTTAATTGTTTTTTTGATAACTCTATGCAAAGTAGTTGTAATGGTTTTTACCCTCAGTTATGCAGCGTTATCTGATCTCTTATGAATTTAATGATGGAGAAGATCAAGAAACAGGTGGAGAAATGTTGGTTAAATGGTATGAAACAGGAGGAGTAGAAAATAGACCAGAAACCTATGAGGTTCATTCATGGGTTTTTATGATTCAAAATGGTACTGGTCATTGCGTCGTTAGGGCAGATTCTTTAGATACGATATGGAAACTATGGCATCCTTGGAGAAAATTGATGGATATATCTATTCAACCTTGTTTGGATATGGAAGAAACAATATCTTTGATTAAAAAAATTAGGCAATAGGCAAATCCGAGATTGAGAAAATAAAAACCACTGGATCTCTTCACTTGCTACTGGGTTTACTTCTTATAAGCATGTTGCTTTTCTCAGTGGAAACGATTGCTCCTTCTGTTTCAGCATAAACATTACTCTATGTTAGAGGCTTCGCTGGTAATGTTGCCGCATCTGATTTAGGTGTTGGCTTTTTATTAATCATTGCGAGTTCCATAACAGATTTCCATACTCCCAGTAAAGTCTTTTAGGTGAGTTGGTCTTAATGGCTTGCTTATTGATAGTTGCTGTCTTTAACACAATAAATGCAGTCATTATTGTTGATGCTTTTACACCCTCACCGTTTTGGATTGTTCTAATTGCAAATCCTTTTTTATGTACCTATTCACTGTTGAAAGGTAAGAATTTTTGATCAAATGAAGTCTGTACGTTTTTTATGCCTTTAAATACATTCCGAGCAATGAGAAAAGGTAGTGATAATTTTTACTAAGCAATGAAAAAATTAACACAATGGTCTTATAAGCTCTGGCTGAACTTAAGAGAATTTATGCTAGCTACTTTATTTGCTTCCGCATTTCCTTGGCTCTGGCTTGCTGGAACAGATCTTGGAATAAATCATTTTACTACTGATTTAATTCTTGTTGTTTCTTTCGCAATATTGACAGCCCTACCTATGTCATTCCTAAGACCAACAATTAAAAAGTGGGAACAAGCTGGAGTGAAGAGCTCTCTTTTTACAAAGTAGAATTTAGAAGTTACAGTCGATTCTTTTTGGGGGCCTTAGCCCACTTTTTGGTGGTAATTATTACGGATTGAATCTTTTTGATCTATCGATTTAATAGAAATAATTTAAATGATTTTATGCACATTACAGCTTTCTTGAAAAAAAAGATATCTAAAATAAAAAACAGGTTTGATGTGCAAAAAGTTCCGATCATGATGCAGAAAGATCTAGAAACTATGGCTTATTTGAACAAGATTTAAAACGAAATAATTAAGGGATAAGCCAAACTTATAAATAAGAAAGTAGGGTGGATCTAGTTAAGGCTTTGGTTATGACTGCTACTGCTGCTCCAACAGTAAAAGATCAGGAATTGATGCCACATGGATTGGTTGAATCAGCAAGTGTAAATTCATTTGCAGATTTCGTTTCATCAAATTTGAATGAAACGGAAGCAAATAAAGAAAAGGAGGTAAATGATTTTATAAATACTTTTATTTGTCACCTGATTTTTTATGCGGTTTTTTGCATTTCACTTGTTTTGTACATCCTTATTGACCTTGGCCTTGGGTCGTTTGTTAAAAATCAAGTTCTTCAGTTGATTGAAATTGTAAAAAAATCAGTTGTTTTGAAAAATCCTGCTTTCGCTTGATTAAAGAATATTTTTAAATTAACTATGCTCTGCAATTAATTCGTGGAGTGTTTTTAGTTTTTTTGCTAACTATCTGATGCCATATCAGATTAGCTTCTTTTGCTAAATCCATATATTCATTTCTACCTTCAGCATGTTTCATCTTCAATAAAGTGAATGCATACCGATGGGTGAGTTTTTTGGTCATTATCATCAGGTCAATGCATAGAAGGATGTATCAAAGAATTAAAATCGATTGTATTTGATTTAACAATCTGAACTTTTTAGCTCGTAAGACTTTACATCGTAGTTGTTTCAGTAGCTAGTGATTTTTAATTAGACAATCCTTTTCTATGGCATTTGCAATCAATTAGCTTTTTTTCTAGAAAGCCTCCTGATTTTTTGGGTTTTGGATAATTTTTTGGTTCAGTATTACAACCAATAAAAATTGAATTCAACTTATTTATTAAAGGGTTTCGTTTATTACTGATAAAGTTGATAAATGATTTTATTGATAAAAACTTTGAATTTGATACTCCAACAAGACAGATTACCTTCTACTAAAATTAAAAAATAAATTTTAATTCTTATGGGAGATAAGAAGAAAAAAAAGAAGTGCAAAAAGAAAAAATGCTCTGCCTGGAAGGGTGGTAAATGTATTTGTCATGGTCAATAAAAACAGACATAAATAGCCGGTCAACTTAGTTGATACACATTCTGAGTAATGTCAAAATCTTAATAAACTAATATATCTCTGGGGTTAGCACTACCTCGACCGAATTACAAAATTGGGAATATTGTTTTTATTCTAAATCCATTGAATCAGCGTTTTCTATCTAATCAGTAGTTTCTAAAGCAATTTATTCATCAAAAAAATGAACTCATCTAAAAGACCTAAAAACTGGAAAGATTGGAACAATGCCAAGCATTTCAGTGATTTTTCAAGAGATTCAGGTACAGGGAAATTCGTTCGTTTTACTATTGCTGCCTTACTCTTTGTCCCTGTTGGCTTTCTTGCTTACATGACCTCTATCTAAAGTTTGATAATCTTACTGATTTGAAGTGAAAATTATCTTTTCCTTTCTAACTTTTTAATCTTGTAGTGAATGCATCACCTTCAACAAAAATCTTTTTTCTGTTAATACCCGCCGGCAAAGCAAAAATCAGTACCACAGATAGGAAGATAATCAAATCCAATGGGAACCTACCAATCCCCCACTCTGAGAAAGCCAGCGCTAAAGGTGTGATCTGCATCTTTTTTTTTATTGGTCAGCCAAAATTTATATGAGATTATTAAATCTGAAATCTTTGCTTAGTAAAAGTTATTGATAGAGCAAGGAATTATTGGAATCGATAACATCCGCATATCCCTGTATTGACCAAATTCAATATTTCCCAAAATTATCAGCAGAATTTGAAATTCTCCCAATTTTTTCAATACTTTTAACTATATTTGCTTGAAAATCTTGAGAGTTTCAAAACTGGTCAACTTGTCTATTCATTTTTTTTTGAAATAAACCGATACATCAATTGATTGGCATAAATAAATAGTCATGAAAATAGTTATTCACTTCATTCAGTATGGCTGCAGTGTTAGACAACCGTAGTGTTGCAATAATTGAATCTAACCACTTTCTACGAATAATTTTAAAAATAATATTTCTACGTCTATAAGATATCATCTCTTTGTGAGCTTTCTAGTAAAATAGATCCCTACTTCTCTTTATTTGAGATTAGCAAGGAGTAAATAATTTCACTACGTGTAAACGACATACTCTAATCACCATTCTTGAAGAGTGGGAGAGGAAAAACATTACTTTGATAGTTTTATAAGTTTTAGGTGATCCAATTAAATATGTTGTGTACTATCAAAAAGTAAAACATATAGTGAATTCGTCTTAAATTATAAATGGCAAAACTGTTAATCTCTTCTTTTCTAATCGTTCAATTATTGACTACAGTCGCTACAAAGGCAGAAGTTTATAATGCCTTATGTGAAGTTAGTCAATCAATTTATCTAATAACGACTCAAGTGTTGAGGTTTCTAATTGTCATATAACTCATTCAGAGAAGGGGTTCTCAAGACCAACCGACTTCATCCCCAAAGATAGTATTTAGCAGTGGTAGTCAGTTCGGCAAGGAGATAATCTTATCCTCGGTGTTGCAGGAGCGGCTGGTGGTACTTACACAGGAGCAGTTGTCGGTATTGCCGTATGTGGTGCAAGTGCAGGAATACTGCGTATACCAATCTACTTGGGGGTGTTGTTGAGGAGGATGATTGGGATCTCAAGTAGGGGAAGGGAACAACTTTTTATTTTCAGTCATTGGTCAGAATTCTAAGGGAAGCACTATTGCTCAAAATTTTAGAACGCTTAAAAGGAAAACTTCCAAAAAACCAAAAAAGGAATTAGCTTAAATTAGTGGTCTAAAAATGGGCAAGTCAAAATTATTGGGAAGTGAAGTGTATCTTTCTAAAACCATTAATTGGTGAATAATATTGGTATTAGAAGAAAAGGTTTGAGCTATGAAAAGTTGTGTTTATATATAGTTCCAGTCCATCACATACATAACTCTGAAGCTGATGAGTAAAAAAAAGAATACAACAAAAACAAATACCAAAAATCTTCAAAAAGTTGTTGAACAACAACCTGAAAAAAACAATACTCTTATTTTTGGTGGGATTTTACTTGCAATGAGTTCGATCGGACTTTTGATTTTTGTACTTAGCGATAAGGTATTTCATTTGAGTTAAGACTTTTAGTGTCTATTAAAAACTACTTCTTCTAGAAATGTCTTTTAACTTTTTGCATCTAGTATGAATTTTGGTGAGTGTTTGTTTAAATAACCCTCTGACTTAAATCTTTGGTCTCTAATCCAACTATTTATGAACATCAAGATATTCATCATCTGTAAGAACAGGAATAACCTCAATATCATGATCAAACCCCTTACACAAAGGCTGACATAATTCCAAACTGGTTTGTGATCGAATTCTTTTACAATCGCCATCCACTTGCGTCATCAGGATTCAGGACTCTGTTGATGACCTCGAAACCTTAAAGCTTGTCTGATTCGAACCACTTTCAACATATTGAGCAAAAATTTCAGCCCCCCTCATGTGGGCATCTTGATCATGAATCTGCTAATGATTTAAATAAGTTTGCATCAATTAATAAGAAAAAATTACCACAACACACTTTTAATAATAAAAATGTTATTCGATCAAAATGATGTTGATAAGCAAATTAGTTTCATCAAAGATATCTCTTGGTTATCGCTAAGGTCGAAAGTGGCAAAGCATGAGTAAATCAAACCGAACCTTGTAAACCGAATATCACTCACTCACGCTTTTGTTTCTATCAATAGATGATTGTAAAAAGCATCAAATGAAAATCACCTACTTTAAAAGCGTTTCTTTAGAAGAAGTTTTAGAAGAAGATATTTTCTTCAATTACGAACAATATTCAAATCTTTTGGAAGATTCTGAGTGGTAATGAAAACTGCTGAATTACTTTTGATATTTTTCTCATTGTCATTTTCTTTTTTATGAATATCTTTGCTTGTTTTTTATTAGACATGATTCAACCTTTGTTTATGCATCATTTATATTGGATTAATTACTTATGTTCATTAGATTCAAAAAGTGCTTTTATATTAATTAAGAAATCACATTTTTAGTTTTCGCTTTTTACCAAATGGAAGACCAAATTAATGCCGCCGAAAAAAGTAAATCTATTTTTGCCGAAATATGCCAATGGTCAGGAGCTGTCTTTGGTATTTTGTTTGGTATAGGTTTTCTCTTGGCGGAAGTTGAAAAGAACGATTTAAAATCTTTGCAGTGGTGGAAGCCAATCACTGCCCTTGTCGCTGGAGCAGCGGTTTCAGCTCATGGTAGCAATGTTGTTAATAATAAAAGGACAGCAGAATTAACTGCTTTGTTAGTCAGGTCAACCAATAGCGCTTCTGAGTTGCCGATAGCAAAGTCACCAGAATATTCTGATCTTTTGGAGGACTCTGATAATCAATGACTATTAAGCTATTTAGCAAAATAAAGATGCAATCTAATATTTTTTAAGGTTTATTCTTTCTTAAATAGCGAGAAAAGAGAACCCTAAAAAAGTCAATGATAATGAAGAAAATATTAAAATTAGTTCAGTGTATTTCATTTGAGCCTTTTTAGAAATTTATTCTTTGTGGTTGAGTTTGATAAGAACAGATACCAAATTGCAAGCACTCCATTTCTTCATCGTTGTTTGATGGATGCTTTGCAAAACTCAGTCTTTTAGATAGTTGACTAAGAACAAGTCGGGCAGCATTTTCTGCAGCCTCTGTAGTCAATTGAGCAAAGCTATTTCCGTAGGACATAAGATGTCGAATGTTCACAATTTATTTCTACTCCTATGCGGTGAATGATACCTAGAGAATAAACACTTAAGTATTTATGCCTTTACGATAAACAATAGTTAGTCTTTCAAGATTTGTACATTTTGATAAACTTATATCTCTGGAAAATCAGTGATTATTTTAAAGTGAGGTAAAAAACATTTTAATAGTTGTAGAAATTGGTTTTTTTAGATTATTAGGTTTAATAGATTGAAAATTAATTGGAGCTTGATTGATGAGCGGCGATAACCTGCTTTCTCATTTGCCGGTAAAATTTTATTCTGATGAAATGACGGAAACCAAAAAGATCATTTATCTAGAACGAAAATGTCAAGAATTAGATGAATTTATTGAAAATATTTCTAAAGTGGCATAGTGCTGGATTTATTTTTATCCAAAATATAACTCTTCGGGTCTAGGTGATTGGCCTTGTATACCACAAATCCCAAACTGTAAGCATTCCTGTTCCTCATCTTTTTGTTGTTTTTCCGATTGAATATTAATGGGCAATAATGCTTGGATTTTATGAATTAAAGGTTTGAGTGGATTAAAAGACATAATTAAGCTCCCTAAATACACTTAAATATTTCTACTCTAATCGGGTAGCAAAAATCTAGAGAGTAAACCCTAAAGTATTTATACGCCTTTACAGGGTGTGAAGAGGCTGTTTTAAGTATTAAATGATGTGCCTAGATTTAACAATATCTAAAGTTACCGAATGATCAAAACAATAATAAGAGCTATGTATTCTGCTTTTATTTCTTTTGTCTTAATCTCAATTGTTCTTGCTGGCTGGACTTGTTTTTCTTTTATTTCCCAACCCACAAAATCTGGTGAAATAATTAATGTGATACAAGATATCTATGCAAGTCAGAAGTCAGTAATCATAGACGTTATTGATCTTTCGAAATTACTAATAAAGGATACAAGTGAAAGAATAGCTAGTGACGATAATAATCTTTTAACAGAATTAGAATCAGATTTTCTCACAAATCAAGAAGACAAGTCCCTATTTGATGAGCCGACAATTCTAGAAGACAATGGTGATAATCCTCTAGGGATAGTTATTGAACCATCTTTGCCTGAAGTAAGCGAAGAAAATTTGCCTGAAACAAGTGAACGACCATTAGATAATGATCAGAGTGAGGTTTCTATGAATGAAATGGAAATAGGAATGGACATGAATTAAGTCAGGTAAACGAACTTTCTTAAAAGGCTTTATTATTGCGTTGATTCCAATTTTTCTTATGAATAAGATTTTACAATTAGTATTTGCCCTTTCTTTTACGACAGCTCCTGTTTTGGCATGGGGTGATGGGGGATGCTCTTTATCTAATAAGAACAAAGCAAGCCAAGATGAGACGGTTGAGCAAGTTGATAGTTCCGATTCTACCGATAGGTAATTTCAAGAAAATGAATGACTCATTGCTAATTAGAATTGTTTCTTTCTCTCTTGGTCTTCTTCTGATTCTTTGTCCTGCAGTTGTTAATGTAGATGAAATATATTCATCTCTTATAGAATCAGATCCTACTGAAACTGGTCAAGCTCCTAGACAAATGACAGAAACGCAAATGAATGATCTTTTTGGTGAAGATCCCTATTTAGGCCAAACTTCTTATCTTCAGTCTCCGGATGGCTTTAGACAAAGAGAAAAATCAAAATAATGGAACTTTTTTTTTCGATAAAAGCCAAAGTAAAGTTTGGAGAAAAAGTTGCCTCGTATTAATAAAACAATGTCTTTCAAGTAAATCACTGGTTGTATTCTTCGACCGTAGTCTCGTTGCCTTGAATTGGTTTTCCGTAACTGTATAAATACTTGAGTGTTCCTCCCCATAGATTTCTTAAGCCAACATGAGTAGAAATTAAGCAGGTTGTTTAGATGTCTAACCATGCCATTCTCAAAGCAATTATTTCGAAATTTTTCCGGGGTCTCCATTCACGGAAAAGAAATGTCTGATTTGTTTTCTAATTACAAGCCAAAATATGATGATGATGTGATTGAGTGTTTGCAATTTGGTATCTGTTCTACGCGTCAAGACCCCCCAAGAGAAATACCCTATTTTCACTTTTGATAATAACTTTGCTTAGAAACTTTTAATGTTTACTAGTACTTAATTAAGCTGATTAGCCAAGGTCAGCCAGCGTAAAATCAGCAAAATCAAAACAGTCGTAACTAAAGGGAATGCTGGGTAACGAGTTTTGAAATTAGCTGGAGGCCAGGGAGACCAAGAGATAAGTCTTCCTTTGGGTTCTTTAATTACCTCTTTTTTTTCTGAAGTCTTTGACGTATTTGGGATGAATCCAAGTTTTTTGTTTTTCTTTGCTTCTGTCATAGTTATTTCATTTAAATAAAATATTAAAAGGTTAATTTGCAGAGTGTGAATTTGAATGCAACTAAATTTATTTTTTTTTGTTTTTTTAAGATAATTTGTACACACACATATCCACAAGTTGAATATCATTTTTACTAGTTGTTTTGTACACTCTTCACTAAAGAAGCCTTAGCTCTAAGAATCTCTCGTGTAATGTTCAATGAGAGAAAAAGTATTGAGAGCTTTAATGCTTATCAATGTATCCGAAGTTACTTAGTTGACTTGTCAGTCCAAGAGTTAATTCAACTCGCGAAAGACTATGGAATTGAAGTAGGCAAATCTTCCGCATCGAATAAAAAATAGGAGGTTAACCCTACACGCGGTTGATAATCTCCCTTTTCAGAATGTTTGAGTGATAAATCAGTAACCAAGATTTTGTTGAATGAGTAGGCACAACGTTCGGGTAAAAGCTAGATACCCGCATGGCTTTATAAAGAATGTAGCCAAAAGCAAAGTTGAAGATCGACATGAAAACTTTCATATGTTTACCAAAGTTGTCATGGAAAAGCAGGCTTTGAGAGAGAGGTATATTAAGTTGATGAATGATGCTGAAAGAGCCGTTGGCAGGAAAGAAGCTATTTACCTTTTCAGAGATGCTGAAATTATTTGGCAAAAAATTAATAGTTGAGTTTTTCCTTTCTTAACTACCGGGTGTTCAATAAATTTTTAAATTCCTATCGAATTGAAAAAATAAAATTTCTAGATCCAATAATATTATATTGAAAGTGTTAATTCATTTATAGATCTTCATTATATTCAGTCAATAAATCATTAGAACATAAATATTCCATCTACATTTTATCCAATGATGGCTTAAGTTCTAAGGTCAAAGGTAGATATTAATTCAGAAAGTAATTCTCTATCTTCATGGTTTAGAGGATTTGTTTTAACGAGGTTATGAATTATTTATTAAGAGAAGGATCAAAGTTGATTTCAAGATTATTAATGTTATTTGAAAATCGATCTATCCCCCACAACTCTCCTCTATCAGAAGCTTCAACTATTGTTTCGTAGAATTCAGGAATATGGGATGACATAGTTCTAAATGGATATGGGTGGGATGCCCGCAGAAAGTTGGTGGAAATTAATCACTCCAAAAGAAATGAGAGCGGGAATGAACCAACTAAATGGAAGAAATATTCTGATTTTAGATTTTGTATCTTCAGGCATGTTTTTAATTCAACCTTTCAATCATGTGTCAATTATTTACTTAACGAGACAATGATTGGTTCGGTTACCTATATAAAAAAGTCATCCAAAGAATCTTTTTATGTTTGTTGTTCCTATTGAAGATAATTAAACTTTGTTTTTAAATTATATAGCCCTAGCGAAGTGGATTTTAAATTCTGGTGTTGATTCATGAGGAACAGCTGTAATGGGAAACCCCACCGGCTCCAAAGTATTTCTTGGGCTTGAGTCTGTCATATTTTTTCTGTACCTCTAATGATTGTTCCTCGTATGGTTTGTCTAAAACAGCTTGTAGTTCCTTAATGAGACCATAGTCGCCTTTCTCTGCTATTTCGTATCCAGGTGTGATCAGCCATTCCCGCCATGTGTATTTTGGGTTAATGCGTTTCATTTTTGCTGATATTTCATTTTGATCACCGCTCTTAATTACGTGCTTCCGCCAGCTTTTTAGCCAATTAATCCATTTGGTCTCAATCTCTTCTGAAATTGGTAAATAGAAACTATCTTTTAAATCTTTAAGTGTTTTTGGAATACTTGAAAGTTTTCGGAAAAAGATTGTGTAGTCGACCTTTGTGTGAACCATGAGCTGTAGCATTTCATTTACTAGTGGTGCGTCATACGTGCCTAGGCCTAGTTTCTTTGTCCACATGTTCTCCATTTTCTGATTCATTACTGTAGTAAATCCATCGCGAATGTTATCTAGCCTGTCAAGTGCCTTTGCGTTGCCGGTAACCAGAGGTCGAATCGCCCCCCAAAACATTTGATAATTTGCTGCGGCAGCAACTTGTTGGTTAAAGAATGCAAAATGTTCACCACCTCCTGTCCAAGGTTGGAATCTGGGATCGAAGAGTTCGCAAAATCCAAATGGACCGTAGTCGAGAGTGAAACCTCCTGCAGCACAGTTGTCACTGTTGAAATTGCCTTGGCAGTAGCCAATCCGTATCCAATTAGCTACTAATGATGTTAGTCGTTCTCGGAATGACCTTGCGAGCTCGACGACTTGATTGCTAAAGCTAAGGGTCGGGTCAATTTCTTCCTTGTAATTTCTTACGATTAAGTGCTTCACAATCATCTCGAGCTCTTTCATTGCATCTTGATGCTCATTGTTTCGTACTCTACGTGCAAAGAGTTCTATCTGACCTACCCGTAAAAATGATGGTGCGACTCTTGTTGAGATTGCAGCTGGTGTTTCTACCAATATGTCTGGATCGATTGAATTGGAGTCTTTTGTATACCAAGGCCTGCGGACTGTTTCAGATTTAGAGACATACAGTGTGAGAGAGCGTGATGTTGGTACTCCGAGTGACTGCATATATTCCTGCGCTAAAAACTCACGAACACTTGAACGAAGCACTGCTCGTCCATCTGCTCCTCTGCAGTATGGTGTTGGCCCTCCTCCTTTAAGTTGCATCTCCCATCTTTTGCCATTAAAGAGACCTTCAAATACTGAAATAGCTCTCCCATCCCCATACCCGTTACCTGTCCCGAATGGGCACTGCTGAGTATATTCAGTTCCATAGATAGATAGTGCGTAACCGGTAGCCCAGCCAACTGGTCGCATCGGTTCTGTTGCAACACTTATGTCGCCGGAGAATAGACGACGAAAAAGTTCATCTAGAGCTAGTTCCTGACTCAAGCCTAACTCGTTAAATAATTTTTTACTGTGAGCGACATATTCTGGTTTTGGAATTGCTGTTGGAGTGACAGGTACATAGTGACCAGAAAAGACTTCTCTTGTTAGGTGGTCGTCACCATCATCCGTTGCTTGTGGATCAGGGGCGAGAGAATCCATGAATGAGTAGTCAGCTTGTTTTGCAAACTCAGAGAAAGTTCTAGTAGTCTGAATAGCTTTAGTACTGCTCATTTAGATTTTTTGTAGTTGGTTAAGTCTTTAATTTGATGATTCTTTCATTTATATTTCTAGCATAGATTTGAAGCTGTAATGTTCTTAAATTTTGTTTTGAACTAGGCGAAAAGTCTAAAAAATGGAGAGTAAAAATTTTTGATTAAGCTGTGTATCGTTGAGAAAGTTTCGAGAGATAAAACTACAGGGCTAATTCAATTCTATGTAAAAAGTTAATTCGTATCAGCTACATTTTTAAAGAACTCACAATAAATCATTAAATCCGACTCTTTTTCTGTTTTGAGATTTAGGTCTGAAATTGCTTTAGCAGTTTCAATTCTGTAAGCATACCAATCTAGGCAAAGATCTCTTTGTCTTTGAGTCTCAGAGATTACATTTGGTTTTAAGGAGCTGACTCGAGATGTGTTCTTGGTACAGCCACTTATAAATACAGCAAATACAACAAGAGAAAGAAAGTGTTTCATCTTTTAATTAACTTTTTAAGTAACTAGTGATGACGGTTGAATCATAGATGTCTCCAGCGTCCTCAATTAGAGTTCTTACTTCAGGATTGGAAAACATTGCGATTGATTTACCTTCTTCAGCTTGCTCTATAACAACGGCACTACTTGGATCCTCTTTTTTTCTCTCTCTATAAATACAAACAACTTTTTCTTCTTTCATAAGTTGTTTGTTTTCTTCAATGTCATAGACCGCTGCCCATTGCTCAAACGGAACAGAAATCTTAAAGCTGAATACTGTCGTTTCAAGAGCCACTTATTTGATCAGATGATTAGGAGGCAAGAAGAGCATTGCATCTTTTTATATAAAATTCTGTCTCATTAATCATATCTTCAACCTCTTCTAACACAATTATGATTTTTTACTGTCGTCACTATTGATTTTCTCAATGGCTGATTATCTAAAAAGACCTCCTTTTTTCTTTGGAGTCTTTGCCTGAAGCTGTTCTTCTACGGCTAACATTGCTTTCTTATGAGCAATTTTAGCCTCAACCATTGTTGAGATTGAGATCAAAAATAAGCCTCCTATTCCAATAAATTGATCGGCTTTTGTTGGTTCTGTATCACCATTTAATATGGCTCCTAGAACGAACCAAGCTGTAGCTGCACCTCCAGTTACAAAGTAAGGAATCCAGCGACGTTGGTAAAGGTATCCAGCACCTAAGCCAGGAAGGAAATTTAATGTTGTAGCTACCCATCCACTGGATGCTGCAAGAATTTGTTCCTTAGAGGGATTATCCATGAAAATCTCTAAATTCAAATTATGTCGATATCAATTGTTGTCTGTGGACTGAACTTGCTGTTGTGAGTTACACCACACAATTAGAATTTAGTTTCGGTTTTCTTTTAAGCGGATGACCAGACTCGAACTGGCGACATTCAGCTTGGGAAGCTGACGTTCTACCACTGAACTACACCCGCAGATCTTTAAGTTAGCGAAGTTAAATGGCCTACCACTATCTTTAGACACTTTCTGAAATGAGAGTCTAATCAGTTCTTTGAATGCCCCTATTTCTGTTTTTGCAGCCTTTTTCTATTTCTTTCTTGATCCTTTCATAAAGGGCCAATTCTTCTGGATCTTCAGAACCAAGTCCATACTCCATCGTTGCAGCAATATAAATTTTGTGTTGCCTATGAGAACTCAGACTCATTAGCTTTTAAACACTAATTAAAGTTACTGGATAAATCATATTATGTAAGTAGATAACTGCAAATCTAATTTTAATAAATCATAGGGATCTTGATGTTGATCAATATCTTATTAAGCAGAAATTATTTCTTTTTTTCTTGATCTCTTTAAAACTGAGTAAAAAGCTAAAACACTCATCGTTCCAGATGGACCTATCAATACATGCCATATTTGTTCACCTGAATTTGAAAGAAGAATCCCAAAAAATGTTGTGAATATTACTCCGGTGATTGGATAAACAAAGAAGACCCAATCTTTAAATCGGTTCCACCATTGCGATATAAGTAGAATACTTATTAATACTTGAATTAAAAGAGTTGTTGACTTGCCTAGAAACCAATAGGAAAAAACCGCGGCAATAATTAATAAAATATTGCTAGTTATCATCGACTTCTTTTTAGCTACTGAAATAGTAAAGAACGATAAACCAATAGAAAGAAATGAATAAAACAGCCAATTATATATTGATGAGTGATCTACATATATCCAATCCGTAGTCGTATGATCGAACATCTCAAACATTGAGGCAAGACCTAATGAGATAAAGGCAAGAGGCGGTAACAGAGGAAATCTAATTTGCTTGAATCTATTTATGGACTTAATTCCAATAAGTATAGGGATGAGAACTGCTTGTAGATGTACTAATAACAATAATGCTCTGAAGGTCAATTAAATTAATTTGTAGCTAATAAGAAATTAGCAATATTATTAAAATCTTCCTAATACAACAACTAATATTTTTTAAAGAAACTTACCAGTGATTGAAACAGGGTTTGTTGTTTAACAGAGAACACCCGAGGACGGACTAGTCGAATATTTGGACGCTGACCGCACATTCGAAAAATAATTAAATTGAATATATACATATTCAAGCTAATACTAAGACAAAAGCAACAAGTAAATCAGTAAGAAGATATGTTCTTGATTTCTCCAGTCTCATTTTCAAGATTATTGATTTAATTGCAGCGGCAGTTTTTGAGATAATGAATTGTTTTGCGGTTTTAGATCCTTTAATAAAAACCTTTATCCAAGTTGCTCTTGTTATTGGACGGTTGAGTCTTGTGGGTGTGGTTTTGATACTTAGGAAAATTGAAAAAGATCATCCAGAACTTATACGTTGAAAAAAATGAGAAAAGAAAATGAACTCAACTCTGATTCGAATTTTTCAGAAAACTTTTGGCCGAAAAACCTAACTCTTCTCTGTATGGTCTTTTATTTATTGGGTAATGACTTCGCAAAATGCTGATAAAACTCTCGATCAATATCTTTTTGACCCAATTCTCAGACTATTTGACAGAATAAAAAATAAATGGGTTTTTCGTAAATGATTAAAAGACTTATTTCAAGTGAAAGATCAAAATGGATTTTTGTGATTGGGGTAATTGCCATTTGTGCAGGATTCTCAGCAAAGAATGTGATCTCATATCCAACTGAATGTATTAGTGAAGAAGTTGTACAAGACTTTGTGACGCCCCAAGTAACCACAAGGAATTTCACCATTTTCTAGCTTTTTCCCCTCAATAAGTCAAAAAAACCTCTACATTTGAAGAAAGAAATTTTAAAATGTTTTTCTTTAATCCTTTTTGGCCTTTAACAGCTTTAAGAATCGCTTCGTTAAAAGCAACTTCAACATTACTTCTACTTCTTTTAATTAAATCAAACCTTCTTCGTTTGAAAGGTGGCCTGATAGGTGGCCTTGTTGCACTTACACTTTTTTCTGGATTAATTGTCTCCACAACAGTCGCAGGCGGAGCTGCTTACTATATTTTTAAAATTAAGAAATCAAATGATGATGACGTAAACATGTCTGGCGATGATGTGATTAATGCTGAAGCAGTTTCAGCTTGATTCCTTTTGCAGTTACGAGCTAAAGACTGATAAAGCATAATTAATTAATTGTTTTAAGCACCTTTTTAACAAATTCAATTTAAGAAATTATCTTATATAGATTTTTTTTGGCAAACTGAATAATTCGAGGAATAAAAAATTACATTATTGACTTATCTATTGGTTTATGAACAAATTTAGAATTTCATTTCTTAAATTGCCCATCGATTTAATAATCAAGTCTGCACCTGCTTTTCTCAACTCTGATTCATATCTGAGTCGTTTCTCCTTACTTGAAGCTACATGTAAATGTGGGGGGGCAATAGCGAGACTGATAAATTTCTGATCAGGGATTTTAATTCGAGCATTTATAATTGTTTTAACATCTGCAACAGTATCTCCAATATATGCAATTGGAGGGTTTGAGAAGCCTAAAGGTTTTTTTGAAAGTTTAGAAGATAGTGAAATAAATCCTGTTGGATCAGGTTTTTCAGGCGCTTCACCCATTGCAATCAAGGGAGCAGAGGCTAAGCCGAGCCTCTGCTCTAAGACGAATTTCGCTGATGGTAGTTCAGCTCCACTTACGAAACCCCAACCAATTCTTCGCTGGGTTAATTCATCAAAAAGTGTTTGATTTACTAATAATGTTTCATCTTTAATAAAACCTGACCATTCACTAGAGTCATGGTTTGGATCTCCACCAAAATAAAAGTTTTCAAAGCATTCAATTAATACTTTTCTAGACGGAGCTGAAAAAGAAAGATTGTTTTTTTGTACATGTCTATTGATCATTTCTAGGCTCAAATCCCAATCATTGTTCCAGCAGCCTTCACTTTTTATAGAATCAATATCTTCTATCGAGGGTCTCCACCCACAAAAAATATGTACAGTTTCTTGGATAGCTAATCGATAGCTGTTGGTTACGTCACGAATAACCCCATCGATATCAAATAAAATTAGGCCAATATTATTCATTATTGAGGTTTTTCTAATCAAAAATGTTCAATCGAATTTGTTATTTAGTTGAAGCTTAAGTTCTAATTCACGATCTTTGAGACTTTTTTCATTTTTAATAATTCTATTACCGATCCAGGCAATTCCCATCCCAAATATCACGGGTATACCAATAGTTGAAAATCTTGTAATGCTATTCATGCGTTTTGCTAGATAATGAAGAAGATTTTGTTTGAGTATTCTTTGAAGTTACCAAGCAATTTTGAAAATTAAAATATTAAGTGAATTTCAACTTGTTTTGGTTCTTCTTAAATCTCTCCATAAGCAGGCCATCAAATAGAAATAACCAGCCATAGCAATTATGAAAAATGATGTCATCAGCTTTGCTGTGCAGTGGAAATTTGAAAAATTGAGGCAGAACTACCTACTAAAAAGATTGCGAATAAAATTATGTGATATGGAGTAAGCATGATAAAAATTAAGGACATTAAGAATTTAACCAACGAACTATTTCGATGTTGTGGTGCAATGCGAAGTTTTTTGGGGTGGTTACACCAATATTTGAGAATATGAGGTACAACCATATTGAATAAATTGGAATTTAATGGTTGGTTTCCTTTTCTTAATACTTAAGCCAGTACTCTTTTTGATGTTGAAAAAATTTTTCAAGAAGCAAATGAAAGCTTTTATTATCAGTGCAATTGAGTGGCTAGTTCTTCAAACAGACAATGACTTAGACGACAAGATTCTTGCCAAGGTGAAAAGAGGAATGAAATTAGGTGTCGTTTGATCAAATGCATGAGCAAAGGGTAAATGGATTTAATACATTGACTCCATGCAAAATACATTTATGGTTTATTTGTTAGGTGACTGCAAGCTATGACTGAAAAATATGAAACGAAGTGGTCACCCACTGAAGTTCAAATAGATAACATCATTATTCCAGCAATGCAGGAAACTGCTCAACAATACGCTAATTATGCTAAGGAGCTCCAATGTCCTCCAGCTTTTATTGCACTAATGCTTCGAGATATTGCCGATACTTTTGAAGAAAATGCAATTACAAGCGAAAAAGGTTGTGATTGTTGTTAAAACACGTTCAACTCGTCTACTAATAAAATTTCAGATAGCTAATTATTCAATTGTATCTGTTAAGGCAAATTTCTTGAATACTTTTTCTTATTTGCCAATTAAGCACATGTAACGAGGAATACCCGAACTTTTTGTGTACTGCTTGCCTTGGTCCTCGCATTGCGACATGTTTTTCATTTCTATTTTTTCTATTCCGTAAGTACTGTTTTGAAGGATCAACCAAAAACTTTCGGCTTGTGCATTCATGGCTGTCAAAAATAAAGCCGATGAGAAAAATAATCAATAGCGTTTCATAGATCGTCTCCAAATTTCCAACTCTATCCAGAATTAATTCAAGTTTTTGGAGGGATTTCCTCTTTTTTACCCGAACTGGTTAGCCCTACCTGAACCGACCTTTAGAAATAGATAATTACTGGTTATGTTCTTGGTATTGGTTCAAATTTTAAAAACATTTAGCAATGACAGCAATTAATAAAATTATTGCCGCTAAGCTTTTAGTCCTAATAAACCTTCCTGTTTTGCTTTTAATAGCAGGTATTTACCAAATAGGTACCGCAGTAATAGTTTAATTACTACTTTTACTGATTTTTTTAGTAGTTATGGAAAAATGGATTCCGTCCCAAAAGCAAAAGTCAGGTTTAATAAGTAGATCATTCGAATTCTTTATTGATGAATTAGCTGAATTGCAGGATGAACTTGATTGCCCAGATGAATTCATATGTGATTTCCTTGAAGTTGTTAAAAATCGTTGGTCTTCAGATAGTTGTCATTCAAAGGCACGGCAGCATAAAAGAGATAATCCAAGCTCCTACTGAAAATGCAAAATGAAAGTTGGCTAGTAAAAAAAGATCGAGTCTGGGCAATGAGGTTTTTTAAAGATAAACACCCTGACGAAGACGGCACTAAATATATAAGGATTCACTACGCTTGCTGCAGGAACAGATTCCTTCACGGCATTACTCCCAATGTTCAGTTGTGTGAAAGTGAGAAGTTAACTTATGAAACAGCAAGAGTCTTATGGTTGTGCTCGGTGGAAGCAGAATGGGAAGTTTCTAAGAAACCTTTATGGGTGACTTATTAATGCTTATTAACAAAATATTTTTAGCTGAATTCTTATTCAGTTTGATATGTACGAAAAAATGATTTAGAAATTTGAGTATATACCACCAGATGGTTTTGTATCGAGATGAACTACATGTGCCTGTATTTAATTACATAATGTTTTTTGTAGCAACCACTACCAAAACGTTCAACTCGCTACATTGCGAGCCGCATTTCGATTCAAGCCAAGGAACGGGGACTTGAATCAACATTCGGAGTATGGATGATGACAACTCTTCTTTATCGTGGACATAACTATGTCCAACACAAAGAGCAAAAAGCGCCAAAAGATTGTGTTGAGCTGACTTACAGGCGTAATCACTACAACACATGCAGAAGCGATGCTAAGTCTGAGCTAAATACGCAAATGGCTTATCGTGGTCATCGCTATCAGCATTAGTTTGAAAACTCTTTTTATAAGTCCCTGCTAGCCAGGGATATTTTTTTGCTTAGATTATTCTTGCTTGGATTAGACAGTTGTTAACTCTTAAAAAGTTTATTATCGTTATCCCTCGTAATCTTTGCATGTAGATGCTGTTGGATGATTACTACATTCTTTGTCCCAAAACTCATCTCTAGTTTCATTGGGAACGGTGTAAGAGAAGTCATGCATTGTTCGAATATCACTTAGGGCATTTTTGATCATGTTGAAAGGAGCTCTTAGTTTCATAACCCTCCATGTCGGTATATAGATGTTCTAATCGATTTTGCTTTATTTATACACCTCGGCTTTTACTCAAGTAAAATTAACTAGAGTTGATTAACGAATTAAAAATTAATTATATGACTAGTTCCTCTTTTTATAAATTTACTATGTTAAATATCAATAGTATGTGGTTATTGTCTATTCAAAAAATAAGCTGATTTATTTATCGTGGATGGTTGTGTTGTAATGAAAAATGAAGAAATGAGCGCTTATAAAACCTTTTAGTTCTATTTACTAATCACAATAGATGAAAAGGTTCTATTCATGACCTCTTATCACATAAAAAGATGATTTTCAAACATACTTGATATATAACTTCAGATTCTTTTGGTGCCACGTTAGAGACTCTAAAATCATCAATTAATATTAAAGGTTTTTTTATGCTTATTGCAAAAAAGACAAACTATATCCACTTCTTTTTAATAAATAATAATAAGTTGCTATCTTTTTTATTCAAAAATAATTTTTCATATGGTTAAAGAATTTCATAAGAAACTATTATAGCTATTGCATAAATAATTATAAGCTAGTGACATAAAATATTATTGCATTTAGCCCTAATGATCTTCCGAAGTCTACATTCATTAAAAAAATAACTTCTACTGGAGCATATTCTTTTTTATATTCTAGCTACAGTACGATTTGATATTTAACTAGCTGTAGAATTCTTAATTGATCATTCATTTATAATAAAGTCTTCTATATACTTATAGTATGTTTTGCTATTTATGCAAATAAAGTTATGATTAGATGGAATTAATTTCAGGAACTATGGATAGTGGCAAGGAAGAGGATAACAAGAGAAAATATAATAGATTTGAAGTTAATCCAGTACCCGTTCCATTTAGGGAAGTGAAGCAAAATTTTACTATTAATACTAATATACATAATAGAATGTCTAAAAAGGAAATTATTTCCCAAGCTTTTAAATTTCATTCGCAAGGCAATACTAAAGAAGCAGTAAAATACTATAAATATTTCTTGGACCAGGGTTTCACTGATGCAATAGTTTTCTCTAATTATGGAATGATATTGAAAGATCAAGGTCGATTAGAAGAAGCAGAGGATTTTCTACGTAATTCGATTAAATTAAATCCTTATTTTGTAGAAGCCTACTCTAATTTGGGAACAATACTAAGAAGTCTTGGTGAATTAAATGAAGCAGAAGAATTTACTCGACAAGCTATAAAAATTAATCCTGATTTCGCTGGTGCACATACTAACTTGGCACTTATACTTAAAGATCTTGGTATGTTAGAAGAGTCTGAATTACAGAAAAATATAGGAATTAATATTGATTTTATAAATAATATTAGTAATAAATCTAAAAATCTTTGTTTAAAATATTTAACTTTATCAAAATCACAATTTAGACAAGATTTATTTGTCTTAAGTGAGTTGAATTTTAAGAAAAAAGGGTTTTTCGTGGAATTTGGAGCTTGTGATGGAGTGATTAGCTCTAATTCATATTTGTTAGAAAAATCTTTTGGTTGGGATGGTATTCTTGCTGAGCCAGCAATATACTGGCATGATAAATTAATAAAAATGCGTTCGGCCATAATAGAAAAGAAATGTTTATGGAAAGATTCCGATGAGCATATTTTGTTTAATGAGACTGAGGACTATAAACAACTCTCAACAATAAATTCCTTCTCTGATTTAGACAACTCTAAATGTTATAGAACTAATGGTAATAGGTATAAAGTACCTACAATTTCACTGTTAGATTTATTAGATAAATATAATGCTCCTAAATCTATAGATTATTTATCTATAGATACAGAAGGGAGTGAATTTGAGATATTAAAGTCTTTTGATTTTAGTAAATATAAATTTAAGGTTATTACATGTGAACACAACTTTACTAATATCCGTGAGAAAATCTATAATCTTTTGATTAATAATGGATATAAACGAAAACTCAAATTGATTTCAAAAGTTGATGATTGGTATGTTTTAGATGAATAAATCTAAATTATACTGAATTTAATCTTTGCTTTCTCTATAATTAAAAGATGGATGGTTTTGCTAAAAAGGTTTCATCTACTAAACAAATCGATACTATCACTACCTATCCTGTACCATTTTCTTTGGATAGGATTTCAGGTAATATAACTATTTATACTAATTCGTTTTCTAAGCTCTCAAAAGAGAAGATTATTTCACAAGCATTTAAGTTTCATGCTGAAGCTAATATAAAAGAAGCAATAAAGTATTATCAATACTTTATTGATCAAGGTTTTTCTGATCCAAGAGTTTTCTCTAATTATGCAATTATATTGAAAGATCTAGGTAATTTAGCAAAGGCAGAACATCTTCTTCGTAAATCTATTAAAATAAATCCAAACTTAGTTGAAACTCATTCTAATCTGGGAATAGTACTGAGAGATCTTTCTAAATTAGAAGAAGCTGAAATATCTCTAAAAAATGCCATTAAGCTACAACCAAATAATAAAGAAATTCATAACATTTTGGGGCTAATATTGAAAGACTCAGATCAATTAAAAGCTGCTGAAATTTCACTACGTTTAGCTCTTAAACTTCAGCCTGATTATGCAGATGCTCTGATTAATTTAGGCGGAGTATTGCTTTGTCTAGATGATTTGCGGGCGGCAGAATCAGTAACTAGAAAAGCTATTGAACTTGTTCCCAATGACCCCGGTCCTCATTTAAATCTAAGCAATATACTCAAACAGCTTGGCAGAATTGATGAAGCTGAAATTTCAGCGCGAAAAGCGATTTCGCTAAAACCGGACTATTTCAATGCTTATTTTAATCTTTCATTAATCGAACTTTTAAAAGGTGACTATAAATCAGGGTTTAATAATTACGAATTAAGATTTAAAAAAAATAGCCCGCCAGAACTTCATGGTAATCCAGCAGTAAAAAGAATTGAAAATAAAGATTTAAAAGGAATTGACAAACTTTTAGTTATTTGTGAACAAGGTTTAGGTGATACTATTCAATATATGAGGTATATCCCTTACCTTAAAAAAACAGGTATAGAAGTCACATTTTGTGCGCAAGAAAAATTACATTCATTAATCCAGTCATCATCTATTGATTCTAATCCATTAACTCCAGAACAATCTAATAAAATTTCAGATAGGCAATGGATTTCACTATTATCATTGCCTAAATATTTAAAAGTTAGAGAAAATAATCCAATCATCACAGAACCATATATTTTTTCGAATGATGAATTGATAAAGAAATGGAGGGAAAAATTATCTAATGAAATAAGACCAATTATTGGTATTAATTGGCAAGGGAATCCAACTACTGAAAATTATTCATACATAGGAAGATCATTACCTCTAGAAACTTTCTCTACTCTTGTTAGAAATCATGATTTTAAATTCTTATCTCTGCAAAAGGGATATGGTTCCCAGCAATTCGAGACTTGCTCTTTTAAAAATAAATTTGTTGATTGCCAACCTTTAATTGATAAAACAATGGATTTCTTAGAGGATTCAGCAATTATTCAGAATTGTGATTTGGTAATAACTTGTGATACGTCCATTGCTCATTTGGCTGGTGGAATTGGAAAAAAAGTGTGGTTGTTGTTAAGAGATATACCTTTTTGGACTTGGGGCCTTAATGGAGAGAAAACTCCTTGGTATCCGTCAATGAGAATATTTCGACAAAATCAAAGGCATGATTGGGATGAAGTGATGAAAAGAGTTTCTAGTAAGCTATCTACAGAACTAGAATAAAGTTATGAATAAACAAAGTAACTTCGCTTCTCATATTCTTTCTCCAATATCTCTTGGGGAACTATTAGATAAAATCACAATTCTGGAGATTAAGAGAGAACATATGACCAATCAAAAACTGGAAAATGTAATTAAAGAACATCAATTTCTCCAAAAGGTCTTAAACGATCAAAATCTAGAAGTTGATTTAAATCTATTTCAGTCTCTTAAAGAAATTAATCATCGTCTATGGGGAATAGAAGATGAAATTAGGATCAAAGAACGTAATCAAGAATTTGACTTAGAGTTTATTGAATTGGCTCGATCTGTCTACAAAGTAAATGACAAAAGAGCTGAGATTAAAAGAAAAATAAACGAAAAGTATAATTCTTATCTTGTTGAAGAAAAACAATATAATTAGTCAATTTAAGAAGATCTTTTTGAAGATGTAAATAAAAGATAATAATAATAAAAGATTTTAACTCTATTTTATTATTATTGATTTTTGATTTCTCAAATCTTGTAATGCGTGAGGTTTAAAGATGCATTACCCTCTTTGGCTAATCTATATCAAGAATTATATATATTTAAATTATTTCTTAAGAAACGAATTTGTTTTTATAAAACTCTTTGACTCGTTATCTGTGGAAATTATCAGTCAGGAAAAGAAAGATATTATGATGCTAGTCCTTCGGGCTTATCGTTGAATTGACAAACTTCAATTCCATATAAATAGTTTGATATTTGTGAGAAATTTTGCAGTTATAATAAAAAACGGTCTGTGCAGACTCAGACCGTTAGTGAATTACTTCCTTCCTATATAAATACATTTTTTTAGTTAGTGCGATAGTAAGGAATACCCAAAAAATTTCTTTAAGGACAAACTTACTCTGTATTAATTGGAATTAGCACTGATAAAGGAAGGTGGCTCAAATTTATTTTGGAGTTTGAAAAATTTATTTACTATATTTTTTAAAAAGGATCCAAAACCTAGATCGAAAAAAATATATAGAAATAGGGAATAGCAAAAAACCACATAGAAGATCAAATGACATATGAATGTGTCTATGAGATCAGATTCGTTTTGATTAGTTGATTGTTCTTCAACATCTATCTTGGGTGACTTGAAATCACTTATTGAATTAGTTGCTATTGACTCAACCCACCCAAACTGAGCTAATTCTTGATCGATTATTTTTAGCGCTGAAGTCATAAAAAATGAAGAAGTATCAAATATTCACTTTTTATCGTGTTAAAAATTAAGTTCTAGGCAAACGTTACATTTTTTGGTTTTTATCATATTTTTGCTTGAAGACGAACACATGATTCCAGTTAATTTCTTCCATTGCATCTTTGAACGGCAAGCATATTTGCATCCGAATGATTCTTTTCTGATTTCCAAATCTTATTTGAAGTTTGACCAATACAAACAACTTCAGCTGCATTTTTTATTCCCACTGGTACTTGAGTTAAAGCCAAGATCATTAAGGCAAAACCTGTTCCAGGTGCATGAATATTAAACCGAAAGCTTTTGAGCCAATTTTTTTTAGGCATTGATCAATTCCTTTTTAATTATCCTTTATAGCTAAATTTGTTATGTATGCTTGAGTTGAATGAAATGTCTCAAAAACAAAAGACGAAAATTTAATTAAAAATGTTATTTCCAGAAATAGAACCTAAGGAAGTAGGGATTTTAAAAGTGAGCTCTCTACACTCAATCTACTGGGAAAGAAGCGGCAATCCAAATGGATCCTCTGTTTTGATTGTTCATGGCGGCCCCGGGGGTGGGAGTAGTCCTTCCTATAGAAGATATTTTGACCCAAAAAAATTCAATATTGTTCAATTTGATCAAAGAGGATGTGGTAGATCTTCTCCTCATTCTGAGTTAAAAGAAAACTCGACACATCATTTAATTGAAGATATTGAAAAATTAAGACAGCTCTTGAAAATTGAATCATGGCACGTCTTTGGGGGGTCATGGGGCTCAACATTAAGCTTGATTTATGCTATTCAACACACGGAAAAAGTTTTAAGTCTTACTCTTAGGGGTATATTTTTGTGCAGAAAAACCGAATTAAGTTGGTTCTATCAAAAAGGTGCAAGTGAGATTTTCCCTGAAGAATTTGATCTTTATAAGTCTGTTATTCCCCATAATGAGAGAGGCGATTTGATTAATGCTTTCCATAAGAGATTAACCAGTCAAGATAGGTCTGAGAGAGCCAAAGCGGCGCATGCTTGGACGCGATGGGAAATGTCAACTAGCTTTCTCATGCCAAAGGAATTATCCATTAAAAAAGCGGCAAATGATAATTTCTCAGATTCTTTTGCGCGTATAGAATGTCATTATTTTGTTAATAACATTTTTTTAGAGGAAAATTATATTTTAAAAAATATCACTAAGCTAAAAGATATTCCTGTTTCGATTGTACAGGGTAGATATGATGTGGTTTGTCCAATGAGAAGTGCATGGGATCTGAAAAAATCATTGCCCTCTTCAAAACTTTATGTAATCGATAGTGCAGGACACTCAATGAAAGAGATAGGAATTTCTAAAAAATTAATTGAGTTGACGAATGAGTTGGTTAATTCCTCATCTAATGTCTAATCTTAAGTAGCTGTTATATAATCTGAATTTCATTTAATAAATTCTACACACATTAGAAATTACAACAAAATCTTTTAAATCCCTTAATTGATTTAATCTTGCTTGATATCTTTGTTTAAATCTCCAATAGCTTTTACTGGGAACTTCATACCCTGTCTCCATACAGCTGTAATTATTAAAGCAATGAAGGCAATAATTGGTATGAATCTAAGTACTTCCATCGTTGATGGTTCTGCAACTAAAGATTTAAAAGGATCACTAAGAGATACGGGCACGACCTCGTATGAATTTACTAGTTCATTTAGATCTACTTGCATTTTTCTTGGTGGATTATTACTGAACCTTATAAAAAAAAATTGCGTATATTCTTTTGATTCGTTTGTTTGTGATTTTGATGTAAAAAATATACTTATATAAGTATATAAAGCTAATCCTTTGGGTGATTTAAATTTTATCAACACGCTTCCTTTGCTTTATGGATACTCTGATTAACTTCATATTTGAACTTTTTGCTTATTCGATGATTTATTTGGTCAACCCTGAAAAGAGAAAGAACCAAGTAAAGATAATTATATTTAGTCCAATTGTTAAAGATATTGCGATCACTTTATAAGTTTCTCCAACCTCCTCAGATTCTTGATTGAGCTTTATTCTTTTCATTTCGTTTGTTTGTAAAAAAAATTCTAATTCCCACATTCACCAACGCTATAGCTGGAGTGATGTCATTTCCCTTTCACTTAATAACATGAAGTGTTCTTTTGAAACGGCTTTGATTCTTCCTCCTTTAAGTCTAAGCAAGTCATGATGTATTTCAGTAATTTCAATAGAAGTGGGAGTATTTGCATTTGAACTGTGGAATTACCTGTTGTGAAAATATGCATGAGAAGTACTTAGATGATTTTCTAACTCTGCACGCTTTTATAAGGTCAATATCTTTATACCAACTTCAATTATCTTTCTAAAATCATAAAAAATATTATACTTGAAACTTTTACATTTATTTTTATTAAGTTTGTTTGTTTTGCACTTGATTCAATGTCAATGGATTTATTTACTGATTGATAAAACTTTTTTCAGTAGCTAAAAATGTATAGTTACACATTCATATGACTAGAGCTCAAATTGCAGCATCTCCTTTGCCAAAAGGCTCAACTGTAGTGAAAATCATTGAACGAAGTTGGGGCATTGAAAGGTGCTATGTAACACCAGATGGTGAGAAGGTTTGTACCCCAGCTACATTTTCAACAAATCATCGCAACTTAGATTGGACTTGCTTTGCTTAAAAAGTTTTCTAGTCAAAAACATCAAAAATAATTTAATAACTGTTCAAATCGAATTTTGATTTTGAAATCCATTATTTGATTCTTTCTTAATCTGTTTTCTCTTTTTGACATCTGAAATATTGATGCTGAATCTTATTTTAGTAGAATTCCAGAAATGATCGCATGGTAGGGAGTAAACATTTTCTAGTTTTGCTTTTAACTGAAACTATCTATTCCAATACATCTTATCTTGTAGTTCAATGCGAAGACTTATAGCGTCGTTACACCTATACGTTAAATTTTTACTTGATCTTAAACTTAGACATATGTATTTAATTATCAACATTATGAAATTGTTCACTCCCTTCAGCATTCCTATAGCTGACAAGAGATCTCTTCCTAAACGAAATAATAAAGTTACATCTAAAAAGTCACACTAAAAATACGAACATCTTTTTGCAGTATTCTTTTACTATTAATTTCTGTGATCGTATGAGAAGAGATGGTTGGATTATGGAAGTGAATGGACTATGGGTACTGAGGTTTCGTTATGATTGGGAGAGTTGGGATCAAAACCCTAAGGTTTGGATTGAGAGAGGAAGGCTTGAATCAAATGGACCCCCACTTTTAAAAGATCGTAAAAGGATGAGAAGAGGATTGGCAGTAAAACTATGGAGAGAATTATTATCAACTGGATGGAGACGTGTTGCTCCGCAGTGGGATTAATAATCAAAATGATAAATTTCTCATAATCTCCAAATTAGATTAGTTTTGTTTTTTATCTATTCCTCTTCAAAAGATAAAAATCAGTTCAACGTTTGATTTCGAAGACTACTTAATGTATAGATTTTGAACATCTCTTCGCTATTTAAAAGTAAATTTATTAGGTTGGATTTTCAAATAGCAAATAATCATGACATCGGACATTGAATACTATAAGCAACTGTCTAAAAAGGTTAGTACAAAGCAAGATAAAATTAATTTTTTTGATCAAAATCAAAAGGCATTTTACGTAGATATTTATTCTGATACTTGGTCAAAGATGATGGAGGAATATGCTAAAGCTGAGAATCTAAGTTCGGAGCAATTGAATGAAATTGAGGAAATGAAATGGGTTGAGATGCCTGAAGTTTTGAAGCTTTTTGCTTATGATTTCTGTATTCTTAATGGATTTGTTTTCACTGGAGTGGGTAAGTAGTGAATACTGATTAATCTGCGATTAATAATATTTAGGCGCTTATACCTGTGAATAATTTACCTCTTTACGTTTTAAGTAGATTGTTTGTTTTTATTGTGATTGCTTTATTAATTCGTCAGATGTTTGTTAACTCTGGTTTCATTGAGTTCTAATTGGTATACGCACAAAGCTTTTTGATTTTCAAAGTATGCAATTTATTTCTTCTTTTTCTTCCTTTTGCTTTTTGGCTCAAATCCGTCTTTGAAGTCAGAACCGGATTTATTAAACCAAGCCAAGAAGACAGCAATAGATGTTCCAATTAATGCAGCAATACCCCATTGAGATATTTCATCCATTAGCAAAAAATTTTCTTTCCAGTGGCTGAATAATAGTAGCAAGTACCATCAGCCCCGATATAGAACATACGGTTTTTGTATTTTGACTTTGAAAATTGTTCAAGTCTTCTTTCATGCATGTCAAAGTTTTTTGTATTTAACTCTGGATTCCGTTCTCTTTGTTCATTGGTTCCCTCTTCTGCATTCCATGCGAATTTTCTTATTAGCCAAATTGAGGCAATAAAAAAAACAATAACTAATGCATTCATTTATTTTTGTATGAGAAAAGTTGTTAGCAATAGTCCCTCAACTCTCTCCATTTATCTAGTCCTGCTTGAAGATTCTCCATTTCAGTTTTAGAACCATTTGTTTTAAATGCTTTAATCAACGACTCTGTAGCTTTGATTCCATAGCTAGCAGCTTCTCTTTGCCTTGCACAAACTTTGTCTCTGGATCCATCTTTTAAATCTGTCTCAATTTCTTTCAGTATTTTGCTTGCTTTCTCTTGTTTTTGATAAAAATCGCTTAAATACATCTCAAATTCGGACTCAGCATTAGCTGATATGACTGAAAAAAATAAGAGAACCAAGGATATTAATAATAGAGGAAATAAGCGTTTCATATTTTCATAATGGCGATCTTGCTAATCTTCACAACCTATTTATATGCAATGTTATATGTGGAACCCGAACACGCAGCACGTATCAAATGTTTACATGAAATCAAATCAATTTTACCTCTGCGTTTTTACACGTAAACATTGGGAATTTGTTCTTTTTATTTACTGTGCTTCATTAGCATGCTTCGCTAGTTGATATATATTTAAATGAACTCACTAAATGAACTATTTCAAAAACCCTTGGCAATGACATTTGCATTTCTGGTTTGTACTTTCATTACTGATTCTGTGGTGAGCAATTTAGTATGAAGATACCTTCGACAAGTTTAAAAAGAACACTGGACGTGACGACGAAGGACACTTTCCGAAGGATAAAAGAATTAAGTGAGAAAGACAGTCAAGCATTATGAGAGGAATACAAAGAATGGATAGACGATAGTGAAGGTGGGAATAGACACCCTCATGTTCTATATATGAATCAGATGCAACCCAAAAGTTAAAAAGATCATTAAAAAGGGGCTTAAGTTGCCCCTTGATAATCGTCTGACAATCAGAATTTAATAGTAGTGTTTAGACCTTTCAAGCAGCTAATAGTTCTTCTTCTGCTGGTAATGCTTGAGTTATTGACTCATCCAATTCATCACTTCCCTTTATTTCTAGAGAGATAACGTCTCCTGATTCTAGACTCGGCTCGACAGTTTGCTCAGAAGCCGTTTCCAGATTGGGTTCCATTTTTACTGACGAGGTAATCTCAGATAGAACCACTTGTGCTAACTCAGCTTCTTTAACAACTTGAGACCATGGGTTAACTGTTGCTGCAATGAAGTCCCGATTTGCTTCTGTTTTGTCTCCACGGGTGATGAGTAAGAAAGGAAGGGCAACGGTAAACAGACAAAAAATGGCTAGGAAAAAGTTGGCGATGGCCATTTCTCTACCAGGTTCAAATGCTGCTAGAAGCATAAAAATAAAAGCAATTTGTTAAAAAATCACTTACTTTTCACCCTTAAGCCATACCTTCGCAAACAAACTTAATCGAAAAATTTATTATGTTCAAAATCAATGACTTTACATGGGTATTTAAATTGATTTTATGTGTCAGTTAGTGATGTCTCTTTCTGTCATTAGACGATAAGCAAAATCATCAACTCTCTTCTGATTCACTCCATTATCTCCAACTCCTACTCTTGATTCTGATCTGACTTGAATAATACCTCTTTCTGGAATTGCTTTCAGCAGTAGATCATCTGTATATCTTCTCCATTTTGTCTTCGCTTCAGCATGAATAAATGAATCAGTCTTTTCAACTATTTTTGTTCTGGCTGTGTCAGAGACAATTTTGGTTGCTTTTTTAAAAGCATTTTCTAAATCAGTTACTTTAAAGTCTTCTCTCACGCAGTGAGTTATTACAATACACTCTGGCAGATCAGTTGTTATTGCATTTGCTTTATGGGGGGTAATCGTAAGAACAACAAGAATTGAAAAGAAGAAAGTTAAAAATCGATTAATCATTGATCCAAAAGATCTAGTAAAATTAATTTAAAACAATACAAATAAATATATACCAGGTAAAAATTAAATGTGGATTAAATCTACGACTTTTAGGGATTTATGGCTTGAAATTTAGATCTGTCAAAGCTGGTAAAAAGAATTATGAAAAATTATGGATAAGAAAGTATTTTCTGAACCCATCTGAGCATTTTTTTAACTTGCTAATTCATTTCCCCATTCTTTGTGTTTTCTATCTAAATCTACTATTGAATTTTTTTGAGCATTAAGTATTAGTAAGCGATGAACTAGTTCGATTTTGGTTTCAGTTACCTCTTCTGAGTAAAACTTTAGAGGTTGTTCTCCAAGCAAATTGTCGCCGCTCATTAAATGAAATTTTAAATCATTGGTTTTTTAGTATGAAATCAAGAATAAACAATGGTTTTTAAGGTTTTTTTTCTTTTTGTGTTACATCAATCTTGCTGGTTGTCCCTACCTTTACCATGCATTTAGCAAGAGTAGATGTGGTTACGATTTTATTGTTATCTATTTCCCTTACATAACTTGCTTTCAGAAGTTTTAGCTTTGTAAGTACTGATAGTTTGTAACGTTCCATTTCTTCTTCCCATCCTGGCGGGTTCACACCAAGCTAGTTCTTCAGTTCCTGTTTGATTTAGTAATGCATCCTGTTTTTCATTCTGAATTTATAGGTCTTGATTGGCCCATTCTTTTTATTGGTCACATCATCATGTTCTTGTCTTTAACTGTAAGACTTGATTGGTCATGGATTCCGTTAACGGATCATGAAAAATTATGCGGTTCTAAAGGTGATACATATCGAGCTCAAGTGAGTTCATTGGAGAAAACTTATGAAAATAGCTAAAACCAAATGAAATTTCTTTTTGTGCTACCAATATCCCTTTTCTTTTTATTCCCCACAAAATCTAATGTAACAATAACTGATCAAGTAAGTGCAGTTTGTGAAAGTTTTGCCTCCGGTAAAATAGATGCCCTTAAAACCATAGAGGCTTTAGATCTAAATATTGATGATTATTCAATAGGCGTGAATAATGCTGCAAAATTATTTTGCACGTAGCTTTTGAGTTCTTTTTGTTAATTATACCTACTACATTTTGATCATTCTTGATCTTCGACTCAGAAATTGTGTTTGAAATATAATTTGATGTTTATACAATTAATATGGCTTAAATACTTCTGGGTTTGTTATTTTTCTTTCTTTAGTAATATTATTTACATGATGTGGATCAAATATCGATCTAGGAACATTACTTTCATCTGGTTTTTAATCGATAGCACATAATGAAACAGACTTATACACTTGTGAAGTATAAGTTCTACATGCATAACACTGATGTGAAAATGCATACCCAAGTAAATGTAATTTCTAATTTTCTTTAATTCTCGTTCTCACTAAACAGACATGAATATCTCTCAATCATCGCCTTTGTATGAATATTGGAATTCTGATCAAGTCGAGAGTGATGAAAACAAGAGACTTTTAAAGCTTAACTCTAAGGAACCTGCTTCTAACCTTTTTAGGAATGAACCCTACAAATGGGAGAATCTCTATCAAAGCGTTCTTAGAAACGTTATCAGTGGAGATGATTCATCAATAAAAGGATTGATGGTTTTGTTGTCTACAATCAGTACAAGGGAGAAAAATATAGTCCTTAACTCACTAGAGGCTTTGTTAGATAAGCATGTAATTTATAAATTGAGATATGAAAAATATCAAGATATAAAGTCTAGAAAAAATTTTTATACTGCCTTTAGAATATTGTTGGCTATTTTTATCAATCCATATAATTTAGAACTTAAAAAAGAACCAAAACATCTTTATGAGAAAACAGGAATGTTTTTTTATAACTTTAGAAAGATAGTTTTATCAAATAAGTGATTTTAAATTTCTGGTGAAACATTTCAAATCTCTAAAATTTTAATCTTAGAGAAGGATAACTATTGGAGAGAAAATTTTTCAATTAATTTTTTTAGTTGTTCTGTTCGAGAGTTTTTTTGTGGTCTGGCATCATCAAGTACTGCTGCACAACATAATTGCCATGATGAACCATCTTTTAATTTCAATTCTTTAGAAATATTGACTGGAGCACAGGTTAAGGAAGTTATTTCATCGATATGCTCTAGAGTCTCCCAAAGTTCACTCTCTAAGAAATCTAGTTCAACTTTTGAGAGGAGTTTAGTTGCTATAAAATCTTTGATTAAATCTGTAAGCTCTAAAGACATTTTTCAATTTAATGTAATCGACAAAACCATAGTTTTAATGGAAAAGGCAGTTTGTAAATATTTATTTGATTTTGAGGATAGCACTTTTCTAAATGATTTAATTACGAGCTTATTTTCAAATTCAATCCTTAAAACTTATTTCGGAAAACTATAATAAGAAAAGAAACTGCTTCCTGAAATAATAAATGAGCATGGAGATTACAACTGAATCTGCCAAAAAGGCACAAAAAGAAGCTGAATGGGCATATAACAAAGCGATGGAAAAGTTCTATTATTCAATGTTGGAGGTTGTTTTCTTAAGGATTAAAAGTCATCTATCGACGCATGGACTAAGGAAAGTGGTTGAGATAGATCAAAAAAGAGCTAACAACGAAAATATGGGAGTTGAATTTAGTCAAAAAACTTGGTCGGTATTAGCTGAAGCATGGACGGGTGCAGAGAGTTTGGCTATGACAAATATCGCTGAACTTTATGGGCTGGAGATATCTGATTTGGACATATCCAAAATTCAAAAGCTTGATGGAAATGACAGTTCTCCAAAATGCACTCCATCAAAATAACTTTGATGTACATTGAATCTGTACTAAATACTTTCACTGATTAATGTGAAGTTGCAACAATTAAAAAAATTCTTGAAAGAAAGAAAAAAGCTACTCAAGCAGAAATATCTTAAGAAACTTGTTGAAAAACAACAAAACTAGCTTTGACTTGAATGAGTGGTATTTATTCCTATGTCGTATTAGTCTAGGTATATGACATATTATGGAAAGCCAAATTATATTCAATACTATGAGTTGTTTGACGACAACATTGATCCGTGCGAATTAGAGTATGAGAAGGAAAAAAGTTTAGTGATTCTGTTCACGAGAAATTTTATAAAATGTCAAATCATAATTTAATTATCGGTGGATCGGAGTCCGTTGCAAATTTAAATAAATCTGAGAGATGCTCAGATGGTTTTTGCTCATTAACAGATGAAGAACTCAAGCAACTTTAATCAAACGTAAATTAAGAAAAATATGCATTTTAATGATCATTTTTTTATTTATTTAGAAGCGCTTACTTTTTTTCTTTTGTCTACAATGTTTCTCCTTTTGTATAAAAGCAATAAATGGTTCCAACACTCTAGAGCTTTATCTAAAAAAGATGATTGAATTATCCATATGAAATATCTACTATTATTGACTGTCTTTTTAGGTCTAAGCATTCCTTCGGAAGCAGTTACTACCCGAATGTTTAAAGTTCTAGATACTTGTGCAAGATATAGGTTGAAAGAGAAAACTGCTTTAGTTGCAATAAAAGACCTCAAGCTCAAATATGAGGGTAATGATGAAAGTGAGGCAGAGCTATTCATCAAGTTGTATTGCTCGGTTTTTACTCCAAATGAAAATGTAGATTTTTAATTTATTTATGAGTCGTTTACTTGTTCTCCAGCATTTAGAACGAGAGCGACCCGGACTGTTTGTCAATCTTGCTAAGGAAAGAGGATTTAGTGTTTGTATTTTTCGTTTGGATCTAGGAGACTCTCTTCCAGAACTTAGGAATGGAGATTTACTTTTGGTGTTGGGTGGACCTATGGGTATAAGAGACATTGGTGCTTCAACTTATCCATGGCTTGTTGAGGAAATTGGTCTAATAAAAGAAGCTTTAAATCAAGGCGTTGGATTAATAGGAGTATGCTTGGGTGCTCAACTTTTAGCGTATGCAGCTGGTGGTGATGTTGAAATGATTCAGGAGGAGGTATCTCATCAACCATTAGCTGAAATAGGGTGGGACTATATCTTTCCTCAATCACTAGAGGATAACTTCAAGCTGACAAGACTTTTAAGACATCCTTTCCCTGTTTTGCATTGGCATGGAGATAGAATTTTATTGCCTCATTCTGCAGAGCTTATCGCTAGTAGTTGTAGATGTAAGGAGCAATTATTTAGTATTGGTCCATTAGCTTATGGGATGCAATTTCACGTTGAGATTGACGATGAGATGGTTAATACGTGGATTTCAGAAGATCAGAAATTTATTTCTTCAGCATTAGGGGCAGAGGGTCAATCCATTTTAAAACAACAACAAAAGGAATTTGGTCATAAAACATTAGATTCTAGATTAGAGTTTTTAAACATTTTATTTGACCTATTAAGCTAAGTAAAATTTTTAGCTGCTTAAAATATTTACTAAAATGATTGATGACTTCACACTGGCGCAGTGCAGAAAAGATAGGGAAGTTCTCCAATTAAAAATTAAAAATCTTGAGCATGGTATCAATGAAGCAGAAAAAATGATTTCGGAGTCAAGTATGAATGATGAGGCATTAACTTTTTTAAGAAGAAAAGTAGCAGAATCTAACCAGGATTTAGCAATTCTATATTTAATCCATTAAGTAATCTTCATTGGAATTGTTTTGTTGAAAATCCACTTTAAGTTCTTCATGAAGTGAGTAAGCCGTACCCGACCGTATCTTCCACTTAGAAAATTCATACTTTACATTTGTTCACATCAACGCAATTCCAGCAATGACAAGTTCATCTCCATCTCAAGTAATCACTGAGTACGGCAAGCAAAACATCTTTGGCCGTGAAACACAGCCTCAGCTTGTAGAGGACTACACCAGCTATCCAGAGGAAGCAGAAAAGACAAATGGCCGTTGGGCAATGATCGGAATGTTCAGCCTTTTGGTTTCATACTTCGCAACAGGTCAAATCATTCCTGGAATTTTCTAAACCAATAACTACTCATAACAATGCAACCATCTAACAAAACAATCCTAGAAAGAAGCATCGGCAGACCAGCCATGATGGCATTCGTTCTACTAACAGGTATCTACCTGACAACTGGTCAACTTATCCCAGGTGTCGTTTAATGAAAAACCAAATCACTGAAACTCCAAGAGTTGAAGAAGGCAAAGTTATTGCTGAAAGACTAAATGGCTACGCAGCATTTGTTGGATGTTGGGCACTAATCGGTGCATATCTAACAACCGGTCAAATCATTCCAGGTGTTGTGTAATGAACAAAGAAACAAACTACTGGAAAACAGCAGAGCAAATGAATGGCCGTCTCGCGATGATGGGTTTCTTTGCTGCAGTGATTAATTACGGAATAACAGGCTGGATTATCCCAGGAATTGTATAGTCCGAACTTCCAACTCTAAATTAAAAGCCTCTTGTCTGTGATTACGGAAGGGGCTTTTTTAATGGATTTTTTGTTTGATTAACGAAATGCAAATTAATTCGGTAATATTGATGTTTATCAACTTGATGTAGTTATTTCTATTTGATTCTTGTGTCTAGGATCAATATATCTTCTACTTTGCAACTACCATTAAGCCATTCTCTAAACTCTTGAGCAATTGCTAGTCTTTCCCTTTTAGGTAGCTTTTGGGCTCTAATTAGGAGCAATGTCATTGAATCTGCAATCAACTCTTCAACATTTGGCTTTTCTTGCATTTACGACTATTAACTTTTTCTCTTTTAAATTATCTATCTTGTTGAATGATGAGTACTTCAGACGTAAGGATATATATAGAATTTACGAACACTTAACCATTAAGAAGGAAATATAAATTAGTCGTTCCACAAAGTCATATCTGACTGGCCTGAAGATCTTTGCATCCACGCTACTTTCCATTTATCATCAATCTTTTTAAAAATCGAAGTTACTGTAGGGAGGTCATCATTTTGAGTCCCTTTATAAGTAAATTTTGAGCCTAGGGTGAAAACGCACATTGCAGCATTTGAACCTAAGAATTCAAATTTGTGCACCTTTGTGACTTCCGCGCTTTCTAATACAAGATCTCCTGAGGACCACATCTCTTGAAAACCTTTTGCGTCAATGGGATTCCCACTTGGTCTTATAAATAAAAAGTCAGGGGTTGCATTGTCTAAAAAGAATGATCCCATTCTCTCTGTTGAGGCAAAGGCTTCTAGGATGGATAGGATTTCTTCTTTAGAAGACATTGATCAATTAAAACAATAAACTAGGATTACAGATTTGCTCAATATTTGGATGTTTTCTTTGCCATCTTTTCTTGGTGTGCTGACAATATGAAACTATCCTTTCATAGAGAAATACTAAAATAATTGATTTTAAGTAGAGATTTTAGGCAGCTTCTTTCGACAAATCATTTTGGAAAAGAGATATAACTTCACCTTTTGGTGTTTTATAAACTCTCTCTACAATTTCGCCTTCAGTAATGATTACTTTAGTATTCATTGAACCTGAGGGCAATGTCTTAATAGCTGGTACAAGAGCTTCTTTTAAATCTGGGAACTGATCCAAGTCCTTGAAGTCTTTAATTTTCTTCTTAGCAACCATTCCAATAAATAAGTCGAAGTTATTCCTTCCTTTTAACTAACTTTTCTCCACTCGTAAAGAGCTTGTATAGCCAATCAGCTCTTTATAGGACTAATGTGAAAAATTAGATATAGTTTTTGGATTAGTAATTGCTTTTATAAGCTTGTTTTCATTGTTTTCAAAAGTGTTGTACCTAATGTCCAAAATCAATAGCATTGCAGTACTCAAAAGTAGGTATACAAAAATTACTTGTTGTTGTGGCAATATCATTCTTCCATCTTATTGAGTTGAAAAACAATCGCGAATGATCAATTGATTTTATCCATCAACAACAAGCGCTCTGTTGTACTAAGAATAATTTTCCCCTTTCAGTGTCTCTGTTAATTTCTACTTCCTTTTCTAATAATTAATTCTGTTTGAGGGATATTATATTTATATATTTATTGGCCTATAGATGTGATTATGAACGTTTTCCCAAAGAAAATAATGCTTTTAGGTAGTGGAGAACTAGGAAAAGAGGTGGCAATAGCAGCACAAAGATTAGGTTGTTATGTTATTGCATGTGACAGATATAATGATGCGCCAGCCATGCAGATAGCCGATCAATTTGAAGTATTAAATATGAATAATGGTAGTGAATTAAAAGAAGTTATATATAAATGTAATCCTGATATAATTATTCCTGAAATTGAGGCTCTTGCAGTAGATGTATTAAAGGAAATCGAACAAAAAATCACAGTAATACCAAATGCTAGAGCCACTGCAATAACTATGAATAGAGATAAAATCAGAGACTTAGCTGCTAACGAATTAAATATCAGAACGGCAAAATTTAGTTATGCGATGAATCAATCCGAGCTTAATTTGCGTGCAGAGGAGATTGGTTATCCTTTATTGATTAAGCCAGTTATGAGTTCTTCAGGTAAAGGACAAAGTTTAGTTAATAATAAAAATGATTTAGTCCAGGCTTGGAATTTGGCTATTGAAAAATCAAGAGGTAAATCAAATAAAATTATATTAGAGGAATTTATTGACTTTGATTTAGAAATCACTTTATTAACTATTAGGCAATTTAATGGTAAAACATTATTTTGTGCACCGATAGGACACGAGCAAAAGAATGGAGATTATCAATGTAGTTGGCAACCAGCTACATTAAGTGAAAGTGTTTTAGATAAGGCTCAAAAGATAGCCAAATGTGTCACTGATAATCTTGGTGGAGTTGGTTTGTTTGGCGTTGAATTTTTTATAAAGGGTGAGGATGTGATTTTTTCAGAGCTGTCACCAAGACCACATGACACAGGCTTAGTAACTTTGATTAGTCAAAATTTAAATGAGTTTGAATTACACCTTAGAGCTGTTTTAGGTATCCCAATTCCAGAGATAATTTGTCATGAAGCTTCTGCGAGCAGAGTGATTTTGGCTTCCCTGAAAACTTCAAACATAGCTTTTACGGGACTTGAAGATGCCTTATGTCAATCGAATACAGCTGTATTTATTTTTGGCAAGCCGAGCTCTACTGAACATCGTCGAATGGGAGTAGCTGTCGCAAAAGCTGAAACCCTCGAAGAGGCAAGAATCAAAGCTGATAAAGCAGCTCAATCAGTCCAATTTATAAATGAATAATTTTAATTCAGATTGTTTATCTGATTTCAACAAGTGCAAGTCGATTTGGTTTCTATTTTTGACTGAGTTAAATTGGAATCCAAATGCTATTAATCCTCTTGAGTTGGTCCCTGAATCTTTTTGGCCTGATGTTACGGATCTCTTAATTGAAGCTAGATATATTGGTCAAAGCAGGAATTATTACCTCAAAGAGTCTGATGACTATATGGATTATTTAAGTAAAGGTGGTAGGCCTTTTAAAGCGGATTGAAAATCATACATATTCTTTTAACTGCTTACCAACTTCCTCTAGCCCCATAATTGTTAAAATTTTTGTAACTGGCCTTGCCTAACAAAAACTAAATTACAACAGATTTATGGGGATAGATGATCCAAAACTTCGTTTGTTCATGTTTCTTTTGATTAATTTAATAGTGATAGTAGTTTTTAGAAACTGGGTATTAAATAACGAGGCTTTTGTGTGGTTACTTAATGGTTTACCTTCTTGAAATGCTATGAAAATATTTGATTCAATTTTTCAAAATATTGCTTCATCTGGGTTTAAGCCGTTAGTTAATTTGATAATTTTCGATATTAGAATCCTTTTTTTAGTGCTTTAATGACTTTTGTAAGAAGAGGGAATAGGAGGAATGTTGATTTAGTTTAAAAAAGAAAAAAGAGGATAAATAATTAACTTACTTAGTGATTTAAGGGTGCTTTTTAGTAAGAAATGCAACTATTTCGTTTAACATTGCATAATTAACTGTTTTATGTATCACGAAGAACATCGTTTAAAGATAATTTCTGTTATATTTGATACACGTTCAGCTAAATAACAAGCTGCAGTAAGACTCGAGACATGGAACGGGGTCTTGGGCACTACTAGAAAGAGCAATGACTGTTCTTACTTACAGAGGCCAAGAGTACCTTCAACACAAAGAAGCTACTCCAAAAAAAGTTGTAGAACTTAGTTACAGAAGTAACGTCTACACATCTAGGCAAGCAGAAGCTAAAAAGCAGATGCAAGCATCCTTAACTTACAGAGGTAATACTTACCAAAAGTAATTTAATGGATTTACAAAAGGGGGGGTGATAAAATCCCCCTTTTTTTTATGCTTATTTTCCAAATAAAAAACTAGCTGATTCATAGTTTAGTTCTATGTATTTTTGCCTGAGTTCTATTACTCTGGTTTTATGGGTGGCATCCGATGTAGAAATAAGAATGACTCCGAAATAATCACAATGATTACTCAACAGTCATGGCCTAGTTGCAAGTTGCCTAAAACTCAAAAGGCACTTGAAGCTATTTATTCAATGCTCTGGAAAAGACCAAAGGTGTTTAGATGGTATTACAGGTCAAACTAATAGCTTTATTCAAGGGAAACCGCACACGCAAATCACTTAAAAGTTGTTGAGAATAATATTCGAACCTTTTATTAATTAATGCAAAGATTATTTAAACCTAACAGTAGTTTATTGGCCTTATTTATTTTAGTACCTATTACACCAAGTATTGCAGCTATTACTGTTTTCACACAGTCAGTTTTAAGTGACAGAAGTTCTAATGTAACGTCTATTTCTCATCATGAACAGCGAGTGGTTGATGCTACTAGCTATTAATGACTACTTTGCTCTTTTAGTTACCAGTAAAACTTACTATATGAATTTATTCTTTGCTCATTAAAGCTTTATTTAAAGTCTTATTAATTTTATCCTGATCTTGGTTTAAATACTCTTTACGTCATCAGATCAGTAGGTTACAAGTCAGTAAGTAACAGCTTTCTCAAAGTATGGTTTTAACGAAAAAGTTTAAGGCCTTTGATGACGCAATCTTAGATCTGCATCCTGAGTTAAAAGAGGTTCTTAAACCTAATGATCATTATCCAGAGCTAGAGATTCTTCTGAAAAAAAGATCTGTAAATCTACCTTCTGGATCCTTGAATACGAAGGTAATTATTAATGATGGAGAAATTGTCGAACGCGTATTCAAGACACCCATGGGCCAACTCGTCTCGTTATTTTCAAAACCATCAAATGTAATTCTTGACAAAGTTGCTTGATAAGTGATTTTCAACTAACCATGGTTTATTAGATGTGAGATTCAAGCTGGAGATGATTTAAACGCCTTTTATTTATACAGGTCTCTAAACTAACTTTTTGTAAAATTTTCACTATGGCTAATAGTGTAGTTAATAACGTCAAGAAAAAATCATGGAAATAGCTGAAGCAATTAAAAAACGAAGGACTCTTCATATCTTTTCTAAAAAACGTGTTCCTAGAGAAGTAATTGAAAAATCAATATTTGCAGCTAATCAGGCACCTTGCCATAGAAGGACTTTCCCATGGCGTTTTACCAGCATTGGGATAAAAAAAAGGGAACTTTTATATCAACTACAGCTAACTCTGAAGTTTGGTGATATGAAAATAGATGAATCTAGTTTGAAAAAGATAAGAGACAAAATGCTAAACCCTTCCCATTTGCTTGTTGCCACTCAAGTATGTACTGATAATCAAGTTCAAAAACTCGAAGATTATGCTGCTTGTGCTTGCGCGATTCAAAACCTGTCGCTTTCACTTGTTGGTGATGATGTTGGTTGCAAGTGGTCAACAGGAAAAATCACTAAAGACCCTAATACCTATAAAATTGCACAAATAAA
Source organism: Prochlorococcus marinus str. MIT 0917 (assembly GCF_027359575.1). Classification (NCBI taxonomy): domain Bacteria; kingdom Bacillati; phylum Cyanobacteriota; class Cyanophyceae; order Synechococcales; family Prochlorococcaceae; genus Prochlorococcus; species Prochlorococcus marinus. Next base: position 461,504 of record NZ_CP114784.1, on the reverse strand, counting down.
CTCAAGCGAGGAGGAAATTATTGGTTTTATATGGATTGGGTATGGGACTGAGCCGCCTCTAATCAAAAGACCTTTAATTAGCACTATCTATCGAGAGAGGGATTAATTTTATTTAACTCATAGAAGAGAGATAATGAAACTGATAAGGAAGTGTTGAGGCCACACTGAATACAATTAGTATCATCCCTGTCTTATCTAATCGTTTCATGTTCAAAAAGACTTTAGAGTTTAACCTAATTGAAGAATCTTTTTCCCATGAGTATTTTTAGTAGGGAGAACTAGACATAACTGAGTAATAAGTTAATGAAAAAAAAGACCAGGGGGGGCATAAAATTTTTGCATGATCAATATATGAACTAATAGAATATATGCCAGATCTTAAATCAGGTCTTAGTCCCTGCTTAAATCCACTTAATTGTGTTTTCTTTCAAAAAGAATTTGGAGATGTTGACAAGACCTTTGATCAACTTGTCACGATTGCCCAGAAAATCCCTAGAACCAAGGTTTTAGTTAGTAATGAACATTATTGGAAAGGGGTTTGTCGTAGTTTGATTTGGAGATTTCCAGATGACTTGGAGATTTTAAAAATAGATAAGAAGATTCAAATCAAATCGGCATCAAGATATGGTGGTGGCGATCTTGGAGTTAATGGAACTAGAGTGGGAAGATTATTAACTGCTTTAGAAAAATTCAATAGTTAGCTACCAAAACTTTCATAAAACAATCAATTTGTTGTCGTTGGGAAATATTCTAGTTATTTTTAAATAGCTGTATAAAAAAGATGAACAGAGCACAAAAATATTTTTTACATCTTCCAAAGGGGACTCATTTTGAAAAAATCATTGATACAGAATATGGGAAAGAGAATATATATGTAAGCCCAGACGGCAAAAAACATTCAATACCTATGATTCCTAATACGATTTCTTTAGCATGTTCAAAACGTGAAAATTAGCAATTAAGACAATTGTTTTCTCATCATGTGATTTTTGTTTCTTCATAAATATGACCAGAGGCTTCAACAATAGGCTTTGTTTCAGGACTAATGAAAATGTTATATAAAACATTCTCTGATCCTTCAGGCATAACAGTTTCTCTTTTAGAGTCTCCTATGCATTCACCGATATAAAAAGTTTTAACACCCATTTCTTTAAACATCGTTTGCTGCTCTGGAGCATTCATATGAGTGCAATACTCTGAAAAAGTATTACTAATCTTGAAGTCTAAAACAGTGATTTCAGTTGCCATTGAAAGGGTAAGTGAATATTAGAGGATGTATAGATTTATATGTTTACCACTTTACTTTTGTCCCTACAGACTTTGTTGTTTTCGCTTCCGTTGTCTGGGAGGATGTTAGTTGGTTTTTTTTATTTATACCGTTAGCATTTTCGATGTCTTGTAAAAGACCTTTTTTGGCTTGATGAAAAGCATTTTTCATTAAAAATATTTGAGCTTCATCAAACTTTTGTTGTATTTTTTCTTATGTACGGAGTCAGCTCATTTGGTGATAAGGTTATTTTTTTTTATATTCTCTTTTAATATTGCTCTTTATTCAAATTGATATGAAGTGGCAACTTCTACAAAAAAATATTATTAGTAATAACTACTCACTCAATTGATAGAGAAGCCTGGTAGTTTTGCATATTGCATCTACAGCTTCAAACGATATAACTAACACAAGTTGCACTGTGACATTGTTTATCTTTAAGCGCTTAAGCAACAGGTTTTCATCGAAAAAGATCGACAACAGCAAATGTTATTCAAGATGTGAAATGGAACCTTTACCTAATGAGATTTATCAAGACATAGTTGATTTTCAATCTGATGTGAATAGACCTATAGACATTTCTATTTACCGTGAATTCAAAAAGGAAGCTGCATGAGCTCCTAACCTAATTTTTCTAGTTCTTAGTTTCTTTGATTCCATTAATCTATTGATAGGGTTCAAATTTTATAACTTTGCAATTTTGTTGAATAAGGCTTATTGATTTTTCCTTGAGTTATTGAACGACAGTAAAGTATAAATAAAGAAGTATTTAAATTTTTGTTGATGGATAGCTTGAAAGCAGAGTCTTTGGCTAATGAATTGAATGAATTAGCATGTAAAGGGTGCACTGAGGGATGGCTAGAAAAACACGATGGACTATCAGATCCAATTCAAGACATTAATGAGTGTGCATCTCTTGGATTTATTACGCCTGAACGACAAGAACGATTAGTTAATGAAGTAAAAGAGCTTAATGCTGGAAATTAAATAATATGGATAAAAAAAGAAATAGTCCGAGTAAGTTTTCTGTTCCTCCTTTCGCTTCAGATGATGAGATATGGATTAAAATTCTTGAACTTTTGACACCATCTGAACAGTTGGAGGCTAGTCGTTCAAAATCAGAGTTCAATGATCCGTATATTGGTGGTAAAGAGATTATTGTTAAACGTTCTGATCAGTCCGATATAGCTGTTGCTTTACTATCTGAAGTTACGGCTGATGGTGATGAATGGGCAATATATAGAGAGCTTTAAGATGGATACTTATTCATTAATCGCATTGTTAACCCTTGTAGTATCCCTTTTGATTTTGGTTTTGCTTTCCCAATTATTTAGGAATTTAATTAGAAAGCAAATTGATGATCAAATGAAAGATATGATTCCGATAAAAGCTATTAGAGAAAGAATTGGAATCAGAATAAAATTGAGAAAATAGCAAAAAAATCATTTTAGTTTTGATTTAATTCCATCCTGACGTTTCCTTGCTTCATGTATTTGTTTTATATAACTATTATTTTTAGCCATTAATTCGAAGATTCATCTCTTTTTCGCCATTGCTTTTTAATGTAAATTTGATTTATGCATCAGTATTTCTTATGCTATTAAGTTAGTAAGTAATACCGATAGAAAAAAATAAAAAGAAAGGATAAATTAAACTTAATTATTGGAGACTTTTATGAATACAATAGATACTAAGAAAATGTCCCAAGGACAAGTTGATCCAATTGAAGATTATCTTGAGTGTGTTACATATTGTTCAATATCTAGCAGTGCGGAGGAGAACGATTGCCAAACTATATGCATGGAAAGGCATTTGAAAAGCTCATATTTTTAGAATATTTATCATAAAACCAAACCAGATAGGTTACGGCTCTCTCAATAATTCAAAAATCCTCTAATCTTAATCTCAAATTAGAGGCCTAAATAAATTGCCTTATCCTGAGGAGATTAATGGTAGAACAGCCTATGAATAACCCAGGAGGAATAAGTATACTTGCGAACAGTGTCGCTTGATTTACACCAAATGTTTACAAATTTATTTAATGACTACGTATTTCTCGCTAATCCAACAAAGTTGTTGATCTAGTGAAAAGAGCAAAAATCTTGAATGATGGTTTTAAAAAATTAATTTTGATGTTGAGGTAATAACAAAAGGTTTAAATACTGATGAAAAAAACTTTCAATATTGTCATCTTTAAAATCAATGATATATAAAAATTTTGGCTCATCCCATATCTTGGTATTGGCTTGTTGGCTTTTTTCTATGGATGGTTCACAACGTTTTGGTTCTTAATCGTAAAGTCAACATTGACAAAGAACGACAAATCTCAAAGCGATTTAATGCAATTTCAAAGCTCTATCCAGAAGGTACATACATTTCACATAGATAATAATCATTAGTTGATTTCAAATTATCTTCAGCCCTTTTTAGTTGCTTTAATAATGGGGGGGCTTAGAAGTTTCTTGAGGGAAATATTCTTCAGTTTCATTTTCATATGTGTCATCTTTCTTTTTGAAGTATTCCTCTGATGGATCGTACCCATCGTTGCCTGGATTGATTTTCTCTTTCATATATTAATATTTTTCTTTAGCAAGATCAGTGGATCTGTAAAAAGTGCTTTATCCAGCAATCCCATTACAAATAATTCCTGCTTTGGCCATTGAAAGTAAGACAAAATGATGAAAGCTAGGAACTGCTTTGTCTAATGCTATAAGAAATATAAGCAATGACATTGATGTCATTGAAAGATATTGCATCCAATGAATACCTGCTTTATCAAGTCCATTTTTGTCAAAACTTGTACTAGTCATTTTATTAAAGCTTTGGTCGGTGACCTTAACGCAAAAATTTGTTTTTTGCTAGTTAATTCTTTTTCTTGTTTGATGCCTTTACAAAATTGATTAAATTTTCTGTGCTGACATTTCTATGTCTCTAAGAACTTCTTCACCTTTTTTGAAGATCGTTTTAGCGTATTCAGTCCAAGTCCCCTGTCCCCAATAACGGAAGCAGCTAGTTTCTAATAGCAAAAGGTATAGGAGCGCTTCTTGATATCTATCGTTTTTTGTTAACGATGGATTTTGATCTATCAAATGGTCAAATGTTTGGTGAAAATGGGAACTAAGTTTTGAAATTGGTTCTAAAACATTTTTATATCCATCTTCCCAACTCAAATCGTTAGTCCAGCTGGCTCCACTCAAAGAAAAAGATTGGTCTTCTTCTTCTAATTCATCGATTGCTTTTTTAAACGAAATTGGTGTTATTGGGCCTGATATTTTTTCCCATATTTTGTGTTGATTGATTGCTTGTATCAATGGGTAACTATCTTCATCTATATTTAATGTCTCTATGAAGTCGAGGTATTCAGATCCGTTCATAGCAATTGTGGGACTTGTATTCGTTTTTGGACCAATTTTTTTATATGCTTGAATAAATGCTTGAGGAAATTCGTTCATCATTACTCCGCCATTTTCTCCGTCAGCTATTTGGGAAACAAGAGTGGGAATAATCTGTTGCCCTAAATTCTGTTTAGATAACCCCACTGCCTCGTAATAAGGTTGCATTTGCCCAACAAGCTTTGTATCTGATCCTTGAGTTTTTATTAGTGAAAGAATAGAGATGGTCTCTCCATTACTACTTTGAGCTTTGAGCATATTGGGAATATATTTTTGCTCGTCTCTTAGATTAGAGCCATCTATATTTTGAACACTATGTTCTTGAACCATTACCCAACGATATCCACATTCCTTAAGTGCTTTGATTAATTGAAATAGAACATCCGGATGATTTGGAAGATGCATCTCAGGAAGAGAGAACCCATTTACTCGACTCAATGCATCTTCTCCAAATAATGACGAAAAGTGGTGCTGCCAGGCTGTTATCTGTAATTTAAAGTCAGAAGGTGGAGTTGAAGAGGCTACTGCATGACTCCAAAAGGTTCCTAGCCACTCAACATGTGGTTGAACTGTGCAATCACACGTTAGGAGCTTTAACGAAGCGAGAATATCCTCGCGACCCATTTGTTCGATTCCCCAAAGAAGATTACCGGAGTAATCAAGCATTATTTTGGGATCATATCCTTCATCTATCAGGCTTGGAATGATTTCAGCTAGACGTTTATAGCATTGAGCGAATGGTTCGGCATTGTGATTATCTCCTTCTGAAGTGTGTTCAAACATATATTGCAAATGTGAAATAAGCTCTCCATTCTTACCTGCTGGAATTGTTGGTTGATGCATATGGAGGGCACATGCAAATCCTGAATTAACATTCTCTAACCTTGACTTTTTCTCGAATTGTCTACTTTCTCTTTCCTTATTTACTAACTTATTAATTTCAAATTCAAAACCACATATCGGTGGTAAGTCTTTGTTCTTCATTTTATTGAGGTTATATATTTAAACCAGTCCCATTTAAAGGACGTTTTCGGAATTAATTGGAGTATATACAATAAAAAGTGTTTTTCATAGATTTAATTTGTTATGTGGTTCATTCCTTTGAGAAATACTTTTAATATTCATTGTATTTTTATTACCTATGAAATCAGAAAAATATAAATACATTTATTTTTCTAATTGTGCTAATAGACACTAATAGATTGTAATACAAAATTTATTTTGCCAGGCTTAAAGCCAGGATTCAATTCACCTGGTTTGCCAAATTTGGAATGTAGTAATTGAAATTGGGTTATAGATTCTGATTTAAATATAATTGGTAAAGAAATTTTTTTTGCTAGAACAGTTGGTTCAAGGTTTTCAAAAGGTACTTTGGTAGTTGTTGTCCCAAATCTTTTTGTTTCTATTTCTGCTACCCATCTGAGCCCACCAGGTGATTTGTCTAAGAAAAATTCTCTTAATCCAAAAATTCCATATTTAGATGACACTCCAAATTTTAAAGTTCGACCTTTACCTTCTATTTTTAATTCAAAACCTTGATAATTGGATAAATTTAGAGCAGGTGAAAATTTTGGAGATTTGCAACTAACAAAACCTCCTTTTTCCTCAACTACAACACCTTCCAGGGAGAGGCCTTTTGAGGAAGATCTACAAACTGCCTTACTTGAGCCTCCCATAACAGTGTCGTTCAAAGAAAACCAATCATCAAAGTCACTGGACGACACGACTTTTGATAGCTCCGTCATTTTTTATCGACAATTTTTTTAACTCTATAAAATTTTTTTGTGAATCATGAGTTTAAGAATGTAGATTTCACCAGTTAAAGAAAAATACCCATTGCTTCTCATTAAGTGATTCTTATGGTCTATGAGTTAATTTTTAACACTAATAAGGCTACTAGAATAGCTTTTAATCTGAGATGATTTGCTTGAGTTGTCTTAAAGTTATACCGATTGAAGGTCAATTATTAAAGAGAAGGCAAGCCGGAGATGATGGATACATAGAGCATTCAGCATCCCAAAAGCCTTCAACTTGGATATCTTCCCAATGATTAATCATTGTTTCTAATTCCTTAATTCTTTCTTTAGCTACATCAATTTTTTCAAGGAGATTTGATGAAGTTTGTTTCTTCATGATTGTTCCTCGTTAGTATTCTTATTTTACTACTAAATTGATATTAAATCTATCGATATAATTACGGATGTATTTGTTCCTATTAGGAATTGATAAATCTTTTCAGAATACTTTTCTATTTTCTTATTTAAAATCTATCTTTGGTTGAAATAGAACGAATTACAAAAATTACCAACATTATTTGTCTCAGCTTTAAGACCTGTTTTCTTTGCAATCAATTTGATTTTTGTGCTTTTTTCTTTTAGTGAGTAGTCATTCTGATTAAGGTACATTGTGTAGTATTCTCTGCATAAATTTGAGAGCTCTTTTTCTCTGGAAAAGGGGATACGGCCTACAGCTATCACTATCAGAGCTAGAGCTATTACACCTGTAAAAGCTTTGTTGAGTGAGTTAGTCATAGTTATGATTTTTTATATTGTCTAGTATGCCGTCTGAAGTGAAAATCCTCGGTTTATAAGGTAAAGACTTCAACTTTATCGAATTTTATCTACTGTTTTTATAGTGCAGACCCTTGGGCAGATTTTAGGAGGAAAAATGTTGCCAATCCTAGTAAAACGCCTACAGAGGTAATTAGTATAAGATTTATAGTGAATGAACTAACATCTAGTTCTGAAGACGCTAAAGCAAAAGTTATTATATTGAAATTGAATTATTTATTATTTTTAAGTATATTTTCTAAAAAGCTCAAGCTCTTAAAAGCTTGTAAGAATTGTTTTTACTTTATTCATAGAATTTCAGATTTGACTGAGTTTGAATTTGACTCAATTTTTCGCTGATTCATTTTCGCTTATAGATTTTGTTGACTGTTGCATATCCTTCTTTAAGGCGGTCTTTCTTTCTTCAGTTTCTTTTTCTATTGCTTTTTTTGCGTCAGCTTCTTTTTCTTCGGCTAATTTTGCTGCTAATGCTACTGATTCTTCATGAGCTATTTTTGCATCGAGTTGACCAGTTGCCCTCATCCATTCATTAATACTTGTTTCCTTCCCAGCTGCTTCACATTCTTTTTTATATCTTAGAAATGGGAACCAATGATGGTTTGCTGTTTCAGGATTACTTCTATTAAGATTATTTTCGCTCATTTACTTGATTAGGCTTTTAAGATTATCCAATAATCTTTGTATTAAGTGCCTTTTAAATTTACTAAAATTTAAGTTCTTTTTATTAATTACATTGTTGTGTAATGTTTTTTACTTGTTGATAGTCACATATAAATAATACGGATAAGAATTATTTCTCAGAGTTAAATTGATTTTGAAGTATGTCTTATTTTTAGTTCTCTTAATAAATATCCCATATGGATCCTTCCTTGGCATTAGCAATTATTTTGACATTTGTTGGGATAATTATTTTTATTTTGATATCAAAAAATGATCTTGGAGTAACTTCTTTAAAGAAAGATCCTGAATCTCATACAACCTTGATTGGTTCCGTTGCTAAGGGTATTCCTGGTTCTGATATTTTAAACTCAGATTCAGTCTCCAATACAAAGGAGTCGACAGAAAATGCAATTCACAGCTAGCAAAGATGCTGATGAAGATTTGATTTGGTCTTTGATTTTAAATAATCTGGGTTCTCCTATTTCAAAAGACGTCTCACCGGCTACTTCTGCTTTCTTCAAAACGGAGGACGGCCTAGAATGTTCAGTTAGGAGAAGAAATGGAGATTTGATTGCACATTGTTATTCAGAATCAGATCGAATGGGGCAAAGACGTTGGACTATTGATCTTAAATAATTGTCAATCAAAGATAAGCGCTCTTATATTCCTAGCTCTTCAATTAAATTCTTTTGGAATTTGGAACCCAGAATTGTATTAGCGGCCAGAGCACCACTTGCTGCTACAGGTGGAATCCCGATCCCTGGGAATGTACTCGAACCGCACATTAAAAGATTTTTAATTGGAGTTTTATTCCCTGGGAAAAGCCCTTCAGCTGCTGACAAGGCTGGACCATAACTTCCATTCTTTGTATTTAAAAATCTTTGATGAGTAAGTGGTGTCCCTAGCATTTTTATTTCGATTCTTTCGTGAATATCAGGGATTAGTTTTTTTACCGGTTCCCAGAAGATTGAGCATCGCTCCTCTTTTTGTTTTTCATATTCGTTAGTACCTATTTTTAGATTTTCCCATATTCCCCAAGGCTCATTAGCAGGTGTATATCCGTGAAGAATGTGTTTGTTGTGGGGAGACATTGTTGGATCCAAGACAGATGGAATAGAGAGAACTACTACATTTCTTTCGGCAGTAATACCTTTAGCCCAATCATCAACCCATATTGAATGGAGTGGAATATTTTCTAGTCCTTCTGCATTAAACCCAAGATGTAGATGAAGAAATGACTTGCATTTTGGAGTCATGGACTTTTCTTCTCTCCATTTTTGAGATATTTCTTTTGGTATTAAATCAAGGGTGTTCCAAATATCTGCATTGCTAACAATATGATCTGCAAGTATTTTCTCACCATTTTTTAACTCAACTCCAATTGCTTTATTCCTTTTGATGATTATCTGACTAACTTTTGAATTAAGTTGGAGCTTTCCTTCAAATGAGTAAATTCCATTTAATAGAGCTTTAACGATAGATTCACTTCCTCCCTTTGGATATTCGAGGTAGGCATCTTGTTTAAACCAATCATCAAAAAGGGTTGCCATCGCAGCTGCATTCGTTTCGTCTTTAGATAAACCGCTTATTAGAAAGCATAATAAATCAACCCAATTTCGTAAAAATGGATCTTTAAGATGTTCATCAACTAAATTTCCAAAAGCTCCTCCTAGGTATTTAAAAGATTTCAAGTGAGTGAGAAGTGTTTTACTACGTCTTAAGAGCTGAAAAATAGTTTCCTTGTTTTGATTTAGCGCTATTAGGGGAATTGCATTAGCTGCTGCACCAATTGGTTTAATCACTTGAATAAAATTTTCCCATTCTTTAATGGCATCATTTCCGCTAATTGAACTGATCTGATCAAGGAATCTTCTATCTCCAACTCCAATCGTGTAGTCACCTTCAGGAATTTGAACATTCCAATCCTGATATTTAATTAATTCAACTTTTTGGTTAAGAGCTTTTAGGATTTGACCTAAAGGATTTGTCGTGGGCCAAGTACCTATTCCACTCCAAAGAGACGGTCCAGATTCAAATGTATATCCATTTTTCTGAAAGCCATGAGCGGCTCCTCCTGGTTTTGAGTGAGCCTCAAGAATTAGGACTTTTTTGCCAGCTTTTGCTAGCAATCCTCCGCAACATAATCCTCCAATACCACTTCCAATTACTATTACTTCTGGATTTTTCATTTATTTTCCTTTAAAGAAATTTTTCTTCTTTAGAGTTTCTACTACAAATTCTTCTGAACTGCTGCAATGAAGTAAGTTTTAAGAAGGGAGTTTACTTAATTTTTTGTTTGGTCAAGAAGAGGAATTGATGGACGTATGTAAACAAATAATGCTCCGTACATATCTCTAATGATTCTTAAATTTTCGTCAACATAGATCACTTTAATCTCACAATTTGGATTTTCTTTGTTCCATGGCAAAAGTTTCCATACGGTCTTTACTGGATACCATCTTTCCATGAGAATTGAATTTACAAATGGAATTTTCCCTAGACCATCTACCTCTGACACCTTAGTCTTCTCTAACTCCATAGAAAGTATGTTGTCTTTTAGTTGAAGTCCCTTTGCCAGAGTTATGACGCGACCACCAAAGGTAGGAAGTAGCTTGAAAAACCCAAGGATTGGGATGGTTGTAAGTCCAAAGATAGTGGTATCAAAGGTGGAGATCATTTCGCCTTTATTAAAATTGAGATATTGACCGACTCTTCCAACTGTTGATAAACCAAATGAACCAACTTGTAAAAGATGAAGCTTGAAAAATAAATCGCTTTTTGATTTGTCGTTTAAAGCCTTTTCAATGGCTAAAAAAAATGGAGAGCTTCTAAATAATTCAACTGATGAGTAAATAAGCTCCCATTCACCTTCAATAGAGCTCTGAGTTATTTCATCTGATAGGGGCAGTATATTTTCAACTAATTTATTCATCTCTACTAATTTATTTTGATACATGGGAGCAATCATCGCGTTCATTCTTTGACCTCTATCTGTTGCTGCAGCTACCTGGTAAATAAGGGCTTTGAGATCATTCCTATCTTGCATTTTATTGAATTGGTTAATTCGTTCTTATCACCTTGACCTTAACTAAAATTTCCTAAAGACCTTGAGTTTATATATAGGTTTAACAAGTAATATTTGAGCGGCTCTCACTGATATGGCTTATAACATCCTTATGATTACAACTAAAACCTTACTACTGACAATTTTTGTTCCCTTGGCGTGTCTTAAATTTTTTGGCTTCTATAAAAAAATACTCAAGGTCTCAGAACCGTCTTTAAAGCAAATAAAAGCAAAATTAGAAAGAACATTTGCAATAGATAGCTAGGTGATTGGTCAAATTTTTGTGTTTTGTGTTTATGGTGATTATTGCTTGCTTTTTTGAGAAGCTTTAAACCTTTAATTCCTTCTTGATAGTCATTCTCGCCATAAGAGAAACTTTTCCTATCTATACCAAAACGTTGCTATGACCTTTGCCTGGTACTCCTTACACTTTTTTATGAATAGTTTTTTTTGTAAATTTATAAGATGCAAATTCTATTTACATCTACATGTAAATAGATTGTTCGGTTTGTATACCCACAATGTGCTAGATGTTGTATATAGGTAATTTTTAATTCAATGTCTCAATTAAGTATCAAAGTTAGCGCTAAAGGCGAAGCAATGATCGCTACTCTTCAAAAGGAAATTTTTAACCGAAGAAGAAAAAAAGTTACAGCATCACAAGTTGTTGAAACTCTTGTAGAGAGCGGTGCTAAGTCACAATCTGACAAGCGTTATGCTGCTTCTTGGAAAAACTTAATAAAGGATATTGAGAAAGCTGCAAAAGTTTCTGAGATCCATGGAAATAAGCCTGCAAATGTTAGTGCTGATGAGTGGGCTTTGATTCTCTCTCACCGTACTCGTAAGACTACGAGTGCTAAAAAAGTTTCAGCAAAACCCTCAGCTAAAAAGGCTGCTATCAAAAAAACTGCTGCTAAAAAAGTAATTGCAAAGAAAGCAGTAACTAAAGCTGCTCCAGCCAAGAGCGCTGCAAAATCAAAAGTTAAGACTTCTAAAGTTAAAACAGCAGTTAAGAAAGTAGCTTCTGCTCAAGCTAAAAAAGCAACTTCAAGCGCAAACTCAGTTTCAAAGAGAGCATCTAAGGCTGTAGCAGGAAGACCTGCGAAACGCGCAAGAAAAGTTAGTCTTAAAGCTGTAAAAGCTTAGTCAAAAAGCCAGATCCGTTAAAGCGGCCTGAAAAGTGCAATGCTTTTCTCTGGCTATTTTAGTAAAGATGTCATTAGTATCCCAATCCTACATTGCCTTTTGTGTAGCCTTGGCAGTAGTACTTGGCATGGTAGTAGTGATTAGTAATATCAGCTTTCTCTCCTTTTAGTCCATCGATTCTTTTCTTTCCTAATTTCAATTCTCTTGCAGCCTTTTCCCCTGTAATTAAATCAGCGCTTAGACGTCCGCAAATATCATTCACTTTGAAGTCTTTCGCTGAAGGACCTCTGACATAGCCTGCAAAAATTGCAAGAAATAATCCAAGGGTTACAAACCTTCGGTGGTTTCTCCACCATTCATAACTATTGAGATTTAGTCTCTTTTTTACATCAATTTTCATTTATATCAATAATAGATTTGTTCACCTTAGGCCTTAGTCCTTTTCTTTATGGGTGATGTTCTTGATAGGTAAATATTTTAGCTTATTCACATAGTTAAAGAATTAACCCTATTTGTTTTTCGATAGATCATATTCACGAAGTACGATTGGATTATTAGTAAATCTATTTACGAATGCTTGAGAAGATTTCAAAAGATGATTGGCAATATTTTGTCCCCTTTTTGGCTTGCACTATTTGCTTCTTTGCAACAGATTTCTTTGGAATAATTGATAAGGCTTCCATTGCTTATTGGTCTGGACGTTTGTTTTATGAGCCATACAGGATTATTACATCCCATTTTTTTCATGGTGATGTTAATCATTTATTGGCAAATATCTCTGGAATCATCGTAGCTAGATATTTTCTTAAATCTTTAAGCCTTCAAAGTGACTATTTCTTTCTGGCTTTTATTTTATTGATAATGCCTCTCCAAGCGTTCATTTGTTGGTGCGTAGATATTTTAATTTATAGAAATGCTATGTCTCTAGCCATTGGCTTTAGTGGTGTTTTATTTGGTATCGACGCGTTTATTCTAATGACTACAATTTATGGAAAGAAAAGATTTTTGTTCATTGGATGTCACCTAAAGAAAGATCCAAGATTACTTAAATCTATTTCTTTGCTTACCGGTATTGGAATTATTTGGTCATTCTTACCTGGAATTAGTTTGTTAGGTCATATGTCTGGACTTTTGGCAGGATTTCTATTGTTTTGGCTCTAAACAAACTATTGATTTGATGTTATGGGTCCTTACGAAAGACGTTATCTTCTGAATAGTAAAAAGCCTCAACTCAACTTTAATTGAGTTGCCTTCACTTCACTTGATAAACTTTTGACCTCCCATTGCACTTACGCACCGCCCATTCGATTGGGGATTTTAAACTTTCTTGTTCTACACAAATAGTCTGATAATTAGCCCATTTAGCTATTGGCCCTAGCCTTATTGCAATTAGTGCAAGGCTAAACGCACATAAAAATGCACACAAAAGCAATGCAATTCCAGTAAATAGATCATTAAACTTGAACTTCATTTCTGTCAGATTGAAGTTCTTATTTGTCTTTGTCTCACTCATAGAACTAATGGGGTGGAATAAAATGCCTCAATATTTAAAGTCTTATATACTCTTACCTCTTTTATGTTGGCATAGAGAATAAAAGCTGAATGAATTTTATAGATCTATTTATTGATAGTTAACAGTTGGAAATTTTCTTAGGTTTCTTCATTTGTCTTTTCCCCATTAAACATCCTTTTCTCCCCGATCACGATGGTTAACCATCCAAGTGCTAGAAGCCCTCCTGCTTGATAGTCTCCTTTTAGAAAATCAAATAGAGCGAGGGTGCTTGCAGAAATAGCAAGAGTACGAACAGCAAACCTTGCAAAGGTAATTTTCTTTTTTTTAATAGGTTTATTCATATACCCATTTTGCAGCGATTAACTTCGTAAAACAAATTTTGGTTGGATGAGTTATTGAAATTTATTCTTTTGAAAACATCTTGTTAATAGAATTAAATCTATAATTTCTTCTTTGTCGTAAGACGATTGATCCTTTCCCCTCACACCGCTTCCCTCTGTTAAACCTTGTAATTCTAGTTTCTTTCTAATCAACATTTTTCTTTCTGCACTTGAGAGATTTTTAAAACGTTTTTTCCTTTCTTCACGACTTTCACTATTGCTCATTGGATTTGTTTAATAATAATTTGTCTATTAATAATGAATTGATAAATGTTTCTACTATTTTAATTCATTAAATAATTGTTATCTATAAGTGCATCAATAACTTTTGCTCCTCTTGATTTATTCCCAAGGGAAAGGGGATTGGCCTTATCTAGTATTGAAGCAAAGCAAGTGAGCCAACTACTACCTTCGCAAACTTGAGCTGCCTCGCAAATGTGCTTTGGTGCTTTCTCTGTGCAACCTTGAGTGCGAGAAAATTTAATAGATTCTAGTTGAGAATCAAGTTCTAATTCTAGTAATGATATTTCGTCTTTATTAATCCATTCACCAGCAGCGTAGCTTTCAAGCAAAATTTGATAGTTCATTATTTAAAGAGTTTTAGTAGTATTGAGCACTAAGATCGAAAAAGTTTTTCTAAATCTTGCTTCACTTTCTCCAATTCATTTAGTTTTTTTGGGTTTGTTTTTTGCCCCCATTTATCTACTTCTCCAGTTCGACCATTTTTAATTGTCATCCTTATCCACCAAAATTGAAGACTCAAGAAAATCAGAGCAAAAAAAATTAGTTCAAGAGTTCCTTGTTTCATCCAAAACTATTCTAATAAATTGAACCTTTTCTTATCGTTGTACCCATTTTTCATGTATTGATTACTCATTAGGATCAACTTCAGTGATTTTTAGATTTAAGCCAACGTAAAGAAGAATACCTCCAATAAGAGGCGTCCAAAGCCCCAATTGGTTTAAATCATGTGATTGCAGAAATTCCATTTATTCTTCATCTCTTCTAATGATGATTTGGTTTGTTTTATATTCAGATACTACCCTATTAGCTATTTCAACAATAAATGAATTTGGACACCGTAAAGCCTCTTGTAACTCAGCTAATTCATCAGAAATAAACTCTATACTCCTTGCAATAACTGCTTGATGTTCTTCTTTTGGTTCCCATTCTTTAGCCATTAATTTTCTTGATAATGAGCTGCTATTGCGTTAAGCATATTTGAAATATATTTTTTATTTGCATTTGTTTGCGCTTTTATTTTTTTGGCATGAGATCTTGACTTTCATACATGCTCTTTCTATCACTTCAAGTTCTTCATTTGTAGGATGCCATTCTTCAGGAATATTAAATATGAGTCAAACCAAACATAATCCCTTTTGAGATTGCCCATCCAATACCTAGACATATAGCAACTGTAAAAAGTGTTTTTAAAAGGTCCATATCATTTTAGTCCCTTCCAAATGCAGTTCTTAACGAACTTGAAAATTCGAATTGAACCCCATCATTAGATGAACCTAGGTTTTGAATTAACTTTGAACTGGCAAATCTTGATTGGGTTGATGAATAAATTGATTGAGATTTTACTGCTGATGATTTTACTGCCGCTGTTCTCTTTGCTGTCGCTTTTGTTGCTGTAGCTGAGGTCATTAAAAAAATTGTATTTCTTACAACTTAGACAAGTTGAGTTAAAAGGCGATAGTTGTTAACTTTTTACAATCTTAAAATCATCAACCAAGCAGGAATTGATATGAGGGCGATGATCGTACTTAAGACAACAAGCGATGTGGCTTCATCTTCATCTCTTGACGCTGCTTGGGATATTAGTAAGACAGATATTGCTGTTGGCGCAGCTGATTGAAGTACTAAAGCTTCTCGCATGACGTTGGGTAATCTGATCACTGAGGAAATGATCAACATAATGACTGGCAATCCAACCAGTTTCATGATTAAAGCATTTTTTATGGATATTATTTGGATTTTTATTCTTGAGAGATTTTCTTTCCTCAGCCAACTTAGACGCATTCCAACGATTACAAGTGCTAAAACAATTACAACCCTTGAAGGTATCCATAGTAAGGCTGTTATTTGTTCATTCCATGGTGATGAATGAACTATTAATGCGCCAATCAGTCCTTTTACAGCAGGGCTTCTAAAGATTGCTTTTATGAAATTTTGCCAATACCTATTAGAACTTAAAACTTTTGAAGGATCTGTTAGCAGTATTGGACCGATACTCCAAATTACTAATGTCGCACCAAGGTCAAAACCTATGCTGTAAATCAAAGCATGATTTGGAAGCAGTGCTAGTGAAACTGGTATTCCGAAATACCCAGTATTTCCGAATGCACTACCTAATTGAAGAGATCTGTTTGGTATTAAGTTTTTTATACCAGGTAGGCAATTTAATAGAGTCATTAAAAAGCCAATAGCTACCAGTGCTAAAGCCGCAGATTGTATTAAAGGGAATTCAAGGCCAGACTTAAGTAATATCCCCATCAAGCTGACAGGAATTCCATAGCTCATTAAAGGACGAGATATCGTTAGGGATAAATCTTTTTTAAATCGTCCTAGTAAAAAACCTATTAAAAGACATGGTATTAATTCAGCTAAAAGAAAGATTATTTCCAACTGAGTAAAGCGAATATCATTTTGTTATGTTGAGTGGTCAAGAGTAATTTTATGATTAATTCGATATCTTGACTTGAGTTTATCTTTGCAAGTACTTTTCAGGTTAGGGACATATGGTTCTCTCCCGTTATTGATAAAGTTTTAATTCGTAGTTAGCTTATTTCTCCTTGTAAATACTTTTTTCTGAACAACCTAATGTTTCTCCAAAAAGAATATCTGTGCACATGGCATTACATAAAAGATAAACGACCCAACTGGTTACAGGGACTCCAATTAAATAACTAAATGGGTGCTTTACTTTTATGAAACCAACAATGGCAACGATTAGAACAACAATTAAGTTAATGATTCGTTTTAGGGTTTTTCTTGGTATTTGCATTAGCTATTTCTAGCAGAAAGTTTTCTTATTTATCTAGTTTTTACAACAACTGTTAGTCAGTTTTGTTTTGTTTGGGTATCGTTTGACCATATTAAAAATTTTAGATGTCTTCTACTGTCACCTCAGTTTTTACTTTTAAGGTTGAAAGCACCTTTGATGAGTGGGCTGCAATCTTCGACAGCAAAGAAGCTACCAGAAGGCATAGAGAGTTTAATATTCAGCCCTTGTACAGAGGTTGTAGTGATGATGACCCTCAAAAAATCATTGTTATACATCAGCACCCAGAGGGGAATATTGAGAAATTTATAGAAGCCAATGGAGACTGGATGGCGAGCCACAGAGTCGATCTATCTACAATGGAGAAGTCTGCTTGGACATGGACCGACAACAGTAGTGTTCAGTTTAAAGCTGCTTAATCAAACACGCGCTGTGTACTTATTGAATGGCATAGATCAAATACCAGATTTTTACTATTTCTAGCTATTCAAGCTGTTTAAAAGTAGTGAATATCTAGATTTTTATGGTTACACTTATTGATTAATTATTTCTCTACTAAAAAGAAATTTTTTTGTTTAGAAATCTGAGTTGTTAAAAAATTGAAATTGAATCAGATAATTCTATGGGTATTGAGATTATTGCTATAAATAAAATTACGATTGGTAGATTCCATAATATAATGAGTTGAATAAACTTAAATTTGGTGAATTTAAACATAGTTAGTAATCAGTTCGTTTTAGTCCCCATAAATTTCCTTGCTCGGATGCTTTAACAATCGCTTTGTAAATATCTAAAGTCATAACTTTGATTAATTGAATAATTTTTTTAAAGTTACCTTTTTACTTAATGTCTGTATGTAGGGAGAAATACCAAATTTATAAAGTAAAAATTATTAATGTAATTAGTTTTTCTAATAATTGAATATTTAGGCGCTTTGTTATTTTTAAGTCTTTTAAAACTTTATACAATTTTAAAGATGCAATTTAGCTACAATTTGGTCGCGTCGATCGTCATCAAGAATTTAGTTCAGATATTATTTGACATCTAATTGGTCAAAAGCATTATGTCTTTTTATATTCGGTTTCCTATCCCAAATTGTTCGGTAGATTTCTTTCAGAACTATTTTGTTATTTTTAAGATATGGTTAGTTGATATTAAAAAAATTGTCTTCAAGACCGATTACATCCTGCAAAAGATACGCTGTTAGCTACCGAGATTTAGATAACAAAAGACATGAGTTAGGGTTTTATGCCATTGATGCTTTTGAAGCTAGACAGTTAGCTATTGAGTTCAATAAATTTGTTCGAGAGCATCCAAATTCTATTGATAGGATTTCTCTGAGAAATAAAGTTATCGCTTGATGTCACTACGTAAATGTAACATTTGCTTATTAATTTATGTACGGAGATATTGCTTATTACAAATATTATTAGAAGAGTTTACTGAACAAAATATCTAAGGGTATTTTAATCCTGGTAGCTTATTTATCTTTTACCCATAGAGCAAGTCCCCCACCCTTTCCTCTTGCTGACAACCATTTACCATTTTGATCAATAGCTATTAGTGCAAAAAACGGCCTCTTCTTTTGATCAGGTGACGGTAGAGATCTCTTTAGAATAGTTAATGAAGCTAGTTTTATTTGAATGCAATCAAAAGAAAAAGGTAATAATGGTTGCTTCCTTTCTAAATTTGCGTAACCACTGAATCTCAGAGTTAATAATCCAAATTTAATTGCGTTGGCGATAGTAAATTTCTCTTCTTTTGGATTCTGTGTATTCTTCTTCAACTCTAGACTGGCTGAAAGAACCTGTAGCAAAGTGCTTGAAATCGTGTCTTCTGTATCTGAGCCCTGCTTCCAAACTGAATTAAATTTCCATAGTCCTAATAGAGAGTCAAATTCAATGCCACTCCCATCTACTCTTGCGCTTTTTTCTAATTCTTTAAGTTTGTCTAGAGAAGGAAGATCCATTCTATTTCCTTTCATTACAATTAATTTTTGTTTGTGTAATTTTAATCAGATATCTGACGACGAGTGGTTTTAGGCTTTATTAATTTCTCAGCCATGAGTAGTTTTGAGTTGATTATTGTTTAATTGTACATTTATTTATTCATATGCTTTCTTTCAATATCTAATTTTCATTATGTATCTTATGAGACTTTTAAATATTTAGGTCATAATTAGAAATCAATAAGAGCGTGAGTCCCTAGTTTTGGCTAATGAATTTAAACCAAGTACATCACTCTTAACAGTAGGACTAAATTTATTTATGCTTATTTTTTTGCTTTTAGCTATTTAGTTCATAATATTCAAGCTATGGACGGTGCTTATTCTTTTTGTTTGAATGGAGTGTTAATTAACTTCCCAAATGACTACCTTTAGAGAAAGAATTAATTCACATCTCCCGATAGTGCTTCAATTGTTAAGCACTGCATCCTTGGTTGTGATCGCTCTGTCTGCTATTTGTGGATCTCAATCATTGAAGAAATTGTCTTCTGCCCATGAAATGCCTAACTCGGCAGAAGTGCATCACGATCATTGAAGTCTTGATCTTATAAAATGTATAAAAGGGCTAGTATATGCCCTTTTTTTATCTTGATTTTATAGGAATGATAATTGGTCGGCATTAGGTTTGTTTATTGGCTCGGCTGTCCATTCTTCTGGGTCCCATTTAGTCATTAGCGGTTTTAAAGCTTTAAGCTCTTGAGCATTTTTAACTGAAGAGATCCATTCTTCTTCTAGCCCACTTGGAATAATAACGGGCATACGGTTATGAAATTGTTTGACTAAATCATTTGGTTCGGTCGTAAGCACACAACAGCTCTCTAGTTCACATCCTTCTTTAGACATCCATCGATTCCAAAGTCCTCCTAACCAGAAAGTTTGAGAATCTTTTCTACCTATTAGGTGACCTTTCTCTAGAAAACCACTGGCTGGTATCAAACATCTCTTATGCCTCCAGCTTGCACGAAAAAGTTTCTTCTCTTCAACACTTTCTGATCTCGCGTTAAATGGCTTTGGCCTTGTGTTCTCAAAAGGGTCTTTACTCCACTCAGATATAAACCCCCATAGCATTATTGATGTTTGTGTCTTGCCTTCATTCTTAAGAACAAGAATTGGAGAACCTGGTTTGATTAACATTTGCGGTTCATAATTTTGACTCAATCCCCTTGGCACATCTTTTTTTAAAAGGTCAGGTAAATTTATAAATTTTGTTAATAGCTGATATCTTCCGCACATTCCATTAATCCTTTAGACGCTTTTTGATCAGAATCATTTTAAAACTATTAGCGTTCTTAAAATAATGGCAAAGTTCCTTGTGTAATTTCTTTTTTACTTGAATTTCTTGAAAATAGTATTTTCGAATATTGATCTGCATAGGCGCAGTTCTTGCATGAAGGATTTGATTCTGGAATCTTTGATTGATTCATTAGTGTGACCATTTCATCTAGTCGACTCTCTATCCAATCATTCCTCCATTTGTAGGGAACAAGATATTCATCAAAACGCATGGTCTTATTAAATTCATCTTCATCCCTTTTTGCATTGCAAACTAGAAAATAAGATATTGGATGAACACTAAAACCCATCCCCGAGAGTAAGTAAGCATAAAAGTCCATTTGAATTTTATAGGCCTCGTGAAAAGGATCCTCTAAATAATCTTTCTTATCAACTCGTCCGTTTTTTGCTTGTGATTTGTAATCCACAATTATTAGTTGTCTTGTAATAGTGTCTTGCCAAATATCGTCTACACCTCCAGTCAAAATTATTCCGGTATCCTTGTAACGATGCACTAGTCCCCGATGAAGTGAGTTTCTCCAGTTATCTATTTCAGGATGATCAAATGGAACAACATGAGATAGTCCATTAGATGCAAATATTCTGTGTGGAACCTGTTTTTGTCTGCAATCGTCAAATTCTTTTTTTAGTAATAGGTCAGTGGTTTCATTGAGAGTCCAACCTGGTGTCCCAGGAGGATCAAGACCTCTTACCCTATCGAGATAAAAGCACCTTTGACACGTCAGAAAATTTGAGAAACGACCTCTACTAATTTTGAAATCTTCTTGTTGATTTGGCTTATATAGAGATGACTTACGACTTCGAAGGCCTGTGGCTTCGATTGGTTCTTTTTTGCTATTTCTTTTGAGATCAATCATTTTGTGTAATCACTTAAAGATTTCAACTGGTTTTATTCGATAGATTTAATTTCTTTAGCGTAATTGTCTTTTTCCTACCAATTAACAGATTTAGAACCTTTTTACTTAATTGAAAAGGATTTTTCAATTAATCGTTTTTAAACCTTTATAAGTTA
Organism: Prochlorococcus marinus str. MIT 0917; assembly: GCF_027359575.1. Lineage (NCBI taxonomy): Bacteria > Bacillati > Cyanobacteriota > Cyanophyceae > Synechococcales > Prochlorococcaceae > Prochlorococcus > Prochlorococcus marinus. The sequence continues at coordinate 440,195 of NZ_CP114784.1, read as the reverse complement.
CTTTTTCGAAGATTTAGGTAAGGACATATTTTATAGCTCGCAAATTCATTCAAATAACAAAAGTTTTCCACAGATCATATGTGCTTAATATTTGCGAAATCCCTCTATAAAAGGTTTTCCAATAAAAAAGACCCTAGGTATGGTGTCCTACGGGTCTGGGTGATGGGGATACTATTTCTAACCCTATTTTCCATATAAATCAACCCCCCCCCTACAGATGGTGTCCATTTAAGTCTGAGGTAAAATATATGGTGCTTTAATGTTGCCTAATCTGATCGATTTGATTATTATTTTTGAAAAGCTGGGTGATGGGGATCCTTCAGCAGTTTATTTTGCCCTCATGAGATGAGGGCTTTTTTATTTCTTTTTTGTTTTGTGGTGGACCTATCCGTTTAATTATTTTTAATTAGTCTTTATATCCTTGAAATATTCATCGTGTTTGAGCATCTTGTTTGCTTGATTGTTGGTATTGCAGGCGACATATTTTAGGTGTTTTGAAATATATGACTTGACATTACCTATTGGTTCTTGCTAGTACAAGTGTACTGCTATAGGTAAATGACTCCATCTGCTTCCCCGTATACTGTCTTTAATGCTGAAGAATGGGTATCTGCCGTAGCCCAACCTATTGGAATTGGTCAATGTCTACGACTCACCCCAAAGAAACTTTCACCGTTCAGATCTTCGGTCAAGAAGAAGAGTGGCAATTCCTTGAGAAAGGGATTCGCAAAAAAACATGTTCAGCTTGCGTTTGCATGACATGTCAACATTTTCATTATTCCAGCGACAAGCATTGCTGAACCATTCTTTCTTGTCTTGTCCATCGTCGTCTTATTCCTCATGGAGACCATTTGATTTCACATTGTCTTCTTTGGATGCGGCAACGAGAGAAAGAGATTGGTTGGTGTCCAGAGGTAGTCTGACACTTTGAATAGATCAATTTGTTATTAGTGTTCTAATGCCATCTTTGATCAGCATATGAGGTCTATTAGCTTTATTGACTAGCATTGTTTTTGTATTAGTTTTTGGCTTTTCTCTCGCCCACTAGATATGCCTTTATAGTTAAGATCGAATTATTTGAAGCTATCACTTTAAGTGATATTGATAGATATATAAATATTTAGTTGTCGGTTAACCATTGACTATTGAATTAAATACCCTATATGTGATAGATGTATTAAGAAAGTAATTATTGAGTTATGTCTCAGCTATCCATCAAAGTTAGTGCTAAAGGTGATGCCTTGATTGCTACCTTGCAAAAGGAGATCTTTAACAGACGTCGTAAGAAGGTTTCTGCTTCTCAAGTCGTTGAAACCCTTGTTGAAAGTGGTGCTAAATCTCAGTCTGATAAACGTTACGCAGCTTCTTGGAAAAACCTAATTAAAGATATCGAAAAAGCAGCTAAAGTTTCTGAGGTTCATGGAAATAAGCCAGCAAATATTAGCGCTGATGAATGGGCTTTAATTCTTTCTCATCGCACACGTAAAGGCTCTGCTCCAAAAGGGTCTGCAGCAAAAAAAACCACAGCTAAAAAAGCAGTAGCTAAAAAGCCTGTAGCTAAAAAGGCAACAGCAAAGAAAGCAGTAGCTAAAAAGCCAGTAGCTAAAAAGGCTGCAGCCAAAGCTAAAGCAGAGGTTTCTGCAGTTGTTAAGCCAAGTGCTGGTAGACCTGCTAGACGTGCACGCAAAGCCAGAAAAGCACCTGAAGCTGCTAAATAAAAGCTTACCCAGACCGTCAGGCGGCATGAGAGGTTCAATGCCTCTCACTGGTATTTTTGGTAGATATCTTGTTTATATTTGTTTGGATCTGTTTGTTCAGGTAGGCCTCTTTTTTTAATCAGTAACTATTAAACCTGCATTGCATAGAGCGTTGAATACCTTTTTTTTGCGCTCCATTGTTTTTTCTGTTGGCTGAAGCATATCAAGTATGGACGCAATACAACTTATTTCATAGGAACCCTGGGAAATTAGTGCTGCATCACATATTTTATTATTAGCAATTACAGGTTCGATACCAGTGAATTTCAATTTCTGAATTGATGCTTTTAAAACTTGCTCGAGATATTCTAGTTGTTCGTTATTCAATGTCTTTCTGTCTACATAATCCATTAGAACTAATGAGGGCGTCACTACTAAATCTACAAACAACTAATTTAACTACTTTTTAGAAATATTTTGATCTCTTTGGATTTTCTATCTTTTAATTGTCTTTTTTATTCATATCGGCTTTATATGCATTGAGAGCCTCTTTAATTCTTCCTGGTGCAAAAGGATTTTTACCTTTTGCTTCTTTCTTTGCTTCTTGCCATGCATTGTCGATTTCTTTCTTTGCTATCGGATCGTTATTGAAATTTGTGTATAGCTTCATCAGATACCAAGTGCTTAAAACTAATAGTCCAAGACCTAATAAATACATGAGACTGTCTCGATAATTACGACAATCTAACCAATTGAATGGAAATTGCGCCTATAAATAAAAAAAATACGTATTCGCTATGCCACTTATCGTAGATCCTTCTAAAGATACGAGTAATGGAGTTGGGAAGATTTTTAGAACAATCAATATCACACTTGCTATCGCACTTCCTTTGTCAGCAATTTTGGTGACTATCTTTTGGGGCTTAAAACATGGTTTCAGTAGTTTCATTTGATTTCAATGGAGACATCATTTTTTATCCAAATAAAGTTTTAATGAGTTGAACAAATAATTTGATACTCCAAAATAAGATGCCACCATAAATAAATCCTGCCAGGCCAGAAGCCCAGTCATTGAATAATTTCCATGAAATGATTATCACGAGTAATCCAAGTAAGAGTGAATATGTAGCCATTATTTTGTTATCTCTTTCAAGAGACGCTTTGTGAAAAAGTTTAGAGGTCGGTATACCTAACTTTTCAGTAGTAGCAACCGAAGTGAGTTGTATTTACCGAATCATTTTCTACGGTATGCCTCATCCCTAACTAAATTAATTTAGGACAGAGTAGTTGTGTACTCCGAAAGAAAAGTTATGTACACTTCACTCTTCGATACTTTTTTCTCTGATTCTTTAATTGCACCTACCAGAACTGTTTATGTGGTTTCTGATAGTCAGCTTCAAGAGCTTAAGCGTAATCAACGTCAAGAGGAACTCGACAACATTGAGGACTCCAGAAAAAGACTAGAAGAGAGCTATAAAGCTCGTATTAAAGTTCTTGATGAACGTCAAAATGAGATAAAAGAGGAACTTAAGGCTTTGTCTCCCACAAAGGTTAAGGCTGCCCTTAATAAGAAGTAGCTGTTAGTTGGTCTGAAGAATGTGTTTCTTAGCACCTCTACTATTTAAGTGGAGGTGCTTTTTTTTAGTAAATGTTCAAATGATTTTTCTCAAAGCATTGTTTGTGCCTAAATCGATGAAAGTGTTAATTGTCTAGATTCTTTTTTTTGCTTTCTTGAAGTGCCTTGTTACCCTCTTTGAGGGTTATTCTGACCCACCAAACTGAAAGTCCTGAAATGGCGATGCCTAATGTCATTATTGAAATTATTCTTGGAGTCACTTGTTATAACCCTTAATTGCTTGGGGTTGACTTTGCTTTTTTAAGCAGCTCATTAGATGTCAAAAATTGATTTTCCCAGATTAAAGATATTTTAATTGATGACTCTAAAATAATTTAAGAGAAAGATGAGGATAAATTCACTTGCCATAGGCCTTCTTGATGGTTTAGACCGATATTAATTGAAGAGGAAATCTATGAAACTTCAAACTTCATTTAGCGTCCCCAGCGAGAATATGGGTGACATAGGTAGAAAGCACGAGTTAGTCAAAAGAGGAATGACAGCGATAGCTTCATACTGGGAGAGAGAGTGTGATTTAAATCCTTCCTCACCTGCATGTCTTATTTTTGAGGACTAGTAGTTGATAGGACATAAGGAAATATACTTTCCTTTAGCAAATAGTTAATCTTTTACTTCTCAATGAAAAGTGTTATAAAAACTTGGTTTGGATTATTACTGTCCCTATTTTTAGTAGTTAGTTTTTGCTTCCAGTCGGTTGAAGCACAGCAGGTGTTAATGACATCGGATGTTGATATTGAAAATGATCAAGGCTCAATGGATTCAAAAAGTATTGATGATCTTTTAGGCCCAGATACAAATTTTCCATTTGATCCAGCAAATCATAGAGACGGGTCTAATCCGATTAAAAGAATTGGTAAAATAAGCGATGATAATTTGTAAGTAAGTATCTCTTTATTTTCTAAGCAAAAGTTCTAAACGTTTTTTTTGTTCTTCAAGAGATTCGGTCTTTTCATTTCTTTTTGCCTCCATTCTATTTTTTATTGACTCATCAGCTTGTCTTGCGATACTTGCCTTCCTAAGGAACACAAGGATTGATATCACAGCAAATAAAAGTGCAAGTGAACCCAATGGAACTATTGTTGCGCTCATTTCTTCCATTAGTAATTACAGGCGTTATATAAACGATTAGCTTTCTGCTGATCCTCACATTTTTTTAGTTTCGTCTCTAATTCTTCCATCTCCTTTTGTGCCTGATTGATTAATTCCAATGACCATTGCCAGTTTCGCTCATTGCAATGTTGTTTTGCAGAATCCCAGTCCATGGTTGGATTACTTTGATAATGGATGATTTAGTCGAGCAGAACTCTTTATGACTCCTAGAGAATAACAAGCTTATTAACTAATTATTGTGTTTTTATCTTCTTTTTGAAAATTTTATTTGAATGAACTTTTAGGCTTATCAGTTGAAACCCAACCTTTGATCCTCACTTTGACTCTGCCTCGCTTAGGGTCGAGATATCATTTTTTATTCCATGGAAACAGCTTTTGCTTGGAGCCTTTGCCTGTCTGTCGTTGTTGTTTTGCTTTCAATTGGGCCACTAACTTATGGCCGAGTCAAAGCTGGATATTCTGCTGAGAATATGAGTGCTCCAAGGGCTTTGTTTGACGAGCTCCCCGATTTTGGTAAAAGAGCTGTTTGGTGTCATCAAAATTGCTGGGAGAGCATAACTCTTCACGCTCCTGCATGTCTGCTATGTCTTATTGCTGGTGTTGTCTCTCCTGTGGCCGTAATAGCTGCGTGGGTTCACCCAATTGTGAGGTTTATCTATATCGGTGCTTATGTTGGCGATATTCCTCCTGCTAGAGGACTTTGTTGGGCATCGGGTCTTTTATGTTCAACTCTTTTGTATAAAGAGGGCTTAACTGCTTTGATTTCTGCTTAATTGATCAACGATTAAACTTCTTGGCTTGCCAGTCTTAACAGGATTTAATCGATCAAGTACAACTGCTACTGCTGTAAACCAAGAACTTCCCTCTGGAATATTGGTTTGATTACAAATATGTTTTGGAGCTAGTTCAAGGGAGAGATTCGTATCGATTTCTTTGATTACCTGTTGATAATGTTTTTCTAAAAGCTCAAGATCCTCTTTCTCGAGAATGTTGCCTGAACAATACCAATCTAGTGATGTTTTCCAATCCATTATCAGATGATACGTTTATTGTTTGATAATGTCCCATGCTTCTGAAGCACTATCGGCGTATTGAAAGAGATTCATGTGCTCATCTGAGATAAGTCCGTGGTCTGAAAGGAATTGAAAGTTGATCACTTTCGACCAATAATCTCGACCAAATAGAATAATTGGAATTTGTGTTTTCATTCCTGTTTGACGAAGAGTTAGTAATTCGAAGAGTTCATCAAATGTTCCAAATCCCCCAGGGAAAAAGACAGCTGCAACTGATCGCATCACAAAATGAAATTTACGTAAGGCGAAATAATTAAATTTGAAGCAAAGCCCAGGAGTGATATAAGCATTGGGATGTTGTTCGTTTGGGAGACTTATATTTAAACCTATGGATTTACAGTCGGCATCAAAAGCGCCTCTGTTAGCAGCCTCCATAATCCCTGGGCCGCCACCAGTGACAATTACATGTGAATTGCAGTGTTCTTTTTGGTTTTGTCTGGAGACAATCTTTGCGAATTCTCTGGCCGAATCGTAGTAATGAGATATCGATTGTAAATTCTTTAGACGTGTTAGTTCTCTCTGTAAATCAGATGAGCTCGGATCTTTGGTGAGAGAGTTCTTCGCTAGTTCAAGTCTGTTCTCTACAGAGCTTTTATCGGTAAGGCTCGCTCCTCCAAAGACGATGATTGTTGATAAAATATTTTGTTCTTCTAGGATTTTTTCTGGTTTATTAATTTCTAGAAGCATTCGCACTCCTCTCATTTCATCACTATTGAGTAACTCTCTATCTTCATGGGCTAATTGGTAATTGTTCGAACTAATAATTAATTCAAGGTTTTTCCTGACTAGTTCTGGATCGTCACTTCTATTATGAGTGCTTATCAAAATATGCCTCCTTGAGTTTTAATGCGGTAAGGAATTAGTTCAATTCATCCATCCATGTGAAATGAATGGTGAAGTGGCTGATGCCATTATCTACATTCCCATTGCTCTTCTTAGTTTTGTAGCCTCGTCCATTCCCTCCATGATGGTGAAAGTAGAATTAACTGTCGCGGCTGTACGTAGCTTTGATAGCTCTTGATATTCACTGGATTCATAAGCTTCTACTGCTATTCGCATTGATGGGAATTCACAAATGACGGCTAGGTTTGAATCTTCAGTTTTTTCTTTTCCTACTGGGTCTGTATCTTTCGCGAATACCTCCCCACCATTTTCTTTAAGCCATGGCCCAACTTTTTCGACATATTCATTAAATAATTCTTGATTAATAACCTTTGCAGTTGAGATCCAGTACCCTTTAGCTCCTTTCTTATCCATTAACTTTTAATCAATTATGAATTTAGGATAGATCAGACTTAGCTCAAAAAATAATTTTAAAATCAATGGCCTATAAGTCTCAATAATTTATTTCCATAGACTTCTTTTTTTTAAAAGATCTTCGATATTAGGCCATGCTGCAATTAGTTCCTTGAGGGCTTGTCTATTTGGAGTGTATAACACACATGAGAAGGCACTGATGACATAAAAGATAAACCACAATTTATTGATTGAGTAAACAGAGACAAAGGAGAAGATAAAACTACCAATGAATACAAAAAATAGTGATCGATTTATCACTTCAAGTGGAGATCTTCTTAATCGTCTAAGCAATCTTTTTGTAGATTTTGTCTTTGAAAATCTTTGTGCCTCTATTTCTTCTTCTTTGATTAGTCTTTCATTTTCTTGATCCAAAATTTCGTTTGATCTAACAATATCCTCTATCTCTTGACTGGATAAGTTGTCTAGAGGCTCTGAGTCTTTTTTTATTGTTGCCATTAGTTCAACAAACTTAAAAGTTAGATAGTTATCTGTATCTACCTTACTAAAGCAAATGTTTGCCTTTTGATTAATTGCCTAGACCAGGTGGAAAAGGAAAAACTTGTTCATCCCCAAAAATATCCTCCATACTCAACTCTTCACTTTGAGACTCCATCCCCTCAGCGTCATCCTCAGGCTCCATTCCCATTTCATATGAGTCACCTTCTCCATAATCCTCTGGTGGAACCCAGCCTTGTATTACAGCCTCAGCACTATTCAATCCAGAGAAAAGAATGAATACGAATAAAACTAATTTGATTAGAAAATTTTTCATATACCCATGCTCTCATTACTTAGGCTAATGCTTGATCAGAAGGTTGATTAGCTTTAGGACTTGTAAAAATACCTTTACGATTGTCTTCTTTAGATTGAGGATTTTTTCTTTCTTATTGGTAACTGATTTTAATCTGCATTTTGTCTGACAGGTCTCATCATCCCACCTCCATCATCATCATCATCCCCAAAACCAAAAAATAGCCAGGTGATAGCAAATACAGCTAATGCCCCTGATAGCGTCAATGCTTGTAACTCGTTCAAAGCTTTTCGGCTAATTTTTCACGACCTTAGCCTTTATTTCGTTTTTTTGTTGATGAGGAGTGCTTTCTTTCTGGTTATATTGTCGAAACTTAATTTGATTACTAATGGAAGAATTAGCCAAAAGAGTGGAAGAACTTGAGCGTCGAGTCCAGCATTTAGAAGCAGTGCTGCAATACCAAGCAAGAAAAAACAAATAATCTCTGTTGGCATCTAACCAATACCTGGAATGTCAAAAGGGAGTTTGTCCTCTAGTACTACTAAGTATTTTTGGACTGCAGGAATACGAAGTAGAGCTAATGGAACAACAATATTTAGAACAATCCATGCTCCTCCAACTAATGGAGCCCATTTACCAGCTTTTTTAATGAAGCTCATTCCCTTCTCTTTCTCTGGAGTCTGATTCATGTTTTTGATTTATTGATTAGATCTTAGATAGACCCCAAACTTACTATTTTTGATCAGGTTAAGTGGAAATGCAATGGGCATTAAGGCTGATTGCGTTGAGGTGCAAATAGAGCAAAGATACGTTTGTTGAGCTCAGAGGCACCATTGATGGTCGACACTCCACCTGAGTATTTAAGAGAAGCGAACTGAATTCTGGTTCCTGCTCCAACATTCTCAATGAATAAGTAGGCTATTCGTCTGATGCGACAAGGATCAATGATTTAGGTGCGTCAATTCAGTCGAAACTCCTCTGCATCGTTTAGGTGCCCTAACGGAGTACAAAAGCCTTTCTACTAGACACTTGGCCCCAGGCCACCAATATCCAGAAGCTTCTAAAGAATCGGTAAAGGAAAAGGGCCCCCTAGGGCCCTTTTTAAATGTCTAATTTAATTAGGTTTGTAATTTCTACGGTTTCCCTGCCAAATACGTACGGTCCTACAGAACCATTGAAGAAAAGGAGATTTTAAGATAAATGTACGTCAGGCAATCAATTGCATTGGTCATCAATTGATTGGCTTCTGGGGGGGAGCACTGACGTTTTTTATTCAAAGAAACAACCTTCTAAAGCTCAGTATAAAAAGAAGGTTGTCCTGAGAAGTTCAAAAAATATAAGAACAAACCTCTATTAGCCGTGTAGGAATAATTACTCAAAAATCCTGGTTTTTATTTTCTTTAAAGATTAGTTGCCATCGCAGTCTTCATCTTTTGGCAACTGAAGCCATCCACTCGTCCACTTTGAGTATGTTTTTAATTCCGACCATGGAACTTTTATAAGAATTTCGTTGTTGTTAACTGGAAATAGTTCTACCCACCGTTCATCTTTTTTGCCTCCATAGCTTTTAACTTCAAAATGTCGATAACCTTCTCTTTTTACGGCTGAGGTCCAAGCTGCATTCGGTGGCCATCTCATCTTCTTTCTTTGTAGAGGTATTAATTAGCACTTTCATAATTTTAGTTGATACTTTCTCTAATATCTTTAAGTCGTTTTATTTCTCCATACCTATATTTAATCTATTAATAATCCATCTGTAGATATCTGTTTCCGGATTTCATGGTTTGGATATTGATCGAAATAATAACCCATGCAAAAAATAATTGAGCAAGTAATAACCACTGTTCTAATTAATTTCTTACGAAAATTAATTTGCATACTGGATATGGCGATCAAGGCATATTAGGACATATCAAGTATAATTGATATGTAATACAAAGCTTGTTCATCCTTGTGGTTGATCACTTGTCTAAGAATCCATCCAAGTCAAGAATTTTAATTGTTGAAGACGATAAAAGCATTCGTGAAACACTCCGTGAAGCTCGTCTCCATCTGCTGAGTCTGTATTAGAACCAATAGTGAAATTAACGCTGCTTCCTAATTTTGAAGTAGGACTAAATGCTGTATCAGCATTTACTGCTATCGGCGCCATAAGGCCGAATGCTGCTGGAGCTATTAATAAGCTCTTAAATAATTTCATCGTGTCCTCACACAGGATAAAAGTAAAATTGGATATGAGATCCAAAATGAAATTTATAGGATGTACATTTAGACCTGACTAAAGATACGTAAACAAATGATTAAATTTTGGCCAAGTTTTATTTAAATTATTTCCTTGAAAATTCGCGTTATTTTAAGTTCATTCTTTTTTAAAAAGTAAATTAATCTTGGTTAATCGAAAGGTTATGAATAGATCAAGAAAAATTGATGAATTGCTAATTTGATTTCCAATGACAAATATTTTGATCAATTAGATGCTATGAAATAAGAGCAAGTTTTTTTATTAGGCCTCATGACCTTCGCTAAGAAGGCCCTCACCTTTACTTCTTTGCTTGCAGTGGGCGCAGGCATGTCCGCAAATGCGGCTAGTCGTCTTAGTGGAGCAGGTGCATCCTTTCCCGCTAAAATCTACACTCGTTGGTTTTCTGATTTAGCTAAAGAAGGTGGACCTCGAGTCAACTATCAAGCTGTTGGTTCAGGTTCTGGCCGTAAAGCTTTCATTGATGAAACCGTTAACTTCGGTGCTTCTGATGATCCAATGAAAGCAACAGATATTGCAAAAGTTACTCGTGGATTAGTCCAAATCCCAATGGTTGGTGGAACAATCGCCTTTGGATACAACTATGAATGCGATCTTAAACTTACTCAAGAGCAAGCTGTTCGCGTTGCTATGGGTAAAATCTCAAATTGGAAAGAAGTTGGTTGTCCTGCAGGAAAAATGACATGGGCACATCGCTCTGATGGCTCCGGTACAACCAAGGCTTTTTCAAACTCTATGCAAGCTTTCTCTAAGACATGGAATTTAGGAACAGGTAAATCTATTGCTTGGCCTGCTGGTGTTGGTGGAAAAGGTAACGCAGGTGTTGCAGGCGTAATTCGTAATACTCCTGGTGCAATTGGTTATGTAAACCAGTCATATATTAGAGGTGTAATTAAACCTGCCGCTCTTCAAAATTTATCTGGTGAGTTTTTAAAGCCAACAACAGAAGCAGGAGCAAAAGCTCTTAATGGTATAAAACTAGATAAAAATTTAGCTGGTAAAAATCCTAACCCAAAAGCTAAGGGTGCATATCCAATCGCTACGCTTACATGGATTCTTGCTTACGAGACTGGTAATGGTAGAAATACTAAAGCCGTCCAAGAATCACTTAACTACCTGCTAAGTGATAAAGCCCAGGCTAAGGCTCCCCCTCTTGGATTTGTACCTCTTAAAGGTGATATTCTTGCCAAGTCTCGTGCTGCGGTTAAGCGTATTGGTAAATAAATTAAACCTCATGCTCTTATAAAGGAGGCATTAGCCTCCTTTTTTTATTGTCTGTTTTTGCTTGCTAGTAACTTCTTAACTTAAGCTTAAAAAAAGCTCTTTAATATGAAAAAAAAAGAATCAATGAATAATTGGAAGGAAATAGTTGGATCACCCATCTGGTGGATTCCAGTTTCACTACTAGTTCTATTTATTTCGATTGAGGGATTACATCTTGCCGAGCATGGTAAAAACTGTAAAACGAAATCAGCTTGGATGAATGAAGTTGGACTTGAATATGACAGAGAATCAGAGGTTCAGTAGTCCTTCTTTCCCTTGATATTTAATTTTTTTAATTGAAGGTCTTAGGAATTTTTTATAGCTTTTGTATTTGATACTGGAGGTAGTCGTAAACTAGTCAACAATGAGATAAATACAAATAGGCTTGAACACCATAAACATAGTTGCATTCCTATAGAGGCATTAGCTCCAAGCATGAATAAAACTCCTGATAGGAGAGTACCAATCAGTCTCCCTGCCGCATTTGCCATGTAATAGAAGCCTACGTTTAGACTCACGTTTTCCTTGTCCGTATAAGCAAGAACCATATATGAATGTATTGATGAGTTCATTGCAAATATGAACCCAAATAATATCAATCCAGCTGTAATTGCTATTTCTGGATTGCTTTGTCGCCATAGTGCTATTGCTATTAGCGCTGGTATTGCAGTTAAGGCAGCGCTCCAGAATTGAACAGAAGAAACTCCTGGGCTTGTTTTATTTCCCCATAAATTTCTTAAAGAGGGCGCAAACGCTTGAATAAAACCATAACCAATAACCCACAATCCTAGAAAAGCTCCAATCTCAGAAAAATTCCAATTTAGATACGTTTCAAGAAAAACAGGTAGTGCAACGACGAACCATACGTCTCTTGCCCCAAAGAGAAAAAAGCGTGCAAAAGAGAGGACATTGATCCCTTGAGATTTAGAAAATAAGTCTTTAAAGATTGGTTTGTTTTTCATCTTTCCAATATCTCCAGGCAAAATTAATGTCATTAGAAATGACAGACCTAAACCGATAGCCATTAATTCAACTGCTTTATTAAATCCAAAACTTGTAAGCAAAAGTCCACCAAGAAAGAATCCAACTCCTTTGAGAGCATTTTTTGAACCAGTTAAGATAGCTACCCATTTAAATAATTGATTATTTCCACCATCTTCTTCTGAGGAGTCTGGAACGACAGTTTTGATGGCACTTTTAGCACTCATCTTATTGAGATCTTTTGCTATGCCACTAATCGCTTGAGCAACCATGACATAAATGACACTCAAAAGTTTCGACCAACCACTTGAAACGGGTATCAACATCAATAAGGCGCCGATTTGTAAAAGAGTTCCTCCCCAAAGTGTTAGACGTAATCCATATCTTGCTCCTATCCAACCTCCATAGAGATTAGTGATGACGCCAAAGAACTCATAGAAAAGGAATAAGAATGCAATTTCTAATGTTGTATATCCAAGGCTATGAAAGTGAAAAATCACTAGCATTCTTAGAGCACCATCTGTCAGTGTGAATGCCCAATAGTTGGTCGTTACTATTCCATATTGTTGCAATGCAGTTAATCGCATGTTTTTATTTTTAGCCTTTTTCGAGATTTATGACATGGCAAACGAGATCTGCCATTCGACAGCTATAACCCCATTCATTGTCATACCAAATATAGACTTTCAGTTGAGTTTTATTGACCACCATGGTTGAAAGAGCATCAATGATTGAGCTTCTCGAGTCATTGACATAATCGATTGATACAAGTGGCTTTTCTTCGTAACCAAGTATTCCTTTTAGTTCTTGTTCGGAAGCTTTTTTGAACACATGATTGACTTCTTCTTGCATGACCTCTTTTTCTAATTCAAATACAGCATCAGTTAAAGATCCATTGAGGAGAGGAACTCGAACTGCATGACCATTTAATTTTCCTTGTAATTCAGGGAATATCATCCCTATCGCTTTTGCTGATCCTGTCGTTGTTGGAATTAAGCTTTGTGATCCGCTTCTGGCTCTTCTTAAATCTGGCTTAAATGAATCAACGATTACCTGAGTATTTGTTAGGTCATGGAGTGTAGTGATGCTTCCATGCTTAATACCAAAGGTTTGATTAACGACCTTCACGACAGGAGCTAAGCAATTAGTTGTGCAGGATGCTGCTGTTACTAAGCGATGTTTATTGGGCTCATATAAATCATGATTAATACCGTAGACGATATTTAGAGCATCCTCTCCCTGTATTTCACCTTTAACAGGACATGCAACGACAACTCTTTTCATTCCAAGAGTATCGAAATATGGATTTAATGTTTGAGGGGTTTTGAATTTTCCTGAACATTCGAGAATTAGTTCTATTCCTTTTTCCTTCCATGGCACTTTTGTGAAATCACTTTCTTGAGAAAAAGATATTGGTTGACTTTCAATACTCAGGTTGTTTTGGTCGTTGCTTATTGCTTTGTTCCAACGACCATGTACTGAATCAAATTCAAGTAAATGCGCAGCTCCCTTTGCATCACCCAATGGATCGTTGATATGTGTAATCTCGATATTTTCTCTACCCCAGAGCGCTCTTAGAACAAGTCGTCCTATTCGACCGAAACCATTAATACCGATTCGCATAACGTGTAATTGAGTTGATTGAGTGAATCAATAAAGGATTATATTCCTCATATCAATTTATATTGATGTATAGAGGTTTGTCGATGCAAGCCTTTTCTGCGGTTTGTTTTATCATGTGATTATATTTTTCCTTCTGTGATGGCCACAGCGACAAAGAGCGAAGTAGTTCTTGAAAATGCAATGGCTAGGAAATTGCTAAAAGCTTTATCTGATCCATTGCGATTGCAAATCATTGAGTCTCTTTCAGGAGGAGAACGATGTGTTTGCGATTTGATCAATGAAATTGGATTGGCTCAATCGAAAATATCTTTTCATTTAAAAGTTTTAAAAGACGCAGGTTTGATTACCGATAGGCAGACTGGTAGATGGGTTTATTACCAATTGAATATTGACTCATTAAATTCTTTGCAAGATTGGATTGAACTGTTAAAAGAAAGCTCGCAACAACCATCTCAAGCTTGTAATTAAAGCAATCAATTTTAATCTAGCTATCAATTGATTTACCTCTATTCAGAATTGTTCTAATAATTTTTAGGTAATTATTTCTACTAGGTATCAATGGATACTCTTTTATGCTTGGATAGTTATCATATTCTTATTACATCAAGATTTTTTGATATGAGCAAGAAAATCTCTAAGAAAGCCAGTGCTATTAGAACAATTTCTCTAGCGGTTGGTTCTCTAAGTCTTCTCGTTATTGCTGTTTCTCAAGTTACAGGCAATGAGGCCTGCACAAGCAATGCTTATTCGATTGAAAATCAAATAAGACTTTCTTGATTTTATTTTCAATCTGAATATGTTTAGTGCTTGATTTTTTTAGGTGAATTTTTCAAGAGATATTTTTATTACTAGTTTGATCATTGTGGGATCCTCTTCGATTGTTGGTTATTTTTACCAACTTCAGATTGCTATTGGATATGCATTGTTTAACGTGTTGGTACTGCTTATTTGGTCAAAACTCGCATCTCGCTAAACCTTCATTCATCCCGACTCATACATAAATTATCCTTGGTCTTGTGAAAAATCTGCTAGTTCCATTATTTGTTTAAATTCGTCCATCTCTTCATCCGAAACACCAGTTTTCTCCTGAAGTTCTTTTAATAAAGCATCTATTTTTCTTTTGATATTTTCTTCGCTCAAAATTTTTAATTAAATAGATGACTAATTATAGATTCAATTCACCCTAAACCTGTTAAAAGACGACAAATTTTTGTTGTCAATTAGTACATATTATTTTGGTAGTCAATTCAGGCCTGTGCTCCATCTGCTACACGCATCGTCATTCCTCCATCCATGTCATCATCATCGTTGTTGTCCATTATTGCCTTTCCAACCTCATAAAGAAGATAAGTCCCAACAATGACTAGAACGAAAAGGAAATTAAAATCTCCTGAGTTTGAAGCGTATGTTTGAATTTCACCCATAATTATCCTCTGTTAAACAACCCTCTTCTCTTTGGTTGTGGCTTAGCTGCTCTAGTTCCACGAGACTGCTGCATTTCAGCTTTAGTAATTGGCTTACGATTTTGGAAAGTATCCCAACCAAGTAAAGCCACAGTTCCAATGGCTCCAAAGAAAAGAACTACACCTGGTATTAAATCCATCTAGTTGAATTAAGTTCAACAAAGTTAGTGGAATTGTTATTTAGACCGTGGATAAAAAATATTGCTTCAGCTAATACCCCTGATAACTTTTGCTGTGTACGGGTGCCCCCTTTACATTCCTTTACTTTTCCTTTACATTCATGGCCATTATTTGAGTTTAATCTCGTGACTCCAGAAGCAGAAAAGTTTAATGGTTGGATGGCAATGATCGGCTTTATTGCTGCTTTCGGTGCTTACGCAACAACAGGTCAAATCATTCCAGGTATTTTTTAGGTTCTTATATGATTTCTAGTAACCCAGTTTCTGATCAATCAATAGATCCAACTGATAATCAATCAGAAGGACAATCTGTTGATCCAACAGGAATCCCTGCTTACAGTTCTGCTTCTAACCAGATCATTACTGAATATGGCAAGCAAAACATGTTTGCTACCCAAGTACAAACTCAATTAGTTGAAAACTATTCCAACTACCCTGAGGAAGCAGAAAAGACCAATGGCCGTTGGGCAATGATTGGAATGATTGCTTTACTTGGCGCTTATATCACTACTGGTCAAATTATTCCTGGTATATTCTAAATAGCTTTAGACAGATCAATCTTCATATAAATCTAGAGATTTTTCTCTAGATTTTTTTTGTTCCATTCGAGCATTTAATCCATTTTTTCCAGTTTTTGCAAAATAAAAATTTAAATAAGAAAAAAATGCCAAAAGCAATCATGTTAGGAATAGTTCCTCCAATAATCTCACCTTGTCCAAGCAAATTAATTCTTAGGAAATACGATCACTGATCATCCTTATCAATGGCGCAATTGACCCTATTGCAAGCACTGCAAACATAACAAAAATGATTATTTTTGATTCCCATTTTTCCATGAAAATGGTTTAGCTAATTACCACTTATATCTGTTGATTTTTTATAGCTTTCGAAAAAATTAGTAATTTATTGTCAATCAATACTTTCAATAAAAAGATAATCAGTCTTTACCGGAATTTTTACCAAAACCTGGAATAAAAGGAAATGCTTGATCATCTCCAAGGTCTGGGGCAGCACTAGTTTTCGAATCATCCAAGGCATCACTCGACTCTTCGATCACAATACCCATAGAGTTGTCTTCATTCATATCAGAATCCATTTGCGCCGCCACTACATGGTTGATTCCTGAAAAAATAGTTGTCGAACTTAAAAAAACAGACAAAGCTAAAAAGCTAGCAGCCCTAAATATTTTTTTGAGCATGGATATAAATCAGTTATAAACAATCTAACGTCGGTGTTCACCCGAACGCGTTAGGTCTGAATACTCAATTAATGAGATTCAGTTAGATAACAGGAGTTGTAGCAATTGTTGAAACTTCTGAGAAGATTGCAACAGCCATGAATATGTAAGGAACTAATTTCATTGTTTTTGTGAATATGTATTAAGCATATATGCTTATCATCTAATCAGTGGTAGCTGATTGTACGGTTCTCGCCCCATTACTATAATTAAATTTGTTTGTGGCTATAAAAATATCTGATAACTAATATCAATTGCTATCACTGTTTTGTTGGATCGCTTTTTTTGCAAGATTCTCTAATTGATCAGGTGAAACTGGTGTCGTTTTGTTTTTTTCTTCTTTTAATCCTCTTAGTAAAGAAGTAATTATTGCCAGTCCTAAAAATGCACCTAACCCCAACCAAAAAATTCTTTCTACTAAGAGTGCTGTGGGATTACCAATTGCATCAGTTACTTGTTCCATCTTTTCGATTTTGAAAAAAAATAAGGATCAGAATAGTTTTTCACTAATTTTGCCTTAATCCATCTTTGAAATTACGTGGAGAAATTCATGGCATAAAAAAACCCTCAAATTTGAGGGAGAAGATACTGAGAGATCCCCATCACCCAGTAATTCGAAAATACTACTCGCTGTGTACATATTACGCAAGCTAATCATTCCAGATATGGGTCATGTTTTCTGTTTTTTTAATCTTTTTAACACCAGATATGGTAGGGGTTGCAATTTGGTTGAAAAACAGTTAAAAATAAGATCCCCATCACCCAGGCCTGTAGGACACCATACCTAGGGTCTTTTTTATTGGAATTGCTTTTTATTTAGAACTGGGAGTTATTTAGTGACTCTGAAGCTGTGGAAAACTATGACAGCTTGAAGTAATTTATTTACACAAGTTTCGATTAGATAAACATTCACTTCGTGCTAACCGTAACACTAAATATTTGTAGATCAGTTAGGTTTATGCAAACAATTTTCTGATACATGTCTGAGCTTCAGCTAGTTGACTCATTTCCCATCTGGAAAGCTGTTTTATGGTGTTTCTATCCTATGGCTGCTCTAGTTCTCGTAGAACTCATTTCAAGAGCTCTTCCAGACGATGATGACGATTTCGGTGGAGGAAAGATGATTCCTGCTTACCAACCTGTTCGAGCAAGATAGATTTAATTATTAGTCTGCTCACCTATTCAGCTCCAGTCGTTATCGATAGTTAAATAAATATGTTATGGCTAATATTCTTTTGTTAAGTATTTATACTTAAATTGTGATCTAAGGGATTATGGAAAAATTTAATTCATTTGTTTTAGATTTTAGTGTATGTGTACTTGATCGAATCTACAAAGGTAGACCTATCCAACGTTTTTGGGTTCTTGAGGTAATTGCTAGAGCCCCTTATTTTGCATTCTTATCTGTTTTGCATTTACAAGAGTCGCTTGGTCTAAAGACTCCTTTAAGTAACAAGCTTATGAAGGCTCATTTTTACCAAGCAATCAATGAGACGGAGCATTTAGAGGAGATGGAGTCACGAGGCGGCAATACATATTGGGTTGATCGATTTCTTGCCAGGCATTTAGTGCTCTTCTATTACTGGGTAATGGTTTCTTATTACTTACTATCACCGTCAAATGCATACGATATCAATATAAAAATTGAAGAGCATGCGTATGAAACTTATGCAAATTATCTAACCGTTAATCCAAACGATCAGAGGATACGTGAAATTGCTCAGGATGAGGTCAATCATGCGAACGAATTAAAAGAAGCAATTGCTTTAATAAGTTGAGACGTCAACTTATTGTTGGTATTAATAATGATAATTATTCCTTGAGGTTTTTAAATTATCTAAAGCAAGCATCTCCAACAATTCTGAGCTTCTCAATACGAGTAAGGTTCTCTCTCTTTAGCAATGTTTTAGGGGAAACAGCTAAGCCTACTTTGATTCTGTTTGGCAATGATTCAACTAATGATTCAATATCTGTTAAGTCTTCATTAGAAGATGCAATAACATCTTTTGTGCATTCCCAACCTTTGGTCGTAATAATTTGAGGCCATATAAACCAAAGACCGCTAAATGCTCCGAGAATTAAGAAAAACAGATTTCTAATCATTGTTGAGGTTTAATTGAGACTAATCTTTTGACTTGATTCTTTATTTATAACTAAGCAATGTGGATCCTCAAGACCATACACTAGGTTCTGCCGTACTCATGACTGCATATTTTCTTTCAAATATTTCAATGTTCTCTTGTATATGTTTCCCAAAGACACCCTCTAAAGCTTGAACTACAACGATCCCTTTTTCAGGATTGTTTTTGCTGACACCTCTGAAAATCACCTTTATTCCTTTGGCTGATCTCGCTGGAGCCTCTTCGTTGTCAAACCTTCTCATCCATTCATCGTAAGGTACATTCACATCAATTGTACATACAGTTGTTTCAAGCATTAGGTGAGAAATAAAGTTATTTCTTCAATTTAAAATCTTCTACCTTGCCTTCAATAACGCATCATATTGGTGGCCCAAAATCAATAAATATATTATCGGATATCTTTAAATATTCTGTGATAGATGAATTCTCCCTATGCCACGCCAGCAAACTATCGTGTTCCTTTACTAAGCGGATCGTATTAGTAAATTGCTAAAACTACTTTGAATTGGGAAGTGTTTGGAATATGCATCACAATTTAAGATACAAAAATCGAATAAAAATATCTTAAAGTTTTCTGGGTATTCCCTCCAGTTCTGACTTTTTAACTCTTCAAGCTACGTTTCACTAAGTTTTTTCGTATTTGCATATACGTAAGACCCGTCGTCTAAGTATTTAGGGATATTTTTATTAACCGAGCTTGTTGATTCATTTGAATCAGTAAAAAATGCTTCCTTAGATGAATCAAAAAATTCTATTTTTTGATGATCAGTTCTCATCCTTTAGCTATTTCTCCGAAAATGGTTATTTGATCTTGTTTACTTGTTTGTTCTCTCAACATATTGATGGTTTGATTTGAGATTAAGTCTTATACCTCAAGCTTACTATTTTTGATCAGGTTAAGTGGAAATGCAATGGGCATTAAGGCTGATTGCGTTGAGGTGCAAATAGAGCAAAGATACGTTTGTTGAGCTCAGAGGCACCATTGATGGTCGACACTCCACCTGAGTATTTAAGAGAAGCGAACTGAATTCTGGTTCCTGCTCCAACATTCTCAATGAATAAGTAGGCTATTCGTCTGATGCGACAAGGATCAATGATTTAGGTGCGTCAATTCAGTCGAAACTCCTCTGCATCGTTTAGGTGCCCTAACGGAGTACAAAAGCCTTTCTACTAGACACTTGGCCCCAGGCCACCAATATCCAGAAGCTTCTAAAGAATCGGTAAAGGAAAAGGGCCCCCTAGGGCCCTTTTTAAATGTCTAATTTAATTAGGTTTGTAATTTCTACGGTTTCCCTGCCAAATACGTACGGTCCTACAGAACCATTGAAGAAAAGGAGATTTTAAGATAAATGTACGTCAGGCAATCAATTGCATTGGTCATCAATTGATTGGCTTCTGGGGGGGAGCACTGACGTTTTTTATTCAAAGAAACAACCTTCTAAAGCTCAGTATAAAAAGAAGGTTGTCCTGAGAAGTTCAAAAAATATAAGAACAAACCTCTATTAGCCGTGTAGGAATAATTACTTAACATCTATTACTCATAGTTATAGTTATTTTCTTTGAGGTATTGATTAGAAATTTTAATATAGGCAAACCTATTATTATCATTATTTTTTTATTGAAGTATACCGAAAGGCAATTACCCCTATGGGTCTTTACGGTCACTGAGACTGATTGGTAGTGGTTAAATTTGCATCTGATTTTAATTTTCCATGTCTAAAGAAACTTACCAAGAAATTAAAAGAATCAGTGGAGAAGAATTAAAAGAGTTGTTATCTAATTTGGAAAATGTTTTTGATCTAGGTACTGGTACTTTATTGAAGGATAGTTATTTCGCTTCAACAGATTAGTACGTTACTGTTTATTGCTTTTGACTTGCTGAATTTGTCATTTGATTTTTTTCCTCTACATTTGAAAAAATCAAGTTCCTAATGAATCATTTTTTGGCAACCTATATAGATTTTGTTCAAAGTGTTGGCTTTATATTTTTAACGACCATGGCAGTTTTAATCACAAGGAAACTATTTTTAGACAATAAAAAAGATAATTACATTGAAGTTGTGAAAATTGAAGTTGACGAATGAATTTTTTGCTAGAACTTAAAAAAATAGGAAAATGCCAAAAGCTTTTGAGGAGTTTAAATTCTCTGATGATCAAAAAACAGGAGCAGTGTCAGTATTTTGGGAGAACGTTCACCTTGCAGCTAAGGCCTTAAAGGAAGACACTAATTGCCCCAACGAGATCATTGCTAGTGGTTTAAGAGCCGTTGCGGCTGAATGGGATTGATTCTGTGGTTATCTAATTAATTAGGAGTCATTAACATCTAATTTTGTTTGGACTCGTCATTTGATTCTGAATTCTTTATGTCTTCTTCTTTCTTAAATTGCTCCATGGCTTTACTGCCTATCGCATCTTCGATTAATTCAAAAAACCAAGTTTTAATAGGGTTAGCCATTCTTAACGAATCAGACAGTTTGTGAATAACCAGATAGCAACGATAAACATAGCTACTCTTCCGTGAATAACTTCTGATCTGCTTAGACGAGCAAAGATAGTCATTAATTACCATTCTGGTATCTCTTTTATATCAGTAGTGAGCTAGATATGCATGGGTAATTGTTGGGATCTTTCTTTTGTCTTAGGGTTTTAAACCTTTTCTTAATGCTATTAAATTCTTTCGCTATGAGCCTCTTACACTTTCCACTTTTTCTTTAAATAATTGCTTCTTATCTGTACGTGTATTTACTTTTAATGTTGTATAGACACGTGGAACACCTTTGATATGAACTGCCTCATGGCATTTCTTTACGCATTCAAAAACTTGATCCCACTCCCCTTCAATTGCAGTTCCATTTGGACCCAGTTCATACTCAAGCTTATGTTCCTCAATAATTGATAAGCACGTCTTTATGTATGGAGATAATGAGACACCTACCCCTATTGGTACTAAGCAAAGATCTATGCTTACCCACATATCAACTTAAGATTGACAGCATTTTTAAATTCTAGCTAGTAATTTTTCTACTTAAAGTCTTGTTAAATAAATGCTTTATACAAAATAATTATTCTAGGCCGGTTATTACTAATGTTTTTGCGTAGTTATTGATCTCGTCCTCTTTGTGATTTTTATTACGGTATAAAAAATATTTGAGATCTATGAATAACAATAAAATTCAGGTTCTGCCTTTTTTCATTATTACCTTTGCCATTCTTATTAGCGGCGTTACTGTTGTCTTTACTTAAGTGGTTGTATTTATACTTCCTGTTAGATTAAGAGAACAAATTAAATAAATATTTTTTTAATGAATTTTGCCACGATTGCAATCATTACGATTATTTCTACTATACTTTTATACATGATTTTTTTAGTGATTGGGATTGGAGGTGTTGCCAAAAACCGCAGAGCCCAAGGCCTTGATCAAAGTAAAAGAAGTAAAAATAGTCCATTTCGGACATAGTTGATTAGTATTTTATAGTTTTAAATCTATCTTCTTATCCTCTTCCTTTTTGACAAGTGCCTATTAATGTTCTATTCCTTTGAGGGGATTCAACTGAGTATGTTCCATGATTTCCATTTATTTTGTAGATATTCTTGACGCTGTTTCTATTATCTCTGTGCGTAATTGTGTATGAATTACGTCTAATCATAGTCCTTCCTTCTTTTTTTATTCCTTTATCATAAATAGTAGATATTAATCCATCTAGATTAATTGTTAGGTAGCTCGTTTCCCAATCTGGTTTTATTAGAGGACCTCTATTTATTTCATATTTACCAACACATTTTAGAAAAAGTTCTTCCGATCTAGTTTGTTGCAATGGTACCAAGAGTAATCCTGATAGCAATACCAAATTGAAATGAAATTTCTTACCATGAATATACTTAAATAAGGTGTTGATATAAGGAATTAGAATTTTAATATCTTTATTCATATCTTTCTTGCATTAAATCTTGCTTTTAACGAGTTTAATCTAAATCCCTATTTTGTAGTTGTTTGTTTAGTTACTCACAACTTTCTTTATCGTTAAAATCGTCAGTGAAAATAACTTAATCTTTCTTTCCTCTTAAAATCATTGTTAGTGGTACGCCTACTGTAAATAGTATTCCTATGGTTAAGATGGTTAATCCCATCGGGGAAAGGATCTCTACTCCTCCCATTACTTGTGAGGCTTTTTGCGCTGTAGCAATAATCATTAATTTATGGCGTATGCCCAGGGTATTGATAGGTTATTTTCTCCAAGATACTTTTGCAATTTTCTTGAATTGATTTTCAATACTAGTCCATTTGTTGGATAGCTTTTAAATAACTTACCCTCTCTCCAGCATTGAAGATAGATTTCGATATCTGAAATGAAGTTTGTAAATTGAGTTTGAGGAATTTCAAATTTTAGATGTTTTAACTCTTTAAGTGATTGAAAATGATTTATATTGCAATGACATATTTGAAAAGCGCAAAATTTTAGTCTTTTAGACTGCGATATGAAATTATGAATTTCTATAAATTCAGTTTCATTTTTTCTAGTTGAGAAATTTAGATCGTCGTAAAGAACTCCTTGTATTTCTATTGTGTTTTTAATCGGTAGGCTATCAGGAATAATTTTCAAAGACTTGACACTTTCTGTAATGTCCATACTATTTTTATTTATCACCTTTTCTAATTCTCCATTGATATATTGAATGCCAATGATTGATCCAATAATTTTTGGTTCTAAAATTATTCTTGTATTCGGAAGAAATGTCTCCAACCATTCACGGATATTTCCTTGTCCTAATGATAAGAAGGCTTTTCTTCCATATTTGTAATTACAGATAGAATTTTCTGGAGATATTCTTTCAAGATTCCTTATAAGGTGATTTGATACCTCATTTTCTTCTCTCATTTTTCAGTCCTACATTTAATCAAATTAGTTTGCTTTATACAATGGTAGGCGTATTTAATATAGATAAATTTTGTTTTTTGTAAGATCTGAAATGAACCGATATCATTGCCCTTTCTGCTCTTCTCGTTATCAATTTCATAAAATCAGTAGTGATGGTGTTTTGTTTTGTGGCCTCTGCGGTGATCCATTAGTTAAAAAGCCCTTATTAAATTCAAGACGAATTATTGGAGCAGTTGCCTCATCCGCATTTATAGCTCCTTTACTAATAATGATTATTTTTGTTATTAAAGATTTTTCTAAGGAAAAACATCCAAACAATTCCAATTCATTAGCCTTGTTAACTATTGATAATTCATGGACAATATAAATCCCGACTATCGCCTAAATTTTCCTGCCACGACAAGGAACCGTGATTTCATCGCTTCAGTTTTAAGCAATTTTATTTCTCCTAATAGCTTGCTTTTAGAAATAGCCAGTGGTAGTGGAGAACATGGAGTTTTCTTTCAAAAAAAATTCCCATCAATTACTTGGCAAACTAGTGATCCCGAATTTTTACATAGAAAAAGTATTACTTCATGGATTTTGCATGAGGGGCTTTATTCAAAAATGCCGGAACCTCTTGATCTTGATGTAGAAATGCGTCCTTGGCCAATTACTAATCGACTTGGGGATTTAATTAAAGGAATTGTTTGCATAAATATGATTCATATCGCACCATGGAGTTGTACAAGATCTTTGTTTGAACAATCAAAGAATTTTTTAGATCAAAGTAATTTTTTGATGCTCTATGGACCTTTCTTAAGAAAAGAGAAACAAACTTCAGAAAGTAATTTGAATTTTGATCAATCCTTAAAAATACAAAACCCGCTCTGGGGGCTTCGTGACTTAGAAAATGTTAACGATATTGCATTTGAAAATGGATTTAAACTTGATAACGTAATTGATATGCCAGCCAATAATCTTTCAGTCATTTATCGCTTAAAGTAAAATTTCACATAACCTTTCTTCGTTCTACTAAGAATTCCAGAAATTTGGTAGATGAGATAGGAGAATAAGTCTACTACGCTTTTTTATTGTGGAGTTTTCTGGCCCAGATGCAATTGATAACGCTATCCAAGCTGGATTAGATCTAGATGGAAGTCCTATACCATCTGAAATGCTAACCCTCTACAGGGATGTCATGGATAAAGAAAATGCGCGTAAAAGAAGTGGAGTTAAGAAATCAATGCGAAACCGTATTGTTAAAACGGGATCTAAACATTTTGACCAAGACACTTTGAATACACGATTAATCAATGCTGGTTGGGATGGATTACAAGCTAAAGAAATTGACTTTTTTTATAGCTGAAATCTGAGATAACAAAATAAATCTGCTGCTGATATACACTAGTGTCACACTTTTTTTATTAGTTAATTCATCTGGAAGGTTTTTTTTTAATGGCTTGATTTCTCATTTGTGTAGTCAGATTGACTGCATCAACGATGTTTTTTGTATCCGTTGCGTCTGAATTTGATATTCATGAGGCAAGCCGTACTTTTAGGGCTTTACGTAGTTTAATAATTGGTTTACATTTATTCACATACACATCTCGGAATTCATCATGACTCCAGAAGCAGAAAAATTTAACGGTTGGGCAGCAATGCTTGGTTTCGTTGCAGCCTTCGGTGCATACGCAACAACAGGTCAAATCATTCCTGGAATTTTCTAAACCAATTACTACTCACAACAATGCAACCATCTAACAAAACAATCCTAGAAAGAAGCATCGGCAGACCAGCCATGATGGCATTCGTTCTACTAACAGGTATCTACCTGACAACTGGTCAACTTATCCCAGGTGTTGTTTAATGAAAAACCAAATCACTGAAACTCCAAGAGTTGAAGAAGGCAAAGTTATTGCTGAAAGACTAAATGGCTACGCAGCATTTGTTGGATGCTGGGCACTAATAGGTGCATATCTAACAACCGGTCAAATCATTCCGGGTGTTGTTTAATGACTACTAAAATCAATAACAACAACAGAAACATTGATCCTGAAAAGGTAACTGCAGAAAGACTTAACGGTTATGCAGCATTGTTTGGATGCATCGCTCTGGTTGGTGCTTATGCAACAACAGGTCAAATCATTCCAGGTTTTGTGTGATGAACAAGGAAACTAACTACTGGAAAACAGCTGAAATAATGAATGGCCGTCTAGCGATGATGGGCCTTCTTGCGGCTGTAGTCAATTATGGATTTACCGGCTGGATTATTCCAGGTTTCGTTTGACCTAACTTTTTTTATTACAATGGCTTTAAGTTACTGGCTTCGTGCTGAAGTCGACGATCTTCTTAACGAGGATACTTTCTTTGATAGTTCAGAATATTCATCTCTTTTAGAAGATACTGACTGGGCATAATCATTGATAAGATTTGCAATGGAGAAACAATTATTTCATTGTCAATTATGCAAAAAAAATTCAGCTGAAACTTTCTGGAGGAGGAAAGGGTTGATTATGTGCAAGCAATGTTTTGAGAAACTCGAGGAAAAAGAGTCATAAAACTTTCTACTCTTAGCTTTAACAATTCAGTGAATTCCAACTTGCTTTTGTATAGCTAATATATTACTTTAATTTTTTAAGTAAGCATCTTTTGTTTTTTACTTCACTTAAGAATTCATAACAGTATTTACCTCTTAAGGAACTTCCTTCTAATTTACAAACCTTATAAAAGTTTTTGCAAATTTTTGACAATATTAAACTGTTAGATTTATGACATTAGATTTTCCAAACGTTATCATGTTAGTAACTTATAAATGAGATGCATAATATAAATTTCTTAAAATATCTTTCCCCTTTTATTGTTATTTTACTTTGCCCTGTCACGATTATATTCTGTTGGACTATTTGGACTGGACCTGTATTTGAATCTGAGAACGAGCTTATTGAAGAAATACATCACTAAATTATTTGTCAACTTAACTATCTAACTATGTTAACCTGATTGATTTTGAATTTTATAAATATATTAAATATTAATCAGGACACGGCTACTTTGCTTGACGTCCATTGTTAGAAGTTTTATAGCATTTTCCAATTCTTCTTCAGTTTGAAAACCTAATACTTCTGCTGGCTCTAGACCTAATGAACTGAAGTCTGGTTCTATTCCAAATGGCTCTATGCTTTCAAGACATCCAACTATGTCTTCTAGCTCTTCTAATTCTGTCATGATTTTACAAGAATAGTTTATATTTTTTGAGGATATTTTTATGAGACTTCTAGTTTGAAGCCTTTATCTAAAAGTTGTTGATATGTGAGTCTTGCTTGAAATGCGAGGATTTCAATAGGCTCTTTATCATCTCTTTGCATGATGAAATAGTGGTTGTCTTCACCTTTCCTAGCAAAGATGACAATTTCAGATCCTCTTACTAGCCTCCAATTCTCTAGAGATTTATGCTCAGATAATGGTCCTAAATCCCATGGAGCCTTTTCTGGATACTTCTCTCTTTTTACCCGTGGCATGTATTAAAAATGAGTATATCTTTTAGACTACACTTATGATCTTCAACGTCAATAATTAGTTATTCAATCAGGAAAAGGCAGCCAATGAATATCCCTCGTCAAATAATCTTTGGTAAGTAAATCTTGCCTCGTATTCTTTATATGCCTTTCTTTTGCCATCGTTCCTTTGTATGTATACATAATTATCGTCTAAACGACTCCTTGAGAATGTATAAACAATGTCTGCCTTGGAAAGCATCCATTGAATTGATTTGTATTTACTTTGATCGACAGTTCTTAAATCCCATGGAACATTCTCCGGATATTTCTCTGGTATGGTCATTAGAAAGGATGTATTTTTTAAAACTATGGTATAAATATCTTGTAGACATGAGAATAAATACTGTTTTTGTTTAATTAAAATGTTTTTGTTGATTATTTATTCAATTTCTATAAAACATTGTATGAGCTTCAGGATTTGAAAAATATCTAGCTATACATAACTTTTCCCTTCCTAGCCAGATATGTTCATTTTCAAGCGGTTATTTAATTTTTGGTAACTTACGTTTATCTCCTCTCAGTAACATATCCAGAACATTGTTAATTTATACTTATTACTTTTTCCTTTTTTTATTTTTATGTTGATATACCTTCACCAGCTTTATATTTCCCGATTTATTAAGAAAAGAAGTTATTGAAGCGACTTGGCTCGATATTTTCCTATTTATATATATATGAGATTACTTGGACTTGATAAAGATTGTTTTTCAAGCTGGTGTGCAAAGTTACCAGAGGGATCAACCATTGTTGTACAGCCCAAAATCGATGGTTTCGCAATTGGACTTAGATATAAATATGGCCAATTAGTAGATGCTTATTCTCGTGAAGCTTGTGAGATTGTTGAAAATATAAGGAATATAAATTCTATTCCTTTGAGTATTGATGACTCCTTGAAAGTTGAAGTTGAGTTGGAGGGCATTTTATATTCACCTTCTTCTAGTTCAAATATTTTGATAGAGCAATTGCTATCGAACTCATTCTCGAATATTGATAATAATACTTCTCTTTTATTTAAAGCATTCCAAATTTTTTGCTCAAACAGTGATGAGTTGTCAGATTTAACCCAACTTCAAAACTGGGGATTCGAGGTTCCTATAACTCTGAGAACTGATGATCCTAATCAGGTTAAAAGATGGCATTCTCAATGGATCAAGAATGAATTGTTTTCAAATCTTCCTACCAATGGAATCGTCGCTAAGTGCAATTCCTCTTTGACCAAGAATATTTTAGGTGTGAGCCCTTCCTTTCCTAATTGGGCTTTGGCTTTAACTAGGTAATTGTTTGATTAACTATTCTGATCATCGATTCGAGTATGTGATTTTTTTTTCACAAGTTTCGATTGAGTTATCCTTATGTAAGATTGCAAAAAAAACTCAATGAAAATATCCTTTATTGAATTGCTCATCTTCTTAATATGACATTTACAGATAAACAACTTTTTCGAGCAATAGAGTCGAATGTCGATGTTAACGATTGCTATAAAAAAATTACTGATGCATGCAAGGAATTAAAAAGCAAGACAGGCTGTCCTAATGATGATGTTGATCGTTTTCTTGAATTTGCAATTGGAAAGTGGTCTGATTGATTTTGAAGTCTCTTAATTATATGTTTTCAGCAAAATCTGCAATTCTCAATAGGCTTAAGCTTACATCTTAATTTTTATCCCTTAACCTGACATAATATTTTTTATTAGTAAATGGTTAGTAGAGCCATCTCCTCATCTTTTTGAACAACTCTTGTTGATATGTTTATTTTAGTTCAGAAATGAATGATTTCTACTCAAAAACTTATTTGGGACTTATTGCTGTAGGTTTTACTGCATTAAATATTCAATTATTCCCTATCTCCAAGCAAGCCTCAGTCTGGAATCGATGCTTAAGAAAAACATCTGATACATTGAGTAAAGTTAAGGCTGTCAAGAAAATGAATGATGAGAGTAAAGAAGTTTTATCTGTGATGATATGCAATGGTGCTGTATTTGAACCCAAATTTAAGGCGAATATCCAATAAATTATCGGCATTTATTTCTAGAAGATTTGATATACCGCCATTTCTAAGAAATTATGTTCTGTAGTACTTAGTCTGATTTAAGAAGAAGAATAAGTCTCAAGGAAAGGTTAAATTAATTATTTGTTGTTTATACTAAAGATTTATTTGAGTTCCAAATAATCCAGCTAATGCTAAAGGATGAATATAGATACAATATAAATCAGAGGATTTTAGGAGAGATTCATTTTTTGTTGTAATAAGTAATTTTGTTCTCATTCATGCGTTAACAAATATTCAAAAGTAAAGCTTTATAGTCTGACCGATTTGTTTGAATGAAGCTACCAATTTGCTCATAGCTGTCTACAAGCACGAATAAATTTTTCCTTATTTTATAAAATTATCTTGCTATTGCTGGCGATTGAGGGTTTTCTAATAGATAAATGATCATCCGAATCATTTATTTTTTAACATGCCAAAAAGGATTTTTCCTATAAATCAATGCCTTCAACCTTGAATAATTTTCCATATAACCTTGGATTCCTGAGTTTAATCTAGAGGCTTTTGTTCCCATAACTTTTAGCCTTAATGTCTCGGACTAATGTAAATATTGTAAGTTTGTTAATTATAAGTTAGTATTATAAGTACAACCATTTATTTATCATGCTCACTGGTAAGGATTTATTAGCCAAGGTCAAAGACTTGGGAGATGTCTCAAAATCTGATCTTGTTAAAGCTTGTGGATATGTTTCCACAAAGAAAGGAGGCGGAGAGCGTCTTAACTACACTGCTTTTTACGAGGCACTTCTAGAGGCTAAAGGTGTAAACCTAGCAGCTGAAAGTGCTGGTGGAATTGGTAAAGGTGGAAGAAAGCTTAGTTATGTGGCTACCGTTCAAGGAAATGGAAACCTATTGATAGGAAAGGCCTATACAGCTCTTTTAGATCTCAAGCCTGGTGATAATTTTGAGATTAAGATGGGACGTAAAGGATTCCGTTTGGTTCCAGAAGGAGAAGGTTAATCCCAGAAAAACTGAATTTATAAATTCAGATTTAGCCGAGAAGCATATGTGCCTCTCGGCTTTTTTATTGGCTATATTTTCCTAGTTAAATTTATCTGATTCTTCATCTATATTTTATTTACTGAGAGAGATCTTACTTTTCTTTTTCACAGCGTTTTCAGTTATTTATTTAAAGGATTCTTCCTTTTTATATCTATGTGGTTTTGGATTTTTCTCAAATTTTGTGTTTTTCCCTCTAATACCAATTACATATACCCTTTTCAATTATCGTTTTATTCTATTTTAATGATTCTTTATCATGTTTACTTTAAGCATGTTCCATTTTTGTCGTTGTAGATTGTTGACCGGATAAAATCTTGAGTCTTTAATTTTTACGATCGGTTAGACTTTAGAGTAGCCCTCCGTCCAGTATTCGTTTTTAAGGCTTATACACCTTTTGTTTTTTCTGGTATACACTCTTTTTTATCTTCTCTTTAATTATTTATATTCACATTTTGATATCTAATTTCGTTATGCTTATGACCTTGTACGTATCTTAGATTCTTGTTTGATCCGCTTTATGAAGAGATTGTTACTACTACATCCGATTTAATGGTTTATATGGTTCGGCATTTTTTTATTGAGCTAGTTTATCCATTGTTTATTTTTGTCTCTGTAATGCTTACTCTGCTTGTTGATTGGAGTTGGATACCTATCACATTTATTGAGCATGAGAGGGTTCCTAGTCTCGAGCAAGTTAAAAAGCATATAATTGAATAAGTTGTATTTAATTATTTCTTTAGGGTAAGCTTACTTGTTGATTAGCTTCCTTCGTAATTATTCAAAAAATAATTATCATCTTAGATTTTTTGTTTTAGCTTGGATCCCGAAATATATTGATAAAGCAATCAAAAGAATTACTAGTAATGAAGTGCTATTACCAATGATTTCTATAAGCATATTTAGAGTAGATATGTAAAATCTTATTTTACATATCTACTCTCGTCCTATGTATTGGATCTACCCTCTCATCAACTGATGTTACAAATAGAATATAAAATGGACATTGTTTGACAAAATTCAACCAAAGTTTTGAGAGAAGTCTTGGGTATAGCATTAATTAATTTCTACTTCTTGAACAATCTTCTGATAGCTTTAATTTAATAACTAAAATTCTACGTCTAATTTGTCCTATTGGTTATTAATCTCAAACTATTAAAAATTTAAATATTTATTCAACTTAGAATTATGAATTCAGTTTGTATGACACATTCAGAAAAATTGACTATTTTCGCTAACTGGATGCCATACCTTTCCTTTTAATGTCAGTGATAATCTTCTTCCCCATAAAAGGAATGGAAATAAAAAATTAGTCATCTTGTTAGAGGTGAAGATAATCCTGAGTAATTCTAAAAGTGAGTCGCTTGGCTCCTTTATCTCAGAGCAAATCCAATTAATTGCATCCGCCCCATGCATGATTTTTTCATCAGTGATCAGAATTGCACCTTTATTCAAATCATAACCTTGGTTATAGAGTTTAGTTAATAGGGCTAGATTTTTTCTTCCATCTAATATTTCGAATTGAGGTAGACTGCTTTTTAATTCAATTAATTGTGCAAAGTGATTGCAAAATGGGCATTCACCATCGTATATGAATAAACTTTTATCTGACATGTTTACTTGATGGTTTAAGTATTTTACATACACTTTGTCTGAAAACGTGTAAAAAAATGAAAATCTTTAAATGAACCCCAACAAAATAAGCAGTAAGTATATTTTTAAATATGATATTTTGGAGTTTGTCTCAAATTTAATGTGCTACTGATTTTGATGCTATTAGAGGCAAATATAAAAATACATTAAATGTGTATATTAATATTTAATTAATATATTGATTTATTTTAAATTATGCTTTTAGTTGATAACTTATTCATATTTATTAACCGTATGATACTTAGCTTCAGCTTTTGAAAACGTTGCTCTTTACATTATCTTCTTGTATCTGAGGTCGTAATAAAGACATAGGAAGTGCTGTTACTATTGCGAATGAAAGAACAAGAATTAAATCTGTTGTAAAATGGCTTATGCCTAGCTCTGAATGAGCAAGTGCAAAGTTCAGTAATGACATTTTGTTGTATTCAATACACCTCAATCATATTTTCTTTTTAAATAAAAATATATATTGTGTAGTAAAAATTATTGCTCGAATACAATAAGATTTTGCTAATAGTTGATAACTATATAAATACTCATTCACCTTTAACCTTTTAATGAAGTGTTGGTAAAAAGCCTCATTTGTGCTCAAAGTACTTTAGTATTTATCAAGTAAATATTGAGATGGATTCGTTCATAAGGGACATTATGTTGAAAATCGTTGCCTATGTTCGTTATTCAACTGCATCAATAATGTTTGATTGGCATATCTTCTTGGGTGCGCTTATTTTTTTTATACTTTGTGGAATCTTGATATTTCAAAATCAGATTTGGGAGGAGGAAGATTATTCAAGGAATAAAAAATGGTACGAATGGAAATCATCGGCTATTAAGGCAAATAAAGGAGATCTATCTGGAATCTACCCAAGTTCAAAAGAATAATCTAATACGATTTCTTCTTTCTCTTTCTATCCAGGCTTAACATCATCCTTTTTGATAACTGGTTTTTGGGTTTAACATAATTCTTGCTTGTCGAAGCGAAACAAGATAAAAATAGAAAATAGTTTGTATGTCACTTTTGCTCAGATATGAATGAAATCAAATGTCCTGAATGTGGTAGTAAGATCAGCGTTGATGAAGATAGTTACTCAAATATTGTTAAGCAGGTAAGAGATCAGGAGTTTGAAGATGAAATGAAGAAAAGACTTGAAATTCTTGAAAGGGATAAACAGAAATCCGTTGATCTTGCTATTCAAAATCTGCGATTACAAATGCAAGAGGCAGCATTTGTAAATGAAAAAAAAATGCAAGGCCTTCAGTCTCAATTGATTTCTACCCAGGCTGAAAAAACTATGACTATTAACAAGATTAAGCATACCTTCGAAAAAGAGAGAGACTCACTTGAGTATTTATTGGAGAAAACAAGAGAAAAGAGTGAATTTGATAAAAAACTTGCAGTATCTGACGCAATTACTGAATTAAAAGAAGGCTATGAAAAACTCAAAAATAACTTAGATAAAGTTCTGCTACAAAAGGAATTATCAGAAAAATCTATAAAAATGAGATATGAGATTCAGTTAAAAGATCGAGATGATTTAATTGAGAGACTTCGTGATATGAAAATAAAATTGTCCACCAAAATGGTTGGCGAGTCACTTGAGCAACATTGCGAAAATGAATTTAATCGACTAAGGGCTACCGGCTTTCCTAATGCCTATTTTGAAAAAGATAATGATGCTAGTTTTGGTAGTAAAGGTGATTATATTTTCCGTGACTGTGACAGTGATGGGAACGAAATAGTATCTATTATGTTTGAGATGAAAAATGAATGTGATAGCACTTCCAGCAAGAAGAAGAATGAGGATTTTCTTAAAGAGTTAAACAAAGATCGTATAGAAAAGAATTGCGAATATGCTGTATTAGTTTCTTTATTAGAATCTGAAAATGACTTATTTAATGCTGGCATTGTTGACTTTTCATATCGGTATCCAAAAATGTATGTTGTTCGTCCGCAATGCTTTTTACCAATAATTACTTTATTGAGAAATGCTTCACTTAAGGCGCTTGAGTATAAATCCGAACTTGCAGCTATTAAAGAGCAGAATATTGATATCACAAATTTTGAAAATAGTCTTGAACTATTTAAGGATTCTTTTGGTAAAAATTATGCTCTAGCTTCAAAACGTTTTGAAACAGCAATTATGGAGATTGACAAATCTATTAATCACTTGCAAAAGACCAAAGATGCATTACTTGGTGCTGATAGAAACCTTAGATTAGCCAATGATAAAGCTCAAGAGGTTTCGGTTAAAAGATTGACCAGAAATAATCCTACGATGAGAGAAAAATTTAACTCAATGAGAAAAAATGATGCGGCATAATTCCCTTATTAATATTGACTAAGTAATAGGTTAAATTTATATGAGCGGTTGGCTTTACTTAATAAGGAATAGAGATTTATATAAGATTGGCATAACAAAAAACTTTAAGAATAGGATGAGACAACTGAAGCCACATTCAGTTGTGGCTAAATTTTATACTGCTGATTATGTTTTATTAGAAAGAGAGTTACATAATCGCTACAAAAAGTTCAGAATTCCTCAAACGGAGTATTTTAGATTAGAAAAATCTCATATTAAAGAAATAAAACAAAGAATTTTCATACTTAATTATCCTTTAAGTTTAACTTTTGGTATATGTATAAAATCAATATTATTATTATTATTTTTATTTTTTCTTACATTAGTAGTTATATCTTTATATATTAATGACTTCAATATGGCTATATCTAAGTCACTTTTCTTTATTGAGAGAATTTCATTTGGACTCGCCTTTATTTCTTTATTCGTTTATTCAGGTAAATATTTAAGTTTTTGCAATGAATTAAAATATAGATCCACAAGATTAATTATCTTTATTTTGTTTTCTTTCTTATTTCGTCTAGCTGCTTTCTTTTTCTATTGATAGATATTCAATATCAGTTATATATATCAAGCTTAAACATCATTATATGATGTTTATATTTACCACATGTCTTTGCTTGACTCCTCTTCTTGTTGTTGCTTTAGAAGACCAAGTCTTCTATCAAATTCAATTTCTTCTTGACTTTTTTGTTCTGCTTTAGGGTTTTTATTGCATTTTTCTTTCACTTCAAGAATCTTTTTACTTAAGTCTTCTGAGAAATGATCTTTTATTTCTTCCCATGCTTCCTTCTCTTCAGCATTACCTACTGTTCCTTTGATTTGATCGATAATTATTTCCTTAACAAATTTCCTTAGATCACTTTCGCTCATAGAATTAACTCGACTTGATATATACATATCTTTAAGGGTGTCTAATTCGTTGTTGCTCAGATCCTTATAGGTAAGTTCTTTCATTTCGTTTTTTTGCATTAGTAATTATTTATAGACACATATAGCTTCTAATACAGTTGAATGGGTAAAAATCCAGCATATTCCTTTTTGCTTCCTCTTCATTATTGGCAATAACAGTCTCTTCATGGCGATTAGCTTGATCGTTAATCATAGAAACTTTAAATCTCATTTTGAGAGTAAATCTTATTCATTTTATGGCAATTATTTTTTTAAACAATTGATTGCTCATAAATGTTGAAAGCATAACCTTACATGAGTTTATTTTTTCTCACGATCATATAGAGAATTTATTACAGCTTCAATCAATATTGCTGTAAAGAATAAACTTAAAGATGGAATAAATACTGGATACCAGAGCTTTTGAAATAAATTATAAAAATAAGAGTTGCCATTAATACTTAATACAAAACTAAAAGCTAGATATAAGGAACCTATTATTAAAATATAAAGATTATAAATTAATATATTATCTATGGTTTTTTTCCAATTGGTTTCGTTCTTTTTTTCCATTTTATTTCAATTCCTATTAAATTTAAATTTAAATTTTTTTGCTATGAGCAACTTTGCTAAAAATCAGGAAGTACCCCTGAAGGCATAAAGGTCTATTCCAATTGATTTAAGGTAGAAAGCTCCTCCAATAGCAACTACGTTGAGGCAAAAAACAAAAAACCAGGCTTTCCATGATTGATTTTCAGAATCCATCGCTTTTCATGAAATTTATTTATACATCACATAATTAGATGTATAAATAAATTTTAGCTTTAACTGCTAGGAAAAGTATCAACTCAATGCATCAAGATCTCTTCTGTAATGTTTCGAGGATCTACAATATATATCATTTGATTTCCAATCGGTATCTTCTAGCAAGTCCGAATATTTATAGCTATTTGATGGAAGTTTTTTTTCTAATCTCCAGCCAGCTTCGCTCAAGAAATCTACGTAGTCTTTAGAAAATATTTTCCCATTGATTTTCGATGGCTCAATGTTTGTTCCTGTTTCTGCATCTAATTCATTTTTTGTTTGTAATGGCATCAACGTAAATCAATTCATTTTGTTCTAATCTTTTTTTTATTTAGGTGTTACGTTTTTTTTGTAGTGTTAACCCTAGCAAGACTGATTTCAAAGGTTAACTTATGTTGTTTTTACTAAAACTTCCATAAGACGAACTCTAATCCTGTTTAATTGCTCTTGACTTCCAAGGAATATCAAAATCATACCTGGAGAGATTGATACCTTATTTTTAGGATTACCCATTAATTGACCTGAGACTTTAGTGGCTAAAAGTAATGCTTCACCTCGTTTTGAAAAGTCAAAAAAAGTTTCA
Source organism: Prochlorococcus marinus str. MIT 0917 (assembly GCF_027359575.1). Classification (NCBI taxonomy): domain Bacteria; kingdom Bacillati; phylum Cyanobacteriota; class Cyanophyceae; order Synechococcales; family Prochlorococcaceae; genus Prochlorococcus; species Prochlorococcus marinus. Next base: position 403,729 of record NZ_CP114784.1, on the reverse strand, counting down.
TGTTGACTTCTGAAGATCTCAATTTTATCAATATTATCGGTTAACTTGAATTCTTCTATTTCGCAATCTGAACCTGCAAGTAAATCAATAAAGTCTACAGCTATAGGTCTTAAGGCAGAGGCAGCCATGGTTCTCCCTGCGGCAACATATGGACTAACTACTGCATCAGCTCCTGCTAGTTTTAATTTACTAGCAGCTTCCTCGTTCGCGGCCCTAGCGATCAATCTGCAAGTATCATTTAGTGCTTTTGCACTTAGAACAACATATAAATTTGCTGCATCATTTGGAAGGGTAACCACTAAGCTCCGACATGTTTTTACTCCTGCTAGTAATAATGTATCGTCCATAGTTGCATCTGCTAATAGGACGTTGAATCCTTTTTCCTCAGCTTCTGTTTTTCTTGTAGAGTCGTTTTCTATTATTAAAGTAGATATTTTTTCAGACTTTAATTGGTCAGCAATTTCTTTACCTGTGCGCCCATACCCACATATAATAACATGATTTTTCATTCTTCTAATTAGTCTCCTTAATCGGAGTTCCTCTAATTTTATGAAATATCCTAGTTCAGACAATTGTATAAATCTTTGAAGAGTTAATTGAACTACAAATAATCCACCTCCGATGATTAAAAAAGTTATGATCCGCCCTGCTGAAGTCAAAACTTCAACTTCACCAAAACCTATTGTTGTAATTGTTATCAGTACCATCCATAAACAATCTCCCCAATCCCATCCTTCTGTAAGTCGATAGCCTAAAGCACCGAATAAAAATAAGAATATGAGTAATGATATTGGCGCTGCCCAAACTTTTAAATAACCTCTAAATTTATTTGTTTTTATCAGATTCAATTTAATTCTTTAGTCTTTATTTTTATAGTATACTGAAAATTAATTAAATATTTTTTCATTTTTATTTCTATAGGTATAAATCTAGGCTATTTTATAATCATCAATTATCAATCATTACTTATAGTATGATTGAATTAAACGTGCTAGTAATTATCTGATATGCAATCTCTTACAGCTGAAGATAAAAGAGAATTATGTAAGGATGCGTTCCAAGACATATCTTCAATTCTTGCAGGTTTACGCGATCAGGGTTTATCTGATTTAGAAATTTTTGAGTTTGGTAAGTCACTCATAGATCATTTTGACCCAATTAAAATGGAAAATTTAAAGAAAGAATCAGATTATCAAGATGCTTTGTTCAGAGAAGCTAATGATCTTTAGATTTATTTTTAGTTTTCTTTCCTTTTAGTATTTTTTCATACTTCGCGTGATCATATTTTTGTTTTGTTATTCATGAAAATTTAATTATATAATTTTATTATAATTCATTTTAGTTGTCATAATTATTTCTCATTAATATTTTGCTTAGGAATTGTCTTTTGAATATAGTCAATTATTTCTTTGCTCTGATCTATTGTTAATGATGATAGAGGAGATGAAGCTGGTATTTTTAAGAGCGTGCATGTTGCAATTATTTCAGGAGAATCAACGCTTAGGGCTTCAGCAAGTTCCTTTACTCTCAATTTAGCCACATTAAAAGTCATTGTAATTAATGATCTTATAAAGATCTATGTGTATATTTTTTTATTTTATTGCTATGTGTACAGGTACTAGTATCGAAATCGAAAAATGAGTGATGATAGTGATTTGAAGTTGACCCTTCACAAAGTTGTCTCTTATGCAGTGCTTCGAATGGAATCTGCATCAGATGCCAATATAAGAAGATGTATATTTCAAGAATATAAGGAATGGTTAGGAACTTCTATTGATGATTGGGTTATGGCATTGCCGAACGAATCTGGTAAGTCTGATTTTAATCTTTATTAGATTTTTTTTATCTTTAAGTTTGTAACTAGAATTGTTTAAATTTAAAAGGATTAATTAAAGTTTTTTTGAGCGCACTCGTAACCTGATTCTCTAATATCTTTATTTTCATCAATAATTGCTTTGAGAGCACAATCGCAATAGTTTGTTATTGAGATTTTCGATATAGACTTAGTTGCAGGATTGCTTAAAGCACTTGAAACGCAGTCATTCATTTGGCTTTCAGGGTATGAATAAGCTATTCCTGAGTAACTAAGAATTATAATAGATATAATTAAGATTGCCTTCATTGTAGGTACAGGAACTTATTAACTATACATTTTATTTTCATTTATTGATTAATTACCGAGTTAAATATTTATATTTTGTTGTTATTTCATTAATATTTAATTAAATAGGTCTTTCATAATCTAAAGTAATTTTTCAAATTAATGTATTTGCTTTTCTTAAATGTCACTAGATCACTTAAGAAGATTTTTAAATGAAATGCAGAAAGATGACACTTTAAAAGATGAAGTTCTTTCTTCCTCAACGGCAGATGACGTTGCCTTGATTGCCTTACGGTTGGGGTTTGAATTCTCAGGCGATGAATTGCTTCGATTTTCAGGTAAAAAAGTTGGAAGAGTTACTGTACAAAAGAATGATGTACCAGGAGAATATAATTAAAAAGTCTATTTTCTTCTTCTTAGCTCATTAACTATTCTATCCCACTTTTTACCGGCATTAAGATAGTAGTTTCTCTTTCGCCTGTTGATTAAATAAATAAATATTGACATAGTTAATATAAATATAATAAAAATTATAGAATTAAAATTCACTTTAGTTAAATATTCGTTCAATATTATTATATAGATATCTATATAATGTGTCAGTTATAAATTGATCACACATAACTAAGAGTAGACTCTATGTGATCCTGCTCAATTTAATAATGATATTTTCCCATTTTCTTTCCTTTTCAACTAAGATAGATTGTAACTCTTAAAAAAATTTATGGATATTACATTAATAGCTATAGCTATTTTTATCTTGGTTGCAATAGTATTTCTTGGATTATATTTGTTTAAAAGTATTAATAAAAAATCTTTTACAGCAGAAGACGGGTCTGTTTTTGATAACGAATCTGATTTAGATGTTTATCAGAAGCTATATGAGAAGACAAAACCATTATTTAGCAGTGATGATGAGAAAGGATCTTCTCAGTCAATACTAGGATTTGAGAAATCATTCTTAAATAAACTATCATCAGGAGGTTTTCCAGATTTAAAAACACTTGTAAAATATCGTAAGCAATTCAAGTCATTATCAGATTTAATTAATACTTAGTTTGATTTTGGTCTTTTAACGTATTGGTATACTAATATTAAATGAAATTGTTTAAGTAAAATGGGTAAAGCAGAATATTCAGAAGAACAACTATCTGAGATGAGGGAAGATGCTTTTGTTAATATCAAAGAAGCATGTATGAGACTTCAAGAAAGAACTAAGTGTGGTAACGAAGTCGTCATTAAAATGCTAAACGAAGTATCTCACTTTTATATTAATCAAGAAAAGAAATAATATATATAGACGACTTATCATTATTTAGATTTTTTCGAATTTATATTCTTTTAATGGTTCAGGATTAATAAAATTAGTACTACTATCTTTCAATAAGCTCATATCTTCAACTGAACCATCAACTTTGATTAAATTATTTATTAATCCTGTAAAAGTAATATCTCCCCCTGTTGTACTTGCTAAAATTGTTGTTGGATTAAATAGCTTTATTAATTGAGGTAGTACAGTTTTTCCTTTAATAAATTTTCCTGCGAGTGGTAATGAAAAATCTATTACTGGGGTTATTACTAAATCTATATTTCTATGTTTAATTGTCTTATCAAGAAAACCATGTGGCTCGATATAAATTGAATCTATATCTGATTCAATAATGTATCCATTTTCAACATTTGGTACTGACGCACCTGATGAAGCTTGAATATTTATATTGTTCTTTTTATAGGTTTCACCAGGTTTCAGTATGTTTATTTTGGTAAAACCAAGTTTACCAACAACATTGCTAGCTGCTTGTGAAGCTATTACTGGAATACTTTTATTTATTTTCTCTAGTGTTGGAGGATGGGCATGATCAGGTTGGCCTTGAGTTAGTAATAAAAAATTAATCCCTCTGGGGATCTCAATTTCTTTACCTAACTCCCCCTTTATTAGCCAATCTCCAGGAGGGAAAGTCAAATCGCCATTTAACCAAGGGTCAATCAAAATTCTTGTTTTATCCAATTCAATAAGCCAACCATTTGCTCCGTAGTAAGTTGCTTTTATAGTCATGCTTTTTTCTTCCAATATAACTGTCGATTTTTTATATGGTGGATTACTCTAATGATTTGCTTTTTTTACGATATCAAAATATGACTAATATTATTAATAATATAATCAAAATCAGAATTATTAGAAGTGCAAATCTCTTAATATATGTTTGAAATTCATACAACCAGTCATTTTCCATGATATAAGTATATTTTTTTTATTATATACTTTCAATTATTATATTAGATAATTAGTTTAGATAAATGTAGTGATTGGACCTCTCGCTTATGAAATGATTTCTCTAGTATTGAGTTTAGTCTCTTAATATCATGACAATTCGAGATTGGGATGGAATAGCTCTAATTATTGGTGCTGGTGATATTGGTAAATGTATGTCAGATTATTTGACAACTGTATCACCAAAGTTGGATGTTTTTGTCTGTGGGAGAAATCTAAAAAGTCAAAATGCGATATATTTAGACTTAGAGAATGATCATTCATTTATTTCTTTTGAAAACCAAATTTCACTATTTAAGAAGCCACTTCGTCTAGTCATAAATACAAGTGGTTTTCTTCACTCAAGTCATTTAAAACCTGAAAAGAGACTTTCACATATAAATCGGTCTAATATTATCAAGAATTTTTCTATTAATGCTTTTGCCCCCATTTTGATAGCTAAAAGTATAGAAAAATTTATCAGACCAGAAGTTCCATTCTCCTATGCAAGTTTAAGTGCCAGGGTAGGTAGTATTGGTGATAATAGGCTTGGTGGTTGGTATTCATATAGGGCTTCTAAAGCTGCTCAGAACCAATTTTTAAAAACTCTCAGTATTGAATGGCGTCGAAAATTCCCTTTATCAATTGTATCTATCTTGCATCCAGGGACTTGTGACACGAAATTATCAAAACCTTTTCAATCTAGTGTTCCTAAAAATAAACTCTTTACTCCCGCTGAATCAACAGAATACTTAATTAATATTATCTCTTCACAAAAAACATCTGATTCCGGTAATTTTTTAGCATGGGATCGCACAGTTATTCCATGGTAAGTTTTTATTTTAATTAACTAAAATCTATCTCTTCAAGAATTTAGATAGATTTTTTCTTTTATGTATTTATTCGTTGTACTATATGAAAAGAATATATTTAACCCTTGAAAAAACATATTATCGCAATAGGCGGTGGTGGCTTTGGTAGAAAGAATTCATCTCAGTTAATAGAAGAATATTTGCTTAATATTTCAGGTAAGACTAACCCAAAAATTTGCTTCTTACCAACAGCAACTGGCGATAATGATAGCTATATAGTACGTTTTTATTCTATTTTTACTCGCCTGAAGTGCATTCCTAGTCATATTGAATTTTTTAAAAGAACTATCGATTTAGAGAATCATATTATGGAACAAGATATTGTATTTGTTGGTGGTGGAAATACAAAGAGCATGCTTTCGATTTGGAATGATTGGGGGATGAGTCAATTACTTAAAAATGCTTACAATAAAGGTGTAATCATGAGCGGTGTTAGTGCAGGTGCAATTTGTTGGTTTACAAGTGGTATTACTGACTCATGGGATAACGAATTAAGGATATTACCTTGTTTAAATTTTATTAGTGGGACTTGTTGTCCTCATTATGATGAGGAACCTTCACGTATTCCTTACGTAAAAAAAATACTACTTGAAAAAAAAGTAACTAATTGCATTTCTATTGAAGGCGGTTCTGCCATTCACTTTATTGACGGTAAACCATTTAAAAATGTAAGTTTCAAAAACAATAAAAACACTTATAATGTATTTCTGGATAATAATGGTATTGTTGAGAAACCTTTTGAGAAAATTCAATTATAGATTATTTTGTAATCATTTACATTTGCTTCTATCTTTATGAAAGCTATTAAAATTAAAAAGTTTATATTTATTTTATAGTACTAGGAATGTATTTATTCTTATTATCATATTCAGAGATGGGACTAAGTTTGCCACTTGTACTTATATTACTTATATTTGGTGGTTTCTTTCTTATTAGCTTTTTAATAACAAGTCCAAACATGGATACAAAAGGTTTATTAAGAGTTTTATATTCTAAACCCGTTAGGAAGGCTGACGGATCGGTTGAATATCCAGAAAGCAGGAATAAATAAATTGTAAACATATAAGTATACTTTATCACTTTTAAAGCGAATTTCCATTAAAAACTTTATTTAATATTTTGACTTTAATTAGATTTTATAGTTAATTCAGGAGCTATTTTTGTGAAAGTTAGAAATTCCTATAGCCTCATAGCACTCTTGAATAGTAACGTCGTATGTGAACCTTAATCGTGTTATGAAAATTGGAAAAAAGTCTGCTTACTAATTTCGATAGAGTCAATAACGTAAATAACAATAGGACTTTTCTTCCTTCAGGTTTAAATGGGAAAGCTTTAAACATTTCAATGGATGATATCCCCTCTAGAAAAGAAGTTAGAGAAGCGATCCCTAAGCACTGTTTTACTCGCCAAACGAAAAGATCCCTTTTTTATCTCTCCAGGACAGTAATAATTCAGATTTTTGTTGTTTTGCTAGGTCTCTCTATTCCTCTTACCAAAGGCATGATTCCAATTTGGATTTTATATGCATTACTCTCTGGTACAACTTCTATGGGACTTTGGGTTTTAGCTCATGAATGTGGACATGGAGCATTTTCAGATAATCGTAAATTAGAAACCCTTGTCGGGTATTGTCTTCATTCTTTTTTACTTGTTCCATACTTTTCTTGGCAAAGGTCGCATGCTGTACATCATGCTTTTACCAATCACATTACGGATGGAGAAACCCATGTTCCAGTTGTGATCTCTGGTGATGGTCATTCTGAAAAAAAAGGCGGTGAAAAGGAAATGGAGTCTTCTATATTCTTTGGGAAGATTTTGTATGGCTTTAATCAACTATTCCTTCACTTGATTGTTGGATGGCCTGCTTATTTACTTCTTGGTAAAACAGGTGGACCTCGTTATGGGACCAGTAATCATTTCTGGCCTGCAGCCCCCTTCTCGAAAAAACTATGGCCATCCGTATGGGCAAAAAAGGTATGGATATCAGACTGGGGAATTGCTTTTATGTTGTTTTTATTAACCTTTTGGTCTTTTCTCTTTGGGGTAAATTCTATGATTAGTCTCTATTTAGGTCCTCTAATTGTTGTTAACATTTGGCTAGTTATATATACATGGCTTCATCATACAGATACTGATGTCCCTCATCTTGGTGCTACCCAATTTTCCTATATGAGAGGGGCATTCTTATCTATCGATAGACCTTATGGAAAAATATTAGATTTTCTTCATCACTCAATTGGTTCTACTCACGCTATTCATCATATAGAACCGACAGTACCTCACTATCATGCAAGACTTGCTACGAGAATATTAAAAAATAAATTCCCTAAAGTATATCTATACAATCCCACTCCAATCCACAAGTCTCTATGGCACATAGCTACAAATTGTGTTGCAGTAAAGAAAGATTATGCGATTGATAGATATGTTTGGAAACAACCCAACCACTCACAATAATAAATATAATCATTTCTAAATAACTATTAAATGATCTTTATCTGGTTCTTCACTAATTTAAATTTCTAATATAAATCGATTCTATATTTTAATATTTTAATTTAAAATGTCTAAACAAGATTTTGAAAAGTTCCTATTTAAAATTGATCAATTAAATCAATTGGTTGAATTAATTAATAATTCGCCTGAAAAGTATAAATTATTTATTAATTGTAAATCACATGAAGATGTAGTCCAACTTGCAAAGCAATGGGGATATGAAATTGGAAAGAGGTGGGGGGAGTCCTAGTACATACTAAATAAAGTAAAAGTTACTGTCCTCCTCCATTACAGCTCCAAACCTTAGAGGGCATTCCCTGTGTATTCTTGCCGTCGATGCGAAATGTTTTCGTGATGCATTCATTTTGCGAGTCAGCCCATGCTGAAATCGGTTCTAACTCTGTTGATATCTCCTTAACGGATTTCGATACGGAAATAATTGAGAATGAAGTGAATACGAGAGATAAAGTACTCAAGCCTGCACAAATGAGGTATTTGTTATTGTCGAATAATTCCTTTAGCATCTCTAGAAATGTTTGTTTATTTTCAACATTACTTATGATTTAGAGATTGATCTGACTAAGTTATCCTTTGAAAATATTAGCAAATTAATCAAGTTTAATCTTCAATAACTTAATTTGTATTGTATCCTTTCTCCTTTAATTAGGGATTTATTTCTTTTTTTCAAACAAGTCAAGGATCTTTTTTAATCTATCTGTATTTTCAAAGTTAGGACTTGCAGTAAGGAAAATTACTAAAACTATCATTAGTAACCCTATACTAGTTACACCTAATAATAGTTGCTGGAATGGATCTAAGGATTCAAGCATTTAAATTTGGATTCAACTAAATTAAATAGTCTATTTATAATAATTGAACAAAAGGCTTTATAACGCTATGGAAACTATATGTTTTAGTTCTTAGATAATTATTTTTTCTCTTTAGTTTCTTTCGGCCATCTTGCCTTTAAATTAAGAGGGTTTTTGAAATTTATTTCTACAGGTTTTCCTTGAGCTACTGAGATCAAAGCTTTAAACGCCCAGCCACCAAAAATTAATAGTACTGAGATTAAAAATATATAACTTATGTTTGTAATCATAAATCTTATAATAATTATAAAATATATTATTATGTTATTTGATGGTTTTTTCTATATATACAAATAGTGAATTATTTTCTTAAATTTTAATAAATTCTACTATCTTTTATTTTTTTTGCGTGTTTGTCTAATTCTATAGGTTCTCTCAGTTAGCATGCAGCATATCGATGCCTATTGGTCTAGTCATAAATACTTATCATATTCTTTTTTTTTTCTCTGATTGTGTTTATTCTACCATTTTCTTATTATTTTTTTAACTTTTATTGATTTTTATCCGATTTGGTATGAATATAAAAAAGGTATTAAATTTTTTAATGAGCAACAGTACTTATTTATATTCCTTTTTTATATTTTTTGGCATTTTTTCTCTGATTTACATTTATTTCAATTTTAGATCTGGCAAAAATAAAATAAATAATAAAATCGTTTTAAAGAACTTATTAGAAAGTTTAGATATAGATTTGCCTGATGAATTGAAAGCTTTAGATAGTTCATCTACTGATCCTCAAAAATTTTCATAGTCTTTAATTAGATTTGATCTAATGTCTAAGTTTAGTTTTGATGATACGGAAACCTCAGGAATTTGGTGGTCTACTAATGTTTCTATTAGAGATCTATGTATAGAGCTTAAGGAAGATACCTGCTGCGATGACAGTGAAATAGTTGAACTCCTCAGATCTATAGCAAAATCAATTGATGTTAATGGTTTATAAGTTTATAGATACAGAATTTATAAACTCTATTGCTTATCCCATTGCAGTTTCCATTGTGAACCTTTCCATTGCCTTGCCGATGAATTTCGAGTCTTATTCTCATTTTCAAGTTTCGCTTTTAACCAGTCTCTAAGAGATGTAGGAACAATATCTAATTCTTTCTGAATCATTTTCAGTTTAACCATATCGGCACCATATCCTGATCTTTCAATCCAATCTGCCATTACTCCTATGTCGTATTCCAAGAGCTTAATTGCTGCTCTCGGTATCATTAAATAATTGGTTTGAATCCCTTCTGAAGAAACTATTCTTTGGAGAGTCATCGCCATTTCTAACCCTGTCAGCTCTTCACCGGCAATATTTATAGATTGATTCTTATATTTCTCTGGTTTTGATAAAACGCCCCTTACCCATTTACCTATATCCTCTACCGCTATGGTTTGCCACTTAAAATTTTTCCCAACTATTCCAGGGAATATATTCTTCGAAATACTGTAGCCGGGTAATTTATTTTCGAAGTTTTCAAAGTAACTCACTGGCCTTAATATTGTAGTAATTCTTTTAAGTTCTAATCTTTCGATATATTCCTCTATATCCCATTTACTCGTAAAATGTCCTGGAGCCAGGTCATTTTTTAGTGGATCTTTTCCTTTGCTTATTGAGCTAAATATAAAATGATTTAACTTCCCTTTTTCGTATGCAATTTTAACTTGATTTATCAGGTTAAAACCTTGTTCCAATTCATACGACCTAACAATACTTCCTCTAAATAATTTCCAACCTTTTGTAGGAGTTGTATTACCAAAAATCACTTCTACACCATCAAAAGCTCTTTTGAGGCTTTCAGGATCCATTAAATCTCCTTTAACTAGTTCAACATTCTTTAGTTTTTCAAGCCCAAAAGCTTTTGAGCTGTTTAAATTTCTTGTGATTGCACGTATTTGATATTTATTTGTTTTGCTTAGTTCTTTAACTACTCCTATACCTTGTCTGCTTGTAGCCATTGTGACTGCTATGACAGTCTTCTTGCTTACAGTTGACTCGACATCTTCTCCTTGTAGAAGCACAATTCAAAAACTTATTTGTAAAGGAATTTAAAGCATAAGTGAATTTTTGTAAAGTTATTATGCATTGCGGGGCGAAAGTAATAGGTGATTTAATGAGAAAATAGGTTTTTGCTAATCACGAAGATGTCATGCCCTCTAGTTGAGCTTTCGTAAAGGAATGTTTTATTTGCTTTTATAGATTACAAATATTGGCTATGTATTTATAAGTACTAAGTTTCGTCATTATGGCAAATGAAGTTCTTGCAGAAATTGTTCGACAAAACATTATCTTTGATGTTGTCGACGGAATTCCTCCATCAGAAGATGAATCCGATGAAATTAGATCCTTCCGCTCCCAGATAGAGTCTGACAATTTGATGCTTGAATATTCAGCCGAAGAGTTAGGTTTTAATAATGTGTTGTTTGAGTACCTTAGTCAGGGATAACATTCTTCTAAATTGGTTATTTAATCTAGTCCTTGGAATAATTCTTTGTGTACTGCAAATGTATGGTATAAACATGTCCCATTCTCTGGAGATAATCGTTCTCCGTCTTTATCCCAAGCCAACGAACAGACTAAATCACCATCCCATTTGACTTTATGCTCATTTATTTCCTTGGACCATTTTCTGACTTTATTAAAGTGATTGGGCATATGTTTACCTATCTTTCTGCAAATTTCGCATAGCACAGATAATATTGGTGGCTTCGATTCTAATTGCAGTTCTTTTGTAAGTGACGGCTGTGTAAATACGCCAACATATCTAATGTGATCAATAATCTTCTGTTCTTTGTTATTTAAACTGGCTTTTATACATGCTTCTTCAAATTCTTTGACGGGTGTAATTGGACGTAAGTTAGAAATCACTTCGATACTTTAAATTTATCTTTTAATATATTATATTAACAAATTTTTCTTCTTTTTTTATAATATTCTTGAAGGTATTAAACCATAAAAATATATTTATTCACTTTTAACCCATATTTTTTGAACCAACCAATCTGTTCGACAAACAGCAGATTGCTCAACTTTCATGAATTTGAGATTCACCGAGATATCTTCATGATTCTCTTTCTAAACCCAGTCATAGCTTACTTAAGCTATACCTAAATGTTACAAATTAAAATATCAATGGTCATATTCCCTGATGACTGGTATTTATATTGGGTCTTACTAAAGAACATGCTTCCTTTAACCTTCGCTGGACTACTAAGTACACCAGCTCCTACTGCACCAATCATAGGTATCGCGTTTATGGCCCTATTCGGAATTATGGCTGTCGTAGTTGGCCCTAATTACGATGGTTTTAATGACCCAAATACATCTAAATAATTAGTTTATCTAATCAATCAGGTGGGTTGACATGTTTTTTCATGTTTACCCACTTTTTTTTTTTTTTTTTTAATAATCAAATGCAAACGAATTGATTCTATCTAGATAAATTTTAAATCTTATGTGTACGATTACTAAATAACAATGTAATTAATATTTTATAGCATTTAAACAATAGCTTCTTATCTGTGTATCAAATTTTCTATTTGACAGTTTTTGATTTAAAACAAGTTACTAATTAATTAATTTATTCCTTTTTCTGCTATTTATAACTAGCTTTATTTAACTTTTATGGGCAATTTGTTATTTGCTGGCCTAACTAGTACTCCAGCGCCAACAGCAGTTTTGGTTGGAGTTGCATCAATTGCATTATTTGCAATTGTTGGATTAATGGTTGGTCCTGACTACGATGGTATGAACGCTCCAGAGGTGAAAAAGTAGAGAGTACTAATTTTTTTTTTTTTTTTTTTCATAGAATAACTAAGAGAATTAAATTTTTAATTTGTCTTAGTTATTTTTTATATTTTTTAAATTAATAATTAATCTATTGTATGAATCTTTTTTCAATAGATTTACTTCCATTACATTATAATTGTTAACATAGTATTTAATATTTTTATAGAATAAATTCCATGACTGTTTAAATTTGTTTTTAACTTCTATATTGTTTCTTCCTCTTTCTCTCTTATCTCTTTTAAGTCTTCTTTGAAAACAGATGTCTTTTCTCCCGTCACATAAAATATTTATAGTATCTTGATAGTTTAAATCTAACCTATGTGCAAATATTCCTTCTATTATTAAGAATTGATTGTCATTATTATAGTTGATTGATTTTATTGATTTTGTTGATTTTTTCAATATAAAATTATAATTGTAAAATGTTATAAATCTATCTTCATTTTGTATTGATCTAAGTGTTTTATTTAATTCGTCTTTCTTTATACTAAATGGCCTATCATAAATATCATATATAAAGTTTGATAATATTTGGATTAATATATTATCTCTATAATATGAATCAGTTTTTATTACTATTGAATTATAAAATATTTTAGATAGCTTATTACTTAAATATGACTTTCCGGAGCCAGATGGGCCTGTAATTATTATAGTTTTCATTATTTACTTTATTACTTGTATAAATATAATAAAATTCTAAATTATTCTTAATAAGAAGTATTAGGTTATTTTATTGTAATTAAGCTCTTCAGTAGTCCAGTTTCTATTATTAAATCTGTTTTCAATAAATCGTAGAACTAGTATTATTGCAGGAATATGCATAAGTCCACCAAGTACAACGGTGATTTGGTTGTAAGGCATAATCTTTTCATTTGGTTTGTTTCAATATAGGTTATTAATCATTTGTTTTCTTAATATGTATCTTTTAGTCATATAAGTAATATTCAATTATAGGTATAATTACATTATTTCTGATAATTCCTTTTCGAAAAACCAATTTATTTCTCCATTAGTAAGTTTCACTACTAGTCCAAATTGATTTCCATCTACCATTTTATAACCAACTAATTCGACAACAGGATCCTTTCTTATTTTCTCAAGAATATTTTGTGGTAGTCGATCTTTTACTTCATTAATTTCAACTCTTAAACTTTGTCCCTTTTGAAGAGTTGAGGAGTCTCTTATCATTTTTAATTTACCTATTTATAATTCCATAATCATAATTCAGTTATCCAATTATTGATAGGGATAATTGATTCTCAATTCCGCTATATTTTATATATTCTTGAAATTCTGATGAATTAAATGCCTTTTGAGCAGCAGCTTTAGATTCAAATTCAACTATTACCCCTAATTGACCACCATCCCATTCGTTTAAATCTGAATTTTGATTCACATCTTTAGCAATAATTGTTCCACCTACTGATCTAAGCCATGGAACCACGGTTTTAACGTATTCAATAAATTGAGCTGTGCTTTCAATTTTGGCCTGTTTGAGCCAATACCCTTTTGTTCCCATCTCTTTATATTTTCTTTAGATTCTCTCATGCCGTGGTCGACAAATGACAGATAATGGGAAATAATTAATGTTTATAATTTAATAAGTATTTGTACTATCCTATATAACTTATGTTGTAAGATTTTTTTAATTTTAATTATTCATCAACTTAAATATATTTTTATATTAAATTTAACTATTGCTTATTATTTATAGGATTTATTGTTTCAAGTTTTGCCTTTAACTGCGAAGCAAGATGTTGACGACCGACTGCTAGTACTTTCAGGGTGTCTTCATGCATCCTTAATTGTGCATCTGCAACTTGCATACCTTTCACGAGTTCCTGTACTTCTTTTGGACAGTTTTTAAGATCATATTTTTTATCTTCAAATGTTAGAATAGCTTCCATTTCATTTGATTTGCTATTTGACATTCAATTAATATTAATTTCTATATAATATAGCATTAATTACATTCTTAAAAGCTTTTAATAAATTGTTTATCGCAAAACTCTTTATATCTTCCCTGCCTATTAATTAATTCTTTATGATTACCTACTTCGCATATTCTTCCTTTCTCAATAACTGCTATTTTATCTGCCTTTTGTATTGTTGATAATCTATGAGCGATTACTAAGACTGTTCTACTATGCATAGCTTGTTTAAGACCTTTTTGAACGGATTCTTCAGCTTCCGCATCCAAAGCGCTAGTAGCTTCATCTAGTAATAAAATTGTTGGATCTCCTACTAGAGCTCTTGCTATTGATATTCTTTGCAGTTGACCTCCTGAAAGATTGGTACCTCTTTCTTCTATAAAAGTTTCGTAGCCATCGGGGAATTGTTCAATAAAATCGTGAGCATTTGCAATTTTTGCAGCATTTACAATGTTTTGTCTGGTCGTGGACCTTCCAAATCTTATCGCTTCAGCAATGGTCCCTGAAAATATAAATGTTTTTTGGGGAACTATGCCTATTAATCTTCGTAAATAGTTGGTATTTACTTTGTTTAAATTGTACTCATCAATAAATATTGATCCTTTATTAGGTTCTATGAATTTTAATATTAATGAAAAGATCGTACTTTTACCTGCACCCGACGGACCTACTAGGGCAGTGATTTTACCACTATCTATCTCTAAACTTATATCCTCTATTACTTCATTATCCTGGCTATACGAAAAAAATACATTCTTAAATGTAATCTTCCCATCTAGTTTATTGGGTATCAAACCTCTATTAGATGTCGATATTTCATGTGGATTGACTGTTATTTCATTTAATCTTCTAAGTGATGCTTGTCCCTGCTTTAATTCGTTGTAGTTTGTAGTTATATGGCTTATTGGATCTATTAACATTATTAGTGCCGTAAAATAACTTCCAAATTCTTCGGTAGACATACCCCCAGTTTGTATTCTAAATGTTCCAATCGAGAGGATACTCAAAATGCCTATTACTTCTATTAAGCCAACTATTGGATGTTGAAGGGCTACAAGCTTAAGCATATTAAATTTGGCTTCTTTATGTAATTCAACTTGTTTATCAAAATCATTTTGCAACCACTCTTCTACTGCAAATGCTTTAACCATTGGTAGTCCTTGAATTGCCTCTGAAAGCAAACCTGCTAAAGAGCTAATTTTATTTTGACTTTTTTCGGATGCTTTTAATACTCTTCCTCCAAAATTACTAACTAATAATGCAATTAACGGAGCTAATATGATTGTTGCAAGTGATAAATTCCAGTCAATAAATATCATGTAACCAAATACGGCTAATAATTGAAATATGGATGGTGTCGTATCTTGAATAGATTTATAAATAACTTCTCCAACTCGATCAACATCCTCTGTTAGTCTGTATGCAATATCTCCAGATGAAAGTTTTTCTATGAATAGTATATTACTTTTTTGAAGTTTTCTAAATAGTGTTGTCCGAAGATCTTGGCTTATTGATAGTGCGGGCTTTGCTAGGAGACTATCTTGTAGATATTGTGCCGTTTTTTGAATTATAAAAATAATTAGTGCTTGTAAAATTACAGTTAAAACTAGTTTTGTATTTCCTTGACCAATACCAGGTATTAACTTTCCTGATAGCCATGCGAGTATTGGCCAGCAAATTACATATACAAACATGCTTATTCCACCCAGCAGCAAAATTGGCAAATGTCCCTTGAGTCTCTCTATCAGGTAAATGAAATTTATTTTGTTTTTTTGTTTCATTCCATCAAACTATCAATGTTTAATTTAAGGCAATTAAATGAAATTAGATCAATTTCTGAAATTTATTGGGATCGTTCAGACTGGAGGAGAAGCTAAAATGATTATTAAATCAGGAAAAATATCAGTTAATGGCATAGTTGAAAACAGAAGAGGAAGAAAATTAATTGATGGTGATCAAATTATTTTTGCAAATGAAACATACATTGTTCCAAATTCTGATCCTCTAGGCCGTAAGTTGGCAAGAAGCGAAAAATGAGGAGCCAGCGTGCGTAAACCCGTCATTGCAGGGAATTGGAAAATGAACATGACTTGTACTGAGGCGATTGAGTACATGCGTGTATTAATCCCATTATTGAAAGATATACCAAAAAAAGATAGGGAGATTGTTATTGCACCCCCATTTACAGCCCTGTACCCTCTCTCTGAGTTCATTAAGGATAAAAGCGAATATCTTTCTTTATCTAGCCAAAATGTTCATTGGGAGGATAGTGGAGCCTATACAGCCGAGGTTTCTCCTCTCATGCTTAACGAGCTCTCTGTTAAATGTGCAATTGTTGGACATAGTGAGCCACGAAAGTATTTCAGTGAAAGTGATGAACAAATAAATAAGAGAGCCCAATCGGCCCAAGATCATCAATTAATTCCAATTGTTTGTGTTGGAGAAACTATTGAACAAAGAGAGCTGGGTGAAGCAGAAAGGGTTATCAGAAGACAAGTTGATCAGGGTCTTGAAGGCATTGATGTTAAAAGGCTCATAGTCGCTTATGAACCAATTTGGGCAATAGGAACTGGCAAAACATGTGAAGCAAATGAGGCGAATAGGATTTGCGGATTGATTCGTAAATGGACTGGTTACGAAGATGTAATTATTCAATATGGTGGATCAGTTAAATCAAATAATATTGATGAAATCATGTCTATGTCAGATATTGATGGTGTATTAGTCGGTGGAGCCTCTTTAGATCCTACAAATTTTGCGAGAATTGCAAATTACGAAACAATATAATAAATATCTACCAGAACATTGGGAAAGAGAAACCCATTTAATGGCAATAGTAAATATCACTAAAGATTCATTTAGTGATGGTGGACTTTATATTGACTTACCGTCTGCAATTAAACATGCATCATTATGTATTAAACAAGGAGCACACATTCTAGATATTGGGGCACAGAGCACACGACCAGGTGCATCTGAGGTTGGAGCCGAAATTGAGATTAAAAGATTGCTTCCTTTAATAAAAGAATTAAAATTATTACATCCCGAGATACCAATTTCTGTAGACACTTATCATCATTCTGTCGCAGAAAAAGTAATAAATACTGGTGCCGATTGGATTAACGATGTTAGTGGTGGTCGTCATGATCCCGAGATCTTTAGTGTTATTGCAGATAAAGATTGTCCTTATATTTTGACTCATAGTCGTGGAAATAGTAAGACAATGGATTCTTTGGCTACATATTCAAACGTTGTTAATAATGTGAAAGATGAATTATTAAATCAAATCGATTTAGCAATATTGAAAGGTATAAATAATGAACAAATAATTATTGATCCTGGATTGGGATTTGGAAAGAATGTTAATCAAAACTTAACCTTGCTTAAAAAAATAGATGAATTTGTTTCTATGAATTATCCAGTATTAATAGGCGCTTCTAGAAAAAGATTTATCGGGTCAGTTCTTAATGAACCGGACCCTAATAAAAGAATATTTGGTACCTCTGCAGTGGCTTCACGTTGCGTTATTGCTGGAGTTGATATTTTAAGAGTTCATGATATTAAACAAATTTCTCAGGTTATAAGAATGACAAAGTCTATTATTTAATATATAACTAATCTTCTGTATTAACTCCTTCAATTCTATCTTCTACTTCTTGGTAAAGTTCTTTTAATTGTTCAATATTCTCATCAGATGTTTCCCAATATCCTCTCCCATTAACTTCCAAAAGTGTACCGACTATTCTTCTAAAACTATGAGGATTCAATTCCATTAATCTCTTCCTCATCTCTGGATCATTTATAAAGGTTTCATTTGACTCTTCATATACGAAATTATCAACTTGGCCACTAGTTGCACTCCATCCTAATGTGTAATTAAGTCTATTTGATACCTCTCTTACTCCCTCATATCCAGACTTGAGCATTCCTTCGTACCATTTTGGATTAAGTAATTTTGTTCTAGAATCTAATCTAATAGTTTCACTTAAAGATCTGACCTGTGCGTTGGCTGTAGTTGTGTCTGCTATGTAACTGCTGGGAGCTTTACCATCATCTCTAAGATTTTTAATTAAATTTGTTGGATCTGAATCAAAATAGTGACTTACATCTGTTAGTGATATTTCTGAAGAATCAAGGTTTTGGAAGGTAACGTCAGCTGTTTTCATAACAGATTCAAATACATCCCTGTTCTGATTCATTTCTCCTGGATTATCAGCGTTAAAAGCATATGTCTTCCTTGAAAGGTACATTTCTTGTAACTCATTTTCTTCTTCCCATGTTGAATTCTCTACTGCTAAATTGACATTCGAGCTATAACTGCCACTTGCGTTTGAGAAAACTCTGCTAGCAGATTCCCTGATGCTTTTCCCTTCCTTTTCTGCCTGTTCAAGGGCATGTTTTCTTACGAAATTCTGATCGATTGGCTCATCTGCCTCAGCAGCCATTTTTACTGCTTGATCAATCAATGCCATTTGGTTTATAAATAAATCTCTAAATACACCAGAACAGTTCACTACTACATCAATTCTTGGTCTTCCTAATTCCTGAAGAGATAGGAGCTCTAATTTATTGACCCTTCCAACAGAGTCTGGCTTGGGTTTTACACCTACGAACCATAGGATTTGAGCAAGTGATTCTCCATAGGTTTTAATGTTGTCAGTACCCCAAAGTACGCAAGCAATAGTTTCCGGCCATGTACCTTGTTCCTCTTTTTGTCTTTCAATAAGTTTGTCAACCACACCTTTTGCTGAAGCCACAGCCGCTACTGTTGGTATCGATTGGGGATCTAAGGCATGAATATTTTTACCACTTGGTAATACTCCAGGATTCCTTATGGGATCTCCACCTGGGCCAGGAATAACATAATCACCATCTAGAGCTTTTAACAAGCTTTCCATTTCTTTATCTGCACATATTTGCTCTAAACAAAATCTTAAATAGTCAAACAATTTATCAAGTGAATTTGCATTTACATTTTCAAAACCAGCTTTCTTCGCTGATGCTTGCCATGGTGATGGGATTGAGAAACCAATTCCTCTTAAGAATTCAACAATTAGGGTCCAAATATTCTTCTTCATATTTACTCTCCCATCTCTTCCTGTAAGAGACTTAACCATTGAACCAACGGCATCTCTTGCTGTTTCTGTAATTAGTTTATTAAGTTCAACATCTTCTAATATTCCCTTGTTATTGCCTTCATATACTTCCTCAATTGTTTTCCCTTTTGATTCAGCTAATAAACCTGGTAAAGATCTAATTCCATCATCTTCTCTTTCTATAGATGCGATACTTACTAATGTTGCAATAGCTTCTTCAGCAGTCGCTGGTTTTCCAATAGTGTGCAAGCCGCAAGGTAGTAATCGACTTTCTATTTCCATTAATTGTTTATAAACATTTCCTACTACCAAATCTCTTGCATCTATGTCTAATTCGGAGGCATCTTTTTCAGGTAGTTTTACATCTTCATCAAGATTACATTTTTTTGATGTTTCAACTATGGCGTTAACAATTTGAATTCCTCTTCCACTTTCTCGTAACTGTTGATAGGAACCAACTAATTCTCCAAGTTCTTTTAGACCTTTATATAGTCCAGCATTTTCAGCAGGGGGGGTTAAATAACTAATTGTTGATGCATAGCCTCTTCTCTTTGCGATAGTTGCTTCTGAAGGATTATTTGCTGCGTAGTAATAAAGATTAGGCAGACCTCCAATTAATGAATCGGGATAACAAGTCTCACTCATACCCATTTGTTTCCCAGGCATGAATTCAAGTGATCCGTGGGTGCCAAAATGTAGAACTGCGTCTGCCTTCCAAACTTTTTCTAAATAAGTGTAATAAGCTGCAAAACCATGATGAGGACTAGCACTCCTGGAATAAAGCAATCTCATAGGATCGCCTTCATATCCAAAAGTTGGTTGTACTCCAACAAATACATTGCCAAATTCTTTCCCATATATAAGAAGATTTTGTCCGTCACTATTTAAATTTCCCGGTGGCTTTCCCCAGTTTTCTTCTAACCTTTCAGAATAAGGAGTCAATTTTTCATATTCTTTTACGCTCATTCGATGAGCTATTGATAGTTCAGGAGAACCTTGTAAAGCTTCAGGATCATTTATTAATGTCTCCATCAATTCTTTTGGATTCCTAGGCATATCTTTTATGTCATAACCTTTCTGCTTCATTTCTTCTAAAACTCTATAAATTGAGCCAAACACATCTAAGTATGCAGCTGTTCCAACATTTCCTTTATCAGGTGGAAAACTAAAGACGGTAATTGCTAATTTCTTCTGGTCTCTTTTTTTTATTCTTAGTGATGACCATCTAATAGCTCTTTCAGCTATTGCGTCTACTCTGTCTTGAAGTGTATGAGCTTTGCCAGTGGCATCATCACGACCAGATAATACTATTGGCTCAATAGCTCCATCTAATTCAGGAATTGCAATCTGAAGCGCAACTTGAACGGGATGAAGACCTAGATCACTTCCTTCCCATTCTTGTGTTGTTTGAAAAACTAGTGGAAGAGCAACCATATAAGGTCGATTGAGTTTTTTTAATGCATCTATTGCTTTTGGGTGATCTTGCCTTGCAGGACCTCCTACAAGTGCAAAACCAGTAAGTGATACAACTCCGTCTACAATTGGCTTGTCTGGGTTGATTGGATCGTAATAAAATTCATTGACTGGCTTAGAAAAATCTAAACCACCACAAAAAATAGGTATAACTGTTGCGCCCCTATATTCAAGTTCTTGAATTACGGCAACGTAGTGAGCATCATCTCCAGTAACAATATGACTTCTTTGAAGTACAAGACCAATTACTGGGCCTTCTTTGGTCTTATTTGATAGGTCATCTCTAGATGCAGTCCAATTTAGATATTCTTTTTTATCCTCAAACATATTTGGTGCTAGAGGATGCCATATTCCTAAATCTGGGAATACTTCAGGCTCTGCAACTTCTATTTTTTCTTCTTCAATGTTTAGTTCTGCAAATACATATTTGCGCCCAAGCATTAGTAGGAAATTTTTCAGATTATCTGGAGTCCCTCCTAACCAATATTGAAAACTAAGCATAAAACTGCGAGCATCTTGAGCCTTGTCAACCGGTAGATACTTAAGAATTGAGGGAAGAGTATTTAGAAGCTTCAACATTGAATCTTGAAAGCCAGCACCACCTGATTCTTTCCTCTTCTTCATGAAATCACCAATGATGCTTTTACTTTGACCTAACTGGGCCATAGAAAAAGTACCCAATTTGTTCAATCGCATCACTTCGGGCATTGATGGAAATACAACCGCAGCTTTAAGATTTTCCTTATGAGGTTCAACTGCTTCAACAACTTTTTGTGCTAAATCTTCAATAAAAATCAGTGAAGCTACGAATAGATCAGCTTTTTCTATATCTTTTTTAAAGCTTTCATAATTGGCATTGTCTCTTAGTTCTTCAATTAAATATCCATTAAGTTCAATTCCAATGGGACCATTTTGAGAATTTAATGAATTAGCAGCTTGTGTAAGAGCATTTTGATATTGAGGCTCAAGAACCACATAAACGGCCTTCATCACTGCTTTATGCTTGTGATTCTCGACAGGTGAAACTCTGCGATTGGCTGAGCGAACCTGTGTAAACATCTTTTCTTCTATCGGAATTCGACCAAGCCTAGTGTTCAGTGGCCCTTTAGTGTGTTATTTAGTAAATGCGTGTTACAAGGGATGTCAAATATGATTGTAAAAAAAGAAATTCAATGAGTTCTGCCAATCAATCAATACCAGTTTTAGTTGCAGGAGCCCTAGGCCGAATGGGATCTGAGGTTATTAAAGCAATTAATTCATCCAAAGATTATCAACTTGTTGGTGCAATTGATAATCAGAAGGAAAAAGAAGGTCAAGATATCGGGTCATTAATAGGCATAGGACCTCTTAATGTATTTATTTCAAGTGATTTCGAAGGTTCTTTGTGTGCGGCAAGTCAGAACGTTCCTAAGGATGGATCAACTAATGGACCTGTACTAGTTGATTTCACTCATCCCAAGGTTGCTTATAAACACACTCGTACTTCTATTGCTTATGGAGTTCATCCTGTAATTGGCACTACTGGAATAACAACTGATCAATTAGAAGATCTCTCTAAATTTGCAGAAAAAGCTTCTCTTGGTTCGGCTATTATTCCAAATTTTTCAGTTGGTATGGTTTTGCTCCAGCAAGCCGCCGCATCAGCGGCTCGTTTTTATGAGTTCGCTGAATTGACAGAAATGCATCACAACAAAAAAGCTGATGCACCAAGTGGAACGTGTATTAAAACAGCTGAATTGATAGAGGAGCAACGCTCAGCTTTTAATAAGCCTTTAGTAACTGAAGAAGAATCTATAGAGGGTTCTCGAGGTGGATCTCGTCCTAGCGGCCTTAGACTTCATTCTGTAAGATTACCTGGACTGGTTGCTCATCAACAAGTCATGTTTGGATCCAATGGGGAGACTTATGAGTTAGTTCATAACACTATTGACCGTTCTGCTTACATGCCAGGTGTACTATTAGTTGTTAAAAGAATCAGATCGTTCAATAAATTAGTTTATGGATTAGAGGAAATCTTATAGTTATTCATACAAATGTTAATTCCGATCAAGTCAAATGAGATAAATAGGTTAATACCCTCTGTAGCAACTGGTATGCAGTTTAATTCTGCGTTAGGCAATCCGCAGAAGATTTTTCAACGGATTATGATCTCAGCCATTGGGGGTGTAATTACGTTGTTAATTAGTCAAAGCCAAGTGACAAGTCAGTTTTATTCTTTATGGTTGGTATTAGGTGTGGTATTTCTTTTATATATCTTATGGGGACCAATACTTGAAGCTAGCAGAAAAAATTCTCAATTTAAAAGATTCACTTTCTCAGCATTAGTTGATGGTTGTATATCTGATGTTTATATAGAAGACAGGATAGAAAATCAACAGGAACAAGCTAATAAAGATGGTCGTTTAGAGGTATTAGAGAAAAAAAGGACATGGGTAGTTTTGGATATAGAAGATGAAGACGGCTTTATTGGCAATATAAGTTTTCCACTACAAAATAAGTTCAAGATACTTACAAAAGGAATGAGAATTAACTGTGTAGTTTTTAGTAATAGAAGGGATTTTGAAACTATTCAGGAGATAAGTGATGCCTGGTGTCCAGAAATAAATTTATGGTTAGGTTCCTATCCATTGCTTCTTCGTCCTGCCTTCGAAGAATTTGTTAATATGAGAATTTAAAGCTAAATATCTTATAATAAAATGATATAATAGTTAGTATGAATATAGCAATTATTGGTTCAGGATTAACTGGATCATTGGCAGCAATATCATTAGCAAAGACTGGCTGTACAGTTGATCTTTATGAAAGATTATCTAACGAAGAACTTATAAATAGAGATAGAACATATGCTATAACTCATTCATCAAGAAAGATATTAGAAAATATCGGTATATGGTCTGATTTAGTGTCAAACTTAATCCCATTTCAATATCTAAATGTTATAGATTCTGAATTAAATAAAACAGTTCAGTTTCTTGTTAAAGATTTAAATAATTCTCAACAAAAATATCTAGCTATAGGATGGATTGCAGAACATAGGAAGATAATGTTATCAATATTAGAATTTATAACTGATATTAATAATATTAATAAAATTCCTACATCTGTTATACCGAATACCAACAACTATGATCTAATTGTTGTAGCTGATGGTTCAAATTCACTCACAAAAAAGAAGCTTAAAACACCTTCATTTAATTTTAAGTATGACCAAATTTGTATAACCGCTAAGGTACTATTAAGAGGAGTTAAATCTAACGAAGCATTTGAAATATTGAATTCTGAGGGCCCATTTGCTGTTTTACCTCTAGGTGGCGATTTGTTTCAAATTGTATGCAGTCAGTCTGTAATCAAAGGTACTTATAATATGAACTTATCCAAGTCATTATTTTTAGATTATTTATCAACAATACTTCCATCTGGTATTGAGCCAGATACTATTGTAGATGAACCAAATTCGTTTCCAATAAAGTTTGTATTTAACTATTCATTTTTTTCAGGTAAATATATTTATTTAGGTGAAACTGCTCATAAATTTCATCCTGTAGGAGGGCAAGGGCTCAACCTATGCTGGAGAGATGTTGATTGCCTGGCAAATATAATATCCAAGCCATTTTTTAAACATAATTTTACTTTTATTCCTCTTCTTTATTCATTTTCTAGATTTTTTGATGTTCTAACAATTTCTGTTTTGACAGATAGTTTAGTAAGATATTCAAGAAGTGATTTTAATGTTTTTGTGTTACCAAGAAGATTTATATTCTATATTTTAAAAAAATCATCTGTTATCAGAAGAGTTATTATAAACGTTTTGACTAATGGAGTATAGATTTTATTAACTATAAATGATAAATACAAGTAATGCTATTAATCCACCTTCACATGAACTCTGCACTTTTATCATTGAAAATCTTGGAATAAGTAAGAATGCAGTACAATTAGGAGTCAAAAGATCAATTTTGGAAAATTCACCTCTACCAATTGTTATGTGGAGTTATGGTCTGATTACACTTTCGCAACTAAAGATAATAATTCTATGGTTAAAAGATAATTAATACTTTATAAGACTTTCTATTAATAATTCAGAATCTAATTTTATTCTCCCGTGAAGTTCAGTAAGCTCCACAAGAAATATATATCCAATTAATTTACCTCCAGCTTCTCTTATCAACTTGCCTGCTGCACATGCAGTGCCACCTGTCGCAAGCAAATCATCAATTACTATAATTTTACTATCTTTTTCAATTGAATCCTGCTGGATCTCTAATCTGTCTTCACCATACTCAAGCTTATAATTTGTACCTATTACTTTTCCTGGCAATTTATTGGGTTTTCTAATAGGAATGAAACCAACCTCAAGCTTAAAAGCTAAGGCTGTTGCAGGAATAAATCCTCTAGATTCTATACCAGCTATATAATCGGGTTTTATGGTTGATACAAGCTTTTGTAGAGGAAGCATTAATTCATTCCATATCTTGGGCTCTTTATATATTGGGTTTATGTCTTTAAAGGAGATTCCTTCTTTTGGAAAATCACTTATTTCATTTATATATTTTTTAAAGTTTTCCATTCTTTACAAATATTAGTGTGCGGTTTTATAAAACTAACAATAAAGCTAGCTAATCTTCCAACTCCTGTCATTATTTAATGTATGAATAAATCCAATTTAATCTCTAAGCAAAATGAATACCTCAATAATGTCTCAAAATATCAAGAAACTAGTTCTGAAAAAAAATTTATAAATTGTGTAGTAGCTAACGATAGCAATAGGAAACTTGATTTTTTGATTTTAGTTATTGAGACTCTTCAAATTAATGCATCTGATTCCTTATTATTCAAGGCCAAGGATATTGGATTGTCAGCTGAATTCTATAATAGAGTTGAATTTTGGAAAATTAGATGTTCAAACCCATTGAGAAATACTCATACATTTACATCTCTTTCTTCAGATCAGATTGATTCACTTGTTTACCTTATTTCTGCGATGGCAGAAAATCTCTATCCACTCATTAGGCAACTACTTTCATCAAAAGAATCTAAGTCGCTAAATCAAGAAAGATGGTCTTTATTTACTACTCGTCTAAAGTCACTTATAAGTGAGAGGATGAATAATCAACGTAGTTATATAGTTTCTTTATTAAGGGATGATAACAATAATTTTTTTAGAGAGTTACTAGTCATACTTTCACTATCCTGTGGAGAAGGTGGAGCTAATCGATTAAAAGCGTCTTTATATCATCAATTATAGTGATTAAAAATGATTAACTTATCCTATAGATTTGACCAAGACTCTTCTTCTCTAGAACTTGCAGGGATGCCAGATGTTTCAAACGGAGACGCCGACGAAACTATCGGTATCTTGTCTTCATGGACACTGAAAATCATTGGTTCAACTCAATTAGAAGGAGAGAAAGAACATCTAGATAATTTGATGCAAGCAATACTTCAATATTCAAGATCATATATCTCTGGAATTCGTAAAACATTTATATCTAAGAAAGAAATTGTTTCAATATCACCTTTCGGTAACTGTCATAAATTATTACTCAATAGCACAAAGAAAGGTGTTAAGCCTTTAGAAATTATTTTAGATGATTCTGAATTGTCTGACTTAACAAGATGCTTAGATTTATTGAGATTTGATCCTAGATTAAATATCAAATGGGATATTAATGAAGATAAACCCTTCAATAAGAAATATATGCTAGCTAATTCACCCTCATATAAAAAGAATTTACACTTCATTTACTCTATTGCCATATTCATATTTAGTAGTTCTTTATTAATAATTATTCCTACTAATTATAATTATGAGTTAAGAGAAACAACCAATACATCTAGACCCTTGTGAATCAAACCCGCTAGAACTTAATATATTAATCAAATCCTATAATTTTTTATAAAATAAAATTTAATTAGTTTTTATACAAATAATTACTGAACATGTAGTTAATAACCTTTAATTTACTTATCATCCACATCTCTTTTTTGTTTTTCACAGATATATAAAGATTGTTCTAATATTATATAAAGAAATTTTATTTAAATGAAACTGACAATTACTGATAGAGAAAAGATAGATATCGCTGATGATCAAATTTTTTATCAACAGCCTAGATATGTTCATCATCTGAGCGATTCATTTAGAAACCGACTTACAAACTTATATTCAGAGTATCTACTCACTCATCACGTTATTCTAGATTTAATGAGTAGTTGGGTAAGTCATCTGCCATCTAAAATTAAATATAAAAAAGTTATTGGGCATGGAATGAATGAAGCTGAATTAAGTTCAAATAAAATACTAGATAAATACTGGGTTCAGAATCTAAATAAGACACAAAATATGCCAATTGAAGATTCATACATTGATGTTGGCTTAATTGTTGCTGGATGGCAATATCTTCAATATCCTGAGAAAGTTTCATTAGAATTATCAAGAATTATCAAATCTGATTCATTATTGATAATATCTTTCACTAATCGAGCATTCTGGACCAAAGCTCCAAACATCTGGACATATTCGTCAGAGGAAAAAAGAATTGATTACATAAAAAGTGTTCTTACTTCTAATGGATGGAGGATTGAAAAAATATTAAATGAAAAGACCCATGATAAAAAGCTTTTTGGTATTTATTACACAGAGAGTGATCCTTTCTTTTCAGTTATTGCAAGAAACAATAAGTCTAATTACTGAACTGGTTTTTATTAATAGTTATATTTAGTATTAGTTTGAATAGATTTTTGACATGTCTTGTTCTTTAATTAAATTTAGTTCTGATGATTGTGGAACTTGTCACAGGATGAGCTTTTTTGACTCTAAAGTCGCGAATGAATTAGGCATTGATTTTATTAGCGTAAAACTTCAAGATACAGTCGTGTATAGAAAATATAGACCCATACTATTAAAACAGTACCCATCAAAGGAGGGTATGGGCTGGCCGACTTATCTATTAGTTAATGAGCCAGAGGGTGAATTTGAAATTATTGGTGAGCTTAAAGGAGGAATTGCAAAGGGTGATTTTAGAGAAAGACTTGCAAATCTAATATCTAGCTGATCTTTTATTAATTCACCGGTTGCATTAAGCCACCACCTCCAGAATCAGAATCATCGTCATCGTTGCCTGTGTCTACGGTCAAAAGTGTATAAACCCCTAAAGCCAAAAGACTTATCATTCCACTAAACAGGCTTAGACCATATTGGTTTGAACTGATTTCTATTACTTCACCCAAGGTAAAATTACTCAAATTTTTGAGACTATAGCAATCTTTTACTTTAAAAGAGTTTTGTTCACCCAATTGAAAGATTGACCTGCATATAGTTCTGAATTGATTTATCGAGTATTTATTTGAGAATTCATTAATTTTAGCCATTCAGTGAGTTGATCTAGCAATTTATCGCTATCCAAAATACCAAGACCACGAATTGTCACGGTCGAGCTACGATCTCCTTTTTTATAGATAAATCTTCCGTGAAGATGGGTTGCCAAACCTTTTCTTAGTAACTTAAAGGCTGGCTCATCCATCATTGTTTCAAGCTCAATATTTGGTTTAGACAACTTAATTCTAGAGAAGCCACACTTCTTAGCGACTATTTTTAATTTCATTACTTCTATTAATGATTCAACTGCTTTTGGTAATGTTCCATATCTATCAACCAAATTGCTAGCGAATTGGACTAAGGCATCATTGTTTTCACATTGTGTAGCTAATCTATAAGCATTTATTTTTTCATCTGGATCAGTTATCCAATCTCCAGGTATAAAAGCTGTAACAGGTAAATCAATTTGTGTATCTTCAACAGAAGGAATATCTTGACCTTGTATTTCAGCGATAGTTTCCTGCAATAATTCCATATACAAATCAAATCCTATTGTTTCCATTTGTCCGCTTTGTTCAATACCTAAAATATTTCCAACTCCTCTAATTTCCATATCCCTCATCGCTAACTGATATCCACTACCCAAATCACTAAATTCTTTTATGGCTTTTAACCGTTTTCTTGACATCTCATTTAATTTCTCTTCGCTTGGGTAAAACAACCAAGCGTGTGCTTGTACTCCACTTCGGCCTACTCTGCCTCTCAATTGGTAAAGCTGTGATAATCCAAACTTGTGAGAATCTTCAATTAAAATTGTATTTACTCTAGGAATATCTAATCCACTTTCGACAATAGTTGTACAAAGCAACATATCTGCTTCTCCAGCATTAAATGCAAGCATTGCATTTTCTAACTCCCCTTCATTCATTTGCCCATGAGCTATCAATAACTTCACATTTGGAACCATTATTTTTAATTTATTTGCTACTTCTTCTATCCCTTTTATTCGTGGAACAATATAAAATATTTGGCCACCCCTATCAATCTCCTGAGAAATTGCGCTTCTTATTATTTCATTATCTAGCGGTGATAAATGAGTTTTAATTGGTCTACGTAATGGTGGTGGTGTTGTTATTAAACTCATTTCACGAACACCAGAAAGACTCATATAGAGTGTTCGAGGAATTGGGGTTGCAGAGAGAGTTAATACATCTACACTTTTTTTTAACTCTTTTATTTTTTCCTTTTGATTAACTCCAAAACGTTGTTCTTCATCTATAACTAGTAGTCCCAAGTCCTTATAAGTTAATTGTTTATTCAAGAGCTGATGTGTACCAACAACAGCATCAATTTGTCCATCTTTAAGTCCACTTAATATTTGTTTTCTTTCGTTAGGGGTTTTAAATCTGTTTAGTAATGATACTTTAATAGGATAAGGTGCAAATCGATCAGAAATCGTTCTCCAGTGTTGTTGAGATAACACTGTTGTTGGTGCTAACAACGCTATTTGTTTCCCTGAAGTAATAGCCTTAAATATTGCTCTTATTGCAACCTCTGTTTTTCCAAATCCAACATCACCACAAACGAGTCTATCCATAGGCTTTTCACATTCCATATCAGATTTCACCTGGATAGTGGCTTTTGCCTGATCAGGAGTTAATGGGTATGGAAATGAGTCTTCTAATTCACTTTGCCATGGTCCATCAATTGGAAACTTGAACCCTTTTTCTCTACTTCTTTCTGCATATAACTTAATCAAATCAAGAGCAACCTTTTTAACTGATTTTTTTGCCTTTTCCTTTATTTTGTTCCAATTAGCACCGCCTAGTTTACTTATTTTGGGAGTCTTTGAATTTGAATTTCTATATCTCCCTAAACTACCAAGTTGATCAGCCGCAACACTTAATTTTCCATCCATATATTTTATTACTAAATAATCTCTCGAATCACCATTAATGTTTAATTTTTGAATATTTTGGAATAAGCCTATGCCATGATTTCTGTGAACCACGTAATCACCAGGTTTCATTTTATTGGGATCTATCTTTTTACTTTCTGATTGCTTCCTTCTTCTTACATAACCAGTACTAGAAATATTATGTTGTCCAAAAAATTCCTTGTCAGTTAGTAAAGCTATTTTCCATGCTGGAAGGTAAAACCCTTCAATTTCTCCCTCATTATTATTTTTAATAGCGACCGGTATGTTGTCAGCTATAATGCTTTTAATGCCATATAAATCTTTATTATTTGGTATAAACTTGGAGATACACTCATGTTCTTCTAATAGAGAGACTGCACGACTGGGTTGTGCTGATATAATCCATATTGAATATTTATCTTTTATATAATCTTTTAATGATAAACTAATCTTACCATATTGATTAGGGAGCCAATTATGTACTTTGCTGGAAATATTAAATACATTATCCTTGTCTGTAGTATCTTCTAAATCTGTTATGTCTAGCCCTTTATAAGTATTAACTGTATCATAAATATCATTAATATTAGTATGCAGATTAGGTTTAAATAAATTTTTTGCTGTTACTGAACAGCTTTTACTCCCTATTAGATCAGTATAACTTTCATCAACAATGTTATACCAAGCATGCCCATGGGATAAACCTTGCATCCTTTCATCTACTACAATAAATGTACTATCATCTAGGTAATTTAATAATGATGAAGGCTTATCAAATGCTACCCCTAAATATTTTTTAGCAGATTCTAATACATTTGAATTTATCAACTCAGAGTACTGATCCTGTGATAACAGACTCGATATATCCTTGTCTTGAATTGATAAAAGTTTATTAATAATTAAAGGATCATAACCTTTTGGAGTAATACATACATTATCAATTGTTTCTAACGATCTTTGCGATATTGGATCAAATTCTTTAATCTTATCTAGCATATCACCAAACAACTCTAATCTAATTGGTAGTTCACTACTAACAGGATAAATATCAACTATATCTCCCCGTCTCGTCCATGTACCTTCTTGATCAACATTGTTAGATTTTTTATATCCACTTTCACTCAATTTGAGTGATAAATCTCTTAGGTTTATTTCAGCACCAACCTTTAATTTAATGCATTTTGATTTAAGATATTCAATTGGAGGGAGATGGGGTTGTAATGCTCTTTCCGTTGCAATAATTGCGATATTCTCATCATCTTTTAATTCCAATATATCACTAAGTACTTGTAACTGACCCCATACAATTTCTGTGGTTATCTGTATTGAGTCATATGGAGAGACTTCAGTTGTAGGATATAAACATGTCTTGGTCCATCCACAATCTTTTACCAGTGGATACCACCTGGTCGCTTCTTCTAATGTGGGTACAATTACTAATAATATATTGGATTCTTTCTTAGCAAGTGAAGTTGTGATTAGTGCTTTAGCTGTACGAGAAGCTCCTGTTAATATTAATCTTTCTTCTCTATTTGTACGTCCAATTAACTCATTTGTTAACTGGTGATTTTCTAAATAATTTGCAACAGACTCTAAAGTCACTATTCTTGTCGACTATTTTATTGTGATTACAATAACATTTTATTTGTCTATTGAGAAGACATAGTAAGTTAGTTATTGATTTCGAATTGATTTTATTTTTTCAATAAATGAAATTAATTGTTCTTCATTAAGTTCCTTTCTCGTTGAAACATTAAACTCTCTTTGTAAATATTCTCTTCCCTGTAAGTTGTCCCATGATAAATCTCTAAGTATACTGTCAGATTCTTCAATTAATTTATTAATATTTATATTTACTTTATTAGTTGAATGTAAAATGTCTGTCTTTTTTAACAAACTTAGATAGTTTACTATATCACTGTATTTAGTAATTTTGTTTCGATTATTATAACCCAAGTTTTTTTCAAGAAAAATGTTTTCATCATCTCTTGACCATTTTAACCTTTGTATTTCTAAATCTATAGCAGTTAAAATATTACTCCAATCAGTTGGCTCTTTATAAATATTTTCCATCTTATTACTCTTAGGTAACTCAACTTTCAATGGGGTTTTTACATCATCTTCTTTATCAGTTTTTATGATTTCCTCATTATTTATTTCTCCGTTTATCCTTTTATTTAGTCTTGAAATAGCTTTGTCTTCAGCCACTTCAACTGTTCCCCCTTCAGCAAGTGCACTACCTAGATTTTTATCATTATTCCATCCAGTTACTTTAACAACGACTTTATTCTCGGATATGTGGCAAAGTTTAGATTCAATTCGCATAACCCTTCTGAATTGACACTATTTAGAATAGTAAGAGTTAAAATATATCAAACAGGCTGTGAAATAGCTATTTTTTCCTAATTTAATGGATTCAGCATCTCTCAGATCCTTAACCCCTTTACTTGATGGTATCGACAGATGGGTTGAACTAGCACCACTCTTGCCAATCATTGTCTCTTTGGAGCTAGTATTGTCAGCTGATAATGCTGTAGCTTTAGCGTCCATAACTAAGAATCTAAATGATATTCAGCTTCAAAAAAAAGCACTAAATATAGGTATATTCATTGCATTAATACTGAGAATACTCGTAATTCTTACGGCGCAATTCATACTTAACTTTTGGCCAGTAAAATTAATTGGTGGTATTTATTTGATATCTCTGTCAATCTCAAAGTTTATCTCCATAAATACTAATAAATCTAATGATAATAAACATATTAATAACAATTCAGAAAGTTCAATATTTAAGATTATTGTTCTATTGTCAATAACCGATCTAGCTTTTTCTATTGACAGTATTACAGCAGCTGTTGCAATAAGTGATCAATTTCTTTTAGTTATTACCGGTGCAATTATTGGGGTAATAGCATTACGATTCACTTCTGGATTATTCATTAAATGGCTTGAGATATACATTAACTTAGAAAAGGCTGGTTATATAGCAGTTGGTATTATTGGAATAAAGTTAATTCTCGAATTGCTATTCAATTTATTAGTCATACCAGAATATTTATTCTTCTTTCTAATGGTATGCCTATTTCTATGGGGCTTTTCAAGTAAAGAGAATACAACTGATAATTTTTAGTTACCTAATATTTTACTAACACTTAGATCAGATTGAATTGATAAAGTATAACTATTAGTAGCCTTTTTCCCTTCTAACTGGGCATAATTAATCTGAATTGGAAAATCATTCGTCATTATTATTACGCCATCTTCTTTATTTATCATAATTACTTCTCCTCCTTTACTTTTTTCTATTGATTCGTTATCTATTTGTTTACTTTCAATTAATTTCTCTTTATTTTCTAAAGTACTAGCTTCTAAAATCTTTATTCTTTTACCATTATAAATAGTATACGCATTTGGATATAATCCCTGTATTTTTTTTATTATTTTTCTAGCATTTTGATTCCAATCTATTAAATAATCTTCTTTTTTTATTTGTCTAGCATAACTAGGTTTACCTTTTAGCTTAGTTTGATCAATAGCTTTTAAATATTCCAGTCTCGATGATTTACTCAAACCTTTCGTTAATTCGATTTTATTAAGTGAATTTACTAATAGTTTTGATGAAATATTTGACAGTCTAGTACTTAAAATCTCTAGATTATCTGAATCATTAATGACCGTAATCTCTCGGTTAATAACCGGACCTGTATCTAAACCTTCTTCCATTGACATAATACATATACCTGTCTGTACATCATCATTTATAATGCTCCACTGAATAGGAGCTGCTCCTCTCCAAACCGGTAATAGCGAAGCATGACTATTCCAGCATCCAAGTTTCGGCTGATCTAATATTTCTTTTGGAAGAATTTGACCAAAGGCTACAACAATAAAAACATCAGCATGCAAACATTTAAGTTTTTCCTTTGTAATTTGATCATTTCTTATTGAATGAGTAACGAAGGCAGGTATGCCAAGATCCATTGCAGCTTGTTTCACTGGTGAAGGTGACAAGCCTCTCCCTCGACCTCTCTTTCTATCTGGCTGTGTAACTACCGCAATTACTTGATGTCCAGAATTAACAATGTTTACTAGATTTTCCGCAGCATAAGTAGGCGTTCCCCAAAAAACTATCTTCACGCTTCACCAGTTATTGATATATTCTCCACCCAAACATGTGGACTGATCCCTTGATGCGTAACTATCTGTTCATTCTCTATTTTCACGATACTATTTAAGAGATTTAAAATATCTCCTGCAACTGTTGCAGCTTCAATAGATATTTTTTTACCATCATTAACGATCCAACCATCGAAAGGTAATGAGAAAGAACCTTGACTAGCTTTGACTCCAGAATGAATAGCAGATAGTTCATCTATTAGAATATATTCCTTGTGTGTATTTTTTATACTCAAACTTTCATCTTTATCAATTTCAGATTCACTTTTGCTTATAACCAGCCAATCAGGTGAAACGGACACCTTAGCTCCTAACCCTGCATGACCAGTAGGTTTAACTCCAAATTTTCTTGCAGTAGCTTCTGAGTGAAGTAAGTTAGATAATTTTCCTTTAGTAACCAATTTAATATTTTGCGTTGGAGTTCCTTCGCCATCAAAACTAAATGCACCTACATTTTCTGGGTGCAGACCTTCGTCACTTATATTTAAATTAGGAACTGATATTTGCTTACCAATTGAATCTTTGTTCATTAAACTAAGGCCATCAATAATTGAACGTGCATTAAACATTGAACTGAATGCACTTATTAATTGAAGAAAAGCCGCAGGTGTAAAACATATAAGATACTTATTTGTTTCAATAGATTTATAATTTAAATGACTAATTATCTTTTTAGATGTTTCATTTATACAAGAGTCTATATCAAGTTCATCTAAATTAGAATTTATTCTAATACAACCTGCACTTCTGGGCTTTTTGTTTTCTTCTTCAGCCTTTGCATACAAATAAATAGAGGATTGTGATAATTTCATGTGTCTATTAGCTCCCTCACTGTTTATATATATTCTTTCCATATATGTTTCATTCAATCCATTATATGGAATTGAATCTATTGATTGATGTGACTCAATTAATTGTTTTTCTGCATTTTTTAGAATAGTAAGTAATTCATCAATTGTATGAGGATTGGAGACTTTAGAATTTAGAGCTTCCAATTCTGCCCTGGCTAATGGAGAGAATTCTGGAGATTCATTTTCGTTGCCAAAAAGGCTGGCTTCAATAGCTCCTCTGAATGCTTTCTTAATTCCTTCGCTCGTCAAGTCAGAAGTGCTAGTAATACCTACCTGATTATTATCATTCCACACCCTTAAGGTCATTGAATTTCGTTGGGCACCTTTTAGCTGTTTTGCATTACCTTGTTGAACTTGAACAGAAATATCCCTACTAGTTGATGCTCCCATATCCCATTTTTTAATTGATGACTCTTTACTATATTCTTTTAAAATATTAATTAATAGATGTGGATCTAATTCACCTATTTTATATGTAGTAATTAAGTTAATCATTTTATCTACCTCCTACTGTTATTGAATCCACTTTTATATGAGGTTGACCTACAGTAACGTTTACACTTCCACTTACAGAACCACAAAAACCAGCTGCAAGATCTAGATCATTAGCACACATTGATATTCTAGGTAGTATTTCTTTTGCCTCGCCAATTAATGTTGCACCCTTAACTGGTTTATCAAGCTTTCCATTTTTTATCAAATAGCCTTCCTCAACTGAGAAATTAAATTGCCCAGTAGGACCAACACTTCCTCCACCCATTGATTTACAATAAAGGCCATTATCAACACTTGTTATTAATTCATTAGGAGAGAAATCGCCTTGTTGAATATATGTATTTCTCATACGACTTGCAGCAGCAAATGAAAAATTTTGTCTTCTACCGCTACCAGTTCGTGGATGTCCAGTCCTTAAAAAACCTGCTCTATCTGAAAGGAATTTTTTTAATATTCCATTTTCGATTAGTAAAGTATTTTGAGGTTCCATCCCTTCATCATCCATAGATAGTGAACCAAAAGCATGATTTGAAAGACCTTCATCTACTGCACTTACAGCCTTATGAGCAATCTGTTTGTTTATTGAGTCATGAAAAGGAGATGTTCCACGCTCCAATTGTGTGGTTTCAAGAAGATGACCACAAGCTTCATGGAATATGACTCCACCGAATTTATTGGCCAGTACAACAGGCATTTGACCTGCTTCTACATATCCCGCATAAAGCATTTTTTGTGCACTTTCATTTAAGTCACAAGTACTTTGCTCGATATCCCATTTTCTTAAATCGTCTGGGTTGCCGGAACTTCCATATCTTCTGGCAGATGTTGATCTGTTTTTATCCTTTTGAGCAATCACATTTATACCAACGGTTTGGTGAAGACGGATATCTCTAGCAAATACTCCATCAGAAGCAGCAACAAGAACTTCTTGCCAATTCCTTGAATAGCTAGCTCTCCTTACTTGTAAATTTTTATTTTTATCAGCGAGTGATTTGGTAGCAGTAAGAAGTTGGAAGGTTGATTCATCAAGATTTGGAGAATTAACTAACCATTCATTTTTTTTTGTACCAAAGTCTTTTAATTCAGTTAATCCTTCAAATCTAACGTTGTTTTTAGTTCCGACTGCTAGGCCCAACATACCTAAAGCCTGATTAAGAGCAAAGAGTAGTCCTTCATTGGATAAATCGTTTGTACTAACAAAACCGTCTTTTTTTCCAAGAAACACCCTGATACCAGCTCCAATTCCAAAAGATGGACTGACATTGGATATTTCCTCTTGCTCTGCTAATAAAGATATATTGTCTGATTTTTCAAGAAAGATTTCTATTAGGTCAGCTCCGGCAGATTTACCAAGTGACAATAAATCTTCAATTTGTGGCTTTAATGTGTCATCAAAAGTATGAAACAGTACTTTTTCAGTTTGTTTACTTAGTAATGAGTTTCTCAATTTGTTTTTTTTCTTATTATGGCATTTGACTGCCTGAACTGCGTATATAAATATTAAGAAGATATATTTATTGTTATTATTAAAAAAATAATAACAATAAAAAGATTTATTTAGTTAATAACTAAACAAATACAATTAATTAGCACCAATCCATTTCTGACCATTTAATCTTTGAAGTACCCTCGATATTAGTAAAGGTAATGTAGTCTTTTTCTCGTCAATCAGGAAGGATTCAACAATGCTTGGATCCGAATTTGATTCTGCT
The DNA here is from genome assembly GCF_027359575.1 of Prochlorococcus marinus str. MIT 0917. Lineage (NCBI taxonomy): Bacteria > Bacillati > Cyanobacteriota > Cyanophyceae > Synechococcales > Prochlorococcaceae > Prochlorococcus > Prochlorococcus marinus. The sequence goes on along the minus strand of NZ_CP114784.1, from coordinate 366,389 downwards.
AATAGTATAGTTTTATCTGAAGTTATTATTTCACTGTTAAAGCAAAGCCAAAATTTTCTTTGTTCAGACATTTCACAAAATACCATCCAGCATTTACCTCCGACAACTGGCCTTTCACCTTCTATTAATTTAATTTCACTGACTAATGTTCCTTTATCTTCTATAGAGGTCTTTAGTCCAGGAATTAAATGTTTAATTATAAACTCATCAAAGGGTTTGTCTTCTAACTTAGGTGGTTTTGGAGGTTTGTTTGGTTTGATTTCAGATGACGTTTTTGGGTTATCTAAAATATTGGAAACTTTTTGGTTAACAACAGAAGTTTCTTGAATATTCAAATTATTAGATTCTGTCTTTTTTACTTCATTTCCGGAGTTCTTATCGTTTGTGGGGGGTTGATTTTCCATTTGTTCAGTTTAACAAATTCATTAAGATCGATGTTGGGATATTGTTGATTAAATATATTGTTAAAATTTCCGATTACCATCTTGAATAAGATTCATCACTCCAATCATCTGAACTTGAATTCATCTGGGTGCTAATTTCATTCTTATAAGGTTTTTCATAGTATGGCTCTTCAAATTCATTTAAGTTGACGTTGTTAACGCTATTATTTATAGAACTTGGATATTTTTTTTCTCTTCTCTCAATTACTCTAAAATTAGCTTTAATTGTAGGTAATGGATCTTTAAAATCTCTATGTATTAAAGTGTTTTCAGATGATAGTGTATCAAAGGTATCTGATATCTCATTACTCTCTTCATATTTGCTTTCACCTTTGTACCTTAGTGGTTTATTTGCGTTGCCGGCATATACTTTTGCAAGATTAGTTGTTATAAGGTATGAAATAATAAAGCCTGTTCCTATAGATATGGAAAGATATGTTCCTAATGTAAGTGATGGCGTATTCCATACAAGCAATCTTAATCTAGTATATTCCTTTTGATTACTAATACTTAGAAACGTTATCAATAATAAAGTTGATAGTAAAGGTATTGCTTTTATTAAAGTATTAAACTTCATTTGTTTGGACCATCCCATCTCTTAATGTAATCTAAATCTTCGCCAAGTGAATCAAACAATCTAACTACAATAAAATCAATAATGTCTTCAATATTTTGTGGGTTTGTATACCAAGCTGGAATCGGCGGAACTATTAATGCTCCAGCAATAGCTAAACGTTTTATGTTGTCTATATGAATTAAATTTAATGGTGTTTCCCTTGGAGATATTATTAAAGGCCTATTCTCCTTTAAGTGAACGTCGGCACATCTTTCTATTAAATCTGATGAAAAGCCGGAGGCTATCCTCCCCATTGTTCCCATTGAACAAGGGACAATTACCATACCTTTTGTCTTATGACTACCGCTTGCAATTGAAGCTGAATGATCGTTCCATCTAAAACAAGTTAGCTTTCCTGAATTAACGTCAAGTCTGTTTCTCCAAAAATCACATTGAGCTTTTGGTTCTACTGGAATATTAATATTACGTTCACTTTTCGCTACTTCATATGCACCCTTGCTAAGAATTAAATCAACATCTTGATTATTTTCTAACAAAACTTGTATTGAACGTTCACCTATTTGCATAGCTGAAGCGCCTGTCATAGCAATAACAATACTGTTCATTTGCTTTTAACTATAAGAATCAATATCAATTTTATTTATTGATTCTTTATCAGAATCTTTTACAAGCTCCAAATCAATTTGATTTTTTATAATATCTACCTTTAGAACCCTAACATTAACATTTTGAGCAAGTTGATAAGTCTTTTTATTCTTTCTTCCAACTAAAAGGTTCTGTCTAGATCTATATTCATACCAATCGTCACCTAAAGTGCTTACGTGTACTAATCCTTCAGCCGTTAAATCTTCTATCTCAGCAAAAAAACCATAACTTTGTACTCCAGTAATAACAGCGGTTACTTCTTTACCTATGATTTTCTGTGCTTCCCTACACTGAGCAATTGATATTATGTTATTTCTAAAGGATTTCGACTTTTTTCTTATTTCATTTAGATTTTGAACTAACCTTAAATTTGAATGCTTATCAATATTTTCCTTTATCTTAGATGAGAAGATATCCCAATCAACATCTCTCCAGCTATCTTTTTTACCCAAGTCTATAATTTCCTTACTTCGACTAGTAGATTTATTTTTACCATCAGCTAAAAGTGAAGTTAATATAAGCTGATTAAAAACATTCCAATAATTCAAATAAGGGCAACACCAAAAGGCCTCAATATTATTTGTTTTTATCTCTTTATTTTGATCATCATTATCTATATCAGAATTTGGCTTATAAAGTTTCAAATGAATCCCAGGAATTATATGCTTCATAAGTTTATGAAGTATTTTCTTTTCGGTACTTGACTCAAATGATTTTATTAACTCAATTATCGTTACGGTACCATCAGGATTTACTGTTATCTTTTTATCTAATGCCAATGCTGATTTAGACACCTCATTAATATATGATTGATCTATTTCTTCATGTTCCTTATATATAATTGGCAATTTATATCCAACTAAATGCTTGGCAAGTATATTATTAGAAAGTCTAATATAGATATCTAATATGGACTGAGGATCACCACTGTCATATGTTTTAGACCATCCATGAAAGTCCCTGCCAGGAAAAGTTATTTGTAATTCACTTAATCTGTCTATATTAGGGATGTACTCATCTAATTTAATAGATACATTATTGGTATTATTGATTAGTTTTGCTGAATGTAAAATCGTATAAATTACTTCAAGATTATCTTTGATAGCTTTAAGTACTACAGGAATGGACTTGGATGTTGGCTTTCTATTGTTAATTGCCTTAAGCTGTTTTGCTGTAATAAGTTTTACTGGTTTAACAATGCTAAGAACAAATTTCCAATCTATTATCTCACCTTCCCCATTAATATCTATAACCAGTGAAATTGCTTCTGATTCTTCATTAAGTTTAAATTTAGATGCTGAACTAAGCGAATCATTAAGGAAGTCCAGCCAATCATTTCCTAAACAAATAACCTCCCCCTTTTCTTTAAGATATTTATCTAGTTTGCTGCCTAAATTGATTCTTTCGGAAACTGAAGGAGAATGAAGCCATATTCTGTTACCACCTTCATAGGGTTGGGCATATAACGCAGGAAGGGATGGAGAGTTTTTAGATTCCCAACTATCTAATAATAAAGAAGGTTGACTTGTTAGGTCTTCTCTTCCTTTTAAAGGGATTTTCTTAGGGGCGATTTTAGGGACATCAAAAATTCTAGAAATATTATTCTTTGAAAGTAATAATTCAATATCACCATCTACACCAGCATTAATTGATAAATCTCTAATTATCGATCCTTTTGCTTTAAATTGAGCAATTGGAAATTTATTTATCTTTATTTCATAAATTAAATCTTTATCAGTAATCTTTTTTTTATAATCTTCACTATTTTCAAGATCAATAACAACTGGTATCCTGTCATCTAAAGGGTAAGCCTTTAATTCACCTGTTGATTGTTCAGATTCTACCTTTGCAAGCAAAATATTATTATATCTTTCTAATACACATTGAATTGAGCCTTCTGGTGCTCTTCTTTTAACTGCTTGCTTTGTGATTAAAACAATTACGGAATCACCATGCCAAGCATTATTTAAATTTGCTTCTCTAATATAAATATCTTCGCCTTGATCCTCTCTAACAACAAAGCAATAGCCTTTACTACTACATCGCACCCTACCTTGCAGAAAACATCTATCATTGTTGATTGTAAGTTTATCATCTTGATTACTTTGAACAATTCGTAGCTTTTTAAGGGCTTTAATAGCAATGTTCAAATTATCTCTATCTTGTTTTTTTGTGAGTTTTAAGGATTTCTCAAGTTTAGAAACTTCTAATCCTTTCTCTATATCAAGACTTTCTAGTATTTGTAAAACTGAGGTCATAATAGATGCGGAAAATTCATTTAATTTCTTTGGAAGTAAGTCTTCAAAAACAAAAGACTTTTAGTTTGATATTGATTTTAGTTTATAAGCTATCATTAGTAGTTTCTTTTTCGCTTTGAACTAAAAGGTTAATACCAATAATTAAGAATACTATTCCAGAAAGTAGTTTTAGTAAGAATGCAGGAATTAGGTTGGCAATAGACCCTCCTGCAAGTGCCCCTAAAAGCGTAGCTAATATAAGGGCTAATGACGAGCCAATAAAAACAGCTAAAGGTTTATTAGTAGTACTACTTAAAGTTATTGTTGTTAATTGAGTTTTGTCGCCCATTTCAGCAAGAAAAACAGTGACAAATGTTGTAAAAAGAAGCGTTAGAATCATTAAAAAAGATCAAGTTCTAATTTTGAAGAAAGTCAATAAAGCTTAGTGTTACTAGATATATTCCTAAACTTAACATAATTATTCCTGAAATTATAGTAAACCTTTTTCTGGGTAAGTTATTTGCTATCCATCTTCCTATTAAAACTCCGAGAAGGCTTGTTGAAATAAGTGCGAGAGCAGCTCCAATGAAAATAATTAGGGGTTTACCAGACTGAGCAGATAAAATTAATGTGGCAAGTTGTGTCTTGTCCCCTAACTCAGCCAAAAAAATAGTACTAAAAGATGTAATTAATATACTTAAAAAAGGAGTGTTATCAGCTATATCACTCACTTCTGGTTTAGAAATTTGTTTAGGTTTACCCATTAATTCCAATTCAGTGATGTTGCCTTCTATATGTTTATACAACAATCACATTTTATATATAAAAACGATAAATGATCAAGCAATCAACAGATTGTCTGTTCTGAGTCGATTTTATCCATAGTCAAAGAACAACACAAATAATCCATAAATAGCAATTAGTGAAGATATAACATCAAATTTTTTAAATTAATGGGTAGGAAAGCCTCTTGTTTAGTAGAATATAAAAAACTTTTAATCAACATGGGAAACCTATTGCCACTAGTAGCAGTCTTTCTTGCAGGACCTGCAATAATCGCTTTAATCTTCTATAGAAGAGGCGTATAAAGGCTAAGCCGCCTTTCCGAGAGCAACCTCTGCATAAGTAAGAATCTTTTTTGCAAATACTATTTGTTTTATATTTAGATCCTTGGAAGATATTGATGCATCTGAACTAATGCATTGACCTTTTACATTCGTGATTAATATATCTTTATTGTCATTTATTTGGCATTTATATAAATGATTGTGCATTTTTAAATCAATTATATCTTTATGCTTTTTTATATCTATAATATTTAATTGAAGTTTTTCTGTACCATGCCATCTATTAATTTCAATGTAAAATGCAATATCTATTAAATCATTATTATTTAATTCCATACTACCATTCCATTTAATTGCATCTATTGAGCAAGTGCCATCATTGAGGATCATTTTAAGATGATCACCTTTAAGCTTATATATATTTATGATTTTACATTTTCTCGTCCAGAAAATCGGCGCAGGATTCATCATCCCAAAGGGACCAATCAAACTTAATTGTTTATAAAAATCATAGTTAATATCAACAAAACTTAGGTATGCATCTGGTTTTATTGACTTATTTAGATCAATATTTTTAAATTCTCTATTTGCTATTTTATTTAGTTTTTCTCTAAGCATACTAATATTTTCTTCTTTTATTGAGAAACCTGCTGCTGCTGAATGCCCACCATGTGCTATAAGCAGATCACTACATTCATCTAACGCACGATTTACGTTTAATATATTATTTGATCTAATTGATCCTCTAAACATACCGTCATTAGTTTTTGCAATTATTGCTGTAGGTAAATTAAATTTATCAACGATTCTTGCGGCTACGATACCAATTATCCCAGGATGCCATTCTTTCTTTTTCAGAACCAAGAATTTGTTATTATCTTTGTATTCACTTAGCGCTATTTCAATAGCTTCTTGTTCAATTAAGGCTGTAATTCTTTTTCTTTCTCTATTGATTGCAAAACACTCTTTAGTAAGTTTATCTACATATTTATTCGATTCATTAGTTAAGAGATCAATTACAAGTAGTGGGTCTCCTATTCTACCAACAGCATTTATTAATGGAGCAATCTTGTAACCTATATCGTCCGAAGTTAATGCTATTTGATCGATTGATAGATTTTTAAGAATTGATTTAATACCTTTATTAGTTGTCGTGTTTATTTTAGGCAAAGACTCTTTAAGCCATTTTCTATTAGCTCCTTTAAGCGGGGCCATATCGGCAACAGTTCCAATACAAAATAATGCATTTGCAGCGGTTCTATTAATATCAAAATTTAATTTATTACATATATTTTTAGCAAGAAGGAATGCTATTCCTACTCCAGCTAAATATTTATAAGGTGAGTAAATAGGTGTAAGTTCAGGATGTATTAACGAAAAAATATCTAATTGCACATCAGGAATTTTGTGGTGATCAGTTATAATCAAGTCAATTCCAAGTTCATTTGATTTTTTTATTGCATCAAATGCTGAGATCCCATTATCTACGGTAATAATAAGTGTTGTCTTTTCATTATTTATTTCGTTTATCATATTAAGATTTAATCCATAACCTTCATCCTGTCGTGAAGGTATATATGGCTTAACTCTTGCTCCAAGTGTAGATAATAATTCAACTAAAAGTACTGTACTTGTTATACCATCTGCATCATAATCACCACATATAGCAATCTGTTCCTTTCTACTGCATGCTTCTATTATTCTTAGGGAAGCCTTGCTCAATTCATTGAAATGATGCTCCGGATTCGGTAATTCTGATGGTGATATATATTCATCAAATTCATTATTTAAATCTATCCCTCTTCTAATTAAGACTTTCTGTAATGTATAGTTTAAATTAATAATATCTAATTCATCATCATTTATAGGCTTTGGCAATATCCATCTTGTCAATTGATCATAATCTGTTTTCAAAAGCTTATCCTAGATTGATTCCTTGGCAATCAGAATTATATTTGTTTTATAGCGAAATAACATGCATAAGTTAAAAGCAGTTTTTTGGGATGTAGATGGAACTATAGCTGACACAGAATTGTGTGGGCATAGAGTTGCTTTTAATTTAGCTTTCAAAGATTTTAATTTGGATTGGCACTGGAATGAGAGCAAATATTTAGATCTTCTTAAGATATCAGGAGGCTATAACCGTATCATCCACTATCGAAATGAAATTCATAGTGAAATTACTGAGAGCCAATGTTCAGAAATTCAATCAAGAAAGCGTCTTCATTATATGGACTTAATTAAGTCTGGATGCATCAAAATAAGAGAGGGAGTTCTGAGGCTAATTAATGAACTATCTAGTTTTGATGTACAGCAATTTATAGTTACGACGAGTGGCAGAGATTCTTTGGACCCATTTTTGACTACTTCATTGAGTTCGCATTTAAAATATTTTTCAGAAATAATTACATATGAAGATGTTAGTAAACATAAGCCATTTCCTGATGCATATAAGCTTGCACTTCAATTAAGCAAAGAATTAGAAGTTAATTGTATAGCAATTGAAGATTCTATAATTGGTGTCGAAGCTGCTAAGGCTGCAAATCTTAATTGCCTTTTGACATTACCCCCCTGGTTCTGTTCAACTCAAAAAATTAGCAGAAAAGCAAATGCATGTGTAAATAGTCTTGGTAATAACGATGTTACATCTAAGCTTATTTATGGTAAGAAGTTAATTACCAATAATGTTGATTTTGAATATTTAACAACTATTATTAATTGACAAATGCAGAATACTAAATTCAGCAAACTTATATATACACTGGTTAGAACAGTAAATCCAATTATCTCTTACTCTTGGAGGGAAAGAAGTATTATTTTACTTTCTTTACTCACTGGTTTTTATCTTACTAATAGTTTACTTTCTTTTTTATTAGACAAATCTGTCAATACAATATATCTTGCTATTTTAATAGTAGTAATTATGGAATTATCCATACGATCTTTAATATTTTCTAAATCTTCGCTAATTATTATTTCTATAAATAATTTCCGAATTGGATCAACATATGCACTAATTCTTGAAGCATACAAACTTGGTTCATAAAAAACCTTAATCAGATTCTTCTTCTGTCTCATTCATTGGATAAACAAATCCCTGAGCTCTTCCTGTAAGAACTGATTTTCCAATTGATAAAGCCTTTTCAGCTGCTATGGCAGCTTTAGATTTCCATGTAGCATGCCTTTGATTTCTCTTCCCTTTTGAGGTTTTCTTCTTGGGTACAGCCATTTTTACTTAACATTGACAGACTTTATATTTTATAACGTCATGCACCAATTTAACAAAAAGCCGTTGAAGAAAAAATAAAATCTTGTCCATTTTTCTATATAACTTCGAGATGGCTAAGATTTTTACTATAGTTTATATATAAATTCTTTTGAGTTATTTGTTTTAATTATCAAATGAATAAAAGTTATAGTCAATTATTAACGGATATTGAAAGTGGTGAAATTATTTCTATTATCTTAATCCCAAATAGAAGAGAGGTGATAGTTGAATTTATTAATGGGCAGAAAAATTTAATTCCAATATTTTATAATGATCAGAAAATTCTTCGAATATCGGAAGAATATAATGTTCCACTTACAGTTAGAGATATCCGATCAGAACAACGATTAGCTAATTTAATTACTGGTTTTGGCCTAACCCTAATATTTGTTTTATCACTTTCATTTTTAATTAGAAGATCATCCAAGTTATTAAGCAATATGCGGGGTTTTGCTTCTCGCTCTTCTCAGGTAAATGAAGATGATATTAAAAAATATACTTTTGATGATGTGGCTGGATTAAATGAAGAATCTGATGAGTTAAATGAAATAGTAACCTTTTTAAAGAATCCACAGAAATTGATAGATCTTGGTGCAATAACTCCAAAGGGTGTTTTATTAGTGGGTCCCCCTGGAACCGGTAAGACATTATTAGCTCGTGCAATTGCAGGAGAAGCAGATGTGCCTTTCTTTTCTATCTCTGCGTCAGAATTTGTTGAAATGTTTGTTGGTGTTGGAGCTAGTCGTGTTCGGGATTTATTTAGGAGTGCAAAATCAAAATCTCCTTGCATAGTTTTTATCGATGAAATCGATTCGATCGGACGTCAAAGGGGCGCTGGAATAGGAGGTGGAAACGATGAGAGAGAACAAACATTGAATCAGCTCCTAACAGAAATGGATGGATTCGAAACTAATAATGGTGTGATTGTAATTGCTGCTACGAACAGGCCTGATGTCCTTGATCAGGCTTTAACAAGACCAGGGAGATTTGATCGTCGTATTTACATATCACTTCCTGATAGAAAAGCGAGACACAAAATTTTATCTGTGCATGCAAGATCAAAACCCCTAAGTGATTCTGTGAATCTTATGGATTGGGCAACGAAGACTCCTGGATTTTCTGGTGCAGATTTACAAAATTTACTTAATGAGGCAGCTATTTATACTGCTAGAAACAATAAACAGAGCATAAGCAACATTGAACTTGATAGCGCACTTGAGAAAGCAAGATTTGGCTTATTGTCTAAGCCCCTTTCTGATAGCACTAAAAAAAGGCAAATAGCTTATCAAATTATTGGTAAAAGCTTAGTTGCTTTATTGATTCCATCGCCAGAAAAATTAGAAAAAATTTCTTTGTTTAAGTCTCCAGGAGACATCTCTGGAATGACTTATTTTATGCCCGATGAGGAGACTATAGACAGTGGATTGTTAACCAGAAACTACATATATAGCAAAATTGTTATCTCGCTTGGTTCTAGAGCCGCCGAAATCATTGTATTTGGTTCTAAAGAAGTTACACAAGGCTCACAAAAGGATCTGGAAAATGTTTATTTTTGGGCTAATCAAATGGTTACTAAATTTGGTTTTTCAGATCTTGGTCCCATTGCATATGGATCAGAAAGAGAATCAATATTTCTTGGAAAGGATATTATGAAAAATAGAAAAGAATATTCTCAGAAGACAAGCAAGGAAATTGATATGCATATTATTTCAATAGCTAATAATGCTATTAATGATGCAATTAGACTTCTTTCAGATAAAGTTTCATTAATGGATACTCTTGTGGAGGAATTGATTGTTAATGAAACCCTTGAATCTGAATATATTGTAAGTTCCCTTAATTCTTTCCTATCTAATTAACTAAGTAAAAACTGTTTGTTACTTTTATAGAGCTGAAAAGTATTCTTTGCTGCCTTTAGGATCTTCTTTCATAGTTTTATCTCCAGGTGTCCAGCCAGCAGGACATACTTCATCCGGGTGAGATTCAACATACTGATATGCTTGTAATATTCTTAGAGTTTCATCAATATTTCTACCAACTGGAGCTTTGTTAATTGTTGAATGCATAATTATTCCTTTTGGATTGATTATAAATAAGCCTCTATCAGCTTCGCCATCATCATTTAAAACATTATAAGATTGAGAAATTTCACGCTTAAGATCAGATACGAGTGGATAGTTGATATCACCAATTCCACCTTCATTTCTAGGTGTCTGAATCCAAGCCAGATGAGTAAATTTGCTATCCACTGAAACACCTAAAACTTCTGTGTTTTTACTACTAAAATCGCTATATCTGTCACTGAAGGCAGTGATCTCAGTAGGACAAACAAATGTGAAGTCTAGTGGATAGAAAAATAAAACTACATACTTTCCTCGGTATTGAGAGAGCGTTATATCCTTAAATTCTTGATCAACGACTGCTGTAGCAGCAAAATCAGGAGCTTGCATTCCTACCCTTAGGCACTCATTTGTCGTCATGGAATTTGTTGCGTATTTTGATTGGTATGGAGGGTAAAGAACTTCCCTTTTTCCTTTTTATAATTTATCATGTAAAGTTCAAAGAAACTTACTCTTTCTATCTAATCGATCATAATCTATAAAAATGAATGATCCAATAAGTTGGGACCCATCGCTTGTAAAAAAATTTAGTACTTCTAATCATTATAAACTTTTAAATCAGTTAAGAAGTGAAGTTAAAAAGTATCCTTTAAATAATAAAAAAAAGGGATCAACCATTGAAAGCAATGATACTAATCTAGACAATAAAAACAAATCAAATATCACACATATACAAAATAGTGCATTCTCTAATAAATCAAATGTGATCAATGATGCCAATAGTAACAAATCAACAGTAAGTTTTAATAATGCCAAGAACTTTTCAATACACAACAAAATGAATAATAATATCAGTAGAAAAAATGATGGTTTTTTGCCAGAGCAAATTAAATCTAACGAGGATTCATCACCACCAACCTTCAAAGAAAGACTGAATCAAATAGATATGAAATAATATATATTTAAAATATTTAGTCTGCAGAACTAAAAATAGATAGTATTTAAGTATTGATCAATAAAGAAAAACAAGTAAATCAGCTACAATATTTCCATAGATTAGCTTTATCTTTATTCATATGTCAGTGGAGAGACTTGAACTCTCGACCTCAGCGTTATGAATGCTGTGCTCTAACCGGCTGAGCTACACTGACTGTTGATACCAGTATAAATAAAAGATTTAGCAATGCTAATACTAAGAAAATTTTTCTTGAATAAGAGCTTGCAAATCTGATAGTCAAAGGCATACGTCCAACATAATAATTCAGGATCGTCTTCTAAGGAAGAAATCTTTAGATCAAAATTTTTATTTATGGTATTTGAAAAATTCCAAATCAAAAAATCAGCTGTTTTAGAGGTGGTCCTTAATCAATATCTACTTAACGTGTAGCTGATGATAGCTGGGATACCGTAACCTCACTTATTAAACATCCAAAAACTTATATAAATTACATTATATTAAAAAATTAGACTTTAGTTAAAACGTTATTGTTGGAGGTAAATAAGCAAAAAAACTAAACTTGATATTAGTTTGTAAAGCAAATTGAAAGAGAATATTAAAGAAGTTCATTTTGTTTTAAAGCTGAAGTAAATATTGAATACAAGTAATAATAAACTTAAATGAGTAGTAATTACTTAAATGCATACCAGCCTTTGGTCGATTATCCAGATAAGATTTCGTATACTAAAATATCTAAAGTATCTTACCTTTTAAAATTAAAGGCTCAATGTAATTCAATATCGGATTTAGATAAAAAGCACAAAGCATGGGGACAAAAGAATCTTAATCAAAACTCTTAAACTATATAGATAGTATTAATAAATTAACAAGAACCTTTTTGTATGTTTTAAATATTCTTTTATATAAATTGAAATTTGAGCTTATAAACTTATCTTGTTATTAATATTAAAAGATATTGCTATCTATAGAGTGAAGATGCTTGGAACATAAAGAGGCTTCTCTAGCAGTAATCTTCGTCATCCTCAGTTTTTAAAGGTTTTGAAAGTTCTTCAATCCATACTTTGCTTTTTATCATCTTCATCTCATATGAATTGGTTTACATAAAAAATTATCAAGTTGAGTGATGTTGACCTTTGACAGAGAAAATTATTAGATAAGTCTTTACCTACTAGGACTAAGAAACTTATTTTTGTTAAGAGCATAAACCTCCAGTCTTTGCCAACTCGACTTTTATTTAGATTTTCATTTAATTTATTTCAATGATTGATTTTATAAGTACTTATCTAAATTCTGTTGTTTTTTCATGGGGAACCCAATTTGATATTTACAGCTTAAAAAATCCAAGCATATCTACACAATTATTATTTAAAGCTAATTCATTAAATTTTCCATTTCATATCCCTTACTCCATCCAGTGAATACAAATGTTCTTATTCTTACCGTATTTCTAATTCCACTTTGTGGCTAATTTAATCCATCTAAAAAATTAATATTTATTTGCTTTCTCTGTAAAGCTATAATTTACGAAAACCAAGCAGGGATAATATTTTAAATTTAATTAAATACGTTTTTAAAAATAAAAAACATTTATAGATTGATAAATTTTAAATCCTATATCGAAATTAATATGAAATAAATTATCGACCTTTAATAACAAACTGTTTATTTATAAAGGTTATGGTTCTTCGTCTTCATTACCCAGTTTAATTTCCACACCGACAAAAGATGCAAATAAAACAATAAATAGACCAATTATTGATTTCCAGAGACCAATATGAGTTGCTGGCTCTGGAGATTGAAAAAAATCTGGAATCATATGATAATAATACAACTATTTTTCTTCTTCCCAATCCTCCTCAGCTTTATCGAGAATATCTTCAACAGTATTGTCAAATGTTTCAGCTACTGACCTCAACATTTTTGAAATAGTCTCATCAGGGCAAGCAAGATCTTTTTGGATAGCTTCAGCGCAGTCCTTAATTTCTTCCCAGGCATCTACAAGGACTTGAGAATCTACTGGTTTCCATTCTTCTGTCATCATAAATCTCCCCTTTAAGGATAAGTTAATGAAATATCTCATGAACAACTTAATTTTAGCTTTTACTTCAAGTAAAACTATCTTGTTTTCTTGATTTACATGAATGGTGAAAGCTCAAATGCTAATTTCTTGCCTATGACAAATTCATCAGTAGAAATTAAGAACCTTCGCTCTTAAGCAAAGTGCCTAAGAACAAGACAGCTCAACTTCATCAAGCGCTAGCACAGATAGAATCAGCACTCTCAAGAAAGGAAAATCAAAAAGTTTCTTAGAAGTCTCAAAGTACATAGAAAATCATGTATCAAGAAGTTTCAAACTTTTAATTCTTATTTACGTATTTTGAAAAACACCTATAAATGAATATAGAGATTAGTTTTTTATCATGCTTTTACCTAAGCCCGTTAGACCTGTAGATTCTGAAAAGAAAGGAAAGGAAGATTAATAAATCAATTTATTTCTTAAAATTATTTTAAACATAATTAATCGTTTTTCTTCTTAATTCATTTAAGAACAATTTTTAATGACGTTAATTTGCTATTAATTTATTTAATAAAATATTACTATTAAGATTAAATATTTGTCAGATTAAGCCTTGATAAAATTTTTATAATTCACTCAATTCCTTAAATACCCCTTTAAATTATAACATTAACTACATAAATAGATTTTATCTATTGACATCAAGAAATTTTTCGGCAAATTTTAATATATCTTATTTGTATGATTTTAAATAGGTGATTCTCCTTTTGCCTATGAAAATCTATTTTTTTTCATTTTCTCTATGAAAACTGCGTCTAAGGAACTTCAAAAGCTTAGATCAATGGCTGAGACATCCTTAAATAAGAGCGCTGAACTTCAACAAGTACTGGCTCAAATTGAAGCTACTCTATCTAGAGCTGAATCTCAAAAAGTTAATGAAAAAATATGCAATATATAAAACCCTATTTTCTATCATAAATACTATGTTTATATTACTTCTACGCTATATGATGAACATGTATAGGAATCATGTATATGAAATCAATTCTCAAATTTAAACTTATTTTTTATAAAGTATAAATATTGGTTATATTTAACGAAACATATATTAAATAAAATTCTTATGTGTAAAAAATTTTAAGTAATACCAGCTTAATGAGTTATAAAATAGTGAAAAACAAGAGAAATTAAAATTCCGGTCCATATTCCCTTTAACCAGCTAAGTACTAACATTTGATAATTGCTTAAACGAAAATGATTTTGAATAGCTGATGCGGCTCTTTTATCTAAGCCCAATAAAGAATATGAGCGTTTGGTCTCATAATTAAATAATTTTCTAATCATTATTACTTTGTATACTCTAACTATTTTAGTTCATTATTTTCTATTGATAATTTATTTAATAAAAGCATAAACATTTAAAGTAACATTTGGTCTTCGAAATCGATTCTTAATTGGAATATGAATACAAATATAATTAACGCCTCCTTCAAAATCAAAATAATATATCAAATCATTTTCTATAAAACTTTCTCTTAGATAGACTATAAAAAATGTACACGTAGGCCATTCGGACAATTTATACAATGAACTATTGGCTTTCAAATTTATTGATTCAAATCCATTCTTTATGATGTAACACTATATTATTGACACCAAAAATGTAATGTAGGTTTTGGCTGTATAAATACAGAACTAAATTTGCCAATAAAGTTATATTACAAGAACAACTTAAAAACGAATTTGATTCTCTTGATAAGTAAACCAAAAAATAAATTAAGTTGAAATAAGCATTCTCACAAAAAATATTCAGATCTGATCTTATTCTTAGACTAAAAACTTGATTTTTAGAATATTTTTGTTAAGTTAAAAAAAGGGTACATATTTTATCTGTTCTCTTTACTCGCAAATCAGTTCAACAACAACAACAACAATTCATCTCAAACTGAAAAAGTTAATTAATTTAATCTTCTCTCTAGTATGATTTGCAAATGTCAGCACTGCTTAGAAATCAAAAGACAACTTGATAGGGCAGAAAAGAGGCAGTGTGATTTATTAAAAGAGAGGAATTCCAAATTAAATATAAGTTAGAAATTAGTTATCATATGGAATAACTGGTATTTTTATTCTCATATTATTATCGTCAAATGTAGATTTATTTTCTGGCACTATATTTTCCATATCAGAATTTTTCAATTTTGTTTGTTCTTTTCTTGCTTCAAGATTAACAAAAAAGAAATAGATGGCTATTAAAATCAAATAGGGCAAAAGATTTCTTACCTGATTTAAGATAGAAGATATCGAGCTCATTGTTAACCTAATTTATTATGTTATCTAATTACTATAGTTCGAAAAATATTTTATGCAAATAAAAATGTATCATCTTTATTATGTCAATATTAAAAATTTTCTGATTAGGATTTTATAATTTTTATATTTCTAGGACATCTTGAAAGATATTTATTCCTTTATAATTAAAAAATTTACTTGTTACATGAATACCGGGAACATCGAACTTTCTGATAAAGCTATAACAGAATAAAGTACTAATAATTCGTCGTCAAAAAATAATTCAAGCTTTAGTCTAATCCGGTAAAAGTTGATATAGATTCTCTTTATTCATACTCACATTATCACCTATTTTTTTTTCTATATAAGGAATATTTATAGTTTAAATAGGATGTGCTCCTTTTACACTTTTATTTTTTCGCAATATTTATTCTATTTATAATTATCTTTATTGCAGTAAAAAATTAAGATCTAGAGAATAGTACTAGAATAAAAAATCAACGCACTAAATATTGTGATTTACATCTACGCGGATGAGTGATTAAGTTCAACTAATTTTTTTGATATAAAGGATATCATAATTTTTTTCATTACTCTCAATAGCATTTAACCACTCTTTAAATTCACTCTCTAGTGCCAACTTGTTTTGACCTTCTAGTTTTGAGAGTTGATGAAGTGCAGAATTTATACTCACCTCACAACTACTGATTAAGCTTGATTTTGACATCTTAAACATTTAGTTGATTAAATTTTATTTCTTCGATAAACAACTGTGAATTAGTAAATCCCGTAATATGATAATTTATTTACTTTGTTTTACTGACGAAGTAAAACGAACCTCAGAATTATGTAATAAATGAAACTGAATTCTTCTTTTTCATGATTTAAAATAAAAAATATGCAATTAATCAATGTCTTCAAGACAATCTGGTGCTATACAAGCAGTTGAGGTAATGCTTAATGTATCTCTTAAACGTCTCAATAATTTGAAAGGTGAGAACAGGGAAGCACTATATGATGAATATAAAGAATGGATAGAGGTAGATGATAATAAAATAATTAATGAAGGAGTTTTATATTGTAACTATCTTGGATCAAAAGAATAAGCTATTTCATAATAAATTCAATTGTAAGCATGCTGAATAACAAACTATCCCACATGCAACGGATAAATTCAAACTTCTAACTCCGCCAACTTTTAATTCATTCTCACCACCAGGCATAGGTATACCTGCAACTAATTCACATTTTTTCATTATGTTATCGGGTAACCCTGTATCCTCTCTTCCGAATAACAGTATATCTGTATCTCTATAAATAATATTTGAGATCGAATTACTACTTTTTTTTGTAAGAGCAATAATTCTTGAGCTTGTAAAAGATTTTACATATTGATCAAATGATTCAAATAAATGTACATCTACGTCTTGCCAGTAATCTAATCCAGCTCTTTTTAAATATTTATCTTCAAAGCTAAAGCCAGTAGGTTTGATAATATCCAACGACATATCAAACGCTAAGCACGATCTACCTATCGTTCCAGTATTCTGTGGAATTCTTGGTTCAAATAATGCGACACGAGGTCTTGGACCATTTGAAGAGTTCATGGTATGAGATCACCAATTTTATCTAAATCAATTGCAGTCCCATTAACCGCAAGCCACCTTTTATTTGATTGGCGACTTATCAATGAGCTTAGGTTGCAATGACGTTCACGAAATAAATGACCAATTGGTGTTGCTGGAACAATTCCCCAGCCAAGCTCCTCAGAAACAACAACAATGCATAAAATATCTTGTGAGAGGCAATTAAGAAATTTGATTTGGAAATTATTCCATTGATCGTCATCTTCTATTAGGTACTGCTCCACTAATCCACCTAATGAGTCGATTAATATTGACTCATTTCTTTTGATCGATTCAATTGCTTTGCAGATGTCTTTTGGATGCTCAATGAGAGTCCAAATGTCAGGCCTTCTTTTCCTGTGAAGGTCCACTCTTTTTAGCCAATCTGGATCATTTGGTCTTGGTTTTGATGTGGCTATGTAAGTGACAGGATCTTGCTCCGTTATTAAAAGTTCAGCTAATTTACTTTTTCCACTTCTTGTTGGTCCAGTAATTGATATGAGTCCTTTATAATTTTTGGGTATTGGTGTGATCATATTCTGAGGTATTGGATAAATCTATTAATAGTGTTTATTTATATATTATATCGAGTTATTTTAAAGATTAAAAGTAGGCATTGATATGTATAATAAAAAATCAAAATATTTATTTAAACTTGATTGAATAGATAAATGTATAAAATATCTAGCTTAGTTATAATATTTGGATCGTTTTTATTAATTTTATCAATTATAAATATTGCAACTGCAACTCAAGTTAATCCAACAATAGTAAGAGCAGAAACAATATCAGGAATTGCGTCAATAGCTTTAATAACTATAGGTTATATTTGGACTGAAATTAAACCTAAACAACCTGCTAAAGCAATATTAGATGGAAAGGAGGGGTTTGAACTTAGTAATGATTTAACATACGATCAAAAAAATGAATTAGCGTGGGGAAGTCAGCAAATACTTACTGCAACAGCAGCTAGTACAATATTAATATTTTGGGATAATAAAGTAATACTTAGAAGAGGCTTGATTTCTGAAAAAATATTTGAGCCTGGAGAAATATGTAAAAGATCAATTGAACAAAACCGATTAATCTCGTTGGTTAATACTGAATTATTTCCAGGGAGAGATGAGTTTGATGGCGTGTTAAATAATTTACCTGCAGTTATAGTTTATCCTCTTAAAAATAGAGGCCTTACAATAGTTGGGGGTTGGTCAAAGAGATCTTTCACTAATTCTGATGAAAAATGGATATCAGGATGGTCTGATAAATTATACATATTACTCAGTAAGTAGAAAGTTAATAGTTGTTTCTACCTGTTTTTTATTAGATGTAAATTCTAAAGTATTATCTTTTTTATACCATTTTGAAAGGTCTGAATTAATTTTTACCTGATATTCCTCTAGACCTTCTGAATTATAGATATATCTATTGAATTCACTATTGTCTATTTCAAGTATGCTAGAGCCAATATTATAAA
Source organism: Prochlorococcus marinus str. MIT 0917 (assembly GCF_027359575.1). NCBI lineage: Bacteria > Bacillati > Cyanobacteriota > Cyanophyceae > Synechococcales > Prochlorococcaceae > Prochlorococcus > Prochlorococcus marinus. The sequence continues at coordinate 347,729 of NZ_CP114784.1, read as the reverse complement.
ATCCATTAGTTGCTTTTATCTCGGTATTATCAAAATTTATTTTAACTGGATTATTAATATCAATAATAGAGGTATTTAAATCCCAATCAAATGAATTAGTACTAATGTCGTAATAAGGGATGTTAAGAAATAATAGATTTACACTATTATAAACTCTAATAGAATTATCTAAATTGTTGAGAGTAGCATTGCCGGATTTAACTTTAAAGTCTTGACCATTGTTATTAACTAATTCAATAGTGCTTTCAAAGATTTCAATATCATTATTTGAAGGATTAATTATGGCTTTTGGACTAGTAATTTTTATAGTTGTTTGATTATTAGGATTTTCCTGAAGTAATTCAAAATTATTAATATAGCTTTTATTATCTACCCCAGTAGCAGATTTATTAAAATTTTGACAGCCAAATAGGGGTAATATAGTAATTATCAGTAGGAAATAATATGTTAAATTATTCACTAGATAGAATTCTCATTAAATTCAATTTTATCCATTACAGGAAAAGGATCTTGCAGTCCATTTTCAGGATCTAGCAACCCCCAATGTAATGATTTTTGAAAATTGACTGTTGAAGAATCGATTTTTAATTGATTTAAAATTCTAGTACTTAAATTGGGAACAAAAGGATATAGCAATATTCCAATAATTCGGCAAGATTCAAGTACGGAATATATATCAAGAGCAACAATATGATTATTTGTTATATCTTTAATTAGCTTCCATGGTGCACGATCATTTAGGTAAAGATTTGCACTATTAGCAAGGTCTATAATTGCATTAGCAGAATTTTTAAAATTGCTATCTTTAAATGACTGCATATATTCATTTATTTTTATCTCTGATTGAACCTTAAGAGGACATGAAGGTAATAAAGAATTATCTATTGGAATTTTATCATTAAACCATTTTTTAGACATTGTAATTGTTCTGTTTAACAAATTACCAATGGTGTTACTTAAATCACTATTAACGATATCCACAAATCTTCTCATTTGAAAATCACCATCTTCACCAAATTCAATATCTCTCAAAAGATACCATCTCATTGCATCTATACCCCCATATTCCAAGAGTTCGATCGGATCAAGCACGTTACCTAATGATTTACCCATTTTTTGCCCTTCTCGTGTTAAAAACCCGTGCCCAAAAACACTTGCAGGTGGTTTCATGCCAGCAGAAAGTAACATTGCTGGCCAATAAACTGCATGAAATCTGAGTATATCCTTTCCAATTACATGTATATTTGCAGGCCAATTACATAACGATTCCTCGGTAAGTTCAGGAGAGTTTTGATCACGAAGAGATCCACTAATATAACCTAATAAAGCATCAAACCATACATAAAAAGTGTGATTATTATTTCCAGGAACATTTATACCCCATTTTAAGTTTACTCTAGAAATCGAGAAATCCCTTAACCCTTTTGAGACAAAATTGATAATTTCATTTTTTCTACTTATAGGAGAAATGAAACCATCAATTTGAATTAATTTTTCAATTTGCTCTTGATATTTTGATAATTTAAAAAATAGATTCTCTTCATCTCTCCATTCTAATTCCTTTTTATGAACAGAACATATTGGGCTTTTATCATCCTCGTCCACATCCTTATATTCCTCACAACCTACACAATACCAACCACTTTGCCTACCCATATAAACATCATCAGATTTCAACACTTTTGAATAAAATTGATGAACTAGTGACGTGTGATCTTCAGAGGTTGTTCTTACAAAACGATCATAACTAATATTTAATTTATCCCATAAATACTTATACTTTCCTGTGATTTCATCGCAATGTAGTTGGGGTTGAAGGTTTTTACTTTCTGCGGTTCGCTCTATTTTTTGACCATGCTCGTCAACACCAGTAAGAAAAAGTACTGTATTTCCACTTAGTCTTTGAAATCGAGCTAATGCATCACAAGCGATTGTTGTATATGAACTACCTAGATGAGGCTTGTCATTAACATAATATAGCGGTGTTGTAATTGTGTATTTCATTTTCATAATATATTCTAAATATTATATTGTATTTTTAAAACTCTTGCACGCTTATGATGAACGCTTATTTTGATAATGAAATTAATTCAAAATATATTATATCATCATTATTATAGACTATATTTTGAACGTTAAAGCTCTCGCCGATATTTAAGTTCTTTTTTGATTTTAGATTACATATAGTAGAAAAGTGATATTCTATAAAGTATAAATTACAAATATTTTTATATTTGTTTATCCAATTTAGTAAAATCACATTATATTCCTTAATCGAATTTTTTTTGAACCATTGAATTAGCCAATGTTTTTGATCATCTCTATATCTCATAATATTTTCTCTTCCTTGATTATTAATCTGGATAGTCATTTGTTCAACATCATCTTTAGATATAAGTTCTTTATTATTTAGATATCTATTTAGTTGGTAGTTAACCAACAAGTCAGCATATCTTCTTATCGGTGATGTGCAATGTAGATAAGATGTCAATCCTAAACTCTTGTGAGGTAAAGGTTTTATAGAATAATATGACTTACCCATCGTTCTCTTAAGTAGAAAATTGTATAAAACATTATTATCAGAATATTGAATAATATCTTTAGAAACTTTATCTATACTTTGTTGGACTCTATATGGAACAGGAATTTTATTGACCTTAGTAAAATTTGAAATTACATTTCCATACAAGATCATTGCTTCACTTATTAATTGCCTCGATAACGTTGGATCTATTATCTTGATTGTGGGATTGTTATCTTTTACAATAATCTTTCCATATGACTCTAATATTTCCATAGCACCTGAATTCTTTCTCCAACATTTTCTTCTTTGTAAAATTTCAGAGATGATACTTAAATCTTCTTCTTCTTTGGGCGCATAATCTATTAGTTCATCAGCTTCTGTATAATTTAACCTAAAGTTAACTTTAATAATACTCTGGACTATCTCTGTAGAAGCAACACTACCATCTTCATTAAAAATAACACCTAAACTTACTGATTCTCTCTTTTCATTATTACTTAGACTAAACACATCATTTATCAAAATTTCAGGAAGCATATAATAAGTATTAGTTGATAAATAAACCGTTGAATTAAGCTTCCTTGCTTTTTTATCAATTGCTGATTGATATTCAAAATATGAAGTAGGAGAAGCAATGTGTATCCATAGCTTATACTGATAAGATATTTTTTCTAATGAAATAGCATCATCTATTTCAAACGTTTGATAATCATCTATAGAATACGTTTTCAGATGTGTAAGGTCTTCCGCCGGACTATCTATATTATTTGTTTGTTTAAATGTAGATATTATATCTTTAATTTCATTATCTATTTCTTTATTGCACATTCTATTATTAATAGAATATTCACTATATAAATTTATCCTTCTGGATTAACAAATGGCAGTAAGGCAATAATTCTTGCTCTTTTAACTGCTGTGGTTAAATCTCTTTGTTGCTTAGCTGTTAATCCAGTAAGTCTTCTAGGTAAAATTTTCCCTCTATCTGTAATAAATTTCTTTAATAATTCAACGTCCTTATAATCAATAGGATCCCCGGGCTTTATAGGAGAGAGCTTTTGCTTGAATACTGAATTAGTCATTTTTAAAAAGTGTATAAAAGGAAATGATTATTTAATTTCTCTATGAATAGTCATCTTATTTAATTCAGGGCAGAATTTTTTAAGTTCAAGTCTCTCAGTAGTGTTTCTACGATTTTTTTCTGTAGTGTATCTAGATACTCCTGCAGAACGCTTTTCTGAGCTAGGAACAGATCTAGACTCCGTACATTCTAAAGTGACCACTATTCTGGTACCTTTTTTAGCCATATGAACTTAGCTCAACTTTTGTGAGTCTAGGGAACAAAGTACAATCTTACTAGGCTAAGCACCCTTTTTTATAAATTCATTTGAGAACCAATGTTTAACTCTTGTATGGGCAAATCATGAAGGTATCAGTTTCTTGGCTAAAAGATCTTGTCGAATTTAACAATGATATTGATGAATTGGCTGAAAAGCTTTCAATGACAGGATTTGAAGTTGAATCATTAGAAGACTTATCAGACCAAGCAAAGAATGTTGTTATTGGTTTTGTTGAGAAAATCACTCCGCATCCAAACGCCGAAAAGCTCAAAGTTTGTTCAGTAGATGTTGGTTTACCCAAAAAGCTAAGTATTGTTTGTGGTGCACCAAACGTAAAAGCCGGATATCACGTCCTTGTGGCGAAGGTTGGAGCCTATTTATCATCAAAATCATTAAAAATCAAATTATCTAATTTACGAGGCGTAGAAAGTGCAGGAATGATATGTTCATTGGATGAATTAGGGATTGAAAGTAGTAATGAAGGTATAGAAATTCTTGAAGAAAGTGAAACAAATATCCCTCCAATTGGTTCAAATGCTGTCGAATATCTTGGCTTGAATGACACCATAATTGAATTAGCTATTACTGCTAATAGACCTGATGGTATGTCTATGGCTGGTATAGCACGAGAAATATCAACCATAACAAATTCAAAATTAACATTACCAACTTTAAATTTCAATAAAGACTTTGAAAAATTTCAGCCACAAATAAGAGAAAAAGAAACGATAGGATCAGACTTTATTTATTCACTTACGTATATAGATAATATAGATAATACTGGAAAGATAAATAAATCTATATCTAATAAATTAAATTCATTAAGACAAAATTGTATAAACCCTGTTGTAGACATAACAAATTTTTTAATGCTTGAGCAAGGCCAGCCACTACATGCCTTTGATGCAGATCTATTAGATAATATAGTTGGTAGAATAGTTATGCCAAATGATTTTGGTATTAGAAATGGTAGAGAAGGCGAATCATTTATTGCACTCGATAAAAAAGAATATAAATTAAATGAAAATATAAAGGTAATTACATGCGGCAATTATCCAATTGCAATAGCTGGGGTTATCGGAGGAAACAACAGCTCTGTAAGTGCTAAAACCACAAGAGTTTGGTTGGAAGCGGCTGTATTTACTCCTACATCAGTTAGAAATAGTAGTAGAGAAATAGGGCTAAGAACCGAAGCAAGTAGTAGATACGAAAAGGGTATATCACCTAATATGACAACTGCGGTTTCACTAAGAGCTAGTGATATTATTTCCTTTGAATTAGGTGGTAATATTAAATCGAATCATGTCAATAATGAATTTAATAGAAAAGATATTAATGTCAATCTTAGAATAGACAAAATAAACAAGGTTCTAGGTAAATTAAGTTGCATAGGTAATAATAAATTAGATAAAAAATCTAATACATTCCGTTATCTTAATAAGGATGAAATTGAACCTCTTTTAACAAAACTTGGCTGCGTACTGTCATCAACTGCTAGTGGTTGGGATGTACAAATTCCACCTTACAGATCATCTGATTTAACTAGAGAAATCGATTTAATAGAAGAGATAGCAAGACTAATTGGATATGATAATTTTGATTCAAATATGCCCGATCCTCTTGAGCCAGGAGTACTAACACCTGCAAATTTGGTTGATAGACGTTTACGAAATTCCCTGATCCATAATGGTTTTCAAGAAGTAGTTACTTCATCACTTGTTGGTCCTGATAACACTGATGGAAATGCTGTGATAATAAAGAATCCATTACTATCAGAGACTAGTAGATTAAGAACAAATGTTTGGGATGAACATCTTAAAATTCTTCAGAGAAATATATCATTTGGAGCTGAAGGGTGTTGGATCTTTGAAATAGCAAAGACATACAAAAAAGATAAAGAAAGCTTTGTTGAAACAAATTTATTAGCAGGAGCTTTGACTGGTAATAAACGTTTTAGTAAGTGGGGCACAGCATCAAGACAAATATATTTAGATTATTTTGAAGCAAGAGGAAAACTTAAGCAATCCCTTGAAATTCTCGGAATTGAAACTATTGATAAGCAACATAGCGAAAAAGATTTCATGCATCCGGGTCGTACTTCTGAATTATTTGTTGAAGGAAAAAGTATCGGCTTCTTCGGACAAATACACCCTTCACTCTCCGAGAAGTTTGATCTAATTAAAGAAACTTACTTATTTAACCTTGATTTTGATTCATTGATCAAGGCCGCGACAAGGAAAACCAATTGGACAAGAATTTACAAGGATTATCCCACTGTTCCTTTCATGGAAAGGGATATTGCGCTTATTCATTCAAGAAAATATAGTTCCTTAGAAATAATAAATCTAATAAAGAAAACTGGTAGACCACTTTTAGAGAAAGTGGAATTGATAGACCGTTACGAGGGATCTTCTATTCCCGAGGATTCGGTTAGCCAGGCATTTAGAATAAAATATAGAGATCCTAAGAAAACCCTAGTTGAAGAAGATATAAATCCAATACACGAAAAAATAAGAACCGCTCTTAAAGAAAAAATAAACGCGGACCTCAGAAGTTAGTCTTTCAAGTCTTTTATGCGACTCAGGATAGGTCCCAGAATAAGACTAATATTGGACTGAATAGATAATAATTATTCCTGAAAGTATAAAAAAAGTTCACCGTATATCGTTGGGCGATCAGATTGATTAATTTGCTTTGAATAACTCTCGAATAAATACATTTAAACATTACCTCGTGAACAATTAGAAAATACATCGAGAAAGAATCCTATTAGTCCTAAAAAAGAATCACTACAAGACTAATAATTAGTCTCATACTAGATTTCCGAGAAAGATTGCAATGCTAATTTTGGAATAAGTTTCTAATTAATTCAAATCCTTGGCATCTCATGCTGCATAGCCGTGCATAACTGTCTATAAAGCAGTTATGCAAGCGAGAAAAGCCTTTAATAGCAGTAGAATAGAGTACACAAGCAGTCAATGGACAGAGAATGGACATAATTAGACCCTGGCTGGACCAAATCTAAGAATCTCTGCAAACTGTTTAAGCAAAAGTCCGATTTTTATGCATTTTAAAATGCAATTGATGACTCCTTATACATTTTATATATTGATTTTTATCAAAAAATAATAACTTGAATTCCCCGGTATATCTTCAAACCAATTATGGATTAATTGGTGAAAATATATTCAACACAAATCTGATCTATCAGATCTCATTAAAGTCTATATTTTAGACTCATTCCAAGACCAAAATAAGACTTGCGAGAGTCTAATGTTTGTATAAATCCTTGAGTAATTGATAAGCCTCATTTAGTTTTCTCATGGTTTCGTTTGATCCTCCAGCGTCAGGGTGATTGGAAAGAGCTTGTTCTTTATAGGCATCTCTAATAAAAGAAAGGGTTAAAGATGATCCAGCCTTTGTTGGCAAACCCAATAACTTCAGAGCACCATGAACAGTCATCGTAGACTCAAGGGTTTGGAATGAAGTTACATTATGACTACGTTTGAATTTATTAACGAATCTGCGAATGAGCGTAGGGATTCTACTTCTTAGGTTTTTAGCTGAAAAGGGATCTTCGAGCGCTCCTGCCAAAATAATCACATCATCAAAAGTTACCGAATCAATTTTCCAATCACTGCAATATGAATTAAGCATTTTACAGGCAGCATTCCAAGTAAAAGGAATATTTTCTGTACCATCGACATTTGGCCAGATATCTCTAGCAAGCCATATCATTGAAGCCTCAATGACACTTTCAGTCGGTTTTTGACCATAAAGATAGATCCAATGTTTTTCTGCAGCATCTTTCGCTTTTAAAAGATCATCAATATTAATAGTGGTTATTGAGGTATCTTCCATATTTTTAAAAGTTTTATCTTTACTCAAACTTCTCTTTAGGTTTGTAGTTTGTTTTCTAATAAACCCTGGTAATTCAATGCCTGCAGAGACAGTATCTTGTTTATTACTTTGAACATCTTTAGCTTTGACATCATTGATAACTACATTTTTTATTTCAATATTCTTATTTCCACCTATCACAAGTGCTTTTTCTTCCTGGTTACTAATATCTGTTCCATTATGAGCAGATGAAGAATCATGATTTCTATTATGATTAATATCTAGTTGTTTATTTTCAAATATATCATCATCTAAATCATTAGATAAAATAACCTCTAATAATCTCTCGAAAACTAGTCCTCTAGCCCTAAATCCCCACTCTTTACGAAGTCGATCGACACCATCAACTAGATCAATTGGTAAATCAATTGATATTCTCTTAACTTCCTTGCCTTCCCCTTCTGCCACAAGACCCTTATATCTAGTCTCATATTAATAGCCTTTTTATCTTCAAGACACTTTTAGCTTTGAATTTATATAATTAATCTCTAATTGAGAAATATATTAAAAATTTCATTATATTATCTAAAAATTAAATTATGGCCGCGTCGATCAATATTATTATGTATTATTTTTCTAATGAATAAAAAGGTAATCAGAAATGAACTTCTGCGGCTCATCAAGAAACTGGAGTGAAAGAAAAAAATTTTTTCAAGCAAAGAAATTAAATTTTTTAATTTCTGTTAAAGAATCTTATGAAAGAAAACTTGCTGCTATCACAGCATCAATATCAAAACTTGAAGAACAAATGAACTCAACAACTCCTAGTGTCGAAGGCTAAATTAACTTTAATCTACTTCTTAAATTACATCCTTTAATATTCTTTCTGGACCAAATTTAATAAGAGTATCGACATCAGATCTTTTTGTTCCAAGAAAATAACCAGCGAACCCAAGAGCATTTATACTGAATCCATTGGATCTATCAGTTTTACGTGTAATCAGTGCAATCCATTCTGGTGTTATAAGTAAATTATAAGGTTTTAAAGGTTTATTGATTAAATCAATATCACCTATTTTCATCTCTTTAGCCATAGACTTATATGAGCTAAATAAATCATTCGAGTATAAGTCTTTATTTATATTCCTTGGTCTAATTGATATACAGTGAGAAATTTCTGAATTGGTATCAATGGTATTATTTAATAAAGAGCAAAACCATTCATATCTAGGACAAATATTCTCATTAAAATGTCTTGGTAATAATTGAAAATGTCGATGAGGCTGACTAGCACCAGCTTCTTTACTACTATTAAAAAACCATAAACCAGTAGTATCATTATCAACATTTAGGATAGCTTCAAAGTCATCTTCATTTAGCCAGCCATTTTGTGGTTTCCAGCAATTAGTAATTAATAAAATATGCCCTATCTGTACTGGATATTTATTTAATATTAGTGTATGTTTATCATTTATTGGCAGTATATGTAATCTAGTATCCCAAGGAATAAATGGATTTCGTTTAGGTCCATATTCTATTAAATACTTAGGTATGGGACTTTTGAGAAAACGAAGCTCAAAATCAAAACATTTTTCACTATATTTATATTTTATAGTATTCAGAGGAATTACAGCTCCGCAGTTAACAGCTTTTTTACTAATCTCCAGAGCTTTTGACCATATAAATTCGCTCTTCACCTAAAATAGACCTTTGATAAATCATGTTTATACATTATATAATTAATAATCTATAAATTTAAAATTTAAATAAAAGCTTATCAACCAACGGCAAATCAATCATTAAAAAAGCTGAAATAATCAATCATCAATCTAGAAATCATTAAATTTAAACGTAACAAGCCAACCAGCGAATGAACGATCATTGGCATGCTCACCCTTGGTTCGAAGCATTAGGGGCGATTTTCGGGCTTTTAGAGAGCACATGATTCCTCATAAGTCCCGTTGTTTATTGCTTAAAAATTGCTTGAAAATAAATTTATCCAATTAAAAATCAAAAGGTGAAATTCATGAATTATTTTTTTTAAATCAGTAATTAGCTGTAATCCACTGCACTGCAACCGTTTTCGGATAACAGAAGAAAATTGAAATTTATCAATTTGCAAAATAGTTTCAGATTATTGGCAAATAAGGTTGACGAAAGCAGGGGGGAAAGAGGTAAAACCTCATTCAGTAATGTGTCCTCAATGGATTGGGACTTTTCTGAAGACGAAGCTTTTTTAGCTCTATGCGATGCGTTTCGCGAGAGCGGTGAAACATCTGCCATGGAATTTTTGGCAACGGGCGAGGGTGCTTTTCACTTTCAGGAATTAACTCAAAATGCTGCCGGAGAGGGCATTGATTTAAGTGACTCAGAATCAATGGCTGAGTTTCAGATGGAAGTATTAGAAACTATTGATGAAATTAATAACTAATTTTTAAATTAATTTAGAAATTGGGGACAATATTCAAATTCCAAAGTATTTAGCTACTGGATGTAAGGCAACAATAGCTGTTGTACTTTGTTCAGGATGAAGTTGCTCACTTTCATCCATAGAGATGTTAATTTTCTTAGCATCAAGCCATAACAATTGTTTTCTAGAATCTGATACTTCAGGACAAGCAGGATAGCCGAAAGAATAACGGCATCCTCGATATTTAACATCTAAAATATCCTTTATATTGCCTGGCTCATAAGATTCAAATCCACATTCAATCCTAATAACGGAATGAATATATTCAGCAAGTGCTTCTGCAAGTTGCACGGTCAAACCATGAAAAAATAGATAGTCAGAGTATGAATCTTGACTAAATAATTGGTGAGAATATTCACTAGCTCTTTCTCCCATTGTTACAGCCTGCATTGGCAAATAATCTGAAGGCTGTTTGTTATTTAAATCATTATAAAAATCTGCTATACAATATCTTTTCCCAGATCTTTGCCTAGGTAATAAAAAATCACCTAAAAGACTTTGGTGATCTTTATCATATACTTTTAAATTATTACCAACTCTTCCACAAGGAAAATATCCATACACTAATGATGGATTAATCAGCTTTTCATTGATTATTTTATTCATCCAGTAATCTAACTTCGGTTCTGCCTTCTGAAGTAAAAAATCCTTATAATCAGAAGCAGACATCTGTTTTGAACGTTTCATTTGCCATTGGCCTGCAAATAAAGCATTACGATCTAAGAATTTATAAACCATAGTTATGTCTATGTCTTTTTCTAATAAAAACTTTGGGCCTATAAAAGGCGGTTTAATAGGTTCTATTTGAGATATATCTTTTGATCTTGAGTTGTCTTCAATAGGCTTATCCTTGATTTTGTTGGTACTAATTTTATCTTCAGTATTGGTATTTTTATAATTACCAATAGTGATGCCCTCAGGAGCACCTTCTTTAAAGCCTGATAGATTATCCCAGTTATTTAATTCCTTTGCTTTCATATATGAATCCATAAATTTCAAATCTGTAAAAGCATCTTTACCATAAATAACTTTCCCTCTATAAACACTTGCACAATCTTGATTAACAAATTTTGGAGTCAGTGCTGCACCACCAAGAATAATAGGAACAGAAATGTCTTCTTCATTTAATGCTTTAAGATTATCCTTCATAAATGCTGTTGATTTAACTAGAAGTCCACTCATAGCAATGCAATCGGCGTTATGCTCTTTCTGAGCATTGATTATTGAATTGACTTCTTGCTTGATTCCTAAATTAATAACTTCATACCCGTTATTTGATAAAATTATATCGACCAGATTTTTGCCAATATCGTGAACATCACCCTTAACTGTTGCGATAATAAATTTTCCTTTTGATTGGTTAACCTCAGATTTATCCATATATTGCTCTAAATATGAAACTGCGAATTTCATTGTTTCTGCAGATTGGAGAACAAAGGGTAATTGCATTTGACCCGACCCAAATAATTCACCAACAACTTTCATGCCATCTAATAAATATTCATTAATTATTACTAAAGGTTTATATTTCTTTAATGCGAAATCAAGATTTGAGTGTAAATTAGTTTTTTCACCATCAATAATATGATTCTTTAATTTTTCTTCTATTGGTAATTTAATATCATCATTATTAGTACTTTTATTTAAAAGTGTCTTTGAATCATCGAAATAACTAGTTAAAGTTGTTAAAGGATCATATGTGCATACTTTATTTTCAAATATTCTTCTATCATAAATAAGATCCATGCAAATTTTTATCTCTTCTTCACTTATTTTGTTTAGAGGTAAAATCTTGGAAGGAGAAACAATTGCAGAATCAAGACCGGCCTTAATTGCTTCATTAAGAAAGATAGAATTAAGAACAATTCTTGCACTAGAAGATAATCCAAAACTAACATTTGAAATTCCAAGGATTAAATGAACTTCTGGATGTTTATCTTTTATTAACTTAATTGCTTTTATAGTTTCTAAACCATTCTTTCTATCTTCTTCTAATCCTGTTGAGATAGGTAATGCTAACGGATCATAAAAAAGTTCATAAGATTTTAATCCAGAATCAGTCGCATCCTTATAGGCTCTTGTTGCTATTTCTGCTTTTTTATCAGCAGATCTAGCCATTCCATCTTCGTCAATTGTACCAATTACGACCGCTGAACCGTATCGTTTAGCAAGATCAATTACTTTATAGAATCTATCTAGTCCATCCTCATAATTAGTAGAATTTAAAATACATTTTCCGCCAGCATGTTTTAGCCCACTCTCCATTTTTTCATAATCTGTTGAATCAAGCATTAAAGGCAAATTAATATTATTAACAAGTCTTTTGACTAACATAGACATATCTTCGACCCCATTTCTTCCAACAAAATCTACATTTACATCTAAAACATGAGCATTTTCCTTTAGTTGAGATTTTGCAATTCCAACAAGTCCGTCCCAATCCTCATCGTTTAGGAGTTCTCTTACTTTTTTAGATCCACTTGCATTTAATCTCTCACCTACGATCAAGAAAGAGTTATCTTGCACATATGGAATAGACTCATATATTGATGATGCAGCTGGAATTATAGATCTTTCTTTTGAAAGAGTATCCAATCTTTGTTCAGAAGATAAAAGCTCTTTAGATAAATCTGAAAGTTGCTTAATATGTTCCGGTCTGGTTCCACAACAACCTCCAATAAGTTGAACTCCTAAATCATTAATAAAATGACTAAGTTGGAACTTAAGTTCCATTGGAGTTAATCGATAATGAGCCTTGCCTCCTACATTCTCTGGAAGTCCTGCATTTGGTATACAACTTATATGAAATGGTGAATGTTGCGATAAATATTTAATATGATCTTTCATTTCTTCCGGGCCAGTTGCACAATTAAGGCCCAAAATATCAATATTAAATGGCTCCAGTATTGTTGTAATAGAAGAAATATCACTACCAATAAGCATCTGGCCGGTGGTTTCCATGGTTACCGACACCATTAATGGAATTCTCTTTCCAGAACCAATAGCTTCATTTACGCTTTGCAGAGCAGCCTTGATTTGAAGGACATCTTGGCATGTTTCAATAATAAAAAGATCAATTCCACCTTCAATTAGTGCTTTGGCTTGCTCAAGATAAGAATTTTTTAGCTCATCAAAACTGATATGGCCTAGGGTTGGTAGCTTGGTTGTTGGTCCAATAGATCCAGCTACAAATCGTGGTTTTTCCTCTGATTGATATTTATCTGCAACATTCCTTGCTATTTGTGCTGCTTTTAAATTGATCTCATAAGCTTTATTACCAATTCCATATTCATCTAGAACAATTGAAGTAGCACCAAATGTATTTGTTTCGATTACATCACAACCTGCATTTAAAAATGATTCATGTACTTTTTCGACGCTGGAGACCGATGTCAATACAAGGTTTTCATTACAACCTTCTAAAGAAGCTCCGCCATAGTCATCTGCATTAAGTTGTTGATCTTGCAGAGACGTGCCGGTAGCGCCATCAAAGACTAATATCGGTCTCTTTTCAGAGTTGAGATAGCCTAAAAAATCAGTCATAAATTATATATTTAACTTATAAAAATGAAAATCATTAATTTAAATAAGTTATATAATCTTATTTTAATCTATATGTACACGTTTAACCCAATTTTCATATTCAGGAACTAAACCTTCTGTAATTTTAGTCAACTTCGTTCTTAATGAATTCATTATTGGCATATCTTTGCTCATTGATGTAGATTCAATCATTTTTATAGGAGTAATTTTTGCCGCCGTACCTGTAAGGAATACTTCATCGGATATAAACAATTCTGTTTTATCTACTGGTCTTTCAATAACATTTAAACCATCTTTTTTTGCAAGTTCTATAACACTTGAACGAGTTATACCTTCAAGAATATCTTGATCAACACCAGGTGTAATTAATTCACCATTACGTACTATAAAGATGTTCATACCACTGGCTTCACTGATTTTTCCTTGACTATTTAATAAGAGTGCTTCATCAAATCCACTTTTTACTGCTTCAGTTTTGGCTAAGGAGCTAGTGATATAAGCTCCACTAATTTTACCTCTTAATGGAAGTGAGTTGTCTTGCTGACGAGTCCAGCTACTAACGCGACAAGTAACCCCATCAGGTGATAGATAATCACCTAGTTCTATTCCATAAATAAAGAAATTAGTTTCTATATTATGTAACCTTGGTGCAATTCCTAAGTCACTAGTATATACAAATGGTCTGATGTATACAGGTTGAGTCGGTTTGTTTTTAACAAGAAATGTTTCAAGAGACTTTAATACAAAATCCTCATCTAATTCAGTCATCAAAAATCTAGCACTTTGACATAATCTTTTTGCGTGTTTGTCTGCTCTAAATAATAAAAATGATTTACTATTATTTGGATCAGGAATAGCCCGCATTCCTCCAAAAGCTGCAGTTCCATAATGAAGTGCATGAGTAGCTATAGATAGCTTCGCCTCATTAAAAGGGATACATTGCCCTTCAAACCAAGCGAATGGAAGAAAATTATGCATTATTAGTTCCAGCTAAGATGAAAACAATCAGCATTTCAGTTTTTACTGCTCTTATTACACATAATAAATGAATGCATAGAATTTCCACCCTTCCAGGGAATGAACCTCAAGAAGAAAATACATTTATCGAACAGCCGTCAGCTCCAGTTATCTTCCTAACTAGCGCTACATCTGATATAACCTGTTTATCTACAGTATTAAAGCTCCGTGACAATAATAAGTGGAAAAATAAAATAAGAGCATTACCTATAGCTTATTTATCTTCAAATGCATCAATTGATCATTATATAACTAATACATGTAATACAGCTGAAATTATTCTTGTTAGGTTTTTAGGGTCAAGATCATACTGGTCTTATGGATTTGAACAATTAGGTTTATGGCAATTAGAGAAACCAAATAGACATCTTATAGTAGTCTCTGGAATTGAAAGTACAGCAAATGATGTTCGAGAAATTAGTAGCTTAAATCAAGAGAAAGTTAATTTAATACAAACACTTTTAAATCAAGGAGGTATAAAAAACTATAATTATATGCTTCAAACCTTAGAGAAATTAATTGATGTTGAAGAAATTAATTTAAATTCAGATTTAATTGAATATCATGATGAGTTAATAAAATGGAAATGGAAAAATAATGATAATCCATCTATTGCCGTATTTCTCTATAAATCACTTTTACAATCTGGCAATACAGAGTTAGCTGATAAAATAAATGATATATCTAATAAATACAACTTAAATGCAAAAATAATATGGATTACAAGTTTTAAATCTAAAAATATAGAGAATCAAATAATAAGTTTATTAGAAAAAGAGAACATAAAAGCAATAATAACTACAACCTCATTTTCATCAGTTGAATATAAACATGAAGATGTGAAAAAAAACTTGTGGGATAGATTAGATATACCTGTATATCAACTACTAATATCTAGCTCATCTATAACTGAGTGGAAAGAATCTACAGTAGGTCTTAACCCGATTGACTTATCAATTCAAGTTGTATTACCAGAAGTGGATGGTCGAATATGTACAATTCCAGTTGCATTTAAAAACCTTACTTATACAGATAATGAATTATCAATTGCTGTATATAAAACAGAGCCCTATGAAAAACATATTGAATGGTGCATAAAATATATCAAAAATCTAACTTATCTACAACAAACGAATAATTCAAAAAAAAAGATAGCTCTCGTGATAGCAAACTACCCAGTAAAAGACTCAAGAATTGCGAATGGAGTTGGATTAGATACACCCGAAAGCCTATTAAATATTTTGAACTGGCTTAAAGACGAGGGATATAATCTAGGAAATGAAGATATTCCTGATAATAGTAAAGAATTAATTAACCTTATATTAAGTCATAGGACCAATTCTGAAGAGACAATCTCAAATGAACCTCAATCATATTTAAATATTCAAGATTATTTAATTTATTGGAAAGAACTCGAATCTAAAGTTAAAGAAAAGATATCAAATCGATGGGGAGACCCACTTGATTCTTTTCAATTAGAAAAGTCTGGATTTCCTATTAATGGAATAAACTTTGGAAACATAACAATTTTAATTCAGTCAAATAGGGGTTATGAGAGCGATAATTTATCTGATTTACACTCGCCCGACTTACCTCCTACACATAAATATATTGCACAATATTGTTGGCTATATAATACATTTAAAGCGAATGCAATTGTACATCTGGGTAAACATGGAAGTTTGGAATGGTTACCAGGAAAAGGGGTTGGCTTAAGTCATAATTGTTTCCCATTTATTCTTTGTCCTCCTATTCCAAATATATATCCATTTATTGTAAATGATCCTGGCGAAGGCTCCCAAGCAAAAAGAAGAACACATGCAATCATTATAGACCATTTAACCCCACCACTATCTCATGCCGGTAGTTTTAATGACCTACTAATAATTGAAAATTTAATTGATGAATATTATGAATCTAAATTAATTAACGATAATAGAAATGAATTATTAGAAAAAAAGATACTAGATCTTTTAATTAAAAATTCATGGCCAGGCATTGAATCAAGTAAATTAAAAGCAGAAAAAGATAAATTAATTATACAAGATCTAATAGATAATGCAGAGAGTTATTTATGTGAAATTAAGAATTCTCAGATAAGAACTGGTCTTCATGTTTTTGGAGTTAATCAGAGTATAGACAAATTATTAGAATTAACACTCACAATTTCTAATGTACCTACAGGAAAAATTCTCGGTCTTACACAAGGTTTAGCAGAAGATTTAGGTTTTACGTTAGACCCTTGGAGTGACGAAGAGAGTAAAAACTTAAACCAAGTTGACATTGATTTATTTAAAGACTATACAGATATTAATGCAAGGAAAGTTGGTAAAGTAGTTGACTGGTTGAATGACATTGGGAAATATATAATAGAGTTTCATTGTTTTAAAATACTTAATTACAAGAATAAATCAAAAAAGAAGATAAAACTTGAAAGTAAAATTTTAAATTACCTAGATCATGAAAAACCTAATATTTTTATAAATCATTTACTAAATAATATTTTACCCAAACTATTAAATAGTTCAGCTAACGAAAAAATAAATTTTCTCGAGGCTTTAGACGGTAAAAGAATTTCTAGCGGTCCTTCTGGGGCTCCTACAAGAGGGAAATTAGAAGTTTTACCCACAGGCAAGAATTTCTTTTCGGTTGATATAAGAGCAATACCAACTGAAACAGCTTGGGACTTAGGGAAAAGAAGTGCTGAACAAATAATGGAACTTTACCTACAAGAAAATGGTGAACACCTTTCACACCTTGCTATTTCAATTTGGGGTACTTCAACAATGAGAAATGGTGGAGAAGATATTTGTCAGCTTTTTGCTCTCATGGGTTTAAGGCCAATATGGGACGGTACTTTAAGAAGAGTAGTTGACGTTGAGGTCATTCCCCTAAGTGTATTGAACAGACCAAGAGTAGACGTAACATTGAGAATTTCTGGTTTATTCAGGGATGCATTTCCACAGATAATTGAATTGATTCGAAGAGGTCAAAATCTTATTGGAAATTTAAAAGAATCCTCTTCTAATAATCCACTTGCTGAGTCATATAGAAATGGAAATACAAAATCAAGAATATATGGATCTGCCCCAGGATCATACGGAGCAGGATTACAAGAAATAATCAATAGTGGATCTTGGGAGAATCAATCAGAACTCGCTGATGCTTTTATCGAATGGAGTAAATGGAGATATGAAGGTTCAAGTGAAATCATAAAAGACAAAGATGGATTAGAAAGTAATTTATCAAAGGTAAAAGTAGTACTTCATAGTCAGGACAATAGAGAACATGACATACTTGATTCAGATGATTACTATCAATTTCAGGGTGGATTAATTTCCGCGATTAAAAAAACTACTGGAACAGATCCACAAGCCTATTTTGCAGATAATTCAAGGTATCAACGGCCAAGAATTCATAAACTCTCAAAAGAAATTGATAAAGTCGTTCGTAGCAGATTATTAAACCCTAAATGGATAGAGGGGATTAAAGAACATGGATATAAAGGAGCTTTTGAAATGTCAGCTAGCCTTGACTATTTATTCTCTTATGATGCAACTACAAACTTAGTTCCTAATTGGTGTTATCAATCTATAGTGAATAATTGGTTAATGAATAATAATACGAAAAATTTTATTAGTGAAAACAATCCTTGGGCTTTAAGAGATATCGCTGAAAGATTACTAGAAGCATCTAACAGAAAACTTTGGACAAATGCAACTATTGAAGAAATATCATCTATAAAAAAATTACTATCAGATATAGATAGTAAAATTGAAAACTATACTTCTAATAATAATTTATAAATTATTTAACGCCTAAGAAGAGATAGTCCGTGGCTATCGGTACCACAAGTTGATAATAATGAATAAGAGTTTACGCAATCAAAAATTTTATCGCATACAAATTCTGATGGGATCCAATTATGTGCTCTTTCATAGTTATACCAAGTTTCAACAGCATCAAAACCAAGTTTTGATGCTTCATTAATCAAGAGATCAAATGGAAGTTTATATCTAGCGGGATGAGCTAAAACGGCAATTCCATTAGCTTTATGAATCGAATCTACTACTGTCGAAGCTAATAATTCATTACCAATAGCAGCCTTATGATCAACATAAGGTAATAAGTATTTTGAATTATGATCAAATCCAAGACCTAAAACATGAACTAAACACCCCTTTAATAGACAAGTAATTTCTATACCAGTCCAAAGTTTAGGAAGATTTGATCTCTGCTTATATATAGAGTCGCTAATTTTGCTTAATTCAATATATGCATTAACTGAATGATGATCTGTAATTGCATAATGATCAATATTTAATTCAATTGCTTGGTAATAAATTTGTTTAGCAGTCAAACTTCCATCGCTAAATGTTGAATGCATGTGAAAGTTGATAGAATTTGGACAACTATTCTTAGTAATTGATTTAATTATGTTAATTAATTCAGTAGAATCAATATCAGACATACTAACTAAGTCAATTGTTTCCTATTTCTTCTCCATTTAGCATAAAACTGTATACTTGCAGCCATAAAGAGAATTAAGCCAAATATCAACCAACTTGCTGCACTAGTTGGAAACTGGTTTTTAAATACAACAAGCATGACAACAACTACTAATAATAGTGTCGGCAACTCATTCAAAGCACGGAGTTGCTGTCCACTATAATTATATTGATTATTAGTTAATTCGTTCATGATTTTATAGCAATAAAAATGATAAATAAGTAAAAAAGCGACAAACAATAATTTAATCTGCATCCATGTTTGTGTAAGATATACAGGCTGCATATATAATAATCCAGATGCCATAATGACAGCTAATACCATGCCAGGAGTTGTTATAATATTAGCTAGTCTTTTTTCCATTAATGTATATTGCTTATTAAATATATCCCTTATTTCTTCTTTCTCATTCTGGACTTCTACATGATATATAAATAATCTGACTAGGTAAAATAAGCCTGCAAACCAAACAACTACACCGATAATATGAAATGATTTAAACCATAAATATGTCTCTGGTGAAAAAATCATATTCTATAAAATGTTTCGTACATTCATATCACTCTATACATTACTATAATAAAGATTAACTGTCCCATTGTCGTTAATAATTTATCAATAGATTATTTATTTTCATTTGGGTGAAAATAATTTCGAATAACACCAGCAGTAGATGATCCTAAGCCTGGCGCTGATGAAAGTTCGGAAAGAGATGCCATTTGAATAGCCTCTATTGATCTAAAATGCTCCAATAATAATTTGATTCTTTGTGGTCCCAATCCGGGTATCTCATTTAATTGAGAGCGTTTCATACGTTGACTTCTTTTTTGTCTGTGAAAGGTAATTGCAAACCTATGAGCTTCATCTCTAAGTCTTCTTAACAAAAGCATTCCAGGTTGATTAGGGTCAGTGTCTAATGATTGTTTAACATTTGGAATAAATATCTCTTCTTTCTTTTTGGCTAAAGATATGAGATTTATATTTTGATCTAGATTCAACTCTTCTAAAGCCTCTAATACCGAACTTAATTGCCCTTTACCTCCATCTATTACAACTAAATCAGGCCAATCATTCATATTATCCTTGTCTAAAACACTAGATTGATTACTTGATAGTTTATTCATATCACCCCCATCATCTTTATAACGAGCCCATCTTTTAAATCTCCTAGTAATAACTTCAGCCATTGATTCGAAATCGTCACTATGTCCTAGTTTTATATTTGAACTTTTAATTTTATATTTTCTGTAATGTTGCCTAGCCGCAATACCATCAATAAATACTACCTGAGAAGCGACAGCATCACTACCTTGAATATGACTAATATCATAACATTCTATTCTTTTTGGAATTTTTACTAACTCAAGTATATTGGTTAAATCGTCAAGCTCAACTAAATTTTTATCATGAGATTGTCTAATTCTTTGCAACTCCATATTTGCATTCTTTTCTACTAATTTTATAATTTCCGCCTTCTTAGATCTTTTTGGGATTGTTATATTAACTTTTTGCTTTTTTAAGTCACTTAGCCAATCCGATATTATATCTGTATTTTGTAATTGATTTTGAACTAATATTTCTGATGGTATTTCAATCGGATCTACATTTGAGTAATGATTTTCTACAACTTTTTGAAGTATTTGAGAGGTACTGAGATTATTATTATCTGAGAAATATCCAAGTCTTCCAATTAATTTTCCTGATCGCATTTGAAAAATTTGAATAGAGGATATATTCTCTTCGGATGCCAATGCGATTATATCTCTGCATACAGATGAATCAGGAATAATCATCTTTTGAGATTCATACAATCTATCAATACCTTTTAGCTGATCTCTGACAGATCCAGCTTCTTCAAACTTCAATGACTCTGAAAAAGAATGCATCTGTTTTTCTAATAATAGTCTCAATTCTTCAGTTCTACCTTGAAATATCATTTCAACTCGTTTTAGTGTATTTTTATAATCTTCTGAACTTATTTCTTCTTGACACACGCCTGGACATCTTCCAATTGAATAGTTAAGACACGTTCTATCTTTATAAAGCGGTATTCTTCTTTGTCTAAGAGGAAACAATTTTTTTATACTAAATAGGGTCTGTCTAAGTAAATAAACATCAACGTATGGACCATAATATTTATCATTTTTCTGTCTTTCCCGTCTTTTCCTAGTTAAAAAGATTCTTGGATATTTATCACCCCAGGTTATACAAATATAGGGATATTTCTTATCATCTTTTAATAGAATATTAAAATAGGGTTGATTAGATTTTATTAAATTTGATTCTAGAGTTAAGGCTTCACTTTCGGTATCAGTAACTATCAACTCAATATCTACAACTTGCCTAACCATTAAAGAGATTCTTGGACTCAATTCATCACTGGCTCGGAAATAACTTCTAACTCTATTTCTTAACTTTTTTGACTTACCAACATATAACAATCTATCCTCACGATCTTTCATCAAATAACAACCAGGATCGTTTGGTATATCCTTCAAAAAACTCGATAGTCTTAACTTGTCCTTAATTAACGGCGTTAATTCCACCGATCATGTCTCGTTAAATTAGCCGCCATAGTTCCAACCTGTACTCGCTAAATTTAAGGCAGATCCATCTTTATTCAATACTGCACTCTTTACTTCAGCGACAAAGACTGTATGGTCGCCGTGTTCTACGCCCGAAATAACTTCACATTCAACTCCACCTATTACATCTTCGATTAAGGGCATACCAAACTCTCCATAAGTAAATTTACAAGCTTCAAATCGTCCACCTAATCCTTTTTGTGGCTTAAAGAATACAGCTGCTAGATCCTTTTGATCTTCTCTCAACACATTTAGAGAAAACATCTTAGTTCTTTGAATAATTCCATGACTAGATCCATCAGCGCGAACAGCCATTACAACTAAAGGAGGCGTAAATGAACCTTGTGTTACCCAGCTAGCAGTAAAACCATTTATTTCATCTCCTTCTCTTACTGCACATATAAATAATCCATGAGGGATTTTGCGCAAAAGAACTTTTTTGGCATCCTGATTAAGAGTCATGCGCTTTGATACGTTTATAGATATGAGATTCTATGAAAGAAATGGACATTTTTAAAGTTAAAAAACCATGAAGGCTCTTTATCCCGGTAGTTTCGATCCATTAACGTTTGGACACCTTGATCTAATTCAAAGAGGAAGTGATTTATTTGGAGAAGTTCTCATTGCAGTATTAGAAAATCCA
Organism: Prochlorococcus marinus str. MIT 0917; assembly: GCF_027359575.1. Classification (NCBI taxonomy): domain Bacteria; kingdom Bacillati; phylum Cyanobacteriota; class Cyanophyceae; order Synechococcales; family Prochlorococcaceae; genus Prochlorococcus; species Prochlorococcus marinus. The sequence goes on along the minus strand of NZ_CP114784.1, from coordinate 325,258 downwards.
TCAAAAAAGGCAACTTTCTCGTGCGATAGAAGAATTGAGCAGATCAAAAATGCTACCAAAGATATACCAGGTTGTAGAACAATAGCTTTTAAAGGTCTAACTGTGGATTGTGCTCGTACACATAATGCTGATCTTATTTTAAGAGGCTTAAGAGCTATGAGTGATTTTGAATATGAACTACAGGTTGCTCATACAAATAGGTCTTTAAATAATCAATACGAAACAATTTTTCTCGCGACAGAAACACATCATAGCTTTTTAAGTAGTTCTGTAGTTAAAGAAGTCGCAAGATTTGGTGGTGAGATTCGTCATATGGTTCCTGAGTTTATAGCCAAAGATCTTATAGCACTAAATAATAATTAATTACAATAATTATTATTATCTACTATTGATAATATTTTCATTATATGTTTAGTCGAATTATCCATATTGTTAACTATAATACTAAAAACTTTGCCCTCTCCTAATATAATACCAGAAACTGATCTAACATTCTTAAGCCTTCCGGATTTAGCCAAAATTCTACCCTTAAGGTTTACTGGTGCATTTACATTAGCTAACGATCCCCTAACACCTAATATTGAAAATGATGAGAAGTAATAGTCAGAAAATCTATTAAGTTTCATTCTTCTCAAAAACTGTGACAAACCATAGGTAGTAACTCTATTCTTTCTTGATAAACCACTAGCATCTGCAAAAATAAAATTGTCAGATTTAAAGTTTTGATCTTTTATCCAATTCATGTATTTTAGATTAGGAAAATCATGTGACCAATCATTTAATGAATGTCTGAAAATAACTTCAGCAGTAAAATTGTGGCTCTCAGAATTAACAAGATTTAGTAAAATATATAAAGGGGCTGAATTGATAACTTTATTTGTCGAAATATACTCAATAGGATAGTTTTCATTCACGGATTTTACATAATATTTTTTAGATAAATTCTTTTTTCGTAGAGCAGTGTCTAACTCATAAATAAAATTGTCAATCGGATTATTTAAAGAATCAACACTTGCATTACTAGCTAATGAATACTTAGTAATAGGAGCCCCATATTCTTCTTTTCTATCGGCATAAGGCCAGCTAGGAGGCCACCAATTTTTTGTATTGCTACTTTTAATTATAATTGGCAATTGTAAATTAGGCTTATAATTAGTATTATTAAGATCATCAATTAACTCTTCTAAATGACTTTTATCAAAATCTGGATCACCAGATGCATCAATGTATAAGCTTCCATCACTTAGCTCTTTTAAAGATGTATTAAGAGTATAATAAGGTCCTAAGGTGTCTAAAGAGAAAGCGCTAGAAAGAATCTTCTGATTAGAGGCAGGGATTCTAGGTATTTCACCATTAATATCTACAATAAAATCCCCAGAATCATCTAAAATACTAACGCTAATATTAGAATTAAAGTTATAAGTATAATCCTCCAATCTATCTTGCAAAGGCTCACATATATTAAACTTTTCAAGACTTATAGTATTTATATCAAGCCTTTGTCTTATGTAAGAATATAATGAAAATAAAGTTCCATTAACTATATTTATTGATAATAGAAATAAGCCAATATATATATATAACTTTTTTTTCATACAGTTATAAGTTTAGGATTATTGTTTCATCATCAGGACGTTTATCAAATGAGTTAACAAAAGAATATCCGTTAGAATTTAATTTAAAAAGCTCCCAGTTATTGGGAAATTTTTTTAATAAGGCTCCCATGGATAATGGTTGAACAAAATAAAGTACTTGCCATTTTTCAGCAAACCTTTTTCTCATTTCCCTACCGACACTTCCGATTCCTACTATTGGATCTTCCAGCTTGCCATTAATCATAATTACGGATGATTTAGCATGGGAACATACTTGCTCAAACATCTCAATATCGTATGGTTGAGGGGAACAAACTAACAATAATGAATTCAACGAGTCTGTAGAGTTAATAAACTCCTTAAATGTAAAAATCTTATTAGCCAATTCAGGGTTATCTCTTTTAGCAAGAGCCGCTCCACCAGCATCGGCCCACAATAAAATATTATCGAACTTAATTTCAGATAGTTTATTAGATAAACGAAAAATTATTGGATTGATTCTTAATCCTTCAAATTTAAGGTTGATAGAAAGAAAAGATTGTTCAGAATTACTTAAAAAATAACTTTGAATTGATTCATATACATTTGATTCTGCTTCTCTAAGATCTGACGGTAGCTTATTATTCATTTGATGATCATTGTTTTTTAAATTCTAAAGATTGCAATGATTCATTTATTATATTTGAAACTGAGTTAATATCATCAATTGAAATCCATGGACCAATAGTTATTCTTAATCCAGATTCTAGAAGTGGTTTATCAACATTAATTGCTACCAGTATGGGATTAGGTCCTTGACTAGATGATGAGCAAGCACTACCACTACTTGTATAAACGCCATGTTGTGACAATAATCGAACAATTTCTCTACCTTTAATTGGAATCATTGATTTTGTATGACAAAGAAATGAAAGATTATTCGGGAGCCTTTCTTTATGAGGACCAATAAAAGTAAGTTGTTTATTCTTAACTAGATTTTTTTTTAAAAGTGAAGTCATTTTGGAAACATTATTCACAGGAAATAAAGTTTGATTAGCATTAAATTCTACATATTCATTTAGCAGATCAATTGCTGTCGAAAAACCTGCAATAAGGGGAACTGATTCAGTACCAGATCTTATAGAGCCGTTCTTAAATCCATATGAAGGATTATTCAGTAATAAATCTCGAATGTCCCTTCGCAACATTAATAATCCAATACCTTTAGGGCCTTGAAGTTTATGAGCAGATGCACTAACCATATCAACATTTAATTTACTCCAATCAATAAGACCGCTAGGGAGGACCTGTGTAGCGTCAGTATGAAAAATTATATTGCGTTTTTTACATTCCATACCTATGAGATTAATGGGCTGAATAGCCCCAATCTCACTTTGACCCCAGATTATCGAAACCAATCTTGTTGGAGGAGATAACATCTCCTCCAACAAATCTAGATCAATAATTCCATAACGATCTACAGGCCAGTATTTCACATCCCATCCATCATTAAGCAATTGATTGGCTATTATGTTAATAGAAGGGTGTTCAACGCTACTTATAATAAGTCTTCCTTTATCAAGAGTATTAGATACAACTTTAAGTGCAAGATAATTCGACTCAGTTGCTCCAGAAGTGAAAAAGATTTCATCGGAAGAAGCTTTTAATTTGTTAGCTATTGATAATCTAGATCTTTCCAAAATCTCTCTTGCAATAACTCCAACTTTATGGATACTAGATGGATTCCCCCAGCATTCAGATTGAATATCCTTTTGTTTATTAATAACATCTATATGTGGCGGAGTAGTCGCTGATGCATCAAGATAAATATTATTCATATTGAAGAGTAACTAAATATCTATCTCTCCACTAAATACTTTTAATGCAGGCCCCTGCATTAAAACTGGACCTGCTTGATTCGGCCATTCAATTTCTAATTTGCCACCTGGTAAATAAATATTAGCGTTGTTTAAAGTTTTACCTAGCTTAGATGTAATGACCAGACAAGCGCAAGCTCCTGTACCACAAGCTAGCGTTGGCCCACAACCCCTTTCCCATACTTTAACTTTAATATTTGATTTATCAATTAATTCTACAAAGTGAACATTGGTGTTATTGGGAAATGTATTGTGTTTTTCAAGGTATCTTCCCCACTCTTCAAATGGTATGTTATCAATTTTATCCACAAATAAGATCATATGAGGATTTCCCATACTAGCAGCATAAACATTTAAGATTTGTTCATTTATTGTAATCTTTCCATTAGGAACTGTTAAATTATTCATTAACAATTTTGTAGGTATATCTTCAGGAGAAAGGATAGGTTCTCCCATATTAACTTTAATATTTTCATTATCAGAGATAGATGTAAGAATAAGACCAGCCTTGGTTTCAATTCGAATCTCAGACTTATCCTTAATTTCATTATTATCGTTTAAAAAAGCAACCAAGCATCTTATACCGTTGCCACACATTTCTGGTTCAGAACCATCAGAATTAAATATCCTCATTCTCGCAAAACATTTATTATTGGATTCTAATATAAGAATAATTCCATCAGCTCCGATACCAAAATTTCTATTACATAGATGTTCAATAAAATTATCTTTATTTTCTGTAAATAAATTATCTAATTTATTACCACGAGCATCAAAGATAATGAAATCATTACCAAGACCTTGATATTTTGAGAAATTATTTTTCATAATTTTAAGTTTGTTTAACTATGTTCATAGAAAATAAAGCGTTCTTGGTAGTAATTTCAGAACTATTCGCGTATTGGGCATCAATTTATGAGAACATTATCTGATTGGTAAATCAACTACTGAAGGAGATGTTCCTTGAATAATACTACTTCAGAGATAATTGACCAGCGTTATAAGCCTCGTGATATTGAAGCTTATTGGCAAAAAGAGTGGGTTAATCAAGGGCTCTATAGAACAAATACCGAGGTAAACAAAGACAATACTTTTTATGCCTTATCAATGTTCCCATACCCTTCCGGTTCATTACATATGGGGCACGTGAGGAATTATGTCATTACAGATGTATTGGCAAGATATAAAAGGATGCAAGGTTATAACGTCCTTCATCCAATGGGATGGGATGCCTTCGGTTTACCGGCTGAAAATGCAGCAATAGAGAGAGAGACAAGTCCATCTACCTGGACAGATAAAAATATTTTACAAATGAAAGATCAATTAGATCGACTTGGATTATCAATAGATTGGTCTAAAGAAGTTACTACTTGCAAAGAAGATTATTATAAATGGACTCAATATATATTTAATCAATTACATAAAAATAACCTTGCCTATCAAAAAAAAGCAACAGTAAATTGGGATCCAATTGATCAAACTGTTCTTGCAAATGAACAAGTAGATGCTGAAGGTAAATCTTGGAGATCTGGAGCTAAAGTTGAGAAAAAGGATTTAAACCAGTGGTTTTTAAGTATTACAAGTTTTGCCGAAGATCTAAATAAGGATTTAGTTAAGCTTAAAGACTGGCCAGAAAGAGTCAGGGTTATGCAAAAAAATTGGATTGGCAAGTCAATCGGAGCAGAAATAACTTTTGATATTAAAAATCACAATCAAAAATTAACAGCTTTCACTACAAGAATCGATACAATCTATGGAGTAAGTTATCTTGTATTAGCATCAAATCATCCACTAATTGATCAATTAATAAATGATAAAGATATCGATCAACTAATAGAGTTTAGGAATACACAAGAAAAGTTAAGTGATCAAGAACGTAATTCAGATAGTAGAAAAAAACTTGGAATGTATTTAGGAGTAAATGCAATTAACCCAGCAAATAGCAAAGAGATTCCTGTTTGGATTGGCGACTATGTGATTATGGAATATGGAACTGGAGTTGTCATGGGTGTTCCCGCTCATGATAGTAGAGATTATAAGTTTGCTAAATCATATGATTTACCCATTAATCATGTCATAAGACCCAATAATTATGAAGATGATAGTTATTTAGACTCTGTGTATGTTGATAAAGGAGTAATGATCAATTCTGATATATTCAATGGAATTGAGTCTGATATTGCAAAAACAAAAATACTTCAATTAGGATCCAATGCTAATTGGGCAAAACCAAAAACCACATATAAGTTAAGGGATTGGCTTATATCTAGACAAAGATATTGGGGTTGCCCAATTCCGATTATTAATTGTAAGAAGTGTGGTCAAGTAAGAGTCCCAGACAAGGATCTTCCTGTTTTGCTACCTGTTGATATTAAATTAACTGGTAAAGGCAAATCACCTTTAACGACAAAAACCGAATGGATAAATACCTGTTGTCCTAAATGTGGACTTGAAGCAAAAAGAGAAACTGACACAATGGACACATTTATGTGTTCATCTTGGTATTTTTTAAGATATATAAACCCTGGAAATGAGGAACATCCATTTATAAAAAGTGAGATAGATAAATGGCTACCTGTTAAACAATACGTTGGTGGTATTGAGCATGCAATCCTTCATTTACTTTATTCAAGATTTTTAACCAAAGCATTAAAAAGCTGTGGATTATTAAATATTGATGAACCCTTTAAGAAACTATTAACTCAGGGAATGGTTCAAGCTATTACTTTTAAAAATCCAAATAATAATAAATATTTTTCAAAAGATCAAATAAAAGATATTGATAATCCTAAAGATCCAATTACTGGAGAAAATATTGAAATTATCTATGAAAAGATGTCGAAGTCTAAATATAATGGTGTAGACCCATCATTAGTCATAGATAAATATGGTGCAGACACAGCTAGAATGTTTATTCTTTTTAAAGCTCCTCCTGAAAAAGATTTAGAATGGGATGACTCAGATGTTGAAGGGCAATATCGATTTATACAGAGACTCTGGAAATTTGTTATTAATACCGTAGAACTAACAAAGACTAATTCAAGATTAAATATAGAAAAAGATAAGTCTAAGGACGATGAAGCCTTACGTCTAATTAATATTGCTATCAAGGAAATTACTGATGATCTAGACCATCTTCAATTTAATACAGCAATATCTGAACTGATGAAAGCCGTGAATGGCCTAAGTTCAATAGTTAATTACTGTAGTAATGAAACTCTAAATAATGTTATTTCAATTTTAGTCAAAATAACTTCTCCATTTTCTCCTCATATTGCAGAAGAGCTGTGGAAGAGAATCGGGAATACTCAAAGTATTCATCTTCAATCATGGCCTAAATTTGACGCAGCTGCAATAGAACAAGCTACTTTCAAACTGATGATTCAAATTAATGGAAAAGTTAGAGGATCAATCGCGGCTAGTAAAAATCTATCTAAAGAGGAATTAGAGAATATAGCTATTAAAAGTGAAGCAGCTCTAAAATGGATAGAGGGGAAAGAACCAAAACGAATAATTGTTGTTCCAAATAAATTAGTTAATATAGTTATTTAGAAATCAAGTTTTCGAGATAATTAGTTTATCTGGATTTGATTGATTACCATTCATTGAATAAAGATCAGAATTTTCTGAAAGTTTTCTCATGATTAAATAAATAGATTCCGTTGAATCAGTAGACAATGAATTATTAATTTCATTTAATGTTCTTTCTTTACCATCATCCAATAGTGCCTCAATGTCTTTTTGAAGATTAATTATATTTGTTGCCGCTTTCTTCCCCGCTTCAACTCCAGGTTGATTGTAAGCATTCACATTAATTAATTCAGCATAAAAGCTTACTGCTCGCTCAAATAATGCAATTAATGCACCAAGACTAGATTCATCAAATGATTTAAATGTAATAGTCAAGTTCTGTCTACCACCTTCAGATAATGCAGAGCGAGTTCCTTGCAAAAATCCAGACAAATAGTCTCCTGGTCGCTTATTTTTTACTTCAACTATCTCCGCTGGATCATGAAGAATCTCAATGAAATTGACAAAGAAATTATCAACACCATCTCTTAATTGCTGCACATATGCATGCTGATCGGTAGATCCTTTATTACCATAGACTGCGATACCTTGATTAACTTGATTTCCTTCTCTATCTAACTTCTTACCTAATGATTCCATCACAAGTTGTTGAAGATATCTACTGAAAACTTCTAATCTGTCTCTATAGGGAAGTACAACCATATCTCTTAATCCTTTTCCCATCCCTGATTTGAACCAAGCCAAGGATAAAAGTGCTGCTGGATTATTTTTAATGTCTTTCACTCTTGTTAATGCATCCATTTGAGATGCACCATCTAAAAACTTATTAATATCAGCGCCAATTAGTACAGCAGGTAATAATCCAACAGCACCAGTAATACTTGTCCTTCCACCAACCCAATCAGGTAAATCAAAAATATGTAACCAATTTTCATTAGCTGCTAAGACATCTAACTTACTCCCTTTTGATGTAATTGCTATCGCTCGAGATGACCAATTCTGGTTGTTATCTTGGACAAACTTCATAGCTTGCTCCATCCCTATCAAAGGTTCTGGAGTGCCACCTGATTTACTAACAACTACAAACAAAGTTGATTCAATATTAGGAAGAATGGAATTTAATTTATGTGAAATCCCTTCGGGGTCTACATTGTCTAGAAAATGAAGATTCAATCCGATTGACTCTCTCTTAAATGACTCTTTAATAAGTAAGGGACCTAAACCACTACCACCTATACCTATCCAAAAAACATCTGTATATTTTTTTCCAACGCTGTTAGTTATTTCTCCGTTTAATATTGATTCCCCAAATTTTGATATGTCTTGTATTTCTTTGGTGATAGATTCTGCAATTTCTTGAGTTGGAGCAATTTTCGGATTTCGAAGCCAGTAATGCCCAACTTGTCTATCTTCATCAATATTGGCAATCGATCCATTCTCTAGACTTTCTAAAGAATCAAAAGCTTTGGAATAGATTTCCTTAAATTTTTCAAAATCGCTCTTGTCGACATCCATTCTGCTTATATCTAGCCAGAAACCTAATGAATCATCGCTAAATAAAAGATTGCAGTATCTTAACCATTTATCGTAGTTATTCATCTGGAAGATGTCAGTTATTGCCATTATTGATAAAAGAATACTCCTTAATGAGATCTGTTTGCAGGTATTCTCAAATGAGAACCGTAAAACAAATTGATTTAATTTATATTAGTCAAGAATGGTTTTCAAATGGCGAATGTTTAGTAATTGACAAATAGGAATGTAAATATGCTTGATAGTCATTTTTATCTACTTTTGGGATAACTAAATGTTTAATTAACTTTCATTACTATTAAATATGTCTTTATAATTAGATATTGTAATTTCTTCTAAAGGTCATATATTTAGTTGTAAATATCATTATTTGATGAACCAAGATAAAAAAAAATATATGGAGAACAATTTATCTTATGATTTAAACGAACATAGCCTAATCAGCCCTTTAGATTCAGAAAGCCCTTTATATGAACCAAAAATAAGATTAGGTGTCCTTGCTTCTGGCAATGGCTCGAATTTTGAGTACATTATTAAATCAATTCAAAATAAAAAACTTAATGCAGAAATTTCTATCTTAATTGTCAATAATCCTAATTGCTTAGCAATAAAAAAGGCTATCAAATACAAAATACCTTATGTAATTATTAATCATAGAGATTATGATACTAGATTAGAACACGACAGGAAGGTATCAAAAAAACTAGAGGACTTATCAGTAGAACTAGTTGTTATGGCTGGATGGATGAGAATTGTTGGAGAAGAATTAATTAATAGGTTTACAAACCGACTAATTAATATACATCCATCACTATTACCTTCTTTTAAAGGCGTTGATGCAATACAGCAGGCAATAGATAAGAGTGTTACTATAACTGGATGTACGGTTCACTATGTACAAAAGGAAGTTGATTCTGGCTCAATAATTATTCAAGCTGCAGTCCCTATTCAAGAAAAAGATAGTAAAGAGACATTAAAACAAAAAATTCAAAAAATGGAACATATAATATTACCTTTGGCGATAGCAAAAGTAGCAAAGAATATAAGAACTAACTTCAAGGGTAATAAGTAATCTTAGGTAGACCAATACCTGATTCAAGTCCGTGCAAAATATTTAAATTTTGTATGGCCTGTCCTGCTTGACCTTTTAGAAGATTATCAATGACACTCATTAGTACTATTCTTCCATTACGTTTATCAACTTCAACTGAAATCATAACTTTATTAGTATTTTTAACCCATTTAGTAGCTGGATAAATACCCACAGGCAAAATATCAATAAATGGGTGATTTTTATAAAAAGCTTCAATTACAATTTTACAATCTTCTGCTGTTAATCCAGGATCTCTTAAACGCGCATAAACTGTCGATAAAATACCTCTAACCATAGGAACCAAATGGGGCGTAAATTGCAAATTAATTTCATGACCAGCAAAGTGACTAGCGATACTTTCTATCTCTGCAGTATGTCTATGCCCAATGACTCCATATGGCTTAATTGATTCAGAACATTCAGAGAGTAAGAGTTGTTCGCTTGGATTTCTACCTCCACCGGATGTGCCAGATTTTGCATCAATAATAATGCCTTCACTTTCAATTAATCCTTGTTTTAAGAATGGAATAAGTACACTAAGAGATGAGGTTGGGTAACAACCTGGACAAGCAATTAATCTAGACTTTGAAATTTCACCACTAAATACCTCTGAAAAGCCATAAATAGCCTCTTCACATAATTCGTAGTCAAATCTTTGATATTTTTCAGCTTCTTTGGAATAGACTTCTTTCCATTTATCTAATGATTTAAATCTATAATCAGCTGATAAATCAATTACTTTAATACCTTTTTCTAATAATAAAGGGGTTAATTGTGATGATATGCCGTTTGGTAAGCTCAATATCGCATAATCAGAATCTTGAGCGATTTCATCAATATTTCCTTTAGTAATCTCTTTATCCCCAACAAGTTTCATAAAAGGATTTATTTCATTCCAGCTCTTACCTACTGATCGATCCCCATTTAAAGTTGAAATCTCAAAGTTTGGATGCTCATTAATCAACTTAACGAGTTGAAGACCTCCATATCCAGATGCTCCATAAATTGCGATCCTCCCAGCTTTCGATGTACTAATTGCCATAACATCAAGGTTATTTCGTAGAATGATGAGATATTCATTTGAGAATAAGTAGCAAAGAACCATTTCACCACAAACACGAGGAATAAGTTGAAATCAGAAGATTGTTATGAAATTGAATTTGATGATATAGCGGATGCTCTGGCTGCTATTAGAAACGGTGAATGTGTTGTTGTAGTTGATGATGAAAAGAGAGAAAACGAAGGTGATTTAATCTGTGCTGCTCAATTTGCGACTCCTCAGCAAATAAATTTTATGGCAACTGAAGCTAGAGGTTTGATTTGTCTAGCAATGCAAGGGGAAAGATTAGACCAGTTAGATCTACCTTTAATGGTCGATAGAAATACCGATTCCAACCAAACAGCCTTCACTGTAAGCATCGATGCAGGTCCTGAATTTGGAGTATCAACTGGAATATCAGCTGAAGATAGAGCTAAAACAATTCAAGTTGCTCTTAATAATCAAACAAAACCAATAGATTTACGAAGACCAGGGCATATTTTTCCCTTAAGAGCAAAAATTGGTGGGGTTTTAAAAAGAGCTGGTCATACGGAAGCAGCAGTAGATTTATCTTTGTTAGCTGGCCTATCTCCTGCAGGCGTTATTTGTGAAATCCAAAACCTGGATGGCTCAATGGCAAGACTTCCGGAATTGAAAAAATATTCGAAGGAAAGAAAATTAAAGTTGATAAGTATTGCAGATTTAATTCATTACAGACTTGAAAATGAACGCTTTGTCTACAGACAAGCAATTGCAAAGTTGCCTAGCCTATTTGGAGATTTTAAGGCAATAGGATATAAGAACGAATTGGATGGATCTGAACACGTAGCAATAATAAAAGGTGATCCAGAAAATTTAAAAGAGCCAGTATTGGTGCGAATGCATTCAGAGTGTCTAACTGGAGATGCATTTGGATCATTAAGGTGCGATTGCAGACCACAATTAGAGGCGGCCTTATCAAGAATATCTGAAGAAGGAGAAGGAGTTGTTGTATATCTAAGGCAGGAAGGTAGAGGAATAGGTTTAGTTAACAAATTAAAAGCCTACAATTTGCAAGACGGAGGATTAGATACTGTTGAGGCTAATGAGAAGTTGGGCTTTCCTGCAGACCTAAGAAATTATGGAGTAGGAGCACAAATATTGACAGATTTAGGAATTAACAGACTTAAGTTACTAACCAATAATCCAAGAAAAATAGCAGGACTTGGAGGCTACGGACTTCAGGTTGAATCACGTGTTCCTCTGGTCATATGCCCTGGAGACCACAATGCAGCTTACCTGGAGGTAAAAAGAGAAAAACTTGGACACTTATTTGATAATAATATAAAGGCAAATTTAAGCAATGAAAGACAAAATATTGTTGTATATTGGGATGGCAAAGTTTTCGATAATGACTTAAAACATTTTGTAGATAAAGCAGCTAAGTGGTCAGAAAATCATTTTTTAAATATTTCTATTCAACACTCTCCAAGGTTGATAGCCCTATGTAAAAATCCATTGTTTATTTGGAATATTAGGCATAGAGATATTAAAACACATTTAGAAGGTAACTTGATCGATAAAAGGTTACTTGAATCACTACTAAAAGAACTAAGTAATTGGAAAAATACAAAAAGGATTGGAATAATTAAAACCGATAATTATGAAAAACTTTTACATCCTTCTTCAAATTTATTAATCGAAGAGAAAAAAATTAGCGAACTTTCAAGTTTTGAAAAATCGCCATTATTTGATTGGGCTTATAAAGATAAAACCAGCACTATCGAATGGAATTAATTATAAAAATATTATTAAATAACAATTTTGTTAGACAATACTTACTCTATTAATTTTAGTACCATTAGTAATAGATAGAAGAATTTCCATGTCATTAGTTTTGCCAAAAACCGTATGTACTCCATCCAAATGAGGTTGTGGAGCATGAACTAGAAAGAATTGACTACCACCAGTATCTTTTCCTGCGTGTGCCATGGAAAGAGAACCAGCCTCATGCTTGTTTGGATTAATTTCACAGTTAATGGAGTACCCAGGACCTCCAGTTCCAGGCATACCTCTTGATCCTTCTCTAGTATTTGGACAACCGCCTTGTGCCATAAAACCATTAATAACTCTGTGGAAAGACAGTCCATCATAAAAGCCCTCTTTAGCAAGCTTCAAAAAGTTTTCTACTGTTTTGGGTGCATCATTATCAAACAGGTCAATAGTCAATTGGCCTTTATCTGTGTCCATCAACACTTTTGACATAGTTCTAATTAATTTTTTATATAGTAACTGTTTTTAAATTTTCATGCAGAAACTATATTATGAATATAAAAAGTTTAATTAACTATAATTCAATCACTTTTAGCCGAAATTAGTGCTGTTCTTAAATTTCCCTTTGAATTATTAAGTAATTGCCTAGCTTTAAAAACATCCATCCCAGTCAAAGCTATTAATAAAGATAATTTTACAGATCCATTTGTTTTCTTTAAAAGTTGAACAGCAGTTTCTTTCTCGACTGAACCAATATCTAATAATATACCAATTGCCCTATCAAATAATTTATCGTTGCTTATGGATAAATCAATCATTCTATTACCATAAACCTTTCCTAATTTAATCATCACAGATGTAGAAATTATATTTAAGACCATCTTTGTAGCTGTTCCAGCTTTTAATCTTGTGGAGCCCGCAAGAATCTCTGGTCCTGTAATCAGCCTAATATCTATATCATTATTTAAGGCTGAATCACTTTCTGGAACTGATGAAATAGAAATAGTTAGTGCATTTATACTTTTAGAATAGTCTAATGCCCCAATAACATATGGAGTTCTACCACTAGATGTTATACCTATCAAGACGTCTCTATTTGAAAAACATCTACTTTTAAGATCAGCTATAGAAATCTCGGATACATCCTCTAGAGATTCAGAACTTCTTGTTAATGAAGGTATACCTCCAGCGATTATCCCTTGAACCAAATCTGGATTGGTACAAAAAGTTGGGGGGCATTCTGATGCATCAAGTACACCTAATCTTCCTGAAGTACCAGTACCAATATAAAACAATCTACCATTTGATTTAAGTCTTACTGTAATTTCATCAATAGCCTTAACTATCTCTGGAATGGAATTCTCGACAGCCTTTTGAGGTTCTTTATCAGCTTCAGAAAAAATTTTGACTATTTCATTAGTCGATTTAATATCTAATTCATTCGATTTTAAATTTATCTGCTCAGTTAATATCCGATAATTATTATTTATAGAACCATTATTTAAATTACTCATAAAAGATTTTCTAAACGTTTTTTTATATCTTCAAGTTGATCATTAGTGGAAGAAGCTGGTTCAATTAAATTATCTTGATTTTTCCAATTTCCTACTTCTAAATTTGAGAGAGGTGGTGAAATCAAAAGGCGTTCTTCATCGGTACTTGGAATAAAACCTTTTTCGACATATCGAGCTTCATATCCTGATTCGATACAAAAAGCTTCAATATCTCTCCTCGTCAACTCCTCAACAGACGGAGTTGGGAAGTCTTGAGCTTCTAAAAGACCACAATATCTATCAGCATCGTCCCTATCTTCGAACATAAGGATTACTGTTGTGCCCTTAAGCTCGAGGGAATGTATACCTTCACTTTCTGTCCCCGCTTCATACAAAAGGACATGAACCAACATAGGAATTTAATAATCTATTAAATTATAAATCGATTAAGTGAATAAACAATATGTTCCTAATAATTTTCCATAGAAAGTTCATTTAGACGTTGATATAATGCAATTTCCGAATCAGTTAGATTATCAGGTAACACAATAACTATTTCTACAATTTGATCACCTCGATATTCCTCGTATGCCAATCCACGGCCTCTAAGTCTTAATAACCTACCAGTTGATGAATTAGGAGGTACTTGCAATGTTACCGAACCATTTAGAGTGGGTATATCAACAGCGCATCCTAATAAAGCGTCATGTGGAAATAATTCAAGACGATACAAAACTCTTAAGCCATCAATTCTTAAGCCATCTTCTGTTTGTACTTTTAATTGAACAAAATGATCTCGACAACCAATTGCTGCACCTTCTATTCTTAATCTCCATCCATCACCGGCAAAGGGCGGAGTTAATACTTCGACAAGAGTACCGTCTTGCAACTGAATTTCAACAGTAGAACCATTAAGAGCTTGATCTGGTGAGATTTCTATAATGGATTCTTGGTCTTCATAAATTAAAGTTGGTGGTGGATTTGGTTCGCTAGTTGTAGGAATATAATCGTTAAAATCAGTATCTTCAAAGTTTTCAAATTGATCTTGAGGAATTTCAGAATATTGATCATCAATATCATCAATTTCTTGTTTTAAATTGGTTCTTATACCTAATACAACATCTAAATACTCCTCATAAGTTGGGAATCTATTATCAAAGATATCCTTATGTTTTATATTTTTTTTCTCCCATTCACTCCTCTTTTTTGGATCGCTAAGAATGGCGTAAGCCTCATTAATTAATTTAAATCTCTCCTCAGCGTTAATATCATTTTTATTTAAATCAGGGTGCCACTTTCTTGCTTCTTTTCTAAATGCGGATTTAAGTTCATTTGAATCACATCCAGGAGAGACTCCTAATAGAGACCAATAATTAGGATCAACGGTAGTAGTCATTATCCCAAGGATCTATATCCCTTCTCCCATAATTTCTTTCACCATTTCTATTTTGCCCTCTTTGTGAATAATCCCAAGGGTCATCATCCCAGTAATCATCAGAAAATAGTTCGTCCTTTAAAGATCCAAAAGTATTTTTTATCCCTTGTATGGGATTAGATTCTATTTTTCGTTCTGCTGATAAGCGACGATTCAAACCAAATAGTGCTTCTTGGAGAGAGCCAACTGCATATTCAAGTTCTTGCAAATCATTATCTTGAAGTAAATCTTCAACATCTCTCATCGCAATTTCTACAGATCTTTGTTGCCTTTCTGCGCCATATGGGCCCAACTCAAGCGATGCATCTCTTAGCCGCCTCTCAGCCTGTGCAACAAGTGTTAAAGCATTATTTTTTTGATCAATAGAAGCACGTTTTTTTCTATCTTCAGATGCTTTAATTTTAGACTCTTCAATCAATTTATTAACTTCATTTTGATTCAAGTTTGAACCACCAGTAACACTTACAGACTGTTTCCTCCCGGTAGTTCTATCAGTTGCACTGACCTCTAATAAACCATTGGCATCAATATCAAAAGCAACCTGAACTTGAGGGACACCCCTTGGTGCAGGAGGAATTCCAGATAATCTGAATTTGCCCAATGATTTGTTGTCTGAGGCCATCTGCCTCTCTCCTTGCCATATATGTATTTCTACTGATGATTGATTGGAAGCCGATGTACTAAAAACATCCGATTGCCTTACAGGTATAGAGGTGTTTCTAGGAATTAAAACTTTCATTAAACCTCCAACAGTTTCAAGTCCTAGAGAAAGAGGGGTGACATCATTTAATAAAAGATCTCTCAACTCTCCTGAGAGAATACCGCCTTGAATTGCTGCACCAATAGCTACTACTTCATCAGGATTAACAGATTGACAAGGGGGATTTGGAACTAAAGTTTTAACTAATTGTTTTACCATTGGCATACGAGTACTACCACCTACAAGAACAACCTCATCAATTTCCTCAGGGTTCCAACCGGAATCATCAATAACAGTATTAACAGGATCAAATAATCTATCTAAAAGATCATTGCAAAGACTTTCGTACATTTTTCTACTAAGAGTTGTCTCTATGTGTAATGGACCATCTTTGCCTGTAGAAATAAAAGGAAGAGATATGGGTGTGGACTGAACCCCAGAAAGTTCTTGTTTAGCTTTCTCAGCCGCTTCAGAAAGCCTTTGAAGTGATTGCCTGTCTCTTCTTAGGTCTATTTGATTTTTTTTTAAAAAATCTTCAGCCAGCCAATCAACAATTTTTTGATCAAAATCATTGCCTCCCAATTGTGTGTCTCCTGAAGTTGCTTTCACATCAAAAACACCATTAGAGATTGACATTAAAGAAACATCAAATGTTCCACCACCTAAATCAAAGACCAATACTTTGCGAGAAGAACTTTTATCAAAGCCATAAGCAAGAGCAGCTGAAGTGGGCTCATTAAGAATTCTTTCTACAGAAATACCAGCCAAAATCGCAGCATCACGAGTAGCCTGTCTTTGCGAATCGTTAAAATAAGCCGGAACCGTTATCACCGCAGAATCAACATCTTCTCCTAAATAGGTTTCTGCATCATCAATTAGCTTCCTAATAATATTTCCAACCAATTCTTCAGGGGCATATTCTCTTTTTGTTACTGGAGAGGTAATACGAACATTTCCCTGATCATTTGAGCGAACACTATAAGGAACAGAAAGGCTCGTATCTTCAAGCTCATCCCATGCTCTACCAACAAATCTTTTTAAATTTGAAAATGTATTTTTTGGATTAAGAACTAATTGTCTTCTAGCTAATTGCCCAACCAATAATTCAGATTCCTTAGTAAAGCCAACTACTGATGGAGTAGTTCTAGCTCCTTCAGCACTAGAAATAACAACAGGCCTACCAGCCTCCAACACCGCTACAACGGAATTTGTCGTTCCCAAGTCAATGCCAACTATTCTCCCCATGGCAATACTTATTTAAGCCCCACAGTAACTAGCATTTAAGGGTATTCAATACTTATTATGTACCCTTCAACACTTAAAGCCAATCATTAACCCTACCTTAGTGAAAAATTTGAGATTAGAGATAGATTCATAAAGTAAATGCTTTAGCGCGTGAAAAAAGCAAGTACATCAAAATTTTCACTGAGGACAAGACCAACTTCAGAGAAGTTGGTGGATATAGGTTTTAAAAATATTGTTGTTGTTATGGCTTCAATGGTAGCCATAGTGCTTTTTTCCATATTTGCAGTCGTTTACTATGAATCTACTGAATCAATTTCAAGATATGGACTGAGGTTTCTTTTTAGCTCTGCATGGAATCCAGTTAAAGATGAGTACGGTGCATTCACAGCTATTTATGGAACCCTTTTTACATCGATTGCTTCATTATTAATTGCCATTCCATTGGGCGTCGGCACTGCAATATTTATAACTGAAAATATAATTCCCGAATATATAAGAAATGTAATTGGAATAATGGTTGAGCTTTTAGCCGCTATTCCATCAGTAGTGTTAGGTCTATGGGCTGTATTTATTATGGAACCTTTTATTAGACCATTTTTGAACATAATCTACGAACTATTTGGATTTATACCATTTTTTGGCACCCAACCTTTAGGCGCTGGAATGATGCCAGCAATATTAATACTTGTGGTAATGATATTACCTATAATTACATCAATTTCAAAAGATTCTCTAAATCAAGTTCCATCAAAACTTAGGCAAGCTGCATATGGAATTGGAGCGTCAAGATGGACTACTATTTTTAAAGTTATTATTCCAGCCGCAATTTCTGGGATAACAGGAGGAGTTTTACTTGCTCTAGGAAGAGCTATGGGTGAGACAATGGCAGTAACAATGATTATTGGCAATTCCAATAACTTTAGTTGGTCAATATTTGCTCCTTCATATACAATTTCATCCATGCTTGCTAATCAATTTGGTGAAGCAGATGGCAGCCAAGTCTCTTCTCTAATGTATGCAGCATTAATCCTAATGATATTAACCTTATTGGTTAATGTGTTTGCTCAGTGGATTGTAAAAAGATTAAGCTTAAAATATTAATAAATGAATTACTCTTCACAAAAATCACTAACTTTTAATCCCTCTCTAACTAGAAATATTGGGAACAAAGTCTTAACTGTAGCTTCTGCTCTTTTTGCCATCATTTCTGTACTTCCTTTAATATTAGTTATAAGCTATGTATTAATTAAAGGTGGAAGTTATATAAACTTAGATACCTTAATACTTGAACCCGAGCCACCCGGAGATGATCTTCTCTCAGCTGGAGGAATAGGACCAGCAATTACTGGAACTTTTATAATGTCAATTATTGCTTCAATAATATCAATACCTGTTGGAGTAGGAGGTGGA
This sequence comes from Prochlorococcus marinus str. MIT 0917, assembly GCF_027359575.1. NCBI lineage: Bacteria > Bacillati > Cyanobacteriota > Cyanophyceae > Synechococcales > Prochlorococcaceae > Prochlorococcus > Prochlorococcus marinus. Next base: position 306,576 of record NZ_CP114784.1, on the reverse strand, counting down.
ATATATCTTGCCGAATATTCAAAATCAGGAAAGTTTGCTAAATTTATAAGGTTTGGATCAAATGTACTTGCTGGGGTTCCTTCTATAATTGCTGGCGTATTTATATACGCCATTATTGTCTCAACCAAAATACTATTTGGATCAATGTTCAGCGGTATCGCAGGCGGAATTTCACTTTCAATTTTAATGGTTCCAACAATAATTAAAACTACTGATGAAGCACTTAAATTAGTTCCAAATGACATGAGAAGAGCTGCATTTGGAGTTGGCGCATCAAAATTCACAATGATAACAAATATCACATTACCAGCTGCATTTAGTTCAATTTCTACAGGCATATTATTAGCACTCGCCAGGGCAGCAGGAGAAACAGCTCCATTAATATTTACAGCTCTTTTCTCCCGTTACTACATTACAAGTTTTGATGATCTTTTCTATGAAATGGGTTCATTGTCAGTTTTAATTTACAATTTCGCTCTTGAACCATATGAAGCCCAAAATCAACTAGCATGGGCAGCATCATTCATATTAGTTGTTGTACTTTTAAGTCTTAATATCCTTTCAAGATGGATAGGCAAACTTGGTGATTTTTCAAAAAATAAAGTATAATTATGATCAAAACTAAGAATAAAATAAGATAATGAATAAAAAAAATATAAAATCCAAATATTCAGTCTCACTAGATAATGTGTCAATTACATATGGCAATTCAGTTGCAGTTAAAAATGTGTTTTGTGATATTGAAATGAATCAAGTTACATCTTTTATTGGTCCATCAGGATGTGGTAAATCAACCGTCATTAGAGCAATCAATCGAATGAACGATTTAATAGAAGGTTGCAAGTTATCAGGCAGTGTTATTTTTGAAGGGATAGATATATATGCAGAGGATATAGATCCAGTTGAAGTTAGGAGAAGAATTGGAATGGTTTTTCAACAACCCAATCCTTTTCCTAAAAGTATTTACGAAAATATTGCCTTTGGTGCAAGAGTTAATGGATATAAAGGCAATATGGATCAATTAGTAGAAGAATCTCTTACAAAGGCAGCTGTTTGGGATGAGTGCAAGGACAAATTAAGCGAAAGTGGTTATTCATTATCTGGCGGTCAACAACAAAGATTATGCATAGCAAGGACAATTGCTATTGAACCTGATGTGATCTTAATGGATGAGCCATGCTCAGCACTTGATCCATTATCTACATTAAAAATAGAAGAGACAATCCATGAATTAAAGAAGAATTTTACAATCATTATTGTTACGCACAATATGCAACAAGCCAAAAGAGTCAGTGATTACACAGCTTTTTTCAATACAGAGAAAAAAGATAAAGATTTAGGTGGAAAAATTGGATTTTTAGTTGAGTTTGATAAAACAAAAAACATGTTCAATTCACCAAAGCAAAAATCAACTCAAGACTATATCTCTGGAAAATTTGGATAACAACTAAAGCTTTTTTATTAAAAGTTACCTTGCGAGACGGAGAGAGAGGGATTCGAACCCTCGATAGGGTTGCCCCTATACAGCATTTCCAGTGCTGCGCCTTCAACCACTCGGCCACCTCTCCTTGAAATCAGCAATGAAATGTCCTTCAAATGCTGAATTTAAATATATACCACAAGAGAGGTCTTGTTAAAAATTTAACTATCGAATTTACTTATTAAATACTTTTATACCAAACAAGTTCCTAGTAATCATTAATTTATTAAAGAGAATAAATTGATTTAAAGATAAATAGAATCTTCCAATAGTAGACGATTAATATAAATAAAAATAATAGCCATGGTTATACCGTCTTGTAAAACAGCAGCTTTGAATGCAGGTCTAGGTAAAGATGAAATTAATAAATTATTAGAAATTGCGAAGCAGGCCGCAGAAAAAGGCGGAGCATCGCTAATGAATAATTATGGCAGGATTAAAACAATAAAGTGTAAGGGAGCTGCTGGAGATCTTGTTACTAATGCAGATATAGAATGTGAAAAGATAATAATAGATTATTTAGAAAAAGAGACACCAAACATTTCTATTCTTGCAGAAGAAAGTGGACATAAGTTAAAAGATGGAGAATTAAAATGGTGTATAGACCCTCTTGATGGAACAACAAACTATGCCCATGGATATCCATTTTTTGCAACTTCAATAGGTTTGATTTGGAATATCAATCCGATTTTGGGAGCAATATCAGTACCTTCTTTAAATGAAATTTATTATGCCTCTCCAGAGCATGGATCATTTTGTAATGGCGAAAAAATAAATGTCACGGACACAAATTCCTTATCTGATTCACTCTTAGTTACTGGTTTCGCATATGACAGACGAGAAGTATTAGATAATAATTATTCAGAATTTTGCTGGCTAACACATCGCACACATGGCGTCAGAAGAGGAGGAGCAGCCGCTTTAGATCTAGCATTTGTAGCCTCAGGCAAAGTGGATGGTTTTTGGGAACGCGGACTTGCAAAATGGGACATGGCAGCAGGAGTACCACTGGTTGAAATGGCAGGAGGAATAGTTTCCAATTATCCATCCGGAGATTTTGATCTGAACACCGGCAGAATTCTTGCGTGTAATCAAGCGATACATAATGAGCTCATAAAAGAACTTGAGAAAATTAGACCATTAACCCCTAACTCTTATGGTGGAAAATAGTCCTAATTTATGTGATCCTTAAGTAATAAAAAGATTAAAATAATGACACTGCAACCTGCCTCGGGTGCGCGCGACTTAAATCCTCAACAAGTAAGAAAGAACCATCTCATTGCATCAAAACTTTCATCTTTATATCAACTTTGGGGGTATGAGCGAATATCACCGCCACATATTGAACGTCTAGACACACTTATGGCAGCTGGTGGAATTTCGAACAATGAAATACTAAAAATCGTTTCTGATGAACCGCTTGGATTAAGACCTGAAATAACAGCGTCAATTGTACGTGCTGCTTCAACTAGGTTTAATGAATATGAAAGGCCACTTCGATTCTGGTCGACAGGTACTTCATTTAAATGCAATCAAAGCATTGATGGTGGTATTGATATCGAGGAGTCATTCCAAAGCGGAGTAGAATTGATAGGAACTAAGGCTATTAATGCAGAGATAGAACTTCTATCTCTACTGATTGAATCATTAAAAATAATTGAAATTGATCAGCAACATAAAATGACATTGCTAATTGGTAATACATATCTATTGGAACTTATTTTAAGCTCATTTGATTCCTCCAGAACAGACCAAATAAAAAATATTCTCTGCGATCTTGATTACATAGCATTGACTAAATTAGATGTAAAAGATGAACAAAGAATATTTATAAAAAAAATCATGAATATGAGAGGATCACCAGATGAAATATTAACCGATCTAAAAAATATCTATGGATCAAATTCATACATCGATAACCTAAAAGAATTATTTACAATTATTGAACCATTAGCTAAAGAGAAGGGGATAGAAGTGCAACTAGACCCTACATTAGGGACTAAATATAAATTATATAGTGGTTTAACCTTTTCACTTGTTTCATCATCCCCAAGTGCTCCGGTTATTATTGCTAAAGGTGGTAGATATGATGATTTGGTAAAGAAATTTAGTTCTAGTGATCATAATTGCTTCGGAATTGGATTTAGTATTAGCATTGATAAAATCAGGGAATTAGTATCCTCAAATAAGGAAGTTAAAGATAATAATGAAAAAGTATTAATCGCATACAAGCAAAGTGAAAGTTTATATAAAGCATTAAAACAACAAAAGGAGTGGCACAACAAGGGGATAATTTCTGTAATTTCACATGAACCTCTAAAGACAAATGACGCAACAAATCAACTTTTGAAATCCAATAGATGCACAAAAATCGAATGGATAGATTGATATAAATTAACCATATACTTTTAATAATTGTCAGGGATCGAAAACTATTGAGCTGTAAACAATAATACTTTTGCTTTTAACGCCTAAACAAAAATTTGTATCGCTATGATAATAAAAATTTTAATAAGTCATGCCTGTTAAAGAAGAAGGAACTATTCTTATTCACACAGAAAATATATTTCCAATAATAAAAAAAGCCGTCTACTCAGATCATGAAATATTCATTAGAGAGCTTATAAGTAACTCCGTAGATGCAATCAAGAAAAGGAAAATGGCCTCCTTTGCAGGAGATTGTGTCTCGGCTGAAGATGAAAAAATAAAAATCTCAATTGACAGAGAACATAAGAAATTGACAATTAGTGACAATGGAATAGGAATGACTAGTGATGAAATTAAGAAATATATTAATCAAGTAGCTTTCTCAAGTGCAGAAGAATTTCTTGAAAAATACAAACAACCTGATGATGGATTTATAGGTCATTTTGGACTCGGTTTTTATTCAAGTTTTATGGTTGCAGATGAAGTTGAAATAATAACAAAATCAGCAAAGAATGATACACAAGCTATTAAATGGAAATGTAATGGTTCTCCTCAATATTCACTTGATGAGTCAGATAAAGAAGATATAGGAACAGATATAATTTTACATTTAATGGAAGAAGAAATTGAATACATTGAACCAAGCAGGATTAAAACGTTAATAAAAAAATATTGCGATTTCATGCCTATTGAAATCTCGCTTGAAGATGAAGTTATCAACAAAATGAATCCACCATGGAGAGAAAGCAAACAAAATCTAAAAGACGAAGATTATATTGAACTCTATAAATATCTCTATCCATTTCAGGGCGAACCTCTTTTATGGGTTCACCTAAATACTGACTATCCATATAACTTGCAAGGTATATTATATTTTCCAAAATTAAGTGGAAGAGCCGATTGGGAAAGTGGCGAAATCAAACTATTCTGCAATCAGGTATTTGTTAGTGACTCAATTAAAGAAATTGTTCCTAGATACTTATTACCCTTGAGAGGAGTAATAGATTCACCAGATATTCCCTTAAATGTAAGTAGAAGCGCATTACAATCAGATAGAAGAGTTAAATCTATCGGTAAATTTATTGCAAAGAAATTAGCCGATAAGCTTAAAACATTAAAGGAAGATGAAACCCAATTTTATGCTGAAATTTGGGACTCCATATCACCCTTTATAAAAATAGGAGCTATGGAAGATGAAAAATTTGCTGAACAAGTAAAAGAGATAATTTTATATTCAACAACAAAAAATACTTCAGAAGATAATGAAGAAACAAGTGAACTAATAAAATCTGGCTCAAAGACCTTTACCACCCTTGATGGGTATAAAAATAGGCTAACTGATGGTAACAAAAAGGTCTTATATTCAACTGATGAAGTCTCTCAATCAACAGCTCTCAATATGTGGACTTCGTATGGCAAAGAAGTTTTAAAACTTGATACTGTTATTGATACCCAATTTATTCCTTGGTTAGAGGAAAAAAATAAAGAAATAAATTTTGTCAGAGTTGACTCCGAACTTGATGAAAGTATTAAAGATGATTCTCCTGAAATCGCAGATAAAGATGGAAACACAAAGTCAGAAACACTTAAAAAGATCATTAGTTCAGCTCTAAACAATGAAAAAGTGACCGTACAAGTGCAAAGTCTTAAAGGTGAAAATTCTCCACCTTCATTAATATTATTACCAGAACAAATGAGAAGAATTAATGATATAACAGCTTTAATGGAACAGAAACTTCCTGGTCTCCCTGAATATCATAATTTAATCGTCAATTCAAACCATCCACTTATTAAAGGATTACTAAAGTTAAATTCCAACGCAATAGTTATTGAAGGATCTAGCAAATCAGACGAAGGCCAGTTAGCCAGTGACATCGCTATCCATCTTTATGAGATGGCAAAACTTTCAATTGGTGGTCTCGAGAATAAAGATATCGCGGCTTTTCAAGCTAGGAATGCTGAGGTGTTAGGGAAATTAATGCAAAAATTCGTTTAATCTCAACCCCATTTGATAGAATAAAATAAAGATTAAGTTTGAAAATGTCTAGAGTATGCCAACTTACAGGCACAAGAGCAAACAATGGAATGTCAGTAAGCCATTCCCATATTAGAACCAAAAAATTGCAGCAAGCAAATTTGCAGCAACGAAGATTATGGTGGGAAGAAGAAAACAAATGGATCAATATAAGAGTAACGACAAGAGCACTAAAATCTATTCAGAAGAAGGGATTAGGAAAATATGCCAAATCATTAGGGCTAGATTTAAACAAACTTTAAATTTGATTTATTAATCAAATGAAAAGAAGACAATTTATAAATTCTTTTTTTTTAATTTCTAGTATTTTATTTTTTAAACCTTCAAGATTATTTGCAAGTATAAATTCTGTTAGGCTTGGTCAAAAAGCACCTGATTTTTTAATAAATGGTTTCAACAAAAACCATCCGAATAAAAAAGAATGGTCACTAGATGATTTTTCAGGTCAATGGTTAATTTTATATTTTTATCCTAAAGATTTCTCAAGTGGATGTACATTACAAGCCAAAGCATTTCAAGAAAATCTGTCTAAGTTTAAAAAACTAAATTCCTCCGTAGTTGGAATCTCTGCGGACAATGAAGAAGAACATGAATCATTTTGTACATCGGCGAAGCTTGGATACACCCTACTTTCAGATACGACAGGAGAAATAAGTAAAAAATATGATTCTTGGTTGGATCCCTATTCAAAAAGAAATACATTCTTGATCAATCCAAAGGGTATAGTTGTATATAAATGGATAGGAGTAAGACCAATAGGACATGCTCAAGAAATTTTAGAACAGCTTATTAAACAAAAGAAAATATATGCATGAACTCTCCTTAGGAACATGGTTTATCCACATTGCAACTCTATTTGAGTGGGGGATAGCAATAATAATAATTGACTATATTTCATCAATATCCAATAACAAGGCTCTGGGTTATTTTGCATTGGCAATGTTGCCAAATCTAGCTAGTGCTATGGCAGCAATTACATGGCATGTATTTGATAATAGTATTGAATTAAAAGGATTAGTTGTACTACAGGCAGCTCTTACAACTGTAGGAAATATATGTCTTGCATTAGCTGCTTGGAACTTGTTTAGATCTGAGTCATCACAACCAAACCAATGAATATTTCAATTCTTAGTCTTGATTCAATCGCACGAATTGATCCTAGTCCATTCTTTATCCTTTCTCTAATGCCTTATCTAGTATTCCTACGTTACGCTGGCAAAACAAAAGCTATACCGAAAATATCATTTATAGGTTTTAAGTTGACTCTCTTATTTGTATTCATGACAATAGTTTTTGCAATAATCGCACAAATTTATTTTGAGGATGAATTAACAAATGTAGATGTACTGCACGGACTAGCAGAATCGTTTTTAACGATTAGCGATGCATTTGTTGTTTACGGTTTTGTTTTGATGCTTCAGTCAATCAAAAGTAAAATGGAAGTAAAAAACTCTTAAGAGGTGAGTAACATTTGACGCAAAAGCATTCTTTATGGTCGATAATATAAATATTCAATAGAGATAAAAGATGTTCACAACATTACTAGCTGCTGCTGATCCTGTCACATTTCAGTGGTCCCCAAAATGTGCCGTTGTGATGATCATTTGCAATTTGCTTGCTTATGCCATAGCAAGGTCAAATATTGAAAAGCCAAACGAAGGTTTCCCTATGCCTAATGCACAGTTTTATGGCGGACTAAGCCATGGCTCTTTTGTAGCTGCAAACTGCTTGGGTCATGTATTGGGAATAGGTTCGATTTTGGGTCTTGCAGCGAGAGGCGTTTTATAAATTAATCTACTAAATTAAAATTAAAAAAAGGATTATTTTTTTAATAATCCTTTTTTTTTGCTTATCGAAAATTATTTAAAATTAAATTTATTTATAATTTGATCAGCCATCATTTCCGGAGTCAAGCCAAGTGATTCTTTACTTTGCTGAGGGGTTGCATGATCTACTAGTTTATCTGGTATTCCAATTCTTAATGTAGGCACAAAAATATCATTGTCATTAAATGATTCAACGACTGCTGATCCAAAACCGCCCAATAATGTTCCTTCTTCCATTGTTACGACTTTACCAATTCTTTTTGCAGCGTTATGAATAGTCTCCTCATCCAAGGGTCTGACAAAGCGAGCATTAATAACGGTGCAATTTACTCCAGACTCTTTTAGTATTGCAGCAGTTTTAACAGCTGGGCAAACCATAGAACCATAGCCAATGATTAATAAATTATCGCCCTCTTCTATTATCTCAGCCTTACCAATTTCTAAAGACTCCCAGCCTTCTTCCATCAATGCTGTTCCTTCTCCAGAGCCTCTAGGTATTCTTAGAGCTGAAGGACCATTGTGATTAATACATGTAACTAACATTTGCTGCAGTTCAGACTCATCTTTAGGAGCCATAACAGTAAAATTAGGAACGCATCTTAAATAACTGATGTCATATTGCCCTTGATGAGTTGGACCATCAGCACCAACAATTCCAGCTCTATCTAATACGAAAGTTACAGGTAAATTCTGTATTCCAATGTCATGAATTAACTGATCATATGCTCGTTGTAAAAAAGTACTGTAAATAGCTACAACTGGTTTGATGCCTTCACAAGCCATTCCTCCTGCAAGTGTTACAGCATGTTGTTCTGCTATTCCAACATCTACATATTGATCAGGAATAGCTTTCTGTAAAAGATTTAAAGCTGTACCTTCAGCCATTGCAGCAGTAATACCAACAATCTTATTGTCTTGCTCGCAAAGCTTTACTAAAGTTTGACCAAAAACCTTACTAAAACTTGGAGGTTTAGGAGTTTTTGAAGGAATAGATTTTCCTGTCGTCAAATCAAAAGAAGACTGAGCATGGTAACCAACCTGATCAGCCTCAGCATATGGATAACCTTTTCCCTTTGTAGTAGCGACATGGACCATTACTGGGCCACCAACTTTATGAGCAGCATTAAAAGTCCTAATCAATTCAGAAATATCATGCCCATCAACAGGCCCCATGTAGGTAAAACCCAATTCCTCAAAAACGGCACCAACACTAGGAACTGCTAAACGTCTAACGCTGCCGGTAAGAGATTTAAATTCCTCTTGGATAGCATCTCCCATGAAAGGAAGATTTTTAACACTTTCTTGAACACTATCTGATATAAATTGAACAGGGGGGCTGTGACGCATTCGATTTAAATACGTCGACAATGCTCCAACAGGAGGAGAAATAGACATATCATTATCATTTAAAACGACCAAAAGAGGGGTTTTTGGAAGATGCCCGGCATGATTAATAGCCTCTAAAGCCATTCCACCAGTTAGAGCACCATCTCCAATTACTGCAACACATTTATAGTCTTCTCCTTTTCGGTCTCTAGCAATCGCCATCCCAAGAGCAGCAGAGATTGAAGTGCTGGCATGACCAGCTCCAAAATGATCAAATTTACTTTCTGATCTTTTTAGATAACCAGCTACGCCTTTTTGCTGTCTAAGTGAATCAAATCGGTCATATCTTCCCGTTAGCAACTTGTGCGGATATGCTTGATGTCCAACATCCCATATAACTTTGTCGACATCTAGATCTAAAGTCTGATAGAGAGCAATTGTTAACTCAACAACACCAAGACCTGGCCCTAAGTGCCCACCACTAGTAGAAACTACTTGAAGATGCCTTTCTCTAATTTGGCAAGCGACATCTTCCAATTCACTAATGGCTAAGCCATGAAGCTCATTCGGATGACTTAACTGGCTCAGACGCATATAACTCTGAGATTGAATCTCTCCAATCTACGAGGTCTACCGTACATTTTGAGAAAACTTGCACAAGAACAAATGGAATGTAGAAAATACATAAACCCAAAATCGGTGAAAAACTAGATATGGAGGACTATTTACAGAAAATACTAAGAGCTCGTGTTTATGACGTTGCTAAAGAAACCCCGCTAGAAAGGGCCAAAAACTTAAGCAAAAAATTAAAAAATGACATCTGGCTTAAGAGAGAAGACCTTCAACCTGTCTTTTCATTCAAGTTAAGAGGTGCATTTAATCGCATGTCTCAGCTAAGTAAGGAAGAGCTTAATAAAGGAGTAATTGCATCAAGCGCTGGTAACCATGCGCAAGGAGTTGCTTTAAGTGCATCATTTCTAAAATGCAGGGCAGTGATTGTGATGCCACTGACAACTCCCATAATGAAAGTAAGAGCAGTTGAATCACACAAGGCAGAAGTTATTCTTTTCGGTGAAACTTATGACGAGTGCTACGAAAAAGCGCTAGAAATATCTAAAAAAGATAATCTAACTTTCATACATCCGTTTGATGATCCTGAAGTAATAGCGGGACAAGGAACAATAGGTCTAGAAATACTTAGACAGAGTCATAAACCACCTGATGCGATTTACATCGCTGTGGGAGGAGGGGGACTTATTGCTGGAGTAAGTGCATACGTAAAAGCAATTTGGCCAGATATAAAAATCATTGGTGTTGAACCTGAAGATGCCTGCGCAATGACACTTTCTATTAAAGCCAACAAACCTGTTTCGCTCGAAAATGTTGGCCTTTTTGCAGACGGTGTTGCGGTAAGAAAGGTGGGAGAAAAGACTTTCTCTATATGCAAAAAATATGTTGATGAAATGGTCACAGTAAATACTGACGAAATTTGTGCAGCTATAAAAGATGTTTTCGAGGACACACGGTCAATTCTTGAACCAGCAGGTGCACTATCTATTGCTGGTTTAAAAAAGCATGTTGCAAATAGTCAGATAAGAAACAACATCCTCATTGCAATTGCTTGTGGAGCCAATATGAATTTTGAACGACTTAGATTTGTAGCAGAAAGGGCCGAATTAGGTGAAGAAAAAGAAGCTATGATTGCGGTCGGAATTCCTGAGAAAGCAGGCAGTTTAAAACTTTTATGTGAAACTCTTGGATCACGAAGCTTAACTGAATTTAGTTACAGAATGTCAGAGGGTAAAACAGCTCAGATTTTTATGGGTGTAGAAGTTTCTGATATTAATGATAGGGAATTATTAATAGCTGAGATCAAAACGAAGGGTTTTGATTGTCATGATTTAAGTAACGATGAATTATCAAAAGTTCATCTCAGGCACATGGTTGGTGGCAGGTTACCAAGATCAATAAATCAAATAGATAAAGGCGAATACAGAGAATTATTATATAGATTTGAATTTCCTGAGAGGCCTGGAGCCTTAATGAGATTTGTTAACTCAATGAGACCAGAGTGGACAATAAGCATTTTCCATTATCGAAACCATGGCGCTGATACAGGAAGAATAGTAATAGGGGTGCTGGTTAATGATTCTGATATTCCTGCTTGGAACGAATTTGTTCAAAAAGTAGGTTACAAAAACTGGAAAGAGACAGATAATCCAGCATATAAATTATTTTTAGGTGCACACTTTAATTAGACGCGTTAATTTTGGCTATATAAAGAAAACAGTTTCGAGAAGCAAACTAATGAATGAGATTAGAGAAATATCATTACCAGCGAAGATTGAGGCAATCCTTTATCTCAAAGGAAGGTCAACATCATCAAAAGAGATGGCTGAATTACTGGACAAAGATATTACTGAAGTAGAAAAGGCTCTATGGGAGCTTAAGGCTGGATATGCTCAACGCGACACTGCTCTAGAAATCATTGAAAATAAAAACTTTTACAGCTTGGAACTTAGGCAAGGACTTGGTGAATTAGTTCAGGATCTACTGCCAGCAGATTTATCGATTGCCACCTTAAGAACTCTTGCAACGGTAGCACTAAAGAAGAAAATTCTTCAATCAGAATTGGTCGATCTAAGAGGTTCTGGGGCCTACGATCACATCAAGGAACTTGTAGAAAAAAACTTTATTGAAAGAAGACGTCAAAAAGATGGACGTTCGTTTTGGTTAACTCTTTCTGAAAAATTTCATCAAACTTTTACGGTATTACCTGAACCTGATCAAGCAGAAGACAATAAAGCAGCATAAAATAAGTTAGAGAAATTAAAACAAAAATGGTTATCGCTCAAATCACTCAAGTTCTTTTTACCACAATTACTCTTTATAACTATTTACTCATAATCAGAATATTGCTTACTTGGTTTCCCAACCTGGATACAAGCAACCCAATTCTAACAAGCTTATTTTCAATAACAGATCCATACTTAAATGTATTCAGAGGTGTAATACCTCCTATTGGTGGTTTAGATCTTTCACCAATTCTTGCTTTTATAAGTCTTAGTCTAATTAAGCAGTTAGTCGTAGGCTTAGGATCTTTGGCCCTCCAATATTCTGGTACTTTTTAGTAACAAAAAATCTATTTACCGATTATCTCCACTTCCACTTATTTTCCCTCTAGCTTTTCGGTCACTTAGTTTCTGCAAATTTGAACTAGCAATCTCATCTAAATCATATCCAAGTTCGCTAGAAAGTTGTGATATGTACCAAAGGACATCACCTAATTCAAATTTAATTGCATCCTTACTATCTTTATCAAATACACCCTTTTTATCTCTTAGAATTTTCTTTACTTTGTCAGCGACCTCCCCTGCTTCACCAACAAGACCTAGTGTTGGATAAATAGCATTACATCCAACTTCAGGATAAAGAGCTGTCTTACGAGATTCTCTTTGATAATCATTTAATTCCATGTTTATTTACTTGAAAAAGCAAAGTTGACAAATAAAACACAACCAAGTGTTAGTTTTTTGTTATCACAAGTCACTTTAATGACATTACTCGACCTAGCTAGAAGGACCAAAATCGTAGCCACAATAGGCCCCGCAACTGAGAGTGCGAGTCAAATAACTAAGTTAGTAGAAGCTGGTGCAACTACCTTTCGTCTAAATTTTAGTCACGGAGACCATGATGAACATGCTCAAAGAATAAAAACAATTAGACAAGTTTCAGATGATCTAGGTATTCACATTGGAATCCTTCAAGATCTACAGGGACCAAAAATCAGACTAGGTAGATTTAAACAAGGTCCTGTTAATGTTAAAAATGGTGATAGATTTATTCTTACCTCAAAAAATATCGAATGTAATCAGGATCAGGCAAATGTTACTTATGACAAATTAGCTGAAGAAGTAACTGTTGGGAATCGGATTCTTTTGGACGATGGAAGGGTAGAGATGAAAGTTGAAGATGTTGATTTAAAAGAACAAAGATTGATTTGTTCAATAACTGTTGGTGGAGTTCTTTCTAATAATAAAGGTGTAAATTTCCCTGATGTTCAACTATCAATTAGAGCACTAACAGAAAAAGACAAAGAAGATTTAGCATTTGGTTTAACACAAGGTGTTGATTGGGTAGCTCTAAGTTTTGTAAGGAATCCTTCAGATTTAATAGAAATAAAAGATTTAATTAGAAACCAAGGTTATGACACTCCAGTAGTTGCAAAAATCGAAAAATTTGAAGCCATTGATCAAATAGACGCTGTTTTGCAACTATGCGATGGAGTCATGGTGGCTAGGGGTGATCTCGGTGTAGAGATGCCAGCGGAAGAAGTTCCATTATTACAAAAACAACTCATCAAAAAAGCGAACAGCCTTGGTATACCGATTATTACTGCCACGCAAATGCTCGATTCAATGGCCTCAAGCCCAAGGCCAACAAGAGCAGAGGTGAGCGATGTGGCAAATGCGATTCTTGATGGAACTGATGCTGTAATGCTCTCAAATGAAACTGCAGTAGGAGATTATCCAATTGAAGCTGTAGCAACTATGGCTACTATTGCGAAAAGAATCGAAAGAGATTATCCACAGAAAGCATTAGAAAGTCATTTACCAAGCACAATCCCAAATGCAATAAGCGCAGCTGTAAGCAGTATTGCTAGACAGATTAACGCAGCAGCAATAATACCTTTAACAAAAAGTGGAGCTACTGCAAAAAACGTAAGTAAATTTAGACCTGCTACTCCAGTGCTCGCAGTCACTAATGAAAAAAGTGTTGCATGTACACTACAACTTGTCTGGGGAGTAACCCCACTTTTAATAGAAAATCAGACAACCACGTCAAAAACATTTGATGATGCTATGAATATGGCAAAGAAAATGAATATCCTTAAGCGCGGAGATCTTGTAGTTGAAACAGCAGGAACATTATCAGGAGTAAGTGGCTCAACAGACTTAGTAAAGGTTGGGATAGTTAGTTCAGGTGATGATACTGAATCTGTATTTATTTAAATAGATATGAAAAGGAAACTTCCGCTTGCCGAAACCTCGGTAATGGCAATAAAGAATCTTAAATCAAATAAGTTTAGAAGCCTATTAACAATGCTTGGGATAGTTATTGGTAATGCTTCTGTCATAACATTGGTAGGAGTTGGAAGAGGAGCACAAAATCTTGCGGAAAACCAATTAAGCAATCTAGGTGCAAATGTCTTATTTGTAGTGCCAGGCAACAATGACACAAGAAGACGGGGTGTAGCTTTTCCAAAAAACCTCGTTCTTAAAGATGCAATAGCAATAGAACAACAAGTCCCGACTGTTAAAAGAGTAGCCCCACAAATCTCATCGAATGAAGTCATTCAAACGGGTTCCAAAAGTACAAGCAGTTCTATTTCAGGAGTTACAAGTGATTTTTTAATTGTTAGAAGCTTTGAAATTGCTAAAGGTCGTTTTATCAATGATCAAGATACTAAAGGAGCTAAAAATGTAGTAGTTATTGGACCAGATCTTGAAGAGAAACTCTTTAATGAAAGGGAAGGTTTGGGAGAGAGGATAAGAATCAAAGACCAGTCATTTGAAATTGTGGGAGTAATGAAGCCTAAGGGGGCTGTATTTGGAAATAATCAAGATGAGAACGCATACATTCCTCTAACCACTATGGTCAACAGAATCACTGGTAAAGACCCAACATATGGAATTAGCCTTAGTTTCATAAGTGTGGAAGCAATAAACGAAAAATCAACAACAGCTGCAAAGTTTCAAGTAACGAACTTATTAAGACAAAGACATAAAATAATTAGGGATGACGACTTTGCTGTTAGATCTCAAAAAGATGCTTTACAAATAGTATCTACGATTACAGGTGGTTTAACATTAATGCTAGCGGCAATAGGTGGAATCTCATTACTAGTTGGTGGAATAGGTATTATGAATATAATGCTAGTATCTGTTAGTGAAAGGACAGAAGAAATAGGACTTAGAAAAGCTCTTGGTGCAAGAAGACTTGATATTTCTACTCAATTCATAATTGAATCATTAATTCTCTCTACCATGGGTGGAATAGCCGGGACCGGATTAGGACTTACAACAGTAAAGATTGTAGCTTTATTAACACCTTTACCTGCAACAATTGGATATGTAACGGTATTAATAACGGTTATGATTTCAGGAACAATAGGTTTAACATTTGGTGTTTTACCTGCCAAAAGAGCAGCCAAGCTAGATCCAATTACTGCATTAAGAAGTTTATAAATATCATTGTTTATATACTAATATTCGATTTAAAATTGAAATTAATAAATATATTTTTTAAATAATTCCACAAAACTGATGAAACCTTCCAACGGAATGGGCTTTACACCATTACAATCGTATAAAAAGTTTTAAAATTTATGGATAAGAAATGGAAAGTTATAGCTCTCTGGGTGCTTCCAATAACAATAGTAGTATTGATCACTTGGCAAATTTTAGGATCATCAACCAATACCCAAGTCTCACAAAGAAGTAACTCCAATATATCTAGAAATGCACCAGTTGCTAAAATTAGCTATGGACGTTTTCTTGATTATGTAAAAGCAGGGAGAGTTACTTCCGTTGACATATATGAAGGAGGAAGAAATGCAATCGTTGAATCAGTAGATCCTGAAATTGATAATAGAGTACAACGTTTAAAAGTTGATCTTCCAGGATTAGCGCCTGAATTAGTTTCATCACTAAAAGATGAGGGAATAAGTTTTGATATTCATCCACCAAAAACTGCCCCAGCGGGAATTGGAATACTCGGCAATCTTCTATTTCCACTAATCCTGATCGGAGGTTTGATACTTCTTTCAAGGAGATCAAATTCAATGCCAGGTGGTCCAGGTCAAGCAATGCAATTTGGTAAAACAAAGGCAAGATTTGCCATGGAGGCAGAGACAGGTGTCAAATTCGATGATGTTGCTGGAGTAAACGAAGCAAAACAAGATTTAGAGGAGGTAGTTACTTTTTTAAAACAACCTGAAAGATTTACATCTGTTGGAGCTCAAATCCCAAGAGGTGTTTTATTAGTAGGACCTCCAGGAACTGGTAAAACCCTTTTAGCAAAGGCAATTGCTGGAGAAGCAGATGTACCTTTCTTTTCACTTTCTGGCTCAGAATTTGTAGAAATGTTTGTAGGTGTAGGAGCAAGTCGCGTCAGAGATTTATTTAAAAGAGCAAAAGAAAATAGTCCATGTTTAATTTTTATTGATGAAATTGATGCAGTAGGAAGACAGCGAGGCGCTGGTATAGGTGGAGGTAATGATGAAAGAGAACAAACACTTAACCAACTCCTGACCGAAATGGATGGATTTGAGGGAAATAGTGGAATTATTATAATTGCTGCGACAAATAGACCTGATGTTCTTGACTCAGCATTGATGAGGCCAGGTAGATTTGATAGACAAGTTACTGTAGATGCACCTGATATAACTGGTAGATTATCTATCCTCAAAGTTCACTCTAGAAATAAAAAACTAGAAAAGGATTTAACTTTAGAGAGTATTGCTAGAAGAACGCCTGGTTTTACAGGTGCTGACCTTGCAAATTTATTAAACGAAGCCGCTATTCTTACAGCCAGAAGAAGGAAGCATCAAATAGGTCTATCAGAAATTGATGACGCAGTTGATCGCATCATTGCGGGAATGGAAGGTCAACCTTTAGTTGATGGAAGAAGCAAGAGACTAATTGCTTATCATGAAGTTGGTCATGCTTTGGTGGGCTCGCTAGTAAAAGATCATGATCCAGTCCAGAAAGTTACAGTCATTCCTAGAGGGCAAGCAAAAGGTTTGACTTGGTTCTCTCCAGATGATGATCAGGCCTTAATAAGTAGGGCTCAATTGAAAGCAAGAATAATGGGCGCATTAGGGGGGAGAGCCGCTGAAGACATAATATTTGGAAGAGAAGAAGTTACAACTGGAGCAGGTGGCGATGTACAGCAGGTTGCTTCCATGGCACGACAAATGGTCACTAGATTTGGAATGAGCAGCCTTGGGCCGGTTTCATTAGAAGGAGATAGTCAAGAAGTTTTTGTAGGAAGAAGCCTTATGAATACGTCTGATATATCGGATGAAATTTCTAAACAAATTGATGAGCAGGTTAGAAAGATAGTCAAGCGTTGTTATCAAGAAACACTCGAATTAGTGGCTAAGAATAGAGTTGCTATGGACAAATTAGTAGAAATATTAATCGAAAAGGAAACTATGGATGGAAAAGAGTTCTGCAAGATATTGTCTGACTACACATCTATTCCCGAAAAAGACAGATTTACACCAGTACTACAAGATCCAAAATAAAAATTCAATTTAAATTGAATTTATTGGACGCTTATTAAACACATTGTCTATAATTCCATATTCGATTGCCTCAGTTGGAGACATATAAAAATCTCTATCTGTATCCTCTCTAATCCGTTCAATAGGTTGACCAGTTCTTTCAGATAATTCATTGTTTAATTTATCTTTTATAAACAATATTTCATCAGCTTGGATCCTTATATCACTAGCTTGACCTCTTGCACCTCCAAGTGGCTGATGAATCATTATTCTTGAATGGAGCAAACTGCTTCTCTTGCCTTTTGCTCCTGCACAAAGTAGAAAGGCACCCATACTTGCAGCAAGGCCAACACAAACGGTATGAATATCAGGCTTTACATGTTGCATTGTGTCAAAAATACCAAGGCCGTCATAAACAGAACCACCTGGAGAATTTATATAAAGAAAGATATCTTTATCTGGATCGTCAGCTTCTAGGAAAAGGAGTTGAGCAACAATCCTATTGGCAGAATCACTAGTAACTGGTTCACCCAAAAAAACTATTCTTTCTCTTAAAAGCCTTGAATAAATATCAAAGGCTCTTTCTCCTCTTCCAGATTCTTCAATAACTATTGGAATCATTGAACGATAATAATGGTCGGTTTTCATGATCCTAGCTAAGTCGCGGGGTAAGCTAAGGTCTCTTAAGAATTATCTAGGTTTGGCATTGAGCGTTAGAGCAACAATTTCAGACAGCAAATCTGATTTCCATAAGGAATTTCCTTATGTCATACCACCAATTTATAGAAAACTAGCAGATGAACTGCTAGTAGAACTTCATTTACTGAGTCATCAGAAAAACTTTAAAAAAGATTCAATTTTTGCTATTGGACTAAAAGAAATATTTAATAAATTCACAAGTGGTTATAAACCTAGCGATCATATTACAAAGTTATTTGAAGCGATATGTAATTGCAATGGTTTTAATCCGACTGAGATAAGTAGCTCATCAGAGGAATTAGTGCGTAAGGCAAAATCATTTACAAAAGAAGATCTAAATTCATTTTTATCACAACATAATAATGATAATAAAGGCTATGACTATTATAGTCGCATCAATGCTATTGGTATCTACAAATTAGTGAGTGAAATTCCATCATTAAAGGATGTAAAAGAAGAAGATATTAATAAAGAAGTAAATAATGTTTCCGAATTGCTCGGATACCAATATTCAAGAGTTGAGAAAGATATAAGTATGTATAAGTCAAATATCGAGAAGATGAAACAAGCGTTAGAAATTATCGCATTAAACGTAACTTCAAAATAAAGTCAGAATCATTTCTTTCTTCTTTTATCTTTCCAATCAACATAACTAATATACATCACTCCTATGGTGATAAATGACAGTAGTACAATTGAAAAAAAGGATAAAAAACTATAGAGGTTAAAGTCTATAGGCATAGTTTTGATTAGATATCAATAGAACCATCACCATTTCTACCCCAAACAACCATTGCAATTGAAAAAGTGAAAATAGCAGCTAAGGAAGCCCAACCTAAAGTGAAGATCATGACTAGAAATATTTTTTAAATTATAACTTATTAAAAAGGATTAATTAGTGGAATCATAGAGAAATTAAAAGCAATCATTAAATCAGAAATAAAAAACAACAACACATATCAGAATAATGGGAAGACTTGTTCAAAATCACAGCACTCATATAGAAGGCCTTATCAAATGGTTGAAAAAAATTTCAGCATTCGATGAGATTAAGACAGTTACCCCTGCCTCACTATCAAAGACGAATGGAAGAGGAGAGAATCTAGGCCTAAAGGTTACTGTCAAAACAAAAGAAGGTTATAAGCTCCTAGCAAGAAAAGGTAAACTTGTACAAGAGGTTTTTCTGGTTACAAGCTTGGATGAGAGTGAAATTATAGAAATAATTGAAAAAACTAATCCAAAGTCTTATCGGAAAAAGAAAGGTTGTTAAACGAGTTTTGCTGGTAGTATACGTTTTTATTTTGTTTAGTTACAGATTCAGAAAGTTCTCTTATTATATCTTCTTTAATCATGTTCATTGCGGAATCAATATCGTAGAGGTTATCAGCCATAAAAATAGAAATTATTTATTTAAAATAATTCATAAAAACAAAGAAGCACTATTAATTAATAAAGAAATCGGATTTATATAAAGCGACAAGAAAAATAGTTATAAATATTAAAAAATAAAATATTTCAGGGGCTGAAATACAAATCAAAACAATAAAAATCAATAGTGAAATTAATCTCTTTTTTTAGATTTATCTATCCAAGAGAAATCAAAGGATATAAAAGCTCAATAAACTAAAGCTCATATTCATTTTTGAATTTATCTAAATTCGTCAAATATAATTGATAGAGATTAGTAGTTTCATCATTGAAACCAACTTCCTTATACATTTGATCAAGAGACATATAGGCACTCATTACAGGTAAAAATGCAGTTTTATATTCCTCCTGTATGTCATCCTCATCAATATCGTGAATTATAGCTGTAATTAATTCAATTTGTTTCTTGGCTAATATAATGTTTTTTTCTAATTCAGGGTTAAGTTTACGTCTTTTTTTTGCCATCGAATACAATTCAACCACAAAAATAATACACCATTTTTAATAGAAAAATCAATCAGCAGAGTGAGGGAATTTGAAAACCAGAAGAATAAGAGTAAATACTCATAAATGAATTAGAAGAGTGTTCCATTTTTATAAAAATGAGATATATTTTACTTGGTACAATATTGATGTGATAATAGCCCAAAACTTTGTTATTAAAGGGCTAACAAATCTAACTATCACTATGAAAAGTAATTCAGATAAAAATCAAACAGAACTTCCATGGTGGGTTGAACTGTTATTTGTTCAAATCGGGTTACCAGATAAATGGCTTTCTAAGTATCTTAAAAAGAAAAAAGAAACAGTGCAGTTTATTAATGAAAATAAAAAATATATAGCCTATTCAACCATCCTAATTGCAGGAATACTATACTTATACCCCATTGTAAGATATACATCATCAAGTGCCTCATGCATAGATAAAACTACAAAGTATATAAAATCAAATAGTATAAATAAATCCCAAGAAGAAATGGACATCAATTCACTGGCAGTTGGATATTGTCATGGGGGTTCCTTACCGGAATAATCAACTATTCTTTATTTATATTTTTACCGTCCATATCATATGTTGGAGATTTCTCAGGAGACTTTCCTTCAAGTAAAGGAATAAATACAGAAACTAGCCTTCCCATAACAGGGACCCAAAATCTTGTGTAAGCATTTTTAAGTAATTTATTCATTTCCTTTGATAGAATTACTTTAATATTATTCACTTATATTCATTAATAAAAAGTGATTGTCAAACTTTTTAACAGGGATAAATAATTGCTTAAATTCTATTTTGTTAAAGGAAGAGCTATTAGAAACAATTACATACTTGTATTTACTAATAGCATCAAAATCATCTACGACCTTTGAGGAAGGTAGGTAATATGACAACAAAGTCTGCGTCTTACTTTCAACCCTAAATAAATAAATGGTATTGGAGTTTACAATTGAAGAAACAACATTATCATTCAAGAATTGTTTTATATTATAGTTGGGATTACCAAGTACACCAAAATTAAACAATAAGGATAAACAAATGTATTGAGGTATAATTATATTATAAAAGAAATTTTTTAAGTTAAATCTAAGATAAAAAATATCAAAAATAAATCTAAAGGATGTAAAATAAGATAACAAAAGGACCAAAATAAGAATATATACTATTGAGTGGTTCCCATGCAAATTATTAATTATGAAGTCTTTATAATTAATAATAGCAAATAAAAATACAATTGAAATGAATAAAATGATTATAAACAATAAATAACTAATAATATTTTTTGAATTGGAGTATCTAAATTCATATGATGATAAGTAAGAAGCAAATAGTATAGATAAAGATGGCAAAAGAAAAAGGTAATAGTGAGGATAAGTCGTAGACATACATAGCAACAAAGTTAAAGATATTAAGGGAAAGATATAAACTAGCAATGGATAATTGATCTTAATCTTACATCTAGTAAAAAAATTAAGAATAATAATAAGTATTCCAACCGGGAAAGTTAAATAGAAAAAATTCAATGGGGCTAATATTACATTGTTAAAACCAACATCGCCTATTGCCTGGTTCCTTGCAAAATCAAAAAGGATTGAAATTCCATTAATCCCAAACTTTTTAAATGAAAAATAAAAATTAATACACGTTGGTATAGAGCCAATAAATATTCCAGTACAAAAGAACATTTTAAAAATATATTCTTTTCTGAACAAATTAGAAAAAACAAAAGGAGAGAGTCCTAAAAGAGGAATAAAGGCCATATAACTTCTAATAAAAAAAGATATAGAAATAAACATTCCAGATAAAAATACATAAAAATAGCGGCTACTATTATCTGAAGAATCTAGAGATTTAAGAAAAAATAAAATACATAAAAGAATACACAATACAAATGGAATATCTGGACTAGCATATCTTGAATATTGAATCCATAATGGCATTGATGAAAGTGAGAATAAACTAATTAATGCAGATTTTTTATTTGAAACTTTTAATGCGATTAAGTATGAGATTATTAAGCAAAGGAAAGAAGAAAGAATACTTGGAAGCCTTACAGAAAGTTCACTATTTCCAAACAATCTGATAGATAATGCTATAAACCAATAACTACCTAATGTCTTATGGTGAGGTTCTGAAAATGGAGGGGAAAACCAATTCTCAGAGTACTCAATTATTCTTGCTCTTCTAGCGTAAAGTCCCTCATCATGAGCGACCAGACTTTGGCTAGAGAAGTCGATAATGAAATAAAGTGATGTAAAAAAAAGAACAAAAAGAAAAGGTAGAATAATTCTTTTATGTTTTGAGAAAAAATTTATAAATCCTACTTTAATCTTCTTATAGTTGATAACATTAGATGAAAGAATTTGCATAGTCAAATATGATTAGTAATTGAAAAGTTAAATTTTAATGAACTACACTTAAATCAAATTATATCCTTACTAAATTGATTTAGGAATATCATCACGTGTAAATTAATGACATCATGTATAATAATAGATATTTAAGACTTATAAAAGATGGCAACTGCTAAGGAAAAGAAGGAAGAAGTAAAAGCATCTCTAAAAATTTTAAGAGCTGAACTTAGAAAAATGCATTTAGGAGTAACAGAAGAGTTAGCACTTCCAGAGCCAGCTGAAGTCAAGAAATTAATGACTCAAATGGAGGAGCTATTGGTAGTAATTGAACCAAAGTCATCTAGAAAAGCAAAGAAGTAAAGGTCAACCCATTTGTCTTGTTAGAAATTTAAGTATACTAATAGTTAGTTATATATAATTATGTGGTTAGTGTCTAAGCTTCAAGATTTTTTCAACGACTTAAAAAGATATGGGGTTGAAATTAATATCGTAATAGCCAAAGGATGTTCAGAAATAGTATAAAAAAGAGTCGTAAATGTAAAAAAATCGATAAGAATTCTAATATCAATTCTTAAATCATATATTGAAAGTGTAATCAGCAGGATTGATAACCAATTGTATTTTATATAAATAAATAATCTAGATATAGAAATCAGGTCCATTTTCAAGAAATCACTCAATCATATTATTACTAGTTATTGATAACAATGAAGGTGCTAAAGCTATACTCGACCAAGAACCAGCTATCACACCGATTAGCAAAGCGAATGCAAACCAATACAATGTTGATCCGCCCCAAATCAATATACATATCAATGGGAGTAGTGTTGTAAGACTTGTATATAATGTCCTTGTTAAAGTTGCGCCAACAGCTTTATCAATTTGATATTTAAAACTTAATTCATTCTCTAGTAAACCTTTTTCTCTGATCCTATCAAAAACAACAACTGTGTTGTTTACTGAATAGCCTGCAATTGTTAAAAGAGAAACAGCAAATAAAGAGTCAACCTCTACATCAAACAAATATCCCAGCCATGCAAATACACCACAAACAATAATTATGTCATGCAAAAGAGCAAATAAAGCTAAGAATGAGTATCTTCTATCATATCTAAAATTAATATATAAAGCTATTCCAAGGAAGGCAAAGAATAAAGAAATCAAACTACTTTTAAGTAATTGCTTACCAAGACTTGGACCAATAATCTCAACTGAAATATTTTCATTTTTAAATGGTCCAAAAAATTTATTAACCTCGGAAACTACAGAATCAGATTGAGCAGCAGATAAAAATGGCAGTCTAATAGAAATTAGTTTTGAATTGTCGAGCAATTGTATTTGTGATCTAGTTAAATTAGGCGAAGTATTTGAACTAAAGTTTTTATCCTGATTTTTTAAAGCGATGATATTATTAGATATATCATTAGTATTTAAGAAAGTACAATCATCAGTACAACTCCTCTCTAAAGTTATTTGAGTTCCCCCGGTATAATCTAAACCAAGATTTAAAGGGGCTTTAATCGAATTACTTTTAAGCGAAATAAGCATTCCTATTATTGAAATTAAACATAAAGAGAATGAAACAAGCCAAACAATTTTTCTATTTTTATAGAGTTGAAAATTAAAATTAGTCTTCATGATTTAATAGAATTGAATTAATAACTATTGAAGGTTGATAGATGGTGATGGAATCTGATTAGGATTAATAAAGTTTGAAGTTTTTCTAAGACCTTGATAACTCATTAGGAACTTCAATATTGCTTTTGTACATGTTAAGGCAGTAAATAAGCTCAATACAACACCAATACCCAGTGTGGCTGCAAAACCTTTCACAAATCCAGTGCCCAAATAGAATAAAGTAATGCAGCTTATTAAAGTAGTTAAATGACCATCAATTATTGATGAAAATGCGTTTTTAAAACTTGCATCTATTGAACGAATCAGGGTATTTCCATTGCGTAATTCTTCTTTTAATCTTTCAAAAATAAGAACATTGGCATCAACAGCCATCCCTATGCTTAATATAAAACCTGCTATACCTGGAAGGGTGAGAGTTACTGGTAGCAGTGCATAAATAGAAAGAGTGAAAAGCGAATAAAAAGACAATGCTAGTACAGCAACAAATCCAGCTAGTTTATAGATGAAGATCATAAAAACACCTACAAAAAGCAAACCAGTTAGAGCTGCGAAAAGACTTAGACGAATATTTTGAGTCCCTAAAGAAGGGCCTATTGTTCTAATTTGGACAATATCAATAGGTAGAGGCAAAGCACCTCCCCTTAATTGAACTTCTAAGTTTCTAGCATCATCAGCAGTAAAATTTCCGCTTATTGTGGCTGCCCCGCCAGTTATCCCAGCAGTTTCAAATTGCTTCCCTACACTTGCCTCGCTATAGGAAATCCCATCAATAACAATACCTAGCAATCTAGATGTGCCAGCTATTGATTTTGAGAGATCTGCAAATAATTCTCCTCCCTCATTGTTGAAGCTCAAAGTAACTTCCCAATTGTTAGTGATTTGATCTTGTCGTCTTCCGGCATTTGTCAAATATTGGCCTGTTAATAATGTTGGTTCAAACAAACCTGCTATATCAGTATTTATTTTATTCTTTAGAAGATTAAATTGATCAATATCTAATATCTGGTCTGATTGAATATTATATTTTTCGAATAATTTGTTAATTTCATTGTTGATATTGATCTCCTTTCTTAATTGAGCTGAATTATTATCTTCTAATAATTTAATAATAGATTCAACGCTATTTCTTTGAGTTTGTAAATCTCTTAATTGAACCTCTGTACCATTTCTCTGGATTCGGAATTCTAATAGAGCAGTTTCTCCTAATACTTTTGCCGCTCCAGAGGGATCCTGCTCTCCAGGGAGTTCTAGTAACAATTGATTTGTTCCTATTGTTTGAAGTTGAGAATCAGAAACTCCTAAACCGTTTACCCTTCTATCAAGAACAGCTTTAACGCCTTCGATGTCATCAGGGGTTATTTTAGGTATATCATCGGTAGTTTGTACCTCTAAGGTTAATTGGCTACCCCCACGTAGATCCAACCCTAATTGAAAAGGTATATTAGTGCAAATAAAAATACTTAATACTGCAAAAAGGATTACAACAAGAAACCAATAATTTTTCCTACCCATTATTAATCTACTCCACCCTTATTAATAATTTTCTCAGCAGTATCTACAATTTGATGGGGTTGAATAATAGTTAAATTTTCTAAGTTTCCATTATATGGAGTAGGAATGTCCTGGCTGCTTAAACGCACAGGTGGGGAATCTAAATCATCGAAACAATTCTCTGTTATTAAAGACATCAATTCAGCTGCAATTCCACCTGTTTTCATACATTCTTCAACAATAATTACTCTATGTGTTTTTTTGATAGATTTTGATATTGTTTCCATATCAAAAGGCTTAAGACTTATTAAATCAATCAATTCAACATTAATTCCTTTACCTTCAAGAAGTTCAACCGCTTTTAAACAGTGGTGACGCATTCTTGAATAAGTAAGAATCGTAATATCATTTCCTTGCTTTACAAGATCTGCTTGATCTAGGGCACAGACATAATCACCCTCAGGCAGCTCTTCTGTGAGGTTATATAAAAGAACATGTTCAAAGAAAAGAACAGGATTATTGTCCCTAATAGCAGCTTTCATTAGACCTTTAGCATTCTTAGGAGTACTACAAGCCACGATTTTTATACCAGGAACAGCATGAAAGTAGGCCTCAAGTCTTTGACTATGTTCAGCTCCTAATTGTCTTCCAACACCACCAGGGCCTCTAACAACAGTTGGAATAGTAAAATTACCACCACTCGTGTATCTCAGCATTCCCATATTGTTGGAAATTTGATTAAAAGCAAGCAATAAAAAACCCATATTCATACCTTCCACAATTGGTCTTAAACCTGTCATGGCTGCACCAACAGCCATACCTGTAAAACTATTCTCAGCAATTGGTGTATCTAAGACTCTGAACTCTCCATATTTTTCATATAAATCTTTCGTAACTTTATAAGAACCGCCATATTGTCCAACATCCTCGCCCATTATGCAGACCAGGGGATCTCTGGCCATTTCTTCATCAATTGCTTCACGAAGAGCATTAAATAAAAGAGTCCCTTTCACAGCATTAACAGATCGTCCGGATTACCGGTTTGTTATTCCAAACTATCTCAAACAGTGCCTAATTACCCACCTGCTGCAAAAGTCGATAACAGCAATATGGAAAGCAGCATCCCAGGAGAGAGTAATAAAACCAGAAGTCCTAAATCATGAAGAGTCATAGAAAGATCTAAATATGACAATTTAATAGTTAAATACTAGTCCGTTTATTCTTTATTGCCTTCTATCAAACTACGAATAAATACTAAAAACAAACCCATACCAATAAAACCAAACGTAAATGTGGCAAGAAAGCTGATTCCAATAATTAGTGTTTTAAAGCCGGAAGCAATACTCTGTGCAACTGGTGAAGAATAATTAGGACTATGAATAGAAAAATATAAAACTATTTTTTTACTAATAAAAAGGCTTAAAAAACTAAAAGATAAACTTGTAATCGAACCTGAAAGGAAGCTTAATGGCCCTTTCTTTTGTTCAGGACTATCTGTATATAAAGGAGTTGACGAGTTACTAGCTACTTCATCTGATTCTTTTTTAAACCCATTTCTAGGTGAATTCATTTCTTAATAGAACTCCATTAGACATCATTGAGCATGCCCAAGCTGATAAACCAGCTCTTTCAAATTCTTTAACATGCTCATTTAGTACTTTATTTGCTTCGTTAAAATTTTGGAACAAAGCAAAACAACTTGGTCCAGAACCACTCATCGAAACGAGATGTGAACCAGGCAAACCAGACAATATTTTCAATGACTTTTCAACCTCTTTTGACATAGGGCGAACGGTTTTTTGTAAATCATTTTTTATCTCTTTACGATTATGCAATAGCGATTGATCAGACCAATCGCTTGATCTGATAATATTTCTCTTCATTTCGAAATCCCTCTCATCTACAAGATATTTATGACCATACTTTTCTTTATATTTTTTATATGCAACTGGTGTAGAAACTTGTATTGAAGGATCTTTAACTAAAATAAGACCCAAATCAAAGCGATCAAATTTTAATCTTTCTAAAATCTCGCCTCGACCAAAACATAACTGCCTACCTCCTAATACGCAAAAAGGTATATCTGATCCTATTTCTTTTGATAAGTTCTCTAATTCCTCAATCTCAAGATTTAAATTCCAGAGTTTATTTAATCCAACCAATGTTGCTGCGGCATCAGTAGATCCACCTGCCAATCCTGCTCCTATAGGAATATTTTTTTCAAGTTCAATATCAACACCTAATTGTGTATTTCCTACCTTATTTCTCAACAGATTTGCAGCTTTTATTATTAGATTATCCTCACCATTACTAATATCTTTATTATTAGATTTAAGAGTGATTTTATTATCTGCACTTTTTATCATTTTCAATTGATCACTTAAATTAATACTTTGCATGACCATTGCTAATTCATGAAATCCATCGCTCCTAATACCTAAAACTTCTAAATGTAGATTAATTTTTGCATGTGCTTCTGCGATAAGGAAATCTTCATTTGCTATGTAAGGGTCCATTTTCAATAACACAAGTTTCTTTTAAAGCTTTTGCCAAGGCAAACCAATTGGAAGGAGAAATTTCCTGTGGTCTTTGATCAAGACTAATACCTCTATAGGCAAAAAATTCCTTCATACGATCTTTGGAAGTAACAAAACTTCCAATCGTGTTCCGCAATTTTTTTCTTCTACCCGCAAAAGCATGTTTCAAAAGTCTCTCTAATAAATTCCCTATTTCATAAAAGTCTGGATCAATAGATACAAAAGGCTTAATCATAACCACTTTGGAATCCACCTTGGGTGCAGGTTGAAAACATTTAGAAGGAACATCACATACGTCCTGACATTTTGCTAATAGCTGAATCCTTACACTTAAAGCACTAAAATTACTAGTTCCAGGTTTTGCCACAAGTCTTTGTGCAACTTCTTTTTGCATAAGTAAAACCAAAGATTCAAAACTATTTTCAGGTGCTTTTTTTAATTCACCAATCAATCTTTTTAACAATGGACCTGTGATGTTGTAAGGGATATTAGCTACAACTTTGTTAATAGTAAGTCCATTTTCAGCCTCCAATGAAGCAGATAGAACATCGCCCTCTCTCAAACTAAATTTATTTTGATGACTAAAACGCTTTTTCAAACCAACAACTAAATCTCTATCTAGCTCAATTGCTTGGACTAATCTTGCTGGGGATTCAATTAGTTTTTCAGTCAAAGCACCTTTACCTGGACCAACTTCTAACACGCAATCTTCAGAATTCAATTCGGCAGCCTTAATTATTTGGTCCAAGACACCCTGATCTTTCAACCAATGTTGCCCAAAGCGTTTTCGAGGAATATGCCTATAAGCATTCACGGTCTTATCACCCATACGCACAATCTCCTAACCACATTAGAAACGATCACATATTTCACTCAAATAAAAATAAATTATTTAAAATATACTCATTAGAAGATCTTCAATCAATATACATTTTCTAAAATGACTTTTGATAGCCATAGCCTTGAACGCTTAAAAGAGCTAGGAAGAAAACTTCCTAAGGAGATATCAAAACCTCAATCAAATGAACTAAAAAATCAAAAAGAGGCAAAAAAACAAAATTTACACCCAATTGAAATTGAAACCAACCCTGAACAATTTTTTCGAGAGTTGATGGAAATCAGTCCAGATGGAAACATACCACCTCATTTATTAGAGAGACTAAAAAAACTTGAGTCAAATAATGTGAAAAATTCTTCTATTGCAGATCCAGATGTTAATGAAAATTCTAAAGATCTTTCGATTGAAGATTCACTAAACCTATATACCCAATTTCAACAATTTCTACTAGAAGATGATATAGATTAGCAATATCTTTTTTATGCTTAATATTTCACACTACAAAATCATTGCTATAGGAAAAATAAAAAAAAAGTGGATTAAAGAAGGTATAGAAATCTACTTAAAAAGATTACCTGGTTTAAAAATTATAGAAATAAAAGACAACAAAAAAACGAAAGAGGAACATGCGATCAAAGAAATAATTAGCAAAAATGAAGTTCTTGTAACCCTTAACGAAAATGGTCAATCTTTCACATCAAAGCAGCTAGCAACAAAACTTATAAACTTTCACAATAAAAATATTATTTTTGTTATTGGAGGTGCTTCGGGTCTGCCCCATTCCCTCAATACTTCCGCTTCTTTGCAATTAAGTCTTTCACCTTTAACTTTTCCGCATGAAATAGCACGTCTTTTACTAATAGAACAACTCTACCGAGCAAAAACCATTACCCAAGGAGGTCCTTACCACAAGGAATAAACGCACGAACAAGACAAGATAGTTCATTTGTACTATAATAGATTGACTGGTCTGGATCTATGGATTCAAATAGCTCTTACTCTTCCTTGAATGAAGGCTCTTCAAAACTATTAATTCCATTAGCAACAGAAACTATTTCTGCAGGTTTCCCTTCTCCTGCGGAAGACTACATAGAGCGCGGAATCGATTTAAATAAATACTTAATCAAAAATCCAATAAGTACATTCTTTCTACGTGTAAGCGGTAATTCAATGAATAACGCAGGAATTTATAATAATGATTTATTAATAATAGATCGCAGTATAAACCCAAAGCCTGGAAATATTGTAGTTGCTATCTTGGATGGAGAATTTACTTTAAAAAGACTTATAAAAAAGCAAGATGCTTATTATCTAAGAGCAGATAAAGAAAATTATCCAGCAATAAACTTATACGAATATATAGATATACAGATATGGGGAGTAGCAATTTATTCAATACATGTACTACAAAAATTAAAACTCTAATTATGTCCAAAGCAATACTTCAAATTGATGGGAATAATTTTTATGCCTCGTGTGAACAAATGATCGATCCTTCGATAAAAGGAAAAGCCGTAGTTATACTTTCTAATAATGATGGATGCATAATAGCTCGCAGTTCAGAGGCTAGAAAAATGGGAATTCCTATGGGAAAACCTTATTTTAAGTTAAAGAATAAGCTAACTCAATTAAATATAAAAGTGAGAAGTTCAAATTACGAGCTTTACGGTGATATAAGCAATCGATTAATGCTACTACTAAGAAAAAAATGTGAAGAACTGGAAATATACTCTATAGATGAAGCATTTGGAACTATAAAACGGCCAAAAGGAAAATGCTTATATCAATGGGGAAAAGATTTAAGAGCTTTAGTATATCAAGACATAGGAATTCCAATATCTATCGGGATTGGGGAGACAAAAGTTCTATCAAAGATTTCTAATCATCTAGCAAAGAAAATACAAAAAAATTCAGGTATATTTGATATAGGTATTATTCAAAATAAAGATCATTATCTTAACCAAATTAAAGTAGATAAAGTTTGGGGTATAGGCAAAAGAATGTCGATTTGGCTAAAAAACAAAGGGATAACTAATGCACGAGAACTTAGAGATATGTCAAGCGAGCAAATCAAAGTAAAGTATGGTGTAGTTGGTCTACGTATTCAAAATGAATTAAAAGGAAACCTGTGTATCCCTATAAAAGAGACCTCATCAGATCGAAAAGAAATCTGCGTAAGCAGGAGTTTTTCATATCCCATAGATAGCTTGGAAGATTTGAGCCAAGCAATCATTAAATATGTTTTAATAGCAAGTGCTAAGTTGCGAAAATACAATCAATTATCTTCAGCTATTACAGTTTTTACGAATACAAATACTCATTCAAAAGAATTTTTTAAAAATGAAGCAACAGAAAAAATAATTATTCCAACATCTAACTCAAAAATTATGATTGAAAAAAGTCTGTCGCTAACGAAAGAAATTTTTAAACCTTATAAAAAATTTATAAGGGCTGGTGTAATATTACATAAACTTCAAAGCAATAAATATAAACAAAACCTAATATTTGATAAACAGAATATTCAAGAAGAATTATATCTAGAGAGACTAGATAATCTCATAGATAATATTAATTCAAAAAATGGTATAGATACAATAAATTGGGGATCTTCAATGGTGGAGAAAGAATGGACACCGCGAAGAAAAAAACTATCTAGTATAAAGACAACAAATATAGAAAACATACCAACTATATATGCTAATTAAAAATTGGTATAATATTTAACAATAATGCTACATATTAGAATTTAAAAACAGTTGGATGTTAAATTTAAATGAATAATGAAAATAAAAATTAAAAAGATAATGGAGTTCATAGAATATTTAGATAAAACAGAAGTAGAAATAATAAAGATGGTTGAAAAGGCAGGATATAAAACAAGTGAAAATAAAAAACTATGTTTGATAAGTGAAAACTATGTGGGCTTTTTTAATAGAGTAGAAAAGGAAATTATCATATGTACAAGTAACGCAAAGAAGAGAGAAGGATATAACCTTAAAAGGAAGAAGAATAAGGACATTTTTTATAGAACAGCCTTGCATATAAAAAAAGCTTTAAGGCATGAAGCTGTTCATGTAGCTCAAGAATGCAACGATGGAAACTTATTAAAAATAGATAGAAGGTTTTTAATGAATCCATCAAAGATCAATGCTTTGAATGGGTCTATAAGTATATCCGGCGAGGAAGAAAAAGAAAGACAAGCATATATATTAGAAGATAAACCAAGATTAATAAAAAAAGGATTGAGAAAATATTGTCTATGATTATAAAGTAATTTTAATTGTCTCTAAGTAATTGAATAGCGTTTAATTTACTACTAAAAATCAAGACCATTCCTTGCTCCAAGCATGAGAGACCAATATAAGTCTTAACAGCTTGGCAATTCACCAGTGCAGTTCCACATGTTTCAAGAATAAGTAAGGGAAGAGTTAAATTAGTTCCCTGCATTCTTTGAAGATCGAGAGATTGTCTTACAGCTAAATTTGCTTTGATAAATCCTATTTTATTGATAAAGTCTGGCCATAGTTCATTAGATAAAGAACATTGATCCAAATTAAAAGTTGATGTATTTTTCATTAATTAAGTAAAAATATAAAAATTATTTATAACATCTCTGTTGATCTAAATTTAAAATATGTTTTCTCTCAGCATAGTAAAGTTGCTGAAAATTTATAGCATCATTATTTAAGTCTTCAAACATATTAAAAACTCTCTGTTCCATATCAGATGAATCATTAGGTTCCGATTTTTCTTGAACGATAAGAGATGCTATACAGTTCTCAAGAGTTTGTAACCTTTGAGTACTCCATGCATCAATTAGATGCCTACAACGTTTTAGTGATTTTTGCTTTTCAAGAGCAGCGAGAGCACCACGAATGAGAGCCTCGGGGTCACTAAGTGTTGCCAAACGAAGTTCATTAGCCTCTAGCAAAGGAGTAAGTTTAGAAAGATGTTCACTATCATTAGCGAGAAAGTTATCTAACAAGCTTTTAATTAAATCAATATCAGCTAAAATATTATTTGAATCATTGCAACGATTAATCTGCTCGACCACTTCAGAACCAAATTTATCTTCCTCAATGTTACTTATAGTAGACCATATTGCACGATGATGATTAATTGCAAAGTCATCTAAGTCCCTTAGACGAAGTTCATAACGAATAAAAGATCTATAAGTAGGACAGTGTATATAAGTAAAAAGTATATCTGCCTCACTTCTTTCTCTAAGACCAATCTCTTGAGGCTTATCTATTTTCTTAGAACGTCCATGCCATCTTTGACCATTAATTTGATTACGTAAATCTTCCTCTAGTTGCAGGGAAAATCTACCTTGACCTCCACTAAGACGCTGAGCAACCTTCTGTAGATAGTGGGTTCTTATCGCCGTTTGAGGTAACTTTCCAAGAAGACTTACTAAGTTGGTAACAGCTGCCTGAAATTGATCAGATTTACTTAAATCTAAATCCTTCAAAGATTGATCAATTTGCCAATCCATCCAAAGAGGTGATTTTGCCGCCAATGCTTCATATTCGGAAGAAGAATTATCCTTAAGGAACTCATCTGGATCTTTACCTGAAGGTAATTGAAGGACTCTTAAATCTATCTGACCTTGAATAGCAAGGTTTTCTACCTCACTAATAGCTCTAGTAGACGCTCGAATTCCAGCATTATCTGAGTCGAAATTTAAAAGGATCTTTTTACTATCTGTAGTACGAGAGAGAAGAGTTATTTGACTACGACTTAATGCTGTTCCCAAAGAGGCAACAACATTTGTAATACCAGAATCGTGTAGTGCCATCACATCAAAATATCCTTCTACTACAACCGCATAATCTTTTTTCCTAATAGAAAGGGTTGATTTATCTAAACCAAAAAGATTTTTACCCTTTTCAAAAATTTCAGTTTCAGGTGAATTCAAATACTTAGGTTCTGAACCATCAAGACTCCTTCCTCCGAAACCAATAACTCTTTTTTGCCTGTCGTGAATAGGAACAATTATACGATTGCGAAATCTGTCATAAAAACCGTTACCACCCTTTCGAGGAACAATTAATCCAGCCGATTCAAGGATTTCAACACTAACTTTTTCTATATCTACAAAATATTTGAGTAATGAGTCCCAATTATCTGGTGCAAATCCAAGCTCAAAATTAATTAAAGTACCATCACTTAAATGACGTTTATTCTTAAGATAATTAAGTGCATTTTCTCCACATGGAGAATTTAATTGATTTCTAAACCAACCAGTAGCGATTTTTAAGACCCGATAAAGGGTATCTCTACGAGAGAGCTGTTGCTTGAGTCTTTCTTGTTGAGGTCCTTCAACAGTATCAATTGGTACTTGATATTTCTTTGCAAGTTCAAGAACAACGTCACTAAAACTTTGTCTCTGAAACTCCATTAAAAATTTAATGGCATTTCCACCAGCTCCACATGAAAAACAATAATAAAATTGCTTGCCAGGAATTACTGACATTGAAGGTTTACTATCATCATGAAAAGGGCATATCCCAACATATTCTTTACCTTTTTTCTTTAAGACGACGTGTTCGCCAACTACATCAACAATATCTACACGCTCTTTGACAGACTCAATAGTCCTAGGATGTAGTCGTGCAGAAGCCATGTGATAATTTTAATTGATATTTAAATATTTAGTTAAGAGATTCAAAAATTGAGAGAAAAACTAATTACAGATGAATTTAATCTAGAAAAAAATTCAAAAGGGATCAGATTTTTACTAGTAAGCGGTTTGGCATTTAGCCTTATGAGTGTTTGTGTTAAAGCGATTGGGGGGAGAATACCTATTTCAGAACTTGTTTTAGCTAGGGCTACTATAAGTATAATAATAACAAGATTTTTCTTATATAAAAAGAAAATTAACCCTTGGGGATATCAGAAAAGATTATTAATCATAAGAGGATTGCTAGGAACCTTTGCACTATTTTGTATCTTCAAAGCCCTAACAATATTAGCCATAGCCACAGCGACAGTAATACAGTACATTTACCCAACTTTTACAGTTCTTTGTGCACATATAATTTTAAAGGAATTTATTTTAAGGAAAATAATATATTCAATCAGCATTGGTTGGATAGGAATTTTTTTAGTTAGCCAACCAGAGTTTATAACCAGCAGTAATATTCAAGAAACAATATTAGCAATAATCATAGCTATATTGGGCGCATTGATGACATCATTAGCTTATATATGTGTAAGAAAACTTTCTTCAAAAGAGCACCCTCTGGTTATTATATATTACTTTCCCTTGGTTTCTATCCCTTTATCTATTCCTTTTATTATTAATGATTTTGTATTACCAACAGGATCAGATTGGTTCTGGATATTAGGTATTGGGATTTTTACACAGATTGGTCAACTCTGCATTACGGAGGGTTTAAGACTTCTTCCAGCTAGCCAAGCAACTTCACTAAACTATTCCCAGGTTGTATTTGCAAGTATATGGGGAGTATTGATATTTCAAGAAACAATAACAAGTTCAATTTACTTAGGTGGTTTTTGCGTACTTATTTCCACTATTATTAGTATAAGTGCATCCAAAAGTCACAAGCAAAAATATGAATTGTAAATCTTTAATCTTTTCAATACTTATTATTTGCGCTGGATCACCATCGATTCTTGCAGATGAGTATCAGCGAGGTTATTCATCAAGTAGAACATGCACCAGAAATGAATATAGAGAAGAATATATTCCAGGGACAAGAAATGATCCTGGGTATGTCAAAAAATGGGAAGAAACGGTAGAAGTTCCTTGCCCAGGTCATGGATCAACAAACAAAAAAAATGAATTTGATAATAATGATTGCTCAGAAGGCAAAATTGCAGGGGGTATTTTAGGTGCTGGCTTCGCTACGGCAATATCAAGAGGTAAAGATCGTTGGTGGGCAATTCCTGCTGGTCTGGTAGGAGGTTCAATGGTTGGATGTGAGATTGATGGTGGTTAATTTCATTTGATATTCTCAGAAAATCAATCAAAATAAATAATGATTAGCTGGTTAAAAGGTGAAATAATTCATACCTGGAAAATATCCTTAAAGAAAGGAGTTGTTATAAATGTTGGTGGTGTTGGTTATGAAGTACAACTATTACCAACACAAATAGGTAAAGCAGAAGCTTCTAATAAGATTGAGTTATGGATTCACCAAATAGATAGAGAAGATGGCACAAGTTTATATGGTTTTATAGAGGTTAATCAAAGAGATTTATTTCGAGAAATAATTTCTGTAAATGGAATAGGCCCACAAATTGGTATGGCATTGTTAGAGGACTTTAAGGTTAATCAGTTTGTTAATGCAATAGAAAATAAAGAATCTAGTTTACTAACAAAAACTCAAGGTATAGGCAAGAGAATAGCAGAGAGATTAATCGTTGAGCTAAGAAATAAACTTCAAAAATTTATAGATAATAATGAAATAAATTATGAAAAAACAGAAATAGAGCCTAATAAATTTTCAAAATATATTGATGAAATATATTTAACGCTAAATTCGCTTGGATATGAAAAGAAGGAAATAGAAGATTCAATTAAAATAATAACAACAAACGAAAAAGAAAATTCTTTATTATTGAATTCCTTATCTGCACAAGAAAAAGCAGCGCTAATGGATAAACATCTCAAAGAGATTCTTATGAAATTGAGTGAAAATAGTACTTGATAGAAGGCTAGGGATTAAATTAGAATTGAAGAATAAGAAAAGCTAAACAAATGTCACTTGGCACAGAAGAGAAACAAAAGCTAATCAACACACATCAAGTACATCCAACTGATACGGGTTCAGTAGAAGTTCAAGTTGCGATGCTTACTACAAGGATCTCCAAGTTAAGCAAACACCTTCAGGGAAACATCCATGATTTTTCCTCTAGACAAGGATTGCTCAAAATGATTGGACAACGAAAAAGACTTTTAAGTTATGTACGCACTAAAAGTGAAAAAAGATATACAGAGCTCATAGAAAAATTAGCTATTAGAGGATAATGACTGGTAATAGATTGCTAGAAGCTAATGAAAGGTGCAAAAAAAAACAAAAAGGACCAACCTAATGAAATAACAATAGGATTTTCAAGCAATAACTCTGCCCCAAAAATAGTTTCAAAGAAATCTTCAAACAGAAGTAGCAAAAAATCAGGAATACCAAGCTATGTTGCAAATCGAATGGCAAGAAGAATAGCGTTTACGACTGGAATTCCAACTCTAAGTGGAATGGGAGTATTCATTGGGAGTTATTTTTTAATAAGCAAAGGTATTGCTGATATATCTCCAACAGTCACTCTAGTCAGTTCTGCGCTTTGTTTCCTTGTCGGCTTATTAGGATTAAGTTATGGAATACTCTCCGCGAGTTGGGATTTTAATACTGGAAGTTTTTTTGGTTTTGAAAACATAAAGCCAAATATCAATAGGATGAAAGATGCATTCAAAACAAGTCAAAAAGATATTTCTAGCTAAGAAAAATATTTAAATTACAAGACTTTTACTTGATCTTGCAATAAATGAATTCTTAGACAGTGAATCCAAAGCCAAGTCAGCGTCCTTTACGCAAAATTGATCGCCCAACCGAATATACCTAGTATTATTGTGGTCCTTGAGACATGCTACTACAGGGATTCGTACACCTAATTCATTTCTGGCAGGTCTGTTTTTAGAAAGGCATTCTCTTAATTTATGCTGAATATTGATATCTGTAGCTTGATCAGGACGAAGATCAATCAATAGAAATCGTAAATCATCAATTTCACGACAATCATCAATAAGCAATTGCACAGTTTCATCTCTCCTATCTACGCTGCCCCAGATCAATAATCTAGTTTCAACCATCAAATGATCAGACAGTCTTTCATAACTTTTTGGGAAGACAACTGCTTCACAAGACCCAGTTAAATCCTCTAATTGAATAATCGCCATCCTGTCACCCTTTCTAGTTGTGACTTCTCTCATCTCTGGAATCATTGCAATAACACTGACCTTTGACTTATCTTTCTGGTCTTCTAAAGAACAAAGGCTAATAGGAGCAATCAATTTTGCAGGTTCTGAAAGTTGCTTCAAAGGATGGTCCGATAGATAAAAGCCAACATGCTCTTTTTCTAATTTAAGTTTGTCTGAAGGAGGATAATCTTTGATTTGCTTCGCCTTTGGAGCGGAGGAAAATTCATCAATTGATGATTCATTATTTATAGAAGAAGAAAGATCAAAAAGATTCCCTTGGCCGCTATTTCTATCTTTTGCCCTAGAAGAAGCCCATTCAATAGTTAAATCCAAATCAGCCATAAGCTGAGCTCGATTTGCATTTTCTTCAAGACAATCAAGAGCTCCACAATGTATCAAAGCCTCCAGCCCTCTTCGGTTAACAGCACTAAGTGAAATCCGATCACAGAATTGAGCTAAAGAAGTAAATTCCCCATCTTCGTCTCTAGAAGTAATAATTTTTCTAATTGCTCCATCACCTAAGTTTTTGACCGCTGAAAAACCAAAAAGAATTGAATTATCTTTTGGAGTAAAATCAACACCAGAGGTATTTATATTTGGTGGCATTACGTTTATACCCATTGAATTACAGTTAGAAATATATCTTTGAATCTTGTCAGTCGAGCCAGCATTTACTGTGAGCAATGCCGCCATATAAGCGACAGGATAATGTGCTTTTAAATAAGCAGTCTGATAAGTAACCGCGCCATAAGCAGTCGAGTGACTTTTGTTAAAGCAATACTCAGCAAATAAAACCATTTGATCAAATAACTGTTCAGCAATGCTGGCTGATACGCTATTCTTAACAGCTCCATCTACAAATAGCGTTCTATGGCGCTGCATTTCTGAAACTTTTTTCTTACCCATTGCCCTTCTTAATAAATCTGCTTGACCAAGGGAATATCCCGCTAAATCCTGCGCAATCTTCATGATCTGCTCTTGATAAACCATAATTCCATAAGTCTCACTTAAAATAGGCTCAAGTGCCTGATGTTGAAAATCAATACTCTCCTTACCATGTTTTCTATTTATAAATTTAGGAATTAATCCAGCATCAAGAGGACCAGGACGATAAAGGGCAAGAATTGAAGAAATATCCTCTAGAGATGAGGGCTTTAGATCTTTGACTATTTGCCTCATTCCACTTGATTCAAGTTGGAAAATTCCCTCTAAATCACCTCTAGAAAGTAATTCAAATGTTTTTTCATCTGTAAAAGGCAAAGAATCAGGATCTAATCTCTTACCAAGAGATTTTTCAACTAAATTTATCGTCTTTTCGATCATTGTAAGATTCCTAAGTCCTAAAAAGTCCATCTTCAAAAGGCCAAGAGATTCAATATCTTCCATAAAATATTGGGTGATTATTTGACCATCATTGTTTCTTTGAAGAGGAACTAAATTATCAAGGGACTTAGCCGCTATAACAACACCCGCCGCGTGCACACCAAAAGTCTTATTTGTTCCTTCTATCCTCATAGCCATATCAACCCATTTCTTTACTTTTAAATCGTTGTTGTATTTTTCATAAA
This sequence comes from Prochlorococcus marinus str. MIT 0917, assembly GCF_027359575.1. Taxonomy (NCBI): domain Bacteria; kingdom Bacillati; phylum Cyanobacteriota; class Cyanophyceae; order Synechococcales; family Prochlorococcaceae; genus Prochlorococcus; species Prochlorococcus marinus. The sequence continues at coordinate 267,205 of NZ_CP114784.1, read as the reverse complement.
AGTCCTTATTAGGCGATTCCTTTGAAATCATAGATGATAATTTTGCTGGCTTACCCCTTACAACTGGAATTAATTTTGCCAGACGATCTGCATCTCCATATGGAATATCAAGTACGCGAGCAACATCTTTCAAAACAGCCTTAGATGTCATTCTGTTAAATGTAATTATCTGTGCAACTTTGTCTTCGCCATACTTTTTAGTAACATAATCTATAACTTCACCACGTCTTTCAATACAAAAGTCAGTATCAATATCAGGCATTGACTTCCTCTCAGGATTAAGAAATCGTTCAAATAATAATCCATTTTCAACTGGGTCAATATTAGTTATATGAAGAGAAAAAGCGACTAAGGAACCAGCGGCAGAACCTCTACCAGGACCTACAGGAATATTTTGTTCTCTTGCAAATCTTATGTAATCCCATACTACAAGAAAATATGTGGGAAAACCCATTTGTTCTATTACATTTAACTCATAATCAAGCCTTTCTTTATAAGCACTTGGAAATTTTTCAAATTGAGAAATATCTAATATCTCTTTCAAGCCATTGATAGTTATCTCTTTAAGATAATCAATTGGTTTATATCCATTAGGTATAGGAAAATTTGGCATCTTATAAGTACCTAATATCTTATATTGATCAACCTTGTTTGATAGTTTTACAGTATTTTCAATTGCATTATTTATTACATTGTTCTCTAAATGGTCAGTAAATAAACTTCTCATTTCCTCCTCTGATTTTATATATTCAGTCCCTGTATATCTCAACCTTTTGTGATCACTAATTAACTTGCCAGTCAATACACAAATCAATGCATCATGAGCTTCAATATCATTCTTTGATACATAATGTGCATCATTTGTAGCTATAATTTGAATATCAAGTTCTTCAGATATTTTGACTATTTCACTATTAACAATTCGATCCTCAATTGATCCATGGTCTTGAATTTCTAGATAAAAGTCATCTCCCAAAATCTCCTTATACCAAGAGGCTACTTCTCTAGCAACATCATTTCTTCCCTTCAATATAGCTTGTGGGATTTCACCTCCTAGGCATGCAGTTGAACAAATTAATCCCTCACTGTATTTTTGAAATAAAGATTTATCAATACATGGTCTTGAAAATATGCCTCTTCCCCTAACACCGTTTAAATGACTAAGTGTTGTTAGTTTTACGAGATTTTCATAGCCAATTTGGTTTTTCGCAATAACAACAAGGTGGTATCTTTTCTCTTTTTTGGGCTGAGGGTTATCAATTGAACCATTAATAACGTACATCTCATTGCCAATAATTGGCTTTATATTTGCTGCCTTACATAACTTCAATAATTCAATCGCGCCATACATAACACCATGATCAGTCAGGGCTAGAGCTGGCATCCCTAATTCCTTAGCCCTTTGAACCATTAAGGGGAGCTGACTAGCTCCATCGAGAAGGCTGTAATCACTATGATTATGAATTGGAACGAAACCCATTAATATTCTACGATGCCACACTGGATATAGTGTAGCGACAATTCTAGGCTCCACATAAAGTGGTTTATCCTTTATAACGTGAAATCTGTTTTAGGCCTATTTTTGCGAACATCAGCAGCTCTCTCAAAATGACTAGCCACTTGTAAAATCTTACCTTCTTCAAAAACATTACCTATTAGCTGTAACCCTATTGGCAATCCAGATTTATCAAAACCACATGGCAAACTGATAGCTGGTAATCCAGCTAAATTTGCTGGAATAGTTAACAAATCAGATAAGTACATAGACATAGGGTTGTCAATATTCTCTCCAGAACCGAAAGCAGTAGTAGGAGCTGTTGGAGCCAACAAAACATCAACTTTTTTGAAAGCATCATCAAAGTCTCTACGTATCAAAGTTCTAACTTGCTGGGCCTTCTTGTAGTAAGCATCGACATAACCCGCGGACAGGGCATAGGTTCCTATAAGAATTCTTCGTTTAACCTCACTTCCAAAACCAAGAGCCCGACTTTTGGAGGTCATTTCTATAAGAGTTTGTTCATCTTCAGAGCGAAATCCATATTTGACACCGTCGTATCTAGCTAAATTTGCTGAGGCTTCAGATGGAGCAATAACGTAATAAGTAGCAATTCCATCATTAAAGCGAGGGCAAGAAACATTGATAATCTCGGCCCCTAATTTTTCAAGCAACGAGGCAGATCCAAGAACAGACTCTTTAACATCAAGGGCTAAACCTTCATGTTCGAAGCAGTTATCAATTAAACCTATTTTCATCCCCTTGATTGACTTGGAAAGGATATCTAAATAATTGGGGACAGGAATATCCACAGTAGTTGAATCAAAATCATCTTTACCTGATATGACTTGCAAGATTTCAGCTGCATCAGAAACATTATTAGCAAATGGACCAACTTGATCTAAAGAGCTAGCAAAAGCTATTAATCCCCAACGACTTACACGACCATAAGTTGGTTTCATTCCAACAACGCCACAAAACGAAGCTGGTTGTCTTATTGAACCACCAGTATCAGAGCCTAGAGATCCGCAACATAATTCGGCAGCAACAGAGGCTGCGCTACCACCTGAACTTCCTCCAGGAACTTTGGATATGTTCCATGGATTTAAAGTTGGGCCAAATGCTGAGGTTTCAGTAGAACTCCCCATCGCAAATTCATCCATATTTGTCTTGCCAATCATTATTGCTCCAGCGTTCAAAAGCTTTTTGGTGACTGTTGACTCATATGGTGGAACAAAGTTACCCAAGATCTTGCTAGCGCAAGTTGTCCTAATTCCTTTTGTGCAAAGGTTATCTTTGATAGCCAATGGTATTCCTATCAATGAAGGAAGACTTTGGCCAGAAGCAATTTGTTTATCTATATTTTCGGCATTGGATAATGCCTGATCAGCGTTAACAGTTAAAAAAGAATTTAGAGTTGGATCTAATTCCTTTATTCGATTGATCTTTTCTTGAACTAGCTCTTTACAAGAGACTTCACCACTTTTCAATTTCTGGCGTAAGTCTGCAAAAGTCATCAATAAATTATAAAAAAATAATTATAAGCTTATGACGTAAGAGGCTCGTTACGACGGCACCTGATTAAACTATGGTTTATTTTCTGAGGTGACTCTTCAGAAAGATCCTCTACAAATCCATTTAATCTGACTTTCAAGCTACGACGAGTGAGAAATGGGCCAAACCAATATGTAACCTCAGGTTGAATTGTTTCAACCTTGGCCCACCAGGCCAAGCCAAAACTATTACCTAAGCTTCGAAGAGCCCTAAGGGGACCCATAAGTAAACTGCATTTAATTTATTATACTTTCTTAACCAAGTATTCATCAAATAAAAAAGAAAATTATGTTCACTTGATGATGAAACATATACTTGAAGGAACAAAATGTTGATTATAAAAGCCTGTGAGTGATGTAATTAGCAATCTAATTTTATTATGATGTTTTGAAAATCATAATAAAACTATAAAAGATATACGCTTCTTTATAAGATTAAATTTAAAGAGGTTAGTTATTATTTTCAGTTGAAATCTGAGGTTTCATTAATCTTGGAGATGGGTCTTGTCCAGAGATTGAGCGCATCCATTTAGATCTAGCTACTTCATATAAAAAAATCGAAGTAGCGACTGATGCATTAAGGCTTGTAGTGACACCCTTAAGAGGAATTCTGACTAACTGATCGCACAACCTTCTAGTTATCAGAGAAATCCCTTTATCTTCGGAACCCACAACTACGACTAAAGGACCTTGGAATTTAATTTCCGACAAAGTCGAAGGTCCTTCCTCAGCAAGACCAACAACGGTATACCCCTCATCCTTCAATTTCTCCAAAGACCTATTTAAATTAACAACTCTTGCTACAGGCAAATGTTCCAGAGCTCCAGCAGCAACTTTTGCTACGGATCCTGTTAAACCTGCACTGCGTCTTTGTGGAAGAATTAACCCTTGAGCACCTAGTGCTTCAGCAGATCGGATTATTGCTCCAAGATTCTGAGGATCAGTTAAACCATCTAAAGCTAGAAGCAATGATGACTCTCCAAAAGCTTTACAAGCATCAATTAAATTCTTCAAATCATGAGTCTTTGATGCGGCAATTTGTAAAACTATTCCTTGATGAACTGCTCCATTAGTGAGCTGGCCAAGCCTAGACCAAGAAACTTCTTCGACCAAGACCCCAGAAGATTTTGAATCTTTGAGAAGTTGAAAAAACTTTGGTGTACTTCTTAATTCAGAGGTACACCAAATCCTATGAATTGCCCTACCTCCTATAAGAGCTGCCTCAGTTGAATGACGACCCCAAATCAAATCATCACTTAAAGTTTTGGTAAAACTTTCCGAATATGAAAGAGGTTCATTAATTTCTGATTTTCTTAAATTGTTAGTTTCCTGAGGATTTTGATTTCTGTATGAAGGTCTAACTGATTTTCGTTCAAAGCGATTTGATCCTCTGTAATTGTCAGTTTGCTGTGAGTTTTGATTTCGATATGAAGAGTTAGCGGATTTCCTTGCAAATCGATTAGATCCTCTGTAGTTGTCTATTTCCTGTGAGTTTTCATTTCTGTATGAAGTGTTAGTCGATTTTCTTTCGAATCGATTTGATCCTCTGTAGTTTGAATTTGACTGGTTACTATTTCTTGATCGTCCGGAAGATTCTTTATCTAATGAATATTGATTTACTTGATCAGATGAATGACGATTGATTTTATTGTTGGTTCTTCTTCGATCATTAAAATTTGAATTTTTAGATTCATTATCTTGACGAAAAAAATTACTACTTCCTTTCTTAGATGAAGAGTTTTTTGAATTACTTGTGTCTTTATTGAAGCGATAACTCATTTTATAAGAACTATTTTCTAGTTAATGGGTCGATCAAGAAGATCGAATAAATCAGCAAGCCGATTGGGATTTTTCAAAAACAACCATCCAACAATAGTCTCAAATCCGGTAGCAATTGCATATGTGGCTGCATCTACATTTTTAGGACCTCTTCCAGATCTGTTTCTTCCTCTTCTAAGCAAATCCTTTTCAGTATCATTAAGAAAAGGTTCGATTTTTGTGATTGCTTTTGCTTGACTGGATGCGTTTACCTCCTTAACAACAGCATTATGCAGATCCTTGGAGCGCATTGGACTACTGCAATATCGCAACCTATGATGCATTTCCCATACAGCATCACCCAGCCAAGCTAATTGTAACGGCCCCAAGCCATCCGGAGAAATGGTTGATTTGTGAGAGCGAATCCAATCAGTCAAGCTGATAATTTACCAATTGCAGTATTCAGATCTGGCACTAGATGAAGAAATTCCTCTAATCGAACAAGTTTAATTGTTTGGATAACTCTAGGATTTCCTACAACATTAAATGTTCTTTTTGACTGAGTGCATTTTTTAGCTGCTTGAACCATTGCTCCTAAACCACACGAGTCAATGAAATCGATATTAGTTAAATCAATTACAACCGACAGTTGATTAGAAGCTAGAACTTCATTGATATATGTAGTGAATTGTTTCTCTGAATAAGCATCTAGTTGACCAGTGAAATTAATCACTAGACAACCATTTTGCTGGTTAAAACCACCTCTAAGAGAAACAGTAAGACGTTGTAATTCAGTTATGGAATTAGTCCTCTATGACTTCATGATGGAAGTGTAGTGATAGAAACCAAATTAATCCACGATTCTACGTCGTTCTTCTATTAAGGTTACGAAATGATTAAAATGATGATCAGCATCATGAGGCCCAGGACTAGCCTCGGGGTGATATTGAACACCAAAGAAAGGCCTATCAATTACAGAAATAGCGGCTACTGTTTGGTCATTTAAATTGAGTCTGGTGATTTGTATTTTCTCAGAATCTAAAGATTCTGAATTCAATGCAAAACCATGATTTTGACTTGTAATTTCAACTTTTCCATTCAATCCACATGGATGATTTAGTCCTCTGTGTCCATATGAAAGCTTAAAAGTTTTTCCACCAAGCGCTAAGCCAAGAATCTGATGACCTAAACAGATCCCAAAAATAGGTAGTTTGTTGTATTCAATTAAATCCTTAGCAAGGTTAATCCCACTATCAACTGCGGATGGATCACCAGGTCCATTAGAAAGAAAAACTCCTTCAGGGGATAAAGCTAAAACATCTGATATTGAAGTATTTGCAGGCAAGACGGTTACTTCACAACCATGGGCAACTAAACGATCCAATATAGATTGCTTTATACCAAAATCTATAGCAACAACGTTGTATGGGATTCTTTGAATATTTTTAATCCTCTTATCAAATGAAACCGGACAAGTTGAATTAACTTTAAAAGAGCTTTTCGTTGTTACTTGTTCAACAAGATTCAGACCATTCATTGAAGGAGATTTTTTTACAAGTGAAAATAATTCTTTTATGGAATAGTTTGAATCCGAAGAAATAATTCCATTCAAAGTACCAGATTCTCTTAAATGTCTAACAAGTGCTCTTGTATCTATTCCATGAATTCCAACAACATTTTCATCCTTTAACCATTTTTCAAAGGAAACTTCGTGTCTCCAGTTACTGGAAGTTTTTGATATTTGACGAGCTATCACACCTTTAACTGAAGGATGTGATGATTCATTATCCTCAGAATTGACTCCAGTATTTCCAATCTCTGGATAGCTAAAAGTAATAATCTGGCCATAGTAACTAGGATCCGTTATGACCTCCTGATAGCCTGTCATACCAGTATTAAATACGACTTCTCCAGAAATAGTCCCCTTGGCACCAAAAGATACTCCTTCAAAACAGGTCCCATCCTCTAATAACAATATTGCAGAACTATCAGTATCAAAAAACATAAGAAATACGATTTATCAGATTAAAAGAATTAAGAAGCTAAAAATTCTCTTAACTGCTTGAACAGGAGCCATGATTTATCTGTATTCAAACAATCTAATGATCGTTTGACACCTAAAAATAAATCATCCTCAGCTCCTGATACCCATAAAACAAGAGCCGTATTTAATGCTACGACTTCTTTATGATATTTATTTCCTTCTCCTTTAAGTAAAGACATTAGAATTTGAGAATTAGTTTTCAAATCATCACCTTTCAAACTTTCATTAGAGATTTCAGTAAGTCCAAGATCAATAGGGTTAAAAATTTCAGATCTAATAACATCCTTCTCCAAGAACCGAAATTGGTTAGAGCCAGCTAATGAAGCCTCATCTAGGCCACCTGCACCATGAACAACTACAGCTCTTTTAAGCCCCATTCCTTTTAAAGCTAGTGATATGGGATCAAGCAAATCAGCTTTGGCTACTCCTAATACTTGAGACTTTGGTCTAAGTGGGTTAACCAATGGTCCCAGCAAATTAAAAATGGTTCTAATTCCTAAGTTTTTTCTTAGAGGAGCAAGGTTTACCAGTGAAGGATGCCAAGAAGGAGCAAAAAGAAATGTAATTCCCAAATTCTTTAAAGCCTCAACAATTTTTTCGGAAGAAACATTTAAAGGTAATCCTAAATTTTCTAGCACGTCAGCTGATCCAACCTTGCCACTTGCACTTCGATTTCCATGTTTAGCGATTTTTACTCCTAAAGCAGCTGAGACAAAGGCAACTGCTGTAGAAATATTGAACGTGTTAGCTCCATCTCCACCAGTTCCACAAGTATCAACTAAATCAAAGGATGGTAGATCTGATGGTGTTATAGAAGCCTCTTGAAGGATTTTTGCCATTGCCGAAAGTTCATCACCAGAAACCCCCTTTGCTCTAAATGCCGCTAAGATCGCACCGGTTTGAACTGGTTCAATTTTATTTTCTAGCCATGAATTCATTAAATAATTAGATTGCTCCTCAGTTAAATCATTTGCTGAAAGTAGTGATTCAAGAATTACTGAAAAAGATATAGGATTTAATGGGTTCATTTATCAGAAAGTGCATGAATGCTTTGCATTCCAAGCAGAATATTTTTCATAACTTAATCATTAATATATCAACTATATAAGTTGTTTAAATAAAAAAATAATTTCCTAACATTAAGCTTGAGAGGAATCTGACGTATCAAATCCAGAACCAACGTTGTCAGGACTTGAATGACTTGCAGGACGAAATCCCTCTGACCAAAGTTTTCTTGTTATCGCCTCTAATTTGTCACGATTAATGTCCCATTTTTTTAATAATTTTTCCATGTCAGAATTAAGATCTTCAGCACCTTTAAAATCTTGATAACGAATTAGTAATCTAGCTAGTTCAACAAAATTGTTAGAAGTTGGAGAATCTATGGTGACTAAACGATCAAGATTTTCACGATCTGTTAAATACAGCGGATGATTTTGAGCCTCGTTCATAAATTAGTTAAATTGGATTTTGCTCACGTCCACGGGCTTATATTGCCTAGGTTAATGAGCATATTAATAAAAGAATGGCTGCATTAAGACTAGATCTAATAAAAAACTATTTGAGACCACACAAGAAGGAGCTGATACTAGGTGCTATCTGTCTGATTTTTGTAAACATTCTAAGTGTTGCTATTCCAATGGAAGTCAGAAATATCGTCGATGATCTAAAGGAAGGATTTACATTTTCATATGTCTTGAATAAGTCGACATGGTTAATACTCTTGGCAACAATCATGGGGGGAGCAAGGTTGATATCTCGGCAACTCGTATTTGGAGTTGGAAGACAAGTAGAAGTTTCATTAAGACAAAAATTATTTGATCGAATGCTGGAACAAGATCCAGGATGGGTTCAAACCATAGGTACAGGGGAGGTTATAACTAGAGCTACTAGTGATTTGGAAAACATAAGAAGATTGCTTGGATTTACGATACTAAGTCTGACAAACACATTTTTGGCATACACCTTCACGTTGCCAGCGATGTTGTCAATCGATCCACTCTTAACTGTCCTTGCTATTTCTGTATATCCAGTGTTACTGGGCACCGTTGGATTATTCGGTGGAAGAATGGTCAAACAAAGAAAGAGGCAACAAAAAGCATTATCAGAATTGAGTGAATTAATCCAGGAAGATCTATCTGGCATTAGCGCAATTAAAATTTATGGTCAAGAGAAAGCTGAACAAGAAGCTTTCGAGAAATTAAATATTAGATATAGAGATGCTGCTATTAATCTTGCAAGAACTGCGAGTACATTATTCCCATTACTTCAAGGGTTATCATCCATCTCTTTGCTTTTACTAATAGCAATTGGGAGTGGGCAATTAAATAGTGGAACTCTTACTGTTGGGGGCTTAGTAGCTTTAATTCTTTATGTGGAGAGACTTGTTTTTCCAACAGCCTTATTAGGATTTACGTTAAATACTTTTCAATTAGGTCAAGTAAGCTTAGAAAGAGTTGAAGAGATACTAAATCATGAACCTACAATCAAAGATAAAATTAATACGGTCGATATATCTAAGCCAATTCTAGGTAAATTAGAAGCAAAAAATTTATCAATAAAGTATGAAGATTCTACAAGGAAAATACTCGATGAAATTTCTTTTAGAATAAATCCTGGAGAAATAGTTGCCTTAGTGGGGCCTGTGGGTTGCGGTAAAACAACATTGGCAAGAGCTTTAGGAAGAATGATAAAAATTGATGAAGGAACATTATTTTTAGACGACAATGATGTGATGGACTTAAAGCTAAAACAGTTAAGAAGCAATATCGCTTTAGTGCCACAAGAAGGATATCTTTTTACAGAAACACTTTCAGAAAATATTAAATACGGAAATCCAGAGGCATCCATAGAAAAGGTACAAGAATCAGCATATGAAGCGCGAATGACAGATGATATAAAAGGTTTTCCAGATGGTCTAAAAACACTTGTCGGTGAAAGAGGTATAACTCTCAGTGGGGGACAAAGACAACGAACAGCGCTAAGTAGAGCATTATTAGTAGATTCAAAAATTATTGTTCTTGATGATGCCCTAGCAAGTGTGGACAATAAAACAGCCTCAGCAATATTTCAAACAATAAAAAATCAGTATAATAAGACGGTATTAATGATTAGTCATCAACTATCAGCCGCTGCTGCGTGTGATCGAATATTAGTAATGAATGATGGAAAAATTGTGCAAGAGGGAACACATCAATTTTTAATTAAGAAAGACGGTTTGTATAAAAGCATGTGGGAGAGAGAAAAAGCAAAGGAACAACTACAATCAAATGATTAATCATTGCTTATTAAAATTTTTTAATCAATTAGATATAAGCTTGAAAAACAATTATGTTCAATAAGATAATTATTTACTCATGAGCGCCTTAACAAAATATAAACTTGATTGCGACCTTGTATTTGGAGATATTTACATTCAGATCCTTGCATGGATGGGTGTAATCTTTGTAAGTCTTGCGGCAGGTCTTGCACTAATGGGCTCATCAAGACCAATATTTGCTCTTTTAGGTGTGGGATTAATACTTGTATTAAGCCTACCTTTCTTATTATTTGCATTTGTTACTACACTGATAAATCATATAAGAATAGAAACTATAAATTAAAGTTATGATTAAAAAGATAATTGAATATTTAAAGATTATTATTGATAAGCTCTATTCTGATAGAAGTACAGTAAAACATAAGAAGAAATTGCTACATACAATATTAAAAAATGATCTAACAGCAACACTAAAAGACAATGAGCAAGAAATACTTTTTGGATGCGGCTGCTTTTGGGGAGCAGAGAAAGGTTTCTGGAGGCTTCCAGGTGTTATATCAACTGCCGTGGGATATGCCGGGGGTGAAAAGGAAAACCCAAGCTATAAAGAAGTATGTTCTGGTCTAACAGGTCACACCGAAGTCGTAAGAGTTGTTTGGAATAATAATGAAATCGATCTAAGCGACTTACTAAAATTATTTTGGGAATGCCATGACCCAACACAAGGCAATCGTCAGGGTAACGATAGTGGAAGCCAATATAGATCTTCTATTTATACGACAAACCAACACCAACTAAGTAAAGCAATAGAAAGCAAAAATAGCTATCAAAAAGAACTAAAAAATAATGGCTTTGGGGAAATTACTACAGAAATCAAGAATGATATTAAGTTCTATTTTGCAGAAGATTACCATCAACAATACTTAGCTAAGCCTGGTAGCAGACCATATTGCTCTGCGATGCCAACAAAGGTAATATTTAAAGGCTTTAATGGAGCAAACTTTAAACTAAATGAAAAGATTTGGACTTACTATAATTGGGAAATAAGTCATTGTATTCTTAGAGGTGAGAATACACCTATTGAATCGAATTTGCAATGAATGATCAATTACCAGATAGAACTGTTTTGCTAATTATATTAGCTACATTGTTGTTAGTATTTTTTTTAGTGTTTAGTTTTAAATCTGAAAAAATTGAACAACAAAAAACAATTCAATGGATGGATAGTTCATTAGATACAGAATTGTCTTATCCAAGCTAATGAAGAATAAATTTTAACTTGAATTATATTTTTAAAACATATGAAAAATAATAAAATAGACAAAAATTTAGAAAAAGTCCGGATAAACATATACAATGTTCTTGCAATTTTAATAGTAATTATTCCAGAATACTTTGCAGAGTTAATATATTCAATTGAAGTATCCCAACATAAAACTATTTTACCAAATGAGGGAGATGCATGGGAAAACGATACTGAATTAAAACTCTCTAAGATGAATATCTACGAATTAAGATTAATGGCTAAAAGACTATCTATTCATGGATATTCTAATGAAAATAAAAATACACTCATTAGACGAATAAATAGAAAGTCTAAGAATAGAATTAAATGGAAATCATTAAAAATTGGAAATATCAGCAAGACCTTATGATAACTTGAAAAAACGGGACGTAGCGCAGCTTGGTAGCGCACCACTTTGGGGTAGTGGGGGTCGTGGGTTCAAATCCCGCCGTTCCGATAGAATCAAATGCATTACTAATCAGAGTCATTGACTAAAGATTGGATTAATTTCGTTGTACTAATTAAAACAGCTAAAAAAACGAATAGAGTTAAAAAAATAATTAACGCAAAGAGATATGGTGATATATCAATCTCCCCAAAAGAAACAACGAATAACTTAGGTAAAAACTTCATCAAAATCAAATCAGCATCATAAAGCAATACTAAACCAAAGAATATAGAAAACTTATATTTATAAAGCTGACAATATAAAAGCACCAAAAGCTAAACGATAATAAACAAAAACAAAAGTATTATTTTTAGCTAAGAACTTAAGAAAAAAGTCAATAGCAAACAATGAAGAAAAGAAGGATGAAATAATCCCAATAATTGTAGGTAAAATATCTATTACTGATAATGTATTAAATAATGTACACAATTCAACAAGTCCTGAAATAGAAATAGCTGGGATACCAATTAGAAAAGAAAGTCTTGCTGCGGTTTTTCTTTCAATTCCCGAAAACAATGCTGAGGTCAAAGTAATACCTGATCGAGAAACCCCAGGAAATAAAGCCAGAGATTGAGCAAAACCCAAGAAGATAACATCTATTAAATTAATGTCAGTAAATAGCTTTTTTCTATTACCATAAAATTCTGAAAGAGCTAACAATATTGCCATAAGAATAGAAGTAATAGCTATAAAATACAAACCTCTAAAATTCGAATCGGAGTAATTAGGCCAAAATAATTTAATAATAAAACCAAAAATACATATTGGGACATTGGAGATAAATATATAAGTAGCAAGTCTTGTATCTTCATCTTTGAAAAATTTATGATGAATAAAAGCCGACAAAAAGGAATTAATAATCAAACTAATTTGTTTTCGAAAATAATAAATAATTGCAGCTGCGCTTCCTAATTGTATAGAAGCGGAAAAGGAAGCACCAGGATCATTCCATCCCAAAAAATAAGGAACAACTTTTAAATGAGCTGTACTACTAATTGGAAAAAACTCAGTAAAACCTTGAATGATGCCTAAGAAAAATGATTTAAGGTAAATAAATACATATGGACTAATTTCTTCAGGCATATTTTGAAAAAAATAAAAAGCAAGCTCGCTAATTTTCTTGAATTTTCAACTATTATATATATGATTACAAAAATAAATCATGGGTAAAAAATTTATATTCTCATTAATTCTTGTTCTGACGTCCTTAGCAGGATTACAAGTAAAGGTTAAAGCAGATTACTGGCTAGTAATTGGCAGCTATAGACAAGGTCCTGGAGGGAAACCACAAGTAAGTGGCATCACAAGTCCATCATTATTCGCAATACCCTTTGGTTCCGAGAGGATGTGTATGGAAGCTGGAAAAAAAATTGAGAATGATATCTACAAACCTGTCTGGCAATTTGATAGCAGATGGACATGCATAAAAAATTCCAGTAATTAAAAGAGACTTGTAATGTTAGTTAAAGTTAAAGGTTGAACGGAAGAATAATCATCTCTGTACATCATGAGCGCATCCATCTCCTTCATAGTCATCGCTATTATAATATCCATTCTTAGTTCCAAAAAAAACTGCAGAGATAACAAAAGGTACCGCTACATAAATTAAAAAATTGGATAAATTCAAATTACTTTAATTAATCAAGATTTACATAATCTAACAAGAAAATCTATGTTTTGAAATTAAGAATCTATATAAATCATAAATCTATCAAAGAGAAAAGTACATATTAGCTAAACCTACTAATTATAGGATCTACAGCAAAATCTATAATTAGATAAGTTAGTGCAAACCAAGAAAGAACGAATAATATAAATAGAGTAGGGCCCTTGAGGAAAGGTTGAAAATAATTATCAGATCCATCACCCTCCAGAAGAGACCTACATTCTTTTACCTGTGAATTCGCAAGTCTATAATAATCTGAACCAGGCAATCTGTTATCAACATATGTTTTCCTAATATTTTTAATAAGAGGTTCAGGTTTTTCAGTAATTAAAAAAGCAACCAATTCACCAGGTCTTAAATCAATTCTTGTTCTTTCAAGGTTGTTAGTAAGACCAATATTGAATAAATCACCGTTTTGAATCAAATAGACATATGAAGCCATTTTATAGGCATGTGTAAAGTTTATATTTAATGATCATAGAGTGTAAATAGAGTAAAAGATAAAAGTTTAACAAAAGATAAATAGATAAGTCAAAATAGTAAAATAAAGAATATATATTAATTATAAGACTTTAATTATATTAGAAATTGTATTTAGATGTCTTTAGTTTTTCAATGCGACGATACTCATTGATTTGTACTGTCGTGTCTGAATTAATAAAAGATAAAGATTGTTGTGGAATAGCGGTTTGAACCATACGTATAAAATCTGATAAATGTTTACCTTTCAACCCTGAACCTTTTAATTTAATCATTTCATTTTCTTGTTGAGATTTCCACAGAATTGTATTATCAAAATTTGAAGATTTAAGATGCCAAAGTTTATGTAGTTTACTCCAAATCTTACGATAATCTAACAGTGATTCTTGAATCAAAATACGATAATCTTTTTCAGGCTGAGTCAATGACAAATTAAATTTATAGTCGTCTAAATCATTCATTTCAAATAAATTTGAAACTGGATCGCAGCCTACGAACCACCCTTCTAAAATTAAAACTTTAGGTTTCAATTCACACCAACCTGATCTATCTCCTTTTCCATCTCTTAAAGACTTATCAAAAGTAGGACTGGATAAGACACCCGTTTTCAAAAAAGTATCTAGTGATTGATGCAATAAACCTAAAGAATGACTACCAGGAAAACCTCTAGGAACATTCCATGGGTTACCTTTCATAGCTATATCCATTTCTTGGCCAGGCAAGTAAAAATCATCCAAAGATATAACTTTTATATCTAAAGATAGTTCCCTCGCTACACTATCTATCCAAAATCCTAAAGTAGATTTACCAGAGCCAGGAAGTCCAGAAAAGCCAATTATTATGGGATTATTAACAGAATTAATATAATTTTCTAAAAGGGAAAAAAATGGAAATGTTAAAGACCATTTCCAATCTAATTTAGTATTTTGTTTCCAATATTTATCAATAATAGTTTGAGTATTAACATCTGACCACTTATGAAAAAAATGCGAAGGCTCAATCGATAAACTCTCGAGGAATGAAAGATAAGTATCAACAGGGAAAAGGAGATTATCCCTTATATATTTAGGGAAAATATCATTAAAATCAGAATTAATACCTTTATCTATCATAAACACTTAAAGCTACTAATAACTTCTTGAACACTATTTGACCAACCCTCCGCATGAGGAGAATTAGCCAATATGAAAGAACCATTATCAATACCATTCTGTAAATACTTATTAGGACCATTTTTACCTGGAATAACAATAGAGATATCAGCATATTCAAGTAAAGGCAAATCATTTTGTGAATCACCAAGTGCTATAATCTTTACATTCTGGTTCTGTAAATAACCCTTTAATTGTTCAACAGCTTGACCTTTATGACTTTCTTTTGAAAGCAAATGACTCATGCGGTTTCCCTTGAAAACATGAACATTGTAAGAATCACAAATAATCTTTACTTTCTCAAAAATATCATCAGGAGGATTTAAGAATGGAACACTCCACTGCCTATCTAAAGCTCTGTTAATACCCTGTTCAGATAAACCAGTAAGTTCATATATTTGATTTTTACTTAAATCATTTAAAGGAATTAAATTGTATTTAACTTCTTTTGATATATTTTTTATTATAAATCTCAATTCCTTATAACTTTTACCTAAGATCAATTCCCACTCAGTAGTATTCTTTAAATAATTACCATAAATAGCTGCTCCATTCTCGACAATAAAAGGATCTGATAATCCATGTTCATTTCTAAAATATCTAACCTCAGAAGCTGTTTTACTTGTACAAGGTATGACAGGTATAGACATTTCTGACAACATATTTAACGTTTTCTTTGCTGGAGAAATATCGTAGTTCTCATCCATTAATGTTCCATCAAGATCTGTAACTATCCAATATTTAGAATTGTTCCTCATAAGACTAAGCAGCAATGGATAACCACATTACTTGATAAGGATTAAGTTTAAATGTATCAGTCTTAATATGAGTACCTGTAATATTATCAAGTAAACTTTTATTTGATAATAATTCAGATAGACCAAGTTCATTTAATAGAGAAATCTCTAAATCTTTATCAGACATATTACAAAAAACATAAACACTTTCATCATGCAAACCTCTTTGAATAATTACACAATTATCAATATTAGTAGAGATACATTTCATACTAGCCTCAGGATGAAAGGCCTTAAGCTTTGATCTAACTTTAACTATGTGAGTAAGATATGATATGTTTTTACTAGCAGGAGAATCAAAGTTCTTAAGTACCTCAAGTAATGAATTAGCTTCGAATTTCTCTCGATTTAAATCTCTTCTTTGCCCTGTTTTTCTAAATGAATCAAGATCATTAGGAGAAGCTAATATAGATGGAAGATAAAAAGCTGGAACTCCTTTTAAAGACAAAGTGAATAACTGACTGAGTAAAAAACGTTCAAATTGTAATAGCGAAATATCAGATCCATTGTTAGACATAGCACTCCACCAACTAATGTTTAATTCATATGGTTGATCTTGCCCATTTGAGAGACGACGATGACTAACTAATCCCCCTCGCTTTTCTGATTCGACCAAGAGATTATGGACTCTCTGATCGTCCATAATTCCTTCTAGTGCTCTCAAGCCAATACCATCGTGGGAAGAAGTAAAATTCAACAGAGATGTATACTCTGGCAAATCATTCCAATTGGATAACCAATTATTCAACAAATCTGTTTTAGAAGTATAAATAGCCTCTAATAATAAAGGAGGTAAAGTAAAGTTATAAGCAAGATTTGCCTCATTCCCTTCAATCAAATAAGAAAGATTCTCCTTCTCCGGTACATTAGTCTCGGTAATTAATACAGCCGAAGGTTTAATAATCTTCAAGCATTTATTTAAAAGTTTAACTATTAAGTGTACTGGGTCTAAATGTAAACAAGTCGTATATGGTTCTTTCCAAATAAATGCAATTGCGTCAAGTCGAATCCATTCAGCTCCATTATTTACATACCTAACCAATAATTTCAAAAACTCTAAAAAGATATGTGGATTCCTCCAATCAACGTCAATCTGATCTGGCCCAAAAGTTGTCCAAACATTCCTAAATCCTTGATCAGTATTTATATTAGTGAAGAGTGATGAATTTCTAGGTCTTATAACTTTCTCCCAAACATGAATCTCAGAAGGAGCAACAATGTACGCCATACCAGGCTCCTGTGATTTTATAAATTGATGAACCCATGGATGAGAAGAAGAGACATGATTTAAAACAAGATCTGCCATTATTTTGTGCTTACTTGATAAATCCTTTAAATCATTCCAATTCCCAAAGGTATCTTCAATCTTTTTATGATTAGAGACAGCGAATCCTCCATCACTTGTGGAAGGGAGAAATGGTAAAACGTGTATGACTGAAGAAAGACCACTTAATCTATTTTTTACGAATTCAGTTAATGTTTTTAAAGTTGATTCATCTTTCCTATAAATTGAATCTGGGTAAGTAATCAAAACAACACTTGAAGAATCCCAAATTGATTCGATCTCTAATTCATTGCTGTCGTGCCTAACACAAAATGGCTCGAGAATCTGCAACAATTGTGACCACACTGAATTGATTTCTTGTTCAGAGTGATCAGGATAAATTTCTCTGAGAGACAACCTCAGTTTATCTAATTCACTATCCAACTCAGACACTCTTTAAAGGAAAACAATCATCTCTACCTCATCGTAGCTCCCACCTTGAATCTGTAAAACTTTTTTCTTGAATGGACTTTCAGCAGGGTTTAATCACAACTATTCATGAGTACGGATTAGCAAAGGATCCAGTATCTCAATTAAATAAAGACCTATTAAAAAGGCCAACATCAATCCTTATTCCATGCCTATTCGATGAGTTCAGTAGGCCGGCATTAAAACTAATAAGAACCACTTTAAAAGAATTAAAGAATTTAAATCAATTAGTCATAGCATTATCTGCAAGTAATCGAGACGAAGTAGAGAAAGCAAGGCATTTCTTTAAAGAAATGCCATATCCAGTTCACGTTCAATGGACTAATAGTCCAGCTGTGATTGAATTGCTAAAAGACCAAGAGAAAAATGGTCTAGATCTATTAGGTGTTCCAGGAAAAGGTTGGGCAGTATGGCAAGGAGTTGGTGTGGCAACAAAAAGCTCAGAAGTTGTAGCGCTTTTTGATGCTGATATCAAAACATTCAACTCTAATTATCCAGCACGAATGTTGGGACCTTTACTGGAAAAATCAAATGGGATTTCTTATGTAAAAGCTTTTTACAGTCGTTTATCTCTTGAGACAAATGCACTTCAAGGCAGAGCTACAAGATTATTTGTAGGTCCACTTCTATCAAGTTTGGAACAATTGATGGGGAATGCCCCATTCCTCAAATATTTACAGTCTTTTAGATATCCACTGGCTGGAGAATTTGCTTTTACTACAGACCTAGCAATGAATTTAAGAATCCCATGTGACTGGGGCTTAGAGATAGGGCTTCTCTCAGAGGTTTATAAAAATGTAAGGATTTCAAGAATCGCCCAAGTAGATCTTGGGATTTTCGATCACAAGCACAAAGAAATAGGTTCCAAGGCTAATGAAGGCCTCCAAAAAATGTCTACAGAAATACTTTCCAGTGTTTTAAGAGGGTTGATGGAACATGAAGCAAGAACACTTACAAGTTCACAATTAGCAAACTTGGAAGTTTTATATCGAAGAGCAGGAGAAGACAGAGTTAAACAATTTAGTTTAGACTCCTCAGTTAATCAATTGCCCTACAGTCGACATAAAGAAGAACTAGCAGTTCATACTTTTGGAAAACTGTTAAGACCCGCAATAAATAAGTTCCTTGAATCACCTGTAAAGCAGCAATTGCCCTGCTGGGCAAGGGTTTTAGACTGTGAAAGTAAATTACAAGATGATTTAGAAAAGGCTGGATGCCTATAAAAGACTGATAACAAATTAATACTCATAAAAAGGCTTTAATTAGTAATGAAACTCCTACAGAAAAAGAAACTAATTCAAAAACAACTTTAATAAATTTGGACCCTTTAATTATTGAAAAATAAGCTCCAAAATATCCACCTAAAAGAGAACCTAAAATCAAGACAGGGATATAGCTCCAAATAATATTTCCCGACAATCCTAAAGAAAGTGCGCCAATACCATTCCAAAAAATTCCAACAAAAATCAAGGTATAAGCAACAGCCAAAGTAAAAGATAAATCAAATATTGTTATCATCCAAATCGTCACAAATAGTCCAGTACCAGAAGAAAGATAACCATTGAGGAAACCAATTATAAAAAGGCCTAATGAGCCAATTATTAACCTTAACTTATTAATTCGAATTATTTGATTTGAATTGCCAAGTTTTTTCTGCTTAATTGAGAAGAAGCTAAGAAACAAAGTCAAAAAACCTAATAAGGTAGTAGAAAAATTATTAGGTAAAATGGATGAAGTATAGGCCCCTAATAAGACACCAGGTATCCCCGAGATTAAAATAAGAAAAGCGTATTTTATTTGTAAGCTATTTTTCCGTAAGTGTGGGACTGAAGCCCCAAAACCTAGAGCAACACTAGCAACTTTATGCGTCGCCAATGCTTTTGAGAAAGGTAAGCCAAAAAACAAGAGAGCTGGAAGTTGTATCAAGCCTGCGCCTCCTCCAGATAACGCAGAAATGAAATTAGATAAAAATGATATAAAACCCAAAAAGATTTGAGCAACAATATCATTATTAAACATATAAATCTAAATGATAAATTTTATACAAAAATCATCTGTTATCTAATGATCTAAATATTCTTAATTATTTCTCTTCTTATTAGATCAATACAATTTGGATGCTCATGAATGTATCTATTAAATTCCATTGCAAGTAATCTCGCCTCATATGCATCACATGCATAAAAGCAATTCTCAAGACGTTGATTATCAAAGTTCCTATAATGAACTGTGTAAGGTCTTAAGCTTGAAAGTGGGATTTTAAATTGAGTTTGATTCATTTTCAATTTATATTCCTATTTCTGTTATGCATCCATTTGAATTTTTTTTCTACAGATGTCTTGTAACCAATATAAATTAAAATTTATTTAGAATTTGATTTTGAATTGAAATACGGTTTATAAAAGATTAAATAAATTAATAGAGATTATTTACATGCTCAAATTATCTGAAATAGATCTAGGATCAGCCCTTTTATCAACTTTTATCTTGTTTGGATTCATAGCCACGGCTTTTGTCGTTGTAAAACTAACAATAATTGGAATTAACTATGTAAAGGTTAATTATTTAAAAGAAGAAGGAGAAGAAAAGGTCAAAAAGAAAAACGAAGACGAAACCAAAGGTTTTCAAAGTCAGTGAATAAAGGAAAAACTGAAAATAGTCGTCCATATGCATGATTTTTTTGCCGATAGGTAGTTAATTCAACGATTCATAAAATATGTTATTTTAATGAGATCTAAAGTTGTTCATAATGGAATTAAATCAACTAATACCAATTGGTGCAAAGATAAAAGTAGATAAGTCAAAAATTGAAAATCTACTCCCCAACAAGTTATTGGATGATTTACCTCAAACGATAAATGGAGAGATCATAGATTATAAAATGACAGATGGTATGGGTATCGGATATGTA
Organism: Prochlorococcus marinus str. MIT 0917; assembly: GCF_027359575.1. NCBI lineage: Bacteria > Bacillati > Cyanobacteriota > Cyanophyceae > Synechococcales > Prochlorococcaceae > Prochlorococcus > Prochlorococcus marinus. The sequence continues at coordinate 246,605 of NZ_CP114784.1, read as the reverse complement.
TTAATGACTGAAAATAATCTAAAAATATGGATTTTCACCACTGAATTAAATGAACAAACAAAAAGAGAGTATAAAATAGATGATATAAATAAAGGCAGTAAACAAAAAAACAATAATCTTATACTAGGAAAATATAAAGTCAATTACGATATAAATGGAAACAGAAATATCAAAAAGATAATAAATCCAGTCAACGTAATTAACTGGTTAATATTTTCCTTAAAAGATGTTTTCTAAGCTATTAAACAACTTGTCTTTTCATTATAATAAATAACATTTTTCCAATATTAATTGTTTCTGAAAGTTCCCAATTTTCAACTCCCTTCTTGTTAAGAAATTTACTTAGTTGAAGTGCAGGATGCTCCGAATTTTCACTTACTAGATATTGCTCGGGGAATTGATCTTTAAGAAAATCTGGACTCATAGAGCCCTTAAGTCTCTCGCTTGCCGCCTCCACGTTACTTGCTTCTTCACTTTTAGCTGACGAATCATCTACGTTGAGATGGACTACATGATACTCCCACTTCATAAATATGGTTAAAATAATTATTATACATAATTCAACTATAAAGAATTTTGATATATTCAGATTTCAAAAAAGTTAAAAGAGAGGAATTCATACTAAAAAAATATTAATATAGATAAAACCTATTAAAAATCATCGTGGAAGGATTTAATCCAGCTATAAATTATGGTCCAAATGATGCTGGAGTATCAGCAGTAACACTAATTTTAGGAATTGTTGCTCTTATTGCTATTTCATGGCTATTTCAAAAAGTATATGAACAAGTTGCTAATTTTTTTGAAACTAATAATAAAAATAGTTCATAGATATAAATATATTAAATACATTTATATCTTTAGAATAAAAATATTTGAATCAAATTATTTTTGAATAAACTAATAATTCTATATAGTTGTGAATTATTGCGAACTAAAATAACAAAACTATATTAGATGTAGTATTTTGATAAAAATCTATTAATCGTTACTTATGTTAGCTTCATTGATGGTTCATGATTGGGCAACGCCATTAAATTTATCGGCTCCTATAGCTGGCATACTTACCATAGGTGGGTTTATGGGCTACTACAGTTTATCTAGGAAGTTTTAAACTTAATACTTTAAGAGTAAAGAAATCATATACATGAATAAATTAAACTGGGTTGAATTTGATGAATGCACATATTCAATATATAAAAAATGCAAAAACAAAAGATTTGAAGGTGTTTATGGATTCCCTAGGGGTGGTCTATGTCTTGCCGTTGCATTAAGTCATTTACTTGGACTGCCTTTATTAGACCAGCCCAGAAAGAATTCTCTAATAGTTGATGATATTTACGATACTGGACATACACTAGAGAAAATAAAAAATATAAAAGGTTCAGAGACTCATGTATGGATTAGCAAAAAACAACCTACATGGTGGAATTCATATAAATATATTAAAGACAATGAATGGATTGTTTTCCCTTGGGAAAGTTTAAATTCAGCCGATAAAGATAGAGATTTATATTACAAATCTAGATCTTAATCCATTGTCACCACATTAAATCATTATTAACTTTACCTTGTCTAAATGAGAAATAAGCTGGCCTGTAACTCATCAATTCTTCTAATTTAATTGCAAATTTATAAGTATCACCTTTTAATCCTATATTAATATAATTATTATTTGTTTTTATTTTTTTCCTAAGATTCAATAGTCCTATATATTTTTTCCATAGAATTTGATTGTTATAATTATATGCCCATAGATCAAAAATATCCTCAATAATGTTAATGGGAATCTCGGAAGAATAACCTGTATTATAACTATCCAATTTATATTGATCAAACCTCGAATCAAAAGAAAGAATATCTAATGTTGTATTAATTGCTTCCTTAACATCAATTGCTCCTTGGAGACCAAATAATTCCTTCCTATAGCACTCAAGCAATTTACCACCAGGAGAATTAAAAATATCCGCCTCCTCTGTAAAGTTAACCACCCAAAAACCAACCCCTTCACTTACACCTGATGCCAAATATAGATTAACAGATTTAGTCATTAATTAAATTCTATAGAAGCTAGGCAATAAATAGACTTTGAAATGCCAATTTAATAAAAATATATCTATTTATAAAATAATAAACTTTATGTACTTAAATTGAAAAAATTAATTTTATTGTAAAAATAAAAATAACTTATCAAATATATGGAAAAAGTAGTCTCAAGTAAATCCCTTGGTTATAGAAAAAGTCTTGGCCCTGGAATTCTTTTAGCAGCAGCATGCATAGGCGGATCTCACCTAATGTCATCTACTACAGCAGGAGCAAAATTTGGATTTTCTCTCATTGGCCTTATTTTATTAACAAATCTAGTTAAATATCCATTTTTACTTGTCGGAACCAGATTTACAGCAGTTACAGGACTATCACTTTTAGAGGGATTTCAAAAGCGTAATAAATTTTATTTACCCATATATTTGATAGTTGGATTAATTACAGGTACATTTACTATTTCAGCAGTAAGCTTTGTTACGGGTCTTCTATTAAAAAATATAGTAATTTTTTCTAGCTTTCCTGCATTAGATTTGGCTATAGGTATATTAATATTATGTTCATTAATATTATTTATTGGGCAATATAAAGCTCTTGATAGGATATCTAAAATTCTTGTATTTTTGCTTACATTATTAACATTTTTTGCTGTTATATCTTTACTAATAAAAGGCCCTGCTGGTGATATGAATATTTCATTTTTTAATAGCAATCCCTCTCCCTGGACTATCTCGAACTTAGGTTTTTTAATCCCACTAATGGGTTGGATGCCTGGTCCAGTAGAGCTTTGCATATGGCCATCACTATGGATGTTTTCCAGAGCAAAAGAAACAAAGCATACAGCCACATTGAAAGAAGCAGAATTTGATTTCAATCTTGGATATTTCATCACAGTTCTTACTGCTATTTTCTTTCTAATTCTTGGTGCATACACAATGTATGGCACTGGAAATGAAATGCTGAGCGGATCAGGTGTTAGTTTTGCTCAGAATTTAATCCGATTGTATACGGAATCCATTGGTGGATGGGCAAAGTGGATAATTGTTCCTGCAGCTTTTGCAGCAATGTTTAGCACAACGCTTACATGTCTAGATGCATATCCCAGGAGTATCTCATCAGCTCACGGTTTAATTGCTCGCAAAGATAAGGGAAACAGCTCTACTTTGACTGAAAAGAAACGTCTAAAGAAATGGATCATATTTCATGTTTTTGCATCACTTTGTGCACTTCTTATTGCCAAATCTGGTGGAATTGGAGTTAAAGACTATGTCTTCGGGGCGATGACCGGTAGTTTCCTAACAGCGCCTTTATTTGCCTGGATGGCTATGGATACTATGAATAGTTCATTAGTAAAAAGTCAATTTCGTTATGGAATTATTCTAAAAACAGTTTGCTGGTTTGGAATTTCATTCCTCTCAGTATTTAGTTTGTTATTCATATTCAATTCATTCTTTGGTATTGGCCAATAAACCCAAAAACCTGATAAACCTTTCCCACCACTGACTTTTCTGTTATGATATTGGGGAACAGATGAGCAACAACCCAGTGAGGTAGTGGGGGACAAAAAGAATGTTATTTTAGTGATTTAGTTAAAGACTTTAAGGAATTATATATTTCACTAATAGTTGCTATTACAGGACACAAGGTAAGGAAGACTGATATTAAACAACTAGATGGAGACAGGAAGGGAGATAAAATCAAACTACCCAAAAGACAGAATCTATTTTCTTTACTTGATACTAAAACTCCAATATTAGTTGGAGCAGTTCATAACTATGAAAGGGATGATATCAGAAGCAAAGGAAAAGAGTTAATTAAATTTGTTAAATATTTAACTTGAGGCAGAAGTATAATGTTTAAGAGCAAATTTCCAGAAGAGTCTGCTAAAAATAAAAAATAAACTACTTAATATTAGGCCAAAAAATAAAATATTAAATTTAAGTTCTCCAAGAATAGCCTCAGCAGGAAAAGTGGTTAAAAAAGCTACAGGTAAAACCAAAGTAAATATGAATCTCAAAACAACAGGATAAGCTGAAATAGGGTATCTACCTGCAGCCAACAAAGCCCTAAGAACTTCTGTAGCATTCCATGTCTTAACAAACCAAATACTTGATGCAGCAATCAAGAACCAAACGGAATAAAGGATTACAAAGCCGATGAATAAGGAAAAAATGAATACAAATAATGAGTAAAGTGAAAAAGTTGAACCTGATTGTATAGCCGCCCAAAAAACAATTGAAAGGCCTAAAATAATTTCAGGCAATCCTGCAAAAGAAAACTTTTTAATTGATAGCCAAAATTGACTATCAATTGGTTTTAATAAAACATAATCGAGTGTCCCCTCTCTAACGTAATTAACGATTTCGGTTAAATTTGGTCGTAAAAGAGCATTGGTTAAACCATCGAGAAATGTATAAACACCCTGAATAACCAATGCTGATTCCCAAGTCCAATCTCCTAATTGCCTTCCTCCAGTAAAAAAAAGGGATAATATAAATACACTTCCCAAAAGGGTTCCCAACATAGCGAGCAACTCAATCAAAAAATTTAATTGATATTCAAGTTGAGAAGCAAATGCTGTAGACCAAAATAATCTAATAGTTTTAAAGTATCGCTTCATATTAGGCACCCATTGCTGTATATCTTTTTACACCAAGTTTCCAAAGAATATTTACAGAAGGTATCAGTAATGAAATCCACAAAATCTGAGCTAAAAAGCCATTAAAAATATCAACTGACATCCCTGATAAAATCATTGCTGGAAAATTAATTAAATAGGGAAATGGTGTTAACATTGCTACTTTTAGAACGGTAGAAGGAAAGGCTGATAAAGGTACTAATAAACCAGAAAGAAAAAGATAAGGAACAAATATTAATCTCTCAAGAGCGCTAGATTTTTCAGTCCAAAAGCAAAGTGCAGCCACTAAACTTTGGAGAAGGAAAGCGATAGTAAAAGCAAAGTGAGTTGATAAGTACGCAAGAAATAGTTGAGGTAATGATGGAAGCCAAAAAGATGATGGATTAAATATAAAAAAAGTAATAGCTATAGCTATTGCGAAAGGAAGTCTTGTTGCCTGCTCTGCCAAGTGGGACGCTACATATCTAAATAGAGGATGCAAAGGCTGTAACAAATATGGTGATAATCGACCAGAAAGAGAATCTTCCTCAAATGAGAAGACAACCCAAACAACTGAAAATTGCCTAACTAGAAAAGCACTTAAAAAATATCTAGCCAAACCTATATCATTTACACCAAATGAATTACCAACATCATTTTGACTCCAAAGAGAAAACATAATAAATGGTAGAACTCCAGAAAGAGCCCACAAAGCTATTTCGATGCGATATTCCAACATGTATGCATATTGTGTTGTAAGTAAGGTCTTAATAACCTTGAAAGACAATCCAAATATTTTCAATTAACTTCACCTCTAATAAATAATTCTCCTATTAATTGATCAATAGGAGGATCACTAATCTCTAAATCGATAATATCGAAATCAGTTAATAGATTACTTACTACATCTGTCAATTTATCCCTTGAAACTAATAAACAGACAAAGCGATCATTTAAATCTTGAATCTCACCATATTTTTCAAAACGTTCACTTGCACATGGATTTTTCAATTCAACTTTTACTTCTCTAGAGGGTGATAAGGAATTAGCCAGTGAATCAAGGTCACCATCATAAAAAAGCTTTCCTTTATGAATACAAATAACTCTTGGACATAATGCTGTGATGTCAGCCATGTAATGACTAGTTAGCAAAATTGTCGCACCAGTTCTTTTGTTGTATTCAGATAAAAAGCTACGAACTCTAGCTTGAGCATTTACATCTAGACCAAGAGTAGGTTCATCTAGAAAAAGGACAGATGGTTTATGCAATAAGGCAGCAAGGATTTCAGATTTCATTCTTTGTCCTAACGACAACTTTCTTACAGGTCTTGTAAGTTCTTCTCCTAGTTCAAGCATTTCTGCTAATTCATTAATTCTTACTTTTGCTTCTTGGTCAGACAAACCATATATAGCTGCGTTTACATACAAAGAGTCCATGGGAGGAAGGTCCCAAATCAACTGCTGCTTTTGCCCCATAACCAAAGTTATCTCCTTTAGAAAAGCACTTTGCCTTCTTTGAGGAGAGAAGCCACCAACATCAACTAACCCTGTCGATGGATGAATAAGACCACACATCATTTTTAATAATGTGGTCTTACCAGCTCCATTAGCCCCAAGAAATCCGACTACCTCTCCCGTTGAAATTTTAAAACTGATATCAGTAACGGCAGGGACGTCATAAGTCTTTCGATCGAAAAAATGCTTAAGAGTACCCTTAAAGCCAGGCTGTTTGTTTGCAACTCGATAATATTTACTCAGCTGATCTACAACGATCAAGTCACTAGGATTATTGTGCAATTAATTTTAAAATGCTTCAACATTAAGATAAAACATTTTTGCCTAAATAGTCGATAAAATAAAAGTAGTGAAAAAACTATAGGTTGTTAAAACTAAATGGAAGAACAAAAATATGTAATAGCGATAGCTCTTGCAGAGCAAAATAATAAAAGATTAATGCCTCTTGGAGGAAAAACTTTTTCTAGAGTTGATACTTTAAGTCAATCGTCTAAAAAAGAAGTCGAAAAGATAATACTTGATTTATTACTAAGGATATTTCAAAGAACTAATGAAGGTAGTCTTAAAATATCAAACGATGAAACTGGATTATTACTAGCAGAAATTAGTTTTGAAAGTATGCATAATAATATTCCAGCAATTAAATCAAATTGGATTAATAGTGGAGATACAGATATTTTAATCGAAAAATTAAAATCAATATGTTCAAATCTTTGGAGTATTCAATTTAAAAAACATGAAGGAATATTATTCAACAACCTAAAAAATAAAAATTAGCCAGAAATTTTCATTTGAGTTTTTTCGGCTTTACGTATAATCTTCTGAGCTTCATCGCGAGAAAGACAAGACTCAGCTTTGCTTTGTAACTTTATTAATTTTGCATGCTGCTTTTCTAGCTTCATAGCTTAATCTAACAAATTTATTTAATTATTCTTAACTTATCATATAGATATCAATTTGTAAACAAATGAGTTACATAAAACTAATATTAGCAGTAATTCTAGCTTTCTTTTTTTGCTCCTGAGATGTATCTATGCAGTACAGAAATATCCAATTCACCTAAACCATCATGGATCAATCTTTGCTCAATTTCTTTAACTCTAGAAGCAATTGGCAAATCAATATTGATAGAGTTGGCCAGATCAATAGCTATAGATAAATCCTTATGATGCAACTCTAATTTAAATCCCAATGGATGTTCATCAATCAACATTGCTTTTGATCTATTTTCTAATGGCCATGAATTCGCTGCTCCAACTTTTAAAGCAGCAACCACATCATCCATGGGCAAATCAAGCAATTTTCCTAATTCCATTGCCTCAGCTACTGCTGCATACGTTCCTGCGACTAATATCTGATTAAGAGCTTTGACTTTTTGACCTTTACCTACGCCATTAAAATAATTAATTGATTTACCGAGGACTTCAAATATATGTTCAAAAGATAAACACTCTTTTTTGCTTGCACCAATAAACAAAGACAGTGAACCTTTATGAGCTCCCTCTGTCCCCCCTGAAACTGGACAGTCAACATAAAAGATATTTTTTTTAGCTAATCTTTTATGTATAGAAATAGATTTGTTAGGGCTTATTGTAGAGAAATCAATCACAAAAGAGTTGGACATTAGTGAGTCTGAAACTCCATTATCACCAAATAGAACAGATTCAACCGCATTATCATCAGTAACGCAAATCAAGAGGCCATCGCAGTCAGTAACAGCATCAATAGGGTCAGCAAAATATTTTTTATTGTCGACCTTTTTTTGTTTATTTCTATGATATAAATTCAATTCATAGCCACTATCAATGAGACGCTCAGACATGGGCTTACCAATTGCGCCAAGACCAATAAAAGCTAGTTTCATTAAAATCGGATTTTCATTCAAAACGAACTAAGAGTAATAAGTACAAGAAAGGTTTGAACTATTACTATAAAAAATTAATATGCTGCCAAAAGAAGAAAATATGATGCGATAATTAATTCATTGAATACTTAAGAAATTGACTAATTTTACAGATTCCAAGAATGCAACCCATCATTGGTATCCATTCTTGAAGTATCAAGAGGAATGCGAAGCCGCTGGAAAGGAAGCTAGTGTTAACGATTGGATGAGAGCTTCAGGCCAACTACAAAACAGAATTGATTTTGAAGAAGCTAAGAAAGCAGCAGAAGCTGAGGCTCTTAAAGCAAAGGCTGAGGCACCCAAAAAAGAGGCTTAAATAATTAATTATCAATTAAAAAAAGCTTATCTATATAGACCCTTTAAATAATTAGGAACATTACTTACAGATAATCTAGAAAATCTTGTGAAGATCTATCAAACTATTTCCGTCATTGTAATTCCTTTTATTAAAGTTATCGGATTAAGGTCCTAGGAAATATCACGCCTAAGATCAAGACCATTTTTGATTCTTAAATAATGTCGGAGACCAAAACCCTAAATGTTCTTCTAGCCCCAAAAGGTCAATTACAGGGTAATGGACAATTAAGAGAATCCTTTCATGAGAGAAGGAGTCGTAAAGGTGCGGACTATCCTATGTGGTTCTTAAATTCTTCATTAGTTAACAAATTCAAAATCACTGAAGAAGAAGGTTATGAGGCAGTTATAGCGGAAGATTCAACAACTATTGCTTGGTTAAAACTTAGATTTGGTGGAGAAAGGTTAACTAAAACATTAGATGTTGAAGAGCTTTGGCAACATGCAAGTCAGCCACCTGAACCTCCAGAAAGAAGAGATATAACACCGCCAAAATAGATATTCAATGAAACCAATTCACCAGATAACTATTCATCATAAACAGGAGGGAAAAACATATACCTTTGATGTCCCTGAAGGTGAGTATATATTGAGAAATTTTGAATCAAAAGATGAAAACGGACAAATTATTGGAGACACATTGCCATTCTCTTGCAGAAATGGATGTTGTTCTGAGTGCGCAGTTAAGATAATTTCAGGACAAATGGATCAACAAGCTTGTATTGGTCTATCTAAAGAGATGAGGGATAAAGGATACGGGTTGTTATGCGTTTCAAAAGCTATTGGACCATTGGAATGCGAGACTCAAGATGAGGACGAAGTTTATAACGCTCAATTTGGAAAATATTTCAAAGGATTGGACACACAAGCTGGAAATCCATTTGATATTTAATTTATCTAAGTAGTCTTATTTAGTCTTATTTATCTATCCAGAAATTCAAAATGTCCTGACCTGTAAAATTCACATTTTTATCATATCTAAGTGCATTTGTCTTCTCCATTGGGAGTGCAAATTGCTTAAATATCAAAGTAGCGAATTTAACAAATTTAACTGGTTTTGTTAAACCTTTAGCACCTACAAAAGCTCTGAAAGATTCGATAATTTTGTTTCTCAAATCCCAAAACTGATTGTCCTCAAGATTAAAAACCCAAGGGAAAGCATTTTTAGATGTGTGGTTTGTTCTTTTTATCACTTCCTCATCAAATTCCTTTGGATCAATACCAAGCAATTCATAAAACTCACCCCTTTCGCAAACTGTCAAGGTGTGAGTGAGGAAAACACTCCACAAGAAGAAACGGCTTAATAGCTTACCTCTAAATCCTTTAGTAATGCCTGGCCAACATCTCATCATTACTGTAAAACAATCACCATGCCTGTTCTCGTCTTGACACCATGGTTCAAAGAAATCAAAAAGAGGAGCAAAAGCCTGATCTGGATTAGCCTTAAGGTGCCTATCCATCAATATGTATCTCCAATAACCAATTTTTTCTGAAAGATACACAGAATAAATAACCCAACTAATTGGGAACCAAGTAGCTGCTCTTTTTCCGCCTAGATGAGGGAGATCCACTTCAATTCCCTCTGCAACTAACGCTCTACTAAGAAAACCTGCATGTCTAGCTTCATCTCTAGCTAAAAACTGAAATAGTTTGCCAAGATCCCTATTTCCCTCTTTCTTTAAACGATTTGAGATCTCCTTGAAAAGTAGGAATCCAGAAAACTCTGAGATAACTGATCTAACTAAATAACTCTCATAAGTCTCTTTAGCCTTCTGAGGTAATTCTTGTAATCTATCTAGACTTGCCTTCCTATCAAAATGCGTACAGTTATAATCCGCTTTCATTTCTGAGAGCATTGCTTCAAACTCTTCCCGTGCATCAGTTAATTCTGTCTTAGCTGCTTTTTTAAATTCAGTTACGTAAAAGCGAGGGGTTAAAAGGTTTTCATCTAAATGTGGCGGTAACTCATTTGTTCCACGTGTATCAACTCTAAGTTTTGGAGAAGAAGCTGTTGCGGTCATCCCTAATTATCAAGCAAGAAATCAATTGTATGTCTTTATTTGAAAAAAAGGTGAATTTTTAATCAGGTAGTAATAGAGCTTTGCTTAAAACTATTAAAAAAGAGATAAAAAATGATTTTTCAAATTTAAATTTAAGAATTTAGAGAAATCAATATTACAAAATTAATATTAATTTTAATTGAAATTTAAAATACATTGAATTAGATAATCAGCAAAAAGATGTTTAGGAATGAATATCTTGTAAAGCTGAAACAGATAGAATTTGATTCTGCAATGCCTCTATACCTTTTACAGCAGCACTAGCACCCTTTAAGGTTGTCAAAGTTGGTACAGAATAGTCAAGAGCTGCTTTTCTAAGATATTTATCATCATAAATTGCTTGACGTCCAATTGGAGTATTTATTACCAACTGAACCTTTCCAGATCGAATCATATCCTCAATATTTGGTCTTCCTTCGTGAACCTTGAGAACCTTTTCTACATTTAAATCAAATTTCTCTAGATACTTGGAAGTGCCTGATGTTGCCAGAACTGAAAAGCCTAATTCAATTAATTTCTTTGCTACTGGAATTAATGCAGGTTTATCTCGATCATGCGTAGATAAGAAAACAAAACCGGAAGTGGGCAATCCCTCTCCGGCTGCAAGTTCGGATTTTGCATAGGCCATTCCAAAAGTTTTTGCAGATCCCATCACCTCACCAGTTGAACGCATTTCTGGTCCTAAAACACTATCTGAGCCAGGGAAACGTCTAAAAGGCATAACGGCCTCTTTTATAGCTTGAAGTGGTGGAATTGGTTCATTGTTTAATCCAATATCTTTTAATGTTTTACGTAAAAGTAACTGTGTTGCAATTTTCGCTAGAGGGACTCCAGTGGCTTTAGAAACGAAAGGAACTGTTCTTGAAGCCCTTGGATTTGCCTCAATAATATAGACAATCTCATTGCCCTCATCATCTCTCTTGACAGCAAATTGAAGATTGATTAGACCAACCACATTTAGTTTAGTAGCTAAAGATTTTGTCCAATGCTTAATTGTTTTAATTGATTCTGCAGATAGCGTTATAGAAGGAAGGCAACAGGCGGAATCTCCAGAATGAATACCAGCTGGCTCTATATGCTCCATCAATCCACCAATTACAACATTTTTGCTTACATCACATAAAGCATCAACATCAACCTCAATTGCATTCTCTAAATATTGATCTATAAGGATTGGATGATCTGGCTCAACTTTTACAGCTTCCTTAATATATCTTTCCAATTCATCTTGCTCGTAAACAATTTCCATAGCTCTACCACCGAGTACATATGAAGGCCTAACAACCAATGGATAGCCAACTTTATTAGCGACAGCCAATGACTCATCAAAAGTTCTAGCAAGACCATTTTTAGGTTGCCTTATATCCAATTCCCTCAAAACTTTGTCAAATTGCTCTCTGTCTTCAGCCAAATCAATTGAGATAGGTGATGTACCTAAAACTTTTGTTTGTAACTTTGAGTTTTCCAATTTCTCTAACCAATTGACTATTGGTAAAGAGAGTTTTAAAGGAGTTTGCCCTCCAAATTGAACTACTATTCCATAAGGTTCCTCAAATTCAATAACATTTAGAACATCTTCTAGAGTTAGAGGTTCAAAGTAAAGTATATCGCTAGTGTCATAATCAGTAGAAACCGTTTCGGGGTTACTATTTATCATTATTGTTGTAAAATCTTCCTCTTGAGCTTGATAAGAAGCATGACAACAACAATAATCAAATTCGATACCTTGTCCAATACGATTTGGACCTCCACCCAAAATTAAAATTTTATTTTTATTATCATTTTTAATTTCATTAAGATTAATATTCTTGATTAAATTTCCATCATTATCAATCTTGTAAGCTTGTCTTTCATATGTAGAATAATGATATGGAGTATTGGAGGAGAATTCAGAAGCACATGTATCAACCGTTTTAAAAACAGGTAATATTTTTAGGGATGTTCTTCTAGATCTAATTGTTAATTCATCAGTATTTAGTGCAAAGGCAATTTGATGATCAGAGAATCCAAGTTGTTTTAGTTTGAAGAAAAAATCCGGCTCTAATTGAGTAATGTTTTGACACTTACGTAATTTGTTCTCTGCATTTACTATATTCCTAAGTTTTGATAAGAACCAAGGATCTATTTTAGAAAAAGAGAAAATTTCATTATCACTACGTCCATTCTTCATTGCTAATCGAACATGCATTATTCTCTCTGGAGAAGGCGTCCTTAATAGTCTTTCTAATTCAATAGATGATACATTCTGATCAACTCGATCACAGCCCCAACCACTGAGTCCTGTCTCTAAAGATCGTATTGCCTTTTGAAAAGATTCTTCAAAACATCTTCCTATTGCCATAGCCTCCCCAACTGACTTCATTGAAGTAGTTAGAATTGAAGAACTCCCAGAGAATTTTTCAAATGCAAAACGGGGTATTTTAGTAACAACGTAATCAATTGAAGGTTCAAAACACGCGGGAGTCTTACCAGTAATATCGTTAATAATCTCATCTAGTCTATAACCAACAGCCAAAAGAGCGGCAATTTTGGCAATGGGAAAACCTGTAGCTTTACTTGCTAAAGCTGATGATCTACTAACACGAGGATTCATCTCAATTACTATAATTTCACCATTATTGGGATTAATTGCAAATTGTATATTGCTTCCACCAGTTGCTACTCCAATTTCTCTAATTATTGAAATTGAATAGTCTCTTAAACGTTGATATTCTCTGTCGGTTAGAGTTTGCGCAGGAGCTACTGTAATAGAATCTCCAGTGTGAACTCCCATAGGGTCAACATTTTCAATACTGCATATAATTACAACATTATCTGATAAATCCCTCATAACTTCTAACTCAAATTCTTTCCAACCTAAAAGAGATTTTTCAATAAGTATTTGAGAAACAGGGCTAGCGTCTAAGCCTGTTTTACATAATTCTAAAAATTCATCCTGGTTATAAGCTATACCGCCTCCACTTCCTCCTAATGTGAAAGCAGGACGTATAATTTTTGGGAATGAAGAAATTTCATTTCCAACTATTTCAGCTTCTTGAAGATTGGAAGCTATACCAGATGGACATACATCAACGCCAATATTTTTCATCGCTATTTTAAATAAATTTCTATCCTCTGCTTTTTTAATTGCATTGAGATCGGCACCAATTAATTCAATATTATATTTTTCTAAAATTCCAGATTCTGCCAATTCCACTGAAATATTCAAAGCAGTTTGCCCACCCATTGTTGGCAAAAGAGCATCAGGTCTTTCTATTTCTATAATTTGTTCAACAACTGGAGCCGTTAATGGTTCAACATAAGTCCTGTTTGCCGTTTCAGGATCCGTCATTATTGAAGCTGGATTAGAGTTAACTAAAATGACTTCAAAACCCTCTTTTCTAAGCGCTTTACATGCCTGGGTACCGGAATAATCGAATTCGCAGGCCTGTCCAATGACAATTGGTCCAGACCCTAGTATCAAAATTCGACGTATATCTTTACGCCGTGGCATTTGAATTTCTTGTAAACTTCATTTATGTCACGCATTCTAGGTATCTGTTTATCATCTACTGTCTAGATCGGCAAACTACCATTAAAGTTTAACTAACTTTCCGAATAAGAAACAAAGAGTATGAGCGAACTACAGCGCCTTAAAGGGCTGCTGCCACCAGAAAACCAAAGCTGGGTATTCATTGAAGCCGCAGCAGCAATAGATCCTCCTCTTATCACGCTTGAAGAAATAGGGCGAGATGAAGTGGAGATTCAAGTTGACCTTGAGCAATGGGACTATTTAGCTCAAGATCATAGAAATCTATTGTTTTGGCATGAGGTGGGACGCATTCAAAATGACACCATACCAAGAGATGGCTGGGAAATGGCAGCACTTGCAATAGGTTTAGGTGGTGCTATTGGAGAATTATGGGTTCAAGATGGTTTGCTACTTTTAATGGCTCTTGGTTTATCAGGTTTTGCAGGTTATCGGCTTTACTTAAAAAATAATTCAGAGAAACGATTACAAGATGCGATATCCGCTGATGAGAGAGCTATAGATTTAGCATGTAGATTTGGATATAGCGTTCCAAATGCTTATAAGAGCCTTGGCGGTGCATTAAAGGATTTAGTTGAAAAATCTAGAAAGAAAAAAAAGCGAACATTCTATGAAGATAGATTAGAAGCACTAAGAAAGAGTGCTGAAAAAGCTCGCGCAGAAATGGCATCTCAAGAGGGATCCCAAAAATCAGTTACGAGTGAAAATGTTTATGGATAGTAGTAGGTTAGTTGAACTAGCTGCAATTGCTTGCGATGATATAAAAGCTGGTGATATAAAACTTTTAAAAGTTGATGAAGTGTCAAGCATAGCTGATTGGATATTAATTACTGAAGGACTTTCAGATGTTCAAGTAAGGGCAATAGTTAATAATGTAGAAAAGACAATGAAACAGGAAGCAGATCTACTTCCTCTTCGAAAGGAAGGAATAAATGAGGCGAAATGGGCATTATTAGATTATGGAGATCTAATAATTAATGTTTTTCAACCAAACGAAAGAAAATTCTACGATTTAGAATCATTCTGGAGCAATGGTATTATTCATAATTTTATAAATAATAAATTAATAGCATTAATTGATGAATAACCAAATATGCCCTGTGCCTCTAAACCAGAGGCCATTAAATGAATTTAATAACATTAGGAATTCTTGGATAATCTCCTGGCCTTTTTTAGAAAGAAATATTTTCTACAGAAAGTTAACATTTAGCTGGGTATTGATTACACCATTAAGTTTAACAATATGTTATGGAAGTGATTACCTCAAAAACAATATTTTTGAACTTTTAATTACAAGCCTTACTTCATCTATTGCTTTTCCTATATTATTACTAATTAGGCAATGGTTAAGCTGGCAATATATCTATAAACGCCTTAATTCTGAAAACATTGAATACGAAGAATCTGGTTGGTATGATGGACAGACTTGGGAAAAGCCAATTGATTGGAGAGCAAAAGATTTACTTATAGCTCAACACCAAATCAAACCAATTTTAAATCATTTACAAGTAATGATAATAGCATTGATTTTAGTTATTATATCTTCATTTTTATTTATACTTTCAGGGATGAATTAATACATGAATCTACAAAACAATTTTTCAAATCAAGGCAAGAATTATTTAAAGGTTCTAGTAAAAAGAGGTTCAAGTGTTGAATCCATTCATAGAGCCCATGCTTCAATATGTGATACAAAAGGAAGGAAATTAATGCAAGCAGGATCATCTGAATATGAAACATTCATACGATCAGCATTAAAACCATTCCAAGCATTGCCTTTCCTTACAAGTGGTGCTGCGGAAAAATATAATTTAGACAATAAGACATTAGCCCTGGCATGTGGTTCACATAGTGGATCATCAATTCAAGCGAGAACAGCATTCAAGCTCCTTTGGAATGCAGATATAGATATAAAGGAGCTCAAATGCCCAACCCCTAAAAATAGAGAAAGCAAACTCCAACATAATTGCTCAGGAAAGCATTCAGCATTTCTAGCAACCTGCAAAAAAATGAACTGGGATCTTGATAGCTATTTAATGGGACATCATCCACTGCAGAAAGAAATTTTCAGGAGAGTTTCCGAGCTACTTAAAATACCAGCCGAGGAATTAATCGCCGAAAGAGATGACTGTGGTGCTCCAACATTGCTTTTGCGTTTATCTCAAATGGCGGTTTTATATGCTCATTTATCTAGATCTGACCAACCTGAATTTGAAAAAATAACTCGTGCCATGACAAATCATCCAAACCTTGTTGCTGGAGAAGGATATTTTGATTCAGAATTAATAAAAAGAGGTCACAATCAAATTATCAGCAAAGGTGGAAGTGAAGGTATCCAATGTATTGGGCTTCTGGGGGAAGGTATTGGACTATCAATAAAGGTTGAAGATGGATCAAAAAGAGCAAAGCACGCAGTGGCAATACATCTTCTTCGACAACTCGAATGGATAACTCCATCAGCAATTGAGGAACTAGATGAAATTATTCTTCAGAAAAAGCCAGGTATCTACATAGAAATTGAGGGAGAATTAAAGATCCCCTAACCCAAACAAAGCATTATTTTCTGTCACATAAAGATGTATGCTCTTAATACCTCGCGGGGTAGAGCAGTCTGGTAGCTCGTCGGGCTCATAACCCGAAGGTCGGAAGTTCAAATCTTCCCCCCGCCACCAATTAAACCAAGCCCTCAGGGGCTTTTTTAATGCATTTTATTATATTTAAGGAAGTAATTAAACAAAGAGAAGAAGAATAGAGATCCTAGTTATAGCTTGATCCAATTTTGCAAGAAAACCCGTTTTACCCCCATAAAATTGTTTAGGAGGTCTGAAATATAGACAGGCAAAGGGATTTCATTTCTAAACTTTCGGGCTAGTGACCCGGAGTTCATCAAAAATATATAAATCTATCACCATCGCTAAAAACAGGCATATAAACAAGCTAGATTAACTAGATACATAATATTAAATTAAATTTTTTACATACACTGAGTAAATGAGTGAGATATATAACAACAATTATTATCTAGTAGTAAGTGGACCAACATGGAATGATGCTGAATCAAATGCCATTAACTTAGGGGGGCATTTAGTTTCCATAAACAGTCAATCAGAAAATGATTTTATAATTGAAAAATTTAAAGATAATTCAGGTCTAACAGTAGTTAGGAATGATGGTCTGCCTAATTTTCACTTTACATATATCGGACTATATGATGATGCAAATGGTAATTTCTTTTGGACTGATGGTTCTACTGTTAATTGGACAAATTGGGCACCCACTAATCCCTACGACAATGGCACTGGTCAGGGAAGTTGGGCTTCTCAAATAACAGGTATAGAATTAGATAATTATTGGGCTCCATCTTATGCAGGAAAATGGATAAATGGTGGTGCTAATAATCATAGTGGTATAGCAGAAATACCACTTTCTTATTTCTCTATTTCTGATTTAACGATTACAGAGGGCAATAGTGGAAATATCACAATTAGTCGTACCGGTGGAACTAATAGCGCACAGAACATAACGCTAACATCAACAAACGGAACAGCATCCGCTGGTTCTGATTACACCGCCATTAATACAAGTATTTCCTTTGCTGCGGGAGAAACATCTAAAACATTCTCAGTATCAACAACTAATGATAGTTCTAGTGAATCCAATGAAACTTTTACTCTTACAATAACTGCCTCAAATTCAGATACAGTTCCCGCACAAATCACAGATGGGAACGCAACCATAACGATTGATGAGGCTGCACGAGTCACCGGTCCTTCTGGTAGTGCAGGTGATTCATCCAGCACAAAATCCATCAATGAAAATACAACTGCTGTTCATACCTTTTCTGCCAATGAAAACGTTACCTGGTCTCTTAATGGTGGCGCCGATGCTTCTAAATTCTCAATCAACAGTTCCACCGGAGCTTTAACTTTTAGTTCTGCTCCTAACTATGAATCTCCCACTGATAGTGATTCAGGCAACAACTATGTCGTTGTCGTAAGAGCAACAGATTCAGCCAGCAATACTTCTGATCAAACAGTCACGATCTCAGTGGCCGATGTTGATGAAATAGATCCTAATATCACTGGTCCCTCTGGTAGTGCAGGTGATTCATCCAGCACAAAATCCATCAATGAAAATACAACTGCTGTTCATACCTTTTCTGCCAATGAAACCGTTACCTGGTCTCTTAATGGTGGCGCCGATGCTTCTAAATTCTCAATCAACAGTTCCACCGGAGCTTTAACTTTTAGTTCTGCTCCTAACTATGAATCTCCCACTGATAGTGATTCAGGCAACAACTATGTCGTCGTCGTTCGAGCAGCAGATTCAGCTAGTAATACCTCTGATCAAACAGTCACGATCTCAGTGGCCGATGTTGATGAAATAGATCCTAATATCACTGGTCCCTCTGGTAGTGCAGGTGATTCATCCAGCACAAAATCCATCAATGAAAATACAACTGCTGTTCATACCTTTTCTGCCAATGAAAACGTTACCTGGTCTCTTAATGGTGGCGCCGATGCTTCTAAATTCTCAATCAACAGTTCCACCGGAGCTTTAACTTTTAGTTCTGCTCCTAACTATGAATCTCCCACTGATAGTGATTCAGGCAACAACTATGTCGTTGTCGTAAGAGCAACAGATTCAGCCAGCAATACTTCTGATCAAACAGTCACGATCTCAGTGGCCGATGTTGATGAAATAGATCCTAATATCACTGGTCCCTCTGGTAGTGCAGGTGATTCATCCAGCACAAAATCCATCAATGAAAATACAACTGCTGTTCATACCTTTTCTGCCAATGAAACCGTTACCTGGTCTCTTAATGGTGGCGCCGATGCTTCTAAATTCTCAATCAACAGTTCCACCGGAGCTTTAACTTTTAGTTCTGCTCCTAACTATGAATCTCCCACTGATAGTGATTCAGGCAACAACTATGTCGTCGTCGTTCGAGCAGCAGATTCAGCTAGTAATACCTCTGATCAAACAGTCACGATCTCAGTGGCCGATGTTGATGAATCCATTCCTGATGTTATAGATCCAAATATTAGTGGGCCATCTGGTAGTGCAGGTGATTCATCCAGCACAAAATCCATCAATGAAAATACAACTGCTGTTCATACCTTTTCTGCCAATGAAACCGTTACCTGGTCTCTTAATGGTGGCGCCGATGCTTCTAAATTCTCAATCAACAGTTCCACCGGAGCTTTAACTTTTAGTTCTGCTCCTAACTATGAATCTCCCACTGATAGTGATTCAGGCAACAACTATGTCGTCGTCGTTCGAGCAGCAGATTCAGCTAGTAATACCTCTGATCAAACAGTCACGATCTCAGTGGTCGATGTTGATGAAATAGATCCTAATATCACTGGTCCTTCAGGTATTGCAGGCGATTCAACTAGCACAAAATCCATCAATGAAAATACAACTGCTGTTCATACCTTTTCTGCCAATGAAAACGTTACCTGGTCTATTAATGGTGGTGCCGATGCTTCTAAATTCTCAATCAACAGTTCCACCGGAGCTTTAACTTTTAGTTCTGCTCCTAACTATGAATCTCCCACTGATAGTGATTCAGGCAACAACTATGTCGTCGTTGTAAGAGCAACAGATTCAGCCAGCAATACTTCTGATCAAACAGTCACGATCTCAGTGGCCGATGTTGATGAAATAGAGGGAATCATTTCAGGAACATCTGGTAATGACAGCTTGCAAAGTACGACCAGTGATGATTCTATCGACGGTGGCAGCGGCACAGATACAGTTATCTTCTCGGGCAGCTTCTCCGACTACTCTGTCTCTCGTAGCACGGACACACTACAAATAGAAGATCAAAGAACAACTGGAATAACTGATGGCACCGATACTCTCAAAAATATCGAATACATTAAGTTCTCTGATCAAACTGTAGAAGAATCAAAAGTAGACGTAGTAAAGACATATAGCGGTAATTTCAGTGATTACAAGTTCTACAACAAAGGTAATGGTAAATATGAAATCAAAACTGATTCAGGTTATGACGACATAACAGGACTTCCATTATTGACATTTACAGGAGAAGCATCAACAAGTTCCTTTCGTGAAAATAGCGCCATCCTTGATATCAAAGGAACCTTTGATCAAGTCACTGGTTTAAATACAGATGATGCAAAAATGTTTCGCCTTTATAACGCTGCCTTTAAGCGTTTGCCTGATGCTGATGGATTGAAGTATTGGATTGGGAAATACACTTCGGGAGAGAATGATGATAGGGCTGTAGCACAATCATTCCTTGTCTCTGATGAATTTAAAGAACGGTATGGAGCGAACGTCTCTAATGCTAAATATGTTGAGACTTTATATGTCAATGTCCTCGGTAGAGACTATGACCAAGATGGTTACAACTATTGGCTAGGAAATTTAAATGCAGAAATCGAAACTCGATATGAACTTCTTCTAGGTTTCGCAGAATCAGCCGAAAATAAAACACTCTTTACTGAAATGACTGGGTTTGGTTGAAAAGTGTTTACCATCAAATAAGAATATCTTTTAGAGTAAAAGAATAATGACCTTATAAAGAAAAATGTAAATATTTTGCAAGATATATCTTGCAAGTTGAATATTAAATAGTATACATAGTTTATATATTAATTTAATATTTTATACCTTGTTAATTAATTATTTTAATGCACTTTAAAAGCAATGAATACTACAAAGGTTGTTGAATGGTCGTCAGAACTTTAGAACCGTGGATTTCAAAAAACGAGCTTTGCGAATATTTGAAGATCAACCGAAGAATTCTTGAGCAACTATATCCTTTGTTCACTGAGGGAGCTCATTACAGGAGAAAGAATCCGCTTAAAGAGAACAGTATCAAGGTTTGGAAAGCAACGAAGGTGGATCAATTGCTATGTGAATCCAACTCAATCCTAACGAGGAGAATAAAGAAAATAAAATTTAAAAATCAACTCGAATGATCGAAGCGACCCGAAAGATTTTGGGAATTCAAAGAAAGAAAAAATCCTTCTCTCCCCCCAGAAATCTCCCCATCTATTTTTTCAAGTCAGTCATATCAATGGATTTACTGATATTATGCTCGGCTCATAACCCGAAGGTCGGAAGTTCAAATCTTCCCCCCGCCACCAAATAAAAAGCCCTAATGGGCTTTTTTAATGCGTTGAAGAAATCCAAGAAGATAGAGCTCACCAAATTCACTTAAAAGCTGATGTACTTAGGCTATTTATTCACACTTGTCCAGTTTTCAAGAATTCAAGAAGAAAGTTGATCAATTAAAAATCATAGAGAGAGAATAAGCTATCCATAACCATTAGGATTTTTAATTTGCCAATTCCATCCATCTAAACAAATCTGCTCTAATGATCTTTTTGGAGTCCAAGATAATAATTTCTTGGCTTTTGAAATATCCGCATAAGATTTAGCGACATCACCATCTCTTCTACTTTGAATTGCAAAAGGAATCTTACAACCTATAGACAACTCGAATTGTCTAATAATCTGAAAGACAGAATATCCTTTACCAGAACCCAAATTAACAAATTCTAAACATGATTCTTTAGAATTTAAATAATCGATTGATGCTAAATGACCTTCAGCTAAATCAATAATATGAATGTAATCACGAATACCAGAGCCATCACTCGTATCCCAATCATCACCATAAATATTTAAAAGTTTCTGTCGTCCTATTGCGACCTGAGTTAAGAAAGGAAATAGATTATTTGGAATACCAATAGGATCTTCACCAATAAAACCAGAAGGATGAGCTCCTACAGGATTAAAATAACGTAAAGAACATATTTTCCATAAATTAATATTAGAATTGTATAAATCATAAAATATATTTTCAATAGCTACTTTAGTTTTTCCATAGGGATTTATTGGTGCAATTTTATGATCTTCTGCCATAGGAACAGAGTCACTCAAGCCATAAATAGTTGCACTACTGCTAAAAACCAAGGAGTAACATTTATATTCATTCATAGTAAGTAAAAGATTTAGTGTGCCAAGTACATTCACATCCCAATAATGAAGAGGATTAGTCAATGATTCAGATACTGATTTCAAGCCTGCCAAATGAACTACAGTATCTATAGGTTTATTCTCTTTAATAGAATCAAGAAAAATATTATCTAGTAGTTGTTTATCTCTAATATCACCATTAATAGTTTCTAATTTATATTTTAATTTTTTATTATCTAAATATTTTTTAATACGAAGAATGACATTAGATGAGCTATTTACAAACGAGTCTAATATTAAAACATCAAATCCTCTTTCTAACAACAACAAAGCTATATGAGAACCTATAAATCCTGAACCGCCAGTCAAAAGAACCCTCATAATATTCTATGGTTATACTTTAGAAAAAAAATAAATCATTCGAAGTCAGCTTAAAAATGGAAAGGAAATTTTCTTATTAATTATAATTGACAGATTAGCATCTAATTCAAACCGATTTGATTTAGATGCTAACTTTTTTATAAAATTGCTAATTAGATGTTTTTATGTATTGTGAAAACCTAATTGTAGATTAATAATTGTTAGACCCATTATTGTAATATCACTACAAATTAAAATAGGATATTTAATTGATTTGGAGAAAGCTATTAAATTCTGTATTTAATAAACCGAATAAAAAGAGTAAAAATATAAAACAAAGAAGATACTCAATATAATGAGAAGGATCATTTTAATCAAAACAATAAATGAAGAAAGACAACCTCAAGAGAATTATCAAACAATTTGAAACTTTGATTGAAGAGTTGAAAAGTGAGGTCTACTCTGATAAAGATTCATATGTTCATCCTTGGGATGAACATATGAAAAACACACCTAGAATAATTAATACAGAAGACGATGATGGATATGCAGATTAACTCGCCAGGTCGACCGAAGGAAGATAAAATAAACATAAAGAATTCAATTTCCTTGTTTTTTTAGTAAATTTACCTATTGCTATAAAACGATATTAAATGCAAATTATGAAAAAAGAATTTGTTAATGGCTCCTTTACCTCAACTAGTGAAAGCTACCGCACAAGGAGGTACTATTCATAAATATCAACTTTCAGGTGGTAAAACCTCTTTCATGAGATACCTAGGTTGCTACCTAGGTACATGTAAATTCTGCAATGATATTGAAGAAGCATCTGAGTTCGTATCAAGTATTGAGGTTTCTCCAAAAACCCTTTGAAGAAGCAAAAGCTTAAATTCAATAACAACTTAATAAAGCTGCCTTTAACGGCGAACAAACTTCGAAGTTTTTTTATGTAAATATAATCGGTACTAGAAGGCTTTAGGTGCTATTTTTTTTGAGTATTAAGCATAGAAGGAGAACACTCTTTTGATGAGAAACCTTTATCTCACTGAAAGATCTGCTTGGTTATGAACGAAGAAAAAGGAAAAGATAATAAACCATTTGAATATGAGACTAATAATCTCATTAGATCTAATTTTAATGAGAGTGAAACTGTAAAAGACATTGAGAATATTGCTCCCAAGCCTTCCAATCAATTAACTAATGGACTTTTAGGTTGGTATTCAGTCTCTAGCAGCGAGTCAATAAAGGAGGGAAAACTAAATCACTTTACGATTTATAACGAGCCACTTGTTTTGTATCGCGATAGAGAAGGTATTGTTCGATGTGTAAAAGATGTATGTCCTCATAGAGGAGCATCATTTTTAGGTGGTGAAATAATCAATGGTCAACTTGTTTGCCCTTATCACGGTGCTAGGTTCTCATCACAAGGTAGCTGCACAAATTTAGACAGAATAACTTGTCAACATATCATTGATTCTAATTATGATAACTATGCAAAAAGCATAAAACTCTTTCAATATCCATGTGTAGAGAAAGAAGGTTATATATACATTTACTATACTGGAACTCCTCTTGCAAACATTGAAGACTTTGAAATAAAATCATCAATAAACAGCCTACTTCCTGACTCATACGGATTTCCATCTTTAGAATATGAATATGAAGAAGTTTATGTAGATTTCAAGGCAGATTGGGCAAGAATTATTGAAAATCATCTAGATATATTACATGTATTCTGGATGCATGGAGGCACAATTCCAGACAAAAACGTAAACAGAGAAACTATAACTAGTTTCAATCAAAAAATAAAAAGGGATAATAGACAAATAGAAAGTATATATTCTTATAAAACAAATGGGCAAGATGAGTTTATCAGAATAAAATTTGTACCTCCCGGCAGAATATTTATATATAAAGGCTCACCTGAAAGTACAAGATATATTCAAGTTCTTGATCATATTCCACTAGGAAATAATAAAGCAAGAGTCATTGTAAGGCATTATAGAAAATTCCTTAAAAATAAACTATTCACAACTCTAGTTTTATTTAGTCATTTACAAAGAAGGACATTTTATAAGATTTTTACTGAAGATTATTTAGTCTTAAAAACCCAAACTTTTAATGATCAGATGGGTTACATACAAAAAGATAATGTAAAACTATTAGGTGAAGATAAAATGGTTCAATATTATTGGGATTGGCTTCAAAATGCATTAAATAAAGAAAAGCCATGGGACTTACATCCAACTAATTCATTGACTAACTCAGTCCATGAGGATAGAGGAATGCAATATCCTCCAGAAAATCCCAATATGGCTATAAAGAACAATAGAAAGATAATTATCAAACTTTTAACTAGATTATTGTTCCCAATAAGTTTTATTCTGCTATTAATATAATCAAAATAGATTATAAATTTAGTGGTTACATAAATGAGAGATAAAACTCGAAAAGATGAAATAAACTGGGCAAGCTTAAAAAATATAAATGTATATATTGATCAAAATAAAATCTTATCGGATATAAACATAAATCTTCGTTATGGAGAAAATATACTCATATTAGGACCAAATGGATCTGGTAAATCTACTTTTCTAAAGTTATTAAACAGATCAATATATCCAATCAATTCAAATAATAGTTCATTTAAAATGTTTAACAAAGAAAATATAAATATTTGGGATTTAAGAAAAAAGATAGGATTTCTATTTAAAGAAATGGAGCAAAGGGTAAATAATGGAGTGAAGCTGTACGATGTAATCAGCTCAGGATTCTCAGGGGTTTTTAATTCTAGATATTCAAACTTACTTTCAGAAAGAGAGAAAATTAAAATTGAAAATCTAACAAATGAATGGGAACTAAGTAATATTATTTCTAACGAATTCCAATCACTTTCTGATGGTCAGAAAAGAAGAGCATTAATTGCAAGAGCTCTTGTTTATGAACCTAATATACTAGTACTAGATGAGCCATTTTGTAATTTAGATATAAAATCAAATTTCATCTTGAATCTAAACCTAAACAAATTAATTAACCAGTCAGTAAATGTAGTTTATGTAACACATAATCTAGAATCTATTTTACCTAAAACCAATAGAGTTATCCTAATAAAAGAAGGTAAAATATTAAATGATGGAAGCCCTAATGAATTAATAAATACAAAAATACTTAGTGATCTTTTTAACATATCAATTAAAGTAATAGAACAAGAAGGATATTGGAGAATGCTCCCATTAAGTAGCTAAATAACAACAAGAATAAAGGCAAGTATTAATATACAAATAAAAAGAGAGTATTTATTATTAAATGAAAACTTATTGTAAATACCTTTTCTATTAATTACTCTTCTACCAACTCCGAAAGGGGTTCCACATGAATTGCATACTAATCTTCCAGATAATGCACGATCAGCTCTTAGATTAGAACTTCCACAAACCAAGCATTTATTCCCAATCATAAGAGTTTATTTAATTAATTCAAAATATCATCTAAAAATGATAATGGTGCACTCATTTTGCTTGCATAGCCTAAAAGACTTTCAGAAATAAATTCATATAAAACCTCATCATTTTCATTTAATAGTATTGTTGCTCCTCTTTGAGTTAGGAATGCAGAATCAGGAACATAAGTATTCCAATTCAAAAGAATTTCAATCATATTCATAAGTCTCCTTGTTGCAAGCTCAAAAGGGCGTAAATTTTGTTTTTTTGAAAAAATATCAAACATATTTCCTTTCATCAAACAGAAAGGTCCTAAATTTATATCTTCGTCAAAAGCGAATAAACTCTTTGCATTTGCGTCACCTAAATACCCCCTTAAAACTTCCTTGATTGTACCGCTAGAACTTATTCCCATGCACATAATCAATAAATTAATAATTGCTGGCATTTCCGAGACAAACCCAGGATTAAGATTAAGTTTTTTGTGGAGTTCAGCATCCGGTACAGCAAAAACATTTTTTATATCAATTTTATTGAACTTACAAAAAGATTCTTTAGAGTTTTCGCTCCCAATGCCTATCAATATCAAATCAACTGAATTATTGGCCAACCTAGTTGATTGAGCTGATAATTGCTGAGAGTATTCAAAACTATCAAAATCAGCAAAAGAACCAAGCAAAACTATTAGGGTTTTTCTCTGATCGAGAAAAATTCTCTCTTTTCCAAAAAACTCTTTAATGACATTTTTATAATTCATTAATTCATTTGGTTTGTTTTCAAAATAACAAAGTCAGGCAGTGGATCTTGAGTTTTGACTATATGTGAAAGTAAATACCGTAGTGATTATAAGGACTTTAAGGATTAAATCTTCCCTTAACACGAAGATCATATTTAGTAGCAGATGTTCGTGAAATATGTACAAAACCTACAATTTCAATAAGCAATGTGAAGGGATATGGAACTTACAGACCTATAAATATATCCTCTTACTGTTCTTTGTTTATTTCTCGTGCAGACCTACGGGAATCCTAGCGTTACCTATGACTGGTACGCGGGTAATTCAGGGACGGCCAATCGCTCCGGAAAATTCATCGCTGCGCATGCTGCCCATGCTGGTTTGATGATGTTCTGGGCAGGTGCGTTCACTTTATTTGAGCTAGCTCGTTATGACTCATCCGTTGCGATGGGTAATCAAAACTTGATCTGCTTGCCTCACCTTGCACAACTTGGAATAGGTGGAATCGAAAACGGAGTTATAACTGAGCCTTATGGTTGCACAGTTATTGCTGTACTTCACCTAATTTTCTCTGGTGTTCTTGGTGCTGGTGGAATTCTTCACTCCACAAGATATGACGGTGATTTAGGAAACTATCCTGAAGGAAGTCGTCCTAAAAAGTTTGACTTCGAGTGGGACGATCCAGACAAACTTACATTTATTCTTGGTCACCACCTTATTTTCCTAGGTTTGGCAAACATTCAATTCGTTGAATGGGCTCAATATCATGGTATTTGGGATACTGCTTTAGGAGCTACTCGTACAGTTTCTTACAACCTAGATTTAGGAATGATTTGGAATCACCAAGCTGATTTCCTTCAAATCACAAGTTTGGAAGATGTTATGGGCGGTCACGCATTCTTAGCATTTTTCCAAATAATTGGTGGTGCATTCCACATCATTACTAAGCAATTCGGTGAGTACACAGAATTCAAAGGTAAAGGACTTCTTTCAGCAGAAGCTGTTCTTTCATACTCACTAGCTGGTGTTGGTTACTGTGCACTTGTTGCAGCTTTCTGGAGTTCAACAAACACAACTGTTTACTCAACAGAATTCTTTGGAGATGTACTTCAACTCAAGTTTGATTTCGCTCCTTATTTTGTTGATACCGACGCATCACTTGCAACTGGTGCTCATACTGCTAGAGCTTGGTTAGCGAATGTTCACTTCTATCTTGGTTTCTTCTTCATTCAGGGACATCTCTGGCATGCATTAAGAGCTATGGGATTTGACTTCAGACGCGTAGGTAAAGCGTTCGACAATATGGAAAACGCAAAAATCACTAACGGTTAATTATTAACTAATTTATTAATTTCATTAGTGAACAAAAAGGCCCCTTGCGGGCCTTTTTTAATGCGAATATTTAGTAGAAAAAAATACATACCTGCTCACATTAATGTCACAATTAACTAACTCAAAAGATAAAAATGAAATAAAAATAGCCAGCTGGTGTGACTTTTTATACGTAGAGCAGGAAAAAATCTCAAGAGCTTGTTGCTATTGAGAATCGGTTGCAAAAAGCTCAGAGTTTTGTGTAAATTAGAAATCCATCAAGCTCCTTCAAGTTTTAATGAGCTTTAGAACCTACGCAGAAACTCCCTCATCAGCTGTTCGAATGGCAACGGGGCAATCGGTGCTCATAGATCCTTCCTCCAGAAGAGGAGATAGCTGCTTGGAAGTTTTAAATGGTGTTGCTCGTGTTTATTGCCCTTGCGAAGAAACAGAAGGGATGACATTGGCTTTCTTGCAGTCTGGCGATCAATTAAGAACAGACCGTCTGTGCAGTGAAGGTGTATGCGTAGAAGCTTTAACCCCTCTTTGCTTTGTAAGCGATGCTGAAACATCAGTTGAGGCAGTAGGTTATGACGCTGTCAACGAATGGACACTTCAGCTACTTAGGATTAGACATTTAGGTAATGCTGAACAAAGACTACAGGCTTTATTCGCTTTATTAGTTAACCGACTTGGGAGAAGATGCGGTGATTGGTGCCAATTACCATTCAGACTGACTCATGAAAGAATTGGAGAGTTAATTGGATCTACAAGGGTTACTTCTACTCGTTTGATTTCAAGGCTGAGAACAGCGGATTTACTTAAAGCACCATCAGGTGATCCAACTCTCAGTCTTGCACCGGAGTTCATTGAGTCATCACCATTAACGATGTAAAAAATAATGAATCAAAATCTAATTTCCTATTCCGAATCTATTGTATTTTCACTCTGCAAAGAGATAGAATTTATAAAGACAAGATCCAAAAACATCAATAGCTCTCTAGAGACTTGTCATAACAAGTCTCTATCAAAAAGATTAAAGCTAGAGCTAGATAAGCTAAATGAACATAGACTAAAAATATTAACCATATCTGAAAGCATGTTCAATAGAAATTCTCAGGATTTATCTTTAGAGTTTTTATTAGAATTAACTAAAAGATCTAATTCTTTTAAACAAATATAATTTTAACAAAAGATAAAATTAATTTATATTTAATTCATTATCAATAATGAATAATGCGGAGGGATCATTATTAGCAAATTTAACTTTACCGAGTAAGTAAGCCATTTCATCTTCAGATTTAATTTGTTCGTCTATAACAGGGTCAAGGAATACCGTAGTACGAGTATCATTTGATCTTTCTGCCAATGAATAGAGCTGCTGAACAGAGGTTGTTACGTCAGCCTCCATTTGAAAAGATAAAGTAACTAATTCCAGGACCGTCTTCCATTCTTGTATTGGCTTAGTTACTTCTTCGAGTTCAACAGTTTGACCTCGAGCAATCATATATTTAGCGAAGTTAAATCCATGCTCTTGTTCAGATAAAGACTCTTTCTTGAAAAACGAGGAAAATCCTCTTAGTTCTCTTTCTAGGAACCAAAGGGACATAGCTAAATATTGTGCGCTTGAAACCCTTTCAAGAGAAGTATGTTGATAAAGAGCGTCAAGAAGATCAACATCCATGGGCTGTGCAATTGCACGGCCTGAAGGACCCACGTTAAGACCTATTGAATTGGATGTAGTTGATTGCATAACAAAAAAGCTAGGCCAAAGAACGCAAAAACTAATTTTTGTTCAATCAAATGATAACTCCTCTCGTATCATATTGTTGTTATTAACTTAAATTTTTAAATTTATTTATTTGATAATGAATCTCATTTGCGCCTAAAAGTATAATTTTAATATAATGATTCCTTTAAAGTATTTAGAAAGTAGATTTGATATTTTCTGGTAGAACAAAAAAGTTTTTTTCATTAATTGTTTCAACCTTACATGTATCTCCAATAGATAAATGTGTATCCAAGCTCATCTCCGATCTTAACTTTACCCCATCACTTATTACAGTATAAACATAATGATCAATGCGATATTCTTTTGAAATGACTGTAAAGAGATCATTTGCACAAGCTTTAATACGAATAGCATTTTTGTCAAACATACAAACAGATTTTGATGATATAAATGTATCGCTAGGAAAATTTAATTTACCAATACATGTTGAATAAGAATCTTTAATGTATCTAATAGGCAAAATATTTTTTTGAAGCACAAATTGACCTACAAAATCATTGGATGGGCTTGAAACCATATCAAAAGGAGTTGCGTATTGCTGAATTTCCCCCTTTCTTAATACAGCCACTCGATCACAAATAGCTAATGCTTCATGAGGATCATGAGTTACCAAAATTGCAGATGCCGAACAGGATTTTAAAACAGAAGATAGTTCAGACCTTAATCTAGATCTAACTTCAACATCTAAAGAACAAAAGGGTTCATCCAACAAAACCAAGGATGTACCAGGTGCCAGGGCACGAGCTAATGCCACTCTTTGACTCTGTCCCCCAGAAAGTTCGTGAGGAAATCTATTTTTAAACTCATAAATATCCAATAAATTTAATAGCCAGTTTGCTCTTTTTATAGATTCTTCTTTGTGATTTATACCAAAACAAACATTGTCCCAAACATTTAAATGAGGGAAAAGAGCATAGTCTTGAAAAACCATCCCTATTTTTCTTCTCTCAGGAGAGAGAAGATGATGATTATTTGAGATTATTTGCCCGTTTTTTTTTATTAATCCGCGTTTAGGCTTTTCAAAACCTGCTATCAATCTTAGAAGAGTAGTTTTCCCACAACCCGAAGGACCTAACAACCCAACTAATTCTCCGGGTCTTAGAGAGAAATTAATATCTTTTAAAACCCAATTATTATTTTTACTAGGTTTAAACTCATGCCATAAATTTTGAATTTCTAGTTCAGTATTCACCAAAACTATTTTTGTTTATTCTATTCACTAGAAATCAATAAAAAAACAAACTAACCACAAAAACCAAAAAACCATGAGCAAAAATCACAGGCTCTCGTATAAAATGATACCAATACTTTCTCATGTAAGTCTCTAGCTTCAAGCCAAAGGATTTTATTAGGTAACTTTAGAAAAAATGATATTCATACTGAAATGAAAAAAGATGAAAGGGTAAAAATAATAATTAAGAGGCTTGAAGAAATATATCCTGAGACACCGATACCATTAGATCATCAAAATGGTTTCACGTTGCTCGTAGCAGTTGTACTAAGTGCACAATCTACGGATAAGAAAGTTAATGAATTAACTAAAGAACTTTTCAAGGTTGCTCCCTCAGCTGAAAAAATGTATAAATTAGGTGAGCAAAAAATATATAATTACATAAAACAACTTGGACTTGCAAAAACAAAAGCAAAAAATACTTATAAATTATCAAAGATTATTCATGAGAAATTCAATAACATAGTTCCAAATTCATTTAAGGAACTTGAATCACTTCCTGGCGTTGGTCATAAGACAGCAAGTGTTGTTATGTCTCAAGTCTTTGGTGTTCCATCATTTCCTGTCGATACCCATATACATAGATTAGCTCAGAGATGGAGATTAACTTCAGGCAAGAATGTAATCCAAACGGAAAAAGATCTAAAAAGATTATTTCCAAAAAATCTTTGGAATAAGTTACATCTACAAATTATTTTTTACGGAAGAGAATATTGCTCAGCGAGAGGATGTAACGGTACAATCTGTAACTTATGTAAGGAACTTTACCCTAATCGAAAGAAACCAATTATTTGTATAAAGGCTTAATAATTATCTATTAATTTTACTATCTCAACAAAAAGGACTATTTCTTGCTAGAAACATATCAAAGGAATTTAATTCGAATGAAATTAGCCATAACAGGAGCTTCTGGGAAAACAGGCTTTCGAGTAGCAGAGGAAGCAAAATCAGCTGGATACGAGGTGAGATTGATAGTTAGATCACAGTCTGAAATTCCTGACTCTATAAAATGTTGTGAAAGGTATGTTTTGTCAGACACTAATGGAACCACACTTGATTATGCATTACAAGGTTGTGAGAGCCTAGTTATAGCGACAGGTGCGAGGCCATCTATCGATTTAACAGGTCCAGCAAAAGTGGATTATTTAAATATAAAAAAACAAATTGAAAGCTGTAAGAGACAAAAGTTAAATAGGGTTGTTCTTGTTAGTTCACTTTGTGCTGGGAAATTGATACACCCTCTAAATTTATTTGGTCTTATACTTATGTGGAAAAGATTAGGTGAGAGATCTCTGCAAAAAAGTGGTCTAGATTGGACTGTCATACGTCCTGGAGGTTTGAATGAGAATGAGACTAATTTAAAAAATCAGAACATTTTGTATTCTGGTGAAAAAACGCAAGAAGAAGGCTCGATCCCCAGAAGACTGGTTGCAAAAGCCTGCATAGAAGCTTTAAAAACAAAAGATTCGATCGAAAAAATCATCGAGATTACTAGTAGCGAAGAGAATCCGAAAACAAATCTGAGTAAGGCAATAAATACGTTTAGTATTTGACTGTATAAACTTAAATTGACTATGAATACCAACGCTAAAATTGACGCGTTGCAGCTAATGCTTACTGATTTAAGAACAAGAAACGAATCAATAAGACATAAAGCTGCATTTAGAGGATGCCAACCAGAATTCCAATCATTAGTTACGACACTTATTGATCAATTAGAAACTAAATTGAATGAAGAAAAACAAATTCATAGAGGAAAATTAAATTCCAATGCATGAAAAAGAAAGTCTTAACCCAATTCCAAGCAAGCCAACCCATATACATCATTCATAGAAACCGGAGGTTGTGAACCTCTATACATCCTGAAAGTTTCAGATTCTGATGTGAAACCTAATTTTTTAAAAACTACAGAAGCTGACTTATTAAGGCCAGGAGCGTCGATAATTATCAATCCAGGATGGCACTCAATTAATTTCTTCAATAAAATTTTTAAAAGCTTTGGTGTGTCAGCCATTAAAGGGCCAATTCTCCATCCATCTCCGTTTTGTAAAAGACATGGTCTTATTCGCCCAAAGCCATGACATCGGTTTTCTTTATCAATAATTGCTATTACCTTTCCAGCTGGATGAGTCAGCCAATCCGATAAAAAATGAGGTCTAGGTGTTGTTTCTCTCTTTTCGTCAAATCTTTCTACTGCATCTTGAGGAATTGAGGAGCCTTCAACAAAGCTGAAATCATCTAAATAATCATTCAAAGAGTTTTCCTCAAGCAATTTTCCATCGCCCATCCATTGCCATCTAGTTGTTTTCGAAGAAATAGTAAATCCCCACTTTGAGTAATCGTTAATTCTCTCTGGAGCTGCCTCTAGACCAATACAAGGTAAATCACATAAATGACTTAAAGCCTTTTTCCAAAGCTGAAGGCCAAACCCTCTACCTCTATACTTCTCAATTACTAAAAACAATCCAAGAAATCCGTAATATTGATTATATCGAACACCTGCTATGCATCCAATAGGAATATCATTCAACCAACCGACCCAAAGTCCTTGTTTGTCTGTATTTTGATATATAACCAAATCACCAACTCCTGGAGCAAAACCTTCTTTTCTTGAAATTTCAGTAACAAAATCGATATCTTCATCACGTAAAGGTTTAATAGATAAAAGATCATCCATAAATTATATTTTTCAATAAATAATAAATCTAATAAAAATAATTAATAAATCTATAAATATGAGCAAAAAAACATCTAACTATTAATAGATATAATATATATTAATAGTTAGAAATTTAATTGATATTTTATTCAAATATCGAAAAGGGAGAATTTTTTTATTTACATACTAATAAAGAATATCAATGCAAATTATTTCGAAATATATAATTAATAAATAAGCTTAATCAAATCACCATTAACAGATAAATTTGAAAGTTCAGAATAACCACCTATAAAACGATTGTTTATAAAAATTTGTGGAAAAGTAGATATAGAAGATTTATTACTGATTTTTTTAAATTCTTCATCATTAGTAATTAGATAAGAATTATATTTTATATTAAAAGATTCAAGAAGTTTAAGAGCTCTTTTTGACCAAGGGCAATCAGGAAGAATATATATATCAACGTTTGCAGGATTAGGTTTAGAACTAACAAATGATGTCTTTTTAATATTAGGAATAACCCCAATCAATATATCCAATGATTTTAGAACCATTGTTCCAGAATGAAGATGACCTCCAAATACACTGCAATTTTCATCTGATACACTTATGTGAAGATGAGATTCGGTTGACATTATATAACCACTTAAAGTTATTATCTCTAATTTCTTTTCTAAAATTACCGGTTTATCATTTAAAGGGCATTTTAATGATACTTTTGAAAGATCACCTACAGCACTTATTAAAAATGCTGTAGAATTATGTTGCTTGTGCAACTCATTTAATGAATTGTAAACATCTACTCCTGTAGAAAAATTATAAAAAAAATGTTCCATAATATTAATATTATTAGTAGTTGAAATTTTAAGTTATTCTTGATCTAATTTCCTTATGATAAATGCCATTGCCACCAATGATAAGAAAAACATGAGAATGAGAAATGAAGTCATGGTTTTACTCTACTAATTCTTAGTGTAATATAATAGGTTATATATCGACTATACTTAAGGATTTTAAAAAAAATTTACCACATAAAATGAACAAGAAAATTATCAATTCAAAAAAATTTATTATTTGGCCTAAGATTATAAATGGACTTACAATTTCAAGGATATTGCTTGGATTACCAATAATTATTTCGCTGAGGAATGGTAATAATGATATTTTTATTTTTCTAATCTTGATAGCGGCTCTTACTGATTTTCTTGATGGTTATTTTGCACGTAAATATGATCATAAGTCTGTTTTTGGTGCAAAGTTAGATCCTCTAGCAGATAAGATACTTCTTATTGGTCCAATGATTTGGCTTGTCTATGAAAATCTAGTACCCTTATGGGCTATCTGGTTAATAATATCGAGAGAACTCTTGATAACAAGTTGGCGATCTGATAAAACATCAGGCGGTCCTGCCTCGATTCAGGGTAAATATAAAACTACATTTCAATTTGCCAGTATAATTCTCTTATTATGGCCAACAAATTGGGGTACAATTTATACCATTTATATTGTTAATAAAATAGGCTATATATTATTTTGGATAGCATTATTTCTCACCTTAAGTTCTGCAATAAAATATCTATTCAATCAAAAAGAAGATCATCGGAACTAAAATCAACTTGTTCATGATTAGCTAAAAGATAATCATTCTTATAGCTATCAATTAAACCATTTAACAAATCGAATTTGGGTTTCCAAGATAAATCCTTTTCTATTTTCGAAGTGTCAGTATAGAAATTAGTTAACCTTAAAGGGAAAAGTTTTCTTGCCTTAGGATCAAGTTTTGAAGGATCAAAAGAACGTAAATTAAAATCAGTCAGTTTATTTCCAGTAGCTAAAATTGCTGTTTCAATTAAACCTTTAAAAGTGACTGCTTTACTTCCTGAACAATTATAAATTTGATTAATCGCTTTATCATTTTCAAGAGATTTTGAAATGGCCTGGGCCAAATCAGAGACATGTCCTAATTGCGTGATGGTTTGACCATCAAAAGGTACAGGGATAGATCTGCCATTAGTTATACGGTCAAAAAACCATTTTTCAATAGGATTGTAGTTGCCTGGGCCATAAATATATGTTGGACGAAAACTTGTAAAAGGAATACCTTCAGCCTTGAGCCATGACTCTGTTTTTGCTTTACCTATATGACGACTTTCAAGATCTATTGGACTCTCTTCACTAACAGGAAATAATTGTGTGTTTTCATATATGC
Organism: Prochlorococcus marinus str. MIT 0917; assembly: GCF_027359575.1. NCBI lineage: Bacteria > Bacillati > Cyanobacteriota > Cyanophyceae > Synechococcales > Prochlorococcaceae > Prochlorococcus > Prochlorococcus marinus. The sequence continues at coordinate 210,884 of NZ_CP114784.1, read as the reverse complement.
CTGCAGAACTGATATAGATAAATCTAAAACCAGGAAGACCTGAGAATTTAAGAAGTCTTTGGGTATCTTCCAACTTGCGTCCAGAGCTATCAACAATAAGATCAAATGAATGCTTAGATAGTTTTTTTAGATCATCATCATTTAACCTGTCTCCCTTTAGGTGAGTTATATTTTTTGGTACTGGTAATTTTCCACGTGTAAAAACAAATATCTCATGTCCTTTTGATAGCAAGCTCGAGACAAGAGCTTTTCCTACAAACCTTGTTCCGCCGTAAAAAAGAACTTTCAAGATACTTTATTAAAAAAATTATATTAAAGCCTATAGATAATCTCCTAGAGCCACATAAATGATGTTAGATGAATAGTAATAATTTTTTTTTTGATGGAAGTCATACCTGCAATAGATCTACTGAATGGAAAATGTGTTCGATTAAATCAAGGAAATTACAATAAAGTTACTAAGTTCAATAGTGATCCTGTAAAACAAGCTCAGATTTGGGAAAGCCAGGGAGCAAAAAGACTACATCTTGTAGATCTTGATGGGGCTAAGACTGGTGAACCCATAAATGATCTAACAATAAAAGAAATAAAAAAATCCATTACAATACCCATTCAACTTGGTGGTGGAATTAGGAGCATTGATCGTGCAAAAGAATTATTCGATATTGGAATAGACAGAATTATTTTAGGGACAATTGCGATAGAGAAACCGGAATTAGTTAAAGATCTATCTAAAGAATATCCCCAAAGAGTTGCAGTAGGTATTGATGCCAAAGAAGGAATGGTAGCTACTCGAGGTTGGTTAAAACAAAGCAAAATATCATCTCTGGATTTAGCTAAACAACTTAACGATCTCGAATTGGCCGCAATTATATCAACTGACATTGCAACTGATGGCACACTGAAAGGACCTAATGTTCAAGCCTTGAGAGAGATAGCCGAGATAAGTATTAATCCAGTAATTGCTTCAGGAGGGATCGGCTCAATAGCTGATTTAATTTCCCTAGCTGATTTGGAGAATGAAGGTATTAAAGGAATAATCGTAGGCAGAGCACTATATGACGGCTCAATAGATTTAAAAGAAGCGATATTAACTCTAAAAAATCTTCTTATTCAAGATTCATTTAATGATAAAGATACATTTCTTGCCTAACATTTATAAAATATTATTGGTCCTTTTGAATTTATGGGATAGGGCTGGAAGTATTTTTAAATCAAGTTATCTTAAATAGGATAGGTTCTAGAATTCAACTTGATAGAAGAAAGAACAAAACAAATTTTAATGATAGCGCCTTCACTATTGGGCGAGTCATTGGCTTTGCAGCTAACATCACAGGATAATAATCTAGAAATAATCCTAAACAAAAAAGATATAAATGGGTTACCCAAACTTATTCTATTTTGCCTTGAAGAAGTAGAACTCTCAAACCCAATAAAACTAGAAATTCTTAAGCTTAAAGAAAGATGGGATCAAGCTCCTATTTTAATTGTAATACCAAAGAGCATTAAATTATCCTCTGCCGATTTGATGACCTTTGGCAGTGAAGGAGTTATTCAAGATCCTACTGTTGAACTTTTAAGAGATACAATAAATATTTTGCTTGGGGGCGGCAGAGTATTTAAAATTAATAATGAAACAAATTACAATACCAGCTCAATTCATAATTCATATGGATTAGGACATTGGTTACTAACTAGTGGTTTATCACAAATAAATAAAGATCTACATAAGATAGATCACATGATAGGTAAGAAATCAATAAATACATTTTATCTTTTTATATTACTAGGTAGGAGAAGAGAACTATTAACAGCAAAGAGATTAATTATCTGGTTATGGGGGCCGCTAGAGGTATTAATAGAGTCACCAATTAAAGATACTCGCAATATAAATCTAATCAACAAATATAGTACTGACATAACAATAAGGAATACTTCAACTAATGAATTGTGGAATGTGATTTATAAAAGAGTAAAGGATAGAATTCAATATGACATATTAAATTCTACTGATGAATTAGCAGCTCTTTATTCATTAAATAAAAACAAACGAATTAATCTCTTGAAAACTCTTCTGCAAGAATTTTCAATTATTATCAACAAACTTGATTCAAGTAATAATCAAGAAAAAGAGTTTGATAATATTTTACAATCAATTACTACTGAATTACGCGCTAATACATTACGCAACTTCATAGATTCATATGATAGTTTGCAAAAGAATGGTATTGACGTTTTTATTTCAGAGTTTTTAGTACATAATGCAGAGCTTGGAACACTTGATGATGAACTACCTTCAATTTCCTTAATAATAGATCCAATATTAAATAACAAGCCGATTCTCATCGATGGAGAATATTTATCAATAGAAGATCCTAGATCTGTTATTCAATTAGAAACATTTATTCTAAATTGGATATTCAGGACTGCTGAAATAGTTAGTGAAGAGATTATATCTTCATGTTCTGAATGGCCAGAATTACGTAAATACTTTCTAAACAAAGAATTATTTTCAACAAGGGAACTAGAACGAAAAAGAAATCACATAAATACAAGTAGTCAACTTCAAAATCTATTCAAAAAGCCAGTTAGATTGTACGAAAGTAAAAGGTTATATTATACAGTAAAAAACAATAAAATTGAAAAGATTATCATCCTTGAGCCTAGAGATGATGAATTAAAGAAATTAGACTGGGCTCAAAGACAAATAGCATTTGTCATAGAGTTAAGAGATGCTTTGGCTCCACAAGTACAGGCAATAATTCAATACTTAGGTGATTTAATAGTACTAATTCTCACAAAAGTTGTTGGAAGATCTATAGGATTAATTGGCAGAGGTATCGCTCAAGGTATGGGGAGAAACCTATCAAAGGGATAATTTATTAATAAATATAGCGAGATCAGCTTTAAGACTTTATAATTTAAAAAATTAGTACTTTACATTTATTTTGTTAAAAATATTCTCCTCACTACTTATACTTACTTTTCTATTTGTTAAACCAGTATATTCGGCAAGAGATACTGATAGTTATGATGGAAATATATACCCAATCTATGCCGGCAACGGATCATTAGTTCCACCACAAAGCACATTATCAGAGTCATTAAAGAACGAAAGAACAAGTGTTTTAGTTTTCTATCTAGATGATAGTTCTACTAGTAAACAATATGCACCTGTAGTTTCAGGTATTAAGTTATTGTGGAGCTCATCTGTTGATTTAATTCCTCTATCAATTGATGAATTAGATAATGATGACACGAAAACTTTTAAGGACCCAGGCTATTACTGGCATGGAAAGATACCACAGACAGTGATTATTGACGGAAAAGGTAATGTTCTCCTAGATGAAGAAGGGCAAGTATCATTCGATGATATTAATGATGCAATAACCAAAGGGACAGGTCTCAAGAAACCTGATTTCGATCTAACAGTCAAAAGCTTTAACGAATACAATAGTGAGCCATCTAAAGATGGTTATACTAAACCTAGAGGCAGCTAAAAATGTAATAAAGTCACTCTATATTTTTAATTAAATTATCAAATATTTTCTTTAAAAAATGTTATTAAGTTCTTTTCTTCTCATAATATCTATATTTTTTTTGATTGAAATAAGTCATTATTTTAATCAAAATTCGCCATTAATTCTTAAACCCAAAGAATTTAAAAAAATCAGACTAGATTCTAATCATAAATATATTACTTTGGTTGAAATTAAAAATTCAAAGAAGAGAATGGAAGTTATGATTCCTTCTTTTACTGTTAATCCTCAGTTAATTGGTATATCTACAAACGAGATAATAAAGATTAATACAAAAATCAAACCACTTCATCCAGATGAAGAAGAACAAAAAAATGATTATTGGTCTGCATACATCTTAAAGGCAAAAAAGTCGACATTTGTCGAAATTGAAATTGAATATGAGATTAAAAATACAGCTATAGATAAGATTAAATGTTTGTGGCTAGATATAGAATGGGGTAATTACGGACCATTCGGTTCTTACAAAAGGTACGATGGGTTTGTATTACCTTATTTTTTAGATTTACCTAAAGATGATTCCTATAATAATAAATTAATAGAACCAATTAAAACCCATATTCTTGGAACCTTAGATGATCCAATTGATATATTAAAAACTTATATGCCACTAAATTGTAGGCCTACAGATATTCTTACAATTGGAGAGTCTCCTTTAGCAATAATGCAAGGAAGATATATAGATTATAGAAACATTAATGCAAGTCTAATTTCAAGATTAATTTGCAAAGGATTTCATCCAACTAGTAGTTTAGCCACTGCTCCCGGAATGCAAACCCTAATAAATATTTCTGGTCCAACACGTGTAATAATTTCATGGTTAATAGGAGGAATATTTAAATTATTTGGAGTAAAAGGTATATTTTACCGCTTAGCAGGTGAACAAGCAAGATTGATTGACGATATTACTGGTACTACGCCACCCTATGATAAAAGTATAGTTTTAGGGCCTAAAGATACTCAAACTTTTTGTATTGAAGTCGCTAAAAAACTAAACATTGATGTAGCTGTTGTAGATGTAAATGATCTAGGGAGAGTTAAAGTTCTATCAACAAGTAATGTTAATAATGCTGAAATAATAAAAAGAGCTTTAACATCAAATCCAGCAGGTAATGCAAACCAACAAACACCATTAGTACTCATAAGATCAGATGAACTAAGTTAAAAGTCGCATGAAAGTTAAAAATATAATAAAATGATAAAATGATAAATAATGAGGCATTACCTTCAGATTTAATAATTGAGCCACTAAAGCTCAAACATTTGTCGATGCTGAGAGCTGAAAATAATTCTAAATACCTTGGTATATTTCAAATTTTATTATGCAAAAAATGGTTTTCTTCATTAGAGTCAAGTTTTACTAATTTGATTCCTACTCGAAACTCAACATGTTTAGTAGCAGTAGAAAGAGATAATATAATTGCATATATTTTAGCTACTCCAGTAAACCGTAGAGGAACTTGCTGGTCAATATCAGAACCAATCTTTATAGGAGAATCAATATCCTTTAGTCGTTATAATTTGTTGGAGAGTTTATTAAGAAAAGTTCTTTATGAAAGTAATATTAATACCAAAAGTTTTTTAATTTCTATAAATACAAATGATAATCAAAACTTATCAGTAATAAGACAATCTGGTTTTCAACCGCTTAGAATAATAAAGTATTGGAAAAGAAAAGAGGGTATTAAATTTAGACAGAAAGAATATAAAGATAATTTTATCTGGGAAAAATTAAATGAAGAAAATAGCCAGCAGATTTGGAGACTTGAGCAAGCAAGGGAGTCAATTAACTTTAGGTCAATTTTTGATAGGCAATGGCATGATATCTATGAAAAAAGAAATACACTAACTGGTGTTATTAAATCAAAAGAAAATAGTATTATCGCAGGTTTAATTCCATCTGTTTGCCCCCAATATAATTTTACACTCGAGCTAATAAGAGGATTAGCATGGGATGAACGACTAAATAATTATATTCCACAAACAATTAATAATATCAAAGCTGGTAAAAAGAATTGTTATATAGAAACGACAAGTGAGGATAACAAGTTGAATGAATTTTTAAATAAAAGTAACTGGGAAATAATAGAAGAGAGAGTTCTTCTAGGAAGAAGTGTTTGGAAAAGGAACAATGGATATAAATTAAAATCCATCGAAACTGAACTATTAACTAATATTGTAGGAAATTTACAGCAACAACCGGAACTACCTTCAACTATTCAAATTGGAAAAAACAAATGATTCAGCCAAAACCCTGTTCAGTTTTAAGTCTTGATATTGGAGAAAAGAGAATTGGTATTGCAGGTTGTGATCCTCTAGGAATATCCATAACTCATCTCCCTGCAATTTTTAGAAATAGTTTTGAGAAAGATTTAAAAGAATTTGGGAAAATATGTTTTAAACGAAAAGTTGAAGGACTCATCATAGGAAATCCTCTTGACATGTATGGCAAGGAGACTAATCAATCTACTCGATGTAAAAGATATGGATTTAAATTAGCGAAATGTTTAAAACTTCCTTTGGCTTTTATCAATGAACATTGCTCAACAATCGAGGCTAAAGAGAAATTCTCTTTAAAAAATGACAAGACTGGAAAAATAGATAGTGCAGCCGCCGCTATACTTTTACAACAATGGCTTATTGAGGGACCTGATCTGGATGACTCAAATTAAATTATGCATATGATGTGAAAACATAATCAAATAAAACCAAAGACTGACTAATAAAAGCTTAACTATGTCATCAACAAATAAAAACGACGAAGTACCTACTCTTTTAGTTAAAGATTCTCAAGGGTCAGACCTACTATGTTTTCTTGAACAAGTAGTACCTTTCGAAGGTAATGAATATGCCCTTTTAACACCAGTAGATACGCCTGTATCTCTGTTTCAATTAATTGAAGATCAAGATCCAAAGCTAATAGAGACAATTGAAAAGAATGAGCCAATACTTGAAGTAGCTGATGTAGTCCTTCAAGAACATGATCTTAGACTTGTTCGCTCAGCCATCACCCTTACAGTTTCAGGTGAATTAGATGAACCCGAACCAGAAGAAATTGAAGAAGAAGACATTGATGACGAGTCAGAGACTTACGAACTTCTTGTAAATTTTAGAGTTGATAATAATGATTATGGTCTATACATTCCGCTTGACCCTTTCTTCATAGTCGGAAAAATAGAAGCTGGTGAAGTAAAGCTTGTTGAAGGTGATGAGTTTGACAAGATACAATCAGGAATTGAAGCTGAACTTGAGGGAAGGGGATTATCAGAATAAACATAAAAGAATTACTTATTCCACGTTGGAAGGTAAACGATAAAATTTCAAAGATCTCGATAAATGATTTATTATCGAAAAATCTTAAAGCATTAATAATTGATGTAGACGGAACATTAACTTCTGGGAACAAGCCAGTACTATCAAATGATATAAAAAATTGGATTGTTAATTCAAAAAAATACTTTTATACCTACTTATTCAGCAACAATCCATCTAAAAGAAGAATAAAATTGATTGCTGATGAATTAGATTTAGAATTTACATACTCTGGTGGCAAACCAAGTAAAAGGAAGTTAAAGAAGATCCTAGATAAAATTCCTTATTCCGCGCATGAAGTAGCAATAATTGGAGATAGAGTTTTTACTGATATTCTTGTGGGCAATAGATTAGGAATGTATACAATATTGGTAGATTCAGTAGATTATTATGGAGAAAAAATTGAAAGAAATAAATTTCAATCCATAGAAAGATACATTGCAAGACTTATAACTGGAGACTTTTTATGACAACTTTTGTAATCAAGATTGGTACAAGCATTTTAAGAGGAACAGATAAATACACAACTTTTGATATCATTAATAATTATTGTTCATACATCTCAAAAGCCCAAAGAAATGGCGATAAAATTATATTAGTATCTAGTGGAGCAGTAGGCCTTGGATGTCATAAAATGGGCTTCAAGACAAGACCGAAAGAAATAATATCTCTTCAAGCCTCTGCCTCAATAGGCCAACTTCATTTAATGGCTTTGTATGAAAAAGCCATGATCAGTTTTGGATATAAAGTTGCACAAATATTATTAACTAGGTCAGAATTGGGCTCAAGAAATAGTTATAACTCAGCTTCGCAAACATTAAAAAGATTGATCGAATGGGATGTTATACCAATAGTCAATGAAAATGATATAACCTCAGATGAAGAGTTAAAGTATGGTGATAATGATACTTTATCTGCATTAGTTGCAACAGCTATATCTGCTGATCAACTAATATTATTAACTGATATCGACCATCTATATTCTTCTGATCCCAAAACTAACATTAAAGCTAAGCCAATTAAAGATATTAATAATTCAAAAGAATTAAATAAATTAGAACTAGCAAATGAACAAACTTCTTGGGGGACTGGAGGAATAAAAACAAAACTAACTGCCGCAAAGATAGCCACTGAAAGTGGTATAAAAGTTCAATTAGCCGATGGTAGAGCTCCTAAAACATTAGGAGATTTACTTGATGGAAAAAAGATAGGAACTGTTTTCCACCCTCATCCCAAGCCCATAGGGAATAGAAAAAGTTGGTTGGCTCATGCAATTAAACCAGTTGGAGAAATACAGTTAGATGATGGTGCCAGTGAAGCTATCAAAAACAAAGGTGCTTCACTATTGTTAGTTGGCGTGAAGAAAGTTAGTGGTAATTTTATAGCTAATCAACCTATAAAAGTTATTAACACCGAAGGAGAACAAATTGCTAAAGGAATTTGCTCAATGAGCAGTGATGCTATAAAGATAGGAATTAATTCAAGATCCGACACAACAGGATCTCCCCTAGTTATTCATCGCGATGTTCTTGTTCTAACAAGTGAATAACTCAGACAACATATTAATTTTCACTTCCCCAATCAACTCAAATCATGCAATTCAATGAAATTGTCGAAAAACTGAAGCTAGGTCAATCTAGTGTCATTGACTATAAGATAGCAAACAATCCAGTTATCATGTCTGCAGCTTCTTTAGAAAAAGCCAAGGGAAATGACATAAGTTTTCTAGATAATAATAGTCCATTAAATCTTAGGAATCTCATCAAAAAATCGAAAGCATCTGCTTTATTATTACCAGCAAATGATAATTATATTGTTGAAATAGCAAAGAAGATTTCAGTTGATTGGATACTACTTAAAGAGCCAAAGATTGCTTTTGCTGAAACACTAGAGTTTCTTTATCCTTCTGAAATAGAAAGAGAAGGTATCCATAAAAGTGCTGTCATCGGAGAAAATGTAAGAATTGGCTCCAGCGTTTCAATTGGAGCTAATGCTTATGTTGGAGATAATACAGAAATTGGAGCTGGGACAGTTATTCATGCCGGCGTTGTTATCTATAAAAATGTAATAATTGGTGCTAAAAATTTAATTCACGCAAATAGTGTTATTCATTCTGGATCAACACTTGGAGACGAATGTGTAATTAATGCGAATGCCGTTATTGGTGGTGAAGGTTTTGGATTCGTGCCCACATCACATGGATGGAAGAAAATGCCTCAAGTAGGAATAGTTATTTTAAAAAACAAAGTTGAAGTTGGCAGTGGCTCTACCATTGATAGGCCATCTGTAGGGGAGACAATAATTGGTGAAGATACAAAAATTGATAACCTAGTTCAAATTGGTCATGGGGTTACTACCGGTAAAGGATGCGCTATGGCTGCTCAAGTAGGTATAGCTGGAGGAGCACAAATTGGAAACGCAGTTATTCTTGCTGGACAAGTAGGCGTAAGCAATAAAGTCAAAGTTGGAGATGGAGTTATAGCCAGTTCAAAGACAGGAATAGTATCTAATATTGAGGCAGGAAGGGTTGTTAGCGGCTTCCCTGCTATTCAAAATAAACTTTGGTTGAGATGCTCTGCTAATTTCAAAAAACTACCTGAGATAGCAAAAGCTATTCGTCAATTAGATCGCAGAAACTCCAGGTAAATTTTTCCCTTGATTAATAAGAACAAATGAATTCTTACAAAATAACATTATTGCCAGGTGATGGAATTGGTCCAGAGATAACAAACGTCACACATAAAATCCTTGAACTCGTCTCAAGGAAATTTGGCTTTGAACTCAAATTCAAAGAAATGCCTTTTGGTGGATCAGCCATAGATTCCGATGGTATCCCTTTCCCAGATAGAACTTTTCAAGAATGTAAGAATTCTGATGCTGTTTTGTTAGCGGCCATAGGAGACCCAAAGTATGACGAATTGCCAAGAGAGAAAAGACCTGAGACAGGTTTACTTAATCTCAGATCTTCATTAGATCTTTTCGCAAATATCAGACCAGTAAAAATCATCCCATCCTTAACCAAAGCAAGTAGCTTGAAAGAAGAATTTGTTAAAGAGGTTGATTTAGTAGTCGTTAGAGAACTTACTAGCGGTATTTACTTTGGAGAGCCTAAAGGAAGGATAAAAACAGAAAACGGAGAAAGGGCTTTTAATACGATGACATACACTTCCGAGCAGGTTAATCGAATAGCAGAAATTGCTTTTAAATTGGCCAAACAAAGAAATCAAAAAGTTTGCTCAGTTGATAAGGCTAATGTTTTAGATGTAAGTCAATTATGGAGAGAAGAAACAATATTGGTTTCTAAAAATTACAAAGATATAGAGCTAACTCATCAATATGTAGATAATGCCGCAATGCAACTTGTTAGAAATCCAAGTCAATTTGATGTGATTCTTACAAGTAATTTATTTGGAGATATTCTGAGCGACATTGCAGCCATGCTTACAGGATCAATTGGCATGCTTCCTTCTGCTTCATTAACTATTGATGGTCCCGGAGTCTTTGAACCTGTGCATGGTTCAGCTCCTGACATAGCAGGTAAAGATATAGCTAATCCAATAGCGATGCTTTTATCTGCGGCAATGATGCTAAAAGTTGCCTTTAATGAGACAAAAGCGGGAAATTACATAGAAAATGCAATTAATGAAATTCTTACTGACGGTTATAGAACTTCGGATTTAAATAGCAATGAGATGACAAAACAGGTTGGTTGCTCTCAAATGGGCGAACTATTGGCAGAAAAATTAAAGTAATTAGTTCACAAATTAAAAAACTCTTTGAATAGTTTCCCTTTGAGGGTCAGTCGACCTGTAAAAATGAAAGTCAATACATAAGCGTCGATGTCAAAGCTTCACCCAGTAGTAGCTGTAACTGGTTCATCCGGAGCAGGAACAAGCACTGTTAAAAGAGCATTTGAGCATATATTTGCTCGTGAAAAGATTGTACCTGCGGTTGTTGAAGGAGATAGTTATCACCGTTTTGAAAGAATGCCTATGAAAAAGGCAATGTCTGAGGCACTATCAAGAGGTGAAAACTTTTCTCATTTTGGGCCAGAGGCAAATTTATTCGACAAATTAGAAAACCTATTTAGTCAATATGGAAAAACTGGCGGTGGTCAGAAAAGATATTATTTACATAGCCCAGAAGAAGCAGAAGAACACAACACCCGTCTAGGGACAAAATTAGATCCAGGTCAATTCACTCCCTGGGAAGATATTCCAACTGGAACAGACCTTTTGTTTTATGAGGGACTACACGGTGGCGTAGTAGGAAAAGATTATGACGTCGCTTCATTTGCTGATTTACTTGTTGGTGTAGTACCAATCACCAATCTCGAATGGATCCAAAAAATACATCGAGATAATGCAGAAAGAGGATACTCAGCCGAAACGATTGTTGATACGATTCTAAGAAGAATGCCTGATTACATTAATCACATATGTCCCCAATTTAGTCGTACAGATATTAACTTCCAGAGAGTTCCGACCATTGATACTTCAAATCCATTTATTTGCAGAAATATTCCAACACCCGACGAAAGTTTTGTAATTATCCATTTCAGAAAAGGTTCAAGAGAAAAATGGGGGATTGACTTCCAATACTTATTAGGAATGATACACGATTCATTCATGTCAAGTCCTACAAGTATTGTTGTTAATGGTGGAAAAATGGGATTTGCTATGGAACTTATTCTTACACCAATTATTCATAAAATGATAGAAGAGAAAAAAGCTGCAGGATAATAAAATCTATCTATCTATATAGATAGATACAAACCAATTAAATATATTTTTAATAGAAAAAATTAATAAATCATGTCTATTAATATATGCTTTACTTTTATACTTTTATATTTCATATCTTCCATTTCGATAGAAGATATACACACCATGATAATAAGTGAAAAGAAATTAATATTATTTGCCATCTCTGGTGTCCTTTATTTGTTATGCATAGGATTATTAAATGAGAAAAAAGATATCATAGATTTAATAATCAATAATTCCTTTTCAATGGTTATTATCTTTACACTAATGTATTCTATAAGTTATATAAGTTATAAGATTTTTGGAATAAATTCATTAGGAATGGGTGATATAAAACTCTCTTCGTTTAGTACTATATGGCTTGGAATTGAATTGAGTCTTATATCATTATGCATTTCATTTTTACTTTCAGCCATATATAGTTTGCATGGAATACTTACTAAAAAATTTATACCATTACAACAATATCCATTTGCACCATTCCTATCGATTGGGATATTTTGTTCTTGGATTATAGATAAGATTTAAGCGTTCTAATCCCTTTAAAGGGACTCAAGGTATTAAATTAAATTCAATCACAAAAAATCTGTGTCATTATTCGACTGGTTTGCTGATAGAAGGAAAGGCCAGTTTGTTGGCAAAGTCACTCAGGAATCTGAAGAAAGTGATGGACTATGGGAAAAATGTCCAGAATGTGGGCAAGTAGTTTATAGAAAAGATTTAATAGACAATTGCAGTGTTTGTAGTAATTGTGGGCATCACAATCGAATAGATAGCGAAGAGAGAATAAGAATAATTACTGATCCAAATACATTCAAATCAATCAATAATCATTTAACTCCAGTTGACCCTCTGGGTTTTAAAGATCGACGAGCTTACGCAGATAGGCTCAGAGAAAGCCAAGCTAGCACTGGTCTAAAAGATGGAGTTTTAACAGGGACATGCGAAGTTAATTCTATTCCTATGGCATTAGCCGTGATGGATTTCAGATTCATGGGTGGCTCAATGGGATCTGTTGTAGGAGAGAAGATCACAAGACTTATCGAACACTCAACCAAAGAGAAATTGCCATTGCTAATTGTTTGCGCATCGGGTGGTGCTCGAATGCAAGAAGGAATGTTAAGCCTTATGCAAATGGCAAAAATTTCAGGAGCGCTTGAGCGACATAGAGATGCTCAGTTACTTTATATGCCTTTACTTACACATCCCACCACTGGAGGCGTTACAGCTAGTTTTGCCATGCTTGGAGATTTAATACTTGCAGAACCCAAAGCACTTATTGGATTTGCAGGAAGAAGAGTAATTGAACAAACACTTAGAGAAAAACTTCCTGATAATTTCCAAACAGCTGAATATCTTCAAGATCATGGTTTCGTAGATACCATTGTCCCTAGGACAGAACTTAAAGAAACTTTGGCAAAGATACTTCGATTACATAAGACACAAGAAGTAAAGTTACAAACTAATGCATAAAACGAATCGAAGGTTAAAAATAAACTTGATTATCTTGTGAATATCTTAGTCCTAATATTAATTATTTTATTTAATAGGACAAACATAATATATGCGGCCAATATTAATTGGATTGAAGTTAGTAAAACGCCATCAGGAATTCAATATTTAAATAAAGATAGTATTGATATTAAAGAAAAAAACATAATAGAAATAACAACGAAATACATAAAAATCGACTCAAGTACTTCAAATGAAATAGAGGAGAATATTTACATAATGAAAATCAATTGTTTGACTAATAAATTCAAAGATATTTCAGTTAATGGTAAAAATAATTTAACCGCAAAATGGGAAGACCCAAATGGGGATAAACTATTAGATGATGTGATTTCAGATAGCTGCGAAAATGATTAAACTCATCAATTATTTAAAAGAATGATCAATACAGTTCAACCATTACGTATAGCAATTGCAGGACTAGGTTTCGGTGAAAGTGTTCATATCCCTGCAACATTATCTAATAAGAATATTGAGCTTGTGGGGTTGTGGCATCCTCGAACAGAAAGGCTCAAAGAAGCCTGCAATAAGTACAATCTTCATGCCTACGAGACCTGGGAGGATTTAGTCACTGATTCCAAAATAGATGGAATAATTATAGCTACTCCACCAGCTCCAAGATACGAGCTTGCACTAGAAGCAATAAAAGAAGGAAAACATCTTTTACTAGAAAAGCCAACTTGCCTAAACTCTGAAGAGGTAAAAGAGCTTCAAAGAAATGCCCTAAAAAGAAATTTAAAAATAGCTGTCGATTACGAATATCGAGCTGTTCCTCTGTTCATGCAAGCAAAGCGAATAATTAACGAGAAGAAACTAGATGAACCTTATTTTGTAAAACTAGATTGGCTAATGAGCAGCAGAGCTAATCCAGATAGACCATGGAATTGGTATTCAGACGAAGATTCTGGTGGAGGGGTATTGGGCGCGTTAGGTACCCATGCTTTTGACATGATTCATTGGCTAATTGGTCCAACTCATTCATTAAGCGCAATAAATTCAACTTCAATCAAACAAAGATTTTGCACCCAATCAAAAACCATTAAAAAAGTTACCAGTGAAGATGTAAGCATTTCTCAACTACAAATTAAAAGCTTTAATAACAATTTGATTCCAGTCCAAGTAAATCTCTCTGCAGTAACAAAACAAAGCAGGGGTTTTAGTCTAGAAATCTATGGGCGCAATGGAACTCTTATTCTTAGCAGTGACAATCAGAACGATTATGTACACGGATTTGGGCTGTGGTTCTCAACTAAGGAAGAAGTTCTTAAAAGTATTCAACCAGATTCAGATCTTTCTTTTTCAAAAATTTGGACAGATGGACGAATTGCCCCAGTAGCAAGAATACAAGACTGGTGGGCTCAAAGCATAAAAGACGGTACCCCAGTTATTCCAGGCTTAGCTGAGGGATTAGCAAGCCAAATTGTTTGTGACAAGGTTAAAGAATCAAACTCGATTGGAATGAAGCTTGAAATAAATTAGAGAAATGCACAGAAAAGATATAAATTTTCTTTTTTAGGTGTAATAAGCCACAAAAAGGGCCTTTGATATGGAATAATCTTAATGAAATTTTTGTTGCATAAATGGCACTCTCGTACTACGCAGAAGAACTAAAGAAAACAGCAAGTGCCATAGCCCAGCCAGGCAAAGGGATTCTTGCTGTTGACGAATCAACTAAAACAGTAGGTAAAAGGCTTGCTTCAATAGGTGTTGAGAACACTGAGGACAACAGAAAAGCATATAGAGGTATGCTTTTCACCACAGAAGGTCTTGGAAACTTCATAAGCGGAGCGATTCTTTTTGAAGAAACTCTTTTCCAGAACCATCCAGATGGTGAGCCAATGGTTAAAAAGCTTGAGAAGCTAGGAATAATTCCAGGAATCAAGGTTGATAAAGGTCTAAGACCATTAGCTGGTGGACACGATGTAGAAACTTTTTGTTCAGGTTTAGACGGTCTTGTTGAAAGAGCTGCTGATTATTACGAGCAAGGTGCAAGATTTGCTAAGTGGAGAGCAGTGCTTCAAATAACAGACGATGGTTGTCCTTCTAAACTTTCTATTAGAGAAAATGCTTGGGGTTTAGCAAGATACGCTAGATCAGTTCAAGAATCTGGTCTGGTTCCAATTATTGAACCAGAAATCTTAATGGATGGTTCACATTCAATTGAAAAGACAGCAGCAGTTCAAGAAGAAGTAATCAAAGAAGTTTACTTAGCTTGCCAAGTAAACGGAGTACTTCTAGAGGGAACTCTTCTAAAGCCATCAATGACGGTTCAAGGTGCTGACAGCTCAACAAAAGCTGATCCTCAGCAAGTAGCTGAAATGACAATCCGTACAATGGAACGCTGTGTACCTGCAAGTGTCCCTGGTATTACTTTCCTTTCAGGTGGCTTGAGCGAGGAAGCTGCATCAGTTTATTTAAATCTGATGAATAAGATCGACAGAAAGGCTAAGTGGAATGTTTCATTCTCATATGGTCGTGCTTTACAACATTCATGTCTAAAAGCATGGAAAGGCTCGAACACTGCTGATGGACAAAAAGCACTCATAGCTAGAGCTCAAGCAAACTCTGAGGCATCAAAAGGATTGTATGTTGCTGGTTCTCAGCCTTCTTCTGATGAACAACTATTTGTAGCTGGATATAAGTACTAAGCTAAAAAAGCTAATAAAAAGCTGCTATCTCTCATTTTGATAGCAGCTTTTTTAATGCCTTGATTTATAAATTCAAGAAAGAAGTGTACTAAGAATTGACTTGCCATCAATATTACCTAAAGCATCATCACAAGCTCTTTCAGGATGTGGCATCATCCCCAAAACATTTCCTTTTTTATTTGTAATTCCAGCAATATCATTGATTGATCCATTAGGGTTATGAGCGTATTTTAGAGCAATCGAATCATCATCCTGCAATTTTTTCAAGACGTCATTAGTACATTGATATCTCCCTTCTCCATGAGCAATAGGTAGTGAAATAGAATCATGTTTTTTATAATTTTTCATCCAAGATGATTTTGTACTTTCAATAGATAAATTTGCTTTATCACAAATAAAATGTAGATTCTTATTTCTTGTCAAAGCTCCATGCAAGAGACCAAGTTCAGTAAGTATTTGAAACCCATTACAAATACCAAGAACTTTTCCACCTTTATCAACAAAAGAGATTAAAGAATTTAAAACAGGTGCGAATCTTGCTATAGCTCCACAACGTAAATAATCTCCATAACTAAAACCCCCTGGAATGACAATTGCGTCATAACCACTTAAATCAGTAGTTTCATGCCATAGAAAACTTGTAGGAATTCCCAGGCATCCTTCAGTAGCCCACCTGACGTCCCTATCGCAGTTCGATCCAGGAAAAACAATAATTCCGATATTCATTTATTTAGTTTGTAAGAGTTTTCTGTTCGTCCTTAAATTCCAAAGACCAGTCCTCAATAACAGGGTTTGCGAGCAATCGATCACTCATTAACTCAATCTTCGATCGAGCTTCCTCCTTATTTGCCGCTTCGATCTCAAGTTCAATAGATTTACCAATTCTTAGTTGAGTAACTCCTTCTATTCCTAATCTCTTAGTAGCTGACCTAGTAGCCTCTCCGGCCGGATCCAAAACAGAAGGTCTTAAATGAACAAAAACTCTTGCTTTAAATAAAGACACTTTTAAAAATCAATGGGATTTCCTACTGCCTTCCCTTAGTTAACCCAAGAAAGAAGGTTACAAAGTTATTGTAGATAATATTTGATAAATTTCTAATTGATACTTTCTCATTGTTCACTTATTAATCCTTTACCTAGGCATGTCAGACAAGTGTGATAACAATTTGGGCTAGATTTCATATAACCATTACCGCCACATTTACTGCAGGTCTTCAGATTCAAAGCATTGGCAACACTCTGAACTTCATTTTTCTCGGTAGTGGAAACTGCTTGACTCACAACAAAAAGTCCGGTTAGAAACTATTAAAAAATTGGTTTAAGAGAATTATCTCCTAACTCACAAAGAATCGCGGATAAAAATAAAAATACAACCTATTTTTAATATAAATATAATAATTTGAACCGATTAATTAAAAAGAAGATTCAAAAGCTTTTTTAACTCCGCCTTTCAGGCTCAAAGAGACTAAATCAATCCCAGTCTTAGAAGGTTTCCAAGAATCATCATTCGCGCTCTCAAACCATGAATTAAATCTAGATCCAACCATTTGGATCTGAAGGGGCAAAGCCTTACCCTCTATCCAGCATCTCCCTTTTATTCGAAGAATTTGATATTCCGGAACAAGTTTTAAAAGTATTTCTTTCAATGAATTTTGATTAATTGGGAATTCAAATCTTAAATGCTCACTTATTACATCAACATGGTCATGGTCATGGTCATGGTCATGGTCATGGTCATGGTCATGGTGATGGTCATGGTCATGGTCATGGTCATGGTCATGGTCATTTTGATCTGATCGAGAAATATTGTTTTGTTCTTTGCAAAGGCCGAGAATTACTGAAGGTTCAATTTTTCCATTAGATATTGGCAGAATATTAGTAATGGAATTCCCTTGCTTTTTCACCTCATCCCTAACAAATGAAAAGCTTTTTGCAGAAAGCAAATCAGACCTACTAATCAAAACGAGATCAGCAGAAATCAATTGATCTCTAAAAAGATCATTTATTGGAGTTAAATGATCAATACTATTATCATTTGTTATTTGTTCATTAATACTTTTTAAATCGCCCACTGGACTTCCGTTTGAAAGAGCATATCCATCAACCAAAGTTACGACACCATTAATGAAAACCTTACTTCTTATTGCAGGCCAATTAAGAGCTTGCAGTAAAGGCTTTGGCAAAGCAAGACCACTGGTTTCAATAATGATTCCATCAAGCTGATTTGCTCTAAGTAGCAAGGCTTCCATTGCAGGTAAGAAGTCCTCTTGAACAGTGCAACATAAACAGCCATTATTCAATTCAACTATTCTTTCATCTACTTCATCATCAGAGCAAAAGCCACAGGTTTTAAGAAGGTCTCCATCTAAGCCTACTGTTCCAAATTCATTAACTACTACAGCTAGACGTTGATGAGATTCACTCAAAAGATATCTCAAGAGTGTTGTTTTGCCAGAGCCCAAAAACCCAGTAACCACAGTAACTGGTAGACGACTATCACTCATCTTTATTTTTGTTCAACAAGTCAGCAACCAAGACTATAGCTTGTATCCTCCTCGGTTTTTGAATTTGTTCCAGAAGCCATAGAACATAGTTCTTTTTGTTGTATTCGACTTATCACCGCATCTGTAAAGTCAGCTCCTTCAATAAGAGCATCTGTGAAGGTACTTTCCATCAATAATGCACCATTGAAGTCGACATCCCTTAAATCGGCTCCTTCGAAATCAGTTGCATATGCCAAAGCGTCATTTAGCTGCGCACCATGCAAATCTGCTCCATTCAATTTACTATTATTAAACACTGCTCCTGTCAGATTTGATTCACTTAAATTTATGCCCTTCAGATCTAGTTTTACGAAATCATTTCCACTTAAATCCTGGCTAGACATATCCTGGGAAATATTGAGTTCTTCTTGATTGCGAATCTCAGCAGGCGTTCTAGCAAAAACACTTTGACCAGGAAAAATCAAAACAAAAATAAGTAATGCAGCAAAAACAATTGCTTTAAAATCAGAGATGAAAGAAGTTTTTTTGTTCATTGGAGCTTAAAAGGACTTTTAACAGGTAATTTAATTATTCACGTTATGGCAAATAGGGCCAAGAATGAATCATGTCAATGAGCTTAAGAGTAATAGTTCCTCCTCACCCACTCATATCACATTGGTTAACTATTTTAAGGAACCCTACTACCCCAGAAATCCTCTATGCAACAGGCCTAGAACAACTTGGCACCTGGCTCACTTATGAAGCTCTAAGAGATTGGATCCCAAGTAAAAAAGAACAGATCACTACTTCAGCAGGAACAACTGAATGTTCAATTATTGATCCAAATATTCCTATTTTGGCAATTCCTTATTTGCCTGCAGGGCTTGAGCTCTTTAGAGGTGCTAGAAATTTAATTCCTAATTCAAATTTGTGTATTGGCGGGCTACCTAAAGAAATTGAGGAAAATGCAGGAATTATTTTTTACATAGATCAAATAACAACCGGTAAACAACTTTTAAAAGATTTAAATCATCTTAAAGATAAAAAAATTGATACAAGAAGGATAAGAGTGATTACAGCATTAGCTGCTAATCAAGGACTTAAAGAAATCGGTGAAAATATTCAAGATTTGAATATTTATTGTGCTTGTATAGATCCTGAATTAATATCAGAAAGTGAACTATCACCCGGAATTGGTGATCCATCATTACGTATCAAAACCAGAGTCACCTCATCGGACTAGCATTTAAGGAAGTTTTTCAAACCATGAGCCAATATCGAGATTCAAATTCAGGAAGTTTGGCATCATTAATTAGTGGTGCCGTACTTGGAGCTGCAGGCTTAGCTTGGTGGTTACTTTCTGAAGCCGAGAAAAGGCAAGAAACCAGAAAGCAAAAGGCAATGCTTTACGCACCAAGAATTCAAGATGGTTCTGAGGCAACTGAATTAGAATCAAATACTCTAGGGAATCAAACCAACGAACACCTTGAGCAACGTGTTGAACAGCTTAATTCGGCAATAGCAGACGTACGGAAACAATTAGAAGACCTGGGATCTTCTAATTAATTCTAATTTTTAAACAATTAAATAGAAATCAAATGCTTAGATCAAATGCGATAACACAGGGTATTCAGCGGTCACCGAACAGAGCAATGCTTAGAGCTGTTGGCTTTGATGATAATGATTTTAATAAACCAATCATTGGAATCGCTAATGGTCACAGCACAATAACCCCATGCAATATGGGATTAATGGATCTGGCTAATAGAGCAGAGGCCGCTTTAAAAGAGGCTGGTGCAATGCCTCAAACATTCGGGACCATAACTGTTAGTGACGGCATCTCTATGGGAACAGAAGGGATGAAATATTCATTAGTTTCAAGAGAAGTTATTGCTGACGCAATTGAGACAGCTTGCAACGCTCAAAGCATGGATGGTGTATTGGCAATAGGTGGGTGTGACAAAAACATGCCCGGCGCAATGTTATCAATGGCAAGAATGAATATACCTTCAATCTTTGTTTACGGAGGAACAATTAAGCCCGGGAAATTAGACGGTTGCGACCTAACCGTAGTTAGTTCTTTTGAAGCTGTCGGTCAATTAACAAGTGGGAAAATAGACGAAGAACGTTTAATAGCAGTAGAAAAAAATGCTATCCCTGGTCCTGGTAGTTGTGGTGGCATGTTCACTGCAAACACCATGTCTGCGGCAATTGAAACGATGGGTTTTAGTTTGCCATTTAGTTCAACAATGGCAGCTGTAGATGATGAAAAAGCAGAGAGCGCTGCCAAGAGTTCTCAGGTGCTTGTCAATGCAGTTAAGAACAACATCAGACCATTAGATTTACTCACAAAAAAAGCCTTTGAGAATGCGATCAGTGTCATCATGGCTGTTGGTGGCTCAACAAATTCTGTTCTTCACCTACTTGCAATAGCGAGGACTGCAGGAGTTGATTTAACAATCGATGACTTTGAACGTATAAGACAAACTGTTCCTGTAATTTGCGACCTCAAGCCAAGCGGTAAATACGTAACGGTAGACTTACATCAAGCCGGGGGGATTCCTCAAGTGATGAAATTACTCCTCGATGCAGGAATGCTTCATGGAGAATGCAAAACTATTGAAGGTAAAACAATTAAAGAAGTTCTTAGAGATATCCCCTCAAAGCCCAAAGAAAATCAAGATGTTATCAGAGCAATATCAAATCCTATTTATAAGAAAGGACATCTAGCTATTCTCAAAGGAAATTTAGCTAGTGAAGGAAGTGTCGCAAAAATCAGTGGGGTCAAAACTCCTGTTTTAACTGGGCCTGCAAGGGTTTTTGAGAGTGAAGAAGAATGCTTAGCTGCAATTCTAGACAATAAAGTCAAAGCTGGAGATGTAGTAGTCGTTAGATATGAAGGGCCTGTAGGAGGACCCGGGATGAGAGAAATGCTATCTCCAACTTCAGCAATTGTAGGTCAAGGGTTGGGAGAGAAAGTTGCTCTAATTACAGACGGGCGATTTAGTGGGGGATCATATGGATTAGTGGTCGGCCACGTTGCTCCAGAAGCAGCCGTTGGAGGAACAATTGGGTTAGTAGAGGAAGGAGACAGTATTACTGTTGATGCTAATAAATTATTAATTCAGTTAAATGTGGAAGACCGAGAACTAGCTATAAGGAAAGAGAAATGGAAGAAGCCAAAGCCTAGATATAAGACAGGCATTCTTGGAAAGTATTCCAGACTAGTAAGTTCATCAAGCCAAGGAGCTACAACCGATCAAATATAGTTCAGTTTAACGAAGCCTTAAAAACTGTCCTGAGTTTTCTCGCAAGGGACTCAAAAAGTTTTCCATATGAAGGCGTTTCGCATTGGACACCAGATGAGCTATCCATCCAAACAGCATGCTTCCCTTGCCATAATATCGGCCTATCAATTAATGATTTCCAAGATATAGTCATATTTACATCATTCCCACTTTTATACACTTCAAGTTCAATATCCATAGATTCTTCTCTTTCGCCGTCTATATTTCTAGATTGAATTTTAAAAATCAAGTCATCAGGCTCATTATCATCATCTAATTGATTTTCTAAAAAAACAGAATGAACATATGGCTTCATACAAAGGTCTGCCGCTTTGGCAACTTCAGCTATCAAGCTATCTTTCGAATCAGGAGTATGCACTAATTGACTTAATTAAGACTTTGATAGGACCAGCAAAAAACCCTGAGTTCATTTTGCCTGGCTGACCAAATTTTGAATGGAGTACTTGAAATCTATTGATACAAGTGGGATCAAAACTAAGCGGTAGCCGAACAGGCTTTGCTCGACGAGCCGGTTCCAAATCTTTAAAGGGTATTTTTATACTACTAACTCCGTTTTTCTTTGTGGGTATTGATGCCACCCAACGAATATCACCTTTTAGAAGATTGGATAGTGATAAAGGTTTCTTTTCACAAGCAATTGCAAATTTCAATGTTCTCCCTTCTCCTTCAACTTCAAGAATTAATCCAGAATATTTGGAAAGATTAAAAGGCTTATCAAAAATTGGAGAGCGGCAACTAACAAAGCCACCGCCTTCTTCTACTAAGTTACCCTCAAGAAATAAGCCTTTCTCTGAAGAACGGCACTTTGCAAGACTTGATCCGCCCATAATTGTGTCATTCAGAGATTTCCAATCTGAAAATTCTGCCCCCTGTATGAGAGGAGTTATTGAAATTTCAGTCGGGGGTGAATCAGGAATCAATTAAGAAGTATGCTCTACTCATACAATAATCTAATTAGGAAGATGGGTAAGCATCTTTATCAGCTAAGACAATAATTTCAGAGTTTGGTGAAACTAATTTTGCAGGTGTTCGCTCCCATGATTCTGATTGATCAAGTAGACGTTTAAGAGCCGTTTGTTTAGCAGATCCACTGATTAGGAAGACCACATTGTCTGCTGAACTGAGTAGTTTACTTGTAAAGGTAATTCTTTTATGACCTTTACCTTCACCAACAGTTATTAGGCTATCTTTTTCAAATAATGCATCCGAGCCAGGAAAGAGGGAGGCTGTATGCCCATCATCTCCCAAGCCCAATAAAATTAAATCAAATTTTGGTGGATCCCCATCCAAATTATTTTTCAAAATTTTTTCATAATCTTTAGCACTTTCCTCTGGCGATGCTAATTCAACGGTTGAAACACTAAAAAATGATGCTTGTAGGGAAGGGTTACCTTCTTTAAATAATGAATTATTCAATAGAAAGCAATTGCTATCTTGAGATTCATTGTCAACCCATCTTTCATCTCCAAGGAACAAATCGACGTTCATCCAATCAATATTTTTTTTACCCAATAAAGAATAAGCAGCCTTAGGAGTCGAACCACCACAAAGGGCAATTTTTGCTTTATTTTTAATTTTTAAAGTTGACTCAACAATCTGAGCAATCAAATCAGAGGCAGCTTGAGCGAGAGAGTTTTTGTCTTCTGAAACTTGAATTTCATATTTAGTCATTAGTATCAATCAATCCATTCAGTGTGAAATGATCCGGCTTTGTCTACGCGCTCATAAGTATGAGAGCCAAAACAATCTCTCATTGCCTGAACCAAATTTTGGGGAAGTCTAGAGGTTCTAAAGCTATTTAAATAATCAAGAGTGCTACTTAAACACGGAACTGGAATTCCAGCATTAGCAGCAGCAGAAACAACCTGAGTCAGACCAGAAAGACGATTATTTACCTGTTCAGTAAACCAACTATCTAGAATAAGATTGCTTAACTTCGGATCTTTTTTAAATGCATCCTGTATACGACTCAAAAGAGTAGACCTTATTATACAACCACCTTTCCATATTTGAGCTATCGAGGGCATGTCAAGATCGTAATTATATTCATCAGAAGCAAGTCGTAAAATGTCCATACCTTGGGCATAGCTAGCTATTGTAGCCAAAACGACTGCATCCATAAGCAAAGGCATTCCATCAGAAGGCTTTCCAAAATCAACAAACGAAGGCTTATTGCCGTTCAAAATTGTTTCTGCATAATTTCTTTGATCTTTCATCGAACTCATAACCCTTCCATTCAAAGATGCATAGATAGTTGGGACAGAAGCACCAAGTTCAAGCGCGCTTACGACTGTCCATAAGCCAGTACCTTTCTGGCCCGCCTTGTCCATTATCTTTTCAACAAGATCGGAACTATCATCAGGATCCTTAACTCGTAAACATGCCTCTGTGATTTCAACAAGATAGGAGGAAAGCTCCTCGGTTTTATTCCAATAGCCCATAACAGATGCCATCTCATCACCGCTCATTCCACAAACTCTCTTCATCAAGTCATAGGCCTCAGCCAATATTTGCTCGATCCCATATTCAATACCATTGTGAACGGTCTTAACAAAATGTCCTGATCCTCCTGGGCCGATGTAAGTCACACAGGGGCCGTCTTCTACCTGAGCAGCCATTTTGTTCAACAAACTCTCTATGGCGTCATAAGAAGTCTTTGTGCCACCAGGCATCATGCTTGGTCCTTCCAAAGCCCCCTTCGCTCCTCCTGATACACCCATTCCGATGTAACCAAAACTCTTACTCTCAAGTTCTTTTACTCTTCTTTCAGTATCCATAAATTGGGCATTTCCACCATCAATGAGTAAGTCCCCTTCCTCGAGGAAAGGCGAAATTTGATTAATTACAGCATCAGTAGCTGATCCAGCCTTAACCATCATTAATACTCTTCTTGGACGTTCCAGCTTTGATACAAATTCTTGAAGATCCTTCGCTCCTTGAATTGATTTATTTAAACCTCTACCTTGAAGGAAATCTTCAGTTTTTTGATAAGTACGGTTATAGACCACACTAGAAAAACCATTTCTCTCTGCATTAAGGACAAGGTTCTCACCCATTACTCCAAGACCGACTAATCCAAAATGTGCCTTGGTCATTAAGTTAATAAATTTCTACTTGAGTTAGTGTGACGACTGTGGAATCATTTCGCTGCATTAATGGGCTCAATGTCAGGGATGAAGGATTCTTTAAAAAATATTTAATAATAGAATCTTGAAAAATTAGGCTTACTAAATTTCTAATGCATTAAATAAAAATCAAATAATGGTTCCATCTGGAATTGTGGCATTTTTGACGATAACAACAATTCCATTACGAATATAAAAACCTTGATCTGCACGATCAGCTTCTTCCACGTTGTCTTTATTGACTATCGTCACATTGTCTCCGATTCGAGCGTTTTTATCGAGAATTGCTCTTTTAACAGTTGTTCCTTGTCCAACACCTAATGGTATACCCCCACCATTTCTTAGAGCTATTCTCTCTTCATAAGACTCATAAAAATCAGATCCCATTACCAGGGTTTCATTCAGAACAACGTCACTTTCAATTCGACTCCTTACTCCCAATACACAATGGTGAATGCTACATGATTTAAGTATTGACCCCTCGGAAACTATTGAGTCAGTTATTTGGGTATCTACAATTTTTGAAGGAGGCAAATATCTAGGCCTAGTGTAAATAGGGAACTTTTCATCATAAAAACTAAAAGGAGGAGTCGGTTGCTGAGTTAAGGCTAAATTCGATTCAAAAAATGCACCAATAGTTCCTATATCCTCCCAGTAATCATTAAACACATAACTCTTGAGTTTATCTCCTCTTCCCAAAGCTTCAGGAATAATTTCTTTTCCAAAATCTGTATAGGAGGGAAATTTATTTAACAAGTCAAAAAGAGTAGAACGACTAAAAACATAAATTCCCATTGAAGCCAAATAAGGTTTCTCTTTAGCCTCACTTGCTTCCAAGCCAAACCTTGAAGTATCCACAGCCATTGCTTTCAAAGAATCACCAGTTGGTTTTTCACGAAATTCCTTAATATTGCCAGATTCATCAGTGCGCATCAAACCGAATGCTTCAGCTTGAGCTGAATCAACTGGCAAAGCTGCAACTGTTAAATCTGCTCCTGTTTTTCTATGCTGTTCAACAAATAAGCTGTAATCCATACGATAAAGCTGATCTCCAGAGAGAATCAAATATTCATCAACATCCCACTCCTGAAAAAGCCATTGATATTTTCGTACAGCATCAGCAGTTCCCTCAAACCAAGATGGTGTTTCTGGTGTCTGCTGAGCAGCCAAAACCTCAACAAAACCTTGTCCAAAAGGTCCGCTGAGATTATAAGTTTGCGCAATATGCCTGTTTAGTGAAGCGCTATTGAATTGAGTAAGAACATACATTTTACTGATGTCCGAATTTATGCAATTACTTATGGGAATATCTATTAGTCGATATTTACCGGCTAATGGAACAGCGGGTTTTGCTCTCATTTTGGTTAATGGATATAGGCGTGATCCTTTTCCACCGCCAAGTATGATGGCAAGTACTCTCTTCATGAAGGCACTATTAATCGGCTATTTGGAGCAAACCTACTGGATAGAGTGCTCATTAATCCAGAAAAAAGTGATATGTAGTAAGAAATTCAAAAGTAAATAACAATATCAGTTGTTTTTGGGCTTGTTTAAAGAACTAGAAACATCGAGATTAAAAAGTTTTTCAATCACATCAAGAGCATCTCTACGCTCATTCCTTGATTGAGGTGCTCTTAATTTCGTCACTGGGGTATGAAGTATTTTGTTAATGATGCCCTTGCTTAATGCCTCAACAACTTTTCGTTCTCTAGCAGAGAAATCAGGTCCCATTCTGCTTAATGCCTTCTGAAGTTCTTCTTTCCTTATTGACTCCAAACCAGATCTAAGACAATTAATAGTAGGAACTGCCGCTAAACTATCCCACCATTCCAGAAAAATACGACACTCCTCATCTATCAAACCTTCCGCTTCTAAGGCAAGTTTTTGCCTTGCTTCTTGATTTCTCGATACGACTTCTTGAAGATCATCAACATCATGAGATTCAATCCCAGAAACTGATTTTGCATCAGAAGAAATATTCCTCGGGACTCCAATATCAATAAGTCTTAGCAAAGGTTTTCTATCGATTTTATTCAATTTTGCAGCATCAATTATTGGCTCATTGGCAGCTGTACTAGTAAAGACAAGAGTACTAAGTGAGAGACAGCTATCAAGCTCATCTATTAATTGACAATCAATTTGAATATCGGGAAATGCTGCTGAAAGGTCCTCAGCCCTTTTCTTCGTTCTATTTAAAAGAGTAAGTGAGCAACATCCTTTTGATTGAAGATGCTGAAGCAATAAACGACTCATTCTTCCAGCCCCAACAACTGCAACCTTTTCAGTTTCTAAGCTCATTAATTGGTCTCTTCCGTGTGCTTGACCAAGTTTTAATTGAGCTAGTTCTACAGCCGCAGAACTTATAGAAACTGCACCAGTTCCAAGATTTGTCTCGCTTCTTACGCGTTTACCAGTACTAACTGCCTGTGTTAATAGTCTATTTAGGATAGGGCCGAGACTTTGATGATCTTGGCCAAGACGTACCATTTTTTTTACTTGAGAAAGGATTTGTCCCTCTCCTAAAACCAAACTATCCAAACCAGCTGAAACTCTCATCACATGAGAAACTGCTTTCTCTTGGACAAAGTTAAATAAATGTGGGGACAAAGTCTCATCTTCAAGGCCTGAAAATTCAAGAAGAAAAGATTTAATTGCTTCTATTCCTAATTGAGGGTCCTTAACTAAGCTATAAATTTCAAGCCTGTTACATGTACTCAATATTGAAACTTCTAATATTTGATCAATTTTCTTTAAATTATTAAACGATTTTTCAACGCTTTCTTCCGGGATACTTAGCTTTTCTCGCACTTCGACTGGGGCCGTGCGATGGCTAAGACCGACGACAGCAATATGCATAAGCAGCCCCTTACTTTATTTACTTAAATCTCACTTCAAAGAGATGCTTTGAGCACCATCTTTGATGTGAACGGTATTAGTAAATCTTGCTGTTTGATCAAGCGTACTAATCACAAGGCTACTCGTTCTGGTGAAATCTTTTTCAAATTTAACTCCATCAAAAAGCAATCCATCTGTGATCCCACTACCAGCAAAAGCAACATTTTCTCCTGAAGCAAGTTCATTTGCTTCGTAGATCTTGTCAATATCAGTTATGCCCATTTCATTCAATCTTTTTATATTTCCCTCTTTTGTATAGTCAGCCCATTCTGATGTTTGAGCTATTGCGGGATCATAAACAAGTTGTCCTTGAAAATGTCCTCCAAGTGCCCTCATGGCAGCTGCTGAAATAACTCCTTCAGGAGCAGCACCAATACCCATTAGGCAATGCGTACCAGTCCCCTCAAAGCCGCATGCTATTGCCGCCTGGACATCTCCATCTGAGATAGGCTGAATTCTGGCACCAGTAGCTCTGATTTCAGAAACCAAATTTTTATGTCTAGCTCTATCCATAACAACAATGGTTAAATCACTTATTGCTATACCTAGACAGTCACTCAAGATTTTTATATTTTCTGTAGGAGTTTTTCTGATATCAACTTTGCCTTTAGCGGCTGGTGGAGCAGCTAATTTATTCATATAAAAATCTGGAGCATTGAATAATCCACCCCTATCTGAAGCTGCTAATACAGCCATCGAACCACGCTGGCTGTTGGCACATAAATTTGTCCCTTCACAAGGATCTACCGCAAAATCAACTCCAGGACCTGTTCCTGATCCAACTTCTTCTCCGATATAAAGCATTGGAGCTTCATCTCTTTCTCCTTCTCCAATAACGATCCTTCCTTGCATCTGAATCGTTCCCATTCTTTTTCGCATTGCCTCCACGGCAGCGGCATCAGCCTCATCTTTTTGACCCAAACCAGTCAATTGAGCCGAAGCAATTGCAGCTTGCTCAACTACTTCAAGAATTTCTTGGACGAGAGTACGATCCACTTTTTGCAGCTAGGTAAAGAAATTTACGCCTTAAGGCAGACAATATTGTAAGTAATTGAGGGCATTGAAAAATGCTCAGAAAAAAGTACTCACAAAAAACTTATTATCTGTTGATAAGCAATAATTACTGTATCAGTGCATGGTCACACTAGAACTTGTGACCATGAATTAATAGACTCTCTGCCACAAGACAAAAAACAATGAACCAATCAATTTCCTCAGCAATTTTTTCTGAACACCGTCCAGTCCAAATAATCCCTTCAGTCTTGCCAGCAGACTGGGCAAACATGGGGCAATGCGTAAAAGAGCTTGAATTGGCGGGTGTAGACAGAATTCAATTTGATGTAATGGATGGGAACTTCGTTCCAAATCTCACATTCGGTCCTGAAATGATTTCCGCATGCCGAAAGTATTGCAAAGTTCCATTTGAGACTCAGTTAATGGTTAGTCAATACAATTGTGAAACCATGCTTGAGGGATATGTAGAAGCAAGTAAGGGTTCAAACGGAGAGCCAGGAGTTGTAATTGCTCATGCTGAAGCTAATGTTCACCTTCATCGAATTCTTGGCAGGATTCGTCAACTAGGAGGGTCTCCCTCCGTAGCCATTAATCCTCATACTCCAATGGAAATGGTCAAGGATGTGCTTGATATGGTTGATCACGTTCTAGTAATGACTGTTAACCCTGGATTTGGCGGGCAAGCTTATATTCCAACAATGCTCAGCAAAATCACTAAATTAAGAAAACTAATTATAGAAAATGGATACAATGTTGATATAGAAGTTGATGGAGGAATAAAAGCAGATTGGTCATTATCTCAATGCTGCGCTGCAGGGGCAAATTGTTTCATAGCAGGAAGCGGTATGTTTGCTTATCCAACACTTAAAGAAGGTTGTGAGGCACTAAGGAAAGTAGCTAATGATGCACAGAATGGAATAATTATAGAAAAATAGCTAGTTAAATATTAATTACTATGTACCAAAAAACCAACCATAACTGTGCAAACCAACTCCAAGAAGGTTAACTCCAATATAGCAAACAATAATAACAAAAAAGCCTGCTATAGCAAGCAATGCAGGCTTTTTCCCCTGCCATCCCTTTGTTAGCCTAGTATGCAAATAAGCCGCATAAACCAACCAACATATCAAAGCCCAGGTTTCTTTAGGGTCCCAACTCCACCAACTACCCCAAGCTTCATTAGCCCAAACAGCACCGCTAATAAGACCTACTGTAAGCAACAAAAAACCAGCCGTTATTGATCTATAACTTAAAGAGTCAAGTTGCTCAGCATTTGTAAATTCAACCGGATCTATTGAATTTAGGTTCCCATTTCTGTCATCAAGATATAGCTCAGAAATTCGCCTAAACGAACCAGACCCAAATGAGCTATTACGGATATTCAATTGCTTTGTTCCATCAACAAGAAAGACACCAAAAGACAAAATCGAACCTATTAGTAATGCAGCGTAAGAACACATAATTACACTCACATGCATTACCAACCAACTAGACCTAAGTGCTGGAACTAAAGGAGCAGAAGTTTGCAAATTCTCAGGTAAAACAAAACTAGCAAAACCTATTGAAAGTAATGAGATAGGAGTCGCCACCGCAGAAACTATTGGGGAGCGCCATGATCTTTCAACGAAAAGTTGAGTCAAGGTACAACCCCAAGTCAAAAAACAAAGAGACTCATAGAGATTACTAATTGGGAAATGTCCCGATTGCCACCATCTCAGAATCAATTGACTAGTTAGAAAAAGGTTGGAAATTGCGACTAAAAATCTAGCTTTTGAGGAATCACGGCTACCAGCAACTGACCAAAACGAGATAGGCAATGCAATTAATAAGGAAAGAAAGGCTACAAACCCAAGAGAAACAACGGGGTCAAAAGGAAAATTATTTGACTGAAAATCAAGCATTGATAAAAGCAACTAGAGATTATTTAGAAAGATCAGGTCATTTGCTTGCCTGTTTTAACAAGAAACTTCCTCCTAACATAGACAAAAAGACAGGAGACCAAGCAGCAAAGAAAGGATTTATTATTCCTTTGACTCCAAGAGAACTAAAACTAAAACTCAAAATGTAATAGATAAGTATCAAAATAATACTTAACCCGAAACTTTGACTTCGGCCCCCTCCTTTTTTTTGCATTACACCAAAACTACAACCAATCAAAGCAAAAACTGAACAAGCTATTGGTAAAGTAAATTTTTCTTGAATTCTTACTTTCATTCTTCTTGCTTCTTTAATATTGCCACTACTTCGATATAACTCCAAAGCCGTATTCG
Source organism: Prochlorococcus marinus str. MIT 0917 (assembly GCF_027359575.1). NCBI lineage: Bacteria > Bacillati > Cyanobacteriota > Cyanophyceae > Synechococcales > Prochlorococcaceae > Prochlorococcus > Prochlorococcus marinus. The sequence goes on along the minus strand of NZ_CP114784.1, from coordinate 180,012 downwards.
CTTCTCCTAAATTCATATCATTAGCATCTTTTGGCAGTTGAGCAATATTTGTAAGTTCAGTACCTAATGGATATAAAAAACTCAAGAATTTTGTTCTTGTATTACTTCCGTCAGGACTAAGTGTCAAAATATCTCCTTCAAAAAACTCCCAATTATTTTTATCACTATTCCAAATTCCTTTTTTTGCCTTGAGCATTTGAGTGAAGCCCAATTTTGAAAAATCAATTACTGTGACATCCAACATTTGCCCATCAATAAATTTCCAAGCATAAAAAAGGTGAGTAACTCCTCTTTTTTTATAGCTTGAATATGGATCTAAAATTTCTCCTTTCTTTGAAAAGATAATATCTTCTCCCTGTTCATTTGTAAAAGATTTACCTAAGGAATTTGCTAACATGATTTCAGCATTTTTATTTGTACTTGGAACAATATTATTATTAAAAATGAAGGTCAAATATGACATAAATATCGATAAGATTAAGCCAGGTAAAATCAGTCTATATATTGATATACCAATACTTTTCAATGCCTTTATTTCACTATTATCATTTAGACTTCCATAAGCTAATAAGGTTGAAAGTAACATTGCCATAGGGAAAGAAATAACAATAAAACTAGGTAATTTTAGCAATAGAATCTGAACAGCAACAGAGAAAGGTAGACCAATCTCAACTATTTTTCTAATCAAATCAAAAATAACTCCTACCGAAAGAGATACGACGGTAAAAGCGGCTATTGAAAACAATAAAGGAGGTAGTAATTCAAAAAGTATCCATCTATCTAACAACGGAATTATTTTGCATTTCCTTTCTAGTAAATTTTGAACTCTAGATAATAAAAATATGTTATTAAACATAGCTTAATCGAATGAATTACCAAGATAACTCTGTTTAACAACCTCATTCCTTGTTAGTTGATCTGAAGATCCGTCTGCAAGAATTTCACCTTGATTAAGGATATAAGATCTTTCGGTTATAGCCAATGTTGCTCTAACATTGTGATCAGTAATTAATATACCTATATTCTTATTTTTTAACTTCTTAATTAAATTCTGTAGATCATTAATAGCTATAGGATCAATTCCTGCAAAAGGCTCGTCTAAAAGTAAAAATTTCGGCCCCAAACGTCCTACAGCTAACGCTCTTGCTACTTCACATCTGCGTCTTTCTCCACCGGAAAGTTGATGTCCCAAGCGATCAAGGAAAGAGACCAAATTAAATTCCTCAATCAATTCTTCACGTTTTTTCCTAAAAAGAGAAATTGATAACTTAGCTTGAGAAAGCGCAATATCCAAATTCTCAATAACTGTAAGATTTCTAAAAACACTTGGTTCTTGAGGTAAATAACCTATTCCTAATTGAACTCTTTTTGTCATCGAAAAATTTTCAATACTATTTCCATCCAAGTAGATATTGCCTTTATTTGGCTTAATCAGACCCACGATCATATTAAAAGTACTAGTTTTACCCGCACCGTTTGGCCCCAAAAGTCCAACGACCTCCCCAGGGTTAACATTTAAATTAACGTTTTTTACAATATTTTTATTGGATAAAGTTAAGTACAAACTCTCAATAAGTAGAGTCATTTCAATAGAACCTATCAGGTAGAAGCTTATACATAAGAATTATTCGATAATAAACTATAGATCTCATATATGAGGTTAATCAACAATTCTCTCAACCCAATATAAGTAGAACATCTCTGAATCATGAAAGGAGTTCTCAAATTTTGAATCAGCAATTACACTAAATTTTTCAAAGTAAAGAGGGACATCACCTGGCTCCAAATTCTTAATAGATGATCGATTACTTAAAAGTAGTAATAATTTATTTACATTAGGAAATTTATCTAAATATAATTGAACTTCATCAAATGTTTTTGTATTACTCCTGTCTAATATAAGTCGATTAGCCCACTGAGCATAACTTCCATATCCATTCAATTCAGGCAAGTAGAATTCTCTATCAAGATATCCCGAAACTGTAGCCACTTCAACATCTCTAGTTGCAAATATTGGAAAATCCTCCCATCCTTTATTCTGAATATATTGAGCAGTTTCCTTTCCACTAGAATACGGTACCCGAAAGTCATTGATAACCATATGAATCCCAACAACAAAATGTATAGTTAAACAAATGGTAAGTAATCTAGGGAAATGAAATAAATTACCTTTAGTGAATAAATTTTGGTGATTAGAAAATATAAATTGCTGATCTTGATTAGCTAGTGCCAACCATACTGAAGTAATAATCAATAGAAAATAATATCCATAATGTCTTGATCCATCACCCAAAAATAAAAAATAGTTGAAAAGAAACAAAAATATAATACCGCTAAAAAAATAAATTAATGCTGGACGATAAGATTTAATAAAGGTGACTGTACTAATAAGCAAAATCAAAGTAATTAAAGCACATAAAACTAAATCAAACGATCTACTTGAATTAGGAATAATAAGCATATAACCTCCAAAAACCTGTCCTATCACTCTAAGAAAATGACGTAAATCAATAAAAGAAGAAAGTAACTTAACTGAATCTCTTACTTGAAGAAGACTAAAAGCTCCAAAACACAATAGCGCAGAAGAGATAGTGATACTAGAAGTTAAATCTATAATCCAATTTTTGTTGCTTTTATAATTTTTTCGTTGATTAGGATTTAAGAACCAATCTAAAACTAGAGTCATTCCAATAGCAAATGCTAATGACCAGGACAAAGCTTGAGTATTAGCCAAAAGGCCAATACACAAAGAGAATGGTATGTAAGTTTTCTCTTTTAAATGATAAATAGAACAAAAAATAAATATTATTAATTCTGCTATAACATAATGACGACACACAATAAAATATTCCCAAAAAGGAAAATATCCAAAAGTAAATATGGCTTTAGTAGTTAGATCAAAAGGACTAAATCTCCAAAAAATTATAATTGCTAAACTACCTAAAAACCAATGCATCAGTTGCATGCTTATGGGTGTACTAGTAATATTTTTCGAAAAATAAATTAATAATGACCAGAGGATAGGATGTCCGGATGGTGCGTTATTTTTCCATAAATCTATTAAATTATCACTTTGCCAAGCCACTAGCCATCCTTGCATCTCATCCCTCCAAAGAGCATGATTAAATGCACCAAATAGACCTATGATTATAAATAAAACAGGTAAAAATATCTCATAAAAGTGCTGATCAGGTAATTTTATTTTATTGATTCTTTTAAATTCCATTTTTGATTTATGCAGAATGTCTATCTTTATAATTTGGATTGATGAAATTGAACCTAAGCAAAAAAGGATAACTAGAAAAATAATATGAAATCATCGCACTTTAAATTGCAAAACTGTAAGAGACTTAACAAAATTTTCAAAGGAAACTGAGAACGGGCACGCTGCAACCAGAAAGGTCTTTACCAATTTGTAGAAATTTCAATCTCATTGAAACGCATTTAGAAAGCCCTTCAATATCTAATCCAAAATTACCTAAATGAAATCTTTTTAATCTACCCAATGCTTCTCCGTAAAGTATCGTCGCTCCATTTAGATTGCTATTTTCTAGATGAACTTGCGCAACAGCTACTTGCAATATTCCCTGTATCAACTGCCTTTCAACCCCACCAGTCTCATGCCATATCTCTTCAAAAACATCGTGAGATTTGTACCACTGGCAAGAATTAAATAATTTCATTCCTATTTCAAAACGATAATCATTTATAAATAAATCATCTTGTTTATCTACAAAAGTCATTATTTTTTCAAATTTTTCTTTGCATTAATTTTTCTCAGTCTTATAGATTCAGGAGTAACTTCCAACATCTCCCCTGGTCCAATGTATTCAAGAGCTCTTTCTAATGTCATTTCAATTGGGGATTGCAATTGATCTAACTCATCTGCACCAGCTGATCTCATGTTGGTAAGTTGTTTAGCTTTGCAAATATTTAATTCAAGATCTTGTGGGCGATTATTCTCTCCAATAATCATTCCTTTATAAACTTTAGCTCCAGGAGTAATAAAAAATTGTCCACGGTCTTCTGCATTTTTTAAGGAATAGAAAGTAGCTACACCCTCTTCAAATGAAATAAGGACTCCATTTCTCCTTTGTTCAAAATCTCCTACAGATGGCCTGTATTCAAAAAAAGAATGACTCATAATGCCTTCACCTCTTGTTGAACGAATAAACTCACCCCTAAATCCAATTAGGCCTCTTGATGGGATAACAAATTCAAGTTGAGTTCGATGATCAGTGCCCGTTTCCATATTTTGCATTTCACCTTTTCTAACCCCAAGGCTTTCAATACAAGCGCCAATAGAAGCCTCAGGAACATCAAGGACTAGGGTCTCAACCGGTTCGCATTTAATTTCATCAATTGTTCTAAAAATGACTTGTGGTTGAGAAACTTGAAATTCATACCCCTCTCTTCGCATTGTCTCTATAAGAATTCCTAGATGTAACTCTCCTCTCCCACTAACAGAAAAACGATCAGGTGAATCTGTATCCTCGACTCTTAATGCAACATTCGTAAGAAGCTCTTTTTTTAAACGATCCTTCAACTGACGACTGGTTACAAACTTTCCCTCTTTCCCAGCAAATGGAGAATCGTTTACAACAAAAGTCATCTGCAATGTTGGCTCATCTACCTTTATTAGAGGTAAAGGTTTCGGTTCATCAGGACAGGCTACGGTTTCTCCAATAGAAACATCTTCAAATCCAGCTAAGGCGACAATATCTCCAGCATTTGCTTCATCAATTTCAATTCTTTTTAATCCCTTAAATCCTAATAGTTTATTAATCCTTCCTTTTTTCATACTCCCATCTTCTTTTATCAAACAAGTCCTTTGGCCATTTTTAATAACACCATTATGTACTCTTCCAATAATTATCGTTCCTAAAAAATCTGAGTAATCAAGTGTGGTGACTTGTAATTGTAAGGGCTTATTCTGATCACCTACAGGGGGAGGAACTTGCCTAATAATTGCTTCAAATAAAGGTTTCATATTATCACTTTCACTTTTGACTTCATTCTTTGCGAAACCACCTAATCCACTCCCAAATAAATAAGGAAAATCACATTGATCATCATCAGCTCCTAATTCCAAAAACAGATCTAAAACTTTGTCTACCGCGGTTTCGGGTTCTACTCTTGCACGATCAATTTTATTTACAAAAACAATAGGTCTTAAGCCCTGCTCTAAAGCTTTTTTTAGAACGAATCGAGTTTGGGGCATTGGTCCCTCGTTGGCATCAACAACAAGAAGACAGCCGTCTACCATACCCAAAACCCTCTCGACTTCACCTCCAAAATCAGCGTGACCTGGAGTATCAACAATATTTATACGGGTTTCGTTATATGTAACAGCTGTGTTTTTCGAAAGAATTGTTATGCCTCTTTCACGTTCCAAATCATTTGAATCCATCGCACAAGTTGGGACTTCCTCGTTATCTCTAAAAGTCCCAGATTGATTTAAAAGTGCATCAACCAAAGTTGTCTTACCATGATCAACATGAGCAATTATTGCGATATTCCTTATGGCCTGTATATCAAAACTCATAATTTAAAAAAATTAAAATTTCTTTGGTTAATAGAAATTTAAAGAATATCTCACCATGACTTCATTTAGCTGTTTTAAATGCCAATTAAAATATCGAATAAAAAATTAGAAGTAAAAAAAATTAGGTCAAAATTATTTGAATTTTGTAATTTTATTGGCAGCTTCAAATTTTCTCAAAGCATTAACAGTCCCTTCAAATCTCCAATGCCAAGGCTCATAACTTACTCCTTGTTTGTTATTGGGTGGGAAAGAAAGAACAAAATGATATTTAGGGGCAAACCTCTTCATCCATTTAAAAGCAGGCGTTTGTTCAAATTCAACCTCAAAATGAGTATCTGGATAATTCCCATCACCAACATCGATTGCATATCCTGTGCTGTGTTCAGAATAGCCAGGAGGAGCTGAAACCATAGAACGCTCTACAGCAGTTTGATTTCTAATAGATTTATTTTCGTAAAAAATATCTCTTTGCAAATCAATTGATCTATAACCACTTAATAGTTGTAAAGAAACGCCTCTTTGGGCCGCCATTAATTGCATTTCCTTAAAATTTTCATAAATTTCCTTATGAACGTAAATACCTGGAGAGAAAAGAATTAACTCATTTTTCAAAGCCTCAGGGTAAGGCAGATGGCCCAACAAACTTTTATTTTTATTTGTCTCGGTGGAGTTAATGGAATCATCTAAAGATTTTGTTTGGCGTAAAAATGATTTATCAGCTAAAAACGTTAACGATATACAAAATCCAACTAATAGAAGTCCTAAAGGCAAAAAAGACTTGTTAGTAAAGGTTTTAATGGATCTAATCCTTTTTGCCAGCGGGATGTCATCTTGGTAATTCATACGATCTGCTTATGGTCAAAACAATTGGAATTCACAAAAATGATGTTTCGATAGTAACGAGTATCTCCAATCTTTATACTTTCTATGAGATAAGGATGTAAGTTTTATATATAGAGAACTAAATTTTTCATCCAAAGATGTTAAGAGTTGCTGTTATTGGTGGTGGTCCCAGTGGATCATGCGCTGCAGAAATTTTGGCTAAAGCGGGAATTAAAACTTGGATTTTCGAGAGAAAGCTTGATAATGCAAAACCATGTGGAGGAGCGATTCCATTGTGTATGGTTTCTGAATTTGATCTTCCTGAATCAATTATTGATAGGAAAGTGAGGAACATGAAAATGATATCTCCATCAAATAGAGAAGTAGATATTATTTTGGATGATATTTATCCAGGAAGCGACAAAGAATATATAGGCATGTTGAGGCGAGAAGTTATGGATTCTTTTATGAGAAATCGCGCCGCAGAACTTGGTGCAACTTTAGTAAATGGATTGGTATCAAAAATAGAAACTGGTACTAATAAGCAAGGTCCATATACACTGCATTACACCGAAATACTGAATGACCAATCTGAAGAGAAAGGCAAGCAACTTGAGGTGGATTTAATTGTTGGGGCAGATGGTGCAACTAGCAGAGTTGCAAAAGCAATGGATGCTGGTGATTACAACTATGCAGTAGCAATTCAAGAAAGGATAAAACTTCCTAAAGAGGAAATGAAATATTACGAAGACAGAGCCGAAATGTATGTAGGTACAGATGTATCACCTGATTTCTATGGCTGGGTCTTTCCAAAATACGACCATGTAGCTGCGGGAACAGGGACAATGAAACAAAATGGTGGTTTGATAAAAAGTCTCCAGATTGGTGTTAGAGAGAGAGCAAAGAAGAGGCTCGTAAATGGAGAAGTCATTAAAGTAGAAGCTCATCCAATTCCTGAGCATCCAAGGCCAAGAAGAGTTGTCGGAAGAATGGCTCTAGTTGGAGATGCCGCTGGTTATGTAACCAAAAGTTCAGGAGAAGGAATTTATTTTGCTGCCAAAAGTGGAAGGATGTGTGCCGAGCAAATTGTCGAATCAAGTCAAAATGGAAAAATAATACCCACAGAGAATGACCTCAAAAAATATTTAAAAAAATGGGATAAAAAGTATGGGACCACATATACAGTTTTAGATATCCTCCAAAGAATTTTTTATACCAGTGATGGAGCAAGAGAAGCTTTTGTAGAGATGTGCGGAGACATGGATGTTCAAAGACTTACATTTGATAGCTATCTCTATAAAACTGTGGTCGCCATGAAGCCGCTTCAACAACTAAAACTTACCCTATTAACAATTGGTTCGGTTTTAAGAGGAAAAGCACTAGCACCAAGCACATACAAGCCAGTACCAAGTGCAGTGAGAGATGATAAAGAAGTTAATAAAATGTTAGCGGTAAGTTCGATTAAAGGTGGTATAAAAACCAGTAAAAAATAATACCAATATTAACTAAAATAATTAACTAAGCTTGCTGAAATCAGCAAGCTTCAATGACTGATTCTTAAGTATTGTCAATAGTTTTAGTCTGTTATTTCTTATATTAATATCATCTGTCATAACCATTACACTTCCTTCTCCATCAAAAAAGTTGGCTAGAGTTTCAGCACTTGAAACTAGACCATCAGCTAACAATTTATATTTAACACGATCACTATTGACCGCTAGAGGTTTTAATTTCTCCAAAACATTAAACATTTCGATTTCACAAACCTTCTCAAATAGTGATTTATCTACAAAACCTGAAGGATCTATCACATCTTTGGGGAGAGAACTTTTAGACACCAACTTAGAGGCTCTAGTCACAACAGCTTGCAACAAATTAAGTGTATTATTTTTCCTCATTTCCATTAATAATGTAGTGCGAAAATAAACGTCAGTTGGATCATCTAACAAATTTGATGTTGGAGTTGTATCTCCTGCAATTGCCTGAATAATATCAAGGTCGATATCTTTCTCCTCTAATAAACTAATGATCCTTTGACGAAAGAATTCCTTTAAATCGTTGGAAAGACTATTTATTTCAAAAGGAAGAGAAGGAAAAAGTTGCTGCCAAAAAATTAGTGCATCATTTTGTATTTCATTGATATTTAATTGCCAATCTTTATTCCATAAAATCAACAAAATTCCATTAGCAGCCCTTCGCAAAGCATATGGATCAGATGAGCCAGAAGGTCTTTCTCCCTTGGCATAGATACTGAAAAGTAATTCAAAACGTTCAGCTAATGAAACCGCATTGCCAAGATTGTTTGAGGGGAGAGCGTCTGCAGATCCTTTGGGTTTGTAATGTTCCAAAACACCAAGGCATACATCTCTTGATTCACCCTCATGAAGTAAATATTTAGATCCAATTATTCCTTGTAATTCTGGAAACTCACCAACCATGTTACTAACTAAATCATGTTTAGAAAAATGTGCAACTTTCACAGACTTCTCAATATCCTCTTGATCAAATTTAAGTTTTGATGTCAATAATTTAACAAGCCATTCAATTCGGGTTACACGCTCATATAAAGAACCTAATCCTTCAGAAAAAGTCACATCATTTAATTTATTAATACGTGCAGAACTATCAATTAATAAATCTGACTTTATAAAAAATGAAGCATCAGAAAACCTTGCCTTTAATACTTTTTCATTACCTAAAATAATATTTTCTTTTGCTGAAGATAAGCCATTACTAATGCACAAAAAACTAGGAAGTAAAATATTTCTTGAGTCAAGCGATAATGGATCAAAGTCAACATTTTCTTTATATAAAGGTATGTACCTTTGATGAACCTTCATCACTGTGGACAAAACCTCAGGGGGTAATTCGAGAAAAGATTCATCAAAACTCCCATTCACAAGTAAAGGAGACTCAACTAAATCAGTAAGTTCATTTAAAAGGGGTTCAGTCAGATCAGGCTTAACTTTTTTATTTGTTTCATGATTAAGAACTAAATCTTTGATATTTGCAAGGCGTCTATTTCTGTCAACTGTTACTCCGACATCCTGCAACTGATTAAAATAAGTTTTTGCATTTTTTATTTCTAATGTTGAGCCATGCAATCTATGTGGTCTAGAAATTTTACCAATTTGAATTTCTGGATCGCACCCTGGAATTCTAAAAGGTAAAACTTCTGAATCAATCAAAGAAACAATCCAACGGATTGGTCTCGAAAAGCGAAAATCACCTTTTCCCCATCTCATAAACCTTCTTCCTTGAAGCTTGCTGATCCATCCAGGTAAATAATCAGCCAATAAAGTCTTAACGGGCTTGCCTTTCTCAATTAATTTCGCAAAAACAAATACTCCCTTTGGAGTTTCTCTAATTTCTAATTTTTCAGGAGAAAGATCATATCTTCTAGCAAAACCAATTGCAGCTTTTGTAGGTTTGCCATCATGAAAAGCTTGAGAGACAGGGGGACCTTTGCGTTCTGAAATATTATCTTCAGAATATAGAGAAATCCCTTCAATCGTTAATGCAATTCTTCTAGGAGTAGTAGTAACTCTTATTTCACTAAATTTTATTTGAGAAGAATTCAAGTCGTTAGTTACATTTAAATCAAGCTGGGCAATAACAGATTCAGCCAAATCAGCTGGTAGTTCCTCAGTGCCGATTTCTAAGAGGTAAGTAGACAAAAAAATTTCCTTATGTTCGTAACAAGATTAGATCTAAATTTGAATTACTTCTACATTCTGTGTCCTAGAAAATATTTAATATTCAATTAATAGATCTTTTTTTACGCATGGTTTTATTTGAACAAATAGGCACTAACCAACACGAAAAATGATACAGTGTAGGTACCGTTGTAGGTACCATTGCCTAAGATTATACAAATACCAGGAAGATCAGGTTTTTACCTCAGGGTTGCAGTACCGAGGGGTAAATTAAGGGATGCTTTTGGAACGTGTGATGTAGTAAAAAAAATAGGTAACACTAAAGAAGAAGCAGAAGAGAATATAAGCTCGGCAGAAATAGCTATTCAACAAAAATTCAATGAAAAGCTCAGGGAAGAAGAAGCCAAGCAAATCAACAAATCCTTACCTAAGGGAATAAAACTGGAGTCTATAAAAAATAATAATTCGAAAGAATCACCAAAAAACATAAAAAAAGACTTAAAAGATGCTGGATTCAGTAATGCAGCTATTGAAGCTCTGATGAATTTCGAGGACAATGTAAGTACAAGTGCTGAAGATATAGAAAAGACTGTCCCTTCGCCATGCATAGCTAATAATTCCCCTAGAGCGAAATTTGAACAATTTAAAGCTGATAGTAATTACTTAAATGAACCCTTACAAAGCGAATTAATAAACGACAGCGATCACTTTACGAACGACGCAGTACAGCTTTTAAAATTCCATGGTAGCTATCAACAAGATGATCGGGAACATAGAAAAAGAGGCGGCACAGGTAAAGATTGGCAAATGATGCTGAGGCTAAGAAATCCAGCTGGTTTGGTTCCTGGGCCCCTATTTGTAGCATTAGATGATCTCTCTGATCGACTAGGGAATAAAACACTTAGAGCAACTACTCGTCAATGCTTCCAAATGCATGGAATAAAAAAAGGAAATATAAAAGAAGTAATAGGAACAATTGTGAGGTCAATGGGATCGACTCTTGCGGCTTGTGGAGACGTCAACAGGAATGTAATGGCTCCAGCGGCACCTTACGAAAAAGGATCTTATCCTGCTGCGAGAAAATTAGCTAATGATATTGCCGATGCTTTATCGCCCCAGAAAGCTGAGAAAACCTACATTGATTTATGGGTTGATGGCGAAATAAAATATGCCATCAAGCCAACCTCTGAAGTCAAAAGGACCAGAAAGCTTCAACAAAATCCAGGTGTTTTTAGTGGGGACAAAAATGAACCTTTATATGGTGCAACCTACTTACCAAGAAAATTCAAATGTGCAACTACAGTACCAGGTGATAATTCTGTTGATATTCTTACTCATGACATAGGACTAGTGACGTTCACTAATGCAAAAGGAACTATAGAAGGGTGTAATGTCTACGTAGGAGGAGGTATGGGTAGAACGCACAACTTAGATACGACATTCGCGAGGATAGCAGATCCCATTGGTTTTGTAGAAGGAAAATACATATTAGAGCTTGTTCAATCTATTCTCGCTCTTCAAAGAGATTATGGAGATAGAAAAACCAGAAGGCACTCAAGACTTAAATATGTTTTGCATGACATGGGTGTTGATTGGTTTAAGAAACAGCTAACAACGAAATATTTTAGGAAACGAATTGGGACCTTAAGAAACGAAGGGGATGCAATACTTGAAGATTATTTAGGCTGGCATCAACAGTCAGAGAAACTGTGGTTTGTTGGGATACCACTATTATCTGGTAGGCTTACTGGTAATGTAAAGAAAGGGCTAAGAAATATAGTTGAAAAATTCGCATTGGATATACGTTTAACTCCCAACCAAGATTTACTTTTGTGTAATATTGGTAATTATCAAAAAACCAGCGTAAAGAATGCTCTAGATGACATAGGTTTTTCAGACCCAGAGAGTCCAGAACCATTAGCCAGACATGCTATGGCTTGCCCAGCTCTTCCATTATGTGGACTTGCAATGACAGAAGCAGAGAGATTTTTGCCAGAGCTATTGGAACGAATAAACAATCAGTTAAAATCCCTAGATATTAATAAATCAATATTAGTCAGAGTTACAGGATGTCCAAACGGATGTGCTCGCCCATATATGGCAGAGTTAGCTCTTGTTGGTAGTGGTCTAAATCAATACCAACTATGGCTGGGTGGTAGCACTAATTTACAAAGATTGGCAACTCCATATCTACAAAAGATGCCTATCAATGAATTAGAGAAGACATTAGAACCTTTATTCCTTAGCTGGAAAGATACTGGAACATCATCTAGTCTTGGAGATCATGTGACTAAACTTGGCTCTGAAAGTGTAATGTCTTTACTCACCTCAAATGCACCCCCATAAATAGCATTACCTTTCTTCGTTAACCAAGACCATAATTGATCTCCATAGCTAAAATGCCACCATTCGTTTGGGTGTTGAACAAAACCAGCCTGTTCCATAACTGAAAACAATAGAGATCTTCTATCCTGAAAAACGTGATATTTTGAATCAGGCATCATAAAAGAGTCTTTCTTATAAAAGTCAGGACTAGATTCAGGTCCAATAAAATCTATTTCCCCACCAAGATCTAATGCCTTACCAGTTATATCAGCAAGTGTCAAATCAATAGCTGCACCAGTACTGTGCGGAGGCGGCATAAGAGGATCAGAAGATGGTTTTGCCCAGAAACGGCCAACCTCCTCAATTACATCATTGATACCTCCATTGACTGAAAGATCATTAATATCAACTCCCTTCGACTTACAAGTTTCTTGAATAGTGTAATTAAACATAAATTTTTGGACAGAGATAGGTCTCCAAGCATCAAACAAAGCCAATTGCAATTTGGGATTAATTTCGGAAAGTTTTTTTTGAGCACGTATTAATCGTTTTAAAACACCTCTACGTAAAACCCATGGATCAGCTCCAGTTAAATATGGAGCACCTAACGACATATAAGGATGAGGTGTTAAACGAAATATAGATTGTGGAATAGAAATTAAAGGCTCATTACAGTCATTTATTTTGATATTATTCCAAGGCCTCAACTTTATCATTTGTAAGAATATAAGTATTAAAAGTTTTTCGCTTAAAAAATTTTTTTAATTCTACCCAAAAAACAAAAGTGTTCAATAGCAGAAACTTTTCAAAAAGTTAATTTAATTTATTACCAATCTTCAGTTTTTCCCACTGTTCTTTTATAAGCGAACGAAGCATAAAGTTATTTGTAAGACTAGGATCTGAATCTAAAATATTTCGAGCCTCATTCCGCGCAAGTTCAAGAACATCAGCATCATTAGCTAATGATGCTAACGCGAAATCAGGCAACCCTGATTGTTTGGTACCTAAGACTTGTCCTGGTCCACGAAACCGCAAGTCAATTTCAGAAATTTCAAATCCATCATTGGAATTAACCAAAACTTCCAATCTTTGCCGAGATGATTTGTTTTTATTTTGATGGCTCAAGAGACAGTATGACTTCGATGCTCCCCTCCCAACACGTCCCCTTAATTGATGCAATTGAGCAAGTCCAAAACGATCAGAATCTTCTATTAGCATTACACTGGCATTGGGAACATCAACACCTACTTCTATAACCGTCGTGGAAACTAAAATGTCACTTTTTTTGTTAAGAAAATTACGAATGACCTCTTGCTTTTCCACACTTTTCATTTTCCCATGTAGTAATTCAACAGTAAAATCTGAAAAAACATCAGTAGACAATTGATGATGTACGTCAACAGCTGAGCTGAGTTCAAGTTTTTCGGACTCTTCGATTAAAGGTAGAACAACATAAATTTGATGTCCTTTATTGATTTCACTCCTTATTAAATCATAGGCAAACTCTTTTTCTTTAGGTGATATCAGCTGAGTATTGATAGGAGTTCGACCAGGGGGAAGTTCATCTAATTGACTAACATCGAGATCACCATGCAGAGTAAGTGCCAAGGTTCTAGGAATGGGTGTAGCAGTCATTGTCAGCAAATGAGGTTGCAAGCCTTTGTTCAAAAGCTTATTCCTCTGCTTAACGCCAAAGCGATGTTGTTCATCTACAACAACAAGACCAAGTCGATCAAATACAACTGGGTCTTCAAATAATGCATGAGTTCCTACAAGAATTTTTGTAGATCCATTGACTAAATCAGTAAGAATTTCTTTACGACGAGACTTAGGGGTAGAACCAGTTAATAGATCAGTATTTATTCCAAGTTCAGGTATCCATTTACTTAATGTTTGATAGTGTTGTGAAGCAAGTACCTCAGTTGGTGCCATAAAAGCAGCCTGCCATCCTGATTGTACTGCAGTCAGAAGTGCTGAAATAGCGATAACAGTTTTTCCACTCCCAACATCCCCTTGCAAGAGTCGAGACATTGGTTCAGATTTAACTATATCTGCTTCAATTTCCTTTAAAACCCTTTTTTGAGCATCGGTGAGAGAGAAAGGAAGAATACTCAAAAATTTCTTAACTAGGCTATTACTACTTAGCTCAATACTTAATTGAGGAGAATTACATTTCTTATGTAATTCTCGTCTTAAAAGAAGACTAACCTGCAACAATAAAAACTCTTCGAACACAATTCTTCTTTTTGCTTTAGCTAAAGTCCTAGAATTTTCAGGATTATGAATATAAAAAAAAGCTTCTTTCTTCGTAGGTAAGTCTAGTCTTTTTAATGTATCTTTAGGGAGTGGCTCCTTTATTTCAGATGTCAAAAAAAGAATGGATTGTACTAGATCCCTGAATTTATCAGCAGTAATTCCTTCAGTTAGAGAATAAACAGGAAATATCTGACCAATTAATTTAGATTTCAAATAACCATTATGACTATCTATGATTTCTATTAAAGGATCATTTAATGACTTACCATATCTACTTTCCTTAACTAGCCCGCTTACCGCAACAGTCGCGCCAACAGCGTACAAATTTTGCTGAGATTTTACATAAGCAATACTACTATTACGACGACCAGCAAAAAATTTAGTAACTTTCATTCCTCCCGTCTTATCTTTTATAAACAACTCAAGAATTGAAAGATTTGGGTTTTTAGGACTTTTAAATGAACTACAACGTCTAACTTTTGCGACGATAGTTACATTCTGGCCAACTTGACTTTTATTAATGGTTTTCAGTGAAGTGTAATCAACATAATCACGAGGAAAATAATTTATGAGATCCCGAATTAAGATTAGACCCAATGAAGACAATCTCTCAGCTTGTTTTGCTCCTACCCCTTTAATAGCCGAAATAGAGCTTCCTAAACTTAATGAATTTATCGATGAACCTCTCCTATAAGCAGATGAGTCATGCGACGTTTTTATCTTAATTTTATTTACTTCTATATGCTTTGCACCTTCTTGCTCTTTATATAGATTATGAAGAGTCTGTCTTGTCTGAACAACTATTCTACGCCTATCATCTGTAGACATAGTTGAATATCTTTCATAATCTGAAGCTAATTCCTTTAATTTAGAAAGATGACTTTGATTAACAGCTGTGGAAGGGCAGCTTAATAAATATCCACTTACAAAATAAGAAAATTTGTTTGTTCTTCCTTGAATATTAATAAACCCACGATCAACTTCAACTGTTAAAGCTTGTTGTAAAGATCGAATCCAAGATACTAGTTCACTCGATTTGCTATCAGGAGTAGATGTAAACTCAGTGCTGCTTATATTTTGGTTGTATCCTTCCACCATTCTTTATTAACCTCATCTGCTACGGAGCGACCTTGCCAGTAACGTTGTTGTTTAATCATACCTAAGAGTACATTTTGATAATGTTTAATATTAGTTCTATTTTTTCTAAGTCTTGGATTATCAAATTCCATATCCGAAGGTGTAATTAACAAGCAATCAATGTCTAATCCTCCAGAAGCTAATGGATTATTCGTTGGTAATTTAAAAGTAAGAATATTGGATATGGATTTAGAAGAAATTAATTGGCCTGACAATGCAGCATCTAAAACATTAATTGGTACAAGCGTATTTAACAAGCCAGATTTTAAAAGCTCAGTATTGATGGAATGTGAAAGGTCACGCAATCTTCGAACCAAAGCTGTATCTATAGAAATCATCCATTCATATAATCCAATAGGTGATTGTGGTAAAAAGCGATTGCTTTTCACATCTCCAGTAGAGTTAGGATCATAAGATGAATCATCTGTTTTTGAATCTATTTGACTTGTATTAGATTCATCAGTCAAGGCAAATATTGACTGTAAAATTTCAATATCTTTACTTCTCAAATTTAAAGTATCGGAATTATTAATATCATCTTTTAATGAATGATATTCATTATTTGAATTTTTAATTAAATCGTCTTTTTCTGATATTTTACTGTTTAGATAAGGTTCTTTGTCATCTAATGAATATGGAGCTTTTAATTCTCCATTCCATCCTTCAGTAATTGATAAGTTATCTAATGGAGGAATGGAACTAATATTAATAGAGTTAGCACTGCTAAAAGATTCTGATTTATCAGAATCTTTTTTCTTATTTAGTGTATGCAACATTCCATCTTTAGCATTATTTAAATGACGAATATTCTCTTCATCAATTTTATTAGCCAATTCATTTAAATGTTCAATTGTTATTAATGACATATTATCTGAAACTAATTTATCAATTTTCAACTGGAATATTTTTCTTGAGCTATATGTTGAGAAGCCAAAATCATCTCCAAGTCTATCTGTAATGAGAGAGAATAATGAAGTTTTTATAGTTTGAGGAAGTAAGTTTCTTAGTTCCTCTAGATAAAAAGAATTTACCCTATATAACATAGGAGATATATTATTACATTTGTCCTTAAGTAAATTTATTTGATCTAAAGGATCAAAATTAGAGTCAAATAAATGCTTTTTTTTAGACAAGGTCAACCTGAAGTCATAGATGCGACCTCTTCTGCAAAGTCAGGTCCTTTAACCTCAATGCCTTCACCAAGTATATATCTAGTAAATCGTCGAACTCTTATATTTTCTCCAGTTTTTCCAGCAACTTGTTTTACCAACTCTTCAACATTTATTGAACTATCTTTTATAAAAGGCTGTTCTAGGAGAGCCATTTCTTTTAATCTCTTTCCTATTCTTCCTTCAACGATTTTAGCTTTTATTTGATCAGGCTTACCAGAAAGGTCATCTCTTCCCATCTCTATTTCTTTCTCTTTGTTGGCAATTGATTCTGGAATTTGATCAACACTTACATATTCAACACCTGGACAAGCGGCTACTTGCATAGATAAGTCTCTCAAAAGGCCTTGAAATAAATCACCTCTAGCAACAAAATCAGTCTCGCAGTTCAACTCTAGAAGAACACCTACACGAGAACCTGTATGAATGTAACTACCTACAGCGCCCTCAGCGGCAACTCTACCTGATTTCTTTTCAGCACTTGCAATGCCTTTTTGTCTTAACCACTCAATAGACTTATCCATATCACCCTTATTTTCGATAAGGGCTTTTTTACAATCCATCATTCCTGCGGATGTTTTATCTCGCAGTTCTTTAACGAGTTTAGCTGTTACGTCCACCATTTTATTTAAGGGTAGTGAGAAAAAGGTAAGTAAGAATTTATTAAATAAATATGCTAACTACTCATTGGGGCCATGTCTTCCCTCATTAATAGCATCAGCTAATCTCCCCAAAACTAGTTGAACAGACCGAACAGCATCATCATTACATGGTATTGGAATCTCGCAAAGATCTGGGTCACAATTAGTATCAAGCATTGAAACCAATGGGATATCAAGTTTCCTGGCCTCTAAAACAGCATTTGTTTCTCGCCTTTGATCAACTAAAACAACAACATCAGGCAGACGTCTCATTCCTTTAAGTCCACCTAGATATTTTTGCAATCGTTCTAATTCTCTACGTAATACGGCTCCTTCCTTTTTGGGGCGCATTGCGATAGCACCACTCGATTCCATTCTTTCAAGATCTTTTAGCCTATCAATTCTTGCTTTCATAGTTGTCCAATTTGTAAGCATACCTCCTAACCATCTTTGATTGACATAAGAAGCTCCGCACCTAATAGCTTCTTGAGCAACCACTTCTGAAGCTTGTTTTTTAGTCCCTACAAAAAGGAATCTTTTACCGCTTCTTGCAGCTCCTCTTGTCCACTTATAGGCGCTGTTCATGCAAACAGCCGTTTTTACCAGATCAATAATATGAACACCATTACGAGCAGAATAGATGTAACGGGACATCTTGGGATTCCATCTTCTTGTCTGATGCCCAAAGTGAGCACCAGCTTC
This sequence comes from Prochlorococcus marinus str. MIT 0917, assembly GCF_027359575.1. Lineage (NCBI taxonomy): Bacteria > Bacillati > Cyanobacteriota > Cyanophyceae > Synechococcales > Prochlorococcaceae > Prochlorococcus > Prochlorococcus marinus. The sequence goes on along the minus strand of NZ_CP114784.1, from coordinate 161,759 downwards.
CATCATCTCTGAGAGAGAAACTACAGCCATGTTTTTTGTGGGTTCCGGGTTCGCCTCCACCCAACAGGGATAACTTAAATAATGATTAAACAATCATTATTTATTTATCACCCGAAACAGTCAGGTGTGCGGTTTTAAATTGCGATACTAATTTAACAAACCATGGCGCATCAGAGTCCAATTAATGATGCTTCTCTAAAAATTTGCCTCACTCCAATCAAATTAAGAGGAAGTCTTAACAATTCCATAGCCAAGCCAGATTGACCATTCTTAATTAGAAAAGCCAAAAGAGGTCTTAGAGTCTTCGTATTAATAAGTCCACCAAAAGTTAAAAATTCCCAAAGACAACGATGAAATAAAGTGTATTGAATTATAAATTTAACCCTCAAGCTTGGGTGCTTACGATAAAAGACTAATCCCATCTTTGCTCTCTCTTTTTCAGTTCGAATTAACTGAGGAATTTGATCAAGAGCTAAAGCAGGATGCCAATGGTATCCAATAGCTTTTGGACATTTGATAAGTTTAACTCCCATATTTCTTAGTCTTTCTCCTAATTCCAAATCTTCCCAACCATATAGCCGAAAAGATGTGTCAAAAAGGCCTGATATTTCTAAAACCTTTTTATCAATAGCAACATTTCCAGTGGCGAAGTAAGCCCAAGACAAGTCTTGAAGTTTAAAATGTTCAGAATTTGGATTATTAAAATTAGAAGTATTTATGACTGATCCATAGGTAAAACATTTTCTATTACCAAGTTTTTCCCAGGCTCTGAACAAGGTATTAATATGGTTCATAAGGAAATATCTGTCAACAACTAGATCACTATCTATAAAAACAATTAATTCACCTTCCGACTTTTCCACACCAAGATTTCTTCCAAGAGCAGGGCCTCCATGGGATTGTTCAAAAAGCCTTAAATGAGGAAAAGTCTCAATATTATTTCTTAGCCACTCAACTGTCCCATCTGTTGAACCGTCATCGACTAATACAATTTCAAAATTATGAATTTCAACATTCAAAATTTGATTTTCTAATGCATATAGACACTTTCTTAGTATCGAAAGTCTGTTGTAAGTCGGTATAACAACGCTAATTAACATCCTATATCAAAAAAAAAATCAAATTCTTTTCTTCAAAAACTTTAAATTAAAGATTTTAAAAAAAATATTTTTCAAATTGAAAATCGATTTATTAATCTGCAGCTCCACCATTGTTTGCAGTTCCTGTAACTCCATTGCCTGCACCTTCTCCTCTACCATCATTGCGAAGCTTACGTTTCTTAAATTTCCTGGCATAAGCTCGGTTTCTCTCTTGCTTCTCTTTCTTAAGATTTCGTCTTTTGGACATACTAAGTTCCTTCGAATTTATATATAACTAATTTACTAAACAGAGGGCAATATTTGACCATCTTCCATTCGCAAGAGACGATCTGCTACATCCAATATTCTCGGATCATGAGTAACCATCAACACTGAAGAGGATTGTTCTAAAGCTAGTTTTTTTAACAAATCAACAATTTCTCTACCAGTTGAACTATCTAATGCAGATGTTGGTTCATCCGCTAATAGTAATTTTGGTCTAGCGGCAAGAGCTCTAGCAATGGCAACTCTCTGTTTTTGCCCACCTGATAAATCATGCGGAAGCTTAGATAAGTGGTCTTCTAATCCAACAGCTCTAAGCCATTCTCTAGACTGAGCCCTTCTAGCCTTGTATGAAAATCCATTTAAAAGGTCAGCACCCATTTGGACATTTTGTTCAGCGGTAAGACATCTCAAAAGATTATGCCCCTGAAAAATCATTCCAATATTTTTTCTAAGATTCTGTCTAGTTTTTCGGCTGGCTCCAAAAAGTTGTTTACCAAATACTTCAAGGTCACCATCTTGAACTTTACGAAGAGCTCCAATCAAAGTTAAAAGAGTGGTTTTTCCACATCCTGATGGTCCCGTCAATACAACAACCTCGCCTGGAGATATTTCCATTGAGATAGACTGGAGAACATGCCTTCTCATTTCTCCCTGCCCATACCAATGATTCAAAGATGCAATATTTAAAATATTACTGTTTATATTTTTCATAAATTATTTAAATTTAAAACATTAAATTCATTCATTAAAATATCTCAGCAGGATCCGCATCTGCCAATTTTTTCATGGCTGCTAATGCAGATCCCATACACATAAAAAGTATCAAGCAAAATATAATAGATGCTCTACTAAAACTCATTTCAACAGGTAATTTAGTTGATAATCTAACCAAAGCATACAAAGCTTGTCCAGAAATATATGCAGGAATATATCCCATTATTGATAAAATAAATCCTTCTCTAGCTACTACTCCTAAAAGGCTTCTTAAGTTATATCCCATAGCCATTAAGGTTGCATATTCAGGCAAATGATCACTAACATCACTATAGAGAATTTGATAAACAATTACACAACCAACAATAAATCCCATTGCAGCACCCAATGTAAAAATAAATCCAATCGATGTACTACTTTTCCAATAATTCTTTTCAAAATCTATAAATGATTTCAAAGACATAACCTTAACATCACTAGGCAAACTTATATTCAAAGAGCGAACAACTTTTTCAATATCAGATCCCTTATCTAACCTTACCAAACCAATTTCAATACTTCCTTGGGGATTACCCGGAGATAATTCTAAGTATGTCTCTCTGCTAGTTATTAAATTCCCATCTGCACCAAAGGAAGGACCTAAACTGACTATTCCAGAAACCCTAACTCTTTTACCTGCGACTTCAGTTTCAACTAAACGTCCTGATTTAAACCATGAAGATATAGGTCCAAATTCATCTCTGGAAAGATCATCAAATAAAACCCTTCCTTTGTTTTTTAAAGTTTTAGCCTTTCTCTCAAAATCAGAATCAATCAACAATGGCTTATTTGGCTCAAAACCTAAAGCAAGAATAGATCTTGTTGATAAATTTTCAGGGTTTCGCCAAAGCAGAAAATTCCAATTAACCGCAGTTATTCCAGTAACATCCTTATGTGCCATTGCTTGAACTAATCTTCTTCGAGGGAACCCACTCATACTTATTGAACTTTTTGAGCGGGGACTAATTAATACTAAATCTGCGTCAAATAACTTATGAACAGTAACACTTGCATCAAACAAACCATCTCTAAAACCTAATTGCATAAACATCAAGATTCCAGCAAATGATATTCCTGCAATAGCTACCAATATTCGTAAAGGTTGTCTTGTCAGCAAAAGCCAAGCAAGAGGTATTTTTCTTTTGTTTAAAAAATTATTTAATTCCACTACGGCTGAAAACGAGCAATGACTTTCATTCCAGTTAGGTGAGAAACCTTTTTCGCTGATGAATTATCAAGCTTAACTCTAACCTCAACAACCCTTGAATCAGCATCGCCAGTTGGATCGGTTGAAAGCACTCTTCTTTGCCTGACTTGTGGGCTGATCAAACTCACTTGACCACTTAAAGACCCATCAAATCCTCCATTTTCACTAATTAAATTAACAGCTTGACCCACTTGAACTCTATCTATATCGGATTCATATACTTCAATAAGCGCTTCCATTAATTGGTTGGCGCCAACATTAATTACACCAGACGAATTAGGTCTCTCTCCCTCACGAACTAAGATTTGCAGAACAATCCCATCAATTGGACTTTTTAATTGTGTTTGTTTTAAATCAACGTTAATTGCATCAATAGCTGATTTAAGCTTTAAAATTTTGGTCTCAGAAATAAACAAATCGTCTTTCATCTTGTCTAACACAATTTCTGCTACTGCTCCTTTATCAACAAGAGTTTGATATCTATTGATTTCCCTTTTTTTTATCCTAATTTCACTCATTAATATATCCAAATTAGCTTTCGCAGATTTCAAATTAGCTTCAAGTTTAGGACGATTATCAAAAACAGCTAAGATTTGGTCCTTAAGAATAGAGTCACCTTCTTGAATTAATAATTTAGACAATCTTGGTGTACCACCCTTTCCACTAGTTGGAGCAGCTAATTTTCTTACTTCGCCAAGAGGATTTAATTGGCCCAAAGCAGCCACGCCTTCGAGCCTATCAACGACTTCAATCTCCTTGAGGGGTTGATTTAATTTTAAATCTTTATTATTACATCCACTAATTAAGAAAGCGCATAAAGGTGAGATACCTAAAAGAAATAAAAATTTTAATGATGAATATTTAAACATAACTAACATTCAAAAAGGATTTTATTTATGTATTCATCTGCCCAAGATGAACCAAAAAATTTAGTTAAAATACCTCTGGTTTTATCATTACGTTTTTGATTGAGGCAATATCGTTTTTGATACTTAAGTCTATCCATTGTATCCAACGAATTAATTTCGTCTTCTCCTACCTTAACTAATAACGACAATAGTAGTGACAAATATTGATCAATTAATTCTAAAAATAGTTTTTCTTCAAGAAAATCAACTGGACGAATAAAGCATACATACGGAGAAAAGATAAATCCCCATTCTGGCAGCTTGCCCGGTTCACTGAATTTGGGCACTTTTAATGATCTCATTTGAGAAATCAGGAAATCAGGCAGATGTTTCCCAACAGGTGACAAATCAACAATGGCGGCGGAAATATTATTTGAATTAACAACCAAATCCGCACCAAATATGGGAAGTTCATAGCAAGGGTCAGGGAAAAAGACACAATGGAGAATTTGCAATGACTTTCCAAGCTTTGCAACTTCCAAATGAATTTTTCTAAATCCTTTTGATTGATAAAACTCGTTGATAATAAATAATTCCTCATTATTTAGGTTGCTGTAAATCTTGCTCAACCTAGGGTCAATGTATAAAGGTTCTAAATCAGTCAACGAATTGATTCTATTCTTGATAAGTTCGAACGCCTCAAGCAAAAGAGGATTCAATTTACTTTGAGTGCAAAAAACTGACTCCAAAACAAAGAACTCAAGCTAAAAGGGTTTGACATAGATTCATAGAAACTGTTTATTTATAGATATGTTTAGACAATATTATATAATTATTAAGGCTCAAAAGAACTAAATAACAAATTTTTTATTTAAATACAAGTGAATATGAGCAAAGGGTTCAAAGGATGAATTTAGAAAAACGATAAGATATCACGAATAAATCTACTAAATAAGGATAATTTAAATATGAAATAATAAATATATATAAAAATCATATAAATATAAAATCAATTTTTTACAATTTAGAAAATTAAAACCAAATTATTTTAATTTTCTAAATCTTATTAGCATATATTAATATAGGATAATGATTTAAGGTGCTTTAAGATATTTAGAATGAACGTAAATCATTGGTCCTTGCCTAATGGTGCTACATGTGTTGTAGCGGATATAGAACAATCAACGCTGACTTGTATTGACTTTTGGTGCAAGGGAGGAAGTCTTTATGAAATGAAAGATGAAGAAGGGATGGCACATTTCTTAGAGCATATGATATTTAAAGGTAGTAAGAACCTAAAAGAAGGTGAATTCGATTTAAAAGTTGAATCTCTCGGTGGAAGTAGTAATGCAGCAACTGGGCTAGACGATGTTCACTATCACGTTCTAGTACCCCCAGAAAAAACAGAAGAAGGACTAAAGTTAATATTAGAATTATTATTATTTCCTAGAATTGAAAAAGATGCCTTTGAAATGGAGAAAGAAGTAGTTTTAGAGGAAATTGCACAAAATATTGAGCAGCCAGATGAAATTATTTATATGAAATTGTTAAAGGAATGTTTAACACCTCATAGATACTCGAAACCAATACTTGGTGACAAAAATACTGTTAAAAGTATAAATCCTAAACAAATGAAACTATTCCACAAAAATCATTATGTAGGTAAAAATTGTACACTATGTGTAGCAGGAGATTTGCCTAGCGAAATTTATTCAATAATCAACAATAGTAAACTTAAGGAATTAAAAACAATATCAAAAGAGACAGCTATAAGATACAAAGCTAACTTTAAAAAAGGGTATAAAAAAGAAACTATTCCAAGACTTGAAGGAGTAAGAATATTGAAAGCCTGGGAACTTCCACCTGCAGAAGAGCAGATCTTAATTTTAGGAGCAGAAATAGCTGCCACAATCTTATGCGAAGGTAAAAGTAGTATTATTGTTAAAGAATTAAGAGAAAAAAAACGTATTATTGAATCAATAGATATAGATTTACAAATCCTTGAAAAGGGTGGATTAATTCTTTTAGATGTAAGTTGTTCCGAAGAAAATCTTAAAATTGCAGAAATTGAAATTAATAACATTCTCAAAGAATTAAGTAAAGATTTAGTTACTAATAAGGATTTGGAACGTGCAAAAAAATTAGTTATAAATAATATTTACTTTAGTCTAGAGTTGAGTACTCAAATTGCCTCAACATTAGGGAATCAGGCTCTATGGGGTCGACACCAAGCGATATTAAAATCAATAGATGACATTTCTTACTGGACAACATCACGTCTAAATGAATTAATTTTTCCTTTATTTAATCCAGAAAATGCATTTACATTAATTGCCGAACCTGAGAAATTAATATGAACATAATCCTAGACAAACTTAATAGCAAAAATATAATGTCCGCTAAACTTTGGATAGAAGAAGGTAGCAGAAATGATCCAAAAGATAGAAAAGGAATCCATCAACTTTTAAGCGCAACAATGCTTAGAGGTTGTGGTCCATACAATAATAGACAAATTGCTGAAATTGTAGAAAGTTCTGGCGCAAATTTAAACTGTGATACATACGAAGATGGTCTTCTAATAAGTCTTAAATGTGTCGAAAGTGATGCTTATAAACTTCTTCCTTTAATTGGTTGGATGATTACAAAACCTGTACTTCAAATAGATCAAATTGAATTAGAAAAAGATCTAACGATAAAAGCCATTAAAAGACAAAAAGAGAGTACATATCAAATCGCTTTTGATGGATGGAGAAAGATGGTATACGGTGATGGTCCATATGGACATGATCCACTGGGATCAATAGATGATATAAATAAAATCAAGAAAGAGCATATAATGCCATTTGCAAGTTCATTAATTTATAGAAAGAAGAACTTAGTAATTTCAGGAAAGTTTCCAATTAATATAGAAAGTTATATAGAAAATTCAATTGCATTTAAGGGTATTAGTAAAATTCTTAATAATCAAAATAAATCGTATAATAAAATCGAACTAAAATATAAACAGAAAACTAATATTTGCATACGTTCATTAAATACCAAACAAGTCATTTTGCTACTTGGTAAATCAACAATTAGATATGATAGTAAATCTGATATTTTGCTTAGATTATTATCATGTTACTTAGGTTATGGAATGTCAAGTTTATTATTTAAGATTCTCAGAGAAAAGTATGGAGTGGTTTATGAAGCAGGAGTTTATCATCCTATCAGAGAAAATCAAACACCATTTATTATGCACGCTTCTACGACTGAAGAGAAAGCAATACTTACTCTTCAATTACTAAAAGAATGCTGGGAAAAAATTATTAATATTGAAATCTCTCCTGAAGAATTAGATCTTGTAAAGATAAAATTTCGTGGTCAAATGGCACATTCTTTACAGAGTATTAGTCAAAGAGCGGAGCACAAAGCTCACATTCTAGGAATTGGTCTAACAAAGGATCACGATAAGGAAATTCTTCTAAGACTCGGAGGTATAACCAGTAAAGAAATCAAGGATGCTGCTAATAAATATTTAAAGAACCCATTGCTAAGCGTTTGTAGTAACAAAGAAGTTATTAGGAAAATCATTAAAAACTGGAAAAGCTAATTCAAGTATCATTTAATTGTCAGCTATCTTTACCCAAAATCTTAAGTCTTTCAGAAGGAATCAAGAAATTACCTCTTCTAAATTTCACTTCTAATAAATCATTTGGTCTTATTCCAATTATTATGCCAACCTCATCGAGAGAGACTAGATCCGGCGGTCTCAGTATTGATACAGAATCTGATGTCTTCAAATAAGGCAAAGGAACCTGCAAGGCTACTTTTTCTCCAACCTGAAATTTCATTTTGACTAAATAACTATGAATGATCTTATTGACATATCAATCAATTTGTAAATAATAATATATAAGATATGCTAATTAAATTCATTGCACAAATTTAGTAGCGGATTAAAAGCAATAACAGGCGTAATGTTAATCATAATATGCGCAATGATACCATCATCAATAATTTTTCCTCAAGAAGACCTATCCCTCTCAAACATCTCACTTCAAAGCAACTGGCAAATCCAAGGGCTGCTTTTGACTTCATTGCTTTGTGGACCCGAAATAGGAACAATTTCTGCAATTTCGTATTTGATTATAGGGTTATTCTATTTACCTATTTTTCATGGAGGAGGAAGTGTTGGTTATATCTTAACTAATGAATTTGGGTACTTATTGGGATTTATTCCTGCTGCTTGGACATGTGGTTTTTTATCAAAAAAGGCTTCGAAAGCTAATTTAATCAATTATTCATTTTATACAGTTATATCATTATGCATTGTGCATATTACAGGTATTATTTATCTAATTTTTGGTAAAATATTTGGAAACTGGTCGAATTCATTATCCGATCTTATTTTGATAAATACTTTAATACCTTTTCCAAATCAATTATTACTATGCATATCAATAAGTCTATTTTCAATATTATTAAAACGTATATTAATAGTAAAATGATTTCTTGCAAGAGTAGAAAAATGAAAATACTAATTTACTCTCTTTTTATTGTTTTATCAGATCAAGTTAGTAAGTACTTAGTATTAAGTACATTAGGCTTTGAAAGAACAAAAAATATTATACCTAATTTATTAAATTTCACCCTAGTACAAAACAAAGGAGCTGCATTTAGTCTTTTTAGCAACTCAACTAACTTTCTTACAATTACAAGTGTTGTCGCCTCATTATTATTAATTACAATTATTTTAAGGTCACCACCAAAATCCTATTGGAATTTTATTGGACTTGCATATCTTTTAGGCGGGACTGTAGGCAATGGTATTGATAGATTATTTAAAGGTTATGTACTTGACTTTCTAGAGCTAGTTCCAATTAATTTTCCTATTTTCAATTTAGCAGATGTATCAATAAATATTGCTGTAATATGTTTTATAATTGATATAATTAAACACAAATCAAAAATATATTATTAAACAAATAGTAATTATTACATGAAAACTTATAATTCAAAAAAAATAATCTTATATATGTTTATAACTTTAATTAGTTTGATATTTGTAGGCTTAGTTGGAGCAATAATTAGATTAATCAATATTCCTGCCGTATTAATTACATTTTTATTAATAGCCGGTTTATATTATTCAAAGAAAATAGATTGGTTAAAAAATAGTCTGCAATCGATATTTCAGATTAAGAGTGATAAGAATTCAATTGATTTTTCATTAATTAACAAAAAGCAAGCTGCAGGTAAATCATTAAAAAGTATTGATCAGTTAATCAGATTAATTAATGATAAAGTCAAAGCAAAAGCCCTAAAGGATGAAAAGGATAGAGTTTCATTAGAGTTAGATAGAGGAGATATTTTTTTAGTAGTTTTTGGAATTGGCTCTAGTGGTAAAACCTCACTAATAAGAGCTCTTTTACAAAGAATAGTAGGTAAAGTTAGTCCTGAGATGGGAACCACAATAGGAAAAGAGACCTTCCGTTTAAAACTCAAAGGGCTGTCAAGAGGGATAAGAATTATTGATACACCTGGAATATTAGAAGCGGGTAAAGGAGGCAGAGAAAGGGAAAAGAGTGCATTATTAGAAGCAAGAAAAGCTGATTTAATATTAGTAGTAATAGAAGGAGATTTACGTTCTGAAGAAACAAGAATAATCAGGAGTTTATCTAAATCAGGCAAAAGACTCTTACTTGTTCTCAATAAAATAGATTTAAGAGGAGAAAATGAAGAAAAAAGATTAATAGAAATTCTAAATTCCAGATGTAGTGATTTTATTGAGACAAAAGATATTATTTGTACATCCGCATCTCCTCAGACAATTGCAATCCCTGGCAAAAAGCCATATCAACCAGAACCTGAAATCGATATTTTAATTAGAAGATTAGCAAATATACTTCATGAAGAAGGTGAAGAGCTAATCGCAGATAATATATTGATTCAATGCAGCAATCTTGGGAAAGAAGGTAAAAAATTATTAGTTAAGCAAAGGAGTCAATCAGCCAAAAAGTGTGTTGACAAGTATGGTTGGCTCAGCAGCGGAGCATTAATACTGACACCATTACCCGTTGTCGATATGATCGCCGCAGCGGCTGTTAATGCTCAAATGGTTATTGAGATAGCAAAAATCTATGGTGTTGAAATTACAAAAGAAAGAGCAAAGAATTTAGCAATTTCGGTAGGAAAAACTCTTGCAACTATGGGTTTAGTTCAAGGTGGAGTTTCACTAATAAGCTCAACATTAAGTCTGTCACTCCCAACATTAATTGTTAGCAAAGTAATTCAAGGTGTAAGTGTATCCTGGCTTACTAGAATTGCAGGAGCAAGTTTTATAACTTATTTCCAACAAGACCAAAATTGGGGAGATGGTGGAATCCAAGAAGTTGTTGAATTTCATTACAACTTAAATAAAAGAGATGAGTATTTCAAAAGTTTTATACGAAGAGCTTATGAGAGGGTTATTGATCCTTTAGTGGAAAATAAATTTAAAAAACTACCGCCGAGATCAAAGCCTCGGAAGGTGGAGGGCTCATCGGACCTCTAAAATCCAAAACAAAAACCAATGCCAAATAAATTAGGCCAATAGTAATTGATATTAAAGCCGTTGCTAAAGCAAGTATATTTTTTTTGTTAAAAAAATCATTATTCATTTTAAAATCAAATAATTGATTGATTAATAAGATTAGCTAAAATTTTTATATCATCAAATTTAGTATTGGGATTTCCCATAACAGCTTTTAAATAATATCGATTTCCATACATTGGCCTTGAGAGCATAAAATTATTGTCCAACAATGAGCTTCTTGTTTTTATAGACCAATCCGCCGCTTGAGAAGAAGTATAATTGATTGGCGTTATAGCCAAAAGATGAAGTGGTCCAGATATTATTTTAAATTTTGATGAATCAATTATTGATTCTAAATAACATCTTCGTCTAATAGAATCCAAAAGTATTTTTTCAATACCCTCTTCACCTAATTGTCTTAAGCCAACCCACAATTTCAAGGCCTCGGCGGATCTAGTTCCCTGAATTCCAAGTTCTCCTCCATGAAAGTCATTCCCTGTAATTGGTTCTGCATAAGGTAGTCCAGTTGAAAAAGTAGAAGAAAGGTGATTTTTATTAGCTACAAGTAGCAAAGAAGAAGTTTTTGCTATACCCAACAATTTCTGTGGATTAACAGTTATTGAGTCGGCAGAGCCCAAACCTTGAACAATACCTGAAGTCTTTGTGGATAGGCCATAAATCCCACCAATTGCACCATCGACATGAAGCCAGACTTTTTCCTTTTGGCAAAATTCAGCGATTTCAGAGAGTGGGTCAATAGCTCCTCTGACAGTAGTTCCTGCTGTCGCGACAACAGCGAAGCATTTCTTACCCTCAGATTTAATTTTATTTAAACTTAAATATAAATTAGAAATTATTAATTTACCATTTTCATCAGTAGGAACTCTTTGAAGAGATTCCTGTTTCAAACCCATTATCCGCAGATTTTTTGAGAATGAGACATGGCAATCATCACTAGCAAAAAAGACAGCACTCGGATCACTCTCTAGTCCAGCAATATTTCTTGCAATTACTAAAGCCATTAAATTACTTAAACTCCCCCCACTTGCTGCTACACCTCCAGAAATATCACCAAGACACAACTTCTGACAAAACCATTTACATAGGTCTCTTTCCAAGTATGACAAGCTAGGTGATAATTCTTCGGCTAAAAGATTATTATTTAAACCTGCACAAATCAGCTCTCCAACAATTGAAGCTGATAGAGGAGGTGGATCTAAATGAGCAAGGGAACCTGGATGAGCTGGTCGATAGGAACCATTCATTAATACTTGAAGTTCGCTCAATAAAACTTTATTGGAAACGCCTTGTTTTGCCGGGAAGAACTCTGGCAAGTCAAATGAATCAGGTATTGGACCTTGACTACCTGATTCGGAAAACCAATCACAAAGATTACTTGAAGCTTGAACAAGTAAAGAATATAGTTCTTTATCTAAATTGTGAGGTGATGCAAAAGGGTCCAAAGAAAATAAGTCTCTATTTGTAGTATTGGATGATCCAGTTCAAACCAAAAAAATGATTAATCTCTAGATAACCATTTTATTTGATAATTATCCAAACACCTAAAAAATTGTCAAAACCAATCGAACTAAGTCAGAAAGAAAAAACAAAGTGGATGGCAAGATTGCTAACCAAAGCAAAGCTTGTGGGAGAAGGAGGGGAAGTTCCAATCGCCGCAGTTATTCTCGACAAAAGAGGAAGATGTATAGGATATGGAGGAAATAGAAGGGAGGCACTGAAAGATCCTTTAGGTCATGCTGAATTAGTAGCTCTCAGACAAGCTTCTTGGATAAATAATGATTGGAGATTTAATGACTGTACATTGATAGTAAATCTGGAGCCATGTCCGATGTGTGCAGGCGCTCTAATACAAGCAAGGATGGGAAGGATTATCTATGGATCTGAAGACCCAAAAAGAGGCGCACTAGGTGGAACTATCAATCTTGCGGAACATAAAAGTGCTCATCACAACATGTTGATTGAAAGAGGAATAATGGAAGAAGAATCTAGAAAGATAATTGTAGATTGGTTTAAAGACAAAAGAGTTTTATCTAGAGATAAAATTTTATCTAAACTTAGGTAATTCAGTTTCAAAAATATTTATTATTTTCTCTACATTAGTAGAGGTCGAGTTATATCCCATTAAACCAATTCTCCATACTTTTCCAGCAAGATCACCAAGGCCACCTCCTATCTCAACCCCAAAGTTATTTAGTAAATGCTTGGTAAAAGCTTTACCATCAACTCCCTCAGGTATTTTCACTGTCGTTAAAGTAGGCAAGCGCAATTCTTCCTTTACATGTAATTCCAAATCAATATTTTCTAAGGCATTCCAAAGAGATTTGGCATTTTTTGTATGTCTATCCCATGAAACTTCCAATCCTTCTTCAGCCAACAATCTAAGAGCTTCTCGAATGCCAAAATTCATGTTTACAGGAGCCGTATGATGATATACACGATCACTGCCCCAATATTTATTTAGCAAAGAGACATCTAAATACCAGTTTGGAACTTTATCTTTTCTATTAGTCATTTTATTTTCAGCTCTCTGATTCATTGAAAAAGGACCTAGTCCTGGAGGGCAACTTAACCCTTTTTGACTGCAGCTGTAAGCCAAATCAATTTTCCACTCATCCAAATAAAGAGGAACTCCTCCCAAAGAAGTAACAGTATCGACAAGAAGTAAACAATTATATTTTCTGCATAAATCACCAATTCCATCCATAGGTTGACAAACACCAGTTGATGTTTCGGCATGAACAATTGCCAAAACAGTTGGGTTATATTTTTTTAATGCATCTTCTATTTCCTCAAGTGAGAATGCTTTACCCCAATCCTTCTGAATAGTTTCTACATTTGCCTTATATCTACCTGCCATATCCGCAAGTCGATGTCCAAAATATCCTTTGATAGCAACTAAAACCGTATCTTCTGGCTCAACAACATTTGCTAGAGTTGCCTCCATTGCGGCACTTCCTGTACCACTCATTGGAAGTGTTAACCGATTGCTAGTTTGCCAAGCATATCTAAGCAACTCTTGAACCTCACTCATCAAATCCACATAGAAAGGGTCCAAATGACCAATGGGAGGCTGAGAGAGAGCTTTCAGAACAGCAGGATCTGCATTTGATGGGCCAGGCCCAAGCAATAACCTTTCAGGAGAGACAGTTGGACCAAAATCTTTACGATGTTGATTATCAACAGAAGGAAGAATTTGAGTGGCCAAGAAAACAGATCGCTTTTTATATCTATAAGAGCCTAAAAGGCGATAGGCAAAGTCGGGGTGTTTTTTTTAGGTATTGCAATAGGAATTTGCTAGAATTGTCCTACTAGACAAAAAACAATCAAAGTTTTCTGTTAAAAATCTAAAAAAAGTGCTTCTTAATACAAAAAGAGATGCAATCGGTTATTACGTTCATAATTAAGTATATCTGTTGCAAATTAAATTCATCATGAGCAAGACCTCTCAAGATGTTCTACGTCAAATCAAGGATGAGGGCATCGAGCTAATAGATTTAAAATTCGCTGACTTACACGGTAAATGGCAACATTTAACCGTAGCTTCAGATCTCATTGAAGAAAGCTCTTTTACAGAAGGACTTGCATTTGATGGCTCTTCCATTCGCGGTTGGAAAGCTATAAACGAATCTGATATGGCGATGGTTCCAGATCCTTCCACAAGCTGGATAGACCCTTTTTATCACCATAAAACTCTCAGCCTTATTTGCTCAATTCAAGAGCCAAGAAGTGGAGAGCCCTATGCCAGATGTCCAAGAGCATTGGCACAAAAAGCATTGGATTATTTAGGAAGCACGAGTGTTGCAGATGCAGCCTTCTTCGGCCCTGAACCAGAATTCTTTATTTTCGATGATGTCAGATATAACTCAGGTGAAGGTGGAAGTTTTTACAGCGTAGATACCATAGAAGCCCCATGGAATACAGGGAGGGTAGAGGAAGGAGGAAATCTTGGATATAAAATTCAACTAAAAGAAGGATATTTCCCAGTCTCCCCTAACGATACAGCTCAAGACATGAGGTCTGAGATGCTTCTGCTGATGGGTGAATTGGGAATACCAATTGAGAAACATCACCATGAAGTAGCCGGAGCTGGCCAACATGAATTGGGAATGAAATTTGCTCCTCTAATAAACGCAGCAGACAATGTAATGATTTACAAATACATAGTAAGAAATGTAGCCAAAAAATATGGAAAGACTGCAACTTTTATGCCTAAACCAGTCTTCAATGACAATGGAACAGGAATGCATGTTCACCAAAGCTTATGGAAAGGCGGTCAACCTTTATTTTACGGAGAGGGCACCTACGCCAATTTATCTCAAACGGCTAAATGGTATATAGGAGGAATACTTAAGCATGCTCCTTCTTTTCTAGCATTCACAAATCCAACCACCAATAGCTACAAAAGATTAGTTCCAGGTTTCGAAGCTCCAGTAAATTTAGTTTATTCACAAGGCAATAGATCAGCTGCAGTAAGAATTCCTTTAACCGGACCAAGTCCTAAAGCAAAGAGACTTGAATTCCGTTCTGGTGATGCCTTAGCTAACCCTTACATTGCTTTTTCAGCAATGATGATGGCAGGTATTGATGGAATCAAGAATCAAATTGACCCGGGAGATGGAGTCGATGTTGACCTCTTTGAACTCCCATCAGATGAATTAGCAAAAATAGACACTGTTCCCTCCTCATTAAACGATGCTCTAGAGGCATTAAAAAGTGACAACAGTTATTTGACTGAAGGTGGCGTATTTACAGATGATTTCATTAATAACTGGATAGAACTTAAATACGAAGAAGTTCAGCAACTAAGACAAAGGCCTCATCCTCATGAATTCACTATGTACTACGACGCCTAAAATCTATCTCTTTTTTATTTTTTAGATTACACAATTAAGGTCTATGTAGAAATATGCATAGACCTTAATTTTTTTTTATTTAACTCGTCACCAATCAATTAAATCTGTTAGATAATACAGAAATTAATAACTGGTTCATGGCAGCGCCAAGCCTTAAAAAATTTGCATATCACACTCTCCAACAAGGAAAAACTCTTGCTGGGTTAGCGCATAAAGAGTTGAGTACAAAGTTAATGGAAGTGTTTGCACCTGAAGCAGTTCCAGGGGAATTCCCAATCAATCAAGAACTAATAAAAGAAGTTAGAAGATCAATGGAAAATCTTGAAATTATTGATTGGAAAGAGGCAGAGGCAGGAATTTACCCAAAATCCCAGCTGTTCGAAGCTCCATGGTTGGAATGGGCAAAGAAATATCCCTTGGTTTGGCTAGATATGCCCCAAACTTGGAAGAGGCGTAAAAAAAATAAAACTAGAGAAATCCCCAGAAATATAAATGAGGAAGATTACCCTGACTACTATTTACAAAATTTTCATCACCAAACAGATGGTTACCTAAGTGAACACTCTGCTGAAATTTATGATTTACAAGTTGAAATTCTTTTCAATGGAACGGCCGACTCTATGAGACGAAGAGTCTTATCTCCTTTGAAAACCGGACTAAGAAAATATTTAACTGAAAAATCAAAGAAAGTAAAAGTTTTAGATATAGCTACAGGAACTGGAAGAACACTCCAGCAAATACAAAGTGCATTACCTCAAGTTGAACTTTATGGTCTTGATTTGTCAGGTTCATATCTAAAGCAAGCAAGTAAATATCTAAGTTCCAGAAGTGGTGATCTTGTTCAACTGACAAAAGGAAATGCAGAAAAAATGCCCTATAAATCGGAGAGTTTTCAAGCATTAACTTGTGTTTTTCTATTTCACGAACTCCCTAGAGATGCGCGCCAAAATGTTTTGAACGAATGCTTTAGATTGTTAGAACCTGGCGGAACACTTGTTCTTGCAGACTCGATTCAAATAGAAGATTCTCCAAAATTCACTCCAATCATGGAAAACTTTCATAAAATATTCCATGAACCATATTATAGAGATTACATAGTTGATAACATAAACCTAAGATTAGAAGAAAGTGGGTTTTCCTCAATAACTTCTGAATCCCATTTCATGACTAAAGTATGGAAGGCAAACAAACAAGTTTGATTTTTAATCAAAAAAAAATAATATAAAAAAATCACAAGTAATTTAGTATTATGGTAAAAAAATACAACTACATTTGGCCAGAAAAAGTTAAGTTACTTGTTAGGGAGCTCCATGATGAAATCAGTCTTAATAATTACAACTGGCATGAATTTAGGGGAAACAAAAAAAGAAGAAGTGCTGAATTAATTATTTCCGCAATTTCACAATTAATTAATGATGGTGAGGACGAAGAAATAGAAGACTTACTTAATCAAGCCTTATTATGGATAAGAGAAGAAATAAAAGATACAGGATGTAAAAGTCATTAAAGACTTATTTCTTTAGTGATAATTGAAGTCTATTACCTTTACTACTCCATCTGACATCATCAAAACACTTATGAATTAAATAAATTCCTCGTCCACTATTAACATCAATTTCCAAAGGTAAAGAACTCAACCTTTTATTTTTTACTATGCCTAATCCTTCATCTTGAATTTGCCAAACGAACCAGTTAGGAGTAAGAATTCTTCTAACACGAATAATTTTTTTAGGATTAGACAAGTTTCCGTGAACCACAGCATTTACAAGAGCCTCATGCAATCCCAATTCAATCTTTTTTGCTGTTTCTCTACATTTTACAGGTTCTAAAAGAGTTTCAACAAATGATGCTAGTTTTAAAGTAGAGGGATGAATAAATACAGCCCAATTTTTATAATGATTCACAATTAATTTAAATATTCCTTGTAGATTAATCTTATTTTCAAAGAATTAGCCTTGAAGCTAAATACATTTTTCAACTTAAGTCATAAATAGTATTCTATGAGAAAAAATTAAGCATTAATAATTAAATGGTCAACTTTTAGCTTTAAATCCTTGATGGTTTAGCAAGGCATCCATCAATCGAACACCTCTCAGTTGATTAACCAAAGGCATATGACCATTTGGTGCTTCAATTGACCAATCAAACGCTTTAGGATATCTAGTCCATATTCCATCTTTTTTCCAACCAATTCGAGGCCAAAGCTTGTCATATCTTCCACCTAATGAATCTAATATTTTTGCTTGAACAGTAAAGCCAAATTTCCCTCTGGAATAAACAATCCATAGCTTATCCAAAGTTAATAAATCAATAGAAGGTATTGATTCAACCTCGGAAAAATAAACATATCCTCTTTTTACCGCCTTTTCGCCTGCAAGTTCTCTAAGTTTTGAACTTGTAAAGCGGTCAGCATCCTCATAGCATTCATTTAATAAATAGCCCTGAAGAGGTGAATAATCGATACCAACTTCTGATGGGGCCTCAAACCAAGAAAAATCATCGCAATTAAGAGTATTTTTTATGAAATTTTCATCAGTTTTATGAATGAGTTGCAAAATGAAGCCAGGAGTCCAGTCACAAATACCAGGATCAAATCCAGACATCAAACTTGCTCCAAGGCTAGTAAGCTCTTCAGCCCTTTCTTCTAAACCACTTAAAGACGCAAGTCGTTTTCTTTCTGAAGCCATCTTAAAAGACTTCAATAAATCCTCTATGCTCTCCTTACTTGGATGTGCTTTTTCTTCAGTCATTGATTCTACTGCAGCCCTAAAATGACCTAGGAACTAATACTATGTCAGAGAAACCTACCAACAAGAGCTACCCCTTAACGGATTTTCGAAATTTAAGCAGTCCAATTGTTGATGTAAGAAGTCCTAGCGAATTTTGTCAAGGTCATTGGCCTGGCGCTATTAACATCCCCTTATTTTCTGATATCGAAAGAGAAATAATTGGTAAAAGCTATAAAAAAGAGAATCGCTTAAAAGCAATATTTAATGGATTAAAAGTAACTCTTCCTAACATTAAAAAACTATTAAATAGAGTCCTTCAATTGACAACAAAAGAAGAAGGGGGAAATACATCATTAAGATTATATTGCTGGAGAGGTGGCATGAGATCTAGTGCCTTTGCCTGGCTTGCACGAACAATTGGTATTAATACATATTTATTAGAGGGTGGATACAAAAGCTATAGAAAATGGGCTTTAAATCAATTTGAGGCTGATTTACCCATAAGACTTATCGGAGGTAAAACAGGCACAAGAAAGACAGATCTACTAAATTACATCAACAAAGAAAATATACATGTAATTGATCTAGAGGGAATTGCCAATCATAGAGGAAGTAGTTTTGGTTCATTAGGGATGAAGGAACAACCTACAACACAACAATTTGAAAATATTCTCGCAGAATCTCTTGATGAGTTTCACAAAACCAAGGCTGTTGAGATATGGATTGAAGCTGAAAGTTCTAATCTAGGAAAATGTCGCATACCAAATAATTTGTATACAAAAATGAAAAAAGCACCAATCATTGAAATAATAAAGACTAAAAATGAACGTGTGGAAAATTTAGTCAATCTTTATAGTCAAAATTCTCAAACTGAATTAAAAGATGCTGTAAATAGAATAAAAAAAAGATTAGGGCCACAAAGAACAAAAGAGGCATTAATTGCTATTGAGAAAAAAGAATGGTCAAAAGCCTGTGAAGCTATGCTTGATTATTATGATAAGTGTTATGAATATGAACTAAAAAAAACAAACAATATAAATTCAATTAATCTTAGTGGACTAAACATAAAATCATCTTTAAATAAAATCTTAAATGAGAACCTTAATCCCTTATAGTTTTTTAAAGGATAAGTATATTAATTAAATCCAACGAAAAATGACTGAAAGCAATGAGAATGTAGCGATTCAATTTATAAAAGGTAAGAGCGAGAAAAATCATCCTGAAATACGTTTGTATAGGAATCAAGATGGCAAAAGAGGTAAAGCAGTATATAAATTTGTTAAACCTACAACAATTACACTAAAGAATTACAAATTAGTACAGAAAATGTATTTAATAGATTCCGAAGGTGAGCTCACAACTAAAAAAATAGATTTATCTATTTCAGAAGATCATGTAAAGGAACTAAAGTCTACTTATAATTGGAATACAGAAAAAGAATTCAAGAGATTTTTGCGTTTCGCCTCCAGGCATGCAAATTCTCTCTCTAATAATTAATTAATCAAATTGAAAACGACTAGCTTTCTATCTATTACAGCTTTAATTATTTCTGTATTAATTTTATGGGGTTTAAGAGAAATAATCATATTATTTTTTGCTGCAATAATCATAGCCATGGCTCTTTGTACTATTACTGGCAAAATACGAGTTTTTCTTAAAATTCCTAGGTGGGTATCTTTAGTATTAACAATAATTTCCATATTACTAATTTCAAGTATTTCAATAGTAATAATAATCCCGCAATTCACAAGCGAATTTCAAGAATTAATCAATCAAATACCATCAGCGGTAAGCAAACTATGGGAACTTTCAATAAATACCTTTTTCAATTTTGCTGAGATTATATATAAAGATAATATTCCTAATTTATCCGATAGAACAATCTTGACAAATAAGATTAGCATGATTCCAGATGGTGCAACTCTTGCTAGTGGTGTAACAGATAGCATCACAAAATTGGTTGGTTTGGTAAGTAATGTTGGGATAGGAATTCTACAATTGTTCTTTATAATCTCAGTCAGCTTAATGATAACTTTACAGCCTAACTCATACAGAGAGGTTGCTATATTACTAGTGCCATCATTTTATAGAAGAAGAGCAAGAACTATTTTATTAAGATGTGGTAATGCTTTAAGTAGTTGGATGGCTGGAGTTCTAATAAGCTCAATATTTGTAGTAATAATTACTTCTGTTGGACTTTATTTACTAGGAATAAAACTTGTAATAGCAAATGCTTTAATAGCTGGTGTATTAAATGTTATACCAAATGTAGGCCCAACAATAAGTACTATTTTCCCTCTTTCTGTTGCATTGCTAGATACTCCATGGAAAGCAGTTGCTGTTCTTGGCTTATATATAGTAATTCAAAATATAGAGAGC
This sequence comes from Prochlorococcus marinus str. MIT 0917, assembly GCF_027359575.1. Lineage (NCBI taxonomy): Bacteria > Bacillati > Cyanobacteriota > Cyanophyceae > Synechococcales > Prochlorococcaceae > Prochlorococcus > Prochlorococcus marinus. The sequence continues at coordinate 141,049 of NZ_CP114784.1, read as the reverse complement.
TATGTAATAACTCCCTCAATAATGCACAAGCAAGTCAAGTTACTACCAGGGTTAACAATCACTGCACAATTTATATTCACTATTCTTTTTGGACCACTTGGACTGTTGTTAGCAATTCCAATGGCTGTAGTTATTCAGGTATTTGTTAAAGAAATAATTATTAATGACATATTAGAAAAAAATTATTTTTCAACAAGAATGTAAATAATAGAGATAATAATATCAGCCTTTCCAAGGATCATTCAAAGAAGAAATGTCATTTACAGATAATTCAGACACATTTATTTTTTTCAAATCCAACCATTCACACCACATTGAATTCAAGAGCCAAGCCTGAGATTGACTTTTAGGCACACCATCAATCAATTTAATTTCATATGGTTTTAATTTTTTCCATTTCTTATACTGGATTTTCCAAGTTTCATCATTTATTAGTTCACTTGTTTTTCTTAAGTATATTTTGTTAGTAGTTTATTTTTTTGCAAGCACCATTGAAAAATGCATAGTAGAAAACATTAAAATAAAAAATTTATCCAATCTATTTTAAATTTTTATTCAAATAGTAATTAATGATTTCAATCGTCAAACTCGGGCTTAGGTTTCTTTTTAACTTTACCTGAAAGTAATTGATGAAGAGCATCTAAAGAGTTATAGACCTCTTTCAGCTCAGACAACTCAGGCAATAAGCCATACTGGCCAAGCATTTGATCCAAGTCCCGAAGTTCTTGCCTGATATAACGCAAATGCGAACTAACTTCTTCTCTCTTACTTGTGGACATTATAAAATAGCTAATTGCAACTAGGAGTTAGCCTTAGCCTAATATTAGTATATAAAGCATCTACAAATTTACAAAATTTATAAACCCACAAGTTATCTCCAAACTTTCAAGCAATTTAATTACATAAAACATATAAAACTATTATTTACAAGAAAATCAGAGAGATATTGAATTTTAAAGATTGAGAGTAAAAATTGTAGAGCCAATGCCGAAAAGGCTTACTGCTTTGTAAAAAAATAACAAATATACTTTGCCATATCTTAGATATGGTTAAAAATATATATATGGATCAACAAAAAAGAAAAGACCTCAACCTGAGGCTGGGCAATTTAATACTCGCAATATCCCTTGCAACAGTCCCAACAGCCATAACTTATGGCACTCTTAGTATACATGGGCTAAATATTTGTAGAAATTTAAGCAGTAAAGTAATCCCTTCTAGCAAAATTAAAGAAAAATGTGATGAAGCAGCTTGGAATACTACAAGAAGCTATATCATACTAATTGGTTTTTTTATTACATTACCCACTTGGATGTGGTTCTACTTATCAACAAAAAAGAAAGAAGTTAGTAAAAAATAATTATCCATCATCAAGATAAAAAGCTAGAAAAGGGAAATTCAAATGATTTCTTTTGTTTTATAGATTTATTTAATTCACTATTTGAAGGCAATAGTAATTTGTTTGATGGATCATTATTAAAAATTGAAGTAATAAAATGAAGCCTAGTTTTAAGTATTTCCTTGATTAGATAATCAGCAGAGAACATACCTGGTCCCAACAAAATTATCGAGAAAGCAGACGCAAAGTAAAGCGCTAAAAGTTCTAACAAATAAATATTAAAACCTGAAGTAACGATTGCATGGTAGATAGCTACACTCATGGTCCCAAGTATTGCAGCAGCTCCTAATCTTGTACCAAGGCCGAGTATCAACAACCAGCTTCCACCGATTTCAGACCCCGCAGCCACGTAGGAAAGTGTAATAGGAAAGGGTAGGTGCAGAGGGCGTACAAAAGCATCAGCAAAATTGTTAATATCATTTAGCTTTTCAAATCCATGATGTATTAAAAGTGATCCAGTAAAAACTCTTAAAACAAGAAAAGCAAAATTTTTGAATACTGATTTATAGAAGATTGAATTGAGCAATTTAACCCATAACTAATGCAATGGACTTTAGAGATGTAAGCGCATAAAGCGTGGAAGCAAAGCACCTAGACCTTTACGATAAGTATTAATACTCATCGTAAAGGTCTAGGTGCTTTTGATCTTAAGTGCTTCAGGAATTAGTATAAGAATTAATTTAGAGCTTATTTATTAAATTTTTAGCCCTTTGAATTAACTATTTTGATCAATGATAAGGGAGCGTAGAAAGTTCTAATAAATAGTATTAATCTTTACAAGAGCAATAAAATCTATTATGTATAATTACTTTAAAAGCAAATAAGCTGTGAGCACATCATTACTTACTGCGACAGCTGCTGTTGGTCTAATAGCAGTTGCAATACCGGCACTAATTGCCTCACTTGGGTAAATATAAATTTATCTATATTAATAGTATTTCGAAGGTATAGAACTTAAACACACATAGGGAGTAAATCTATTTATGAAAAATTCAAACAAATGAATTTCCTGCCACCCATCCACTTGTCCAGCAATGCTGGAAATTAAAACCGCCAGTAACACCATCAATATCTAGGACTTCTCCTGCAAAGAATAGCCCTTTGCATAATTTACTTTCCATAGTTTTAAAATTAATTTCCTTAAGTGATACTCCACCAGCAGTTACAAATTCCTCACCAAAAGGACCACGACTATTTATTAAGTATTTTTTCATTATTAAAGATTTCACCAAAGACTCTTTTTCAAATTTAGAAATATCCGACCATTTTAATTTGGTATCAATATTTAAGCTTGATAGAAGAGCTTTCCATAAGCTTCTAGGTATCTTAGGAAAAGGTTTATTATTAAATACTAATTTCTTACCATTCTCTAATTTATATAAATCAATTTTTAATCTAGCTTCATCCTCATTAATACAAAGCCAATTTATTCTTAATTCACCATTGTATTTATTTGCGTTTAGATTTCTTGCACCAAATGCAGAGAGCCTTAAAATCACTGGGCCACTAAAGCCTTTGTGAGTAATCAAAACAGGACCTGTTTCGGTAAATCTTTTTTTGTTAACGGTAAGTTTAATTTGAACATTCAAAGTTATACCTGAACAAGTTCTTAATGAGTTTTCAGAAGAAGAAAACGAAAAAAGAGATGGCACAGGTTTAACAATTGAGTGTCCAAGACTTTTAGCCAATCTGCGACCACTAGGATGCCCCCCAGTACAAATCAAAACATTTTTTGTTTCATACGAATTCTTTCCTTTAACTAATAAATTGAAGCCCTCATTTATCTTGCTAATTTGCTTTACATGAGAATTAGTGAATATCTTTACACCAGATCTTTTAGCAACAGACGTCAAACATTTTACAACTTCTTCTGAAGAATCAGAACTGGGGAATACTCGGCCATCTTTCTCTATTTTAAGACTTAGTCCTTTTTTTTCAAACCAATCAAAAGCTTGAGTTGTAGAAAATCTATTAAATAAACCTATTAGTTGCTTTTCTCCTCTCGGATAATTATTTACTAAATTTGAGATCTCGCAACATGAGTTAGTTAAATTACATCTACCACCACCACTAATTCTAACTTTTTCAAGTACTTTTGAGGTACCTTCTAGTATTACTACAGATCGAAGTCCACTATTAATAGCTGTGATTGCCCCCATAAAACCAGAGGCTCCACCACCAATAATGACAAGATCTGAAATCATCAAAAAATAAACTTACAATAATTTATATATTAATAATATAATATATAAATTATTTATTTATTACTTTTATTTATTGAGTCAAAGATAAATTAAAAAATTAAGTAAGATTATAATTTAAACCAAAAGTGATATTAAATAAAGAAACATTGTCTTGATTCGCAGTTGAAATATTAATTCAGTTCTTTTTTGTTGTATCTTTTCAAAAAATTTAAAAAAATATGGCTGGCCCAAAAAGAGATGAAGCAAAATCAATTCTCTCCTATGTCAGACAAGAGCTTAGATATATGGATGAAGACCTCAGGAATGATGGTTTACTGCCAGAGTTATCATCACTCAGATCAGTATATGAACAACTTTCAACTTTACTAGAGCTTTCAGACGGCAGGAGAAAGAAGAAAGAGAAACCAGAATTTCCAGAAGACAAAAAGAACTAGATACTTTATCAAAGTAAAATATTTGAGAAATCAACTATTTGTAGTACTAAATCCCTATAGAATTTATTTCAGTATTTTTTTTGGATTTTATAGAACGGTGAGTCAATAGTCTATTCTGGAATTGAATATGAATATTTAATTCAAATTTAGAAATAAATCCTTATATAGAGACTAATGCCTAAAAAAAATACAAAATCTGGTATTGATTCTAATCTTTTAAGCCCTATAAATCACATTCGTTTTTGGGATAAAGGAGAAATGGCTTATTCAGCACTAAAAAAAATAAATGAGCTTAAGGCTAATAATGAATTTGAGAAAGCAAAAATAATGTTGGCTGATTGGATATTTTAAAAAATATTAGGTCAAGGAATAAAAAAATATTTAGAATCAAACCAAAAGCCAAAGTAAATTAAAGTTAATCTAAATCTCTATATATGCCCTCCATAAGAAAAAGGATTGGCTATCTTCCATCAATTAAGGCTCAAGAGACAATAACCAAAATTGCAAATAAAGAAAAACTAAGCCAGTCAAAGGTAGTAGGTATATTAGTCGAAGAGGCGTTGAAAGCTAGATTGGGACTTGATATTCAAAGTAATAATGATCTATTTAGAAAGAAACTTTATGGCAAGGAAAATAATAATGATAATTCATACTCCAGAAATAATGATCTTGATGAATTAATCTCAGATAATGGTATAACTTACAACATAAAACCGTACAACAACAATTCAGAGGTTAATGTATCCAAATCCAGAGAAAAGTTTAACGAAGAGTTATTTGAACAGTTTAAACAATTTATTATATTTCAAGAAATGGAAAAAAATAAATAATATGAATATTTTAAAATGATTTTATTAAATCAAAATCTATCTAAAACTAGTAAATAATTAAAAGGCTGGGCCATTATAAAGAATGCAGAGATCAACAAAAATGACGCATAAAACAATCCAATGAGTTAGAAAGTGAATGCATTGTTCTTTTAAGGATCACTAAAAAGTTCTTTTTATAAGAAATCTTAAAAATAAGCATGACATCAACAGCAACTCGACCAAAATCAAATTCATCAAATCTTCTTGAAGAAGCGTTAAATCAGCCTCCGATTGGAGAAACAGCTAATTTCGCATGGAATGCGACTCCATTAGGAATAGCAGCAATTTTCAAAGGAAATTCTCACTCAAAACCTCCTTATGAACAAGCTATAAAAGAAGGAGAGGAATTAGCAATGGACTTAAGTAGAGAAGAGAAAGAATTTTATTTAACTCAAAAAGGTCTTGCACTTATTTTCTACTCATAGAAATAAGTAAAAAAGAAATTTATAAATTCAAATTTAAAAGAATACTAAAATAATTACTATTTATCCTCTACAGAAGAGTCTATTACCCACTCATCACATAGCCCAAGGAGTACAAGAGCCTTATCCTCCCAATCCGTATCAATCGACCAATCATAAGGCACCTCAAAAGATAAGAAGAGCTCATTTTTATTCTTTTTATAAGTTTTACTTATTGGGAGGTTTTTATTAGAAATATTATTATCTATTAGATACATATCATCAGAGTTAACGTATTCGACATAACCAAGCTTCTTGATCTCTTCCTCAAATTTGAGTTCCAGTCTTACATTAAAACAATGTGATTCGTCCCAATCAGAGTAATGTGCGAAATATTCATCCCAAGAATTTGACATTTAATTATTGCGATTACTTAACCTTAGAGTAATAAGTGCGAATTTTTAATTGATAGCTTATAAAGATAAGGATTTACTAATTAAGTGTCAAAATAGCATGAAAGATTGAAACCTTCATTTTTTAAAAAAGTTAACTTGCTTGATCAGTTTGTAAAAGTAAGAAAATTAAAATCATTAAGGACCCAAGTTCCTAAAGTTAGCAAGCCAAAACCAGCAACAAACATCATCAAGGAAGCGACCTTATACCTGGTAGCTTCAGATCCTCTCCTAAGCAAAAAGGTATCAGCAGCAAAAGAATTTGACTGAGAAACGCTCTTTTTAGGTGTTTTTTTTCTTGATGAAAACATTTTTTAAGTTGTTCCTTTAAACTAAATTAATGGAATTTTCGATCGACTGCGAAGAATAGGTCGACTTCAACCAAACAAAAAACTATAACAAGATTCAAAGGAGTAATACTAAATCCAACTAAAAAGAATCAGAGAAGATTTAAAAGGTAAAAGGATAAATTATTATCGCGAAAAATTATTAACTCAAAAAGGAAAAAGGTTTTCATAACACAAAAGATAACTTTCTTTCATGGAAAAGAGAAGAGATGAACAAGCTAGCAAAGTAATGCAATACGTATTGATATAGAAAAATCCACACAAGCGTTACTCCTGTAAAATAGTTTTTTTTGATTTGTACCAGCATTCAATGAGGTAGATTTTCTAGACATATAAAATCACAGCTTAGTAATCAATCGATTTTCAAATAAACAAAGATTTCTCAATTTATAAAATTAAGACTAGAACTTTAATTAATAAAATAAACATATCAAATCATACCTTTAGATAAATAAATTTGATGTGTTTATAATTTAAGAGTCATTTTTAATTTATATAAATCATGTTCTGTAGAAGTATTAGTTTCAATTATTGGGAAAATTTCATACTGTCTATATGTTGTTGATAATTGTGTAACTAGTTCATTAGCCGAGTCTAGTGATTCTAAAAACTCACTAGAACAATAAACACCTTTCCATGGTCTAAATTTAAATCTCGCTAGAAATTGTCTTGATGGAATTAAAATACTTCCAAATATCATAATTTTTGAAATTTTAGATTTATTATTAATAGTCTTTGAAATCAGAGTTGATAGTATTTCGATCCTACTTGTTAGAAGTTTATAATCAGTACCAAATTGAAGCCAGATAGAACTTACCAAGCCTGATTTAAGTTTTTTTTCTAATCTTGCAATCTCTTCATCAAACAAAAAACCTGGTAGATAAGGATTAAATGCCACGCCAAAAGAAATCTCTTCATTAAAAAATAAAGGGTTATCCTTTAGCATAGATAGAGCAGAAACAGAATCTAATGTAGACCTTTTTTTAGAACCAGAGATAAGAAGTACCTGCTTACAACCAAAATATTTTATGGACTGAATAAAGCTAATTAAAGAATTTTGAGTGTTAATCCTATTCCTCTTGAATTCATGCAGAATACTAAAATGAGGAATAATATCTATATTTGGAAACTCTACTTTTGCAATTTTAATCGACTCTAATAGAAAATCTTTATTTAACGTATCCTTGCAAGGTATATTAATTTTATAAAGGTTATTTCTCTGATAAAAAGAAAGAATCTTACGAAGTTCATTAAAAGATTTAAACGATATCTCTATCCTTACATTATTCATGTTAAATAGAATATCATGCATTTACCATATACTATAAATTGAATTTCATGGTAAATCCTATCATATATAAATAGGACAGTACTTAATTTGGTTCCTATAAAACTATGAAAATTATATCCATTAAATCTCTTCTCTTAACCATTTATAAATCGCCTTACTTTTACAATCAATTTCATCTAAAGAAGAATAATAGTAATTATTCCATGAATCAGAGGGTATCGCCAGGAAAATCATTAGGTTAAGCGGGTATTCATCAGAGTCAGTACATTTACGAAAGTCGTCTCTAAAAAGAAATGTAGGTTTTCCTAATGCTATAGCGACCCCAAGCTCAACCATTACCCCTTCATCAGGAGGCGTCCCATTAACTATTGCAAATAAACCATCAGCTTGCCTCAAATCATTTAAATTTGAAGAAGCAACTTTATTAGGCCAACCAGGAGTTGAAATATCAATATTAATATTTCTAGCAAAGGGTTCCCAAACACATGCCCCCATAGACTCAAGTTTAGTAATAAATTCAGGTAAAAGCTTCAGCCTCCAATGATCAGAGAAACCATATGGAGAAGCAAGATAAAGTGTTTTATTTGACAATTTTATTAATCTTCTAATTAATCATTTACGAATTAATAATAGTCGTTTATCTTAAATATAATGTAAAAATATTATTTATTAATCTGGTTTTGAATTTTTTAATTGAATTATGCTTTGATTATTTTCAGAAAAACGCTCATTGGCATCTTTTACCAATAAAAGTGAAAGCTCCTGAACATTAACAATGAAATTCTTTTGATTCAAATACATTTTAGTTATTAAGGCCTTAATCTCTAAATTAAATGTTGAATTTGATAATAAAACGATTGAAGTCCATCCAGTAATTAAAGTTGAGAATATAAACGCTAATTTAAGAAGTTTTTGGAAAGTATTTTGCAATTTTTAAATTATAAATAAGTATTTATCATAACCAATAAAAAAGATAATGCACATAAATTAAAAAGCTTTTTAAATAGTCTTATCTCGATCAAAATCAAATTCAACCCAATTTGATGAAAGCAATTGATTCCAAGTCTTAAGTGAATCTTCCTTTGTGACCTTTCTTCTGCTTTTAAATGTCATAGGTTTACCACTTTGAACAACTCCCCACATATCAATCGTAAAATCAGCAGAGATATTTTCATTAGTAAGTTCCTTAAAGTCAAAATGAATAGCCCATTTATTTTGAGGATCTATGAGCCAACCAATAGGGGCCTCTAAGTTTTCTACTTTTTTCATCAAAAAATCAATTCTTAATTTTGTTTTTAATTAAAAAAGCAGGCTTCGTCAAGCCTAAAATCTAAAGTGAAGTTAAAGAAATAAAAATTTAAAAAAATTGAAAGAAAATTAATCATTTAAAATAAAAGATATAATAAAAAGAAGCAACAACTAAAACAAAGATGTCCTCCGAAGCGGGTAGCACGCAATGTCGAGCTTTAATAGAAGCTAAAGAAAGCCTTTTAAAAGCAATGAATTCGCTAGGTGCTATAGAGAATTCAGATCAAATACAGACAATATTACGTGACATATATAACGAATTAGAACAATTGCATGAATCCAGGAGAATAGAAGAATCTAACAATCTCAACTGAAAGAGATTAAATGCAATCCATGATTAGATTTAAAAGATTTTCAGAAAGATCTCCTAATAAATATTATTTGTTTATTAGATAATTTTTTGAATGTTGCTTTAGTAAATATTTTATAGATTTTTAGTTTTCAATCTATTTCAAAAGCAAAGATAAATACCTAAAAGAAAATTAATACTAGAAAAAAACTAATATTGCTGATAAAATAAGTAATTATGATTTAAATGTCTAAAACAAACGTCGATATCTACACATTAGAAGACCTTGATAAATTGAGATCTGCTCCAAAATTAGATAAAAAACAATCAAAAATACTATTTAATGAACTTAGTCTTATTATTCAGAAATCAGATTGGATAACGATAGGAGTGATGTCACCTTCATTAAAAAAAGGACTTAATGCAGTCAGAAGAATAGAAAAAAAATTTAAACTCAATGAAATGAAATGCATAAAATTACCAAGTATTGACGGTCCAATATTCTTAAAAGCTAATCAAAAATCAGGGGAAATTCACGCAAGAATTGAATTTGGTCTGGGAGAAGGTATTTTAATTGGTTGTCAGAATTATGACAATTCATTGCCATCAAGAACTATTGGCCCCTTTCCATTAGATTTCTTTGATGAAAAATGATATTTAATAACTCAAACTATAATATTAATAATCCAAACAAATAATAAATCTAAAAACAATCAAAAGAACAGAAAGATATGAAAATGATTGCTATCCTAATACGTATATAATAAAATCAAATAAATTACTAAAATCAAATTTAGTCATAAACAAATCGAATCAAATGTATTACCACTGTAAACCTGAGATAGAAGATTTAATACGTTCTCCACTTAATATAAATGGATAAAGAAAGAGGCAAGTTTTATCAGTCTGGTGATGGCTCCTATTTTTACTCAGCCGATGATGCATCCAAGTGGGATCTTCTAGATAGAATTGGCCAGCTTAATCTTCTTCACGTTCTAAAAAAAGAATGGGAGCCAGAAGAATCAAGCCAAAGTAAGTTAAGAAAAGTTCTTCAAGAAATAAATATTGATGAGTTTGAAGATTTCATGGCAGATATCCTTGGAATAGGTGAATCATTCGAGGAAATGGTTTATGAATTTGAAGGTAATATCAACTTAAGTCCTGAATACTTAGAGAGGGTTTATCCAGAAGAAAAAGAGAGTTTAGAAAAATTAAAAAAACAAATAAAAGAGCATAAAGAATGGAAGGAAAAACACCAAGCATCATATTCTTTTCTGGCTAGAAAGCATTTAGAAAAGAACGAATCAGATAATAACGAAAGTAATATATAATTTTGATTTAATAGATAGGCTTTCTTCGTAAGTATAAAAAAACTTTTCTACTTTAAAAGTAATTTTACGTACCAGGCTCTTGCTTGTTATAGCCAATCATCTTTAGCTGAGCTCTAATCTTAGCTGATTTATTCTTATCACCAATAGTCTGAGAAATCGCCAAAGCGAACTCAAGCTTTTCCAAGTGATGGTCTATATCTATTGGTGAAAGATTTTTCATACTTTATTATTACATTATTCTCAATCAACTGTGGAAGCAGACTCCCTTTTATGGCGGCAACGATTAATTGAATGACTAATTAACAACCAAACTATTAAATAAAAGACAAAATTTATTTACTACATGGGCTTGGCATGGATTAACTTTGATAAAAAAAATGCACCCTGTTCTTTTTAAATAAATCAAATTTCAAAACTTCCCATATTTAACTTAGTATTCAATTGATTGGAGCAAAAAGCAAATAAAGTGATTTTACCTACACAACTTCTACAAAAATCCTTTATAGTCTTAACAATTATTTACATATGAATTCATTGCCCGCTTTTTAGCCACCCTTTGCTGTTTCTATTAAGCATAGCTAAAAAGATAGGCCGAAATTGCTTCCTTAAGCTAATTCTTTCTCAAAAGTAAATTGGTTAAGCAGCGATTTACAAACAAACTCAAAGCATCAAATTTACATAAACCCATGACTTCTACCAATCCACAACCTACAAATTTAATAAATAGAGAAGACGTAAATGAAATGATTGAAAATGCAATAAGAAGGCATAATAGAAGATCGACTATAATTTCAGCTATTCTCGGTTGGATACTTATAGGTGGGTATTCATTTGGTTTGTTTCATGTGGTTCAGAGTATATAGAAATTAATAAGGTCTATATTAAAAACTATATATTAAAAAAAATAATTAAATTAACTGAGTTAAATCTGAATTCTACCTTTGGAATATTTATTGATATTATTAGATCGTTTAGATATATTAATAATATTTTTTAAAAAGTTTATCTTCTAATTTCAAAAAATCACGAAAAGATTAGTGAACTTTTTAATCTATCAACTTGTACTACTCCATTTATCTTGATAGGGGAGTTGATAATCTTCTTTATTCATTGGTATCCAACTCCAATCCAAGCATATAGAGAACTGATAACCAATCACATAAAGAGCCAGCAATGCATTGAAAAAATTTATATGCATAATAGGAGTATCCATAATTTGTGTAAAAATTTAATAAATTCTAGCTAATTTGAAAACCGAAAAGCACTTCCAATCAATAAAGTGACCATTAAAATAAATAAAGAATACTATAGAAATTTTGGAGACTGAAATTATCTATATTTTGTATATAGTTTCAGGGCTAAATATTTTAAGTTTAGGATTTTTAAATGTAAAAATTTAATGATTATTAGTTAATGGAACTTTAGGGTGGTCAGAAGGATCATCATTTAGAATAGGTGCGCATACTTGGCGACAAGATTTGCCCTGTTCATCTTCAATACAAACTTCTAAACATTCAAAATATCTATCTTGAGCGGTTTTCATATTAGTAAATTTAGTAGTAACTAAATTTACTATTGAAAAATATATATTTCTAGATTAATTAACAAAACTTTTTTAGGTAAATGCACTTACCAACGCTCATAAAAATTAAATAGTATTTCTAACGATTTTATATTTGAATCACATGTTAATACACGTTATCTTAACTCCTTTTTACCGAGAAGTTCAGTAATGATAGCTATGTCAATAGAAGATGGATCTCGGCCTGAAATCCATTTGAGGGTTGTTTTGCTCAGAATCGTTTTATTCACACATCCAAAAAATTAAGAATAGAAATAGCATTCTTTTATATTTTTGTAGGATTATTTAGATTATTTTAATTCTTGCATTAAAACAAAGTATAAATTACATATGACTAACTGTGATTTTAATAGAATAACATTCTCTATAATTCTTTAGAGTGCAAATAAAAAAATACATCTGATTTATCAAAAAACCTGAACGTTAAAATTTATTGTATAAAGAGTTACTAGGCAATTTTTATTGTCAAAATAATCATACAATAAAAAATTAATTAGATGATGAGGAATTGAATTTATCAGCTCTATATTTCTCGTTTATATATTCAGGTTTTTCTGTTTTTAAGTCTTTTAGAAAAAACTTTGCAAATTGCTGAGTCTTAAGCTTTTGCATTGGAAGAAATTAGCTTTTAATTATTTAGAGTAATATCTAATAAAAACAAGATAGCGCAAAGAGAAAGTAAACGTGAGTGGAGACCGAACAGGCATTTATTTAGATTTGAAATTTATGAAATATTTTAACGTTTTAAAATTACTTATGAATAAATAGTTAGATAAATAGAGAAACATTATAAATAGGTAAATAATTTTTATGAAATTAATATCTTATTTCTTTACCATTTTAATTAGTTGATCTAGTCCAACTCTTTGAAGTCTTTGATTTCTTCTCGCCTTTTAATATAAATAGCATCAGCAACGGAGCGATTCCCATTAATGGAACCAGAAGGTTAAAAGCATAGTTATGGGTTTCTTCCATTAAAAAAAAAATAACAAACTTTATTCTAATTAGATTTTACTGTGAGTTAATGCGTAAAAACCCTCATTAAAAACAAATAAGTCTTTTAAGTTGAAAGTAAAAATTTACATTTGCAAAAGACCAAGCCATGCCAACATTTTCTATTTATTAAAGATAATATAAAGTAATAGTCTTTGTATGTAATAAAAATGAGAGATATTTCTTTTAACGTTGACTACTTATCCCCTACAGGATTAATCGGGTTTTGGGTGCTATTCATAGGATTGATTTTTACAGGTGTTATGTTCTACTTTGTCTTTTTTAGGCTTAATGAAGGTGACGATTCATACAAGGATCGGAAAAGAAAGAACCTAGAGCAAGAAAATCAAAAGCAGAAAATAGCTAGACTTTATCCAAAGGGGAAATACTATTAATAATTTTTTTTAGATGGCTTTTTAATAACCTAAAAATTTAGATTTCTTTGAAATCTGAAAAAATACTAAATACAAGGGAAATAAGCACTTCAAGCAAAAGCTGCATCTCTCTATTACATCTCGTTTTTCTTCAGAAGCTTTTAATTTTTTTGGCAGATAAAAGTGGATAATAGAAGAGTGAAGAAAATGGCTACTAAATTAATCCAAGCCAATTTTAATTAAAACTATGGCTTCTAATCAAGCAAACAATGGAATTAGTCTTAATAAGCAACCCTCTTTTTCAGCTTCCGGCAAACAAGTTCCTGCAGCTTTGTCAATGATGGTCGACTCAATGACAAGCATGATCGAAAGAGCAAAAATTGATTTAGAGAATGTTGATCAACGAGCTAGAGCGGATCTCGAGAACATCGACCAACGGGCACGAAAAGATGTTGCGCTACTGGACCAAAGAGCAAGAGAAGATATTCAAAAAGTTGATAAAAAAGCCAGAAGAGACATAGCCATTCTTGATAAAAGAGCAAGAGAAGATCATGAACTACTGCGAAAGGTCCGCAAATCTAGAGAAATAACCTCTTGAAATTTATTGTTTGCTCATTCCAAAAAGCAGGGAGCTAATAACCAACAAAAATTCAAGCCTAAATTATTTAAATCCTCAAAACTTATATAATTTAAATCGACTTTTTTAGTAAGTACCACTTTGCCGTAAGGCCCAAGAAGCATCGACCTGGAAAAACCAGAGGGGGATTCAAAGTGAAGCTTCGTTTCCAGATAAAACTGGTGTACGTTACTTTCACGACAGCCTCCCCATATCGAAAGAGAGTCAGATCAGAGCACTTGAAAAGGCCAATACCAACAAAGCAGTACTAGAACAATCTAAACAAAATAACATCATGAGGTAGGCCAAATTGACCTTATCGTTTTTAAAACAGCCAATGCTTCTTTTTTTCTAGACAAAGCATCTTTATTATTCAAGAGATAAGTAACATGACCAAGCTTCCTACCTTTCTTTTCTTCTTCTTTTTCATACCAATGAACATTTAAGCCAGGCATAGCCCTTAAATCATCCAGCCTCTGATTAAGTGTTATTGGATAGTTAGTTGGTAAACCAAGCAGGTTTGCCATTAAAGCTCCATTAACAAGCATTACAGGCATTGGGGCTTTAATCCCAGATGAGATACATATTTGTTGATCAAACTGACTACTATTGCAGGCATCTATGGAAAAATGACCTGAGTTGTGAGTCCTTGGAGCTATTTCGTTTACAAGTAATCCTTCAGATCCGTAGAAAAATTCAATAGCAATAACTCCAACGTAATCCAACTCTGCAAGCAAAGAAGATACGACATTTCTAACCATAAGTTCAACGTCATGATTAATATCAGCTGGAGCAAGAACCCAGTCGCAAACCTGCTTGGATTGGTAGGTTTCTACGATTGGCAGACTACGAACAACCCCTTTTGAATCCCTACTAGAAACAATGGATAATTCCTTATCAAAAGAGACCCATTTCTCTAACATCCATTGCTCTTCTTTTTCAACTACTAAAAATTCTTGAAGATGTTTTGAATTTTTAATAATTTTAGTTCCTTTACCGTCATATCCACCTTTGGCAGCTTTTGCCATCAAAGGGAATCCCCAATCAGCAGGAATGTCGATTTCTGATGATTTTTTTAAAGGTATCGGCAACCAATCAGGACAGGGAATATCAAGGCTGTTTAATAGCTCTCTTTGAGTTATTTTATTAATTAAAGGTCTTATTGACTGAAGTTTAGGGATAAAAGTAACTCCCTTTTTTTCAAGCAGAAGTAAACTAGGGATATCAACCCATTCATTCTCAAAAGTAATCAAGCGAGACTTTTCGGCAAGAAGTTTTGTACCCACAGGATTAGTAGGATCATGCAAAATAACTTGATTTGTCTTTTTAGCAGCAGGATCAGTTTTGGCTGTCGTCTGAACAACGACATCAACATCTCTTTTCTTTCCAGCCTCAACTAGAAGCATTGCCAGCTGTCCTCCACCCACGACCCCAATCATTTAGTTAAGGACCTCATCATTAGAGCTTTGCTCACTTGTAGACAAACAACAAAATCGCGAACAAACAGAAATACTGTTTAAATTATGATTTTAATAAAAACATTCTTAATTCACAACCCAAATAATATTCCACTATGTGATTATTTTGATCCCGGAATAAATACTGATCGTATACGAATACATATCATTTGATTATTAAATGTGTTAGTCAAACATATAATTACTTCTATAATTTGATGATTTAACTTAATAAACCATCAAAATCTTATATCCTAACAACTGTGAATAAAGACAACCAC
The DNA here is from genome assembly GCF_027359575.1 of Prochlorococcus marinus str. MIT 0917. Lineage (NCBI taxonomy): Bacteria > Bacillati > Cyanobacteriota > Cyanophyceae > Synechococcales > Prochlorococcaceae > Prochlorococcus > Prochlorococcus marinus. The sequence goes on along the minus strand of NZ_CP114784.1, from coordinate 125,421 downwards.
CATATAAAAGTCTCTTTAACTAGCAGCCCATACGAAATAGTTATTGGAAAAAATAGTCTTGAGTGCATAGGAGATGAACTATGTAATATTGGTTTTAGGAAAGGACTAAAAGTATTAGTCGTATCTAATAAAGAAGTCTCTGATCAATATGGTGATTACATCATTAAAAGTTTGATTGAAAGGGAATACAATCCAAGACTTTTAATAATAAAAGCAGGAGAAGACCAAAAGAATCAATCTTCTATAGATTTAATACACGATGCAGCATATGAAGCGAGATTAGAAAGAGGATCATTAATGATTGCCCTTGGAGGTGGGGTAATTGGAGACATGACTGGGTTTGCAGCTGCTACTTGGTTGCGTGGTATTCATGTAGTCCAAATCCCTACGACACTACTTGCCATGGTTGATGCCTCCATTGGTGGTAAAACTGGCATAAATCATTCAAAAGGTAAAAATCTTATAGGTGCTTTTCATCAACCTAAATTGGTGTTAATAGACCCTAAAACATTATTTACGCTCCCATCACGAGAGTTTAAAGCAGGTATGGCTGAAATAATAAAGTATGGAGTTATTTCAGACTTAGAACTATTCGAACTTCTAGAGAAGCAAGATAATATTTCTGATCTTTCAAAAATGAATGAGAAACTACTACTAGAAATAATCAAGCGTTCTGCAAAATCTAAAGCAGATATTGTTGTAAAAGATGAAAAGGAAAGTGGAGTTAGAGCATTCTTAAATTATGGACACACATTTGGTCACGTAATAGAAAATCTTTGTGGTTATGGGAAATGGCTTCATGGTGAGGCAGTCGCAATGGGTATGGTTGCAGTAGGTCAGTTAGCCGTTCAGAGGGGATTGTGGAAAGATATTGATGCAAAAAGGCAGAAACACTTAATAGAAAAAGCAGGTTTACCCACCAAGTGGCCAAAGCTTGAAATAGAGAGTGTTCTAAGCTCACTTCAAGGAGACAAGAAAGTTAAAAATGGCAAAGTGAGTTTCGTTATGCCATTAAAAATTGGTGATGTACAATTATTAAATAATATCTCTAATAAAGAGATTCATGAATGCTTGCAAAAACTTAGCTAATTGGCTCTTCAAGAAAACGATTTCTTAAAGTCAGACCGCAACTACTATCCTTCTGAAAAGCTAACCACCTAAAGTCCCCTAGTCCAATTGGATCAACTAGCCTCAATAATGACTCTCTTCGATTTAATGCGGCTGATAGATCATTACTACTTGTATTTTGAAGAGAATAAAGAAAATTTGAAAGTCCTAACGCCAAGAGAGCTTGCCCCTGCCTAGTCTCACCCATAAACTTCCATCCATTAGTCAGAGCATAATTGATGGTTGATTCAATACATAAATGTGCTGTCAAATCACATAAGCCAGCATCTTTTAAAACATTAGGATTTGCCTCTTGATTTCTATAGGCAATAAGAGTACCGTCATTTCTCATTTTGTTGTAATAGCGCTTCGATTCCATCGCATAGTCGACAACTAATAAAGAGCCATTAATTAAAACCTTAGACAATTTTCTAAACCAACTCGGTACATCACAATGCCATTCGGTAACCCATCTATTACAAATATCCTTTGGTGGAAACTCAATCTTTAAAAGACTATTAGATTCTTTTAAAAATTTAATAATCCCAAAAGTAGGCTTAAGGTCAGCAAATTCCAAAAAAAATTCATCATTTATTTTTTTTAAAGAAACTCCCTGCCTAAAAACTTTATTGTCACTAAAAACCAATCGCTCTACAGGAAATGCATCCAAAACTTCATTAGCAATAACTACACCAGTTACTGGACTTAAGATTAGATCTTCGATGCTGCTCCAGCGACAATTTATCCCCTCCAAATCAAGAAGTAATTTTTCTTGCCGCCTTCTCATCCCTAAATTCAATTCAACTAAAACAAGCTCTATTTTACAAATCAAAGCAGGTGCGATTTCAGCAATAGCTACTATCAAATCTCTTGATAAAGTTCCTTCTCCTGGTCCAATCTCAATAAGTGAAAACAATTCGGAATCAATTCCTGATTTTTCTAGATCAAGAAGCCAATCAACTACTTGAATAGCTAATAAACGTGCAAAATCATTACTCAAAGATGGCGAAGTACAAAAGTCTCCATTCTTACCAATATTTAATTTCCCAGTTGAATAAAATCCATTTTCTGGATCATTTAAAACTAAATCCATATATCGATAGAAACTAATTGAACCGCCACTATCATTAATGCGATCAATTAACCATTGAGGACATCTCGCGGTCGGGTCAATCATGATGGAGAATAACTTCAGAGAAACTCAAGCAAATGCTGAAGAAATCATTTAAAAGAGCCATAATTTTTTGTCTGGGACTAGTAATTATGTTTTCAATGGGCGGGAGAGCATTTGCTTACAATAATCCTGAACTATTACCAAAAGAACAAACACCCATAATTGATCTCGCAAAAACTCTTAGTGAGAAACAAAGATTAGACTTGGAGAACTCACTAAATTCTTATGAACAAGAAACTGGGTGGAAAATAAGGGTTTTGTCTCAATATGAGAAAACTCCTGGTTTAGCCGTCAAAGACTTTTGGAATCTTGATGAGACAAGTTTACTTATAATTGCTGACCCAAGAGGAGGGAATTTACTTAGTTTTAATGTTGGAGATGCATATTTTGCTCTAATGCCCAGAATATTTTGGGTGGAATTACAAACTAGGTTTGGTAACCAATTTTATGTAAGAGATAATGGAGAAGACGGTGCAATCTTAGCTTCAATACAAGCTGTTGAGACCTGCTTAGACCGTGGTGGTTGTGAAGTTGTACCTGGCTTGCCCCAGGAACAATGGCAATGGACTTTGTTGACTTCTTTGTTGGGAGGAGTCATTGCAGGTTTCGCAGCCTCTCCAAGAAAAGAAAATGAATCATTTTCAATAGGATGGCTTTTGCTCCTTTCCCCACTTTGGATAATGCTATTTGGAATATTTGGAATTGCTCCTGTGGTAACAAGAACTAATGACATTTTGCCTTTAATGAGAAACATTTTAGGATTTATAGGCTCTGCAATTGGTGCATATTTGATTGCAGAAAGAAAATTTAAAGATTCTGATTTAAATAATCAAAGTTAAAATCCATTGATTATGAAAACAATAAAACCTATTGAATATTAAATTTTTTGGTTTAATAAAATCTCTTTATATGCAATTGATGCATCATTCCTAAACCATCTGTGCGATGCATGGACCAGCTTGCCATTAGAGAACTCAACCCATGAAAAATGACACAAATTCTCACCTGCAGAATCAATACCTCTTCTTGGAACACACGCAGCATTTAAATATGAAGTCCCCCATAGATCTTGAGCAAAAGTTTTTCTAGTACGATTCCCCCCTATTCTTAATTGATGATGAGTGTGGCCAAAAACGACTAATTCTGGAACCCTAAATTTACGAATTTGATCAATTGCGATACCAAGATCTTTATCGCCCCAATCCATTGATGGTAATTTCCAATCTCTGCCACAAAGACTAGAAGATTCTGATCCCAGGCCCACTGGTCCTGAATGAGCAAGTATTAATAAAGGAAAATCTAATGGTGCAGATTTGGCAGCAGAAACAATCCTTGAGACAGATTCATCAAGGCTTACTTCCCCGAATACAGACTTAACTTCTGGTGTTAAGAAAAAACCACCACCACCACTGCAAGGTCTAGCTCCAACGACAGAAAGTTGATTTAGTCCCCATTTTGATAAATTCCATGAACAATTCTTTTCACCTAACAAATCCAATTGGGTTCTTAAAACATCTCCAGATCCGTCTCTACCTCTATCATGATTTCCAAGTATTACTGAAGTAGGAATAGAAATTTTATTTATTGCTCGAATAATTCTTAAATCGCCATCAGATAAATCACCAACAAATAAAACACCATCAGGATTTAGTTCCAAAAGCAAATCCAGATCATCCTGACTCCATGACCCATGTAAATCCCCAGCGATAGCAATTCGGATATCTGTCAGATCTTTTTTTGGAAATTACCCTCTATACTGCCCCAACACATTGAGTTGGAAACTAATTACTACTGTTTCCTATTACAAGACTGATAAATCAGTCTCAAATAAAACCAAAAATCTCACTGATGAGATAAATTTTTTGCGTGAAAAAAGGAATGCAATAATTCTTGCTCATTACTATCAAGAACCTGAAATACAAGATATTGCAGATTTTATTGGGGACTCACTTGAATTATCTAGAAAAGCCTCTGAGACAAATGCAGATGTAATAGTTTTTTGTGGCGTCCATTTTATGGCTGAGACAGCGAAGATCTTGTGCCCAAACAAGACTGTTCTTCTCCCTGATTTTGATGCTGGATGTACACTTGCAGATGATTGCCAACCCGATGACTTTCAAAAATTCTTAGACAAGCATCCTGATCATTTTGCGATCAGCTATATAAATTGCAGTGCAGCGGTAAAAGCAAAAAGTGACCTGATTTGTACAAGTAGTAACGCAGTGGATCTTGTAAACAAATTACCCAAAGATCTACCAATTTTATTTTCACCCGATAGGAATCTTGGTAGATGGGTTGAACGTCAAAGTGGTAGAAAATTAACCTTGTGGCCAGGAAGATGCCTTGTCCATGAGACTTTTAATGAAGAATCACTTATAAAGTTAAAAATCAAAAATCCAAACGCTGAAGTACTCGCTCACCCTGAGTGCCAAGAAAGTCTATTAGATTTGGCAGACTTCATAGGTTCAACAAGCAAATTGCTTAATTACTCGCAAAATAGTGCGAGTAATAAATTTATTGTTCTTACTGAACCAGGAATAATTCATCAAATGAAATTAACAGCACCTTTAAAGACCTATATCGAAGTACCTGGATTAGATGGATGCAGTTGCAATGAATGTCCATACATGAGAATGAATACCTTAGAAAAAGTATATAAATGTTTAAAAGAAATGAACCCAGAATTAAAAATGGACGACAAAATTAGAGAAATGGCCTATAAGCCAATGAAAAAAATGCTGGATATGAGTAATTGAATCAATCTTATGGATTTATCCCTTTTTATTGTTGTATTAGGTGGAAGAAGTTTAAAAAGCAATATAGAATTACACGATGTAAGATGGGTTTTAGGTGAAAAGATAGAGGATACATTCGCTGAGCTTAGGAAACAATGGTTAGGAAAGAAAAGTGGACTACATATTGATAGTTATAAGTGTATTAAATATGTTGATGGATATAAAATAGTCATATCTAAATCCAATAAAGATAGTTTAATTAGCCCACAAATAGAAGATTTTTCACTTTGGTTTGTTAATTTAGGCGGGTACAATCCAAAAAAGATGTACGAAGAACACGAATTCAATCTAATTGTCGCGAAGAAACCTATTGATGCAAAGAGAAAAGCCAAAAAGAATTGGGAATCAAATTTAGAGAATAAGCATAATGATGACTATTCAGGTATAAATTATTTGGATCAAGTTGACGATTTACATCCTATAAAAATAGAGAATTGGGAAATAAATTTAATCCCAGATCCAGAAAAAAGAAGTGAAAAACTTATTCCTGACTGGTATGGATATAGAAGAATTGATAAGTGTTAACTATTTTTTCAGGGCAAAGCCTAAATTAGATTTTAAAGGGTTATAAGAATTTCTATCATCTTCAAACTTAAACTTTTTAAGTAATATATCTTCAGCCGCAAGATATTGATTATCTTTTATAGTTCCTAGATCTGAATTTGTTAATCTATTTTTATCATTTAACAAAAGGTCTACTCTAAAATCAGGTTCTATTCCATTTTTATTTATATCTTTACCACTTGGTGTTAAATATTTAGCGACTGTAACTGTTAGGCCTGAGCCATCAGATAGAGATCTTACAGACTGAACGAGTCCCTTACCAAAAGTCTTGTTCCCAACCAATACTCCTCTTTTATTATCTTTAATTGCTCCAGAGAGAATCTCGCTAGCACTCGCAGACCCTTCATCGATTAAAACTACAACTGGTCTTTTAGTTAAGGCTCTACTTTTTGCTTTTCTAATATCAGTAATACCATCTTTTGTTTTAGTACTAACAATAATTCCTGTATTTATCCATTGTCTAGCTATCTCAATGCTTGCCTCAAGCAAACCACCAGGGTTACTTCTAAGATCTAATACATAACCAAAAGGTTTTTGTTTTTCTAATTCATTAATAGATAAACTCATTTCTTTTGGAGATTTTGCATTAAATTGTTTCAACCTTAGATAACCAATTTTTGCACCTATAACTGTATTATTTATTCGACTTTCAACCACATTGATTTCAATTCTATCTCTTATTAATGAGACATTTAACAACTCTTCGTCTCTAATAATACCAAGTTCAACTTTCGTTCCTTTTTTACCTCGAATAAGTTTAACGGTACTATCTATACTCAGACCTTCGATAGGCTTACCATCTATAGATACAATTATATCCTTAGGTTTTATTCCTGCGAAAAAAGCAGGAGTGCCTTCTATTGGTGAAACGACAACAATTTGATTAGTAACTTCATCTAGAGAAATTTGAATACCTACTCCCATCAATTCACCAGTTGTATCTATTCTCATTTCATTGAATTCTTTAGGATCTAAAAATCTTGTATAAGGATCATCTAATCCCCTCAACATATCTTTTATGGCAATATATGCAGCGTCATTATCAAAATATTTAGTTAATAGTATTTCCTTTCTTAATTTAATCCAATCTTCTGCCTTATATTTTCCTGAATAGTCCAAAAAGTCGCGATATATAATTTGCCATACCTGATCAATAATCTCCTTTGGATTATTAGTAATCAAAGTAGAAGAATTGGCCTGGAAGGAAAAAGATGGCGAAGGGGAAATAAATAATAACAAACATATTTTCAAAAAACTCTTTAACATGACTATCAAATAATTTTTCTAATAATAAAATAATTAAATTGTATATTCTGTTTTTAAGGGTCTACCCATTTACCATCTTCTTTAATTAAATCAACCAATGCCTGAACACCTTCATCCTCAGGTACCCTCTTGATTTCATCTCTATTTCTATAAAGCGCAATAGTTCCGACACCTTTACCTACATAACCATAGTCAGCATCTGCCATTTCTCCAGGTCCATTAACGATGCAACCCATTACAGCGATATCCAAACCCGTTAAATGTTGAGTAGCGTCCCTAACTCTTGCTACAACTTCTTCTAAATTAAATAATGTTCTACCACAACTGGGACAACTAATATATTCAACCATAGTTTTTCTCAAACCAACCGCTTGTAAAATTGAATATGCAACTGGTATTTCTTTTTCAGGCGCCTCTGTTAAAGAAACTCTAATTGTATCTCCAATGCCTTCGGATAACAATGTACCTATCCCTACCGTACTTTTTATTCTTCCATAATCCCCATCTCCAGCTTCAGTTACACCCAAATGCAAAGGATAATTAAATCCCTCTTTGTCCATTGTGTCAGCCATCATTCTATAAGCAGCGAGCATCACTGGTGCTCGAGAAGCTTTCATCGAAATTACAATATTATGAAAATCTAATGAATGACATATTCGAATAAATTCCATAGCTGATTCAACCATTCCAAAGGGCGTATCTCCATAAGCAAATAACATTCTTTCAGACAAAGAGCCATGATTAACTCCTATTCTTAGGGCCTTATTTTGCTCTTTTAGAGTATTAACAATTGGTTCGAATTTTTGTATGATCTTCTCTTTTATTACGTCAATTTCCTCTTGAGTAAATTCAGTTCTATTGGGATCTGGTTTTTCAAAAACGAATAATCCAGGGTTGATACGAACTTTATCTACATGCTTAGCTACTTCTAAAGCTATTTTCATTCCATTGTGGTGAACATCCGCTACTAAAGGAACAGGTTGATAAGTGCTAGCTAGAAGTTTCTTTATTTCTCCCACAGCTTTTGCACTTGCAAGAGTTGGAACTGTTAATCTGACAATCTCACATCCAACTTCATGTAATCTCCTTATTGCGGCCGTTGAACCCTCTATATCCATCGTATCTTCATTAATCATTGATTGAACACGCACCGGATTATCTCCACCGATGCCAATATCACCAACCATCACTGGTCTAGTATCTCTACGAATAATTCTGGTGCTATATCGCTGTGAGAGATTATTTTCTTCCATATTCTTTTCCAGGGTCGCAATCATGGGTTAACAATTGAGCCTCTTTAATAAATAAGGATGACATATTCAAGGGCTATTATAAAAAATCAATTTTTTCCTTAATTTTTAAAAAATCTGATTTAGTCAGACTCATGGGTTTTCCATCCTGATTAGATGGATTCCTAAGTAAATAAGATGGATGAAAAACTGGCATTACAAGTTTGCCCTCCCAATCAATCCATTTCCCCCTGAAGATACTAATACGAGACTTAATTTTCAAAATCGCTTCTAATGCTGTTGCTCCAACAAGGACTATTAATCTGGGGTTTACAAGTTTTATTTGTTGATACAACCAGGGAAGATTTTCTTGAATTTCAATCTTTGTTGGACGTCTATTTTGGGGCGGTCTACATTTGACCACGTTGCAAAAATAAACATCCTGGTTGATATCAATCCCAGCATTATGAAGTAATTTATCAAGTAATTTTCCAGACCTTCCTACAAAAGGCTTACCTACCTCCTCCTCTTTTGCTCCCGGAGCTTCTCCAATAATCATTAACTTGGCGAGAGGGTTACCCCTTGATACAACGATTTTATTTATGGAATTGCTTAAATCAGAGACTTCAGAAACGCCTTTATCAGAGGAGATGTTTTGAGTCACATTAAAGCTTCCTTATTTGATCCTTTTAAAAGATAGGGCACCAAAATTAAAAATTGATTACCTTCTGGGTCAAGCATCCATTGCTCAGATCCAAAATTTGCCAATTTTGGAATTCCCATGGCACTACCTCCTATTTTCAATATCTCAGATATCCAGCCCTCTAAGATTTTTGATGGATCCGCACAAGGTTCACGTTGAAAACACAATGCGGTTGAGTTTCCTTTCCTTTGCCATTCGTGATTTTTATTAGGTCTATAAAAATGTATTTTGGATCGATTACTTAATGAAATAAAATAATGAGTTGCATTAAAACCTTTATTCACCTTGTCAGAGTTGATCTTGGCATAAAATCCTGACAATTCTTTAGGGTTTTCAGAAGCAATTACAAAGTTTATGTTCATCAAAGGCATGCAAGTATCAGATTAAGTAGTAAGTTTGTAATTAGATGAATTCACTTTAAAAGTGAATCTAATAAAAACATTTTGAAGTTATGCTTCGAAGATGACTGACAAATCACAGATATCTATAAGAGCTCTCTCCATAAAACCTTCTCTAACTCTTGAGATCAGCGCAAAAGCTAAAGCTTTGAAAGCCGAGGGGAAAAATATTTGTAGTTTAAGTGCAGGGGAACCAGATTTCGATACCCCTGAATTTATTATAGATGCAACTCTAAAAGCATTAAAAGATGGGAAAACTCGTTATGGGCCTGCAGCTGGAGATCCTGAATTAAGAGAAGCCATTGCGCAAAAACAATCAGATATAAATAAAGTTCCAACAAAAACAGACAATGTTTTAGTAACTAATGGAGGCAAACAAGCAATATACAATTTATTTCAAGTAGTTTTGAATCCTGGAGATGAAGTACTCATACCTGCACCTTATTGGCTTAGTTATCCAGAGATAACACTTTTAGCTGGTGCCAAGCCAATTAAAATTAAATCTTCAACTAAAGATAATTTCAAAATAGATATCAATTCTCTAGAAGAAAACGTATCTGAAAAAACAAGGTTATTAATTATCAACTCTCCAAGTAATCCAACAGGGTGCGTTTTAACCGAGCAAGAAATGAATACTATTTCTGATTTTTTAAGAAGACATCCAAGAATTTTTTTAATGAGTGATGAAATTTATGAATTTCTTATTTCTCCAAATCAAGTTCATCACAGTTTTGCAAAAATAGCACCAGATTTAAAAAATAGAATTTTCACAGTCAACGGTTTTGCCAAGGCTTGGGCAATGACTGGCTGGAGGATTGGATACCTAACAGGAAATACAGAGGTAATAAAGAAAGCCATTGCTTTACAAAGTCAAAGTACAAGCAATGTATGCAGTTTTGCTCAAAAAGGAGCTATTGCCGCACTTCAGGGCTCAAAAGATTGCGTTCATGAAATGGCAGAAATTTATAACAAAAGGAGGTTATTGATAACAGAACGACTAAAAAAAATAAAAAATATTTCGTTTGTCCCTCCTACTGGAGCTTTCTATGTTTTCCCAGAAATTAATCTAGAGGATATCGATTCAATAAGTTTCTGTAAGTTGGCACTAGAAAAGGTTGGCCTAGCAATAGTTCCAGGGATTGCTTTCGGAGATGACAAATGCATAAGAATATCATATGCATCATCTAATAAAATGATCAATGATGGAGTAGATAGATTAGAAAGATTATTAAATGATTTTTAAATGATTTTTAAATAAAAAAATGAATCAAGCTCCAAGATTAATCAAATCAACTAAAATAACTATTTCTCTTTTATCAATATTTAATTTATCTAATATTACTTCATTAAAAGCAGAGGAAATACTTCGCATTGGGGCGATACCAGATCAAAACCCAGAGCACCTGAATCGTCTATATAAAGTATTATCCTCTGAATTAAGCGAGCAGCTCAATGTTCAAGTCCGTTATAAACCAGTTACTAATTATGCTGCAGCTGTAACAGCTTTTAGGACCGGGAATTTAGATTTAGTATGGTTCGGTGCTTTAACGGGTGTACAATCAAGACTTCAAAGCAAAGGATCCAAGGTAATAGCACAAAGAGATATTGATAAAAAATTCCATAGTATTTTCATTGCAAACAAGAAAAGTTCAATCCAAAAAATAAATAACATAAATGACTTAAAAACACTAAAAGGCAAGCGTTTTACTTTTGGCTCTGAAAGTTCAACATCAGGAAGATTGATGCCACAATATTTTTTAAACAAAGCAGGTGTTCAACTTAAAGATTTCAAAGGTGCAAGCCCAGGCTTTAGTGGTAGCCACGATTCAACATTAATGCTTGTGCAAAGTGGTTCATATGAGGCAGGTGCTCTTAGCGAAGAAGTATGGAAGAGAAATATTGAGAGAGGACGAGTGGACCAATCAAAAGTCTTTGTGATTTGGAAGACTCCTTCTTATCATAATTATCATTGGCTCGCTCAAGGAAACCTAGATAAAAAGTTCAAAAAAGGCTTTACGAAAGAACTTACAAATGTATTTTTACGTTTCAATGAAAAGTCAAAAAAACAAAAACAAATTCTCGAATTATTTGGCGCAAAGAAATTTATAATATCAAAAAACGAGAATTATAATAAAATAGAAAAGGTAGGTAGAAAAATTGGAAAGATCAAGTGACTAAGTTACTAGAATTAAAAAATATAAGCCATAGCAGTAAAGAAAGTATTAGAGTAAAAGATATTAACTTAACAATAAATCAAGGTGAGAAGATAGCGCTTATTGGCAAGAGTGGCTCTGGCAAAAGTACATTAATCTCGATCGCGAATGGATCACTAATCCCAAAAGAAGGGGATGTAATATGGAAAGGTTCTCGCATTAACAATATTTCAAATATTGAGTCGTCAAAAATAGGAACTATATGGCAGGATTTATCTTTGATAGAGGAGCTAAATGTCGCTCAGAATATAAACTGCGGTGCACTAGGTAAACACAATTTCATATGGGCTTTAAAAAATCTCCTCGGAGTCTTAGATAAAGGTTTATGCCAAGAATGCCTAGAAGCAGTCTCTCTGCCTAAAAAAACTATTTATTCCTATATAAATAAACTTTCTGGTGGGCAAAAAAAAAGAATAGCAATTGCACGTCTTTTAAGACAAGAACCAGAGATTCTTCTTGGAGACGAACCTTTCTCAAATTTAGACCCTCTATTATCAAAAAATATCTTAAATTTATTTATTAATCAAAAAAATTATCTTAGAATTAAAATCCCTGAGACCATACTTATAAGTCTTCACCAAATTAATTTAATAAATAATTTCAATAGAGTTATTGGGTTAAAAGATGGAGAGATTGTAATAGATAGAGAAATTAATAATATTAATAAATCAGAGCTTGATTGGCTATTTTAATTCATAATGAAATTAATAAAACCAGTATCAACTTTATTAACATTAATCCCATCAATAGCCTACATTCCCATTCTAATAGAAATTATCAAAGGATTTCATATTGGGGGCCTAAATATCATATTTCTATTCATAAGCTCAGCGATAAAACCTTCGCTCAATCAAGAAGTAGTTAAAAGTGCATGGGAAGGACTTCAAATAACAATTGCTACTGCTTTAACTAGCTGGGTTATAAGCATGCTTATTGGAATTCTTTTAGGTGTACTATCTACAGATTTATTTTGGAAAAGTATTCCTAAATTTTCTTATTTAGGTAAATTGATAAAATACTTATTAGCAATTCCAAGATCAATACATGAAGTAGTCTGGGGCCTGCTTTTTATACAAATTTTAGGTTTGAATATTTGGGTGGCAATTATATCTATAGTCATTCCCTATTCAGCCTTAACAGCAAGAGTAATTTCAGAACAACTAGATAGTTTTGACATACAACCTCTAATAGCAATTAAGAAAACCGGATCTAATGCTATGAGCTCATTTATAACTATTCTACTACCAAAGTTAATACCTATCGTATCTACATATGGAAGTTATAGATTTGAATGTGCAATTAGAGGTGTAACATTACTTGGAATATTTGGATTAGGAGGTATAGGAACAGAACTATATTTAACTTTAAAATCATTTGAGTTCAATGAAATGTGGACTTGTTTGTGGATGCTTTGGTTAGTTATGATTTTATTAGAGAAATTTATAAGATATTTAAGAAGTTATATATCTGAAAATATTAGTTTGAAAAATTCTTTCTTAATTTCAATCTCAATATTTTCACTATCTCTATCCTTAGGTATTAGTTGGCTTTATAATCTAAATTTTGAGATATTTACTCCATTAAGCTTTTCGTATTTAAATTTACCTTCATTAGTAGAGATAAGAAATGGATTTAATACCTTACCTCTTTTTAAACTAATCATTACAACAATTTTAATAACTTTTTTCGCGTCTGGGATTGCGATAGGGACACCTCCACTTTTACTAGTATTATTCCCAGGTAAATTCCTTCTAAAAGTTCAAAATCTTATTTGGATCTTCTTTAGATTAATACCTCCTCCATTGACCACTATACTTATTCTTCTTTTTACTAATCCTAATATATCTGTAGCCGCATTATCACTAGGAATTACACATATGGGTGTCATGGGAAGATTACTTACAGATAACATACTAAATCAAGAAAAAAGTATTTATCGCGCAATTAAAAGCAATGGTTCAAGCAAGAAATCAGCAACACTTTATGGAATATTAGCCCCCCAAAGTAATAGTTACTTAGCTTATGGAGCATATAGAAGTGACGTAATCCTAAAGGAAACAGCAATTATAGGTGCAGTCGGAGGAGTAGGATTAGGGTGGCAATTACAGGAATCACTAAGCTCATTCGATTGGGCCCAAGTCATGATAATAACTGTTACTTTCTCTTTATTAACAATATCAGGAGAATTCTTATTTAACACTTCTCAAAATTATTGGTTAAAGAATTCAACCAACAATTTCATTAGTTAGTTATTTTCTTCAACATATCGACTTATGAATAAATATCAGAAAAAATTAATCATAATTGGAGATAGTGGGGTTTACGGATGGGGAGATCTAGAGGGAGGGGGATGGTCTGAGAGATTAAGACAAAACTGGTTAAATTTAAATGGTGCACCTATTATTTATTCTCTTGGAGTAAGAGGAGATGGATTAGAGAAAGTTGCTATAAGATATAAGAATGAGTGGGCAACAAGGGGAGAGTTGAGGAGAAAAGTTCCTGAAGGTATTTTGCTATCAATTGGATTAAATGATACAGCTAGAATTGGCAGAAAAGATGGCAGGCCCCAACTTTCCGAAGATGCTTTTAAATTTGGCTTAAAACAATTAGTAAACGAAATTAAGAATGAAGTACATATAATGGTTCTTGGATTAACACCTGTTAATGAAGACTCAATGCCTTTTGCAGAATGTCTTTGGTATTCAAATCAAGCTTGTTCTAAATATGAAAATAAAATAGAAGAAACTTGCTTAGAATTAAATGTCCCGTTTTTATCTATCCATGAAAAAATGCTCAACTTATTATCATTTAAAGAATTACTCTCATCAGATGGAATACATCTGAATACTAAGGGTCATAAATGGATTTATGAACAAATTAGTGAATGGCCAGCATTAAAGAATTGGGCTGATTTAAAATAAATATTTCAAACAAAATACAAATATAAAAAGATAGCAATAATAGCGGCTATAGATGTCTGGATAGAGTTAACTAATTCATTAGTCATCCAATCAATCTTATTTTGCACCACTGCTCCAATATAACTTTCCAAAAAAGTTGCTAAATAGCCTGATAAGAAGACTATAAAAGCAACAGATAGTCCAGAAATAATCGATAGATTAAGCATAAAAACAGTCATGATAAAGCTTCCTAATAAACCAGCAACCGAACCTTCGATGCTTATTGCTCCCTCTGTTCCTGGTGAAACTGTCTTTAAAGTCGTAATTAGAAAAGTTCTTTTACCAAATCTTTTGCCAATTTCACTTGAAAAAGTATCGGAAAGTTTTGCGCTGAAACTAGAAGCGAAACCTACCATGAATAAATTTAAAAAATTCGGCCAAAAACAACTTAATAAGGCGAGTGAGCAACCTGTTGCTGCAGAACCCCATACATTTTCAGGGCCACGTTGACCACCTCTGGCTTCAGCAATCCCTCGGGAAGCCTTATTTTTGTATCCAATTTTTGTAACTAAAGTTCCCAACAAGAGATATACACAAACTGATATCCAACCATTCCAACCAATAGATCCTAATAAAAGTGTTCCAAGTATTCCAGCATGAATCCAACCTTTCTTAGTTAAAAATGGAAGCCTGTGTCCCAAAAATATCAACAAGAAATTTATCAAAAAAGCATTAATCCAAATACCGCTAATAAAAGAGAAGTTAGCCATCGTTCCTAATCAGCATGCCTGTTTTCTAAACAATAGACGGTTTTATGATCACAATATTCAACCTTAAAGGGATGATTTAAGTCTTCTCCATGAAATCATTAGCTGACAGGCGCTTACTGCAGCTGTTGCTGTCCTCAAGATAGTGTCTCCCATAGAAACCCCAGATAAGCCAGAGTCAAAAGCCAATGTCTCTTCATCTTTATTCCAGCCTCCCTCTGGGCCAACTACTAGCCAAACTTGATTAACTTTATGTGGTGTTTCTTTTAACCAATTCACACAATCTTGCAATTCTTCAATGCGAGTTGTGGCAAATCCTATTTGAGCTTCGGAAGGCAAATCATTTATCCAATTAGGAAATGTCAATGTCTGCATTAGTTCTGGACTCCAGAGTCTTTCAGATTGCTCAACGGCTTCATGAATAATTTTTTGATATCTAATAATTTTTTCGTTATTGCATTCTTTAACTACTGATCGTTTGGAAATCAATGGTTGAATAATGTCAACTCCTATCTCACAACTCATTTGCAAAAAGTTTTCAAATCCCTTTTTAGGAAGAACTACAGCAATGCCTATTAATGGTCTCTCTCTTGAAACGAATTGAAGAGGTTTATCAAAACCATTGGTAAGTTTTATAGTTTTCTTTTCAACAATTTTTGCGTTCCAAAGATGACCTTTTCCATCAATAACCTCTAAAAGGTCTTCAGATCTCATCCTCATAACCCTGGATAAATAATGTGATTCATTAGAGGTCAAAATCAACTCTCCCTTTGAATCGATTTCATCACTTAATCGATTTGGGTTTATAAATAATCTTCTTTTCTCAGCCATAGAAAATTAATCTGTTGAAGAAAAAATTGCATCAGGATGTTCTTCTACTGGCCAATCTTGATTTACTCCTCCGATAATTAGTTCCTCTATTTTCACGACATCAACATCCATTTGTTTTAGTACATTTATCAAAATATCAATTGCGATGAGGTCAGAAGTACCTAAATCGACCCAACATCTAGCCCAGCACTCATTAAATTCAAATTCTCCAAGATTATGCATTAATGAGGGAAGACTAGAGGAGTTATCGTCATTTTCATAGCTCATCCAACTAACATCAGAACCCATTTCGTGCGTTTGCAAATTTTCAGAATTAAATCCCCCAAGTCTGCCTAGCACATACCAAGAATCAAAAATACCATCTACGTATTCTTTTTCTCCTTTGCTTGGGACATCTGAATATCTAAGCCAAATCCAACAATTAAAAGGATCAACTTCACGAAATCGAACTTCCATAAACAACAGATCTTAAAAAAGAAAAACTAAAAGATATCAAACATAATCTAATGTAAATTGATTAAAGAAAATTGAAAAATCTTTATTTAATTGATCAAAGCCTCATTAACAAAGAATGCTTAGTTTAAAAAATATTTATTACCATCCCTCAACAGCAGAGAAGACAATCCTTAGAGATTTGTGTTTAAAATCAAATACTGGAAAAATCACCATAATTAGAGGACCCAGCGGAAGTGGAAAAACTACATTAGTAGAAATCATTAGCGGTCTTTCGGGACATCAAAAAGGAGAGATAACATGGTTCAACAAACCTCTAAATGCACGTCAACGCAGGTGGTTATGTGGATTGGTTTTTCAATTTCCAGAAAGATATTTTCTTGGATTATCAGTAGCTCAAGAATTACGTCTTGGACATAAGAGGTTAACGACTGAAGAACAAATTTCAGCTCTCACAAAAGTGGGGTTAATCAACTTAGATTTAAAGAAGCCGCCAGAATCTCTTAGTGGAGGGCAACAACGACGACTAGCTATTGCTGTTCAACTATTGAGGAATCCAAAAGTACTTTTATTGGACGAGCCAACAGCAGGTTTAGATTGGTCAGTGAGAGACGGAATTATAGAATTACTCGCAAAGCTTAAAAACAAGCAAACTATTCTAATAGTTACTCATGAACCCGATCTGTTTAAAAATTTGAATACCAAAAATTATGAGTTGCACAATGGTCAACTTATCCCTGAGTAATCAATTCAACTAATCAATGACAGATTTACTAGTTAGAGCTACTGCAGCGAAAGGAGGGATCAGGCTAGTCGCCGTATCAACAACTGAATCAACAAAAGAAGCAAAAGAAAGACATTCTCTTTCCTATTTAACTTCTGCAATTGTAGGTAGGGCCATGAGTGCAAGCCTCTTGCTTGCAAGCTCAATGAAGGTAAATCATGGAAGGGTGACTTTAAGGGTAAGCTCAAATGGACCACTAAAAGGATTAACCATTGATGCGGGTAGAGATGGAAGTGTGAGAGGTTACGTTGGTGATCCAAGTCTTGAATTAGACCTAATTAAAAATAAAAGCAATCAATATACATTTGATTTTAAAAAAGCTACAGGTATTGGCTATCTTCACGTTATTAGAGATGATGGGAAAGGTGAGCCACACAACAGCACAGTTGAATTAATTAATGGAGGGATTGGTGAAGACATAGCTTCCTATTTATTACATTCTGAACAAACTCCATCAGCTGTGTTTGTTGGAGAAAAAATTAATCAGGATGGAATAGTTTGTAGCGGAGGACTATTAGCACAAATACTACCTAAAGCTGAACGAGACTATTCATTGATAGCCCTACTTGAAGATCGATGTAAAGAAATTAACTCTTTTAGTGAGTTATTAAACAAAAAAGGGCCTAACCTTATTTCGCTAATTGAAGAAATTTTTCCTGACCTTGATCAATCACATTCAGATATTATTAGCACATCTCAAGAAGTCCGTTTTAAATGTAGATGCTCAAGAGAAAGAAGCCTATCAGCATTAAAAATATTGGGAAAAAAAGAACTTCAGGAAATGATAAAGGAGGATGGGAAAGCAGAACTTACATGTCAATTCTGCAAGAATGTTTATCTTGTTAAAGAGGACGAATTGATATCTTTAATCGATTAGAGGATTAATCAAGGAAAATCACTCCTAACCAAAGTAAAAATACTGCAGGTATCGCTTCAAATTTGTCCGAAGACAATGATCCAGTGTTATCAATAAATGATTGAGCCCCACCCAAAAGTAATGCACCAGATAGAAGTCCAATACTAAGAAGAAGAATGCACCAGAGAACAGAGGAAAAGAAAGGCCTACCTCTACGAGACTGACTAATGAATAAGCCTATTGTCGAGAATGAAAGTATTAATTCAACACTTTCAGAAGGCACAATTAAAACAAGTAAAAAAGCCAATATTCCAAGAGAAATCCTTATATTTAATTCTTGCCCAGAGGGCAACTCAAAGCTTGGTAAGAAATTAGATTTTGATGCCTCGTATTTAGGAAGATTTAAATTTTTCAACCTAGTTAGAAGAGAACCAGGTCCTATATCACCAACTTTCTTTGCTTCATTTTCTTTCTTTGATGCAGTTATTGCCTCATTACTTGCATTACCAAGTTGTCTTGACTTAAGGCTTACCATTAACAACGAATCATAAGCAGCTTCTACTTTTGCTTTAGTGATTTGGTCATCTCCAGCCTCAATTAACTTGTTATCCCTTGCTTCTTGAATAGCATCAAAACTTGCACCCTCATTTATTCCAAGTATCAAATATGGATCTTGTGAGTTTGAATTTGATTGTGAATTAGTACCAGGGTCCATAGATTTTTCAAAAAAGATTTATGAACTATCTTTATTAATTAGATATTAATCTACTTTAAAGAGAAACAGGATCAACACCACTGACAACCGGAGCAACTGAGTTTAATTCCATTTCAGGATGATCTTCCTTTAACTGATTTAGATTCCATTCATTTTTAAAAAGCAGTACCGGTCTAAGCCAAGCATCCTGAACCGTTTTACAATTAAAAATTCTTCCAACCTCCTCTAAAGCCGGCCACCCCCCTTTTACCCATCTAGCGACTTGATAACCCATTGGTTCAAGCCTAGTTTCCACTCCATATTCGCTAGCAAGTCGATGTTGTACTACCTCAAGCTGAAGCTGACCAACTGCAGCCAAAATTGGATCTCTTTTACTTTGATCTTTATCGTAAAGGATTTGAACTGCTCCCTCCTCTCTTAATTCATTGACCCCTTTCCTAAAGTTCTTAAAAGCTGAAGGGTTTGGATTTCTTAACCAACTAAATATCTCGGGGCTAAAACATGGAATCCCCTCGAACTCAACTCTCGGTCCAATAAACAATGTATCTCCAATCGAAAACATTCCTGGATTATTTAAACCAATAACATCACCAGGGTAAGCATCATCAACGACGGCCCTATCTTGACCAAAAATCTTTTGGGGCCTTGAGAGTCTGATTTGTTTACCCGTCCTCGCGTGTTGAACTGTCATATCTTTTCTAAACCTGCCACTACATACACGCACAAAAGCAACCCTATCTCTATGTTTTGGATCCATATTTGCTTGTAATTTAAATACAAATCCACTAAATGATTCTCTTGTAGGAACGATTGGGCCATCAAAGCTATTTCGAGCAACTGGTCCCTGAGATAGCTCAAGAAAATTATCTAAAAATGGCCTAACCCCGAAGTTGGTCATTGCAGATCCAAAGAACACAGGCGTTAATTCGCCAGATATGATTAATTCTTGATTTAATTCACAACCAGCCTCATCCAGAATCTCAATCTCTTCAAGTGCTTTTAGTAACAGTTCTTCTTCTACTAAATTTTTAAGTTCCGGATCATTAATTTTTAATCGTTTTTCACTAGATTGCTTCCCTCGTTCAGCTTTCGAAAATAAAACAACTTCTTTGGTTGCCCGCTCAACGACACCTCTAAAAAGCTCACCACTTCCTATTGGCCAATTAACTGCAAAGGTTGATAATCCTAATTCAGACTCAATCTCATCTAATAATTCAAGCGGTTCTTGACCTGGCCTATCCATCTTGTTGATGAATGTGAAAATTGGTATTTGTCGCATTCTGCAAACCTCAAAAAGCTTTCTTGTTTGAGGTTCAAGTCCTTTCGCTGCATCCTCAAGCATTACAGCATTATCAGCAGCGGCAAGTGTCCTATACGTATCTTCCGAAAAGTCTTGGTGACCAGGAGTATCTAATAAATTAATCGTCTTATCTTTATAGGCAAATTGTAAAACAGTTGATGTAATTGATATGCCTCTTTGTTTTTCAAGCTCCATCCAGTCAGAAGTAACTTTTCTCTGTTCTCCTCTTGCTTTTACTGCTCCTGCTTGTTGAATAGCTCCGCCATAAAGCAAAAGTTTTTCTGTCAAAGTAGTTTTACCTGCATCAGGGTGGGAAATAATCGCAAAATTTCTTCTTTTTCCAACCTCATTAGTTAAAGATACAGTTAATTCTTCTTCTAAATTTGTATCTAGATTAGTCTTTTCTTCTGGAGTTGATTTCATTATTGTTTTTGGTTGTTCAATTGTTCAGGGAAAAGATTAAATACACCCAATAATCTCAAAATAAAGCTCATCAAGTTGAAAAACCTCTAATTGAGATAACCCTGCATCAACTAACTGTTGAGATACTTCCTCAACTGTAAATGATGCCTTGAGAGATGCATGAAAATCCTTTTTTAGAATTCCTGGAGAATCTGAAAGATGTTTTTCTTTTACCTCAAATGCTTTTTCTTCAGAAGTAGGCCTTATTAAATCACGATGAATATGAATACACTTTGTTTTACCAATTTTTTTTAATGCACCCCAAAAACTATGAGGATCATGAAAATGATGCAAGGCACTATTACTGACTATGATATCAGCTTTAAAAGGAAAATATATTTCACCTGTGGTGATCGAATTAATATCAATCAATTGATAAGAGAGATTCTTCTTAAAATTTTCGGAAAGTTTATTTTCTGCTTCATTCAACATTTCCTTTGAGCCATCAATGCCTACAACATTTACAAAGGGCCAATTTTTGGCAATTCTCTCTGCAATATTTCCTGGCCCACATGCCATATCAAAAATTAAATCACTTTTATTAAGGGTTCTTCCTATTTTTTTTAAATATTTTTCAAGCGATTTAACAACCATAGAATCACTCCTAGAGAAATCCGCTTCGGCATAAGCCCTTACCTGCGAAGGGATTTGCATGAGCTCTGGTTCCGGTGTTCTCTTCATTACTAAAAAAAAAATTTGTTATTTTCTTCGGAGCCCTGTAGATGGTGTTAAAAAAACTTGCTAACGCTATACATGGCGTTACCGTAGTACTTACCAAAGGGATACAAAGATTTTGACAATCGCAACAAGCCAGCCCGAAACCAATAATTCAGCATCGGGCAAAAAGAATGTTACAACTGATTTTCCAATAACTGCACCTGCAGCTAATCCTGTCTTTTACAGAACATATAGTAGAAAACTTCCAGCAGGTCGTGAAAGCTGGGAACAAGTAAATACAAGGAACCTTGATGGTCTAAAGAAGCTTGGGGGATTAACCGAATCAGAAATAAATTTAATGCAAAGAATGCAACAAGAGAAAAAAGCTCTTCCATCAGGTCGATGGCTTTGGATAGGCGGAACAGAATGGATTGAAAAAGAGAAGAATTTTTCTGGAGCCTACAATTGCACCTCAACAAATCTTGTTGATTGGCAAGCCTTTGGACTTATGATGGATTTAGCCATGATGGGTTGCGGAACGGGTGCAATAATTGAGCCTCACTTGATTGATCAACTTCCAGAGGTTACAAATACAATTAATATTGAAAATGTTTCAGATATTGGATTAACTCCTTCTGAAGAAAGGAATGAAAAGACTAGCTTCCATATTCAAGACAATAATGTACTGATAAAAGTTGGCGATAGTAGACGTGGATGGGTTGATAGCTATCAAAAAATCCTTGAATTAAGCAGTGATAATAGTTTCAATTCTAACGTTATTAATGTTTCTATTGATTTAAAAGATGTAAGGCCAGCAGGTGAATCACTTAAAGGTTTTGGAGGCATGGCGAACCCTGTAAAACTCAAAGATTTATATCCCCGGATAGCAAATCTTTTAAACAAAGCAGTAGGAAGAAAACTAACTTCAATTGAATGTTGTCTACTAATCGACGAAGCAGCCGTCACAATCGTAGCTGGCAATATAAGAAGAAGTGCAGGTATGCGACAATTTTCTTCGCAAGATTTAGAAGCTGCTGGTGCTAAAGAAAATTTATGGAAGCAAGACTCATATGGTAATTGGAGTATTGACCCAGAGAAGGATGCCTTAAGAATGGCCAACCATACTCGTGTTTACCATACCAAACCTGAATTAGAAGTTCTTGTCGATGCAGTGACTAAACAATTTCATTCAGGTGAGGGGGCTATCCAATTTGCACCTGAAGCAATTGCTCGCTCAAATGCTGACATACTTTCAACGGTAGAACTCAGGAATGAATTTATAGAGATCTATTGCGACCAAGGGAAAGAGGAAGCATCCCAATGGATTCAATCAAATTATGGTCCATTTGATGATAAAGAACTTTTTCATAGACTCAGTAGATATGGTCTTAATCCTTGCGGAGAGATTCTAGGTTCAGATTTTCACTGCAATCTTGCAGAAATACATCTTAATCAAATTGATCCATTAGACATAAATCAACAAGAAGATGCTTTCAAAGCAGCAGCTTTGTCAGTCGCTTGCCTCCTTAATCATCGATTCGAAGTAGAGCGGTACAGAAAAAGTCGAGAATGGGATCCTATTGTTGGGGTCAGTTTCACAGGACTTTTTGACTTTTTTGTTCATGCCTTTGGGACGCCGTGGTTAAAATGGTGGGAAGCCGGGCGACCAGAGACAGAAGAAGGAAAGGATTTTAAACTCAAAGAAGCTACTTTTTTGAGTCGATGGCGAAAGATCGTCAACGACACAGTATTTGATTATTGTGATAGACATAGTATTCGTCGTCCAAGTCGTTGTACAACAGTCCAGCCTGCTGGTACGAAAAGTCTTCTGACAGGGGCTTCTCCAGGTTGGCATCCCCCAAAAGCTCAGCGTTTTATTAGAAGAATTACTTTCAGGAAGAATGATCCAGTCGCATTAGCTTGTATGGATTATGGATACACAATCGTCCCTTCTCAGTCAGATAAAGATGAAAATGGAAAACTACTAGATAATCCATTCGATCAAAAATGTACCGAGTGGTTAGTTGAAATCCCTACCGAGGTAAGTTGGGCAAACATACCTGGTGCGGATCAAATAGATATCAATAGCTTCTCAGCTCTTGCACAATTTGATTTTTATATGCAAGTTCAAACAAATTACACAGACCATAACACCTCTGCAACAATTGAATTCAGAGAAAATGAGATAGAAGGTTTAGCAAAAGCTCTGCATATCTCAATTGATCAAAATAAAGGTTACATTTCAGCTGCCTTACTAGCAAGGTTTGATGCAAATGCAACCTTCCCCAGACTTCCTTTTGAACCTATTGATGAAGAATGCTACACAAAATTGCAATCAGAGGTCGTAAAAAGAAGAGATAATTGTGATTTCTTTGATGCCCTTAGTCGATATGATCAAGGGGAGCTTACTGAGGCAGGCCCAGCAGGTTGCGATTCTGATAAATGCTTACTCCCACTCGCTAAACCATCTTAAGAGCAGTCATTCAAGCTTTATTGCGGGAATTTTAATGGCAGCCTAAATAAGTTCCTGAACTAAATACATAAGTTTAGTTTTTCGAAGAAGTTTTAAATATAATTGTCCAAATTAGAAAATATGGCTAACTATTAAGTAGGTATTGTGTACTTAAAATTTAAATGACTACGACAAATAAACCATTAAAGATAAGTGGCACAAGTACTAATGATGCACTTATTGATCAACTGAGAGCTTGTAAAAACCCAGATGAAATTCTGAAATTCGAGAAATGGTTCAATTCCAATATCGAATCAGACAAACTTTATAAAAGAATTTGTGAACTAATAAAAAACAGAAGCATTTCTAGAGCTTTAGGATCTAAGTGGCTCTTAACACTCATTGAAGATAGAGAAAATACTATAAGTAAGTTGTCGGTTCAATAATTTATTATTTAGATCTACTAATCAAAAATCAATTGTATTTCCCTCTAATTTTAGAAAGGGAATGGTCCTGTTGCCCCACTTGAAGCATTAAAGCCTGAAAGAGCCCAGATTCCAAACGAGAAGAGTGCACATCCAATAAAAAACATCAAGTGAGCTACATAGCGATATTTCTCTTTTTGACTGATTCCACCCTCCATAGGAAGGTCTCCAAGGAAACGTGATTGTGGGCTCTTGTTGCTTGCCATGAATGAGATTTACCAATGTTTTAAATTATTGCACAAATAATCTCATTGATATTTATGCATACAAATAATCTATAGGTTCTGAAATTTTTAAAGCTCTAGATGGATCCTCTTTAGAACGGACTTGATATAAAACCGGATGAAATTCTTGTTTGAGCTATTTTTTTTAGATTTCAGAAGCTAATACGGTAAAATTCCGGATGGAGAGCTGGGCGAGTGGCTTATAGCTTTAGTCTTGAAAACTAGCATTTATTCTTGCAAAACCAACAATATATCCGCTAAAATCACATGCTATAATTAGCTTTTATATATCTTTGTTGATTGCATAATATTCTTTCATTATTAATACTCTAAAGACGACTATCTCTGTTTTTTTATAACAAAGTAGTCAACTTTCGGTCTTTTCCAAACAAGTGTTCAATCACGGTCATGAAGGCTAGCAACGCAAAAAAGGCCGACCAAAGTCAGCCCTTCTCTTTCCGATAGCAATCGGTTGTCAACCATCTCTACTTTAAGTGCTTTAAAAGAAAACTCTTGGGTAGGGAGTTTGACCGTTCATTAATGATGAGTTTATTGGTTTACAGATATTCATTAATGCGTTCAGACCAAATCCAGGACCTGTCGGGCCATCAATGAATTCCTGAAATTCTTCTATCGTAATGTTCTCCTTAGTTTCCCAAATACAGTACAAAGGGCCATCAGAAGTCACAGCATTAGCAGAGTGGTTGTAAAAACCTTTTTCTCTATTTGCTGCTACAGCCTCATCCCATCCACCGCCAGGTGCCATTGCTGCATAAGCAGTTTCCCACCACTTAGATGAAGTACCAGCTCTAAATTCGTGATGAACGATATAAAAATTAGAGGCCATCAATCATATACAAGAACCAAAAGCATTACATATTATTGGAACTTTTATGTTTTAAAAGACCATTGCATCGTGTACTTCTGACAATAATTGAACCTTGGGCCTATGGCTTAGTAACGAGCGAAAAATCAAACAAAATCTCACCAATAAATTTCACCAAGTCCAAACAATGATTTCTTCTTTGATTTGGCTGAAGTAGATGTAGTCACATGCACTGGCGCAGTCTATTTGCAAGGATTGTCGAAAAGCCAATGAACAATCCAGCGGGAATAGCCAAGCTTGCAATAATTGTAGCTTCGTTAATTCCGTACATGGTTAAAGGATTACTCATGAAGCAAGGTCCAATGAACCTGATGCAAGAATTAGTGCAGGTATCCAAAAAAGAGCTAGAAACTTAGCTGCTCAGGAATTTTTGATTGAAGTCATGGTAGATAGAGGCAGATGGTTTTCGATGAAACAGAGTTTGATCATTCCGACCACTGATGCAATAAACATAAAAAAGATTTTTCCTTTACTAATATTCGGTTTAGTTAGGGCTAATCAGTTCGGGTGGTTCGGGACAGTTTTATTGATGACTTTCTAAGAAACCGTACTTGAATTTCATTTCAGTTGTTCTGGTTAGTTTGTTAACTTAGCAAGACGTTCGCTCCATCTTTGTGGGGTGCATTCAATGGAAGTAGGGAACGGGATTTCCAGTAATTAAGAAAGGTCATGAACAACCTAGTACTAACAAAAAAAAGAGTCTTAAAAGCAGAAAGACTACACAGAGCTCAACTTGCAACATTCAAGAAAGGAGTATTTACTTCCTACAAACCTTCAATTTTTGAACATAGACAAAAGATAGCTAGTGAACAAGTTGTAGCAATTGATTCTTAATTGAGAATTTAATTGACTGCTGATTTCTATCGAAAGTATTTGGGCTGACTTAGGTCAGCCCTTTTTATGTTTCCTATCGATTAACTAGTAAGTAGTACTTGAGTAAAAGCCGAGGTGTTTAAATCAAATGGAATCAATTAGAACATATTCATCCGAATAAGAGGTTTATGAAGCTAAGAACTCCATTTTTCATAAAAAATGCCTTAAGTGATATTCGAGTAATGCATGATTTCAATTATGAAGTTCCGCCTGAGACAAGAGAAGAGTTTTGGAAAGAAGAATGTGAAATCCACCCAACTTCGTCAACATGCAAAGTTTATGACGACTAATAAAACAAAGATTCAATGGATCCGTTAGATCCTGCCCTTCAAAGTACAGCCGTAACAGGAGTTAAGCCTTTATTAACTCTGGCAATTTTTGCTGGGGTAGGCTCTTTTTTCCTTGGAGCACTTGTTACTGCTATTAAAAGAGGAATAAAAGAAGACGGTTGGTTCAAATTTAACCACCAAGAAGAGAAACAAGAATAAGCAATTGCTTTTTCAAGTCATTAATCTAAACAAGACAATTTGGAGTCGATAAAGATACAAATGGAGTTCTTTAATGAGTTCGAAATAATAGGTGGGATTATTCCTAACTTGATTGGATTGGCATTTCTTTGTGGGGTGATTATTTATTTCGATCAAACCAGAAAAGAAAGAGTCAGACGAGGAGAAAAAGTACATCCTCATCAATAAAAATGATATGTTTGCTAAAGCTCAAATAATTGGTGGAATAGTTAACGACCTGATTGCTTTATGACTATTTTTTGGCGCGATTGGCTATTTTGCTCTAACTGGAAAAATGGCTGAGATGTTCGGCTGAAAAAAAGAATTAACAGGTTTGGAAATTTTGGCTGGGCCTGGTGCAAGATTCCAAAAATCTATGGGGTTAGCCTTATTACAGTTAGTCGGTGGTCCATAGCATAGAAAGTTTATGGATAGCCTTATCAGACTTTTTTAAAATTTTTAGAGCCTCTTTTCTTGAAGTACAAGCGTCAGCTTTAGCTTGAAGTTTTAAAAGTTTGGCGTGTTGTTTATCTAAGTTCATCCATATTGGATAAAAACGAAGAAAGTAAACTAGCAGCTTTAGCCCCTGACCGAGGGAAGCTGACTTGTAAGGTTCTCTAATTTGTATATTTTGAGCTTTGCAATAGAAAACCCCCTTTTTCAAGAGGAGGCTAACTAACTTCAATAGTTACTTAAAGCTCCTAATTGGACTCTCGAAGTAAATGGTTAAGCCCGGTATGCAGTAGGAAATGCAGAGCTTAGATTTATTTATCAAGGAAAGCGGAGGACTACCTTTAATAAATTTGCGAGCAAAGTGACAGGATTTCACCGACTGTCCCCTTCTCTGAATAGAGCTTGAACGCCACTATCTTTAGTAGAAGTTATCGTTCTTTTATACAAAATAAATCTAAAAAAAGTTCTCTAAAATGATGTTCGATTGAGGTAGGGCTTTCCTACGCCCTTCTCACAAAGAGGAGGGGTAGACCAAAGATGAAGAAAGGAGGCCTTATGAAACTCTTTACACCTTTCACAGTTCATCAAAAATATAACAGCGCTCTTTACAGGATTAAAACTAATAAAAGAAAAGCAAATGAAAATCCATTCTTAGATCAATTATTTAAAACTCTCTATAGGTATAGATTTGATTTCGTTTTCGACTGAGTGGGTTTGATTCATTTGTTTATTCATCAGATAAGGAAGACATCGCCACCTCCGCCTCGAAAATACTTAAAAAGAGGAACCAAACTATATTTATCAAATATCCAAAACTAGCCAACCCTCTAAGGCATGTAATTTTTCCATAAACAATGGCATTGACTAGATTTTCTACTTATAGATTTTTTCTTTTTTCAAAATTTAATTAAAAAAATCCTAAGCCAATGATGTAAAATTCGAAGTGGAGAGTTGGTCGAGTGGTTTATGGCTCTAGTCTTGAAAACTAGCATGGGGGCAACTCCATCGGGGGTTCGAATCCCCCACTCTCCGTTCTCTTATGGAGAGGCTAGGGGTATTTAATTATATTTTTAATCTCATTTTTATCATCTATAATCCAAAGGCTGACAGAAAAAGGAAAAATTTAGTTAAAAATAGAAGCTTCCCTACGAAAGTTTAGAATCCATTGAGGGCAACACTCGATCTTCACAAGTCAGGATACAGCTGAGATCAATTAATACGAACAAAAAAGTCGCTGGTCTTAAAAACTAGCACGGGTGAAACTCCATCGAGGATTCGAAACCCCTCCATCCCTACCGCGTAGGGAAGATTAGATCTATTTGATTATATTCTTTTAACTACAATATGAGAAACAAGCCCAAATATTAAGTAAATTAATCAAAAAATCTTAAAAATGATTTATTTTTGAGCCTATTAAGAGAAGTAAATCAAATATTTAATGCATACAAGAATGGCATAATTCTCATGATTCTTTTATTTTTTCGTTAAGGTATTTAAAAATTAGGTTTTAAAATTTTTAAGAAAGTGATCTGATATCAATCGAACCAACCTAGTAAATCTTAAAGATTTACTAGGTTGGTTTTCTTAAAAGCTCAGAAAACCACACCTTACATAATTAAATCAAAATGAAAGAAGAGCGTTACTTAAAAGACAGAGAAGCAATTGTAAGAGCTGATATTTGGAAAGAGATTACCTCCTCATGCAAAGGGCTTAGGACTGAGCTTGGGTATACAAATATCCAAATAGTTGAATTTCTAAAAGAAATAACAAAAACATTCGAAAGAGATCAACTTTGAACAATCCAAGTCAAAATTCAAATTTTGTCTTGTGATTTTATTTTTCTATTGGTCTTAAAGCTTCATCAATACTTTTTATCGCATTCGGAACACTATTTAAAGCAGACGTAAAGCGCCAAAAGGATCCTCGAAACAGTGCACTCATATCACCCAAACCTTTTAGAAAGTAATTTGGATTTCTTTTATGCGCTCTATCTGCTATCAAAGATGCTTTCCAAGGATTCCAAGAGGCTAAGTTAACGATAGTTCTATAAGCACTTGGCCAGGGATTATTTGGCAGCAAGATTTCTAAATTTCTGAAATAAACATCTGCGTCATAAGGTCTATTCGATAATATCTTAAGGAGAGCTAAGGACCATAAAGATTCAACATTTTTGGGGTCTGAACTTATTTTAGATAGCGCCTTATCTCTAACTATACTTTTATATTTAAAATGTCCATCAAGCATATGTTGTATTTCTATTTGATCAAAAATCAATTTAATACCTAATGGACCTTGCTCCATTCCCTTAGCTAATTCAACAAATCTATTATGAAATGCATCTTCCTTAGGTGAACTTGTACTACGCTTCCATAAAGAATAGCTTCCTTTTATCTCTCTAGGAAATTCTCGAACTTTTATAAAAAGAGAACTATCTCTAATCGATTTATCTAGAGCTAATGAATTAGTTGAAACTGAGCCTTGATCTCCCTCAGCCAAAATAATCCAATTAGAATATTTAAGAACAGGTTCTATATGTAAAAGGGATTGACCAAGTTGTCTGCCTAAAATATTTCCACTTTGCATTCTACCAAAATAACTTACATTATGCTGATTAATTTCAGGCGTACTGGGAACAACAATAATAGTTTCTTTTGCATCGATAGTATTAGCCGATTTGACAATCGATATAATTTCTTTAATAGGATAATATTTACTTGAAATATTTTCTAAAGTGTTAAACTTGTTAATAGAATTAGAAAACAAAAAACTTACAGGAGGAATCAATAATAAACCAAAAGATTTGAATCTAAAATAATTATCTAGCCATTCATTCCACTTAGAAAAGCCAAGGGCTAACAATAAAATAATTAACGGTATTGTACATGCAATATATCTTTCATCCTTGTTAGGTATGAAAGTTGTAAAAGTCCAGCATGTTATTAGATTAAAATAAATCCATGTCCATTTATAGTTATTCTTATTAAAAATATCCACTAATATTCCTTGAGTTGTAAAAGATTTTATATAGCTTAAAAAGGAAAATATTATTCCTGATAAACCTGAAAAGAAAATAATACTTCCAAACTGATTCTCTACATACGGAAAATACCAGAAAATACTTTTAAAACCAAAAACAGAGGGATCACCTTCTATTGCTGCGGATTCAAAAACAGCTCTATAAGTTCCACTCAAAATCATTATCCAATTATGATAAAACCAAGGTAAAATCGCTAAAAGATTGAAAAGGAATAAGCATAAAAGTTGCAATCTAAATTTCTTATCTCTTTTAAAAGAAAGAATAAGAATAAAAAACAAAGATGGTATTATAACTAATAAAGAACTCTGCTTAATCAATAAAGAAAAAGAGCATGCGAAAGTAGCCATTATTAACTGAATCCATTTACCTCCGGTTGATTTATCACTCCACCTTCCTAGATGAAACAAATAAAATGTAATAGCGGAGATTAGAGGTAACTCCAATACATAATCAGTTCTTAGATGAAATAAGAAAGGAGAAAATGCACTAATAAGAACACAAAAAAGGGCAAATTTATTTCCTCTCAAATAAACTCCCCATGAAGCAATATTAAAGATAAAGAATCCATTCCAAAAACTTAAGGACCATGCAGCTTTGTGAGGGGCATCACCAGCAAATGAAATTATGGCGCCATTGATTATTGAGGCCAAAGGAGGAATCTTTGGAGATTTATCTAGTAAAAAGCGAAAGTCTGAAGCTCCATCACCACCCAAAAAAGATAGTGCACGGGCATGATCAAGGGCACTATTGAGATAATCAGCCTGATCCCATGAAGGAATATTGCTATATAAATTCCACCAAATCCGATCAGTTATTGTGGAGAAAATCCAAATAAATAAAACTGAAACCCAAAAAATATATTTAGAGTGATTAATATTTTTCTTAACAATCATACTGTTTACTAACAATCCAATGAGTCACTTGTTTTTTTGTTGGTAACACTGTTTATCCCATCTGCGATAATACATAACTTATTTTTTACATCGTTCGCTATCAATACATCAGTAAAATCAGCACCTTCAATAATAACGTTTTCAAATTTGGCGTTATAAGCAAAAGCTCCTTCTAATACGCTATTTGAAAGGTTTGCACCATTAAGTATAGCGGCATCCATTGTTACATCTCTCATGTTTGTATTACTTAGATTAGCGTTTTCAAGCTTTGCATCAAAAAAACTAGCTCCTTGAAGATCACTACCCGAAAAATCAGCATCTTGGAGATCGCTTAAATAGAAAGTCGCACCTTTCAAATCAATGTTAGAGAAATCAGCACCTATCAATGTTTGCTTACCATAGTCCAAAGCTGAGTAAGCTGGCAGAGAACAAAAGAAAAATAAAACCGAGCTTACAAAAAGAAGAAGACGTTTAAACATAACTTTCTAATAGCTACTGATGAATATATTTTAATTCAAAAAGGGTCTAAAAGTTAAATATTGGATTTATAATATATTATAATATATTATAAATAAAAGACTAATAGTAAAACCACTCTTAAATCATAAAAACGAATCAAAAAAATTATTTATTTACTCGCGAATTATTAAGATCAATATATTGATCTTAATAATTAAATAAAAAGATTTAAAAACCCTCTAATAAAAAATATTCTATGCTAATGCTTTATTAGAGAAAGTAAAGACGATATAAATTAATCAATTTTTCCAACCTCCTCTAAACTAACACTATAATTTAATATATATTTTATTTATCAAAAAAATAATTTCCTAAATCCACCAAATTTAAAATACACAAGATCTATCAAATGATTGACAAGCCATATGAAGCCATAATTATCGGTTCAGGGGCAACAGGTGGGATGGCAGCCTTAACAATGGCCAAGGCTGGCGTAAGAGTATTAGTAATTGAAAGAGGTCCTGAACTTGAAATTAAGCAGGCAAACGGAACAGAGCCTTGCAACATGATTCGGAGACTTATCGGGGTAACAACTGGAAACTATCAAAATCAACCTCAGCATCCGGGTTTCTGGAAATCAAATCCCTTACTCTACGCAAACAAAAAAACAAATCCGTACACCAACCCACCAAAAGCCCCATTCATCTGGACGCAAGGCAATCAAGTTGGAGGAAGGAGCCTTACTTGGGGAGGAATAACCTTAAGATTAGCCAACGAAGATTTTGAAGCCTCAAAAGATAAAGAATACAATCTTAAATGGCCTATTAGTTATAAAGATCTTGAGTCACATTATTCAGAAATAGAGAATTTTCTAAAAATATATGGAAACAAAGATGATCTCAGTCAAATACCTAATGGTGAATATATTGGCAAACTTCCATTCACAGGAAGCGAAGAAAGATTTGCCTCTAATGTAAAAGAAAAATTAAATCTTCCCTTTATACATTCCAGAGGCTTTGGAGCAAATAAAGATAAAACAAAATGGCCAAGATATAGCAGCTTAGGCAGCACGTTAAAAGAAGCTATTAGGCTAGGTAAAGTAGAAATACTTTCAAATCATATTGTAGATAAATTAGTATTAAATAAAGATAGAAAGTCTGCGAAAAGTGTTATTTTAGTTAATCAAAGAAACGGAGAGAGAAGTGAATTAGAAAGTAAATTAATAATATTATGTTCATCAACAATCCAAACAATTAGAATTCTATTAAGTTCTGAAGAAAGTAATAATCCAAATGGTCTAATTGACCCCTCCCATTCATTAGGAAATAATTTAATGGATCATATCTCAACCTGTAGGTTTTTTACTGTTCCAATCGAAAAGCATTTTACTGATTCTTCAAATAAAAATAATAATAATCTTTTAACAGGAGCTGGTAGCTTTTTTATCCCTATCGGTAGAAATCGATCAACTAAAAAGAACTTTGTTGGAGGATATGGAATCTGGGGAGGAATCGATAGGTTTGAACCTCCCAATGTTTTAAAAAGATATAAAAATACAAAAACTGGATTCCTTATTGGCCATGGAGAAGTACTCCCAAACCACAAAAACACTGTTTCTCTTTCTAAGAGCAAAGATCAATATGATATTTCGATACCACACATATCTATAGTTTGGCGTAAAAATGAAAAACGAATGGTCACGGAAATGAACAGAATGATTGAGCTTATTATCAATTCTGGAAATGGAAATATTATTCCAGCAAATGAGATCCTAAATATTCCATTTACCAAACAAATTCTAAGAAAATCTGTTGCTATTAAAAATGATGCTCCACCCCCTGGTTATTACATACATGAGGTAGGAGGAGCACCAATGGGAAATGAAATGGAAAATAGCGTTTTAGACAATTGGAATCGTCTATGGGAATGCAGCAATGTATTGGTAGTTGATGGAGCTTGCTGGCCTACTTCATCTTGGCAAAGCCCTACCTTAACAATGATGGCAATAACGAAAAGAGCTTGCGAAAAGGCAATTATCGACTTTAAAGGTTAAAAATATCATTTAAGTATTTCTCAATAACAGCCCTATCCTCAGAACCATTTTGAAAAAGAAAATTTGCAATAGCTGAGCTAATAAGCTTGGATTGATCCCAATTCTCATTTCCACTTATAAAATCCTTCATGCCTATATAAAGAGCTTCAGGGACCTCAGCCTCAAGACTTATAGACATAAGTTCCAAGTCATTTTCAAGACCTATAACCTCATCAGTTTTTATCTCATCAATACGAGTTTCAATTTGATTAAACTCCATTTCTTTTTTAAAAGCTCGAAATCTATGAGATAAGGATCTTAAATTTTCCATAAAACGTCAAAGATAAAGAAAAGCTAAACCGAAAAACCGAGACAGCGCTAGACTCATTTCATAGCAATGCCTCTCAAAGAAGCATCTAAAGCGAAATAGCTCCATCCGTCTAAGGTTGCTAAGTGTAAATTACTATTAAAATATCTATTGAATCCCACAAGTCCTTCACTAAAACTAGCGTTTTAGTTTTTCACAGTGGAAAACTGCTCACTAGTTGTGGAAATCACTTGGGGAAAAGAGCTGAAACTAAACATTAAAAAAATGTATAAATAACGAGTCGCTTGCGACGCATGCAAGAAAGAGACTAATGATTCTTTAATTTAAACCTATTTTTTTTAGATTTGGCTCTTGTTTAAAGAGCGAAGCGTGACAGGTCCTAAAGGATGCTCAGCATGTGGATAAGGAAAATGATCGTGAGAGTGTTCATGAGCTTTGTTTCCTTGGCAAATTTCCTCTAGAGAACCTTCAACATGATCATGGTGACTGATCTGTTCATATCCGACCTCACTTTCAAAACCTAGTAAATTTGAGCGATATTTACATAAAGCACAATTCATAAAATTCTCTCCATTTAAAACTTCTTGAATTCTTTCCATAAAAGTATCAATAACTAAATCTTGGTCAGATAAATAACTTGCGTATAAAAATTTTACATCTGGATTATCATTTGCAACTTTCAGAGAATGATCTCTAACACGACTTACCAAAACTCCAGAGAAAAGAAAATAAGGCAATATAATTACTCTTTTAAAACCTAATTTAAGAGCATGCCTCAGGCCAGGCTCAACCAGGGGGAATGTTACTCCTGAAAAAACGGTTTCGCCCCATCCAAAACCAAATCCCTCTACAAGCATCCTTGTAATCTTACAAACATTTGAATTAGCATCTGGGTCTGATGAACCCCTCCCTGCTACAACAAGTAATGTTTCATAAATTGGAAATATTGTATTACTCTCAATTATTTCTTTAATTCTTGCTCCTGCTGCTCCAATCATCAAGGAATTCAGGCCAAGCTCTCTGCCATATTGAATGGGAAGTCCATTTTCATCAGAGTATTTATTCAAAACAGCAGGAATATCATTTTTAGTATGTCCGGCAGCAAACAACATAGCCGGTAGAGCAATTACTCTCTCTACTCCCATATTTCTAAGTTGATCTAATGCCTCACTGATTATTGGTCTGTTAAATTCTAGGAATCCAAATGCAACTGGAATATTAGGTATTCTAGATTTTATTTTATTTACTACATTAATAAACTCATCTACGGCTAGGGGATCTCTACTCCCATGACCGCAAATAACAATTCCAATATTAGATGGATATTTATTTTTGATTGATGTCGAGGAAATCAAAACGCTATTAGCCAATAATCTACCTTAATTGAATATAGTTTTATAAAATATCAACTTAAGAAATTCATTATAGAAAAAGGAGCATATTATTAAAAATTCAATATCACTACCAAATCAAAATTCCAATGATAGCAATGTCCTTGGAGTTTTTGAAGCTGTCAACTCAGAATTATTCGACTCACTGAAAGCATCCCATCAAACTTCCAGACCATTTTTAGTTTCAAGTGGAGGAACTACAAGTAGAGCCGCTGCAGATAAACATTGGATTTTAGACCTAAGAAAAAATTACCAAAACATATCTTTGGATTTAGAAAAAAATTATGTAGAAATTGAGGCTGGGGTAACGATGGGAGAGTTATCCTCTTTTTTAAAAAAGCATAAAAGAAGTTTTCCAATTGGTTTATCTGGAAAGACAGGAATGGGATATATCTTGACCGGTGGAATAAGTCCACTTAGTAGAAGCAGAGGATTAGCCATTGATCAAATCATCGAGATTAAAGGTTTTTGGGGAGATGGAAAAGAATTTCATTTTTTTCGCCCAAATACAAAAAATGAATCAACTTTGGAATGGAAAGCCCTTTGCGGAGCCGCTATATTCCTTGGCATAATTACAAAACTAAAGTTAAAGACTCAGCCATTAAGACCACTATTAAGTTGGACAGCGAATCTTTCATCATCTCAGCTATCTGAATGTATTAACCAAGCCGAAAGTTGGCCTAAATCACTAAGCTTCCAATGGATATATGGAGATGATATTTTTGCTCATGCAATTGGTGAAGTTAAAAATACTTATGAT
The DNA here is from genome assembly GCF_027359575.1 of Prochlorococcus marinus str. MIT 0917. Classification (NCBI taxonomy): domain Bacteria; kingdom Bacillati; phylum Cyanobacteriota; class Cyanophyceae; order Synechococcales; family Prochlorococcaceae; genus Prochlorococcus; species Prochlorococcus marinus. The sequence goes on along the minus strand of NZ_CP114784.1, from coordinate 89,468 downwards.
GAGTCCATCTTAATTAATTTATTAGAAAGATTACCATTCTCGCGAAACAGAGTTATTAATAAATTCAACGATATGAACTCTTTGGCAAACTTAAGCTTAGGAAATAATAATAATAATAATAATAATAATAATAATAATAATAATAATAATAATAATAATAATAATAATTCAAACCATACAGAAGTTCTTGGTTTGCTGGGGCCTGCCTGGCAACAGCGTAATCCACAAGTATTAAAAATCCTTAAAGATTTAATCAAAAAAAGACCTAACAAAAGTTGCTATATAGCTTCTCAGCAATTAGGAGGTTTAACACATTTTAATGATGTAGATACTTCATTTATTCATCGTGATGCGATCTGGAAACCTTGGATTAATGGTTCATGGGAAGCCCACGATCAATTAAAGAGACAAAAAACCCTTAAATGGATGAAGGAGTGTTGGAATAATCTAGAATTTATCTGCCCTGGTGTGCATCTTGCACAGATACACCCTCATCTAGAATGGCATGAAAAAGAATTATCATCAGCATTCAAAGATTGGCTTCCAAAATTACAAGAAATTAAGGCCATTCGTGATCCAAGAAATTTAATGCCACCTTTAAAATAGTTAATTATTTTATAGGCAGAAAATATAAGTCCTAATGAATAAATAAAGTTAAATACTTAGACTTACACGTTGATAACAGAACCACAACCATTGTTGAAATAATAAGTTTCTATGAGATCGCCATGAAGTATTTGATTTCGTCAAATCAAAATTTTCAGGAGGAGGAACATCGCCTCTTTTCTTATCTCTTTCCATCTCAGATTTCAATCGATCAACATTATATTCTGGATGTCCTAAATGCATTAATTGCCTTTGGTCAGGTGTTTCAAAAATTGTGTATCCTACTTTTTTCCCATGGGCTAACAATCTTAGCTTGCCTTTTTTTTCAGCTTTTTCCATTTCAATATCAGGTAATCCAGCATGCCTACTTTGGGGGCAGAAGAACTCATCGTCTTGTGTTCCCATTAGAGAATGACCAGGGACAAGACTCCTCATTGGATATACCCCAAAAAGCTTTTTTTTAAAATTACTTTTCTCAACACCAGCCATATATGCCATTGCGAAACCAGCCCAACACAATCCTAGGGTACTTGCACATTTTAATTTTGCTTCCTCAATTAGATTCACTAATTCTTTCCAATAATTTACTTCATCAAACGGGAGATGCTCTACAGGTGCTCCAGTAATAATCAACCCATCTAGAGGAGTTGGAGACATTGCCAGCTCCCAATCAACATATAAGTTATTTAGATGCTCTAGATCCCAAGTTTTATATGAATGGGATTTTAATCTTATCCATATAGGTTCTATTTGGAGAGGAGAAAGTCCTAACGGGTGCAATAAATTAAATTCATATTGTTTTCCTAAAGGCATAATATTTAATATACCAATTCTAAGAGGTCTAATATCCTGTCTTTCTGCTAATTCAGGCTCAATCCATGAGATATGATTTTTTTCAATTGATGAAATTTTATGATAACTACGAGGAAGTATTAAGGCCATATCTATCTACCTTTTGGAAAATTAAATTAAATTTAGGGCCTGCTCAAAATCCTCTAAAATATCTTCAATATGCTCTATGCCAACAGACACTCTTACCATAGTTGGAGTAACGCCTGCGGACAATTGTTCTTCTGGAGATAACTGTTGATGAGTTGTTGAGGCAGGGTGAATTACTAATGTTTTTGCATCGCCTACATTCGCTAGATGACTAGAAAGTTTTAAAGAGTTTATAAACTTTACAGCATCATCAAAGCCACCTTTTAGAGAGAAAATCAACATCGAACCTTTTCCTCTATTGGTCATATAAGAAGAGGCTCTTGAATGGTATTTATCCGATGGTAATCCTGGATAACTAACATTATCAACTTTTGAATGATCGTCTAACCACTTAGCTAATGAAAGAGCATTAGAGCAATGCCTTTCTATTCTTAAGCTTAAAGTTTCTAAGCCTTGAAGTAATAAAAATGAATTAAATGGACTAATTGCAGGTCCCCAATCTCGTAACCCCTCTAGCCTAGCTCGTAAAGCAAAAGCAATATTTCGATCTGCAGGGACTCCAAGCATTCCACAAATATCACTCCCAAATCCAAAAGCATCCCAATGAACTAAGCCATGATAAGCCGCACTGGGTTGACTCATCAAAGGATATTTTCCATTTCCCCAATCAAAAGTTCCTGCATCAACAATCACCCCTCCAAGACTAGTGCCATGACCTCCTATCCATTTCGTAGCACTTTGAACAACTACATCTGCTCCATGTTCAATAGGACGAATTAAAGCTCCAGCAGCTCCAAGAGTGTTATCAACAATTAAAGGAATATTTTTGGATTTAGCTAATTTTGCTATCCCCTCAAAATCAGGGATATTAAACCTAGGATTCCCCATTGACTCAACATAAATTGCTTTTGTAGATGAATCAATTTGTTTTTCAAAGCTTTCTGCATCATCACCATCAGCAAACTTTACTTTGATTCCTAAGCGTGGAAATTGAACTTTAAATTGGTTATAACTGCCACCATACAAAAACGATGTTGAGACAAAGCTATCTCCTGCCGTAAGGAAGTTTGTAATAGCAATGAATTGTGCAGACTGTCCTGATGCTGTAGCTAAAGCACCTACTCCACCTTCAAGTGCTGCAATTCTTTTTTCAAAAACATCCGTAGTAGGATTCATCAATCGTGTATAAATATTTCCAAATTCCTTCAAACCAAATAAGTTAGCTCCATGATCTACATCGTTAAAAACATATGAGCTTGTTTGATAAATAGGAACCGCCCTTGAATTGGTAGCGGGGTCTGGTACTTGACCTGCATGCAATTGAAGAGTTTCAAAACGTTGGGAAGTCAAAGAATTAATTATCTCTATTTTCTTTTTAGCCACATAAGTTAAGAATTGGCTACTTAATTTATCCAATCATTAGGAGGTAAAGATTTATCTGACTCAGCTAGAGATGGTAAATTTTCTTTTATAAATGATAAAAGCTTCTCATTGACTTTTTTACGGAATTCCAGAACATTTGCCTTATCAATAATTTGATAATCTTGATTGATTTCTTGATCACCATCTCTAAGAGATCGCCAACTGGTGTTTTGGCCACTTGATTTGGCATTAGCCAAAGCACCTTGGAAATCAAATTGTTTGGTAACAATTGAATCTTTATAGATTTCCAAAGCTGTTTTGACTAAATCCTCTCTAATTGGGCCAATTAACTTAGCTTTAATCGTATCCGGTAAGCCTAGGACTGGTTCAAAATAATCAATTACCCGAAGTTCCTCCTCTAGGAAAATAGGCCAAACCCCTCTCATTCCATCGCCTAGATTTTCATTTACCTCAAAATCATTCATTTCATTCAGAAAAAACTGAATCCAGCAATAATATGACTTTTCCTTGAGAGGTTTTCTAACTGAAACTTTGTTTTTAGAAATTTCAGGTAATAGAGATTCTGCTTTTCTTAGAAACAATCTATCTTCTCTCTCTAAATTTATAGAGCCCCACCTTTGCCTATAATCCCATAATTCAATATATTTGTACAAATCTTCCTGATTCCAACCTAATTGTTTAAGCTCATCAGCCCTATGGGTTAATTCCTTTGCCACAAGAAAAAATAAATATCAATTTTACTTTACTGACAAGTTGCATTATGTGAAACCCTAAACAATTTTTTGTAGATCTGACACAAAAGTTGGGTTTGAAGAAATACCTATTTCATCAAGTGAATTTAACAAAATAGGTATTTGAGTAACAAAACTAGAAAGTAATCGGTATTGAACCTCTGCTCTATATAGATTGTGAGTCTGATATTTTATTTTGAAGTAAATATTTGATTGCAAAAAATCATTCAGGAATCTTATAGTTAATTCAACTATTATCAAATAAATATATTCTGGAAGGAGTCCAAAACAGTAATCACCCTTTTGATTAGGTATTGAGAAATAGCCTGTGAGAAAGCTCTTACAAAAGTTAATATCAAAGTATACATTCTCTATATCATCTGGATCCTCACCGGCAATATTACAAATGGAACGTATACAATCGGCCAAATCAGTAAGTAAATAGCCAGAAGATACAGTATCTAGATCTATCATAGAAACAACATATTTAAACTTATTATCAAAAAGAAAATTACTTAACTTAGGATCGCCATGTATGACTCTAAGGTCTAATGATTTATCCCTCAAATGTCCCAATATATATTCAACATATAAAATATGATTAGATATGTTATAAACTAATTTTTGAACTCTTTTATTTAAGTGAGCGTCTAGCTTGCTAAATTTAGAGTCTTGAATTATCTTATTAAAATTGTCTATGTAGTGCTTCGTATTATGAAAATCTGTAATAGTATTTTCTAATTTTTTAAGGTCAATATCTGAGCATGTTACATGAAACTTAGCAAGACCAAGACCTGTTTGATAAGCCATTTTATTATCTTCTAAAATATCAAAGCTAAGAGTATCATCTATATATTCCATCGCTCGCCAATATTCTGATCGAAAAGGAAGCAAAAAAAGGTTATTAGAATTACACTTAATTAAACTTGGAACCTCCCATCTTTGATTATCAGATTTAATATATTTTTCTTTTATTTTATTTGTAATATGATCAGTTATTAATTTATGGTTCATGTTAACCATATCATAAGATTCAAATATATCACTAAGACTCTGTAAAACAAATTTAGACTTTTTTCCATTTTTTAAATGTTCAATTATATACGTTTTATTTATAAGACCAGAATCAATAAATTCTATATTTAAAACTTTACTATTATAAAAAAATTTATTTGCAATCAAATTAATTTTCTCGAAATCCATAGAAAATATTTTACGAATTAGATTATATTAAATATTTTTCTATATAATCTATAACCTTATTATAAATTGGTTTACCTTCTGATTCTAATTTATTATCAAAGTCAATCTCATTTGCTTCAAAAAATAATCGATCTTGATCAGTTAATGACTTTGTCAGGAAATCAATAGAAGTATTTAAATGAAAATTATTTAGCGCATAAGATATTTTTTTGCTTTGGCATGACTTAACAGATTCTTGACAATAGTTAGCCATTTCACGACTAATTGTCATAACATTATAAATATCTTTTTTGATTTCATCAGGAGCCATTATACACATATATAAAAGATTTATCATTGATGCATTATTAATGGGTATAGAATATTTCCTCAAGATATATGGCCAATATTTTAAAGAATTTATTCCTTCTAAAGCTCCACGTTTAAGTCCAGATCTTTCGCACCATTCTATAAACTCATTCACCCCTTTTGGGCATCGTTTATGCTGAATCATCTTCTCAGCGAGTACTTCACCAGCTTGAAAATTTCTGGTTGGTTTACCACTTACAGGCAACATCATGCTCCCTCTCACATCAGCAACCATCGCTGTCAATTGACTAAAAGTATGATCTCTTACCTGAACCAAATCACCATCCTTTAGGTAGGACGCCTCTATACTTTGTACGCTATAGCCTAATTCAGTAATAGGAAAAGGTTGTTTTGTATATAAATCCTCTCTATCTGATCGACTCATTGAAACATAGGCAGCCTGATCTAGACATTGATCTAATAATAAAGTCAATAAATTTGGTAATAATCCAGGATTATTTTTATGAAAAGTATGGCCAAACCCCGCTAAAATCGAAGAAATATTTTTGGCAGCTTTTATGTATTGACCTTCAACGTTATGTATACCTGCGGAAACTTGAATATTTGGTGAAATTTTATTTAATAATTTTGCACCTAATATTGCATTCATAGCATCTGGATGACAAAAATTAGCAGTAAAGCTATCTAATGGATTTCGAAGTGCTCCATGTCGATGAAAACCTGAAAAGAAAGCTAGTTTATTGAATTTTTCGCACAACACGAAAGATTCATTTAAATTGTAGTCATGGCAAAACGAACCAACCAAGCACGCAATTAAAACATTTTCTCGATTAAGTTCCTGTCTAAGTCTAAATGCTAAATTAACGTCATTTATTATATGTTTGCTATTTGCACTCAAAATAACTAATTCACAGTTAAGTATTAAATCCTGAAGAGTATTATATCTTTCTGATTTATTAGGATTTGAAATTGCCATAGATTCAATTTTATTTTTTATACCTTTATCCATTTCAGAGAGATCAGTATCAGAAAAAGCCCCAAAAATTTGTCTACCGTCTCTAGGGGCTAAAAGGATATTTAAGCCTCCATTATGCAGCGCACAGTTATAGGCAAGAGAGGCAGGATATAAGCCAACACTATAAAATCCTATTTTCCCATTCAAAACCTCTCTGATTCTTATTTCTAATTTCTCACTTGAATAAGGCTCAGCAAAGAAGCTATTACTTAAGATCTTTTCAAGCACAGTTTATTTGCATTCAAATGCATTATATACAATGAGAAGAAACTTTTTAAAAGACTTTTTCTAATACTGAATATAAATCTATATACTTATTTAAGAATAAGAACTATCAAGAAAATATTAATTCATTTGAACTAGAGTAAAGTAATATTTAAAGGCTTCTTTTATGAAAATGTTTAGGACGAAAGAAGAAGTTATTGACACAATAATAAATGAACAAAATATTCTAATAGTTCAGGATCTAGATGGGGTATGTATTCCACTAGTCCAAGACCCACTCAAAAGAGCGCTCAACAAAGACTATGTGAAGGACGTTTCAAGATTAGAAGAGAAGTTCGCAGTCTTAACCTGCGGGGAACACGAAGGCAGAAGAGGTGTTAATCGGTTAGTTGAAAATGCGCTTAATTCAAAAACAATCGCAAGAGAAAATGGCTATTACTTACCTGGTCTTGCTGCATGTGGAGTTGAATTACAAGATAGATTTAGTAATTCATCTCATCCAGGGCTTAAAGATGAAGAGATTAACTTTTTAGCGGAAGTTCCAAAAATGATGCGTTCAATGTTAACTAATGAATTAAAAAAATTCTTACCAAACATTTCAAATGAATTCAGAAATAAATTAATTGATGTAGCTGTATGTGATACGCGATTTACTCCCACTCTAAACTTTAATGAAATTTTTAACTACGTTAAAAACGATTTTCAAAAAGTAAAAAATCTGCAATTGATTATGGAAAAAATAATGAATAATTTGCTAAAAAATTCTAAAGATCATGGCTTAGATAACTCTTTTTATTTGCATTTGATGCCAAATCTGGGAATAAGAGATGGCAAAGAAATAATGAAATATTCAACTCAAAAAGAATTCGGTACAACAGATATTCAGTTCATTATCAATGGTGCAATAAAAGAAGCAGGTCTTTTATTACTATTAAATAAATACATAGCAAACAAAACTGGCGTTTATCCTTTCGGTGAAAACTTCAATGTCAGAAATGCTCCTAAGACACATAATAAATTAGTAGAGCTATGCAAAGATAAAATTCCTAGTGATCAAATGCCACTGCTAATAGGCGTTGGCGATACAGTAACCTCAGTTAAAGAGAAAAAAAATAATTCTTGGTTAAGAGGTGGGAGTGACAGAGGTTTCTTAACATTGATCCAAAAGTTGGGAGAAGCATATAAACAAGATAATCAAGTTATATTTGTTAACAGCTGCAACGATCAGGTATCAAGACCAAGAATTAATGGTACTGATATGACAGGCATTAGTGATCCTAATGATGATTTAAAATTCAATATGATTATTAATGATGGTCCAAAAGAATATATTGAATGGTTTAAACAATTAGCTAGTAACTTTTAGCTTATTAGTAGAAAAATTTATAAAGTATTAGCAATTAAATAAATATTTTAACTATAATTGTAAATAATGTTAGCTATATTTTAATCTCTATGGAGATAACTAAACCAAAATTCCCAAAAGTCAAGAGAGGCTATCTTGATACTTTGCAAATAAATATAGGCTACAAATGTAATCAAGCTTGCAGTCATTGTCACGTTAATTCTAGTCCAAGCAGAACAGAAATGATGAGCGATGATATTATAAAACTTATACCTAAAGTTATAAAGGCCAACAATATTAATCTACTAGATATTACCGGAGGAGCTCCAGAACTTCATCCTAAATTCAAACAATTAGTAAAAGAAGTACGTAGTCTTAATGTTGAAGTCATGGACAGATGTAATTTAACCATTCTAACAGAGCCAGGTTATGAAAATCTAGCAAGTTTCTTGGCATCAAATAAAGTGCAAATTACAGCATCACTTCCTTGTTATCTCGAGGAAAATGTAGATAAACAACGTGGAAAAGGTGTTTTTGAAAAAAGTATATTGGCTCTTAAAAAGCTTAACAATTTTGGTTACGGAATAGAAGATAAAGGTCTAATTTTGAATCTAGTCTATAATCCAAGTGGTCCACAACTTCCACCATCCCAAAAAGAATTAGAAGATACTTATAGACGAGAACTAAAAGAAAGGTATGGTATTTTTTTCTCGAATTTATTTGTTTTAGCAAATATGCCAATTAATAGATATGAAAACTATTTAAAGATAATTGGCAAACTAGAAGAGTATAATAAATTGCTTAAAGATAATCATAATCCAGAAAATCTTAACTCAGTAATGTGTAGAACAACTCTGAGTGTTGATTGGAAAGGTTATCTATATGATTGTGATTTTAACCAACAACTTGGAATCAAGAGAGATGGCAAAGTTAAGCATTTGGATGATCTTTTGATTCCACTTGCCTCTTTAAAGAATAATCCTATTTCAGTAGGGAATCATTGTTTTGGCTGTACTGCTGGAGCTGGTTCAAGTTGTGGTGGAGAATTAACTTAAAAAACAAGGATTATTTGTTAAGACACATAGGACATAATGCTCTTACGTTTAACGATGACTCCAATAATTTAAATCCGAATTTTTTAGCGGCTGATGTACCAGCATTAATAACATCTTTATTTTCAAACTCTTCTGTTCTACCACAGCGAATACAAATCAAATGATGATGATCTGGATGATCATGACTAAGCAATTCGAACCTATTCCCTCCCTCACTTAAATCAAGTTCATTAAGGAATGTCATCTTGACCAAGAGTCTTAAGGTTCTGTAAATAGTCGCAAGAGAAACCTTCTCCCCAGAAATTGTCAATTTGGAATGCACCTCCTCCGCGCTGAGATGGATTCCAGAGCCAATCTCTTCAAACAAAGAAAGAACCTTTTTCCTTTGAGGGGTCATTCTTTTTCCATCTGAACGGAGACCAGACTCAAGAGGAGAAGGATGGGTACGATAGGAGGAAGGAGAAATCAATATCAGCTTTATTTTCTCAATAGTCTAGCGTAATGAGAACAGCCTGCAACAAAGGGAAGGGGCTTCAGAGTGCTTTCTATAGGAATGATGTCTAAGTTTATTAGATGATTTATATTTAAACAAACAAAAAGAAGCTCTAAAATGGATTCATTTTTTAAAAAAAGTCTCACCCCAATAAATGTATATAATAATATATTAGTAGAGAATGAAACATTACTACTTATAGTAGATGTTCAACAAAAGCTTATAAACAATATTAAAGATAATCAACTTTTAATATTTAACATAAAAAAGCTTATTGATACATGTAAATTGCTTAATGTTCGTATCGCTATATCGGAACAAAATCCATTGAAACTTGGGAAGACACTAAAATCAATTACAGACAATAATGAATATGCTAAATTTGAAAAAATGGAATTTAGTTGTAGTAAGAATAAGAACTTTATAAATTATATAAATGAATATAATTTTAAAAATATAATAGTTTGTGGAATTGAGAGTCATATATGTATTCTTCAGACATCGATTGATCTTTTACAAAAAGGGTTTAACATACTAATCCCAAAAGATGCTATTGGAAGTAGAAATGAAATAGATAATGATACTGCTTTTTTAAGGCTTATATTATCTGGTGCAGTTGCATCCACGACTGAAAGTCTAATATGTGAATTATGTAAGACCGCTAATAGAGAAGAATTTAGGGAGCTTAGTAAAATTTTAAAAAATTCATTTTCAAATTAAATAATTAGAAAATATATAGACAAATGATTTTTTTCAGGCAGTCTGAAGAAAAGTAATCTGACATCATGGATGATTTTTTTAAAAACATAATTATTTCATTACTTACTTTTAGCATAGGTTGCATTATTTCCTTGGTGAGTCCAAAAATCTTAAAAAAGGTTTTAAGGAAAATAACCTTTGCGACACAAAGCAAAACTGATGACTATATAGCTACTCTTTTAATTGAAACTATTAAACCTTTAGGGTTTATCTTAAGTTTCATAGTTGCATGGAAAGTCTTACTAATTGGTGGAATAGTAGATAAGACATTTATTGGTATTAGTAAGTTTTTATGCCTTATTTATATTGTAAGATTTGTAAATAGAGTATTTTTGAAAATAATACAAAGATGGGCAAGCAAAATCAATGATCAATCTATTAGTGAGATGATTCGTTCACTTAGTCCAATGGTTGGAGCATCTGTTTGGAGCCTGGGAGTTATTTTTTACCTTCAAAATATGGGTGTCCAAATGGCAGCCATTTGGGCTCTTTTAAGTGCAGGAGGTATAGGAGCTGGACTTGCCTTAAAGGAACCAGTTCAAGAGTTCTTCGAATACATAACGATCCTCTTAGACAAACCATTTCAAAGTGGACAATTCATTCATATTGATGGTATCTGGGCAAAGGTTGAGAGCGTAGGCGTCAGATCCACACGCCTAAGAAGTATTAACGGTGAAGCAATAGTGATGAGCAATAGCAGACTCACAAATGGAGTAATCTCAAATTATGCTGAGATGAAGAAAAGAAGACTGGTTCATAAATTAGGGGTGGTCTATGAAACCACATATGAACAAACAAAAAGCATACCTATGATGATAAAAAACATCGTTGATAAAACTGAAAATGCGATCTTCGACCGATGTCATTTTATCGAATTCGCAAATAGTAGTCTTGATTTTGAACTTGTCTATTACATTCCTACAAGTGATTATCTTCAGGCAATGTCAGCGCAACAGGAAATTAATCTAGAAATAATGAAGAAGTTCCAAAAGGAAAATATTAACTTCGCATATCCAACTCAAACAATTCATGTCAATAAATAAGAGAACTTTATCTATGTATCTTATCTATTAGAGATTGAGATAGATCCCATAAATTATCTGCTAAATCTCCTCTTTGGGCATCATTACTGATATCAGTCTTTTCAAAAATAAATTTTCCTAATGAAATAATTTTATTACTATAGTAATTGAATCCAGGTATTCTATATATACATAAGCAAGCTAGATTGCTTAGAAGTAAACCTGCATTTTTATTTGATGTGGTTATTCTTAAAATATCTCTAGCTAAAAAAGCAAATAATATTTGTCCTAATTCATTGTATTTTCTGCTGTATCTAAAAAATCCTTGGTTATCTCGAGAGATAACCAAGCCTGGAGCCCATGCAATAACTGGTATTGATAATTTCTTGCTCACCAAAATATCACTTAACTTTCTTGCAAAAAGAATATTACATAATTTACTATCTTTATATGCTTTATCAGCATTAAATTTATTTCCATCAATCATTTCAAAACCTGCACCAAATTCTAATCCTTTTAAATTTCCCAAGCTTGCCTTTGCTCCTACTTTACCTCCACCACTATTAGGATTATGAACTTCTGATGAAGTAATAATTATTTTCGGATCATTTTTCTTATCTATTAAAGGTAAAATCTTTTGTGTAAGATAGAAATGTGATAAATGATTGACTGCAAAAGTTAATTCAATCCCCTGCATTGACATTCTAGGTTTTTTTGAGCCTGTATATTGCAGACCAGCATTCAAAATTAAAACATCGATATTCACACATTTAATTTTAAGTTCAGCACATAGAGAATCAATGCTTTTCAAATCAGAAAGATCCATTATAGGAGTATAAACCTCACCTTTATTAGATAATTTAACTGGAGATTGGTTAAATATATTAGACAATACTTCATTCGCTCTAGAAATATTTTTACAAGGTAAAATTATATTATGACCAAGAGAAATTAATTTTAAAACTGCTTCATAACCTATACCTGACGTACCACCTGTTATAAAAATAGTCAGAGGTTTTTCTTTTATTAAAGTATTTGCTTTTTCATTCATAAATGTTTAATTTAAATATTAAATGATTTTGGAATTTAATAAAATTGTTTATTATTTGAATTTTCAATCAAAAACTCTTCATACATTTTAAAAATGAAATAAAATCATTAAGTTGATAAAAAACATTAATACAATTCATTGTTAATGCCATCACGAGCTATTGTTGATTCTATAGGCATGGGTGTTTAAAGTGGTACTCCAAGGAGAAAGTCAAATAACTAATTTTTATTTTAAGAAATCAAATCCCAATTTTCGACTCCAAGTAAAAGGAAATAGCGATTTTTCTAAAGGGGAGCCATGAGCACTAGTGCATTAAAAGATGCTCTAGTACTAGGCTCAGGCCCAGGCGCTTTATCAATAGCGGCAGCATTAGCGATTGAAAACTTAAATGTTGAAATCTTGTCGGAGCAATCGCCAGATGAACCTTGGCCCTTCACTTATGGGATTTGGGGGGAAGAGGTTGACGAGCTTGGTCTAAGTCATTTGCTTGAACATAGATGGGTAAACACCATTAGTTATTTTGGTGAGGGAGACAAAGATCCAACTTCTAAAAAGAATGAAGTGACAAAACATAATAGAGATTATGGGCTTTTTGATAAAAACAAATTACAAGCTTATTGGTTAGAGCAATGCAATAAGGCTGAAATAGAGTGGCACAAAGGATCAGCAATCAATTTAGAAACAAATCAATTAATAAGCACAGTTAAAACATCTAACGGAAAGGAACTTAATGCTCGCGTGGTAATTGACGCAACTGGCTACAAACCTGTTTTTATTAAGTCCCAGAACCAAGGGCCTGTAGCCGTTCAAACTTGTTATGGGATCGTGGGTGAGTTCAACGCACCCCCTGTCGAGAAAGATCAATTTGTTTTAATGGATTATCGTTGCGACCACTTGAATCCAGAGGAGAGAAAAGAAGCTCCAACATTTTTATACGCTATGGACATGGGAAATGGAAAGTTTTTCTTAGAAGAAACATCATTAGGGCTATTTCCTCCAGTCTCTCTTGATGAGTTAAAAAGAAGACTGGAAAAAAGATTGGAGACTCGGGGTTTAGAAATAAAAAGTCTTGAACATGAAGAGCATGGTTCATATCTGCCAATGAACATGCCTATCCCTGACCTAACGCAACCAGTGCTTGGATTTGGCGGTTCTGCTGGGATGGTTCATCCCGCATCGGGATACATGGTTGGCAGCCTTTTAAGAAGAGCTCCTAAAGTTGCCAAAGCCCTTGCATTGGCAATGAAAGACCCCAAAGCATCCTCAGCTTTATTAGCAAAGCAAGGTTGGCAAACCTTATGGCCATCAGAACTTAGAAGAAAACAAGCTATTTATAAATTTGGTTTAGAAAAATTGATGCGGTTTGAAGAGAAGTTGCTAAGAGGATTTTTTATAGAATTCTTTAGTTTACCTAACAAACAATGGTATGGATTCCTTACAAATACCCTTAGCCTTAAAGAACTAATATCTGCAATGTGGAAGATGTTTAGAAAATCACCCTGGACTATCAAACAAGGCTTAATGAATATGCATGGTAGAGAATTAAATTTATTATTTAAAGCATTAATAGTTAGTAATAAATGAGAAAAATCCTTATAAGTGGAGCAAGTAGAGGGATAGGAAAAGCGATCGCATTAAAATTACTGAAAGAAGGACATTCGTTAAGCCTAGGAGTAAGAAAAAAAGAAGATTTAATCAATACAGCCTTAGATCCAAAATTAAACAATTCAGATACTTTTTTGGTACACACTTATGATGCCACTGATCAAAATTCATCAAAGGAATGGGTAGAGAAAACAGTCAAATCTTTTAAAAATATTGATACTATTATTCATTGTGCTGGGATATTCAAAAGAACAAATTTATTATTTAATGATAATGAAATGAAAGATATTGAAGATATTTGGAAAGTCAATGTGATGGGGCCATGGATATTAACAAAATATTCTTGGAAGTATTTATCCCTAAGTAATTCAGCACGAATTATTGTATTGGTATCAATGAGTGGGAAACGATCAAAAGGTAACTTAGCAAGCTATTCAATGAGTAAGTTCGCTTTAATGAGCTTATGTCAAACCATGAGAAATGAAGGATGGGAAAATGGTATTAGAGTGACAGCTATTTGCCCAGGCTGGGTAAATACAGACATGGCAAAAGAAATAAATAATTTTCCCAAAAAAGATATGATACAGACAAATGATATTGCAAGTATTTGTACAAATTTACTTGATTTACCAAACAGTTCAGTTCCTTTTGAAATTACACTCAATTGTCAACTCGAAACAACCATTTAGAAGAAAAGGAATTATTTATTAAATAGGATTAGTAGTTTTCTTAAATGTATTCAATACTCCCAGAATTGCCTTACGGAGATATTTGTGAAAATAATTTCTATAAAAACTTCCTATAGCTTTACCCACTGAATACGTTCTTTGTATGAGACCAACAATAAAGTTAAAAAGCCACAAACAAACCAAAACCGTAAGAGCCAAAGAAGCTATTGAATAAACCTTATCAAGCTGTTCTTGTATTGGTTCTAAGAATTGAAGATACTCAGAAATGTTCATACTTGCCAAAGGTTATTACCTATTAAATATACTTATAGCTATAATTTGATAATCAAGCAAGAAGTTATAAATTATATGTATAGAAATAAAAAATAATTGTATAGATTAAAAGGGAATAGAAAGGCGAGAAAAAGTATATAGAACATATGAAACCGAAATCATAGAAATGCCAATAGAAAGGCCTTTTAATCTGTTAGAAACTGTCGAAAAAAGTGCAAGATCATCAGTGTCATAACCTCCAAAACTACCAATTATTGCAAGTGTCCACATAGGTAGAGAGGAAAAAAATATTGAAAGGGATAAACTAAGTATTAGCATCTTATTAATAAAGAATGAAATCAAAAAAGTTATAGCCGCAAAAAGCAAAGATCCATTCAGTCCTATTCTTAACTCATCGTTTAAGCTTTTTGGGAAATTACTTTTGCCCTCTAAATGTTTTTTACAATTATTAACTTCTGATTCAGATAAACGAAAGTAATTCGTATCTGGGATTCTTTTTTTCTTATAAAGCCTTAGCAATCTTACCTCAAAAGATTTGGGGTCATTGGTTTTGAAAGAAGAAATTATTTCCCCTGGTTTCATTTTACTAGCCTCACTTTTCAAATTAGTGGTACATCCGAGTTTATATAAATCACCATTTTTCATTAAATAAACAAATCCTGACATAATTTAATTTTCTTGAGAAATAAAGAGTTTGGAATATAAAAATAATGGATTATATTTTTATAGTAAAATATAATTTCCAAAGAAAATCATAAAGGATATACTTGTGAAGCATATTCTATTTACGATTTATAAGATTGACTAATCATATCAAGGCATAGGACGCATGATGATTTTAACAGTAAAATTATGAAGCACAATATTTTATATAGCTTTAGACGATGTCCTTACGCAATCAGAGCTAGATGGGCTTTATTAAATACGAATCAGGTAGTGGAATTGAGAGAGGTCGAACTAAAGAACAAGCCTATTGAACTAATTCAAATTTCTAAAAAAGCAACTGTACCTGTATTAAAGACTAGTTTAAATAAAGTAATTGATGAGAGCTTAGAAATAATGATATGGAGTATTAAAAAATCAAATAGGGATGAATTATTTGGTAATATTAATAATAATAATGAGAATTCAAAAGAAATATTTAGCCTTATAGAAACAAATGATACAGTATTCAAATATCATTTGGATCGGTTTAAATATGCATCTAGATTCAATTTTGAAGAGTCAGCAACTCATCATGATGCCTGCATGAAAATACTTTTATCTTTAAATAACAGATTAAAAGAATTTTCAAACAAAGGTAAACCTCTATTTCTTGTTGATGCAAAAGAAACGTTAGCTGATTGGGCTGTCTGGCCATTTGTCAGGCAATTTAGAATAGCGGACATAAAAAAGTTTGATCAAAACAATGAAATAAAATATTTACGAAGTTGGTTAAATTATTTTTTTACTCATAAAAAGTATCCAATAGTTATGAAAAAGTTTGAACCCTGGAGCAAGCTAAATGAGCCTATATTTTTCGGAAAGACAGGAAGTGAATCATTCTGAAGCCCTTCTTTTGTCAATTATTCTTGATAACTCTAAAAAATAACCAGCCGTACAAAATTTACCTAGATTTCTATCTCTATTTCCTATATCGCTCCTAAACTCTGCAGTCTCTGCCATGACTAAATCCAACTGATCCTGTGGCAACTCATAGAGCTCTCTTAATTCAATCTCTTTTCCAAGTAGATGACTTTTAAACCATTTTTCTTTTAATTCTTGAGGAGGTATATCTTTGTAAATTTGTCGGTTCATATAAAGAAGGTAAATAATTTATTAAAACTAATATTTATACAAATTATAACTTTAGTTGAGTATATTAATTGTCATGCTGATGCTTTTGTATATTTTGACTGCAAAGATATTGCGATTACGCATAAAGACAATGAAATTAATCCACAAAATTCTGTCCACCCTTTAAGCCCAAAATTACTAATAAACAAAGGAGCTATTACAGTAATTAGGCCTCCAGAAAGAAGTGGTTGAAGAAATAATTGCTTTATAGAAAACACAGGTAGGGTATTAGTAGAATTTCTAGGATCAGCCAATCTCAAAAGTAATAGTCCACTAGCTGCAACTCCAGTTGAATTTCCAAACTCTGCTATTGCTCTTTCAAACCACTCTTCTCTAAAAAATATCCTAGAAAAAATCAACATCCCAGCAAGATTCCAAATCAATCCACCAATGGCTAAAATAGTAATAGGGATCCAATAGTTAATCAATAACGGTAAATTTAATCCTGCCATGGCGGTAATGATAAGTAAATCTGTTGAAAGTATGCCAATTTCACGCTGAAAAAGTGATGAGACTAATTTTGTATTTCCAGTTTTTTCTAAGAAAAATCTTATAAAAAATGATCCCATTAAAGCCAAAGGAAATACCGGGAAAGCTAATATCACTTGCTTACTTATTTCTCCCAAATATGTAGAAGATAGCCTTAAAAAATATAGTAAAAAGATGCCAACCAACACTGCTAGTCCTGCTAAAGCAAAATTATATAAAAGCAATTTAAGTTGTTCAATTGGTTTAAATTCCAACTCAATGTCATTTAAATCATCATCAATGTCTTGTTCAGCAGGTACTAGCCATCCAAAAAATCTACCCATAACAACTAGTCCACTCCCTAACAAAGTAGACGCAAGTAGCCCTACAGTTGCCATTGCAAATCCGAGGTCTAATCCTTCAGGAAAGCCTAACTTCCTAAAACTTTCTCCCATTATTGCTGCAGCTCCATGTCCTCCTTCAAAGCCAACTTCAATAATGCATCCCATTAGTGGGTCTACTCCTAGATAAGGAAGTAGAAATGACAACACAATTATACCTCCGACAACATATTGACCAAAGCCAAGTAAAAGTCCCAACAATGCCTGTGAGGCTACTGGTTTCCATAAAACACTAACTCTTGGAATAGGTCTTCCAAGCATTAAGGTTGCAAAGACTAAAGTAAGCAATGGAGTTGGTAATTGCATCCAGGTATCCAGAACCCTTTCTGGTAATAATGAAAAAGGTCCATAAGGACCAATTAAAAAACCTAATGCTCCTACTAAAAGGGCTATTGGAATACCAAATCTTTCCAACTTCATCGCAGAATCCAATCTTCTACCAAGGGTTAAAAGAATCCCTATAATTCCAAGCAAACCCAATGAGAGGACTAATGTTGGGATTGCATTGGTTTTATATAGGTCTTCTAAACCTAAAAAAGGCAGACTCATCTATTAACAAGATTACGGAAGTAAATGAAAATCCCTAAAAAAATAATATCCCATATGAATATTCAACATCGAATGTAAATTTGATTCTTATTATATCTCAATCAAATCATTTTCTTAGATTTAATTATTAGTAAAAATAAGATAAGTTTAGTATTAGAAATCGATTAAATAACTTTTTAAGAAATATCAAACTAATAATAAAGCTAATTTATTTTAAATTCTTAAATAATGAACAATTAATAAATACAATCTCAATAAAAAAGCCCCAAACAAGTGGGGCTTTTTTTTAAGTTAAATTTATTTAACTATTTTAATGATACTGAAGCAGTATCAAGATTACTTAAGGCACCAGTTACTCGTTTAAAATCAAATCCCATTGCTCTTAGAGCATGCCATAAATGACCTTGAATAAAGAAAAATCCAAAGTAGTAATGAACATTAGCTAGCCAAGCACGAGAAGTATGAGCTCCATTTGGAAGATCAACAGTGTCGATCCAATAAGGAGAAATTCCAAATTTAAGTGCTAATGGTTCTCCAAACCATTCAACAGGGTAAACAGTGGTATTTGTTGCACTCCAGAATGCTGCGACCACTGCCATCCAGCCAATACCAGCTAGTGACCAAGAAAGAATAGCTTCTGCAGAAAGAAGCCCAGCTCCTTTGAACTTCGTATATTCTCCAACTTGCTTAGTAGCGATATGGAAAGCACCACCAGTAATTTCTAAGAAAGCCAAGAAAGCATGACCTCCCATAACATCTTCCAAACTATCGATAGTTAAGAAGTCAAACTGATGATCCCAGATATGACTCAAGTTAAGGTCGTATTCAACCGGACGAATAGCACCAATAGCAGGATCGTAGATCCCATGAATTCGCGCCCATTCAACAAACCAAATACAAGCTACACCGAAGAAAATCAAATGATGTCCAAGGATGAAAGTCTGGTTATCTGGGTTGTCCCATTCAAGCTTGAATTTTCTGGCCTGTGGCACAGAAGATTCCTGCATGTCACTCGAAAAAAGAAGAGAATGCATCAATCCACCTGCCCCATAAGCCATGGATCCAACTAGATGACACACAGCGACTGCAACAACCGCACTTCCACCAACAAAGGCTCCAGTTTCATCGAAACCAATACCCAAAGCTGCTAAATGAGGAAGCGCAATTAAAGGCTGATGACCCATTGGTACGGAAGGGTCAAATCTAGCCAATTCAAATAACGTGAAGGCACCAGCCCAGAAAGCAATCAAACCGGTATGAGCGGCATGAGCAGCAATAAATTTGCCTGAACGGTTGGTGACCCCTGAGTTACCAGCCCACCACCCGTAGGTGACTGCTGAATTTCCATAGGTCTGCATTAGAAGTGCTATTTTTCAAAACCGAACAGAGAATACTGCAATTTCATCGAATACTCATGCAACAGAAAGAATCTGTAAATTTTTTTTATTATTCAAATCCTATACAGATAAAAAAATATCAAAAAGAGCAGGTTTTAAACAATAAAAAAATAGACAGCCAACGAGAGGTAAAAACAAAATCAAGTGAATTACCGAACTAAGACTTTTTAATTAAAGAATTAATTGATACATAAAAAGAATTTATATCAGGCATTCGAGACCAATCCATTCTTATAATCAATATAAATTCATCCAAATATGTAATTAATATAAAAGATTAAATTGGTCTCATTATTTATAACTATTAAATAGTTAAATCCTTTTGGATAACAAATCATGAACTTCAATCCATTTAATAGTCTAGAAATGGAGACAGAAGACCACTATAGAAAGAAAGCGAATGTTTATAGAACATCGCCTGAATACGGAAAAATGATTTCTCTTTATCCAATTCTGGAGACGTCGATAAAAGATTGTAAAGGTGAAAATTTAGTAGCTTAAAAAGCTAATTCTTAAATATCGAATTTACAAAAACTCTAATTTATTTCTTTAGGCTGCTCTTTGAGCACAGGATTCATCATTGTTCTGCCAATATTCAATAACTTCTTTACATCCCCTTATAAAATAAAATACTTTTGGCTTCCATGGTAATTGATTAGGATCATTTGAACTTCGCCAGTGAAATCCTGGCTTTAAATAACCCCTTTCTCTCATAACCTCCAAAGATTTTTCATCTACTCTTAAAACCTCACTAGCTTCTTTCTCTGACAACCACATTGATGCTTCTATCATTCTTGAGCAAACGAGTATCTTTCTTTTAACGTAAAAAGCCAGACGAAGAAAGCTCAAGATGTCACATTAAAAAGCAATAAATAACAAAATTATACTTCAATTGCATAGAAATCTTAGATAAAATATTAATCAAACCTGCTTAAACCAAGGCCTAATAATATTTTCACTTATAGGTATTGTCAAACCAGAATCAAAAGATGGATTGAAAAAGTCATTAGTTTTCACAAAACTTTTATTATTAACTAATTTAGAAGGTTCTCTATGATTTATTTCATCCCATCCAGGTTCCCAATTAGATAAATCAACCAATTGAGACCACGGGACTTTCACAACCACAGTCGAGTCAAGTACAGACATCAAAATAACCCATCTGCTTGGCAATTCTCCACCATAATTTATTGCAACAAAATGGACTTGTCCATCAATGTAAGCCTTACTCGTCCATGCTTTTACTGGAGGCCAAATCATAAAATTAAATAATTAATAGTAATTAATCTAAAAATAATTTTTTTAGCATTTCTTATATACATTTTAACACTTATATATTATTATTTTCCTTTTTTATTTTTATATATTCTTCTCTGATTGATTTTAGTAATGCCTTCTTCTTTCTCATTATTTTATTCTTTTCATTAAAGTCTATTTCAAGTCTCTCTTGCTTTGTTAAATTCATCCAATTATTCATTTCAAATTTTTCATTTGATTGTTCTCGTAGTTTTTTTTTCTTCTTTTTGAAAAGAAATTTAAAGAGCATTATTTTTC
Source organism: Prochlorococcus marinus str. MIT 0917 (assembly GCF_027359575.1). Lineage (NCBI taxonomy): Bacteria > Bacillati > Cyanobacteriota > Cyanophyceae > Synechococcales > Prochlorococcaceae > Prochlorococcus > Prochlorococcus marinus. The sequence continues at coordinate 68,560 of NZ_CP114784.1, read as the reverse complement.
CTAAAATTAAATTAATTAATGGCATCAATTCAGTTTGATTTATTTAAGCATTAATCATAGGCATATTATTTTTCTATGAAGATATTTTAGTTCCCCTCACCAAGCTTCCACAGATTTATGCCTGTATTCTCAATTTCTTGTCGATTTACAACCGATCTTGTATCAAAAACCCAAGCTGGTGATCTCATCAAAGTAGCTAAATAATTCCAATCAAGGCCAAAGAATTCATCCCATGCAGTAAGAATTAAAACCGCGTCAACATTTTCCAATGCTTCTGGAATGGAATTGGCCATTTTCCAAATTCCTTGATTATTAAATGAAAATTTTTCAAAATCTTCCTCTATTCTCTCAACTGAAACCTTAGGGTCATAAATTGATAAAAACGCTCCTTCTTCGATTAGGTCACTGGAAATTCTTATCGCAGGAGATTCTCTTGTATCATTGGTGTTTGCTTTAAAAGAGAAACCGAGTATTGCTATATTTTTTCCATTAACAGTACCAAAAAGCTTCTCTAGGACAATTTTATAAATCCTATCTTGCTGCCAAGTATTAAGCATCACAACTTGATTCCAGTAATTAGCAACCTCTGGCAAACCAAAATATCCACTTAAATAAACTAAATTCAAAATATCCTTTTTAAAGCAGCTTCCACCAAAACCAGGTCCTGCACTAAGAAATTGATTACCTATCCTTTTATCTGTTCCTATTGCTTTTGCAACTTCCTGAATATCAGCTCCAGTAGCTTCACAGAAGGCTGAAATAGAATTTATAGAACTAATTCGCTGGGCTAGGAATGCATTAGCAGCTAATTTTGAAAGCTCGCTGCTCCATAAATTAGTACAAATTATTTGTTCAGAAGGAACCCAATTCAAATAAATTTTAGCCAATGCATCTACAGCGTCATAGTTCTCTCCACCAATTAAAACCCTATCAGGTTTTTCTAAGTCATTAATTGCAGTGCCTTCAGACAAAAATTCAGGGTTCGATAAAACAGAAAAAGTTTTTGAAATTTCATTCTTTTGACTATCTTTATTTGTCGTCTTTAGTATCTCTTTTATTGCTTGTGCCGTACGAACTGGAAGAGTACTTTTTTCAATTACTATAGTGTGTCCTTTTGCATATTTAGCTACTTGCCTCGCACTAGCTTCAACCCAACTAAGATCACTCGCTTGTCCTGCTCCAAGACCTTTTGTTTTTGTTGGAGTATTAACTGATATAAAAATCATATCAGCATCAGATATAGCCTTTTCCATTTCTGTACTAAAGAAAAGGTTTCGTCCTCTTGTTCTTGAAATTATCCGATCTAATCCAGGTTCAAATATTGGCAATTTATTGAGATCTGAATCATTCCATGCATCAATTCGTTCTTTATTAATATCAACAACCCTAACTTCTATATCGGGACATTTATCTGCAATAACAGACATTGTTGGACCACCCACATAACCAGCGCCAATACAACATATTTTTTGGATTCTAATAGAGCTCATTTAAAAAAAATAATCATTTTTTAAGTAATCAACTTTTTAATTAACTGATCAAGGTCCTCTTTTGAGAAAATATATTCCCTACTCTCCTCATCCTTTTGTTTATCCCTTAATTTCTTCATCAATAACTGACCTTTAGATGCCTCATCCTCACCTATAACTAAAGCCCATTTGGCCCTACTTTTATCTGCTCGCTTAAATTGTTTTGAGAAAGATGAACCTGAGTAGTCCAATTCAATCATTAAGTTGGATGCCCTTAACTGACAAGTAATTTCCAAAGCAAGGTGGTCAGCTTTTTCACCTTTATGAATCACATAAACATCCGGAGATTTTGATTGGGAAATTTTATCTCCAGCAAGAATTATCAGCCTTTCCATTCCAATAGCCCAACCAATTGAGGGGGTTTCAGGCCCCCCCAATTCACTTATCAAGCTATCGTAACGCCCTCCGCCACAAACAGTTGCCTGAGAACCCAAGTTATCACTAGTTATTTCGAAAGCCGTATGAGAATAATAATCAAGGCCCCTAACCAACTTATTGTTAATTTCATATGGGATCTTTAAATTATCGAGTAACTCCTGTAAATAATCAAATCTAGTTTTACTACTATTAGATAAAAATTTATTTAAAGACGGAGCTTCAAGTAAAAGTTCTTTTGTTGAAGTATTTTTACTATCTAATATTCTCAAGGGATTCACATTGATTCTTTTCTGGGAATCTTGATCTAACAAATCAAATCTCTGATTAAGCCAATCTTTCAACTCTTCTTTGAAAACATTTCGATCTTCATTACTACCAAGACTATTAATTTGTAAAGTCAAATCACTCAGACCAACATCCTTTAAAAAGTCCCAAGCTATTGAAATAACCTCAGCGTCACTCATAACAGAAGCCAATCCAACAAATTCAACTCCAATTTGATGAAACTGCCTTTGCCTCCCTGCTTGAGGGCGTTCGTATCTAAACATTGGTCCTTTATACCAGAGCCTTTGGGGCCCATTATTTAATAATCCATGCTGAACAATTGATCTTGCAACAGAAGCTGTTCCTTCAGGTCTCAAAGTGCATGAACGACCTCCCCTATCGTCGAAGTTGTACATTTCTTTACCCACAACATCTGTATTCTCGCCAATACCCCTTGAAAACAAATCAGTTCGTTCAATAATCGGTGTTCTAATTTCTTGAAGTCCAGCTCGAGTAAAATGCTTGAGTGCAATTGATTCAACCTTTTGCCAGCTCTGACTTTGAGCAGGTAAAAGATCTACCATTCCTCTTAAATTCTTGAGATTGGTCAAAGTAGCTTCAGTAAAATTATTTGTTGTTTGTTTAATAGTAATTGTTTACGTAAACTGTAAAATAATAATCAATGAGTCATTCCTACTAAAGCAAATTAGTGAGACTCAATTTAGAAAGCATATTTAGCTTAATCATCTAATCGAGTAGCGCCTGAATATTTAACTAACCAAAAATTAACTCTTCTTCTCACATTAAAAGGCATTTCATTTTGAAGTTGAATTAATTCCATAGCTCCGAGCCTCTTTAGTTCTCTTGATTCAAGACTCCACATCTTTTCCGCTTCACAAATTAAACGAGCCCAACTTCTTGAATGCTGCCATTGTCTTAGACGCTTTTTCAATTCGTTACCATCAGTCTTACTTTTAACAAAGGAAAACCGACCAACTATATTTTTTTTTGTGAAATTTTTTCTCATAAATCAATCATGGAGAACACTCTAAAAAAACTCATTACTCAATACATTAAACACATAGCAAATATTTGAAATGAGTACTTTATGAAAAATCAACTTCAATCATCACAATCAACCTCATGTACTGGGAATTCTAATTTTTCAATATCCCGACGACTCATTTTTCTAGACCAAGCACCCTTAATTGAGTCATTCCACCTGAAGCCAGCGTTTTTCGCTAAATATCTTTCCTCGTAAGAGATCTCAGCGCGAATTAATACTTTTGGTTCTAACGCTCTAATCAATAGTTTTTCAAGTTCACTACATCTTTTAAAAACCTCTGCCAAATATATGCAATCTGTCAAAGCTCTATGTGCGTTCCAAACCGGGACACCATAAGCCAATGCAAGATCTCTTACAGAAGGTCGAGTCTTTAATTGTCTATCAGCGGGCCAAGTTATATCGTCCATAGAACAAATCCATTGTTTTTCAATCTGAGGCAATTTATTAAAACCGAACCATTTCATATCAAATTCTGCATTGTGAGCAACTATCACATCTGATACTCGAACCAAAGATTCAAAATATTTAATTGCTTCAGTTAGAGGTTGAGGCAATCTAGTTATTTCAGCAGGAATATTATTTATTTTTTCTGCGTTGTTATTTTCAACTGGTAAAAGAAAAGATTGCTGCGCTAACACCGATCTACTTTTGACATTAAAAAGAATCGAACCTACTTCAAGACAATCATCATTTTTATTGTCAAGACCTGTGGTTTCCGTATCCAAAATCAAGATATTCTCAGGTGAATTTTCAATACTTAAAATCTCAACACGTTCTACGTTTGATTTAAAAGAAGATCTTACTCCTAGATCTTTCTCTTTTTTACTGGGAGTATCTTTAGTTGTTCTATTTAGAAAGTCAAGCTGCTCACTCGCTTTCTGATAATTTTGCTCTTCTTTCACATCAAAATTAATTAGTCATGCTTCTATTATCATCAAAAAACCAGAGTTTAATACAAACTTAGTAGAACATTAGAAAGAAAAGATACTTATATTTAACTTATAATCTTTTTCTATTTCTCTATATAGGGTGATTCATCATTAATGAGCACTTTAAGACGTATAAGTGATGTTTTTTGCCAATGGCCATCAAGACCAGTTGGGCTGGTAGAAATAATTGGAGGTAGCTATATTTCAATAAAACCAGAAGTTACATACAAAAGACTTATTTCTGGTCTGTTACAAAAAAATTTTGCAGTTCATTCATGGAGCTATATACCTAACTTTGATCATCAACTTCAATCAAATCATGCGTGGAAACAATTCCGTCAATCTCGAAAAATTCTTGAAAAAAGAGTTGGCTGCATACCAAAATCAATAAGGCTGGGTCATAGTCTTGGATGTAAATTACATTTACTAGCACCTGATGCAGGAAGAAATTGCAATGGTTTAGTAGCTATAAGCTTCAATAATTTCAAGGCAGATAAATCTATCCCTTTTCTCAGAAAAATGTCTCAAAAGCTTGACTTTCAAAGTGAATTTAGTCCAAGCCCTGCAGAAACATTAAATCTTGTGAGAGAACACTATGAGCAAATAAATAATCTATTAATAAAATTTAAAAATGATAATCTTGATCAAAATGATTTATTACTTAAATCATTAAATGCAAGACCTTCGGATAATTCTAAGATTATGCAACTTGATGGTAATCATCTAACCCCAGTAAGCATAGGCCTAAGAGAAAAAATACTAAAGTCTAATTTGCAAAGCTATTTAAAATATAAAAAAATTGAATTAATAGTCGATCAAATAACTCACTGGAAAATTTAATATTACCCTCTTAATTTATCTAAAACTGATCTATCTTCAAGAGTACTTGTATCTCCGCTTATTTCATCACCCGAAGCTAGTGCTCTCAAGATCCTGCGCATAATTTTTCCACTTCTTGTTTTGGGAAGAGAATCAGTAAATCTAATTTCATCAGGTTTAGCAATAGGTCCTATTTCATTCACGACATGTTTTTTAAATTGTGCCTCTATATGTTCGTTCTCTACTGCACCAGTTTTCAAAGTGACAAAGGCTACTATTGATTCCCCTTTCAAAGCATCAGGTCTACCTACGACTGCAGCTTCTGAGATGAGCTCATGACTAACTAAAGCTGATTCTATCTCCATTGTTCCAAGCCTATGACCAGATACATTTATAACATCATCAACTCTTCCCATAACCCAAAAATAACCTTCTTCATCTCTTCGAGCCCCATCTCCAGCAAAATATATATAGCTTTTATCTGAAGGTTTTAAATACTCCCAGTAACTCTCTCTAAATCTTTTTTCATCTCCATAAACATTTCTCATCATTCCAGGCCATGGTCTTTTAACCACCAAATATCCACCCTCATTATTAGCTACAGAATCGCCATCTGAATTAACGACATCGGCTTCAATCCCAGGCAAAGGAAAAGTTGCTGATCCAGGTTTGGTTGGAGTCGCTCCAGGTAGAGGGCTAATCATCACTCCGCCAGTTTCTGTTTGCCACCATGTATCAACTATTGGGCATCTCCCTCCTCCAATAACATCTCTATACCAGATCCAAGCCTCTGGATTAATTGGTTCTCCAACAGTTCCTAAAAGTCTCAAACTAGATAAATCGTATTGCTGAGGAAGCTTTTCTCCAGCTTTCATAAAGGCTCTTATTGCGGTTGGAGCAGTGTAAAATATCGAAACTTTATGCTTTTGAATTACATCCCAAAATGCTCCTGGATTTGAAGGCCTAGGAACTCCTTCATACATAACAGTAGTTGCTCCATTAGATAATGGGCCATAAACGATATAACTATGTCCAGTTATCCAACCCACATCAGCTGTGCACCAATAAACATCATTTTCACGAATATCAAAAATCCATTTAAAAGTTAAATGAGACCAAAGGTTATATCCAGCAGTTGAATGAACTACTCCTTTTGGTTTACCTGTAGAGCCAGAGGTATACAAAACAAATAAGCAATCCTCACTATCCATTTTTTCTGGCAAACATTCTTCTGTTTGACTATCTACGATTTCATGCCACCAATAATCTCTACCATCATCCATAGCAATATTCTTTTTTGTCCTTTGAACAACTAAAACTGACTCGACCTTTGGACAAGCACCACCTTCCAATGCGGAGTCAACAGCGTCTTTTAGAGGGATTACTTTGTCTTTTCTAAAACCTCCATCAGCTGTAATTATTGCTTTCGCTTCTCCATTGATTAATCGGTCCCTAAGCGCCTCAGAGGAAAAGCCTCCAAATACGACAGAATGTGGTGCTCCAATCCTCGCACAAGCAAGCATTGCGATTGCAGCCTCAGGCACCATAGGCATATACAAAGCCACAAGATCTCCTTTACCAATACCTATAGACTTGAGTGCATTAGCTGCTTTGCAAACTTCTTTGTATAACTGTTTGTAGGTATATTTTTTTTGATCACCTGGTTCGCCTTCCCAAATCAAGGCGATTTTGTTAGCTATTGAACTATTTAAGTGACGATCTAAACAGTTATAGGAAATATTTATTTTTCCACCATCAAACCATTTAGCGAATGGTGGTTTAGACCAATCAAGGACTTTGTCAAAAGATTCAAACCAATGTAATTCTTCTCTAGCTGCATCACCCCAAAACTTATCTGGATCTGATCTAGCCATCTCAGACATTTCCAAATACTTAGAAAAAGATGAGATCCTACTTTTATTTGAAAAGTCATCAGAGGGGGGGAAAACTCTCTGCTCCTGAAGAACAGACTCAATAGAGTTAGAATTGTCTGAATTCATGAAAGATAAAAACAACTATTCATTTATTGCATTCAAGCTATTTCTGACCAAAACGCTTGAATAGTGAAACTCTTATTTAAAACAAATTCATAATGAAGAGAAATATTGATTTTCCTAAAGCATTTTTATTTGATCTTGATGGAGTTCTAATTGACTCAGAACCCTTACATGGACAAGCATGGAAAGAAACCGCCGCGCTTTTTGATCTAAATCTAACTTACACCCAACTAAAACTCTTGAGAGGCAGAAGAAGAATAGATTGCGCGAATGAACTGATTAAATTGATTCCTAATGGAGTAAAGGCGAAAGACTTACTAAAAATACATAAACCCATATCAAGACAACTCATCCTAACTGCAAAAGCAATGCAAGGTGGCGAGAGTTTGGTCAAAAGGTGTCATGAAAACAATATCCCAATGGCGTTAGTAACCAGTAGCAGCTCTGAATCTTTCAAAATAAAAAGTGCTCCTCATAAATGGATGAATCTATTTTCTGTAATAGTTCTTGGTGATGACAAATTATTAGCCAATGGAAAACCAGCTCCAGATCCATATCTTTTGGCCTCAAAAAAGTTAAATATTTCTCCTCAAGAATGCTGGGCTGTTGAAGATTCAATTTCTGGAGTATCTTCTGCCTTAGAGGCAGGATGTTTTGTTTTCTTTTTAAAAGAAAAACGTTATGAACTTCCAAAAAAAGAAATTTTTGATAAACACATCAATTTAAAACAAATCACCCATTTAAATGAAATTGAACAAATATTGAATGAGTATTAAATCAATAAAGTCTGCTAATAACAAATTCAGGCAATTCAAGTAATGCTTTCTTTGATGGTGAGTCTGGCAACCAAGAAATTGAATCTTTTGATTCAGAAGCAAATTTTTCGGCTAGTTCTCTTGATTTTTTGATCGCACCTGAATCTCTCACAAGAGATAAAGCCTTTTCAAGATCATCTTTTTTGGAGAATTTACCATTAATTAGTTCGCTCAGATTTGGATTCTCTTCCAAAGCGTAGAAAACAGGTGCAGTGAGATAACCACTTTGAAGATCACTCGCTGCAGGTTTGCCTAGTTGTTCATCATTTCCAGTAAAATCGAGAATGTCATCAACCACCTGAAAAGCTAAACCTAACTGTCTTCCAAAAAAATAAAGTGAATCCAAGCTCTCTTGATCTACATGAGATAAAACACCAATAGCCTTGGAGCTATTAGCAATTAGTGATGCTGTTTTACAATAACTTTTTTCTAAATAACTATCAAAGGATTGACTTGAATCAAATCTATTAAGGCCCTGCTTTATCTCTCCTTCAGCCAGATCCATAATCACCCTACTTAACAATTTAACAACATCTAAATTCTCAAGATTTGCCAAGTGCCAACTTGCTTGTGCAAATAGAAAATCTCCCGCCAGGACAGCAATCCTGGGATCAAATCGACTATGAACAGTTTCAACACCTCTGCGGGTATCAGCTTCATCAACGACATCATCATGAACAAGAGAAGCGGTGTGAATCATCTCAGTAATTTGGGCCAATTTTCGATGCTTCAAAGGAAGATCCTTTTCAGACGTCAAAGCTCTTGAAATCAATAAAACAATTCCAGGTCTTAAACGTTTACCCCCTGCACTAAAAAGATGTTCTGCAGCTGCCTGCAAGATAGGGTGTCCAGCACCTATGAGGCTGCGAAGATCCATAAGCAAAGCTTCTAGATCAAGTTCTACAGGTTGAAGAATTTCCGTGGCTGTGGTCATAAAACCGCTCTACTTTTTGATATTAAGAGACCCAACCCTTCTTCTGCAGTGAAACAAGATTAACTTCAGGAAAAACGTTTAACCAATGCTTAGCTTTATTGGGAAAGTTTTTAAGATTGGAGGTTACGTAAAACTTTAAATCAACTAAATTTTTTTTCTTTGAATACTTTCTTTCTTCTGAATCTATGAACAACTTTAATTTCAAAGAAAGAGCATCAGCAGGGTCAATCAATTTAACACTAGAGGGTAATAACTCAGTTAAAAAAGGACTTATGAGAGGGTAGTGACTACAGCCAAGAATTAAAGAATTAATTTTTTGTTTTAAAAGAGGTTGTAAATATATACCTGCGACATCAATAATCTCATCAGAATTAATATTATCCATTTCAATCATGGGAACTAATTCAGGGCATGGTTGCTCAATTACAAAGGTTTTTGGCTTGACTTCCATGATGGCATTCGTATAAGCCTTTGTTTTAACCGTAGATGGGGTTGCAAGAACACCTACCCTCGATTCCTGGATAGTTGAAGCCGCAGAGCCAATCAAGTCAAAAACAGGGACATCCAAATTTTTTTTTATTACATCCAAGGCAATTGCATTTGTTGTATTGCAGGCGACCAAAAAAGCATCAATATTTTGATAACTAAACCAAGATGATATTTCTTCAGCAATTTTCATGATTTCATGAGTTGTCTTTACTCCATAGGGAAGTCTTGCTGTATCAGCCAAATATATGAATGAATTATTGGGACATAATTCAATAACCTTTTTCAAAACAGTGAAGCCTCCAACACCGCTATCAAACAATCCAAGGCGCATATCTAATTTGAAACTATTAGATAATTCAGTATTCCTTTAGCGATAGCAAAAGAAATTTTATCCCTGTAAGCTTTTTGCCTTAATAAATCTGCATCATACATTCCAGTAACAAATCCAATCTCTACAAGAGCTGCAGGCATAGATGTTTTTCTAATTACATAAAAGCGAGATCTACGAACCCCCCTATCAGGGCTTTGGGGAGAAAAAATTAAAATTTGTTTTTGAATATTTTTTGCTAAAGAATGCCCTTTATAACCAGAGTAATAATATGTCTCTAAACCATTAACATCTTTTCGCTTTCCTCTTGTAGCATTTGCATGAATACTTACAAAAGCATCTGCTTTTGAATTATTAGCCTTGGTAACTCTTGGTTGTAGGTCTAATGTTCGCTCATAAGTTCGAGTTAAAATAGTTTTAACACCTTTATTTGTTAACAATTCTGAAACACTCTTTGAAACTTCTAAAACAATATCAGTCTCTCTTAATCCATTTATTCCAACGGCACCTGGGTCTGAACCACCATGGCCAGGATCCAGTACAACTTTATACTTTCCATATGGGATATTAGGTAAAGAGGAAACATCTAATTTTTGAATCTTTATTCTTTCATAAGTCCTTTTTATTGAGTTTCTTATAATATTACCTTCTTCAATGGAACTAAAGGAATTACTTTCTAAGCCAATAAATTTCAACTCCCATATGTTTGGTGAAATACCAATTAATTGTAATTTAGAGGCTTCTAATTCAACTGATGGAAGAAACTCAATAACAAGCCTTGTTTTACCCTTAAAGGGTTTACCTAGTCTGATTTCCTTAACTGATCCATTTCCTTTAATAGTTCTAGGGCGGGTTAATTCTCCTGGGAAATCAACCCAAACCCTTTCACCTTTATCAGTGGTTGAGGATTGAAAAAAAGCATCTAATTTAGCCCCAGAAGAAGTTCTTAATTTAAGGCTGCCGTTACTAGTTAAGGCCCAAGCGGCAAGAGCACTAGCAGCTCTAAGCGGTAAAGGAATAAAGAGACTCAAACAAAAAACAAATCCCGCAAAAAGTGCTAGTTTTGACTTTAAAGATTGATCTTTAAACATCAAACAAAAAGTTCTGCTTTTCGATGTTTTAAGCTTGGCATCTGCCCTCTAATTCTCTCAACTCTTTTTTTATCAGCAGGAGCTATTGCGGCTCCTTGAACAACTCCTGCGTCTGCGAGAACTGTACCCCATGGATCAATAACCATCGCATGTCCATGGCTTTGTCTTCTACCGTAGTGTCGACCAGTTTGTGCTGGTGCAACAACATAAGCAGTATTCTCAATAGCTCTTGCTTGAAGCAAGACTTGCCAATGATCCTTTCCTGTGAAAGCAGTAAAAGCAGCTGGGATCATTAATAAATCTGCGCCTTTATTGACCAAATCACGATAAAGCTCAGGGAATCGAACGTCATAACATATAGATAATCCTATTTTGCAAAGGCCTGGCACATCAACAACTGGAGGTGATTCACTTCCAGAAACAATTGTTTCAGATTCTCTATAGGTATTACCCTCTGGAAGATCAACGTCAAAAAGATGAATTTTGTCATATCTTGCTAAAGATTGACCATCCTTACCAAACAACTCTGCTCTGTTTAAAGTTCTTACTCCATCGCCAGCAGGAACGGGGAAACCGCCTCCAAGCAAAACGACTTGATATCTCCTTGCCATTGTTACTAAAAAACTATTGCATTTCTCATAAATTGAAGATGCAATTTTTAATTTTTTCTGATCTTCACCCAAAAATGCAAAGTTTTCAGGAAGTCCAACAAGATCAGCCCCTCTTCTTGAGGCCAACTCAATTTGTTCTTCTGCAGCATTTAGATTTGCCTCTATATCTGAGGTACTGGTTAGCTGTAAGGCCGCAGCCAAAAAATCTGACACTGAGTTAAAAAAGAAAAATAATTTAAAAGTTAGTTAGAGCGAAGTACGCCCATCTCAATCTGTTTTGGAATAATAGAAAGGTTGTCCAAAGAAGCGCAACAAGCGAAATCATCATCATGATTACCTATTCCTGCAAGTCTTTGTCCATGACTTGCAATACGTAAACATCCTTCAACATCATGCTCCCAGTTTTTCCATAGTGCTATGGAGGCTATCAATTCATCATTTAATATCTGAACCGAGTCTAGTTGATCCATTAAAAGAGAGGCTAAAGCCCCAGCTGCTAAAGAATCTTCTAAAGAGTAGGAGCCTTCCCATCCACTACCAACAATCCAAACTTCATTTGGATTATCACTTTTTAATCTTTCAGCAATAGCTTTTCTATTTGGGAGTGCCATTGTGTACAAACTTTTAGATTCTCTAACTCGATGCAGTGACCTTGTTCCATTGGTAGTACTCATAAAAACTCTTTTCCCTTTTACTCTCTCAGTTGAGACTCCTAATGGAGAATTCCCCAAGTCAAATCCATCTAATTTTTTACCTCCTCTCTCTCCAACAAGTATTTTGTCTTTATCGTCAAAAGACTTTGATTGATTTTTCAGTTCATCAACATCTGCAAACACTTGTACTGAATCAGCTCCATTTTCAAGAGCCCAGGCAATAGTTGTTGTAGCCCTGAGAACATCAATTACTACTGATGATTCAGGAATAATTCCACTAGGAACATCTCCCGCAACATAAAAATAAGAAAGTTTCATTTCCACAAAGGCTGATAACTTGCGTCACAGTAACTAGATAAATAGAATAATCGTGCAGACCTTCATGAAATTATTTCGTCAAGAACCTCTTACACGGGACATTAGAGATTTTCTTACTCTTCTAGAAAAGAGAGATCAATTAAAAAGAATAAGTGTTCCAGTTGATAGTGACTTAGAAATTGCGGCAATTAGCGACCGAGTCCTTGGAATGGGAGGACCTGCCCTGCTTTTTGAAAATGTAAAAGGATCATCAATCCCTGTAGCAGTCAATTTACTTGGGACTATGGAACGGGTTGTTTGGAGTATGGGCTTAAAGAAGCAAGAAGAATTGGAAGATTTAGGAAAAAAGCTCGCCCTTCTTCAACAACCACGCCCTCCGAAAGGATTTAAAGAGACCAAAGCTTTTGCCTCAGTTGCATGGGATCTGCTTAAAGCACGTCCTGATATTGATCTATTACCTCCGTGCCATCAGAAAGTAATTGGTGAAAGAGATTTGGATCTAAATCATTTACCACTTTTACGTCCCTGGCCAGAGGATGCTGGAGGTGCAATCACATTAGGTCTAGTCATAACAAAAGATCCTGAAACAGGCGTGCCAAATGTGGGTGTTTATCGACTCCAAAGACAATCTGCCAAGAGTATGACAGTTCATTGGTTAAGTGTCAGAGGAGGAGCCAGGCATCTTCGCAAAGCAGCTGCCATGAATAAAAAATTAGAAGTTGCTGTTGCTATTGGAGTTCATCCACTTCTGGTCATGGCAGCTGCAACTCCTATTCCAGTACAGCTCAGTGAATGGCTTTTTGCAGGTTTATATGCAGGTGAAGGTGTTCGATTAACTAAATGCAAAACTATCGATCTTCAGGTACCTAGTCACAGTGAAATTGTTTTAGAAGGATCCATATCTCCTGGAGAAGAGATGACAGATGGTCCTTTTGGAGACCACATGGGGTTCTATGGGGGTGCTGAGTCCTCACCTTTAATTAGATTCCAGTGTATGACTCAAAGGGAAAAGCCAATATTTTTAACAACCTTCAGCGGTAGGCCTCCTAAAGAGGAGGCTATGCTCGCAATAGCATTAAATCGAATTTATACGCCAATACTTAAACAACAAATACCTGAAATTATTGATTTTTTCCTTCCGATGGAGGCTTTGAGTTACAAGTTAGCAGTTATATCTATTGATAAAGCATATCCAGGCCAAGCCAAAAGAGCTGCAATGGCTTTTTGGAGTGCTTTACCCCAATTCACCTATACAAAATTTATCGTCGTCGTCGACTCCACCATTAACGTGAGAGATCCTAGGCAAGTGGTTTGGGTCTTATCCAGTCAAGTTGACCCTCAAAGAGATTTATTTGTACTAGAGAATACTCCTTTTGACACGCTTGACTTCGCGAGTGAGCATATAGGACTAGGAGGGAGATTAGCCATTGATGCAACCACCAAAATTGGCCCAGAGAAAAATCATGACTGGGGAAAACCATTAACAAGGCCTAAAGAACTCGAAGACAAAGTCGATGAAAGATGGGCAGAACTAGGGTTATCAGATCTGGAAAAGAAGCAACCAAGTCCAGAATTATTTGGGTACGTTATCGATGAGCTAATGCGTCAAAAACAAATAAACAATTCATAAATAAGAAATAAAGGTAATCGATAAATAATATATAAATCAATATATTGTTTTTTCATTGAAAGTTCCCAATAAAGATCAGTCTTTAAGAGACCTTCAAAAAGGAGGTGAGCTTTGTGGGAAAGTGAAAGTACCTGGAGATAAATCTATATCACACCGAGCTCTACTGTTTGGGGCTATTGCTAAAGGAAAAACAATAATTGATGGCCTTTTACCTGCGGAAGACCCATTAAGTACAGCGGAATGCCTAAGGTCAATGGGCGTAAAAATTAGCCCCATCAAAAAAGGAAACATTGTTGAAGTTGATGGCGTTGGATTAAATGGTCTAAAAGAGCCTAAAAATATTTTGAATTGCGGAAATTCAGGCACAACCATGAGATTAATAATGGGGTTATTAGCTGGTCAAGAAGATCATCATTTCATCCTCACAGGAGATAAATCACTTCGAAATAGGCCAATGAAAAGAGTAGGACAGCCATTAAAAATAATGGGGGCTAAAGTTTCTGGCAGGTGTGGTGGAGACTTTGCTCCTCTCTCGATTATTGGGAATAAATTAAGAGGCGCCGTAATTGGTACACCTGTCGCAAGTGCTCAGATAAAATCTGCGATCTTACTTGCCGCACTTAATGCAGAAGGTTCAACAACTGTTATTGAACCCGCCAGATCAAGAGACCATAGCGAGAGAATGTTGAAAGCCTTCGGAGCCAATCTAGAAGTAGGTGGTGAAATGGGTAGACATATAACTGTTTTTCCGGGGAAAGATCTAAAAGGTCAATCAATTATTGTTCCGGGTGATATTAGTTCCGCTGCATTTTGGCTGGTTGCAGGTAGCATTATACCAGGATCAGAACTAACCATTGAGAATGTTGGTCTAAATCAAACAAGGACTGGCATACTTGACGTATTGGAAACAATGGAGGCAAATATCAATATAACAAACAAAAGAGATGTGGCCGGTGAGCCTGTTGGAGACATAGAAGTTTTTTACAAAGAAAACTTGAAACCATTCAAGCTTGATGAGGAGATAATGCCTCGCCTAGTAGACGAGATACCTATATTGTCTGTAGCAGCATGTTTTTGTAAAGGTATCAGTTATATAAAAGGAGCTAGTGAATTAAGAGTCAAAGAAACTGATCGTTTAGCGGTAATGGCCAGACAATTAAAAAAAATGGGAGCCAAAGTAGATGAACATCAAGATGGACTAACTATTTATGGAGGAAATAATTTAAAAGGATGCGAGCTTGATAGCGAAGATGATCACCGTATTGCCATGAGTTTAGCTATTGCCTCAATAATGGCTAACTCTGATTCAACATTACGACGTAGCGAAGCTGCAGCAGTCTCATATCCTGATTTTTGGATTGATTTGATAAGACTTCAACAAAAAAATTAGTTTTTCTTAGAATTGAATGATTTTAAAATACATACGACAAAAGATGGGAGTTTAAGTCTTTATAGCTTTAGCTATGAAGAAGGATTTCATGATAAGGACGGAGCACTTAGAGAATCAATTGCTAAATATCTCTTACCAGCTCAATTAGAACAATTTTCTACAACTGAAAAAATAGTTGTTTTAGATGTTTGCATGGGACTGGGGTATAACACAGGATGTATTCTAGAGAAGTTATTTCAAAGCAATATAAAAATTGAATGGCATGGGCTTGAGATTGACAAAAGGCCTCTAAATCTTGCTCTGAATGAAAAAATATTTCAGAAAATTTGGTCTCCAAAAGTATTACATTTTTTTAATTGCATAAATAAATTAGGGAAATGGACTGAAGGTTTTAACGAAGGAAATATTCATTGGGGAGATGCAAGACAAAAGATTCATGAAATACAAGATTCTCTAAGTTTTGATTTAATTCTTCTTGATCCTTTCTCTCCACAAAAGTGTCCCGAACTTTGGAGTGAAGAATTCATCTCTTTATTAACCAAAAGGCTATCGGTCGAAGGCCGCTTGATTACATATTCAACTGCTTCCTCCATTAGAGCAAGTTTAAAAAGAGCTGGTTTAAAAATCTATTCAGTAGTTCCCTCGACCAATAAACAAAACAAATGGAGTGCAGGGACAGTTGCTATGAAAAAGAAAATAGAACAACGGTATATTTCAGAAAATCTTCAGTTCAAAGACTTAAGCACCAAGGAAATAGAACACCTTGCCACGCGTTCATCAATTCCTTACAGAGATCCAACAGGGAAAGGAAACTCTAAAGAAATTATTTCAACAAGAAAAATAGAGCAATCTAAAAGTCAATTAACAAACACTTCATCATGGAGAAAGCGATGGAATAGTGCGCAATAGCGATAAAGCAATTAGATTTCTTCAAAAAAGTACTCTAATGCTTGCCATCGCAATTTTAGCGGCTGGAAAAGGTACGCGAATGAAAAGCAAGCTGCCAAAGGTTCTTCATCCTTTGGCAGGGAAATCACTTATTGATAGGGTTTTGTCTTGTACTCAGGCGCTCAAGCCAAACCGTAGATTAATAGTCGTAGGACATCAAGCTAAGTTAGTTGAGGACTCTCTGAAGAATCACAAAGACTTAGATTTTGTTCTTCAGCAACCTCAAAATGGGACAGGACATGCTATCCAGCAACTAAGTCCTAGATTAAAAGGATTTGATGGAGAACTTTTAGTATTAAATGGCGATGTACCACTCTTAAAAAAGGAAACTCTAAGATCACTTTTAAAATTTCACAAAGAATCCAATGCGAGTGTAACTTTTTTATCTGCAAGTTTAGACTCTCCAAAGGGATATGGGCGAGTATTCACAGATAAATCGGGACTAGTGAAAAATATCATAGAAGAAAGAGATTGCACTAATGAACAGCGCAAAAATAAATTAATAAATGCTGGTATATACTGTTTTAATTGGCAACAATTGTCAGATGTTCTAAACTTATTATCTAACCAAAATAGTCAAAATGAAATCTATCTAACAGATACTATAAGTTTACTCAAAAAAGCATTACATTACGAAGTGGGTAATCCATTCGAGATCAAGGGCATTAATGATAGATTTCAACTATCTGAATGCGAGCATTACATCCAAGAAAAGCTTAAATCCTTATGGATGAGAAAGGGAGTTTCATTTATTGATCCTATTAGTTGTTCGCTGAGTGAGGATTCGAACTTTGGTACAGACGTAATCATTGAGCCACAAACTCATCTTCGTGGTAAATGCAATATTGGCAATGGATGTCATTTAGGGCCAGGTAGTGTCATAACAAATTCAACACTTGCGGAAAATGTATTAGCCATTCATTCATTTATAAATGAAGCAACGGTTGGGAATAATACATCAATTGGTCCATTTGCTCACATAAGGCCGGAGTCAAACATAAGTGAAAATTCAAAAATAGGGAACTTTGTAGAAATAAAAAAAAGTTTTATTGGTGAAGGGACCAAAATCAATCATTTAAGCTATGTAGGTGATTCAGATTTAGGGAAAAATATTAATATTGGAGCAGGGACTATTACAGCTAATTTTGATGGCAAAAATAAACATAGAACAATTATTGATGATTATTCAAAAACCGGTGCAAATTCAGTCCTAGTTGCACCAATTAAGATTGGATCACATGTAACCATTGGTGCAGGTTCAACAATAAGTAAAGATATTCCTGATAAAAGTTTAGTTGTTGAACGATCAAAGGCAATTATTAGAACTAAGACTGATTAGCTACAAAAGCAAAGCTATTGTTTTATAAAGGGTAATACTTTTTCCAATTCCAACTTACGACTACCTTTAATTAAAATATTATCTCCTGGTGAAAGCCATGATAATAGTGTTATAGCAGCTTCTCTTGGTGTTCTAACTACATCATGATTCGGTAATACTTTGATTGTTTTTTTTATTATATTAGACTCCTCCCCACAAGAGACAAAAACAATTCCATTAAGACCTAATTCAACGGCTCTTTGAAGAACTTTCTGATGCAGTGAAATACTCTCAGAACCCAACTCAAGCATCGTACCTAAAACCGCAAAATGCCTGCCAGGCTTACTTACCAATAACTCTAAAGATGCAATAACAGATTCTGGTGATGCATTGTAAGTCTCATCTAAAACTAAATATTGTCCACAAGTAACTAATCTATTTCTTCCAATTGGCATATTTATTTTTAATTTATCAAGATTCTTTATTGATAGTCCTAATTCTTTTGCAACGGTTAATGCAATAAGAAAATTCATAGCATTATGTCTTCCTTCAAGAGGCAGTTTAAATTTACTTTCCTCAAAAGATATGAAATTATTTTGCATGTCAACTTGAGAAATATAATCTGGTTGAATATCTTGAAAAGCAAAATGCTCATTATTGGAACCTAAGCAATTCAGTGAAAAATCCTTTATTGCTACCCGAACAATACGTCCTGACCATTTTTCTAATAAAGCTTTTTCTAAGAGGATGTCACCAAAAGGAATAATCACAACCCCATCAGATCTTAGGTTTGAGGTGATTTCTGACTTAGCTTTTGCAATATTTTCTCTACTACCAAGAATACCAATATGAGCTTGACCCACATTTGTAATAACAGCAATATCAGGTTCAGCAACGCGAGAGAGACGTTCAATTTGACCGAAGCCACGCATACCCATTTCAATAACAAAAGCAGCATCTGTTTCCGAACCGCTAAGCAAGGTTTTAGGAACACCGACATCATTATTTTCATTGTCTTTGCTTGAAACAATTTCACCTAGAGGAGACAATATTGCCCGAATCAATTCTCTTGTGGTTGTTTTACCAACAGAACCAGTAACAGCAACTACAGGTAGATTTAAATTTCTCCGATGAAGCAATGCGATCTGTTGATAGGCGTACAAAGTATCTGGAACCACCCAGTGAAGCAGGTCAGTTGGGACCAAGCCATTAAATTGTTCAGAAACTATTGCTGCCTGTATACCAATATCAAAAGCCAAATCTAAGTAATCATGACCATCAAATTTATTTCCTACTAAAGGGACAAAGAAATCACCTTGTTCAATTGTCCTCGAATCAGTAGATATACGACCAACAGGTAAATTAAGGTCAATTTCCTTTTGATTCGCTGGCTTCCCCCATAGTTTAATTAAGTCCTTAAAATTAATATACATACAAATATAAGAACAGAAGCAAAGTAATCTAAATACTCAAAAACCTATAATTTTATTTTTTACCTTTCCTTGAAGGGTCTGCTTCTTGACCGTAAGAAAACTTTTCAACCTCTGCCGCATCAGGAGAAGGCTCCTTAATTCCACAAACATCTTTGTACATTAATTCATATTCGTTCGCAGATCTATCCCAACTATATTTATTTGACATCGCTCTTACTTGTAACTCCTTCCAACTTTTTTGATGTCTATATGCCTCCCAAGATCGAACTAAGGCTGTATAGAAGTCAATTGGTTCATACCGATCAAAGCAGAATCCAGAACCTGTTTCATTTATAGGATTATAAGGCTCTACTGTATCAACCAAACCTCCTACTTTTCTGACTATCGGAATAGCACCGTAACGCATAGCCAATAATTGACTGATTCCACATGGCTCAAAACGACTAGGCATTAGGAATGCATCAACGCCTCCATAAATGAGCCTAGACAATGCATCATCGTAAGTAAGAAAGACAGAGAAACGACCAGGATACTCAATAGCAAGTTGCCATAAGGATGACTCTAAATAGCGATCTCCAGTACCAAGAACAACGACTTGAGAGTCAGTATAAGAAAGAAGCCTATTAGCTACTTGCAGCAAAAGATCAATACCTTTTTGATCAACAAGCCTACCAACCATACCCATTAGATATTTATCTGGATTCACTTCAAGTCCCATTCTTTCTTGAAGGACTCTTTTATTAACTGCTCTTCCAGAAATATTATCTACACTAAATTTAGATGGCAATGAATTATCCGTTGCTGGATTCCACGCATCTAAATCAACTCCATTTAATATTCCACGTAATTTCCCTGAAATATAATTCAAAAGTCCTTCTAATTTTTCTCCATACTCAGATGTTCGAATTTCCCTTGAATAAGTAGGAGATACTGCATTCACTCTATCGGCATACAACATTGCTGATGCCATTGTGTGATCACCATGCATATACCATGGGCACCAAGTCATTTGATCAAGCTTCCATCTCCATGGGCCTTGATACTTGAGGTTATGAATAGTAAATACTGTACTGATTTCGGGGTCTTGATGCATCCAAACTGGGATCATTCCAGTATGCCAATCATGGCAATGGAGGACTTGTGGCTTCCATGAGTTCCATGCAAATTCAGAGACTGCGCTAGCAAAAAAAGTAAATCTCCAATCTTCATCTTCTCCTCCATAAATACGCTCAGGATCAAAACATGGATGTCCAACCAAATAAATTGGCAACCCATTAGAGGGATGCCTTGTTTCAAAAACAGCGAAGTCAACACCCATTGTGTTGGCTCGAAAAATCGGTTCAGGTGCAATATCCATCAAGGCCCATAATTTTCCATACCCTGGAATTATTAATCGAACGTCATGTCCAAGTTTTTTAAGCGCAGGAGGCAATGAACCAACAACATCACCCATACCTCCAACCTTTATCATTGGGGCACATTCAGCAGCAGCAAAAAGTATTCGCATTTAATTCATGAAAAAGAAAGCTTTATTTTTTTGGATAAACCAAATAAAATCATGGAAGCCATTTTGATTCGGAGAAATCAGGATCCCTTTTCTCCATGAAAGCATTTCTTCCCTCCTTTGACTCATCAGTCGTATAAAAAAGATGTGTTGCCTGGCCAGCAAGCTCTTGGATACCTGCTAATCCATCTGTATCAGCATTAAAAGAAAATTTCAAACACTTTATGGCGGTTGGACTGTTTTGAAGTATTTCCCTAGCCCATTTAACACCTTCTGACTCGAGCAAATTAATGGGTGAGATGGCATTTATTAGCCCCATATCCAATGCTTCCTTCGCTCCATATTTCCTGCATAGGAACCAAATTTCTCTAGCCTTTTTTTGACCTACAACCCTTGCTAAATAACTGGAACCAAACCCTGCATCAAAGCTCCCAACTTTAGGTCCTGTTTGACCGAACATTGCATTATCTGCCGCCAAACTCAGATCACAAATCAAATGTAAAACATGTCCTCCCCCTATAGCGAAACCAGGGACAAGCGCAATGACTACTTTAGGAAGGCTCCTAATTATACGTTGCAAATCAAGGACATTTAAACGCGGGATGCCATCATCTCCAAGGTATCCTCCACTTCCACGTATAGCCTGATCTCCGCCAGAACAAAAAGCGAACTTTCCATCTTTGGAAGGTCCTACCCCTGTAAATAAAACAACTCCAATTTTTGGATCTTCTCTTATTCTAATAAATGCATCACAAAGTTCTGAAATTGTTTGAGGTCGAAAAGCATTTCTTTTCTCAGGACGATTTATCGCAACACGAGCAATTCCTTCAGGACTTATATCAAGCAAGATATCTTTGTATTCACCAATAGAAACCCATGAGGTAATAATTTCCCCCGGGAGAACTCTTCTAGACATATTGTTAGGAGTAATAGGTTTTAAAGTCATTTTTTTAAATTAAATTTAGTCAAAAGTTGATAAATTCTCAGATAATGTTTTTTTCAGGTCATCAATTAAACTTACTCTCAATCTATGATCTTCAAGAGAGTTAGTACAAACTCTTATTAATACATTTGTTGACAAAGAGAAACTCCATTCAATTGCTTGTTCTAAATCATCCAAGCAAGAAACTTGCTTATATTTCAATCCATAGGCTTTAGCAAGTGTAAGATGACAAACTTGCTGAGGCATAAGAAAAATTTCTTCAAAATCTCCTTCTTCAATTCTATCTATATTTAATTGATTAAATATCCCTCCTCCACCATTATCAATCATGATTACAATTAGACTAGTATTCTTATCCTTTGAAAATAGCCAACCATTTGTATCATGAAGAAGTGCTAAATCACCAGTGACCAATATCATTCTACCCATAATCATTGATAATCCCATGCCCATTGAGAGTGTCCCATCAATTCCTGAAGCCCCTCTAAAGCCGAAACATCTTCTTAAGAAAGCCCCCTCTCCCGAATAACTCAACCAATCTCTTATGGGGCTACTTGAAGCAAGCATCACAGGGATAGAATCTGGTAACAAGCGAGGAAGCAATCTAGCTAAAGCAGGTTCAGTAATTAACCCATTTCTGAATAACCTTTTATCAAGCCAATCATGGATAAATAAATCATACTTTATAAGCTCTTTAGTCAACTTTTGACTAACAATTTTTTTATCTATTGCCGGCTTTACAGGAATACCCTCAAGCAATTTATCAACCCAACAAGAAAAACCTTCACTAAATTGTGTTGAGCCACCTATTGGATCAAGATTTCGACTATCTCCCTCAGTAATAAGTAATTGAACTTTTCCAGTTTTTTTAAGCCAAGTTTGTAATTCTCTACTTGGAGGTATTGGACCCAAACGTAAAACCTGAATCTCTTTGATTTTTTCAAATAAACCTATTGAGAAAAAAATATCCCAGTGATTTATTAAACCCTCTTGATCATTTTCAAGCCCAGAGAGTGGATCAGCAAGAATTGGCCATCCAGTTAATTTTTGCCATTTCTTTAATGCGCCCCTAAAAGAAACAAGTTGTTTTGATTTTCCTCTCCATGGCCCAACAATAATTATTCCTGAAGAAAATGGATCTAATTTTGGTATTTTTAAACATGGAAAATTTTTAACGACCTCAACCTTATTTAAAGTGATGTTTTCCTTTAAAAATCCTTCAATGCCCCATCCATCAAGAACTTTATTCTGGTCAATTTCGCAAGGATGCAAAGGCTCTTCATAAGCAAGGTTAATATGAACTGGTCCAGGAATATTAGAAGCCATTTCGAATGATTTCCTAACTAAGGATGTCAGCCTCTCTTTTGAAATCAAATGAATTCCTTCTTTTGGAGATTCATCAAAATGTCTACAAACAGACTTAAGAAAATCCTGCTGATTAACTGCTTGATTAGCTCCACATTCTTTTAATCGCAAAGGTCTATCTGCAGTTAAAAACAAGAGAGGATGGCATGACCTATCTGCTTCAACAGCAGCCGGCAAAAGATTTGCGACAGCACTTCCAGAAGTTGTAATGACACAACTTACTTGCCCACTAGCTGCACTTATTCCCAAAGCAAGGAATGCAGCCGACCTTTCGTCAATTGAGGTGATGAGATTTAATTCTTTTCTTCTAGAGAGACTTGCTGCTGCTAAAGCAAGAGGGCCTGATCTGCTACCTGGACAAAGAACAAAATATTTCACTCCCTTAGCTACTAGAGTTTTAAGAAGCTCTAAGCTGATAAAAAAATTGTAACGAGCTAGTGAAATTGCCAAAAGAAAAACTACTTCAATTTTTGTAAAAAACTTTCCAACAAGTAAATAAAACAAAGAAAATTCATGACATCTACTGGATCAAAAAAGAATCAAAACCAAAATAGCTGGAAAGGATTGTTGGTTTGGATATTAATTGCGCTTTTATTAAGATGGCAAGCAGTTGAGCCTAGATGGATTCCATCTGGATCAATGATTCCAACTTTGCAAATTCAAGACAGAATATTGATAGAAAAAATAACCCCAAGACTTAATAATAAACTAAATAAACATTTAAATTTAAATACGATTGTTATTTTCAAACCTCCAAAAATCCTTACAGAAGCAGGCTACAGTGATGGTTCAGCGCTAATAAAAAGAGTCGTTGGATTACCTGGAGACAAAATAGAAGTTACTAATGGGAAATTATATAGAAATGAAAAAGAAATAAAAGAACCTTGGATTAAAGAACCTATCCAATATGAAATGGACGCAATAAATGTACCTGACTATTCACTTTGGGTCTTAGGAGACAACCGAAATAACAGTTTAGACTCTCATATTTGGGGAGCTCTCCCAGAAAAAAATCTTATAGGTACTGCGCTTGCAAGGTACTGGCCATTAAAAAAAATAGGACCTATTCGGTTCCCATAACCTAAATTAAATTTTATTGGAGTACGTTTTGCGATATTGTGTAATTACATGGAAAAAACTGGATGTTTAATCCTGAATTTTTAGCTACAGACAATAATGAGGGCCACGAGGCAAATGCTCTAATTCAGTACTTACAAGATCAACCTGCTGATGTTTTGCAAAGAGTCGCAAAATCTGCCAGTCCCGAAATTCAAGAAATAATCCGACACAATGTTCAAGGTTTACTTGGAATGCTTCCTGGAGAGCAGTTTGAGGTAAAAGTAACTTCTAGCAAGGATAATTTGGCTAGTTTATTAGCCTCTGCGATGATGACAGGTTACTTTCTCAGACAAATGGAGCAAAGGAAACAATTAGAGGAAACCCTTTTGTCCGACGAGGAAATGTCAGTCGACCCAGATAAAATTTAATCACTTTAATCACTAAATTTTTTCAGAGGGTCTCTGGGTACTACGCCGATTTTTATTAATTTTTTATCTAACCAACTTAAGAATCCAAAATCACCTTTACTGGTAGCCCAATCTGACTTTTTGATCTTATTTTTTAACTCTTTTACAGCATTTTTTGAAAATCTAACTTTCCCACTGTAATGAGCAGATATTAACCAAGAAAGACCATGCAAAGATTCAACTTTATTAAACCAAGTTATTAAAGCTTTTTGTCCTCTAGGGAAAACCAGCCTTTCTATTACAGGAGCTATTTGTACTAATGGTGTATTTTTTCCAACAAGTTTTTTAGCAGACATCTCCCAGCCTTTCTGCCAAGAAAAAGGATATATGCCAAAATGTGCTCTTTTATTTCTTAAATTTGGTTTAAAAGCGTTTCCAAAAATTTCTTTTATTTTTGGTATCTCCAACTTTTCAGGTCTTAAGTACGAAGCAAAAAGAACCAAACGAAGCCATCCTTTTCTTCTTGCAATTGGCGTATCAATAAGCTCTTCATCCCCCTTCTCTCTTGAATGAAACAATAAAGGGGTAGGGTCTAAATCAAATAGCTCTGGAGGCGTATCTTCAATCCCTACAAGCGCATCAGTAACTAATAAAGATTTTGATGGTTTATGAAAACAAGATATTTCTTGGAAGCGTCCTAATCCAATATCAATTGGTCCCAATGAAATCCAGTCACAATAATCACTATGAGGGAATCCATCAGCCAATAAAATATTTGTTCTTTTAGAGGGAATTCCCAACCAATCAAAAGGCAGCTGAAATGGGAAACTCCATTGCCCTGGGCAAACCCATATTTTTGAATCAGGAAAGGCTCTAGCCAAAGCAGGAAGAGCAATTTTATGTTCCAAACCAGAGGCCGTTGGTAAAACAATTGTTTTTACGGGACCGATTTTTTTCACAATCACATCAATGTCTCTTAGCAATTCTTCGGTAGGAGGGAGAGGGTTAATTATCATTAATCCATTCTTTACTCTTACAACCAAAAGCCTCACTGGGACAGCTACATAATAAATACCCTGAAGTTGTTCAAAACTCCAAATCTGATCAGGAACTAGTTCCCTGAATATTGTTCTTTTTCTTCCATAAGGATAGAGCGGTAAAAGTGGCCACCAACTCCATTTTTGTTCAGTAGAAAGGTTGCTCATTGTTTGCTTAATTTAATTATTATTTATAAAAGTTTGGTTTTTAAATATTCCATATCTTGGAGCGAATAAAAATGCTATTAAAAATATTAATGTTTGAACTAAAACGATAGATCCACCTGTTTCAATATCGGACCAATAACTTATATAAACACCTAGAATACTTGAGAATGAGCTACTAATAACTGCTAATAAAGTCATTTGATCAAAACGATCAGTCAGCAAGTATGCTGTGGCACCAGGCGTAATAAGCATTGCCACTACTAGAATAATACCAACAGTTTGCAAACCAACTACTGCTGATAGAGATAATAAAGTTAATAATAAATAATGAAGTATACCTGTATTAATTCCTATAGATCTAGCATGCTTAGCATCAAAACAATAAAGCATTAAATCTTTTCTAAATATAAGCAATATAGATATAACAATAAACGAAATTATTAAAGTCTGGTTAACATCTGAACGAGAAATCCCTAGAGGACTTCCAAAAAGTATTTGCATTAGATCAATATTACTTTTAATTTTTGAAACCAATACAAGTCCTAATGCAAAAAAACCAGTAAAAACAAGTCCTATTACTGTATCTTCTTTAATTCTAGATTTCTGTTTAACAAATCCAATCAAAGCAACTGAACCAACTCCAAAAACAAAAGCACCTAAGGAAAAAGGGAGCCCTAATGCATAAGCAACAACAACCCCTGGCATAACCGCATGGGAAACCGCGTCACCCATCAAGGCCCAACCTTTTAAGGTCATATAACAAGATAAAAGGCCACAAACACCTCCCACTAAAGCGCTAACCATTAAAGCTCTTCTCATAAAGTCATGAGTTAATGGATCCAATAACCAATCAATTGGCGTAATGGAAATTAGAAATTCACTCATTTATAAAATCTTTACTTGAAGTCGGCCCTGATAAAGGATTTGGTGGAATACCTCCAAATGTTTTATTTAGATTTTCCGAAGTGAAAACTTCCGAGGTTTCACCATAAGCAAGAACAGTCTTATTGATTAGGACAACAAAATCACAAAAATCTCTCACATGATTCAAATCATGAGTAGATATCAAAATAGTATGACCTTCTTGTCGAAACTGAAGAAATAGCTCAGCCATAAGCTTTTCAGTAGGCACATCAACGCCCGAAAAAGGCTCGTCTAAAAGAAGTACGGATGCCCGCTGAGCAATTGCTCTTGCAAGAAAAGCTCTTTTGCGTTGCCCTCCTGATAAAGATCCTATTGGTCTTTCTCTGAGATCCAAAAGATCAACTCTTTCAAGAGCATGAACAACGGCTCTCCTATCAGATTCTCTTGGTATTCGGAAAATATTCATAGCGCCATATCTCCCCATCATCACAACATCCCAAACGCTCACGGGAAATGAATAATCTATACCTTCATTTTGTGGAACATATGCAACCGATTGCTCCTTCTGGGCATCATTAACCTTTATACCATTGATCCTAATTTTTCCCCTTGAAGGTCTAACAAAACCCATTAGAGCCTTGAAAAAAGTTGATTTTCCTGCACCATTCATACCCACAAGACCACATATTGATCCCGCTTTTAAATTCAAACTTGCGTCATAGAGAGCAACTGTACCGTTGTAGTCAACACAAACTTGCTCTGCCTCAATACGCATAAAATCTTTCTCATGGCTTTTAAAAATTGGGTTCATTATTTTTTAACTTCTGAAATAGATAGGCCCTTTGTAATTAATCGAACATTGTGCCTTAGTAAATCTATATAGGTAGGAGCAGGACCATTTAGATCTGAGAGTGAATCAACGTAGAAGGTCCCACCAAAAACAGCTCCGCTTGATTTCGCGACTTCCATTTGTGCTTCTGCACTGACAGTACTTTCGCAAAAAATTGTTGGGACTTCATTTTCTTTGATTTTTTTTATTAGATTCACCATTCTCCTAGGGGTTACTTGACTTTCAGCATTAACTGGCCACAAATATGCCTCTTTCATTCCGTAATCACGGGCCAGATAAGTAAAGGCTCCTTCACATGTCACCAAAAATCTTCTTTCTTTAGGAATAGAGGATAAAGAATCTCTTAGCTCTTTATCAAGCGTTTCAAGTTTAGCTTTATAGGTTGAAGCGTTAGATGAGTATTCAAGAGCTCCATTAGGATCGATTTTAATAAAAGCATCAACTATTTTATCTACATATTTCATAGCTCTTTTGGGTGACATCCAGGCATGAGGATTTGGCTTCCCTGAATAAGCATCTCCCTCTATCAATAATGGCTTCATCCCCTCGGTTAATTTCACATTGGGAATATCACCCGTGCTAATCATAAATTTCGAAAACCATGCTTCAAGGCCTAAACCATTTTCAATAATCAGTTTTGCTCCTTTAGTTTTTACAATATCACTAGGTGTAAATTGATAACTATGGATTTCTGCTCCTGGTTTCGTTATTGATTTAACTAGAAGTCTATCCCCAGCAACATTTCTAGCAAGATCGGCCAAAATTGTAAAAGTAGTCAAAACGAAAGGCTTATCATTACTTGGTCTATAGGTATTTTTATTTACACATCCTGTCAGTAATAAAATATTTAAAGCAAGGAAAATAGATAAACTAAGTATCTTGTTTTTCTTATAAATATAATCAGAAATAACCTTTTTATTAAACATATATTTGAATTTAGAAAATATTTATATTTTATCTAAATATAAGTCAAAGAGATACCAGAATAAAAGTTATAAACTTAAACCGATTTAACTTTGTAATTAATAGATTGAGACTGAATCCATTCTTTTGATTGCTTTAAAAAAGCCACCCAATCAACTCTTTCTAGCTCAGCAGCTTTTGATACTAGTTGAGGAGCTTGTTGCTTAATAAGTTCTAAATCAGGTTGAGTTACTCCATTATTGAGAGCCATCCAATCAGCCATCGATCTCCCAACCACTCTTGTTAAATAAGCAGCACTCAAGGCCTGAATTGTTCCAGCAGCAACCCAAGAGGAGCCATCAAGCTTTGCCAAGCTCAACAAGGACTGTCCACTCCATTCGACCACTCCTTGAGCAATTGCAGCCATTGCTAGTTGTCGTGAGACTGCCTCAAGTAATTCTGGCTTCATTTTGGAAGACCATATTTTCGACATTTCTTTGATCATCAAGCCATTAACCACTGCAACTGCAAGCAAATCAGTTGAGGCTACAGGGGAGGCGAAAACGATACCAGCAACTATCCACTGAGATCTTGTTTGAATAACCTTGAATTTTTCTCTTCTTAATTTTTCTAAATCTTTTTGCCAAGAAGTATGCAATCGAGACAAAAGTCTTTGCTTAGTAATGTCTGTATTCTTCTTTGGATTTTCAAGAAGTTTCTTAATTGGAGAAAGAACCGTTCCCATTTCTGTTTGAGATCCATCCCATTTCAATACTCTGTTAGTCCATCTATCTGGCAATTGAGCCTCTAATGCATTTCGCTCATCAGACCAATCTGTAGATTCTTTACTTGCAACCATTAGCCAGGCTGGTTGATCTGTAGGGATATTTTTAATCCACAAAAGATCAGCTGCGCTCATTGGAAGTGCTAAAGAATAAACAATAAAATCTTGCTCTTGGATTAAATCTGGCAAAATCCAATTTCGATCTCTTACAGGAAGAGCTGGTGGAAAAGAAACTTTTATTTGATTATTTATTCGTAAAACTTTTTCCAATTGCTCTTTTTCAGGTAATTTTACGCCTTTTGTTTTCAAGAAACCAATGCTTTGATCTTCGCTTCTATCAATAATTTTTTGCAAGGAATTAATTCTTTCTTTTTTCCTTTCACTTTGCTCTCCATCCTCAAGTAAGTACTCAAAATTCTCTAAAACGTCATGACATCTTCTTACCCATCCTTGAACAGTAGAGGGAGCATCAAATGAAACCTTTCCTGGTTTTAAAAAATAAAAAATACAACCAAGTCCTAATAGCAATCCAAGTCCACCCCCAGGTATATGGGCCACATCACTTAAAACCCATTGACCTGTAATAGTTAGCCCAATAAAAAGACTAATTTTCGGAATCGAAAAAGAAGGCAAGGAGAGAGGAGATTTTGTTAATGAATGATTTTCCACGATTTCAATAAATACAGTTTCTTCTTAGCTAACTTTCATTTTAAAGCAAATTTTCCCTTAATAACCGCAAAGAAAGAAGGTTTTACGTTTTTAAGAAGAAAAATTTATGCCTAAAGAAATCAAATCATTCCGCTGGGATCAATATCATTAGATGTGAAAGTGCTAATCAAGATATTCAAATATGTCGCAAAAGTACCGGCTATGCGTCACACTTGCCCCTATTGGCAAATATGTTCATGGGTGACTCTTACACCAATAATCAGTCAGGTGGTGGCGATTTCCAAAACCAAAGACAAAATGGTCGTAATAATTTCAGAGGTGGCCGAGGTCCTAACAATAGAGAGGGAGGCTTTCGTATTCGCTTAAGTGATAATGAAATGCGAGCAGCCAGATCATTACAAGAAGCCTTTAATCTTCGTTCTACTGTTGCTGTTTTAGGTTTCGCAGTAAGAACTCTTGCCCAAATGCTTGAAGATGGAAGTCTTGAAAATTTAGTCAACGAATATAGGTCTCAAGCGCCCGCCAATGACCAAAGAAGAGGCAGGGGTAACAGGGGAAACTATAACGGTGAAAATAATAACCCCGCCAACACAAAGCCAAACCCTTTTGCAAGACCAGAAAAGCCAGTTAAAGAACAAGAGGTGGCTGATACTGATCAGGCAAACAATGTTGCTCAAGATCCTGTAGAAAAAGATAATGATCAAGAAACAGACGCAAGTTCAAATGAAGATGATTCCACAAATACAAGCGAGCAAGGATAAGTGAATCAGAAGCGAGTCTTATCTGGTGTTCAACCCACAGGAGATGTTCATATTGGTAATTGGCTTGGAGCAATAAGAAATTGGGTTGAATTACAAGAAAATTATGAAACATTTGTCTGCGTTGTTGATCTTCATGCGATAACTACTCCGCACGACCCAAAATCTCTTCATCAAAATTCTTTATCTACAGCGGCTTTGTATATCGCTTGTGGGATGAATCCTGATAAATGCTCAATATTCATTCAAAGTCATATAAGCGCACATAGCGAGCTTTGCTGGATATTAAATTGCTTAACTCCTTTAAACTGGATGGAGAGAATGATTCAGTTCAAGGAAAAGTCAATTAAACAAGGCGACAATGTATCTATTGGATTATTAGATTATCCAGTCCTTATGGCAGCGGATATTCTTCTCTATG
This sequence comes from Prochlorococcus marinus str. MIT 0917, assembly GCF_027359575.1. Classification (NCBI taxonomy): domain Bacteria; kingdom Bacillati; phylum Cyanobacteriota; class Cyanophyceae; order Synechococcales; family Prochlorococcaceae; genus Prochlorococcus; species Prochlorococcus marinus. The sequence continues at coordinate 37,888 of NZ_CP114784.1, read as the reverse complement.
ACGCTGATTTGGTTCCTGTTGGAGAAGATCAAAAGCAGCATCTAGAGCTTGCGAGAGATATTGCTTCTCAACGAATTAATTCAAAATTCGGATCAAAAGAGAATCCAATACTTAAAGTTCCAAATCCCTTAATTTTGAAAGAGTGTTCCAAAGTCATGAGTCTGACAGACGGAACAAAGAAAATGAGTAAAAGCGACCCAAATGAAAATAGTAGGATTACTTTATTAGACAATCCAGATGTAATTACTAAAAAAATAAAACGTGCAAAAACCGACTCAGAATTAGGGTTAGAATTCGGAAATCCTTCAAGACCTGAAGCTGATAATCTTTTAACAATTTATTCTATAATTTCCGGCCTAGGCAGAGAAAAAGCATCTGAGTATTGCGCCGAAATGGGCTGGGGTAAATTCAAACCAGAATTTACAGAGGCAATGATTAACGTTCTTAAACCTATTCAAGAAAAATATAAAGAACTAATGAATGATCCAGAAGAGTTAAAAAGAATACTAAATAGAGGCAAACTTACTGCCGAGGAGGTTTCTAAGTTAACCTTAAAGAGAGTTAAAGATGCTCTTGGATTTTATTCAACTCTATAGACGATTATGCCAATAATTACTTTACCTGATGGTAGTGAAAAGAACTATGAATCATCTGTAACGATTGAAAAAATAGCTGCAGATATTGGTCCTGGTTTAGCAAAAGCTGCACTAGCGGGAAGGGTCAACGGTAATCTTTTGGATACATGTATTCCAATAACAAATGATGCCGAGATACAAATAATCACATCAAAGGATAATGAAGGTTTAGAAATTATTAGACATTCATTCGCTCACCTTCTCGGTCACGCAGTAAAGCAGCTATATCCTGAGGCCAAAATGGCAATAGGGCCAGTAATTGAAGATGGTTTTTATTATGATATTTCATACAAAGATACATTTACTCCAGTAGATTTGGAGAAGATTGAAAAAAGAATAAAAGAACTTATAAATAAAGATTATGATGTAGATGTAGAAGTCGTTTCTCCTGAAAAAGCAACACAAGTTTTCTCAGAAAGAGGTGAAATATTCAAGCTAGATATAATTAAAAATATACCGAAAGACGAAATTATAAAACTATATAAACATGAAGAGTATATTGATATGTGCAGAGGACCTCATGTCCCAAACACAAGGCATCTAAGAGCTTTTAAATTAATGAAAGTTTCTGGTGCATATTGGCGAGGAGATTCTAACAATGAAATGCTTCAAAGAATATATGGAACAGCTTGGAAGAATTCTAAAGATTTAAAAGAATACATTAATAGAATTGAAGAAGCAGAAAAAAGAGATCATAGGAAGTTAGGTAAAAAACTATCACTTTTCCACTTTCAAGAAGAAGCACCTGGAATGATTTTCTGGCATCCAAATGGTTGGACTATTTATAGAGTTTTGCAAGATTTTATTCGGGAATCGATTTCAAAATATGATTATCAAGAATTAAAATCACCTCAGATCGTTTGTAGAAGTTTATGGGAAAAATCTGGACATTGGGATAAATTTAAGGAGGACATGTTTACCACTACATCTGAGAATAAAGAATATGCTATAAAACCAATGAATTGTCCATGTCATGTACAAGTATTTAATCAAGGTTTAAAAAGCTATCGTGATCTTCCAATAAGACTTTCAGAGTTTGGATCTTGTCATAGGAATGAACCATCTGGAGCTCTACATGGATTAATGAGAGTAAGAAACTTTGTACAAGATGATGGACATATTTTCTGCACTAATGAACAAATACAAGAAGAAGTTCAAAGCTTTATTGATCTTGTTTTTGAAGTCTATAAAGCCTTTGGTTTTAATTCAATTCTGATTAAACTCTCAACAAGACCAGAGAAAAGAGTTGGAAGTGATGAGGTATGGGACAAATCAGAAAAAGCTCTTTCAGATGCTCTTGATTCAAAAGGATTAGATTGGTCTTTACTACCTGGAGAAGGGGCTTTTTATGGTCCAAAAATTGAATTCTCCCTCAAAGATTGTCTTAACAGAGTCTGGCAATGTGGAACAATTCAAGTAGATTTCTCAATGCCTGAAAGGCTAAATTCAAGCTACATAGATGTTGACGGGAAGAAACAACCCCCTGTCATGTTGCATAGAGCAATTCTAGGTTCATTTGAGAGATTTATTGGTATTTTAATTGAGAACTATTCTGGGAACTTGCCAATATGGTTATGCCCACTTCAAATCGTAGTAATGGGGATAACTGACAGAAATAATGATGCATGCTTGGATACTAAATCTAAATTAATAAAATATGGTTTTAGAGCTTCTGTTGATACAAGGAATGAAAAAGTGGGCTTTAAGATAAGAGAGCACACAATGCAAAGAATACCTTTCTTGATAATTATTGGAGATAAAGAAGAAGAGAATAATGAAATCTCGGTGAGAACACGTGAGGGAAAAGATCTCGGCAAAATGACTTTGGATAAGTTCAAACTTATAATGGATAAATCAATCAGCCAAAAGAGTTTAGTGGAGAGTAAATCATAATTAAATAAATTTCATAAAAAATGAATTTACTTGCTGGAGACCTTGGAGGTACAAAAACAATATTAGCTATTTATTCAAACGATATCTATCCAAAAAAATTATTTGAAAAGTACTATATTTCTTCAGACTGGAAATCTTTTTATTCAATATTTGAAGATTTTATTAAACATTTACCAGATCATATATCACTCCCTGAATATGTTTGTATTGGAGTAGCAGGTCCAATAAGAGGCCAGAAAGTTAAGATTACAAATCTAGGCTGGGAAATAGAAGCAGAAGAATTATCTCAGCTTTCAAAAATAAATAATATTGAATTAATAAATGATTTCTCAGTTTTAATATATGGGATTCCATTTTTCAAAAATGACCAATATGAAGTAATCCAAGGAACATTAAATTCTGAGACCAAAACCAACCAAGAATTAGTTGCAATTATCGGAGCTGGTACTGGCTTAGGAATGTCCAGAGGATTAATTACACCTAAAAGCATTTTTATATTTCCAAGTGAAGGAGGTCATCGGGAATTTTCCCCAAGAACAGAAAACGAATGGGAATTAGTCAAATGGCTAAAAAAGAAGCTAAATATTCAAAGAGTATCGATTGAAAGAATAGTCAGTGGGAAAGGCCTTGGAATGATTGCGAGATGGAAATTGGATGATCCATCAAATGAAAACCACCCACTTCAGGAAACTTTAAAAAAAATGGATAGTGACAAATCAGCTTTCACAGATTTGCCCGAACTTGTCTGGGAAAAAGCAAATAACGGAGACAAATTAATGTCTGAAGCTTTGAGAATGTGGCTAAATGCTTATGGATCTGCAGTTGGAGACCTTGCTTTACAAGAACTTTGCACTTCAGGGTTATGGATTTCAGGTGGAACAGCCGCAAAAAACCTCGATGGAATAAACTCTTCTAACTTCCTAAATGCATTTAGTAATAAGGGTCGCTTTCAATCTTATTTAAAGGAAATCCCATTGATTGTTCTTAAAGATCCAGAAGCGACATTATTCAGTTCAGCTTGCAGAGCACGCTTAAGTGCCGAATCAAATGGGAGACTTAGCTAAAGGATAAAAACATGGGGCCGCCAAAAATAGGACAAACTGTCGTAGTAGAAGTTCCTTCTACTACAGCCAATATTGGTCCAGGGTTTGATTGCCTTGGTGCAGCATTAGATCTTTCCAATCAGTTCACTATTAAAAGGATTGAGGGTAATGCCGAAAGGTTTGAATTAATAATGGAAAGTACTGAAGGTAATCATTTAAGAGGCGGCCCTGAGAATCTTTTTTATCGAGCCGCGCAAAGAGTTTGGAGAACTGCAGGTGTTGAGCCTGTCGCTCTTGAAGCAAGAGTAAAATTAGCTGTGCCTCCTGCAAGAGGGCTTGGAAGCAGTGCTACAGCAATTGTGGCAGGATTAGTTGGAGCAAATGCACTTGCTGGATATCCTTTGCCTAAGGAAAAATTATTGGAGCTGGCAATAGATATAGAAGGTCATCCAGACAATGTTGTTCCGTCTTTAATAGGAGGTCTTTGCGTAACAGCTAAAACTGCAAATGACAGATGGCGCGTAGTCCGCTGTGATTGGGATCAATCAATAAAAGCAGTAGTTGCAATCCCATCTATTCGCCTTAGCACCAGCGAAGCAAGACGTGTAATGCCAGAAAACATTCCAGTAAATGATGCAGTAATCAATCTAGGTGCCCTTACTCTTCTGCTTCAAGGACTAAGGACTGGGAATGAGGCTCTAATTGCAGATGGTATGCATGACAAGCTTCATGAACCCTATAGATGGGGATTAATCAAAGGTGGGTTAGAGGTGAGAGAAGCGGCAAAGGCTGCCGGAGCTTTAGGATGTGCGATTAGTGGAGCAGGTCCAAGTATTCTTGCCTTGTGCAAAGCGACTAAAGGCCGAGAAGTCAGTGTCGCAATGGTCAAAGCCTGGGAAGCTGCTGGTGTAGCAAGTAGTGCTCCTTTAATGAGCCTCCAACTCAGAGGAAGCGAATGTATTTCAAACACCTTTGGGTAGTTCTACTCATGAAAACGAACAAAAACTGATAGCTTATGGCTGACTTGCCCCAAATCATGGATGCCAATCTGCCTATGAGTATTGATTCTCAGACAGTATTTCCTTGGCTTTCACTCATTGTGCTCCTACCTATAGTTGGAGCATTGATAATGCCTTTCCTCCCAACGCAAGAAAGTAAAAACTCTAATCTGCCAAGAAATATAGCCCTAGTTGTTTTATTAGCCGATTTTCTAATAATTGTATTAGCTTTTGCCAATTTGTTTGATCCAAGTAGCGAAAGTCTGCAGTTAGTTGAAAGACTTCAGTGGCTTCCTTCCATAGGACTCGAATGGTCATTAGGTGTAGATGGGATATCTGCTCCGCTAGTAGTTCTAAGCGGGCTAATAACTTTTTTGTCTGCAGCTGCAAGTTGGAAAGTAAAACAAAAAACAAGACTTTACTTTGCTTTATTATTGATTCAAGCTTCAGCCCAAGCTTTAGTTTTCCTATCCCAAGATTTCTTACTATTCTTTTTAGCTTGGGAACTTGAACTTGTTCCAGTCTATCTATTGATTGCTATTTGGGGAGGAAAAAGAAAACTATATGCAGCAACAAAATTCATCCTTTATACAGCTCTAGCTTCCCTTTTAATATTAATTAGTGGGCTTGCTTTAGCTCTTTCTGGTGATCAATTTACCTTTAATTTAAGTGAAATCGCAGCCAAATCTTTTACTGGTAATTTTGGGATATTTTGTTATTTAGGTTTTTTAATTGGTTTTGGAGTAAAGCTTCCTATCTTTCCACTTCATACCTGGCTTCCAGATGCTCATGGGGAGGCAAATGCACCGGTTTCAATGTTATTAGCGGGTATTTTATTAAAAATGGGAGGTTACGCTCTCATAAGATTTAACGTCCAAATTTTACCCGATACTCATTTAATACTCGCCCCAGCTTTAATCATCATAGGGATAGTAAATATTATTTATGGCGCTCTAAATGCTTTTGCTCAAGACAATGTAAAAAGGCGCATAGCCTGCAGTTCTGTAAGTCACATGGGTTTTGTTCTTGTTGGAATTGGTGCAGTTAATGCACTTGGAATCAGTGGAGCGATGCTCCAAATGATTAGCCATGGACTTATTGCTGCCGCAATGTTTTTTGTTACTGGAAGTTTTTATGAAAGAACCAATACTCTTTCAATACCGAATATGGGCGGTCTTGCAAAGGCTTTGCCCATTACTTTTGCATTCTTCTTGGCCAGTTCTTTAGCATCACTTGCCTTACCAGGGATGAGTGGGTTTATAAGTGAAATCACAGTTTTTCTAGGCATAACTAGTCAAGAAGGATTCACTTCGTTATTTAGAGCAATAACAATCCTTTTAGCAGCTATTGGACTGGTCTTAACTCCTATCTACCTACTTTCAATGTGTAGAAGAGTATTCTTTGGTCCTAGGATACCTGCTTTATCGATAGTAAAAGAAATGGATGCGAGAGAGCTTTCAATAGGTTTAAGCCTCTTAGTTCCTACATTAGTAATAGGTTTTTGGCCAAGAATAGCCATTGATTTATATGAGGTATCAACAAATGCTCTCGCACAATCATTAATTACCAATAACCTTGTACCAATCAGTTAGTTTTTGAATCTAAAAAATGACTTCAATCAAGCCAACAGCACTATTAAAAGGTGAAGGTCTACCTGATTACGATAAAATCACCCCTAACGAGATTACTGAAAACATACCCAAACTGATAAAAGAACTAAATGAAGAATTAAATAAACTAGAGGAACAACTCCAAAAACAATTACTAACCAAAAGCTCTCTAAGTTGGGAAGATGTAATGCCTCAGCTTTATGATATTGGTGAAAAGCTCAGGTGGAGCTGGGGAGTTGTAAGCCATCTGAATGCTGTATGTAATTCCACTGAATTACGTGAGGTTCATTCAAATCAGCAACCTGTAATCGTTAGATTTAGTAATCAGCTTGCTCAAAACGAAGTCATTTTTAAGGCACTCTCAAATTTGAAAGAGAATGGAAACATAAAGGATGAAACACAAATCAGAATAATTGAGACAGAACTAATAACGATGAAAAATAAAGGAATTGGTCTAGAAGCCAATGAAAAAGCACTATTTAATTCTCGCAGTGAGCGATTAGCTAAATTATCAACTACTTTTAGTAATAATGTATTAGATGCGACTAAGAATTGGAGTCTTTTATTAAAAAACAAGTCAGAAGTCGAGGGTCTTCCTGAAAGAACACTTGAGACATTGGCTCTAGCGGCAAAGGAGTCTGGCGACAAAGATCAAGAAGGCAATGATCCATCGGCATCAAATGGGCCATGGAGAGTTGGCTTAGATATGCCTAGGTACATTCCTTTTCAAACTTTTGCAAAAGATAGACGTCTCAGAGAGAAAGTTTATAGAGCCTTTGTAAGCAGAGCTAGCGATGGAAAGATTAGTAACAAAAAAATAATTGAAGAAATTTTAGATCTCAGAAACAAACAGGCAAAACTATTGGGATATAAAAACTGGTGTGAAATTAGTTTAGCCACAAAGATGGCGGATAATGAAAATGCTGTTGAGATGTTACTCGAAGAATTACGATTGGCGGCAATGCCTCATGCTGAGAAAGAAGTTATACATCTTCGTGAGTGTGCTATAAGAAATGGAGAAAACGAAGATTTTGAGCTATCTCCATGGGATGTAAGTTTTTGGGCTGAAATTCTACGCAAAGAGAAATACGATCTTGACCAAGAGAAACTCAGGCCATGGTTTCCTTTAGATCAAGTTCTTAATGGTCTATTCAATTTGTGCAAAAGACTTTTTGAAATTGACATTGAAGAAGCAAGTAATACAGCTCCTTTATGGCATAAAGATGTCCGTTTCTTCAATGTCAAAAATTTAGATGGCCAGAAAATTGCTTCTTTCTATCTAGATGCCTTCAGTCGTCCTGCGACAAAAAGAGGAGGTGCCTGGATGGATGAATGTTTGTGCCGAAATCAAAAGACGAAAGATGATATTGTTCTCCCAGTAGCCTATTTAGTCTGCAATCAAACAACTCCTATTGCGGACAAACCCAGTCTGATGAGTTTCGAAGAAGTAGAAACTCTCTTCCATGAATTTGGTCATGGACTACAACATATGTTGACAATTGTAAATTACCCTCAAGCAGCCGGTATTAATAACGTTGAATGGGATGCTGTCGAATTAGCAAGCCAATTTATGGAAAATTGGTGCTTAGAGGATCAAACAATTTCTGATATAGCAATACATTGGAAAACGAAAGAGCCATTACCAGAATCGGAAATAAATAAATTGAGGCTAAGCAGAACATTTAATTCTGGGCTTGCGACTTTAAGGCAAATACATTTTGCTCTTACTGATCTAAAACTCCATAGTCAATGGAATAAAGATTTAAAAATTTCCCCAGATGAGTTACGACGAGAAATCGCAAAAAACACGACAGTGATGGATCCTATTCCAGAAGATCAATTTCTCTGTGCCTTCAGTCATATTTTTGCTGGTGGCTATGCAGCGGGATACTACTCTTATAAATGGGCTGAGGTACTCAGTGCTGATGCCTTTGCCGCATTTGAAGAAGCAGGTCTTGCCAATCAGGATGAAGTTCGAAAGATTGGTAAAAAATATCGCGATTCAATTCTTAGTCTTGGCGGTAGTCGTTCACCCAATAAGGTTTTCAAACAATTTAGAGGAAGACATCCCTCTACTGATGCCCTTATAAGACATAGTGGACTTAATTAGCTACAGTTAAAAATCTTCTTGGCCAAAATATCTAGAGACCTAGAATTTGTTATCAATTCTTTATGTGTCAACACAGGTAAGTGATAAGAATCACCAACAGAAAGTTTTGCTTGCCAGCCTGGGAATGACATCAAATCCCATTTTGTGAAAAAGCTAGTACATTGAACCTTTTTTAAAGAAGTCAAGTCATTATTTAATTGAGATAATAAACTACTTCCTCTTTTCATCTCAGCGATACCTGGCATCAAAAATGAAGGGATCATTTGAGCTGTGTAAGTACCAAAATGAGGCGTACCAATACTAAAAAAACGTTTAGTTCTTAAAAAGCCATCATAATTTTGCAACCAAAACCTGCTAATTAACCCACCCATTGAAAAACCAACAATATCAATTTCGATTTCAGGACCCACCAATTCTTCAATCTTAGAATCAAGATCTCGAGCTAAACGCTTAAGAGAGGTTTTCCCATATTTGTGTGGCAAATGTGGTCTATACAATTCATAATCATCTTCGTTTATTTTTTTAATTAATTTTTCAAATAATTTAGGATTGTTCCACAAACCATGAACAAGAAAAATTGGTCTTTTATTTATATTCAATTAATTAATAGGAAATAAGAAATTCCTTTTTTTTTCGATTAGAACACTTCCAGAAAATCCATCTATTGGTGGCGAGCATTTTGTCAGCAGAATATGAATTGGAACTGGACCATATAGAGACTCAAGAAGATTCAAAATTTGATCGCTAAAATATTCAATCGTTAAGCATTTGATTTCATATGAAAGTTTTTTAACTGCTTTAATTGCTTCGCTATAGTCTATCGATTTATTTAATTGATCAAGCTTGGAAGACTCATCCAAATCCAACCAAAAACTGATATCAAGAAGAAAGCTTTGACCATGTATTCGCTCACTTTCTAAAACACCTACATGTGCCCATAAATTTATATCTTTTATATGAATTGGGCTTAAATTATTAAATTGACTCATAATGGTAGATCAACATGAGAAAAACTTCTATCTCCAGAAGCGAAATCCCTAACAAGATCACCATCACCTCTGAGATAATAGCGATAGGTAACTAAGCCTTCCAATCCAACTGGTCCTCTTGGAGGAAGAGTCTGAGTGCTTATACCAACTTCAGCTCCAAACCCATATCGGAAACCATCAGCAAAACGAGTAGAGCAATTATGGTAAACACCTGCACTATCAATCGAACTTAAAAACTTTTCAGCAACCACCTTGTCATCAGTAACTATCGCCTCCGTATGACGAGAGCTGTATTTACGAATATGTTCAATAGCTTCGCCTACATTACGAACAATTTTTATTGAAAGAATTAAATCAAGATATTCCGTAGACCAATCTGCCTCATCAGCCTTGTTTTTTACCCCTAAAGCTTGACTCTTTGCATCTCCCTTAAGAGTAACTCCTGCACTAGAAAAAATTGGCAACCCTTTTTTCAAAAACATCTCGGCAACATCTTGGTGAAGTAATAATGTCTCAATGGCATTACAAGCGGCAGGATATTGAATCTTGCTATCTAAAGCTATGCTAATAGCTTTATCAATATCTACAGAGTCATCTACATATAAATGACAAATTCCATCAGCATGCCCTAAGACAGGGATACGTGTATTTTCTTGAATAAATTGGACTAACTCATTACTACCTCTAGGTATTATCAAATTCACAAACCGATCTAAACGAAGTAAGCCTAAGCTTTCTTGACGTGTAGTGAGCAAAGACAACGCACCTGAACCCACGCTTGATTGGCTTAACCCCTTATCAAGCGAATCCATTATTGCTTGGTTTGTGGCTTTTGCTTCACTTCCTCCTTTTAATAAAGCTCCATTACCAGAACGAACAGCAAGAGATGCTATTTGTATTAATGCATCTGGTCTTGATTCAAATATCACTCCTAAGACTCCTAATGGAACCGTCACCCTCTCAAGAATAAGGTTTTCATCCAATTCCCTATGAAGTTGTCTATTACCTATTGGATCTGCAAGATTTGAAACTTTTAGAACCCCGTCAATGCACCCTTTGAGTTTACTTTTAGTTAACTGAAGTCTTGATAAAAGTGATTTATTCAACCCTTCTTTTTCTGATCTTTCAAGATCTTGAATATTTGCTTTCAATATCTTATCGGCATTATCATTCAAAGCATTTGCCATTTTAGTCAAAGCCTCACACCTTTGTTCATTAGTGGATTGACCAAGTAAGATAGAAGATTCTTTTGCGCTCGCTGCTACTTTTATTAGCTGAGGCGTAGGATCAGGAACTGAAAAGTTTGTACTCATTTGCTTAGATCAACTATTTAATTAAAGATAATTTTTCACTATCTTTAAAATATTCCTTTAATGGCGAATCAAGCAATAAAAAAAGATAAAAATCTATCTAACTGAGAATTTTTTAATTAAGTCATTTTTATCCAATTATTCATTTAATTAATATCTAAAATAGAGTTGGAGCTGACTTTGCCAATTCCCATTCTTATCAAATGAGCCTAGTAAACCTACGTTGGGATTCATTTGAAAAGTAATATTCCCTTTCGGTGGAATATCTTGTCTGTTAGGAGCAGCCTGAACTGAGAAATTAATTTTATCGTTCAGGTCAACACCTATTTCTGTCACCCATGCCTGTTGACCTGGAAAATTCGTATCTTCCTGATCAGTACTTGAAGAACTGCTATCACTACTATCATCCTCTGAATCTGCTCCATTTATATATGCAGGATACAAAGAAATTTGAAGTCTATCACTTAAAAAACCATTGATATTGCCTTGAAGATACGAAGCAAAAGATCTATTCAAAAAGCTAGCAAGCACATCACCATTACCTCCACTACTTATTAGATTTGCAAGAGAATTACCTCCTATAAGTCCTAGCAACTCGCTTCTTCCCAAAGATGGAGTACTTCTCAATTGAAAATTTTCACTAATACGATCTGCAGGCCCAGAGGCCGTCACTTCGACATTTACGAAACGAGATCCTCCAATACCAAATGATGCCATACCATTAGAGGAAAAATTGCTAACGTCTCTAACATTATCTGGAACACGACTTTTCAAAGTCACGTCAACATATGGAACCAAGCCCATAGACGGAACGAATACGGCTACATTAGGTTCACTTTGATCTAGATTAAAAGTAGTCGTAAAGAGATTAACGTAGCCACTAACAAGTTTAATAACTCCACTAACATCAAGTGTCTCGTCAAAAGCACCATTTAAGAGAAGGAATCCATTTGTTTCGAAGCTTGCCAAAGGTTGAGCAACCAATCGTAATGAAGGACCCAATACGAGCTTTAAATTATCAAAGAGTATTGTTTCAAACCCACTAGGCAAACCTGCACTGACCATTCGACTTGCAGGTGCATCTTCATCTTGAATAAACAAAACCAGGGGTTCCCTACGGTTCCAGTTTTGTTCTGGTAATCTATGAATTATTTTGACCTTAGAATGGTCCGATTTTTTAGATGTAGTCTGATCTGAATTATTAGCTCTTTTAGCAAAAATCGAACCTTCTGAAATAAAGACTTCACCTGCTAATTGAGGTTTCAAAATAGATCCCTTAACGACAATGTTAGATGAGGCGCTGACGTCAGTGAATGCTGTTTTAATACGTGTTTTTTCTATAGAAAGAGCCAATGGCTCACTTTCACTTAATTGTGAATCAAATAAAGATATTCCACCTTGACTTTTAATGATACCTGCTGCTCCTATATTCGCTTTGAGATTACGGACTTCAAGTCGATTGAAATCAAAAACTATTGTGCTATTCAAATTATTAATTTCTTTATCTTGAAAAAGTAGCTCACTGTTTTTTAAAACAAAAAAACCATTCGCAAGCGGTTTTGCAGGAGTTCCCCTAATCAACAAACTTAGATCAGCTGTCCCAGAGGTCCAAGATACATTCCCTTTCGTTAGCCCAGTCAAAAACGCCAACCCATCTCCATGACTTTCAACCTTTATATCAATAGGGTAGGAACTAATTAATGGGTAGGTTCCACCTAAATTAACAGAATTTGCCGAAGTTTTATCCCTTAGAGCGATATCAAACTCTAGATAATTATCTTTAAGTAAAATATTTCCATTATCTAAAATAATATTTCTGTTATAAATCACTGTATCTTTAATAATTAAATCCGCTGTAACTCTTGGGGTAAAATTACCTAAACTATAATTGCCCTTTAAACCAAAATACCCATTAATTGCCGAAGGTATTGGCGCAAATAAAGATAATAATGAAAAATTCAGATTAAGCAAAGAGAAATCTCCAAAACCTGAAGCTAGATTTCCATTAAAAGTTGCGTTAAAAGGTTTTATTTCATTAGAATTAATACTCTTCAATTTGTTTGTCCAAACCTTACCAAAGGCTTTAGCTTCTAAATTTAAATTAGATAGGTTTCGGCCACTTAATTTAATATCAGCATTAATATTGCCATTAAGATCATAAGGATTAATAATGTTCTGGTTATTTATTTTAGAGATCTCTTCTCTATATGAATCTTGGGACCTTTTTAAAAATTTGAACTTACTATCTATAGAACTATTTGGATAACCAATTATAAATTTTTCTAAATCTTCAGCCTTACCAATTGCATCTGAATACTTCAATCCTAATTTAGGAAACTCTAAAGCTGTAGCAGCAATCCAACTAGAACTTACCTCCTTGACTTGTGCTAACAATGAAAATTCGGACCCATTATTAATATCAAATTTAATCTTTCCATTTTCAGATGGTATTAATACACCTTTTAAATTAGTTTCTGAATTCTTAATTTGACCTTTAATGCTTGCCTTTTTTAATTTAAAACCTAATAATCTAAAATAATCTAAATTCAAATCACCATTAAGAAATAATGGATCAAGAGAAAATATTCCATTACCTGACACTTCCCCAAAGATTCGTTTAAAACTTTTCTCAGGTGGGAAAGCCACCTCTACTCTATCTAATCTGAATTTATAGGCATCCCATTCAAAAACATTTGATTTAGGATTTAGACTTATTTTACCTCCTAATCTATTGAGATTTAAATCATTAAAATTACCATCCTTTTTAAAGTTAATTTGAAGATCTCCAGGAATAGAAGCACCTTCTGATTCCATGTTCAAACTACCCCATTTTTTTTCACTTGGAATTCGAATAAAAGAACCTGTCCATTTTTCCCTTAATCGAATACCATTAACTTGTGGATTTTCTAAAGAAAGGTTAATAGTAGAGTTCAGAGAAGATAAGGGACCCTGAAAATCACCTTTTGTATTTATTTTTCCCGATAATGATGTATTTAGTATTGGATTTAAAGCACCTAAAGGAAAAGATTCTAAATTAAAATTAGCATTTATTTCTCCAGGAATAAATTGTCTATCAACGAACGAAATCGGTAATTTTGATTTCAAAGTAAGTGGTTTATGATCGAAATCTTTAATTTTAATAGAAGTTACAGAATTTATATAAGTTTTATCTTTTTTATAAAATGGTATTTCAGATGAATTAGATATATCCCAATATCCATAATTCCATTTAGATTCAATTAACTTAAACTTCTTATTATCACATTGTATTTTTGAATTATTTGTAGACAAGGTATCTCTTAAAGGTCCTCCTCTTAAAGTTAAATTATTAAACAATAAATCACCCTTACAACTTATTAAGCCTTTCTTTACTCCCAACTTTATACTTCCATTTATATTTCCTCTAGAAATAATATTAGAATTACTTCCTAAAACTCCCTCAAAGATTCCAAGACTAAGTTTATTGATTTTTACTTTAGTTTGAAATTCTATGCCATCCCAATACCCCTTTCCTGCGAGAAAGAGGCTTCCTTGTTTTTTGGAGTCTAGATTAATCGCACCATAAATCTTTTTCTTACCAAGATTGAGAGATAGATTACCTTTAGCTAATAATGTCGTATCCCCAGGATTAAATACAATTTTAGTTGGTTCTTTTAAATTAAATCTTAGCTGAAGGTTAATTTTTTTAGGATTATCATTCTGGGGAACAACCCAAAACGAACCAGTATCATTTTTACTTAATATAATTTCCGTTCCTTTTGGATTAAATATTGCAACTGGTTGCCAATTCAATAAACTCGCAAAAGGAGCAAATTTAATTGTTAAATTTGCAATGCTAACTGAGGAAGAATCTTTAATAACTGGAAGTATCCTTGTTAGCCCCAACTCAATTCCCCATGGCCTAAGCCCCCTGTATGAACCTATTTTTAAAGGATGACCTAATGAATTAGATAATGTTTTTTCTATTTGTGGAGAAAAGCGGCTTATAGTCCTATCTACTAGTAGATCTGCACCACTCCAAATCAAAACGCCACCCAACGCCGCAAAGGTTCCAGCAAGTCCCCATCGCTTTAATCTTTTAGAACTCCACTCATCTCCCATGAAACATTATTCTCAAACTTAGGGGAGCCAACAAACTATAAAGAATGAATTCAGGAGAAACCAGCCTATGTCTATGAGTGAACTTATCCAAGATATTACGAAATGGCTCGCCTGGGGAGGCTCAGGACTTGGTGTCTTGACTGTTTTGGGTTATCTATTTAACTGGGGAATTAAATTCCGACTAACTGGGACAACAATTTTCACACTTTTACTATCTGCCAGTTGTTGGGCGTTTGAGCAAAGTTATACTCCTCCTTTTAATGTCGAAGGTTACAAATATGCTCCTATTGTTTATGACAATGGATTTGATTTAGTTGTTGCTCAAGCATCAAATGATTTCCCAAAAGAAGCTATCAAACCAACATTGTTACAAATAGCTGGTAATTTGAAAGGAGGAGGAAGAAATGGCGCTCAGGTCAAAGTCAGGCTCAGAAAAATAGAATCAGCTGGTGATGGAATAAGTAAACCAATTATTCTAGGTGAATTAATAAATGATTTAAAAGAATCTAAGATAATAGAATTACCAGACAGAAATTACTCTGCAAGTGAATCTTTCTCGAATAATGCTCATATTGAAGAAATTACCTCATTAGAGACTGATGAATAATAAATCATTGTTGAAAGATCTTCCTAAAACCTTTTATCAAGAAGAAAAAATACTCTTATCAAATAATATAAAAACATGGGATTCTTTATTATCTATTAGTGATGAACAAATAAATCATCTAATAGATGGAAGTCTGGGTAGTGTTCGAAATGTAAAAAGACTTAAATGCATAGCGTATTTTATATGTACTTTAGATATTCAACTTAACGAAGCAGCCTTGTTGATGCACTCAGGATTAATTTCTAACAAGGCCATTTCACGACTTTCTCCTCAAGAGCTAGTTCAAAAGACTGGTCGCTTTGAGAGAATTCTTCGAACAGGAAGAATTCCAATAATAGATCTAAAAAAAGCTCACTTTTTAATAGAGAAAGCAAAAAAAACATTATTTAATTTACCCAAGAACAATTAGAGAATAGAATATAAATAATTCAAAATAAACTAGGTAAACTAAGGAAATGAATGGTTTACTAATCACTTTAATATTTACATCATTTGGAATCAGTCAAGGTGTAATGGCTCAATCGAGACTTCTTGAGAGTGTAAAAAGGAATTCTGATGAAGCAAAGTCTATTTGTGAAAGTTTCAGAGATCTAAATAAAAAAAACATTTCAGCTGGTTCACAAAAATCTATTCAGAAAATCTCAACTCAAAAGAATATCAGTGAAGTTGATGCTGAGATCCTTTCCATGTATGTAAGGGGTCTTTATTGCCCAGAAACTTTTTAAAACAAATAATGCACTCAATAAGATACAGAGACGAAGACTTACAACTTAGAGACGGAACATTATTAAAATCTCGAATTTGGTCTCCTCATGGTAATGGGCCATGGCCTGTCTTACTTATGCGCCAGCCATATGGACGAGAAATTGCATCCACAATTACATATGCTCATCCATCTTGGTGGGCTAGTAAGGGCTATCTAGTTGTCATACAAGATGTACGAGGTCAAGGTGGGTCTGAAGGAGTATTTTCGGGATTCAGTCAAGAAGCTTCAGACACTAGTCAAACTCATAATTGGGTGCGTTCCTTGCCCGAATGCAACGGCCTGCTAGGCACATACGGTTTTTCATATCAAGGGTTAACACAACTCATTGCGGAGGAAGGCACTCCTCCGCCTGATTGCATTATCCCTGCAATGACTGGACTTTCAGAGAATGAACATTGGAGTTGTGAAGGAGGAGCGTTTTGGTGGCACTTGGGAATTGGATGGGGTTTGCAATTAGCCGCCCAAAAAGCACAAAGAGAGAGTAATTGGGCAGCTTGGCACGAAATCCGTGAAAATCTTGAATCGAAAAAATATTTATGCAACGGTCATGATTTACTCAAAAAGCATGACCCAGAAGGGATGGCATATAAATGGCTCAATCTTTCGACAAGCAAAACTCCTCTATGGAAAACCCATGAACCATTAGATAGCTGGTTAAAAAAACCTTTGCTTCTGATTGGGGGCTGGTGGGATCCTCATTTGAAAGGGGTTTTAGATATTTTTGAGAAATCTAAGAAAGCAGGAGGGAATCCTAAATTACTAATTGGTCCAGCTACTCATCTTCAATGGTGGGATGGTGCACAACGCACCCAGTTAGATTTTTTTGATTCTCATTTAAAAGAAAAAACCAAAGAGATTCATTTCCCTCAAATCAATATTTGGAATCTAACCACTAAAAATTGGGAGATTTCGCTTCAACATAAAACTCCTACATGGAATCTTAGTAGCGAAGGTTTAGCTTCAGTAAGTCATCTAGAAGGATGCCTAGTACCTAATTCTGATTTAAAAGCAGATAGTGAAGTGAATTTAGTTCATGACCCATGGAGACCCATACCATCAATCGGAGGACATCTCAGTGATACAGCTGGTGAAGCGAACAGATTTAAGCTTGATATTCGACCTGATGTCGCAGTATTTACATCTAACCCTATTTTGAAAGATCTTAGGCTGGAGGGTATTCCAACTCTTTTTTTAGAAACCAAGTGTGACAGGGAAAGTTTTGATCTTTTCGTTGCATTATCAATAATCCCTAGTGGGGTCAAGAACACTGCGACTCAACTTTCGACTGGTGTACTCAGAATTGCTAATTGTGATAGAGGTAAAAAAAGCGCCAGAAAAATCAGACTTCAACCAATTCTCGCCACATTTAAGGCAGGGGATCGTTTAAGAATTTCAATCTCAGGATCTGGATGGCCAGCAATTGGAATAAATCCTGGTCAAAAACAATATTTGTGCCAAGGTCCCAGCCCTCACTGCTTAGTGACTACAATTTCTTTATTGCTTTCAAATTCAAAACTTAAATTTGAGTCACTTATTTCCATTTAGGGGTTCAATATTTACTTACATAGGATTAAGCTAACCTGCTATTTCAGCAATAAGTCATGCCCGTCTCTATCCTTCTAGATTCTTTGAGAGATGACGGACAAAGACTTTCTGAATGCCGACATGAAAGTCCCTTTTCTATTCTTGGTCCTCAACCGTTTAAAGATAAATGGATAACTCGAATATGGATGCCTGAAGCAAGTGCAGTTGAACTAATAACACAAGGAACAAAAATTCAGCTTCAAAATCCAAACCATGAATGGATATTTGAAGGGGTTTTAGATAAAGATCCTGGCACTGATTATCAAATAAAAGTAAATAGAGGAGGAATTGAACATGTGCAACATGATCCCTGGAGCTTTCGAAAAGAGTGGATGGGTGAAATTGATAGACATCTTTTCGCGGAGGGAAATCACCATCACATATGGCGGAAAATGGGTGCTCACATTACTGAAATAGATAAAAAGCAAGGAGTTATGTTTTGCTTATGGGCGCCTCATGCAAAAAGCGTTTCCGTTATTGGTGATCTCAATTCATGGGATGGCCGACATCACCCTATGCAAAAACGTCTAGGAGGAATTTGGGAACTATTCATTCCTGGTCTAAATGAGGGAGATTTATACAAATATGAAATCAGGACTGAGAAAGGACATTGTTACGAAAAAGCCGACCCTTATGGTTTTCAACATGAAGTCAGACCTGCAAAAAGCTCAGTCATATCAAAAATCGATTCATTTCAATGGAGCGATCAGTCTTGGATATCAAAGCGTGACAATAGGGATCCTTTAGATCAACCGATATCGGTTTATGAAATGCATTTAGGAAGCTGGATGCATGCTTCCTCAGACGAACCATTTATTAACTCAAACGGAGAGAATAGAGCTCCCGTTCCAGCAGCAGATATGAAGCCTGGCTCAAGATTGCTTACTTACAAAGAGCTGGCAAATAAAGTCATTCCCTATGTCAAAGAGAGAGGCTTCACTCATATCGAGCTTATGCCGATTTCAGAGCACCCTTTTGATGGCTCATGGGGGTATCAAGTTACTGGTTGGTATGCGCCTACAAGTAGATATGGATCACCAGATGAGTTTCGTGCCTTCGTTGATTCATGCCATAAAGAGGGAATAGGAATCATTCTAGATTGGGTTCCAGGCCACTTCCCTAAAGATCAGCATGGACTTGCTTATTTTGATGGCAGCCATCTATACGAGCATTCAGATCCCAAAATTGGAGAGCACAAAGAATGGGGCACATTAATTTTCAATTACAGTCGAAATGAAGTTCGTAATTTTCTAGTTGCAAATCTAATTTTCTGGTTTGATCAATTTCATATAGATGGAATACGTGTTGATGCAGTTGCCTCAATGCTTTACAAAGACTATCTTCGTCCTGAGGGTGAATGGATACCTAATGCAGACGGAGGAAATGAAAATTTTGAAGCAGTTAGATTCCTACAACAGGCTAATCACGTTCTTTTTCAACATTTTCCAGGTTCACTTTCTATTGCGGAAGAATCAACCACATGGACTGGTGTAACCAAACCAACTGACATGGATGGACTCGGTTTCAACCTAAAATGGAACATGGGTTGGATGCACGATATGCTCGATTATTTTGAAATTGACCCATGGTTTAGACAATTCAATCAAAACAATATTACTTTCTCCATTTGTTATAACTTTACCGAAAACTTCATGCTTGCTTTAAGCCACGATGAAGTTGTTCACGGGAAAAGTCATCTCTTACACAAAATGCCAGGAGATGACTGGCAGAAGTATGCTAACACTCGAGCATTGCTTGCATATATGTGGACACATCCAGGTAAAAAAACAATATTTATGGGGATGGAGTTTGGGCAGCGCCAAGAATGGAATGTTTGGGATGATTTACAATGGGATCTTCTAAATTTTGAACCTCACAAAGGAATTCAGAAATTAGTAGATGATTTGAATACTTTATATAAAAAAGAACCTGCTTTATGGAGAAATGATTTTGACGAATACGGTTTCCAGTGGATTGATTGCGATGATAATAAAAATTCCGTAATTAGTTTTATGAGAAGAGAAAAAACTGATGGCGAATGGTTAGTAATAGTGGCAAACTTTACCCCTCAAAACCATGATAATTACAGAATAGGTGTGCCTATTGATGGATTCTATGAAGAAATTTTCAACACAGATGCGAGTCAATATGGAGGCTCAAATATAGGAAATATGGGAGGAAAATCAACAGATTCATACAACATACATGGCTATGAAAATTCTATAGATCTTTGCCTTCCTCCTCTTAGCGTTCTGGTTCTAAAGCATAAATCCAAGAAAAATTAACCTTCCTCGAATAGAAATGTTTCAACCTTGCCTCATAAACTAATTTCAACTGTCGGCTGGATGTAAAAATTCAAAAGGTATGACGAACTTTTGCAGAGAACGTATTTCATGATTTTCAAGTTACTGCTTCATGTAAGTTTTTCGATTAAACGGACAAAATAATGACCGAAACTACTCCTTTACTACTTCGTGCAGCTCGCGGAGAAAATGTTGAAAGGCCTCCGGTTTGGATGATGCGACAAGCGGGGAGATACATGAAGGTATATCGCGACCTACGTGACAATCATCCAAGTTTCAGGGAAAGATCCGAAAACCCCGATCTTTCTTATGAAATTTCAATGCAACCTTTTAAAGCTTTTCAACCAGATGGAGTAATACTTTTTTCAGATATCTTGACTCCTCTTCCTGGAATGGGAATCAACTTTGACATCGTTGAAAGTAAAGGACCCTTGATAAATGACCCAATAAGAAGCCTCAAGCAGGTAAAAAACTTAAAGCCTCTTCAACCAGAAGAGAGCATGTCTTTTGTTGGTGAAGTCCTTGGAAGGCTAAGAGAAAGCGTTGGGAACAAGGCTGCAGTTCTTGGGTTTGTAGGTGCTCCATGGACTCTTGCTGCATATGTTGTAGAAGGGAAAAGCAGCAAAAATTATGCAGTTATAAAGGCGATGGCATTCCAAGAGCCAGAACTACTGCATCAACTTTTAAATCACTTTGCAGAATCAATTGCGAACTATTTGTCCTATCAAATTGAATCTGGGGCCCAAGTAGTTCAAATGTTTGATTCATGGGCAGGACAATTAAGTCCACAAGACTATGACGAGTTTGCTGCACCTTATCAACAAAAAGTAGTCAATTTAGTAAAAGATAAACATCCAGATACACCCATGATTTTATATATCTCTGGCAGTGCCGGAGTTCTTGAAAGGATGGGACAAACCGGAGTAGATATAGTCTCTTTAGATTGGACTGTTGATATGGCGGATGGACTAAAAAGGCTGCCTCAAACAGTAGGAGTACAAGGAAATGTTGATCCAGGACTTTTGTTTGGTACTCCTAATGCGATCAGATCAAGAATTGTTGATGTCGTCAAAAAAGCCAAAGGTAGAAAACATATTCTTAACCTTGGTCATGGAATACTTCCTGGGACCCCAGAGGAAAATGCAAGAGTATTTTTCGAGGCTGGCAAAAACGTCAATGAACTTATAAAAGTTTCATCTTGAAAAACGAAATAATTCTGATTACTGGTGCAAGTGGATGTGTTGGACAATACATAACAAATTGGCTAATCGAAAATTCAAGTTCAGAATTATTTTTATGGGTTAGAGATCCAAAAAAAATAACTTCAATAAATTTAGAAAATCCAAGGATTAAAATTTTAGTCGGAGATTTGAGACAATCAAATAAGTTCAAGAAAGAAATTTCAGAAGTCAACAGAGTTATTCATACTGCAACTGCTTGGGGTGATCCTAAAAGAGCGAAAGAAGTAAATATTGATGCCGTAAAAAATTTGCTCAATTTACTAAATCCTTCCAATATCAAGCAAATAATTTATTTCTCAACTGCAAGTGTTCTTGATAGAAACTTAAATTTGTTACCGGAAGCTTTTACCTATGGAACAGAGTATATACAAACGAAAGCACAATGCCTCCGAGAGCTTGAATCACATGAGCTTGCAACTAAGATCATAACTGTATTTCCAACACTGGTTTTTGGTGGTCGTTTAGACGGAAAAAGTAATTTTCCAACTAGTTATCTGACCAAAGGCCTTAGAGATGCATTGAAATGGATCTGGCTGGCAAGATGGATAAAATTATTTTCAAGGTTTCATTTTATTCACGCGGCAGATATTGCTTTCATTTGCGGGCATTTAGCCACCTCTAATTTCAAACCTGCGCAAGCTATTACTGGCACTAAAATAAAAAAATTGGTTTTAGGGCAACCCTATATAAGTATTGATGTAGTAATTCAGACGCTTCTAAAATGGAAAGGAATGAGTAAAGTCCCTCAAATCCCTCTTTGGACTTGGCTTGTTGAGCTCCTCATTATATTACTTCCCATTCAAATTACAAACTGGGATAGATTTAGTCTTAGACAAAAACACTTTATACATGAGCCCGTAACCTCTCCTGAAACCTTTGGGGGTATCAGCTATGCCAAAACTCTAAGTCAAGTTTTACATAATTCTGGTCTAACTAAACACTAAAATGTCAAACAGAAGCTAACGTAGTAAAATTATAAAAAGAGAAGAATTAATTTCATGATTCGTTCTATTTCAACAGCGTTATTTGCTTTTTTTGCATTTCTAGTAATTGGCGTATCCAATGTGAATGCTTCAACTGTTGAAGTTAAGCTTGGCACCGATGCAGGAATGCTTGCTTTTGAACCAAGCACCCTAAACATAAGCGCTGGCGACACCGTAAAGTTTGTAAACAACAAACTTGCTCCTCATAATGCCGTTTTTGACGGAAATGATGATCTAAGTCATCCAGATTTAGCTTTTGCTCCAGGAGAGTCTTGGGAGAGAACTTTTAGCACAGCTGGAACATACGACTTTTACTGCGAGCCTCATAGGGGTGCAGGAATGGTTGGAAAAATCGTAGTAAACTAAATCTCCAAAAGAATTTATTAAAGATGGGGCCTCCCCCATCTTTTTTTTTGAAAAAATATATTTAGAAATTCAATAAAAAGAACGAAGCATAATTTTTTTTAGATGAGAAACTATTGCGAATTAAAACATCAAATGGTTTATTTTAGTTTAGAAAAAATGTTAATTCGCCATCAAATGGGAGAGTTTTAATTTCATTAAAAAGGCTAATCAATATGAATCATATGCCTAAATTAGCTAAAATTAAGATTTTAAGAATTCAACTAATTAGTTCCAAAAGCTTAAAGTGATCTCACAAATTTATTTTGACAAATCAAAATAGGACGGTTTTCTTATATTTATACAATCAATAGACTTGATATAGTATCTAACTGAAAAAATTAAGTTAAAGGATGAAGGTAAATCCTGATGATTTTACTAACAGTGCTTGGCAAGGGATCATTGATGCAAAAGATTTAGCATTAACTGAAAAACATCAGACTTTAGAAACAGAACATCTTCTTTGGTCTCTTCTAAAGAAAAATGAAATCGCAATAAAAACAATAGAAAGGTCGGGCGGGATAATAAGAAAGCTAATTACAGAAATAGAAGAATTTATAAAGAACCAACCAAAAATGCTTAAAGCTCAAGAATCAATTTTCTTTGGCAAAAATATATCTTTTTCAATTTCAAGAGCAAAAAACATTAAACAATCATTCGAAGATGATTTTATTTCAAGCGAACATTTAGTGATTTCCCTATTTGATGACGAGAGAGTTTGTCATAGGTTATTTGAGCAAAATCAAATCAACAAAAACAGCCTTATTAAGGCTATAAATTCAATTAGAGGGGACAAAAAAGTGACCCAGAAAAATGCCGAAAATAGCTACGAAGCTCTTCAGAAGTACGGCCTAGACCTAACTTCTGCAGCCAGAGATGGAAAATTAGATCCTGTAATTGGAAGAGATGAGGAAATCCGAAGAACGATTCAAATCCTTAGCCGTAGAACTAAAAATAATCCCGTATTGATTGGGGAAGCTGGAGTGGGTAAAACAGCAATCATTGAAGGTTTAGCACAAAGAATTATCAATGGAGATGTTCCTAAAGCCCTTGAAGACCGTCAATTAATTTCCTTAGACATGGGAGCTCTAATAGCAGGTGCAAAATTCCGTGGTGAATTTGAAGAGAGACTTAAGTCAGTTCTTAAAAACGTCACAGATTCAGAAGGAAAAATAATTTTGTTCATCGATGAAATTCATACTGTCGTCGGAGCAGGAGCGAGTGGTGGAGCAATGGACGCAAGTAATCTCCTAAAACCAATGCTTGCTAGAGGTGAACTGAGATGTATTGGAGCAACAACCATCAATGAACATAGAGAACATTTTGAGAAAGACCCTGCGCTGGAAAGAAGATTTCAGCAAATACTTGTAAAACAACCCTCAGTCCAAGATACGATTTCGATCTTACGAGGACTAAAAGAAAGATATGAAGTCCATCATGGTGTTCGTATCTCTGATAACGCTCTCATAGCTGCGGCGATTTTGAGTGATAGGTATATACCCGAGAGGTTTTTACCTGATAAAGCTATCGATCTAATAGATGAATCAGCCTCACGTTTAAAGATGGAAATAACATCAAAACCAGAAGAAATTGATGAGATTGATAGAAAAATCATCCAACTTGAGATGGAGAAATTATCTTTGCAAGGTGAGTCAGATTCTTCTAGTAAAGAGAGACTCGAATTAATTACTACGGAACTAGCATTATTAACAAAAAATCAAATTGAAGTTAACAAGAAATGGGAACAAGAGAAAGAGTCAATCGAAGAAATTTCAACACTTAAAGAAGAAATAGAGAAAGTACAATTAGAAATAGAAAAAGCAAAGAGGAATTATGACCTCAACAGGGCGGCTGAACTTGAATACGGCACCCTTGTGAATTATCAACAAAATTTAAAATCTAAAGAACTTAATTTAAAAAATTCATCTCACAATGCTGAGAAATCACTTTTGAGAGAGGAGGTTGTCGCTGATGATGTAGCTGAAATTATTGCAAAGTGGACATCTATCCCAGTTAAAAGACTTGCGCAAACTGAAATTGAAAAATTACTCAATCTTGAATCTGAGCTGCATAAAAAAGTTATTGGTCAAAATAAAGCCGTCCAATCCATATCATCTGCCATACAAAGATCAAGGACAGGACTTAGTGATCCAAATAAACCAATAGCAAGTTTTCTATTTTTAGGACCGACAGGCGTCGGTAAAACTGAATTATCTAAGGCTTTGGCTTCTCAACTTTTTGATAGTGAAAATGCTCTAATTAGAATAGACATGTCTGAATATATGGAAAAACACTCTATAAGTCGTTTAATTGGTGCTCCTCCTGGTTACGTTGGTTACGAAGCAGGTGGACAATTAACAGAAGCAATCAGAAGAAAACCTTATTGCGTTTTGCTTTTCGATGAAATTGAGAAAGCACATAAAGATGTTTTCAATGTATTGCTACAGATACTTGATGAGGGCCGAGTAACGGATGGGCAAGGAAGAACAACTAATTTCAAAAACACTATTATTATTCTCACTAGTAATTTAGGCAGCGAATTAATCTCTGATAAGGATATAACTAATAATTCGTCGACAAATATAGATGAACTTATTAATCAAGAACTGAAATCAAACTTCAGGCCTGAATTTCTAAATAGACTTGATGAAATAATTAATTTTGAACCACTTAAAAAAGAAACTCTACTTAAAGTAGTCGATTTGCAATTAAATCGTTTAAGAGAAAGGCTAGAAGCAAAAGGAATCGAGCTTGATATTGATGATGATGTCCTATCTTTGATTACTGAAATTGGATACAACCCAAGCTATGGTGCTAGGCCCTTAAAAAGAGTTATTCAAAAAGAATTAGAAAGTGAAATAGCAAAATATATTCTTAAAGGCAAATATAAAGAAGGAAGCACTATAAAGATAGAGAATAAAGAATCAAAATTAATTTTCAACTAAAAACTTAAAATATTAATTTCATTTCAACAAGAACTCTTACTTTATTAAGGTTTAAACCACTTTGGGAAGAGGGTATAACTAGCGGAATTAACTTCATTTTCGTGAGCTATTGCTTTCCAACAACAAGATCTACCTTTCTCTCTTGAAAATAATAAATCATTAGCCCATCCCCAAACTAATTCAGCAGTTGATTCCATACCAACATTCTTCATAACTCTAAGATCTAGTACTTCTCTAGAGTGAAGGTTCTTCCATGTTTCAAGAAGAGGATCATCAAAATTGACTAAAAAAGTATGATCAAAATGATCTTTCAACTGCTCTTCTAAAGGTCTCAGACTTGAGAAATCTACAACGAAGCCATTTTCATCAAGTTCATTTGAAGCAAAACAAAAGGTAAAGCTTCGACTGTATCCATGAACATAACGACAGTGTCCTTTATGTTTCCATTGACGGTGAGAGCATGGATAGTCTTTAAAATGCTTTGAGCAATTAAATGGAATATCTTTAATCGTCATAAAAAGATGAATAAAAAACCAATAGAGGATTAAATTTAAATAATTAGAGTTAAAAAGCCTAATTGGCTTAATTTAAAATGCTTTTTATAGATAATCTTCACTTTGATAAAAATGGCTTGATTCCAGCCATAGCGCAAGATTGGATCGATGGCTCAATTTTAATGATGGCATGGATGAACAAAGAATCCATTACGAAAACATTAGAATCTGGTGAGGTTCACTATTGGAGTCGTTCAAGGAAAGAGCTTTGGCACAAAGGAAAAACGAGCGGTCATTTTCAAAAATTGAAAGGGATTAGGACTGATTGCGATTCAGATACGATACTTTTATCAATTGAGCAAATTGGTTCAATCGCATGCCATACAGGGAAAAGAAGTTGTTTCTTTAAAGATTTAGAAACAAATGAAGACGTTCTTTACCCTCCTTCTGATGCTTGTAGTGAATTATTCAAAGTCATAGAGAGTCGTAAGAGTAATCCTGAGGAGGGAAGCTATACAAATAGTCTTCTGAAGGAAGGCGATAATAAAATCCTAAAAAAGATAGGTGAAGAGACAGCCGAATTCATCATGGCTTGTAAAGATAAAAATCCTATTTCAGTTGCTAATGAGGCTGCAGATCTACTTTTCCATATGCAAGTTTCTTTAGCCCATCAAAACGTTTCATGGGAAGAAGTTCTGAAAGTTTTAGTTAAAAGAAGAGGTGCTCCAAGAAGAAATCAGTAGAAAAAGAACCAACTCTTATATTATTTTTTTTACTTTTAAATAAGTTTCTTTGGTAGAAAGACAATGGATTGTATTCATAAAAAAGTCTTGAAAGAGAAAAAAAAACAATCAACATTTTTCTTATATCTTTGGTAAATTATCCTTTACATAAAATCCGGTGTAGCGTTTAAAAATAATTATTCGAGACTAAAAAATCTTTAAAGAGTTTTATAGATCAAAAAACTACTTTAAGAAACTCATTGATACTAGTATGTTTTGAGATATATTAATTAAAAAAAATAATTTATTTAAACGCTTTTTAAAGGATCCAAGTGAAAAATATCAAAAAATTCTTTTAGCTTAATTGACCTACTGAAGGCGTTAAGAATATATAAAGGACAACTAATAAATTCCGAACACTTTATTACGCCTATTGAAAGTAAACCATTTCTCTCTAGGTTATAAATACAAGGAGGAATAAATCGTGAGTTCATTAAGCGACTTTCTTGGAGAAATAGGAAGACACCAATTGCTCACACCAGAGCAAGAGCTCACAATGGGTAGAGAAGTGCAAGCAATGGTTGCACTTAATGAACGCTGCCAACAAGCTGGAGGCAATGGGCCAGAGTGCGAATACTCAAGCGCAGAAAAGAAAAAACTTAAAGCAGGTGAGCGTGCTAAGAATCAAATGATCACAGCAAATTTGAGGCTTGTTGTGAACTTGGCCAAACGCTATCAAGGTAAAGGTCTTGACCTTCTTGATTTGATTCAAGAAGGTACCTTAGGCTTAACAAGAGCTGTAGAGAAATATGATCCCAAAAGAGGTCATAGGTTTTCAACTTACGCATACTGGTGGATTAGGCAAGGATTAAATAGAGCGCTGTCAACACAAAGTAGAACCATAAGAATCCCTGTAAACATAAATGAAAAACTAACAAAACTTCGTGCTGCCAAGTCTCGACTAATGCAAGAACTTGGAGTTCATCCCTCAACTAGCCAAATAGCAATACAAATGAAAATTCCTTTAGAGGAAGTAGAAGAATTGCTTGCATGCGAATTGAGAAGCATCACAGTAAGTTTGCAAGGTGCAGTCAAATCAAAAGCAGATCCATCAGAGCTTGTCGATATTCTTCCGAGTGAGGAAGTTCCTCCTATGGAACTAGCAGAATTAGCGGAAAGAAGTGCTTCTGCTTGGTCATTATTGGACAAATCAAATCTCACACCTAAGGAGAGAACGATACTAAGTCTTCGATTTGGCCTAGATGGATCTAATGAATGGAGGACGTTAGCAGAAGTAGCACGACAAATGAATTGCAGCAGGGAATATTGCAGACAAGTTGTACAACGTGCATTAAGGAAATTGAGAAAGACAGGGATTCAAAGTGGTCTTTTAGAGACAAGTATTTAATTGTGGTTAGTTCAAGAAACTCAAATAAAGAAGTATTTGAAGCAGAAGTAATTGAAAGTTCTGTTATCGACGAGGGCTTACTTAAAAAGATCTTATTAAGAGCAGGCAGAGTTATTGCACAGCCAGCATTAGAGGGATTTGAACTCATCATTGACAACTCAACTCCTCCCCAAGTGAGAATATCGATAATGGGAGCACTTACTTATTTAATTGTTCCTGTTGATTTAATTCCCGACTTCATTCCTGCCTCAGGTTTTAGCGATGATCTTGTGGCTCTAACCGCTGTAATAAGCCTTTGGCAACATCACATCACTCCAGAGATAAAGTTCAGAGCAAAGTCTAAGTTAGATAAATGGTTTCCACTATGAGCAAAGAGCGCTGGTCAAAAGATATGGAAGAAGATCTTATTCTTCTTATCAAAGATTGGTTGAAGCAGACTGGTAGAACACAATCAGAACTTTGCAAAACTCTTAATCTCCCTTCAGCAAGAATGCCAACTTTAATTGAATCTTTAAAAAAAGATTATAACTCTGGTGGAATCCCAAAAATTGCTAATCGACTTTGTGAAGTTGAAGAGTTATGGACAAACGGTGGAGAAGGGAAAACAAAGAAAAACATTGAATTAAATTCTTCTGGACAACTTGATCTTCTTGACGAGATTTGTGAGGATCTTTCAAAAATTAATTTCAAAAAATAAGATTTACAAGACTATGAAAAAAAACTTGTATTTTTTTTTCATAAAATTAATAGGTTTTTTTCTAATCAGTTTTTGTTGCACATTTTTTTATTTAAGTTTGCCGAAAGAGCTCAATGCTATTGAGGCAGATTTAGGGGAAAATCTTTTTAAACATAACTGTGCTGGATGTCACATTAATGGCGGGAACATAATCAGAAGATCAAAGAATTTGAAGATTTCATCATTAAAGCGTAATGGAATTGACAATCCAGAAGCTATAGCGAAGATAGCTAGACAAGGGACAGGAATAATGGGTGGATACGAAGACAAGCTAGGAGACAATGGTGATCAAATTGTAGCCAACTGGGTCTGGGAACAAGCTCAAAAGGCTTGGGTCCAAGAGTAAATTTCGAAATCAGTCCATATTCCCTCTCTCCAGTAAACGTCCTCTTTGATAAGACTTCTTAGATGCTCAATATCATCAGATTTAAAGATCCCAAAAACATATCTATTACATTTTGTCGGTCCTAATGTTATTAAAATACCTTCTTTCTTAAATAATGAGAGTCTGTGTAAATGCTCTTCCCTAAAAGGTGTTCTCTTTTTTAGAGCATCTTCACAGTAAGACCCCCAAAGTACAAATTGATCCATAGTTTTCAAGTTAAGTAATGACAATATCTCTCAAGATAAAACATAGAAAAGAATTCAATATTCAGATTGATCTGTTTCTATTTAAAAAAATATTAGTTAGTCGCAGCTCTTAGTTCCTTACAAAAAGAACCGGCTTCTTCGACTTTCATTCCGATAGAAGCATTAGCAATTCTTTTGACTAAGGCACTACCAACAATTGCACCATCAGCTCCCCATTCTCTAACTTGTTGAATATGTTTTACCTCCGAGATTCCAAAGCCTACAGCAATTGGACTAGATGAAGAGTGTTTTAGTTGTTTAACAAGAGTCTCAACATTATCTTCTAGTGAAGACCTTTCACCTGTTACCCCAGTAACACTAACAAGATAAGTAAATCCATTAGAAGTCGCTGCAATTTTTTTCATACGGTCCTTGGGTGTTGTGGGGGCAACAAGTAAAACCAAATCAATTTCTTCAGATTCAGCTATCTTAGAGAGCTTTTCTGCTTCTTCCAAAGGGAGATCGGGAACGACAAGTCCTGAAACACCTACTTTTGAAGCTTGTAAGCAAAATTCTTCCAGACCTTTATTAATAAGTGGATTTGAGTAAGTAAATAAAATTATTGGTATTGTCAATTGATCTCTCAATTCAGACAACATTTTAAAAACCCTGTCAGGAGAAGTTCCCGCAGAGAGAGCTCGAGAAGCTGCTAATTGAATAATCGGTCCATCTGCCAAAGGATCACTGTATGGAATGCCTAGCTCAATCATGTCAGCACCATTTGCCTGAAGTTCTAACAAAATCTTTGCTGTAGTTTCCAAATCAGGGTCACCTGCCATAAGGAAAGGCATTAATGCAATTCTTTTCTCCTTTTTTATTTTGGAAAAAGACCTACTAATATTTGTACTTTTCAATGTTCTAAGCCTTAGGTATCTCTCTTTTTTATCATTTTTGTATCCCTAAGAGTAAAAAATTATTGAGATTTAGTAATTAAAACTTAAGTTTGTTCAATACTTTCTTCCTGAACAGTTTTTAGTAATTCAATTTTTTCTTCTTCTGTCATGGACTCAAACTTTTCTCTAATTTTTTCATCAGTCAATTTTTCATAAGCCTCTCTGTATCTTTTACGTTGCTCCATAAAAGTCATATTCCCAGAAAAAACCCTGAATAGATAAGAAGCGGTCCATGCAAAAATAATTAAAATTAATATTGACTGTGCTGCAATACCAGCTGATATTGATTCAAATCCAAGTAACTGAAAGACTTCATATCCCAAGCCGCCTAAAACAAAAACAAGCAAACCTATTTGAAAAACCTGTGCTCTTGTCAAAGTTCAAGACTCCGCTTTTCCATTCATTCTTAAATTAAGAAACGGTGCAAACAAAACCATTCCAGGAAAGAAAAGAAACACAAGTCCATATATAAAAAGTCGTTCTAACTTTCCCATAACATTCCAACGATTATTCATCCAATAAAAAAGAAATAAAGGAACTACCAATAAATACACCCCTCCCAATACCGCATAAGCAGATAATGTAATTATCGGATTAACAGCTCCCATTAAGCCAAAAGGGACTAAACACACAATCGAGATAGAAAAGATCATGGGAGTGGGGGGACTTGAACCCCCACGGCCAAAAAGCGGCCAACAGATTTTAAGTCTGGTGCGTCTACCAATTCCGCCACACTCCCCAGTAATAGCAAGGGTTATCACAATGCTAGAGATTAAACTCTAAGCCATTCACATATTAGCGTAAACGTATGTGCTTAAATCAGTACTCTTAAGAATATCTAGAGTTAAATAATTATGGGAAGACTCATTCACCAATCTCACTAAACATGCTCAATTGCCCAGCGAAGAGTTTCTCCTGAATGAAATGGTTTTACAAAATCATTGGGATCACCATCTAATCCAACGTCAATCATTTGAGGTACGGAAATATTTTTTTTAACTAATGTTATTCTCTCTGTGTTTAAAGGTAATCCATAAAAAGTTGCTCCATTGATACTTGAAAAAGCTTCAAACCTATCTAGGGCATTTTCTTCTTCGAAAACTTTCAAATAGCTTTCCAAAGCAAAAGGGGCATTAAAGATTCCCGCACATCCACATGAGCTTTCCTTAAATCTACGGGTATGAGGTGCTGAATCAGTTCCTAGGAAAAAGCAAGGTTTACCGCTGGTAGCCGCTTGTCTTAAAGCAATACGATGAATTTCACGTTTAGCTGTGGGTAAGCAATAAAAATCACTCCTTAACCCACCATTGAACATTGCGTTTCGATTGATATGTAGATGATGAGGTGTGATTGTAGCGGCTATATCAAACTCACTGTTTTCTACAAAATCAACTGCATCAATGGTCGTGATGTGTTCTAAAACCACTTTAAGTGATGAAAATCTTCGTAATAATGGTTTAAGGTGACGGTCAATAAAAACAGCTTCTCTATCAAATACATCAACATTGAAATCGGTCACTTCTCCATGAATCAATAATGGCATACCAATTCTTTCCATCGTCTCAAATAAATTGTCGACTTTATTTATATCTGTAACCCCATACGAGGAATTAGTTGTCACGTTAGCTGGATAGAGCTTTGCTCCATGGAAGACACCTTCTCTAAAGCCTCTCTCTAAGACCTCCGCAGGCATATCATCTGTAAGATACGCTGTCATTAATGGGGTAAAAGAAACACCTACAGGGATAGACTGGATAATTCTTTTTTTATACTCTTGTGCTTGGCTTAAAGTAGTTATTGGCGGATCAAGATTAGGCATGATGATTGCACGACAAAACACATTTGCTGTATGACTTAAAACACCTTTAAGTATCTTTCCATCTCTCAAATGCAGATGCCAATCATCCGGCTTTAATAATGAGATTTGATTAACAGAAGCAATCACAGGATTAAAGCTTTTTCAATGTATATCTTATGCAAACTTGATCTATAAGTCTTCAAGTATCAATAAAGGGCTAAGATATTAGGATAATACCAAAAGAAAATAATATAAATTAATTCACTAATTTAGTTTCTCAATAAATTAATCGATTATGCCATCAATATTATTGTCATTTTTAGAGCTTATTACTGGGATACTTTTACTTTTTAGCGGAGGAGAGTTCTTTATTCAAGGATCTGTCGCTTTAGCCTTAATCCTTGGGATCCCTCAACTAGTAATTGGCTTAACAATAGTATCTCTCGGGACAAGTGCACCTGAACTATTTGTGAGTGTTAACTCCTCCCTCACTGGATCAGATAGTCTGGCTTTGAGCAACATTGTTGGCAGCAATATTTTCAATGTGATGGTAGTTCTAGGAGGAAGTGCACTTTTACGACCTTTAAGAGTTGAAAGTCGTCTTGTAAGGAGAGACATTCCTCTTCTTTTAGCAGTCTCAACTGCTGTTTGGGGGATGGCCGCTTCAGAGCTGATAACTTGGCAATTTGGATTAGCTTTGATAGTTGCGCTGATAATAAATACCACTTGGGAAATTCGCACAGCAAGAGAGGAGCCTCAAAAAACCCAAGAAGCAGAGCCAAAAATCAATATAGAAAAAGACTCAACAAGTTTATTAAATGCAGGCGTAAAATTATTAGGTGGTATTTTCTTGCTAACTCTTGGATCACGGCTGTTAATAGAAGGCGCATCTACAATTGCAGGATTACTAGGTGTAAGCGAGGCCATAATTGGGTTAACGATAGTTTCGCTGGGCACCTCTTTACCTGAGTTGATTACGTCATTAGTGGCCGCTATTCGTGGTCAAACTGATCTAGCAATAGGCAACGTAATTGGAAGTTGTTTATTAAATCAATTACTAGTTTTAGGTAGCTGTTCTGTATTATCTGGAGGCAGTGGTTTAGTGGTTGAGAATTTACTTATAACTAAGGATCTTCCTATCATGGTAATTACTACATTTGCGTGCATGCCAATTTTTTGGACAAAAGGAATAATAAGTAGAGGAGAAGGTGGCGTTTTATTAGGATTATATATACTTTACATTGCAGACAAAATAATACCTCTCACCCTACCAACTTTACATTCAGCATTCAAAGAATTAGTTTTTATAGCCATATCATTATCAATAATAATAATTATATATAAGACAATTGCTTACTGGTTAAGGCTAAGAAAAAGTTCTAATAACTAATACCTTTACATAAATCATCTCATTGTCACGAATTCCTCGGCTATTGTAGGATGCAATGCCATTGTATTATCAAAATCAGATTTTTTAGCTCCTAGCATTAGTGAGATTGATGCCATCTGAATAATCTCGGATGCATTTTCACCAATCATATGACATCCCAAAACTTTATTATTATTCTTATCAACTATTAGCTTTAAAATACATTTAGGGCCAGTCTTTGGCAATGATTTGGATAAGGGTCTAAATATTGATCTATATACTTCAATTTTATCTTTTCCCAACGACTGGATTGCCTTCTCTTCAGTTATGCCCACAGAAGCTATTTCAGGCTGACTAAATACAGCATAAGGAACAAAATCATAGTTAACCTTTTGAGCTGATTTACCATAATTTCTATCAGCAAACTTTCTACCCTCATCAATTGCGACAGGTGTCAAGTTGATCCTGTCAGTTACATCTCCAATAGCAAAGATATTAGAAATATTTGTTTTACTTTCACTATCAACTTTAATTTTATTTTCAAGAGTTTCTATACCCGCTTGTTCTAACTTCAACCCCTCTAAAAATGGCTTTCTACCAGTAGCGAAAAGCAATCCATTCGAATCAAGCTCTTTACCTGTATTTGTTTTTATAATTAAAGCTCCAGGAGTTCCTTTTAGTGAAGAAATATTCTCACCAAAGTTTATGTTAACTCCTTTATTTTTCATTGCCTCGGTTAGTGCTGAAGAAAGTTCAAAGTCAAATCCTCTTAAAATCCGATCACCTCGAACTAATTGAGCAACCTCAACACCTAAACCGTGCAATATGCATGCAAATTCGCAAGCAATATAGCCTGCACCAACAATTGTAATTTTTTTCGGAAAGCTTTTAAGAAGAAACATATCATCACTTGTCCAACCTAAAAATGCACCCTCAATATTTGGTCTTTGAGGTCTGCCTCCCACTGCAATCAAAATTCTTTCTCCATAAAGTTCATTTAAAGTCTCTCCATTTATTCGATTTTTAATTGCGATACAATTTGAATTTTTAAACTCACCCCAACCTTTAAAAAGCTCAACATTAGCCTTATTTAGAAAATTCTCGTGTAATTCATTCAGCCTCTGCACTTCCTTTCGAACATTAGCTAATAAAGTCTCTGACTTGATCTTTAAATTATCAAAATCAAAACCATAAGATGGTGCAGACAAAAAACTCTCGAATAGAGAAGAGCCACAAACTAATAATTTTTTAGGGACACAACCTCTTATTACACACGTTCCTCCGACAAGATCGCCCTCGACGATTGCTACAGATGCTCCATAACTGGCTGCTTTCTTTGCAGCAGCTAATCCACCGGATCCTGCACCAATGACAATTAAATCAAAAGACCTTTTCAATTTTGCAACCTAGTATTATTTCTCTATTCTCGTTGAAATAAATGAAACCAACCAGAAATGCAATGAGTTGGGAAGAATTAGCAATATATGCAGCTGATCCCATTGATCAAATCAATGGGTTAAACAATCCATATTCCTCACTTCGTCTTTTTAATAAAGATGAGTCCGAGGCAATTGTTACTCTTTACAGAGACAATCATGCTTGGTGTCCTTATTGCCAAAAAGTTTGGATTTGGTTAGAGCTTAAAAAAATTCCTTACCGGATTAAAAAAGTAACCATGCGTTGCTACGGAGAAAAGGAAAGATGGTATTTAACAAAAGTTCCCTCAGGAATGCTCCCTGCAATAGAAATTGAAAATCATGTAATCACAGAAAGTGATGAGATCCTATTTGTGTTAGAAGAAATTTATGGGCCTCTAGGTCAATCGCTTAACGAGAAGAAAGTCTTAGAGCATCGGAGACTTGAAAGAGAATTATTCTCATCTTGGTGTAATTGGTTGTGTCGCAACTCTCTTTTCCAGGTCCAAGAAGAACAAAAGAAAGAGTATTTCAAAAATGTTGCAAAGAAATTTGAAAAAGAACTACAAAAGAATGCTTCAGGATGGCTCACACCCATCTCAACAGAAAGTGGCGAAAAGCCTGGATCAGCAGATGTCATTTTTATTCCATATGTTGAAAGAATGAATGCATCTTTGGCTTACTACAAAGGATACGCATTAAGAGAAGAGCACCCTTTTATCAATAAATGGCTTAAAAATCTTGAAAAACTTCAGGAATACAGAGGAACCCAAGGAGATTTTCATACTCATGCTCATGATTTACCTCCTCAAATGGGAGGTTGCTTTACTTATTCAAATACAAATCAACAATTATTTGCAAAAAACATTGACATGGGTTATGGATTAGGACAATTAGAACTAAAAAATTTTAAAGTTGATCAAGAATCTGAACAACAATTTGAGGCATTGGCTTTACAAAGAGTGATTAGACATAAAGAAAGAATCATTGCTGTTAGTCCAATGAAAAATAAATTATTTGATCAGCCATTGAGAGCAGCCTTAACGTCTATGATTTCAAAAAAAGATTGCCCTCCAGAGAGGGATAGTGCCTCTGCCTTACGCTACCTCAGAGATAGAATCTCAGTCCCCAGAGACATGCCTTTACTATCAGGAAGATTGTTTAGACAAGCTCTTGAACGCACAGCGAATATTGATGGTAGTGATATAGGTCCTGAAATACCTACAAGAAATAGGCTAGATCAAAATCCTATACACTTTAATTGAGACTCTAAAATTTCTCCAAATACCACATATTAAATTCAACGACGTTTTCGTGAATCAATCTGAAGAAGATCCTTAACCTTTTGAACTTGACTGGCCAATTGTGGCTCACTCGAAAGTTTCTTTTCTACTTGTTCAATGGCATACATAACTGTTGTATGATCTTTTCCGCCAAAAGACTCTCCGATACGAGGAAGACTTAAATCTGTACCGTGGCGCATTAAATACATGCCAACCTGTCTTGCCTGACTGACAGGTCTTCGTCTACTTGGACTACGCATTTCCTCCTCTGTGACTCCAAACACCTCAGCGACTTTTTCCAAGACTTGCTTAGGTTTAACTTCAACTCCTTGTCCAGTAGGATCAAGCATAGGTGCTACAGATTCAACTGTCATTGGCAAACCAGTTATAGAGGCAAAAGCCACAGCTCGAGTGAATGCCCCTTCCAACTCTCTAATATTCGAGGTGAATCTTCCAGCTATAAACTGAATCAAATCTCTTGGCAAACGCATTCTTTCATGCTCAGCTTTTTTTTGTAATATTGCCATTCTTGTCTCCAAATCGGGTGCTTGGATATCTGCAATTAGTCCCATTGAAAATCTTGAAATCAATCGTTCTTGTAAACGAGGTATTTGACTTGGAGGCCTATCACTTGTAAGAACAATTTGCCTGCCTGCCTCGTGCAAAGCATTAAATGTATGAAAGAATTCTTCCTGAGTATATTCTTTACCTTCTATAAATTGAATATCGTCAACCAATATCAAATCAGCTTCTCTATATCTATTTCTGAAAGCTTGCATTCCATCTTTTCTGATCGCAACTATTAAATCATTGGTAAAAGTCTCAGTAGAAACGTATGCAACCTTTGCTCCCGGATCGATTTCCAACCTGTAATGACCAATAGATTGCATTAGATGGGTTTTACCTAGGCCAACCCCCCCACAAATAAATAATGGATTAAATTCTCGACCAGGAGCCTCAGCTACTGCCATTGCTGCAGCATGAGCCATCCGACTATTTGGACCAACAACAAATCTATTAAAAACATATCGAAGATTCAAACCCGGTAATTTTTTTTTTATTGGGGCTTGATTAGATTTAACGTCTGAATTCTCATGAGTATCAATAGTATTATTTTCTACATTTGAAAAAGTCTTTTTTTTATTGCTTTTATTTGATGAAAATTCTTCCTTGACTTTTATGTAAACTTTAACTTCATAACCATATATATCAGAGGCAATCTCTTCAATTGTATGAGAGTAATTTTTTCTTAGCCAATCACTTGAAAAGCTGTTTGGAGCAAGCAAAGTCAAGCAGTTATCTTTGAAATCAAAGAATTCAGCCGGACGTATCCATGTTTCATATGAAGGCTTACTTAAATTCTTTTGCAGTAATTGCTGCACCTTCGTCCATAGCTCATTCCGAGTTGGCACATGCATTACCTAATGGAATATGATTTTAGCTAAAAACTTTAACCAGTCATTCTTAAATTTGGGAACCCAGTTGTAAAATTGAATTGTATTATTCAAAAAAGTAGCTATAGCAATGGATTAGAGATATAAATACAAGTATATATTTGTTCTTTTCAGAATAAATATTAATCAGTCGCAATGAATAGTAACTTAAGCTTGAAAAAATATC